>CACWYV010000001.1 GCA_902765225.1 Candidatus Avelusimicrobium intestinale
GTGGGCCGTATCGGAGGACGATACTATATTGCCCAGCGTGGCAAAATCGGTCGTGTACGACCTTCCCAACGAACAACGACGCTCTTGTTCCGTGCGGATAGCCGACATCATTTCTTCCGCCTCTGTCGTTTTGCGCGTTTCCATGATACGGGTAAACTTCGGTAGTACCAGCGCCGCTAATACCCCTATCACAATGACCACAATTAACAATTCTGTCAACGTAAACGCCTTGCTTTTCTTTAATTTCACAACAACCTCCGATATGTTTTAATCCTGTGCGTATTCTGCAATAAAAGCGGAACTATGCTATTTAATTACTTCTTTAACAATCTTATACGGAGCAGGTTTTTGGGGCCCCACTTCCACCGCCGTTTTAAACAAACTAACGCCGTCTGCCAGTTTCTTTTTGTCGGATGCGTACAATACGGCAATTACATCTCCTTTTTTAACGGCTTCCCCGCATTTCTTACTCAGCCAAATGCCGGCCCCAAAGTCAACGGCATCTTCCATTGTGTTGCGCCCGGCACCCAATGTCACCGCGGCACGGCCGGTTGTTTTGGCATCAATGTACCGAACGTATCCGTTTTTATCTGCTTTCAGCTCATACTTAAATTTAGCACAAGTGAAATAGCCCGCCGGATCGTCCACCGAGCGCGGGTCGCCCCCTTGGCACTTGATAATCTCGCGCAGTTTGGCGGCGGCTTGACCGTCGTCTATGTATTTCTCTAACATCACGCGCGCTTGCCGGGCATCCTTTTGCACACCACTCATCAGTACCATTTGCACGGCTTCTTGCATAAGCAGTTCGTAAAAGTCCGGCGCGAGCGTTTTGTTGCCTTTCAGAATTTCTATGCTTTGGCGCATTTCGTTGGCATTTCCCACCGCGCGGCCCAAAGGTTGGTCCATATAAGTAATGAGCGCGCGGCACTTAAGCCCCAACAGTTTAGCGGTATTCACGAGCGCGCGGGCCAGTTTGCGGCTATCTGCCAATTTTTGCATAAATGCGCCCGAGCCGTATTTAACATCCATCAGCAAACTATCCACACCCTCGGCGTATTTCTTGGATAAAATACTGGCCACAATCAACGGCCGGCTCTCCACCGAACCCGAAGCATCCCGCAACGAATATAATTTTTTATCGGCGGGAGCCAAGGTTGCCGTTTGTCCAAACATACAGACATTTAACTTTTTAATCTGACGATAAATGGACGTCACAGGCATACGCACGTTAAACCCTCGGATAGATTCCAATTTGTCCAACGTGCCGCCGGTATGTCCGAGCCCGCGCCCGGCCATCATGGGAACGGCTATCCCCGCGCACGCCACCAACGGAGCCAGCGCGAGCGAAATACCATCGCCTACTCCCCCCGTGGAATGTTTATCCGTCTTGGGTAGTTTGGTAACCGTTTTGAAATTAAGCCGCTCGCCGGAGTGGGCCATAGCCCGGGTAAACATCGCGGTTTCTTTGTCCGTAAGCGGACGCAAGAAACAGGCCATCAAAAAAGAAGAAAGCTGATAATCAGGTACCGTACCGCGGGCGGCCGCTTGCGCCACAAAATCAAACTCTGCCTGGGTCAGCATTTTTCCGTCGCGTTTTTTAATAATGATATCAAGCATTCGCATAAAGAACCCTCCGGGGAATGATTCGTTTATTTTACAGACCGAATACTTTGGACATTCTGCTGCATCAGTTTCTGCAAGGATTGTTCCTGTTGGACCACCAGTACCCGTTGTTGGCTAACGTACGCCGCGTAACTGCCGGCCGTTCGGGCGGTTTTTTTCAGTTGTTGTTCGGTACGGGCGGTAATGACAACAGCTTCGTTATATACGTCTGTGCCAAAGGTTTTAAGGATATCCCGCACAGCGGCTTGATTTCGGACCTGTAAATTGTTCCATTCTTTTTTCATACGCACGCGGTCTTTATACGGGGCCACCCCGGGGAAAGCATCTCCCCCATCCAAGGTCACTTCCAACACTTGTTGGCTGGGAGCCGCCGGCATAGTGGTTACCGGCTTAGCGGCCATTTTCCGCGCCGGTTTTTGAGCAGTTTGCAAGACGGGTTTGGAAACCGGTTTTTCAACAACCGGGGATGGCTCGCTAGACGAAACGGCCGATTTATGGGCCGCAAACTTTTGGGATATTTTTTCAACCCCTGCCGCCGCACTTTCTTTTAACTGGGAAGGCGAACCCGCCTGTTCCCGTATTTTACGCAATTGTTCTTGGATATCTTGCGGAGTCATCTGCGTCCTTCCTAGAAACCGGGAATCCAACCGCTCTACTTGCTTTTTCCAAAACGTGCGGATTTCCTGCTCTTGCTCTTTGGAAGTGCAGGCCGCTACACTCAAACAAACACCCAATACCAACCAAATAGTTTTTTTCATAAATGCTTCTCCTTCTAGCACTATAACAAATTTAAGGTAATCCGTACAACTGTTTTGTATTGCGCACCGTGATAGCGGCTAACTCCGCCAACGGAACGGATAAATAATCCGCCACCAACTGCGCAATCAGCGGGATATTTGACGGGTCGTTACGTTGCCCGCGTTTTCCCTGTGGGGAGAGATACGGGCAATCGGTTTCTAAAATAATTTTATCGGCCCCGGCTTTTTTAACAGCCTCGCGGATGTATTCGTTTTTTTTGTACGTAAAACATCCGTTAATGCCCAATAGCAGCCCATAGTCCAGGGCTTGTTTGGCTTGTTCGTATCCGGCACAAAAACAATGCAGCACCCCCGGGTGTTGCGTGGTACAAATTGGGTGCCAATGGTGCTTCAAACAGGCAAAGGTATCCTCGTAGGCGGCGTAATCTTCGCCTTGGCGGCGCACGTGCAAAACAAGCGGTTTTTGTACCCGGTCGGCCCTTTCAATCATTTGTAAAAAAGTGCGGTGTTGTTCTTCTTTACCGGCGATATCCAAACACGTATAATCCAACCCCGTTTCCCCAACGGCAACCACCCGCTTATCCGCAAGCAGTTCAGGTAGCCGGGCCGCAGCGGAAGTATCGTACTTCGCAGCATATTCCGGGTGCACCCCTAATACCGCGCGGACGAAACCGGGATACTTGGCCGCAAGCTCCAAAGCGGGTTGCCATTCTTCCGGCGAACAGCCAATCTCTATACTGGCAGAAATCCCCGCTTGCGGCAAGCGCACGGAAAGGAGTTCCTCCCGGTCGCTGTCAAAAGCGGGGTCATTCAAATGGGCATGAGAATCTATAAAATGCATATATTTTATTGTAGCTCTTTACAAGGAAAATTACTTGAAATATGTGTTAGGGCCAAGGGCATACCCCCCCAAAAAACTTGGGGAAATCTCTTATTTTTCCCCCCGCGGGAAAGGCCGTATTTTTGCTATAATGAAAATATGAACTGTATTTTTTGCGGCATTGCCGACGGCTCTGTCAAAAGCCAACTGATTTACGAAGACGAAGACGTGGTGGCCTTTAAGGACTTAAATCCGCAAGCCCCCACCCATTTGTTACTAATTCCGCGCAAACATATCGCGCGCTTAGACCAAGCCAGCGAAGATGACGCTTTGCTACTGGGGAAAGTGCTGTTGGTTGCCAAGAAATTGGCCCAACAATTTGACCTCAAAGACTTCCGCTTAGTTACTAACAACGGCAAAGGTGCGGGGCAAAGTGTGGATCATTTGCATTTTCATTTAATGGCCGGCCGGAGATTTCTCTGGCCCGCTGGTTAAAATCCCGAAAATAAAGTATAATATAAAGAGCATAAATTTTTAATCTTAACCTACTAGCCGTAGAAGGTGGTGAAAAAAGCATGGTTTTCGTAAAAGTCAGAGATGCCGAGCACTTGGAAGAAGCTATTAAACGCTTCAAACGGGAATGCGAAAAAAACGGCATCTTGCGCGAAATCAAACGGCGCGAAACGTATATGCCTCCGAGCGTAAAACGCAAAATCAAATCGCAGGAAGCCCAACGCCGCGCACGCCGCACCAAACGCAGACGTTTTTAAGTAAAACTGTATCGCGGGCAATAGTCCTTTACGTACGTATCGGGCTATTGCCTTGTTTGCCCTTTATTAAACGTATTTTTTCATAACACCCAACGGGAATTGTGTGAACAGTACTATTGTTGAACAAATCAAAGACCGGTTGGACATCGTGGATATCATCCGCCAATACGTGCCGGATTTAAAACGGGCCGGAAAAACTTTCAAGGCCTGTTGCCCGTTCCACCACGAGAAAACCCCTTCCTTCACGTGCAACAACGAGAAGGGTTTGTTCTATTGTTTTGGTTGTCAGGCCGGGGGTGACGTTTTTGACTTTGTCATGCGAATGGAAAATATCCCCTTCAACGAGGCCCTGGAAAAATTAGCCGGGCTGGCCGGGGTGGAATATAAGCCGCAGCAACCCTCCAGCGCAGAAGAACAACGCCGGGCCGGTGCGCGCAAAGCCTTGGATTTTGCCAAAACGTTTTATCATAAAAATTTACTATCCGCTGCCGGTTCGCACGCGCGCGCGTATGTAAAGCAACGCAACTTGACTAAAGAAACGTGCGTAAAATTTGAATTAGGTTTGTCCGCCACCACAGATTTCACCGCGCTTATCCGCGCTGCCCGGGCCGCCGGATACAGCGAACAAGATTTAAAAGAGGCCGGGTTATGTGCGCAAACCAGTTACGGGTTACGGGATTATTTTAGAAACCGGCTGATGTTCCCTATCCTCAACCAACGGGGAGATACCGTCGGTTTCGGCGGACGCATTTTGGGCGAAGGCGAACCCAAATATTTAAATTCGCCGGAGACGGTATTGTTCACCAAGTCCCACGTATTATACGGACTCAATTTTGCCGGACCGGCCATCCGCAAAGCGGGACGGGCCGTCTTGTTAGAAGGATACATGGACGTGATCGGTTGCCACCAGGCCGGTGTAGATTATACGGTGGCTCCGTTGGGAACCAGTTTAACCGAACAGCACGCCCAGTTACTTAAGCGCTATAGCGAAAATGTCATTCTCTTGTTTGATCCGGATGCAGCCGGAATTAAAGCCGCTTTGCGCGGGTCGCTCATTTTGATAAGCAAGGGGCTGTTTGTAAAAGTGGCTTCGTTGCCGGACGGATTAGACCCGGATGAATTTATCGCCCAACGGGGCAAAGAAGCGTTTGAACAGATTTTAAATCAAGCCGAGGAGTTGATTGCGTTTCACACCCGGCAGCAGTTAGCCCGTTACCCGCAACCGTTAAGTGCGCAGCATAAAACACACGTGGTGACGGAATTGGCGGAAGTGATTACCCAACAACCGGATGCCATCGTCCGGCGGGAGTGGGCCAAATACGTAGCCGAACAAATAGGCGTGGATGAATCGCTAGTATTAGCGCGCATCCAACGCCAAGTTCGCCAAGTCCCCCCGCAGGGGGGCAATCTGCCTGTAGCACCGGCTCCGGCCAATACGGCAGAAGAAGATTTATTGGCGTGGCTTTTGTGTGCGCCGGACCAAATCGGTCTGTGCGAAGACCTGGCAGAAACGGATTTTTCCTCTGCCGGTGCCTACCGTCTGTTTGCATCTATCCGCCAACACGCCCAAGCCGGATTAACCGGACAGGCCCTGCTGGAAAAGGCCGGCGCAGAGGTTCCTTCGTTGCGCAAGGAACTGTTTAAACTGGCCTTTGTGCAGACTCCGGCAGATTTTCAACCGGCACGCGATATTGCCGCGTGTACGGCCAAGATAAAACAAAACGGCGTACAAAAACGGCTCAAAGAAGTCCAACGCCAAATGAAGGTCCTCGGTGCGGGCAACGTGCCGCAGGAACTTATCAAAGAATATATGTTGTTACAAACGAAACTAAAAAAGTAGTTGAGGATATTATGGCACTGGGAAATAAATCGTTAAAAAATTTGTTGGAAGAAGGGAAAGAAAGCGGCTTTGTAGCCCTGGAAGATTTGAACCGTTCTTTTGCGGCGGCCGATATGAGCGCAGAAGATATTGACGGTGTAATGGATACCATTGACGATTTGGGCATTCAGGTAGTGGAACAGAAAAAATTTAAAAATACCGCCGCCCAGGAAAAAGAAGCCCTCAGCGAAGACTGGAGTTCCACGCCGGATATTTCCAACTCCATCCGGATGTACTTGTCCGAAATGGGCCGCGTACCGCTGCTCACCCGCGACGAAGAAATCACCCTGGCCCGTAATATCCGCGAACGCGAAAAAGAACTGCGTAAATTGGTGTTGGAATCCCCTATCACCATGCGCGAAATTTGCAACTGGGAAGAACTGGTAGATCAAGAAGAAATGACTACCAAAGAACTCATGCCCCGCGGCAAGCGCACCAACCGCGAACTGAGTAACATGCGCCGCAAACTCAAAACTGCGGCGGAATTTATCGGCAAGCGGGAACAGGAAATCACTAAACTGCTCAAAGAAATCCGCGAAGGAAACCTGTCCGAAAAACGGCGCAACAACGCCATTGAAAAAGTAGAAGCCAAACAAAAAGAAGTGGTGGCTTGTATTACCAAACTTAATTTAAACCAAAACAAAATCAAACGTTTGACCAATAAAATCAAAAACTTGGCTGACCGCTTGACCGAAACTTCCAACGACATGGCCCGCTTTGATGAATATTTTGGCCCCTATGCCGAAGTCAAAAAATTAGTCAACGACTTGAAATCTAAAAAAATTACCGAAAAAGTCTTTAAAAAGAAAACCAAATTTTCCTTAGAAGAACTGGAACGGGCTTTAGCCAATATTGAAGATGTGCGCCGGCGGCACCGCCAACTGGTGGACATCCTGCCCATGACGGAAAAAGAATTTATTGCGTTTAACGACCGCATTACCTTCTTTGAAGACATGATTTTGCAAGATAAGCTGAAACTGATAAAAGCCAACTTGCGTTTGGTGGTATCTATTGCCAAGAAGCACGTCAACTCCAATTTGGAACTATCCGACCTAATTCAAGAGGGCGGCCTTGGACTAATGAAAGCGGTAGAAAAATTTGAATACAAACGCGGTTTTAAATTTTCCACGTATGCCACCTGGTGGATACGCCAAAGTATTAACCGTGCCATTGCCGACCAGGCCAACACCATCCGTATTCCCGTACACATGAAAGAATTGGTTTCTAAATTAACCAAAGTTACCAATAAATTCCGTCAGGAACACGGCCATGAACCCACTTTGGAAGATTATGCAAAAACGTTGCGTCTGTCCATGGAGAAAGTGAAAAGCGTGTTGAAAATCATGCAAGATCCCATTTCGCTCTCCACGCCTATCGGCGAGGATGAAGATTCCAACTTGGAAGATTTTATTGAAGATAAAAGCGGCCCCAATCCTACCGACGCGGCCATTGATTTCCTGCGCAAACAGGAAGTGGCCGACGTGTTGGCTACTTTATCCGAGCGGGAATCTAAAATTATCAGTTTGCGTTTTGGAATTGACTCGGGCTATCCGCGCACGCTAGAGGAAGTCGGTAAAATGTTCAACGTCACGCGGGAACGGGTACGCCAAATTGAAGCCAAAGCTATCCGCAAACTGCGCCATCCCAGCCGGACGAAGATGTTAAAAGATTATCAGGAATAATCTGTCCGCGCTATATATTCCAAGCAAATAAAAGACCAACCCCCGGCAACGCCGGGGGTTTTCTCTTTGGGAATGTGATATGACCGCCAAACGGATATATCTGACCGCCTTTTATTTGGCTCCCGCCGCACGTAATAAGTTGACAATTTCTGTATGGCCTTTCATGTTTGCCAACATCAAGGCAGTCCATCCCTCCTTGTCTTTTGCATTTACATCTGCTCTAGCGGCTAATAGGGCCTTTACTATTTCGGTGTGTCCCTCCTGACTTGCCGCCATCAAGGCACTATGACCATTTAGGTCTTGGGCATTTACATCCGCTCTAGCGGCTAACAGGGTTTTTACTGATTCGGGATGGCCCATGTAACTTGCCGCCATCAAGGCCGTGGCACCGTCTTTTTCTTTGGCATTTACATCTGCTCTAGCGGCTAATAGGGCCTTTACTATTTCGGTGTGTCCCTCCTGACTTGCAAACATCAAGGCACTATGACCATTTGGGTCTTGGGCATTTACATCCGCTCTAGCGGCTAACAAAGCCTTTACCACCTCGTGATGGCCATCGTAACTTGCCCACATCAAAGCAGTAGCACCCTCCTCATTCGCGGCATTTACGTCTGTGCCGGCGGCAATGAGTTTATTGACCCGTTGCAAGTCGCCCGTCGCGCTAGCCTCATGCAAAGGAATCTGTTTTTGGCAAGCCACGGCAAACAGGCCCATAACAAAAAGAAAAACTACACTTTTCAACCAACCAGATTTTTTCATATAAAAATCCTCCAAGAAAATGGCTTGTTCACATTGTAACAAAAATAGGGGGTGTATGCACTCACGTTCAGGGAATAAAAACCTCCCCGGAGTAATCCGGGGAGGTTTATCTTGCGAAGGATAGAATTAATAAGTTGTTTATTTTTCAAACAACATTTCGTCTTTTTGAATCTTATTACAGATTTTATTGCACTTACACGTAGGGACACACGGCTCGGGCAATTTGAGCAGAATGCGGGTATCGCAGTCGTTAAAATCATCCGCCATGTCGCTAATGAGTTTGACGTGTTTATCGGCCATTTTGGTAAATTCAATACCAATGGTATAAACATTTTCCCGCTCTTTTACCCAGGCCAACCGGGCCTCTACTTCTATTTTACCGGTACCCGGCAGTTGTAAACTGATGGAGAAATGATCCGCTAGCGGCGCACCTAAAAAACTAATCATGCGCATACCCGAAGCAGATAAATCCGCCAAAATAGCTACGAGCGAAACTTCCTTGCCTTCCGGCGTTGTATAACGCAAATTGACCGGTTCAATTAAATTGCTGATAACCGGCATACGCGGATGACGGCGTCTTTCCTTAATATTCTTCTTTGTCATAGTTACTCCCTCGCAATTAATAAAGTTCCTGCCGCTTTTTCTATAGGCAGGTTGACCACACTTCCTACCGGGTACGGCCGGGCGGCACGCACCCAAAATCCTTGAGATGAACGCCCTTTGTCCGGCGTTTCAAACAACACCGTTTGAACGGTGCCGACCTGCGCCTGGTACGCGACCTCGGCCAACCTCTTTACTCTATTTAACAAAATATCAAGCCGTTGTTCCAGTACATTTTGCGCCAATTGCGGCATTTGGGCGGCCGGAGTACCCTGCCGGGGCGAGTATTTATAGCAATACGCCGTGGAAAACCCTACCTCATCCACCAAAGAAAGTGTTTGTTGGAAATCTTCCTCCGTTTCCGTTGGGAAACCCACTATCAAATCGGTGGAAATCACAAACCCGGCGGCTTGAAGGGCTTTGAGTTTTTCAACCAAAAGTTCGCGGGTATAACCGCGTTTCATTTCTTGCAAAACGCGCGTAGAGCCGCTTTGCACCGGCAAATGGATATGACGGGCAATTTTAGGATTCGGCGCAATAGCCGCCAAAAAATCCGACGTAAAATAAATCGGGTGCGGGCTGGTAAACCCCACACGCTCCACACCGGGAATTGCACTTACTTCATTTAACAACTGGGCAAAAGAAACGGCCCCGTCTTGGTATGCATTGACCGTTTGCCCCAAAAGCATAATCTCTTTCGCTCCGGCAGTCACTTTCCGTTTTACTTCTTCCAAAATTCCGGCCTGCGGTAAACAGACCACCGGCCCGCGCACCCGCGGAACGATGCAGTACGTACAAGCAAAGTTACACCCGCGCATAATGGTCACATAGCCGGTCAACCCGGCAGGCAACACTTCGCCGCTGTCCGCTTGCGGCCCGAATAATCCGCTTTCATCCAACGTATCAGCAAAGTGATCAATGCTTTTAGCACCGGACAAAATATCCAAAAACGGATATTTTTTCTGCAAGGCACTCCCCAACCGTTCCGCCGCACATCCCGCAAAAATAATCCGTCGGGACGGCCGTTCTCTTTTCCAAGCAGCCAGCCGGCCCAAAAACGAAACGGCTTTATGTTCGGCATGATCGCGCACGGTGCAGGTGTTAATCAGCACAGCATCGGCCTGTTCCAACTCATCTGTACGCTGATAACCGCGAGCGGCCAGGTGGCTGAACATTTCCTCCGAATCAGCTAAATTCATCTGGCAACCGTACGTTTGGATAAATACTTTCTTCATAGGGGGAAACAAGAAGGAGGCGGCCCGAAGCTGCCGCCTCCTGACTGGCATTAGAATAAGTCGCTAATTTTACGGATGCACGGAGCCAACGGTTGCGTCAAGTGTAACTTGATCACGCGGCGCCCCTTAGACTCCAACGCCCGGAAATCCCCCAACGCTTGCGCGTTGCACAATTGTCCGAACGTATACTGCTGACCGGGAATTTGGATATCCTTTTCCGGGTCGGCGGAAAAGAGGATAAACACCCCGTTGTTACCGTCGCCTTTGTGCAATTGGCCGGTAGAGTGTAAATAGCGCGGCCCATAACCAAACAAGACGGCGCGTTTCGTACGGCGCATAATTTTTTCGCGTAATGTCTGCAAAGCATTTTCTACTTCGCGCGACGGATGAACATACGCCAATAAGGCCACATAATCGTTGCTTTCCAGAAGCGAATAAATATCCTGTGCAAGCGTATCCATTTTTACATCATCCGCTATCTCTTTGGAAACCAAAATCGGTGCGGCGATTTCAGCCGGGATATCTCCCTGGGCTAATTTAGCCAATACATCTTTGGTCATAGTTTTGGCTTCTTGCACATTCGGTTGATCAAACGGGTTAATCGCCAACACGGCCCCTGCGGCAGCGGTGGCAATTTCCCACAGCAAGAACAAAGCCCCTAAATCATATTCGGAAGAAACTTCAATGGTAAACAAGGGAGCTTCGTGTTCGTCCAACCGGGCCAGCAACGTCCGAAGTTTTTTGTCTTCCTCATCCGCCACAGCCAAGCGTACAAAGAAACGGTCCTCATGGTAATCAAAACCGGCAAGCAATTTTTCGCCCGCCACCGGTACAATCCCTTTGCTTTCTTTACCGGTAGACTCGGCTACCAATTGTTCCGCCCACAAGCCAAAAGAAGCCAGATTTTTAGCGGTCAGCAACGTAAGTTTATCGCGTCCGTGGTTTACGTAGCACGCACCCATATAGGCTCCCAATTTTAGGGCCGCATTATCTTTAACGGATGCTTCCGGTCCAAACGACACGGCTTGCTCTTTGGCTACCATAAGCAAGCGGCGCACATCTATCCCCATAATGGCTGCCGGCACAATCCCAAAGAAAGAAAGTGCCGAAAAACGACCGCCGATATCAGCCGGGTTTAAAAAAGTATGACGGAATTTATGCTGTTGGGCTAATTTTTCCAGCCCGGTTCCCGGGTCCGTGATAGCCGCAAAATTCTTTCCGGGTTCTTCTACCCCGGCTTTTTTGACTTCATCCCAGAAATAAGCAAACTGGGAAGAAGGCTCCACCGTGCCGCCGGACTTACTGGCAAAAATGAATAAAGTACGGGCCGGGTCAATTTGGGCGCGGGCCGCCGAAATCCAATCGGGATTGGTGGTATCCAATACCAAAAGTTCCGGCCAGCCTTCTTGTTTACCGAATACGGTACGGAAAACTTCCGGGGCTAAGGACGAACCGCCCATCCCCATAACCACACAATGTTTGAAATTGGCTTGTACATCTTGGGCGAAACCAATCACTTCGTCCAACCGTTCCAACGTCCAATCATAGACCTTTTGCCAGCCCAAAAACTGGACGATAAAGTCTTGGCTTGCTTTATCTTGTTTCCATAAAGAAGCGTCTTTGGCCCAAAATTTCGTGTTAAAAGAAAGACCTTCTAACTTGATCAATCCTTCCCGAATAATTCCATCGGCCAAGGGGTTTTCATATATGTTCATCATTTCTTCATCCTTATTCTAAAGACCCTATGTCTTATTTCAAATTGTCCTTTTCCAACTGCAGCACTTTGTTCAGACGCCGCAGGTGGCGTTCTTCGTTGGAAAACGAAGCACCTAAAAACCGGGTGACTAATTCCTCAGCCAGCGCCGGCCCGATAATTCGTGCCCCCAAGCACAGCACGTTAAGCCCGTCGTGCTCAACGGCCTGCTGGGCGGTGTAGGCATCGTGGCAAATACTGGCGCGGACTCCTTTAAATTTATTGGCCGCCACACAAACGCCTACTCCGCTGCCGCAAATGAGTACGCCGCGGGCTGCCTCTTGCGAGCAAACCGCCCGAGCCACTTTGGCCGCAAAATCCGGATAATCCACCGAACGCGGGCAATCGGTACCGCAATCCAATACTTCATGCCCCAACCGGCGAATTTGTTGAGCTACCGTTTCTTTTAGTGCAAACCCTGCGTGATCACAACCGAGTGCAATTTTCATAATTTAATACTGTTGGTCCACCAACTCACACATACAATGGCCCATGAAAATATGGCAGGCCTGAATATGCGGAGTGTTCTTAACGGGCACAATAAGCGGTAAATCACACACTTCTTTAATTGTTCCCCCGTCTTTACCTAAAAACCCCACCGTAAAACAACCTTTTTGTTTGGCCAATGCCAACGCCAAATATACGTTTTTGCTATTGCCGGACGTAGAAATCCCGATTACCACATCCCCCTTTTGGGCAAAACCGTCTATTTGACGGGAAAAGACCACGTCGTAGGAATAATCGTTGCCGATAGCCGTCAGTGTGGAGGAATTGGTATTGAGTGCCAACGCCGGTAAAGAAGGGCGTTCTTTTTTAAAACGGCCTACAAACTCAGCCGCCAAGTGTTGTGCATCCGAAGCACTACCACCGTTCCCCATAAAAATTACCTTATGACCGGCCCGGAAAGCCCGCACCACTTGAGCAGCCAGTTCTTCCACTTTCTCTGCCAAATTTTCTTTGACATATCCTAGGGCAGCCATCAATTCATCCGCTTGTGCTTGAACAAACATATAATTCCTCGTATTTTTTAAATTTTTTCCACGGCGCTCTTTTCAATCCAACCTTTAATACCTTGCGACGTCACCACTACCTGGTGCCAAGCATCCTTTCTATCCAAAATTGTGATCAAATGTCCTTGGGCTACGTTCGCACTGGCCGGGAAATTCGTGCCCGGGCCGCTGCGTATTTCCGCCGTAGGAGACGCCACCACGGCCAACGGTTGGTGTTCTATCTGCCCGCGGACATACCACCATATCGCCGCCCCCGCGCAAAGCACTGTTCCCACCGCTACCGTCCGCCAACCTTTCCGGCACAATAACGCAACTCCGGCTCCTATACACCACAACCAAAACAGCCCGTACACCAGGCCCGTCAGTTCGGCATACGACAGCAAATAGAAGGCCTTATGCAAAATAACCGGCATTCCGCGCGGGACCAACTGTTCCCCTCCGTTGGCCAGGGATAAGGCCAAATTATGACGAATATCCGCATCCCGCGGATTCAACCGAAACGCCCGGTAATAATTGGCAACTGCTAACCCTTTACTACCCATCTTAAAATAGCAGTTACCTATATTGTAGTAAACAAAAGGGTCCTTTGGGTGGGTTTTTAACAAATTTTCATAGGCCCCCAAAGCAGCCGAAAACTTACCCTGCCGGTACAAAGCCTCTGCTTGTTGCAAATCTTCCTGAGCAAGTGCCGGCAACCATCCCCCTAACAGGAAAAGCCCTATCCAAATATATCTCACCGGGTTTCCTCCTCTATTAAACGCAATGTATTCTGGGCCTGCAGCGGTAAATCAACCGCCGACGTGGCCGCTCCGGCCGGGGCGAAACGTTCGGCATCCAGATGTTCCCACAATAAAGCAAAAGATTCCGCAGTAGCCGGGGTCACCCCTTTTTCTTCCAAACGACTGACAATTTCTTTAAGCGGAAGACTGCCTGTATGAATCCCGAGTTTCTCAACCAAATAAACACTGACGATATCGGCCACCTCTTGCCCGGAGGATGCTTTTTTCAACCGGTTTTTGGCTGTTAAAAAGATTTTCTTACGGGCCAGTTTATTGCGGTCGAGTAACGCAAATAACAACGCCAACGCCACCCACAAAAGCCCTACCCCGTTGAGCCAGGCCAACCGGCTTAAACGGACCAGTACTCCTTCCCGGGGGTCAAAATTCATTTTTAGGTAAGCAATATCTTGCGCCAAGGCCTGGAAACCGGGCCCACCGGACTTTACATTTCCAAAGTTTACTTCGTTTTGTGCCTGAACGGCCGGGGTAACCGTCAACGAAATAGGCTCCGTTTGCAACGTGTGGTACGCTCCGTCCGCCGGATCAAAATACGACCAATCTACCGCCGGTATCGTATAAATACCGGAAGCCGCCGGCACCAACACCGCCTTAAAAGTAATATAACCGTTTAACGAACCGTCACCGTCCACCCCGTGCCCGGATACCGGAGCCGCCGGATAAATTTTAAACCCGTCTAAAGAAGGAAAACGAAGGTTCTGGGAAACTTTCAAATTCCCCACCCCTTGGACAGTTACCTGAAAGTTGACCGCTTCGGCAGCCGGTACTTGCCGGGGTTCCGCCGATGCACTTATCCGGAAACGGTTTCCCACCGCGCCGTAAAAAGACTCTGGACGGCCCGCCGCGGGAAGTTCCCGCACCGATATCACCATGGGGGCAGACGTCGCCGTCTGGTCCGGCCCGGCCGCAGTAAGCCCCAGCAAACGGTCAAAAGCCAATAGCGGAGAATCGGACACATCCCGGTAATTAACACTCCCCGCACCGATAGTCACTCTTCCGGCAGATACCGGGGTCAACTGGTACCGTTGCTCCGTGTATCGGTACAAAGTACCGCCGATGCTCTGGGTCCCTTCGCTTTTTCCCATATCTTCCATCAGCATATCCGCCACGGCCGGTTTTTGATACGTTCCTCCGGCAAAAGCTTGGGAGTAATAGAAGCGAACCGCCAGCGTGAACGGCTGGTTCACATACGGGCGTTTATTACTAACGGCCGCCACCAGAAAGAACGGTTCCCCGCGTTTGGCATAAGACTGATTTGCCAAAGACGCTTCCAACGGCGGCAAATGCGGGTCGGCCCGTTGCGAAGAAGGAGCCGGACCGGCATTTTTCCCCGGCGTAGCAGTTTGCGGTTCGGGCGTATTGGGAGCATGCCGGTAAATAGAAATAGAAATCGGTTCTGTTTCGTATGTTTTCCCTTGGTACATAAAACGCACCGGACCGATTTGCGTCCGGCCCACAAAACGGGGAAGCATCGTGTAATGAAAGACCAACGTCGTGTTCCCGTTAATGATAGTCTGTTCTTCCGAGCGGGAATATACGTTAAAAGCGGGCAAACTGGGCAGTTGCGGGGCTGTAACACGACCGGAAATCCCGGTGATCCGAACCGTCAGCGTCAATTCGTCATCTAACGTCAGAATCTGCTTATCGGCCCGGGCTGAAATCTGTACCTGGGCGTAAAGCCCAAAAGCCGTTACTAAAAAAAGGATACTTAACAGGAGTTTTTTCATAATTACCAATCTTTTTCCACACTGCTATCCTGCCCTTGGCCGGAAACAGAGGAAGGCTTAAATTCCCGCTCCCGGGCCATTTGCATCACCCGATCAGCCGCTTCTTTGGCAGACGAGTCTTGCTGATCCGGAGACTGCGCCGGATTATCTTTAGGTTGTTGATCCTGGTTGGGAGACTTCTTATCTTGGTTTTTATCGTTTTGATTATTCTTGTTTTGTTGGTTTTTCTGCTCTTGGAGTAGCAACTGAAAATTATGCAGGGCCTCTTTGTCCCCCGGATTTTTCAAAATGGCTTGGCGAAAAGCCTGTTTGGCCGGGTCGGTTTGGTGAGCCCGGTAATACGTATTGCCCAAATTAAAAAGCGCATCCGTCCGGTGGGGGTCGGTTTCTTGCTGGGCAGCCTGTTCAAAGGCTTTGCGGGCAGTAGCATAATCTTTTAAATAATACGCTGCGGCACCGGCTCCCAACGCCGCTTCCGTTTCGGCCGGGTTTTGCTCCAACACTTGGTTGTACTTAGCCAAAGCCTGCCCGTACTTTTTTTGCTTATACAACTTCCCGCCGGACCGCAAGTCTCCCCGGACCCCGGCCTGAAGCGGTAACGCAATCAACAACAGAAAAATAATCCGCCCTATACGCATATTCTTATTTTACCTTTTTTAACGTTTCTTTTTCCGCTACAGTGCTTTTCTTGCGGCCGCGCGGCCACAGCAAATATCCGGCCAAACACAAAATCGCCAGCACCAACGGAATTTGATACCGCGTTTTATACAAGGCATGCCGCGATACCACCGAGGAACTTTTATCCAACCCGCGCAAGGCATCCTCTACTTTGGCCGACACTTGAGCAGGGGTACTGTAGGCAATATATACTCCGCCGGTAGCCTCGGCCAAGGACAAGAGGGAATTTTCATCCAATTTGGACACCACCGTATTGCCTTGCCGGTCCTTTTTATATTCCAAAACCCGCCCGGATGCATCTGTTTTTGCGGGAATCAACGTACCTTCTTTCGTTCCGATACCGATAGCAATGATACGTATAGCACTTTTCAGGGCGGCCTCTTTGGCAGCAGCCAATTCTTCCGCAGAATGGTCCTCACCGTCGGTCAACAACACCAATGCTTTTTGTCCCGGATATTTAGCCAAAATACGGGCCGCCAACTGTACCGGTGCCGCTAAAGACGTCCCCGGAACAGGCAACATATCCGGCTGTAACCGGGTGACAAAATAACGCAAGGCTTCTTCGTCGGTTGTAACGGGACACTGGACAAACGCTTGCGAAGTAAACGCAATGATACCAATACGTTCGTTCTTTAAATTGCTAATCAGCATGCGCAACATCGTTTTGGCATTATCCAACCGGTCGGGTTTTACATCCTGTGCCCGCATAGAGGCCGACACATCCACTGCCAAAATGGTTTGGGCAAAAGATCCCTGGGCTTCTATAACCTCACTGCCCCATTGCGGCCCGGCTAACGCCACAAACAAAAACAATACGGCCGCCGCTATCCACCATTCGTTGCGGTATGTTTCCGGGCGCAACCCCGCCGTTAATTGGGCATACGCCGGTGCAGAAAACAACCGCTGTATAATCCGTTGTTTTAGTTTCCGGCCCAACCAAAACAAAACCCACACACCGGCCAAGGCAGGCAAGAAACCCAATAAGAAAAAAGGATGTGCAAACAATTCCATAATCAAGGTACCTTTATCAAAAATAATTTTTCCAGCACTAACCCGGCCGCCAACAAACATAATGCCAAAAGCAACAGCGGATGATACACATCCGTCCGGTGGATACTGGAATCAGCGGTAAAAGTAGTTCTTTCCAACTCGTTGATGGTATCGTAAATGTGGGCCAATTCCCGTTCGTCTTTGGCGCGATAGAATTTTCCGCCGGTGGCAGTGGCAATTTCCAAGAGCAGCCCCTCATTGATTTCGTCTTTTTGGTTCGTATAAGAACCCGCTTGCGGAGCCGCAGCCGTTCCAATCGTGTAGACCCGTATCCCGTACGCGGCGGCGGCTTTGGCCGCTAAACGCGGATCAATCGCCCCGGCGTTGGAATCGCCGTCCGTGAGTAAAATAATCACTTTACTTTTGGCCTTACTGTCTTTCAAATGGTTGGTAGCAACGGCCAATCCGTCCCCAATTGCCGTAGCCGTGGCATCCACAATTCCCAAATAAAGCGCCCGTATGTATTCTTCCAGGGCTTCGTGGTCCAGCGTCAACGGGGCTTGCAGCAAAGCCGCCTTGGCAAAGGCCACCAATCCAATACGGTCTGTAATACGTTGTTCAATAAAATTCAGGGCTGTTCTTTGGGCGGCTACAAAACGGTTGGGATAAAAATCGTCTTTTTGCATAGAAGCCGACACATCCAGCAGTAACACAATATCTATACCTTCCGTCGGTGGGAGAGCGGCTTTATCTACCCGGACGGGCCGTGCTAAAGCCGCCGTCATAAAAAGCAGGGCCAGCGTGTATAGGGAAACCGGCAACCAACGGGTTAATAATACCCGTAAAGACGTCTGTACGACCCGCAAGTGGGTAAGGGGATAGGACAGCGTCCGCGTGAACACGTTCCGGACCGATACGTGCACCCAAAGAACCGCCAGCGGAAATAACAAAAAAACAAACGCCCATGGGTGTAAAAATTCCAGGCGGCCATCCGCTAAATAAGAAAAAACAATCCCCCCTGCAGCCACGGCTGCTCCTCCGGCCGCTACCCATTGCAACGCATCCAACCACCAGGTCTGTATCCGGGCCAGCCGGCGCCACGCCAACAAGCCGAAGAAAATTACCAAACTTATCCATAGCAAATGTATCATAACGGTTTCTCCGGTTCGCTTTCTTCCGGTTTCGGCGAGGATGTTTCCCTCACAATCTCCCGCAAAATGGCCACATCCTGATTACGTACGGCTTCCTCCGGTTCGGCTTTGGCAAATTTCACCAAATCGCCCGAATTTAAAAAGTCTCTTAACGGCACCAACAGCGGCTGCATAGGGCCAATGGTTTTAACCCGGTGCAACAATTCTGCCGTCGTATCTGCCGAGGCATCTACTTGGAATTTGCGCCACAGATATTCGCGTAAAATTTCCCCCAGCGTAATATAGAAAATTTTATAAGCCCGTTTTTCCCATAGACCGCTGTCTAGAAGGGCTTTAATTTTGGACAGGGCAATTTCATCACAGGGGCGCAAGTCCTCTTCCAATGCAATCTCCAAGGCCCGGTTTTGGCGCTCCCGCCACCACCGCCTTGCCCAGGCAATTCCCCCTATCAACAAAAGCAAAAGAATTAACCAGCCCCACGAAGCCGGCACCCGCGGGGAACGGATTTCGCGCCACTTGGTATCGTTAAATACTTTAACGGGCGTGATGTCAATTTCTAACGGCTCGGCCGGGACAGAAATTTCTTTGCCGTCTTGTTCCGTTTGAAAGGTAACCGTAAAGGTAGAAACCCCTAGCGTAAACGGCAACACCGTAAAATCGTACACGGCCGTTTGCGCCTGCGGACGGGAAAACTGCGACTCGGTAATTTCAAAATCGGGAGAGAAGGAGGCTTCGTCCACCGTAATCGGATCCTGCGTCACACCGGAGAAACGATACTGAACGGTAAAGGGTTGGGCAAACGGCGTTTTTTGCGGGGCGTTCACTTCGGCAATTTGCAACTCCTGCGCCCCCAAACTCCCGCCCGTACTGATCAGTAATAAAAAGAAAAGACAGATTCTCCGCATACTCATCTCCGCAATTTTTGGGCCCGTTTTTGAAAAAAAGCAATCACGGGGTCCGCTGTATCTTGGGCCGTATTTATCACAATAGGATCTATTTTAAAAGGACTAAACAAATGGTGCAGTTGTTCGTCGTGTTCTTGGTGGAAACGGTCCAACGTTTCGTTAAGTTGTGTATCTGCCAGACTGACAAAATCGGTATCGCCGGTTTCCGGGTCGGTAATGTCCAAACAAACACTCACGGGAGGGAAACGACGTTCCAACGGGTCTTGCAAGATCACGGGGATTAAGTCAAATTTCTTAGCCGAAAGCCGCAACGGTTTAGCAAACGACTCAAGCGGAGCTAAAAAATCCGACAGCAGAATTAAAATTCCTTTGCGTTTAATTACTTTGTTTAACGTCTCCAGCCCCAGCCCGATATTCGTGCCGGTGTGACGCGGCTCAAAAGCCACTACTTCGCGGATGAGGCGCAGAATGTGTTTTCGGCCTTTACGGGGCGGAACGTATAATTCTATTTGGTCTGAAAATAATAAAAGACCTACTTTATCGTTATTTTTTAACGCACTCAACGCAAACAAAGCCGTCAACTCGGCAGCGGCTTCTTGCTTAAACCGCGCCGCCGAACCAAATTGTTGGGAACCGGACACATCACACGCAATAATTAACGTCAGTTCGCGCGCTTCGTTATATTTTTTAATAAAGGGAGTACCGGTGCGGGCCGTAACATTCCAGTCAATAGAGCGGACGTCATCCCCCGGAGTATATTCACGCACTTCGGAAAATTCAATTCCCTGTCCTTTAAACGTGCTTAAATACTCCCCGGCAAAAGTTTCCGACACCAATTTCCCGGTTTTAATTTCCAACTGGCGTACTTTTTTTAAAATTTCCGCGGTATCCACAACGTACCCCCGCTATCCGGCTACGGTACATCCACCGTATCAAAAATTTGTTTGACAATCTGTTCGGCAGAGATATTTTCCGCCTCGGCTTCGTACGAGAGAAGTACCCGGTGGCGCAGTACATCCAAACCGACAGCTTTGATATCTTCGGGGGTGACATAGCCGCGGCCGTTTAGGAATGCATATGCTTTGGCAGCTTGGGTTAGGAAGATGGTCGCCCGCGGGCTGGCCCCATACGCAATAAACGAGGCCAATTTTTCCAGGCCAACGGCTTTGGGGTTACGCGTGGCAAGCACCAAATCTACGATATAATTTTTGATTTTTTCGTCTACGTAAATTGTATCCACCACGCCGCGTGCTTTTAAAATCATTTCCGGCGTAACCCGCGTATTGAGTTCAATTTTTTGATGGGAAGCCATCCGCTCCAAAATCATTTTTTCTTCTTCTTTTGTCGGATACGTAACTAACACCTTAAGCATAAAGCGGTCCACCTGGGCTTCGGGAAGCGGGTAGGTCCCTTCTTGTTCTACGGGGTTTTGGGTGGCTAATACCATAAACGGCCTGGGAAGCGGATACGTTTTATCGCCGATAGTTACCTGACGTTCTTGCATAGCTTCCAGCAAGGCACTTTGTACCTTGGCCGGAGAACGGTTGATTTCGTCCGCCAATACGAAGTTAGAAAACACCGGCCCCTGTTTGGGCGAGAAATTGCCTTCTTTGGGGTTAAAAATCAACGTACCGGTAACGTCTGCCGGTAACAAATCGGGCGTGAATTGAATGCGTTGAAACTGGGCGTGGATAGCTTGCGCCAGCGTCTTGACTGCCAAGGTTTTAGCCAATCCGGGAACCCCTTCAATGAGGATATGCCCGTCCGCCAACAGCGCTACGAGCATTTTTTCTAACAAATCTTCTTGCCCGACAATAACCTTGCTGACCTCGCGTTTTAAATCTTGCAAAAACAGACTGTCCTGCTGCACTTGTTTGTTTAAGGTGGTAATGTCCATACGTCCCCCTCATTAAAATCCGGCCGTGCCGGAAGTAGTATTTCCTATATTATAGAAAACCCGTTCCAACTTTTAAAGAGGGCAATTTTGGGTTAGCCGGGCCCATAGCCACCCCATAAACCGACCTGCCGGAGCGTAAAATTAGGTAAATACAGATTGTTCAATTTTGGGAGACCCTACATGCAACGCTTAAAAAAGAAAACTTTACCCTTTCGCCCGTTGGAAAAGAGCCTCCCCCTGTAAATAAAATCATCTCCGAAGATTTCACTCGGAGATGATTTTTGGATAATACGTACTATAAGCGTTAGTGTTTAATCAAACTGCGGGCGGTCATATCCGCCGGTTTTTCAATACCCATTACATCCAACACGGTAGCGGCTACATCTCCCAAGTTCCCCGTCGGTTGCATTTGGGCAGATTTATTGTCATTATCCACATAAATAAAATCTACCAAATTGGTAGTATGCGCCGTTTTAGGCATATTGATTTTTTCATCCCACATTTCTTCCGCGTTGCCATGGTCAGCGGTAATCAATACGGTATATCCTTTAGCCAAGGCGGCTTCGGTCACGGCACCGGTACATTCGTCCACTACTTCCACGGCTTTAATGACGGATTTCAAATTCCCCGTATGCCCCACCATATCGCAGTTGGCAAAGTTGATGACTATAAAATCATACTTGCCGGAATTGATTTGCGTAATCGCTTCGTCCTTCACAATATACGCTTCCATCTCCGGATGGTCGGCAAAGGTGGCCGGATCAAAGCGGCCCTTCTTTTCAATGCGGTCCTCGCCGGGGTACGGCTTTAAGAGTTTCCCGTTGAAAAACGAGGTTACGTGTTTAAACTTTTGCGTTTCCGCCAACCGCAACTGCTTCAACCCCGCTTTGGAGATCACCTCTCCCAAGAGATTATTCATCCCGCCGCCGTCCGTCATAGACGGTAGTGCATTGTACGGGAAGGAATCATAATATTTGGTAAGTCCGCAAAATACGCACGGCACGCGTACGCCGCGGTCTTTACCCGGGTAATCGTCGTCAATAAACGCACGGGTCAGTTGGATGGCGCGGTCCTGACGGAAGTTAAAGAAAATCACGCTGGAATTTTCTTCCATTCCTTTATAATCGCCGATAACCGTGGGCGGGATGTATTCATCTACCATCGGTCCGCCATCCGGAGTTTTTAAGGTTTGGTAGTCTTCGCTCACAATTTCTTCGGCCGAATGACCGTGCAATCCTTGCGCCCGGACAATCAAATTATAGGCCTTATCCGTCAACGTCCAATCTTCCCCGCGGTCCATAGCGTAATAGCGGCCCTGAATGGTAGCAATTTTACCGGCACCGGCCTGTTTCATCTTTTCTTCTAACGTACGGATGTAGCCAATAGAACTTTGCGGCGGGGTATCGCGCCCGTCGGCAAAGAAATGAACATAAATATCTTTAATGCCTTTTTCGCTAGCGTATTGGATAATGGCGTGTAAGTGGTCGTGATGGGCGTGGACCCCTTCATCCTGCACCAGTCCCATGATGTGCAAAGGTTTATGATTTTTTAGACAATTTTCTATACACGCACTAAAAGCAGCCGACTTAAACAAAGACCCGTCCTCAATCGTGTCTTTCAGGCGTTTTAATTCCTGTACAACAATCCGGCCTGCCCCCATGTTGAGGTGTCCCACTTCGCTGGAACCCATGTATCCGGCCGGAAGACCCACCTGTTCACCGGAGGCCTCAATTTCCGTGTGCGGATAATTTTTCAAATAGCGGGTAATGTTGGGAATTTTCGCTTGGCTGACCGCATTATACGGCCCGGCTTTGGCATTTCCCCATCCGTCGCGAATTAACAAAACTACTTTTTTCATACATTCATCTCCTTGCGGCAACCGATTAACTCCGTCCAACGCTTACGTTGAAATTCGTTCAACTGTTCCAACGTATGTACCCCGTGACGGGCCAAATCTGCCATAAAATAATAAAAAATTTTCTCGGTCATTTTTGTATCCGCCATCGCCCGGTGCCAGCCGGCGCAATCAATGCCCAATTGCTGGGCAATCACGCCCAACCGGTTACGCTCAAACCGGCCGCTTTTGCGCGCCAGCCGCAGCGTATCCACCACCGGATACGGCGGGAAATGAAGACCGCATTGTTCATATTCCGCCTGTAAAAAAGACAAATCAAAATCCGCATTGTGCGCTACCAGCACACATCCGTCCAAAATCGCCGTAAGTCGCGGTAAAATTTGTTCAAAGGTAGGGGCTTCTTTTACCATTTCGTTGGTAATACCGTGAATGGCAATTACTTCGGGGGACATGGGAATACCCGGGTTTAACAGCGTGGTAAATTCTTCCACAGACTGCCCGTTTTGGGAAACAGAAACAGCGATTTCACACACTTTGCCGCCGCCGGCAGGGCTTAGGCCCGTCGTTTCCGTATCCAAACAAGCAAATTTAAGTTCTGTCAGTTCCATACTACTCTAAATAAAACCGCATGCGTACTAAAAATCCGATAAAGGCCGCCCCAAATGCACCCACGTAAAAAATAAAATTGGAGATGTCCATCAAACGAATCTTACGGGCATACATACATGTTCCCAGCCACACCGCAAACAATACCGTCCACCGCCAGCCGGGCAGCAACATGATTAAAAAGAAAATGGCCCGCACAATCATGAGCACCAACCGTTCGTCAAACGTTACTTGGGTCTCGCCGTAACGGTCCTGTTCTACGGCAATCATTCCCCAACCCAGCACACGCGTCGCGCATACAAGCCCTACGCAGAAAATAATTCCCTGTTCGGCAAACAAGCTGCCCGTCTGGTATAATACGTGAAAGGGCGCACAGAGAAACACAAACAAGATATTGACGGCGTTTTTAAGGATAAAGGTCAGCACAAACCCGTGTTTACACCGGCCGCCGAATTGAAAATAACCGTCCGTGAAAATATGAAACGCCCCAAATAATAACAAACATACCCACCCGGGTAGTTCTATCAATTCCCAAAAAGGCCACTTCATCGTCAAATAGCCGTGACAAAGCGTAAAACCCCAAAACAAAAATACTACCGCGTGCAAAATCAGGCCCCGGATGGGGTGCTCCCTACGTACTTGATTAATGGTCTTATGAAAGAAGACAAAATCCGTTAAGAAATAAACTAAAAATAAACGCCAAAATACAATCATTTTTCCTCCTTGGGCAGTTGCAGCGTAAACGTACTTCCCTGCCCGGGACGGCTCTCCACGCGAATAGTTCCTCCGTGCGCTTCGGCAATTTGACGGCTGATAAACAAGCCCAAACCGTAACCGGGTTTATCCGCATGGATTTGGCGGAATTTTTGGAACAGATTTTTTAAGTCTTGCTCCCGCATCCCGATACCGCTATCGGCCACTGTAATAAAGTAGCATTTTTCGGTCTCTTGTGCACAAATCCGTACAAATCCTTTTTCCGTAAATTTGATGGCATTGGATACCAAATTGGTCAGCACCCGCCGCAACAGTTTAGGGTCGGCGGATAACGTAAGGGTGGGGATATCGGTTTCCAATTTCAATCGTTTCTCCGTCGCGGTGGGGGCCAACGTATCCGTCACTTGGCGCACCAAATCCGGCAAAAGGACAGGTTCTTTATGCGGCACAATTACCCCGGCTTCTACCCGGGAGGCTTCCAACACATCTTCCAGCAAAGCCGAAAGATTGCGGGCGGCTTCGTTCATCAGAATCAGGTATTGTTTTTTCTCCTCGGCGGAGGCTTTGCCGCTTTGTAAAATATGCAGGTACCCTTGCAATCCCAACAGAGGCGCACGCAAATCGTGCGCGACGGCGCGAAATACCTGTTCTTTCATTTCGCTCACTTGGGCCTGGAGTTGTAACACCTGGTAATCTTGCAAATCGGCGGTCATACGGTTAAACGCCGCGATGAGTTCCTTGAATTCTCCCCAGCCGATATCTTCGTCAATGTGCTGGTCCAAATGTCCGGCGGATACTTCCCGCGCGGCATCGGCCAATGCCCCAATCGGCTCTCCCAACCGTTCGGCAAAAGTAAGTGCCCCGAAATAAGAAAGCGTCGCAATTGTTAAGAGGAAAACAAGCAAAATCGTATTCGTATAGTAGATACTGCGGTAGGCCTCACTTTTGAGTTGCAACACCGCCACATACGCCCCTAATATCGGAGTGGGCGCGTAAGCTCCCACATACGTTTCATCCGCTGTTTTTAGGTTTTTAATCAAGGGACTTTTGCCGGAAAAAGCCTTTTGTAAAGTGGCGGCATCAAATTCAGGCTTATACTGGTATTCATCGGCATACGAGCGCCCGTCCCGGTCAACAATGTAGATACGCCCCGTTGTACCGATACGCTGCTCCTGTATCCGAGCCAAAAAACCGGAAAAATTCATAATGCCGTACAAAAAGTTCCCGTCCGCCAACGGTTCAATAAATTCACTGATGGGGCGTCCGTTCACCACATCAAAACTGCTGACGGAAAGTTGCTTTTTTTGCGCCAGTACAGGTAACGAGGGATCTTCTTGTAAATTGAGCGGCGGCAGCTGATTTAAAATTTGTTTATCTCCCGCCCGGTACAGTTCTTTGCCCTTGGATGACAACACCGCCAACATCAAAAAATCGGGGTTGGCCGTAATGGCTTCTTGCAAGAGCGGAACCGGGTTCTTCTTCCGTTTTAAATAGGATGACACATTTTGCGCAAACGACAACCGCCAATTCAAATCTTCAATGTGTTGATTGAGCGAGGACGACACAATCTGGGCCAAATTGGCGTGGGTTTCCAAAATATTATCTTTGAGATGCATCTGATAAAAGGCCAACAAACACATCAGCGGCACCACCGGCATCAGTACCACACCTACAAATAATTTAAATAATTTAGAAAATAACGACATAATACCTCTTGTAAATATTATATCAATTCAACAGGGAAACGGTAGGCGATAGAGGAAACTATGTTTACAGATATTGTTTATAAAAATCCGTCAACCGTTGTTTGTACTCAAATCCGCCCACTTCGGCACATTTGCCGTGTTTAGCTCCCGGAACCAACCATAATTCCTTCGGTTCTCCCGCACAACGGTACAGTTGTTTGGCCTGCGCTGCCGGAACCAGATTATCGTACCGGCCGTGAATTAATAATACCGGCCGCGGGGAAATTTTGGGAATGTTATATTTAGGGCTGTACCGTTCCGGATTGCCACCCAACTGCCGGCGGATATAATGTAAAATAATCGGCATCAACGGGAAATAGGGCACCCGGCGGTGTACCCAAGCCCAACGGGAAACGACCCGCCGGAAAGAGTAATAAGCGGCTTCCGCTACCACACACGCAATTCCCGGATTACGGGCTGCTTCACAAATGGCCACCATTCCCCCCATGGATATTCCGTACAACCCAATTTTACGGCAACATTGCGGGCGCGTCCTTTTTAAAAAACTCACCGCAGCCGCTACGTCATTTCTTTCCAAATAGCCGATGGAACTAACCCGGCCCCCGCTCTCTCCCAATGCACGAAAATCAAAGTAAAACAGGTTGTATCCTAGTCCCTGCAAAAAGTGGGTGTTTTTAAAAACATCGGCCCGGTTCATTCCCCAGCCGTGCATAAAAATAATCGTTTTGTCTGCCGGCTCAGCCGCCGGGATAAACCATCCGCGTAACTCTATTTTATCTTTAGTCGTGAAAGTAACATTTTCATAAGACAAATGGTACTGCTCGGGCCAAATATCCAATGCTTTACGCCGGGAAACCGGGTGAAGTGCTTTTTTAGCCATGTGTTTGCAAAACCACACGAGCCCCAACGCGGCCAAAGCCAATATGCCCATAACGCTCAACAGGACAGATAAAACGGAAATCATTTTTTCCCTCCTTGGATTTGCCGAACCGCCGGGCCGATATGCTCTATCGTGTGCGAAGCCAGTACACTGTAAGACGAACGACCCTGCGCCGCCAAATCACCCGCCAGACCGTGGATGTAAACCCCGCTTACACAGGCCTTGACTGCCGTATCCGTTGTAAAACCTTCGGCCGTTCCCAACTGGGCCCATAAACCGGCCAGCAATCCCGCCAATACATCCCCCGAACCGCCTTTGGCCAACGCCGGACCGCCGGTCGTATTGCGCCAAATTTCTGTTTTTTTATCCCGGCAAACAGCTACCAACGTGTCGTGTCCCTTGAGTACGCATACCCCCCCGTTCAGTTGATCGGCCAATTGAGTAGCGTGCTGCACCCGGGAAGTAACATCCATAGCCACGGGAACGTGTAATAAACGGGCGGCTTCACCGGGGTGCGGCGTAATGATAACCGGTTTGGAAGAGCGAAACCGTTGCATTCGGGCCAACACATCCAATGCGCCGGCATCCCATACAGACGGCAAATCTGTTTCTTGCAACAAACGGGGTAACAACGGGCTGTTTCCCATACCCGGGCCAACAACCAATACGGAAGGGCGAATTTTTCCCATCCACAAGGACAATGTTTTCCACGCCGAAGCAGCAATTTCTCCGCCGGACGTTTCCGGCAAAGGCAACGTGATGGCTTCCGGCAAGGCAGCAGCAAAAGCCGGTTGCAGAGTCTGTGGCAAGGCCCAATAGACAAGTCCCGCCCCACTGACTAACGCACTTTTCGCACACAGATACCCGGCACCGCACATGGTACGCGAGCCGGCCACCACCAACACCCGTCCAAAACTGCCTTTGTGGGCGGAAATAGTACGGACCGGCAAACTGTCGGCAGCTAAACGACGGGTAATTATGTGCATAATTTTACTCTACCGTAACACTTTTGGCTAAGTTGCGCGGTTGGTCAATATCGCACCCCAACCGTTTGGCAATCCAGTAAGCCAGAAATTGTAAAGGTACTACGTTAAGCACCGGTTGCAGCAAATCATTTGTTTGCGGAATTTGGATGACCTGATCAGCCACGCTTTTGGCGGCTTTTTCTGCCCCGGGAGTAGTAAGCGCCACCACAAAAGCTCCCCGCGCGCGACATTCCTGACAAGCCGAAAGCATTTTTTCAAACAATCCGTCTTGCGGCATCAACATGAAAACAGGAGTTCCTTTCTCAATAATGGAAATCGGCCCGTGTTTAATTTCACCGGCAGCAAACCCCTCGGCACTGCGGTAAGATACCTCTTTAAGTTTGAGAGCCCCTTCCAATGCAATCGGGAAGTTGACATGCCGGCCCAGGAAGATAAATTTATCTGCTTTGTAAATTTTGCGCGTCAGGTGGCGCACCGTATATTCCAACTTAACGGTTTCTCCCATGGCTTTAGACAATTGCATTAAATCGCGGTACGCCGCATCAAACGCGCTCTTACTCAAATTACCGTTGGCTTTACCCAGCGAAACCGCCAACGCATACATGGCGGTAATTTGACTGGTAAAAGCTTTGGTAGAGGCGACGCTGATTTCCGGCCCGCAATGGGTAAAGAATGTACGGTCGCACACGCGGGTCAGTGTGGAGCCGAGTACGTTGCAAATGGCCAACGTATGAAACCCAAATTCTTTGGCCTTGTTGATAGCCCCGATAGTATCGGCCGTTTCACCCGATTGGCTGATAGCAATCGCCAATGTTTTGACTTTATGCGGGACCGTGCGGTATTTATATTCGCTGGCCAAATCTACCGTCACGGGAATACCGGCAAATTGTTCCAAATAGTATTTGCCCACTAACCCGGCGTGATACGCCGTTCCGCAAGCAATGATATGCACTTGCCGGAGCGCCCGCAAAGCAGCCGTATCCATACCTAAAATCTTGCCAAAATCCGTCCGGGCGGTACGCAAGGTATCCTCTATGGCTTGGGGCTGGTCATAAATCTCTTTGAGCATAAAATGGGCATACCCGCCTTTTTCGGCCGTTTGGCGGTCCCAGGAGATTTTAACCGGTCTTACTTTTTTAGGGGTCCCTGTCTTGTCCAACACGGTTACTTTGCCGGCCCGAAGCAGTGCCATTTCGCCTTCTTCCAAAAACAACACACGGTTGGTATGTTGCAAAAAGGCAGGCACGTCCGACGCCAAAAAACTTTCATCCTTACCGACGCCCACCACCAGCGGGCTTTGGTTTTTTACTCCCACCAGTAACCCCGGCGTACGCGCCCACATAACCCCGTAGGCAAAAGCACCGGAAATTTCTTTATTGGTTTTTTGAACAGCTTTGAGCAAGCGGTCTTCGTCGCTAGCAGCACGAACATGCTTGAGGTTTTCTTCAATCAAATGGGCAATTACTTCCGTATCGGTTTCGCTTTTAAAAAGATGCCCCAGGGAAATCAATTGTTCCCGCAACATGAGGTAGTTTTCAATAATACCGTTATGTACTACGACAATCTCGCCACTGCAATCGGTATGCGGGTGGGAATTTTCTTCACTGGGTTTACCGTGGGTAGCCCAACGCGTGTGACCAAGCCCGGTAGTACCTTTGGGAGACAGTTGCAAAGCGGCTTTTTCCAACTCGGCCACTTTGCCGACAGCCCGCACCGTAACAAGTTTCCCTTCTTGCAAAATGGAAATTCCGGCAGAATCATACCCACGGTATTCCAATTTTTTGAGTCCGTCAATAATGTAGGGTACACTGTTGCGTTTTCCCACATACCCGATAATTCCACACATACGCGCCTCTTACAGTAACCCTTTCATCTCCAATACCGCCGTAGGCAACCCGGCAAACAGAGCTCTTGTTATAATGGAAAACCCGATATTCATGCAGGCAATTCCGCCAATATCGGCTACGGCCAACACATTGTGATAATCCAATCCGTGTCCGGCGTGTACTTCCAAGCCCAATTCACGCGCCAACAAGGCAGAAAGCGCCAAATTTTGCAGTAGTTTACGGGCCGTAGCGGCACGGGTCGCTTCACTATAATCCCGCGTGCATAATTCTACAATATCCGCCCCCAATTTGGCAGCGGTACGGATACTTTCGGCGTCCGGGCTGACGAACAAACTGACTAAAATTTTTTTCCGGTGTAACCGCTCTATCATCTGCGCAATACGCCGCTTGACAGCCGGAGTAAAGTTAAGTCCTCCGGTCGTGGTCACTTCGCCGGGTTTTTCCGGTACGATGCACACCGAGTGCGGTTTGTATTTCAACGCGGCCTTTTCCATGGCCGGCGCAGAGGAGCACTCCAAATGAATTTGCCCGGGAAAGGCCCGGCACACCCGGGCAACATCCTTCTCCTGAATATGACGTTGGTCTTTGCGCAAATGAACTACAATAAAATCCGCCCCTGTGTTCAAACACACGGCTGCCGCATCTACCGGATCCGGAAAGGGAGCGCGGCGGGCTTGGCGCAAGGTGGCCACGTGGTCTATGTTAACTCCTAATTTTAAATTCATTTGAGCACCTCCGTTTGGGCTTGATACAATCTTTCCACTTCTTGCATAACACGATCCACCATTTCTTCCTGTTCCCCTTCTACCAGAATACGCAGTTTCGGTTCGGTACCGCTGTAACGCACTACGATACGCCCTTTGCCGTGCATCCCTTTTTCCAATTCCGCTACGGCCGGCAAAAAACCGGGAATCGTATCCAGCGGTGGTTTATGGGTAACCGCCACCGCCTTTAACTTACTGGGATACCGCTTCCATTGGTCGCCAAAAAAACTGGCCGGCTTGCCGGAGCGTTTGACAAATTGCAAAAATTGCAGGGCAGATAAAATACCGTCACCCGTAGAAGAAAACCGCCTAAAAATAATATGTCCGGAAGTTTCCCCTCCGATAGACAGATCTTCTTTTTCCAACGCTTCGGATACGTACTTATCCCCCACCGTTGTCAGGACGACATCCACCCCGTTCTCTTTTAGATAATTGATGCATCCCAAATTGGCCATAATCGTCAGCACCGCTTTATTTCCACGCAGGAGTCCTTGCTCTTTCATACACAAAGCGGAAGAAGCAATAATGTTATCTCCGTCCAGTTGACGGCCTTTTTCATCCGCGGCGATTACGCGGTCGGCATCTCCGTCAAAACTGAACCCCATAAAAGCGTGTTCTTTAACGGTTAATTCTTGCATAAACTGTGTATGCAACGCGCCTACATTTTTATTGATATTCGTGCCATCCGGTTTGGCAGCCGTAACGGTTACGTTCATCCCCAATTGAGCAAACACCCGCACCGCCACCTGATAACTGGCTCCGTTGGCACAATCTAATACGACTTTTGTTCCCCGCAGTAACGACGCATCCACTGTAGATAGAAGGAATTGTTCATACGCCTCCAGCAATTTCTCGTCCTGCGTAAAAGACCCCACCGGAACCGGCACCGAAGCAAGCGTTTCTATTTCCTGTTCAATAGAATCTTCCATTTCCTCGGGCAGTTTGGTACCTAAATGGGTGAAAAATTTAATCCCGTTAAATTCCGCCGGGTTGTGGCTGGCGGAAATCACAATACCACACAAACTGTTGGTTTTTTTGACTAGGTACGCCACGGAAGGGGTAGGCGCAATACCTATGCTGATGACATCAGCCCCGCTGGCGCGGATACCTTTCTCCAACGCGGCCAAAATAGCCGGGCCGCTGGCACGCGAATCTTGCGCCACAATGACTTGGGGCTTTAACGATACATCCGTGTTGCGTTGTTGCAACTGGCGCAAAGCAACGTACCCCAATTTTTCAATAAATTCATCTACTAACGGGAACTGCCCGGCTACGGCCCGAATTCCGTCAGTTCCGAAATACTTTCCCATATTCAAATCCTCCGGCCCGCGGCGGAAACAACTACCGCCGGACCTATTTATCCTGTTCAAACAAGTCTGCCTGTTTGGCGGGGGACTCGGCTTTATCTGGAGTCGGGGAAACTTGTTGAACTGTCTCTGCGGGAGCAGGCGTCACATCTTCCGGCTGCCCGGCAGGTTTCAGGCCTAAAATTTCATCAATTTCATTGGCCTCTACCACCTCTTTTTCCAATAGGGTGGCCACCAATTTATCAAACGCCGCACGGTGTTGGATAATAATATCCTTCGCCCGGGCGTAAGACGTATGAATCAAATTCAGAATCTCTTCATCAATGGTACGCGCCAATTCATCGGAAAGTGTATTGTGGCGGGATAAATCTCTCCCCAAAAACACTTCTCCTTCCTCTCCGTTAGGCAGCGCAATCGGACCAAGTTTTTCACTCATTCCCAGTTCCATGACCATTTTGCGTGCATAGGCCATGGCCTTATTGAGGTCATCACTGGCCCCGGAAGTAATTTCACCAAATACAATCTCTTCGGCTGCACGGCCGGCCAACAAAATGCAGAGTTTATCTAAAAGTTCCGATTTGCTGGTTAAAAATTTATCCTCCAGCGGCAGTTGCAACGTATATCCCAAGGCTTGGCCGCGCGGGATGATGGTTACTTTATGCACCGGATCGGAGTGATTCGTCAACCGTGCTACCACCGTATGGCCGGACTCGTGCGCAGCAATCACCTGTTGCTCGTGCTTAGAAATAATGCGGCTTTTCTTTTGCGGTCCTGCCAATACACGCTCTACGGCTTCGTCCAAATCGGCCGTATCTACGGCATTTTTGTCGGCCCGGGCAGCCAAAATAGCGGCTTCGTTGATGACGTTGGCTAAATCAGCCCCTACAAAACCGGGAGTTCCTTTGGCGACTTGTTTTAAATCTACGTCTTCCCCCAGTTTTACTTTTTTGGCGTGTACTTTTAAAATTTCTTCGCGGCCTTTCAAATCCGGCGCGGGAACAGAAATATGCCGGTCAAAACGTCCCGGACGGATAAGTGCCGGATCCAACACGTCCGGACGGTTCGTGGAAGCCATTAAAATAATGCCCTGTTTACTTTCAAAGCCATCCAGTTCAATAAGAAGTTGGTTAAGGGTTTGTTCGCGTTCATCATGGCCACCGCCGATACCGGCAAAACGCCGGCGACCGACAGCATCCAATTCATCAATAAAAATGATAGCCGGGGAATTTTTCTTGGCTTGGTCAAATAAATCGCGTACGCGGGCCGCACCTACCCCTACAAACATCTCTACAAATTCCGAAGCCGACGCCGAGAAAAACGCCACACCGGCTTCCCCCGCTACGGCCTTGGCCAAGAGCGTCTTACCCGTGCCCGGGGCCCCATACAACAAAACCCCTTTAGGAAGTTTGCCGCCTAACTTTTGGAATTTTTTTGGATTTTTTAAAAATTTAATAACATCTTCCAATTCTTCTTTGGCTTCTTCGCATCCGGCAACATCTTTAAACGTAACCGTTTGTTGGGAAGGGTCCTGCATTTTGGCTTTGGAACGGGCAAAATTCATCGCGCTTTTTCCGTCACTGCGTTGCGGCCGGATGAAAATAAACCACCACAATCCCACCAGCATCACAATCCACAACATATTCATCAACAGGTTACCCACCCAGCTGCGGTCCTGCTCGGCCTTGAATTTAATTTTCGCTTGGGAAAGTTCCTGCACCAGGTTCGGATCTTCCATACGAATGGTTTTAAAGGGTACAAATTGCCCGGCTTCATTTTTGTATAAGCCGGAGATTGTTCCCGGAGCTACCGTTAAATCCGCCACTTCCGCCGCGGCCGCTTTTTGTTTAAAATCGGAATAATCCAATACGGCTTCCCGCGGGCCGGATTTATGAAACAACAACACCATCAACACAAATACGGCCAACCAACCCATAATTTGCCCGACAGAAATCAAACTGCGGCGGTTTAGGTTTTTCTTTTTCATTGTTTTCTAAATACTCCAATATAAGGTAAATTTCGGTAAAGTTCGTTGTAGTCCAACCCATACCCGATGACAAATTCGTTTTCAATAGAAAAGCCGACATATTTAGGAGTAATATCCACTTTGCGGTTAGCGGGCTTATCCAACAAACAGCAAATTTCAATACTGGCTGCGCCGCGGTCTTTTAAGTGATTAAGCAAATAATCCAACGTAATACCCGTATCTACAATATCTTCCACAATGATCACGTGACGGTCGCGAATGCTTTCGCGCAAGTCCAACATGGTGCGCACATGCCCGGTGCTCCCCGTGCCCACATAGGAGGATAGACACATAAAATCCATCGTACAGTCCACGCTGATGTTTTTAATTAAGTCAGAATAAAACAAGACACACCCGCGTAAAATACCGACCAATAACGGTTGCTTCCCGCGATAATCGGCCGAGATTTGACGGCCCAGTTCGCGCACGCGCTGTGCCAACTGTTCCTCCGAAAATAAAATCCGTTCCAAAAAGGGTGTCTCGGGCATAAAGGCCTCCTAAAAAAAATATACTTATAGGATATCTTTTTTTAGGCGGAAAATAAAGTAGGTCCAAGGGCCTACCTGTGGTTGGGTCTTTTGGCCCTTGTGAAAGCGTTGGTATTTCACTATACTAATTGTGTATGAAAAAATTGTTATTTGGGGTGATTTTTCTCCTGGCAGTCTGCCCGACCCGGGCCCATACGTGGCCCGATGTCCTGCTACGGCAGGTCGTCTCAAGCGCTGCAACCGTCCAACCCGCTGACCGGGGAACCGTTTTACGGGCTTTATCACAGGTGTCCAACCGGTCCTTGCGCCAGATTAGTTGGAAGCAGTTCCTACAGGAAAATGCCCAAATTCTAAACGCCAATCAAACCCAAAGCGACAGGCGCTCCTTGATGCTTCATGATTTAAACGATACGAATTGCAACTTGTTAAACGGCTTACTCGCCCACCCAACCCATAACGCCCGTTTGAATTACGCCCAAGAAACAAAGGGAATGAAATATATTTATCTGGGGGAAAATCACGCAACAAGAACTATCCCGGCCGAAGTACAACGGCTATTGGTCTCCTTGCGCCAAGCCAACCCGAACGCCCGTATTTTACTCGCCATGGAATTTGCCGTACGGTTAGACGAAAGAGAAGTACCCCTCCTTTTTGCCACCCCCCATACACTAACGGATTTGGAAACCGGCAAACAGACAGCCCCTTTTGCCTTTATAGCCAATGAATTTTTAGACACGGCACGCGTCGCCTTGAAACAACAAATAGATATCTTGGCACTGGAAGATAATTTAAAATATACTTCTGCGACCCCTCATATAAAAGTAGGGGATACCCTGGTAAACATCCCTGCGGACAATCCCCAAATAACCGACCTCATTAAACGCTACCAACAAGTGAATGCTTCCTATACAGACCTCTCGGCTTTGAAGGATTTTTTGTCACGCACGGAATGGGGAATTATCCAGCGCAACCGCCAATGGGCCGACTACATCCGGGCCGTCAGCCCGTTCTACGACATCATTATATCCTACGTAGGCAGAGGCCATCTGGAAGATGAATTTGTTACTCCTTCTTTTCCCAACTTGGTAGGGGAACCCCGTTACATCCGGTTTGATTTTTGGACGGATGAACAGTTATCCGATACGACGATAGATGTTTATTTGCAACATAATAAAATCCAGCAAGAGCAATCCTCTTCCGCAGCCACTGTGCCGGACTTACCGGTAGATTTCATGCAGAATTTACCCGGTGATACTTCCCGGTCCATCACCGGATATGTGGTATGCCGGGGCCGGACCCCCCAAGAATGGTCAGCCCAAGAGAAAGTTGCTCTGAACAATCTTTACCAAAAATATTTTCAAACGGATGCTCCCATCCTGGACCAAACATACATTCAAGTACACTTACCGGATGCAACGCCCGCCATATACCAGGAGAAACTTTCCACTTGGTTGGAGCAATTGCAATCCTTCCGGCAGGGGCTGTTACGCCTGGAAGACCCCGTTCAGCTCAACCGTTGCTACGCACTTTTACAAGAGATAGAACAAGCCCTGCTGCAAATTGTTGCCGATAAAGAACCGGCCGGGGGAAAAATAAAGGAATTAGAAAAAATGGCTACCGAAAAACACCAGATTTTAAAAGCCATCCGCCAAATTTTAGCGCAAAATGCTGCGCCCAAGGAGTAATCTATGAAAAAATTATTTACGTTATTTATTTTGACGACTATTTTTTCCCCAGCAAAAGCCGTTTCTATTCAAGAAACGGTACAACAACAGGTGCGGCATATGAATTTGGTAAATGAACAACCAGAACTCGCTCCCTGGCAAATTCAGGCCGTACAAGCCTTGCAGCAAGAACTAGACAAACCGCTCCGTACGATCTCTTGGGAACAATTCCAACAAGAAAATACCCAACTGCAACAAGAAGAAAAAATTAGAATGGAAAATCTCTCGGGTTTTAGAGAAGCACTTTTTGAGGAAGACCGAGAATTATTTACTAAAGAATGTGCCCCTTATCAATGGCACGAAGGCCGCCCGGATTATACCCGCGAAACAAAGGGAATCAAATATATTTATGTAGGAGAGACCCATAACAAGACGACCTTCATACAGGAAATGATATCCCTTTTGGAACAAATCCGCAAAGCCAATCCGCAGGCTCGCATTTTAGTAGCAACTGAATTTGCCGTAAGCGGACGAGGAAAACAACCTCTTGCCTTTGCCAAATCAATCCGCGAGCATGATGATCTTCCCATTTATATTGCATCCGGACATATAAAATGGTTCGTTACCGCCGGAAATCTAGACATTGATGTGTTAGCCTTGGACGATTATTTTAACGATTACACGAATGGACAAGTAAAAATGGGCAACGCGTTGGTTACCATTCCGCCCGATAATCCGCAAATATCCTCTATTTTGCAAGAATACGTGGGTTCCAATTATGCAGAACATAGGGCTATGTATTACTTTTTGGCCCGATCGGACTGGGGAATACAACAACGCAACACCCAGTGGGTACGCTATATCAATGCTCTTGAATCCTTTTATGATATCATTATTGTCTATGCCGGAAACGGACATCTTTCTTCAGGAGAGGCTAGACTTGGGTTGCCTGACTTAATAAAAAGTGATTCGTTTGTAAATTTTATGTTTTACACCGATGAACAAATACCGTCAGAACTTGCTCATTCCTACAAACAAAGCTCTAACGTACAAAAAAAACAGGGGACATTGTTACAGCTGTCTTTAATGTCCGATGCACAACGTGCTTATTTGTCTAGCCTACCTCGCCCAACTTATGATAAGGGAACGGCTTTTTTCAAAGTGCACACCCCTAACTTGGCAACCCAAAAAAATTTACAATTGTTGAATAAATTAAGCCAACAGTATCTTCATGCAAACTTTAAACCTAGGCAGGGAAAAAGATTTGATATTTTCCTACCGGATAGGTCTAAAGACCTATTTTGATTTAGGTCTTTTGGCTCTGGTATAAACAAGGCATATCCCCCATACTATGGGTATGAAAAAATTATTACTCTTCTTAACCACCTTTTGTATGGTATGTTCGGCAGGCAACGTCTTTGCCAGCCCCATTGCGGCCGGATTGGAAACCCAGTTAAACAAACAACTGCCGGCCCCGTTATCTCCCCGGCAACAACAAATCGTCGGAGCGTTGACTCAAGCAACTTCCGCTAAACCGCGAGAGATTTCTTGGAAAATGTTTGAACAAGAATCCACTCAGTTACACACGCAGTGGCAAAACCAGCGTGAACAATCCCAAGCATTTAACAAAGCCCTGTACCAACAGGACCCCGCTTTGTATAAACGGTTGCTCAATCCTACTACAGCAGCCGGATGGCAACAAATAGAATATGCCCCGGAACTATTGAATGCTACACATATTTTTATTGGAGAACGACACGACACAACGCTTATCCCCGCACAAGTAGAGAATATCTTGGCCGCTGTCCGCCAAATCAATCCGCTTGCTCGTATTCTGCTAGCCGTGGAATTTATACGCCCGGAACATCCCGGGCAAGCCCCCATTCTCTTTGCCGATGGGGATGCCTCCCGTTTCAGCCAACCCTATACCAACCTGGTTAGCAAAGCCCAATCCTTAAATATGGATTTACTGGCGTTAGACAATATGAGTAATTACTCCGGCAAGCCAGTATGCCGTATGGGTAATGTAGCGGTAACGTATGACTTGCAATCCCCCCTGGTGCAACGTATTATCAAACAATACGGTCCGCAATGGGACCAAACCGCCGCTCCGTTGAAAAAGAAACGCCAGCAACTGGCGCAACAGGTTGACCAACTTCAAAAGACCTTGCCGCTACTGGAAAAAAACCCTACCCAATTGGCTCAAACAGCCAAGAAATTGGGGAAGACGCCCAAACAATTTTTGGAAACCTCCCGCGAAGCGCTAAAACAAGCCCGCCAACAGATAACCAATTTGGACAAACAAATAAAGACGTTCCGGGAAGAGTCCATTTATTATTATGTCACTGACCAATTGGCCCGTTCGGACTGGGGCGTAAATCAACGCAACGCCCAATGGGCACAGTATATTCAAGCCGTCCAACCGTTTTATGATATTGTCATTGTTTACGCAGGTAGCGGCCACTTGACTGCCACCAGTTTCCAACCGTTGACGAAACTTCTGCAAGCCAACGCTCAAAAAGCCGTTTTGTTTACTTTTTACACCAACGAACATTTACCGGCTGACTTGGAACAAGCGTATCGGCAAAGCGCCCAAATACTGCGGCAGGAAAATCTTACGCTCAAAAAAGAGAGTTCTTTGCCGGAAGATGTGGCCCAAGCCGTAACCAGACACCCCGACTTACTCCAGCTGGACACCAGCCGTTCGTTCTATATTAAAAAAATTCATCATCCGTGGAAATCCCCGTGGATTACCCCCCAAGAAGAAACCCTTTTGGAGGCGTTTCAAACCCAATACCCGCAGGGATTCACGGCGCTTAAACCTTCCGACGATATCCCGGAATTTATCACCCTGGATATCTTTTTATCAAAGGATGCGCCGGCTGCGACTTCTACCCAATCATCGCCCCGCCAATAATGCACGTTTTTACAACAACAGGTAGGTCCAAGGACCTACCTGTTGTTGGGTCTTTTGACCCTTGTAGGGGAAAACATATTTCCCTATACTAATAGTATGAGAAAATTTCTTTTTTTATTGATTTTTGCCGCATTGGTCTCCCCGGCTCAAGCCAACCGCATCCACAACGCCCTGCAACAACAAGTGGTCAAAAACCGTTTGCCGGCTGATTCTCCGGGCCACCTGGTCCAGCAATTGATCCGCCGGGCCTTGGGCCAAGCAGTAAACAGGCCGTTGCGTACCCTGACTTGGGAACAATTCCAACAGGAAAACGCAGAAATCAGCCGCTACATAACTACTAATTCCGACAAAGAGGCCGACTTGGTAAACGATTTGTACAACCTGGATTGCAATTTATTACTCAAAACAATTGATTCTAAAGAAAAGAAAACCGGCCATCCGGATTACGCCAAGGAAACAAAGGGCGTCAAATATATTTACCTGGGGGAACACCACTATACCCATGCGATTCCAACCGAAGTGGAATATTTTTTAGCCACCTTACGCGAAGCCAACCCGACCGCCCGGATTTTACTGGCCACGGAATTTGCTATACGGGAAAAACAAGAAAATTCCCCGCTCCTCTTTGCCGACCCGGACATCCCTGCCAAGTTGGAAACCGGGGATTTCCAACTTCCCTTTTATTGGAACATATCTTCGGACTTGTTTTCCACCGCCATCAAACTGAAGATGGATATCCTGGCCTTGGACGATATGTTAACGTACCCCGGGCCGGAAATTCGCATCAAATTGGGGAATGCTTTAGTGACGGCCGACCCGAATTCCCCCCAAGTAACTCAAATACTCCAACAATATCACCGCATCATTCCCGATGAGACCGTGCGTGAAATATTATCTGATTTTTTAGCCCGCACGGATTGGGGGATTGAACAACGCAACCGGCAATGGGCACTATACTTACAAACAGTCAGCCCATTTTATGACATAATCGTCACCTATGCCGGGGAAGGTCATCTATCCACTCCTTTTGATTCTCTGCCTTATCTGGTGGGAGATAGCCACTACGTTCACTTTTATTTTTCCACAGAAGAACGATTACCCGATAATTTAGAAACTATTTGCCAACAATGTAGTCTCGTACAACAAGAGCAAGACGGCAAAGTCACCCCTTCCCCGGTTTTCTTTAAAGAACAAGTAGAATTTTTAGAGAAATGCCTTTCTTCCCAACCGGCTGCCGCTCCCTATCGGACGTTCTATTCTAAAAATAGAAACCCGGACTATGATGAAAGTGATTTGCAAGAACTCAACCGCCTTTCCCAATACTATTTTCACACCGATTGGCAGACGGCTACGACTCCCAACACCTATTTTGCAGTCTCCTTGCCCGGTAATAAAGCCTCCTTCCCGGAAACACGGAAAGACTGGGAGGAGTCTTTGGAGCAATTCCGAAGGCGGACAGAGGTTATGCATGACTTTCATTTAAAAGAACAATGCAAAGAAATTTTACAGGCCATCACCCAACAATTTGCCCAAATTATCAAAAACAAAGAATTATCTCCCACCGAGAAGGCCGCCCGGTTGGAGTCGCTGACGGAAGAATTTGAAAGGTCTCTGCATCAAATGAATTATATTTTTGCAACGGACAACTGGAACAATGAATTGGGCACCTACCGGGACCGGATACAGGATATGAAAAACCCGGAATTACGCAAACAGTGCGAAGAAATCTTACAGACATTAAAACAGCAAGTCGCCCAAATTATCCAAAACGAGCAACTGTCTTTTGCGGAAAAAGAGGACCGTTTCCGGGCCCTTGAAACCGCTACGCGTAAGCCCCGCCATCAACTAAAAGAATTCCTGTCACAAGACGAATGGGAACGCCACGTGCAATCATGGGAAGATTCCCAGAAACAACAAGTAGAAGCCATGAGGCAAGCCTCCCAGGAATGGATAGACAACGTGGAACAGTGGAATCATATTTTGGCCGAATTCCGTAGCTACCTGCCAGACATACAAAACCCGGACGCACGGAAAGAATATAAAGAACTTCTGGAGTCCCTGGAACAGCGACTGTCACAAATTATCCAAAACGGTCCCGGGGATCTTCAAACGTATAGGAATCAATTTTTTGAATTCTTGAAAGCAGCGGATAAGGCCAGCGAAAAAATGTTGCTCATATTAAAAAATGACGGTGCCATCCACCGGGCCCTACAGAAAAAAACAACTTCGCTTGGACAATAAATTTATCTGTACAAAATTGAACCCCCCAACATTCCGTTGGGGGGTTATCTGTTAGCGCAAAGCGGACACTTAAATTTCAATAACTAGCATAGACGGCAGGATAAGATACATCAGATTAATAAGCGCACCTAAACTTAAAAACGGCCCGAAGGGGATGGCATCGGCTCCTTTTTTCCCTTTGAACACCATCAAGAACAGCGCATAAACCAATCCAAAAAATGACGCAAAAACAATCGTGGTAATCACTCCTTGCCACCCGATAAGTGCGCCAACACCGCCCATCAATTTCACGTCGCCACCGCCCATGGCTTCTTTTTTAAATATCCACGTACCAACCAGCGCAATGGCCAACACGCCAAATAAACCGGCCGCCGCACCCAACAAGGCATATAATTCCTTCTGCCACCATACGCCGCTGAAATTGGGGTTGAGCCACGCGAATAATAATCCCCATACGATCAGCCCCAGTGAAAAACGGTCCGGAATAATCATCAATTCCAAGTCAATGGCAGACAACGCTATTAATGCATACACCGCCACCAACACGACCCCCATCCATGCGCTCAATCCAAAACGCCACACGCATAGCACGGTTAATAATCCCGTCAGCAATTCCACCACCGGATATTGCCAGGAAATCGGTTTTTTACAGTGGCGGCATTTGCCCAACAAAACCAAGTAGCTAATCAGCGGGATATTGTCATACCATTTGATACGCGCCCCGCATTGCGGGCACGCCGAAGGGGGCCACACGAGCGACTTGTTCCGCGGAATGCGGTAAACACATACGTTTAGAAAACTACCACAAATGAGTCCAAAAACGCCGGCGGTTGCTAAAATAAGCGCACTGGTCATATAAATACCGGGTTAGTGGGTGTACCACGCTTTCCCGTAACTATCCTCTTTATCGGAATTTACAAAAAAGTCACCGTAGCGCGGATCGGCCGGATCATTAACGTAAGCCCAACCGCCGGCTTTGGTGAAAGCTGCCTCAAAATTACCCGTGGAAACGTGTGCGGACGGCGTATACCCCGGAATGCGGGCTTCGGGAATTTTTTCCAAGTATTGCGGAACAAGGCAGGACAAATCGTCCGTAGGATAGGTGCCCTGGTTTTCCCCATAGTACGCCGCAATAGCACTGCGTACCCGCATCAGGTGATGCTTCGTACTGCCCTCTTGAGATTTATGCACGAGCGTCATAAATTTCGGCACGGTAAAAGCAAACAGAATGACCAGTATGGCTACTACTACGATAATTTCGGTTACGGCCAATCCTTTTTTCATGGGTTGCCTCCTACTTAAAGCGCATCGCCACGAGCGCAAATACTTTGGCATCTCCTAACGTATTTTTGATGCTGGAGTATTCGTTGGGCTGGTGCATTTTTTCATCTAACTTGGCATATACGACCGCCGGGAAACCGGCATTGCGCAAATACGCCCCCACCGTTCCGCCGCCTACTCCCATAATGCGGGGTTTATTACGATAGACTTCTTTCACGGCGGTGTGCGTTAATTGCACGACTTGTTTATTCTTATCCGTCGGTTTGGAAACATCATCAATCGGCGTTTCTACTGTAATTTTTACCTTAAATTTCTTTTCCACTTCTTTTACAATTCTTAACACTTCTTCCAAAACTTCCTCGTTGCGGTAGCACGGTAAGATGCGGCAATCCCAGTACAACACTTCTTTACCGGGAATGGTATTTACATTCATAACGTTTGCTTCCCGCTTGGTCGGTTCAAATGTAGAAGCCGTTTCCGGTGCGAACAAAGAATCTTTCTTATTGAACTTCCGGTGCAGTTGCTCATCCATGGATGTGATTAAATACGCACTGGCCCGGGCCGTGTTAATACCGGCTTTAGGCGTGGAAGCGTGGGTGGGCTTACCGGTAACGGTAATTTTCATCCACAACATATTCTTTTCAGCGATTTCCACCATAGTCCCGTCCGGACGGCCTCCGTCCGGTACTAAAAACTCATCTGATTTGCCAAACAGGTGGGCATGCTTTTTGAGAATGTACAATAAACCGTAATCACTGCCGACTTCTTCATCCGCGTTAAAGAACAGCGCGTAGTTACACGGTGGCCGGATACCCAGGTCCATCATGGCTTTCACGGCTACAATACCCGATACAATGCCCTGTTGGTTATCTTCTGCACCGCGGCCGTAAATGCGGTCGCCTTTGATAACGGCTTGAAAAGGATCGGTTTTCCACAAGGCCAAATCTCCCGCCGGTACCACATCCATATGAGCCATCACCCAAAGGGTTTTTTCACGGTTTTGGCCGTAGTATTTAGCCATAATGTTGGGCCGCACGCCCCCTTTGACACGCGGATCTTTTACGTTAATAACGGATACTTCATCAAATTTCATCTGCTTAAGTACCGACAACAAATACGCAGCTTTCTTGCCTTCCCCCAAACCGCCGGATGCAGGCGAAACGGCCGGGCAGGCAATCATGTGCGTCTGCAATTCAATAACGGTTAATTTATATTCATCAATTTTTTTAAGCAACTGTTTTTCCATTTTTTCCTCCGCTTCCCTCAAATGGGGTTAGCAATGTCAATAAATTCGGTCTCTACCGCAAATTGTTTGGCTACCAAATCTTTTAGTGCCAATATTCCGGGTTTCTCGGAATTATAATGTCCCAGGGCGACACAATTGATGTGTCCTTCGCGGCACCATTCCTGCACGGGCTCATCCCACACTCCGGTTACATACAAATCCAATTTCTGTCTAATGGCCTGTGGCAACAGCGCATGGGCTCCGCCGCTGACAACCGCCAACGAACGAACCGTTTGCGGGCCAAAAGGCAACACACGCGCTTGCGTTTGGCAATAGGTTTGCCACGTATTCACCAGTTCCGTTAATGGCTGTGCCTCCACTTCCCCGCAAAATCCAATCGGCGTGCCATGATATTCCCCAAACGGAACCAACTGTTGGGCGTGCACGGCCCGCATCAAACAGGCATTATGTCCTACCACCGGATGTTTGTCCAGCGGTAAATGATAAGCCACCAGATTGATATTGTGTTGCAACAAAAACGAAATGCGTTCACGGAATAATCCCGTCAAGGTTTGTTCTTGTCCCCACAAGAGTCCGTGGTGCACCAATACCAAATCGGCTCCGGCAGCTTGTGCTTGGCGGAAAAGTTCCAACGATGCCGAAACCCCAAATACAATTTTGCTGACATGGGGTGTTCCCTCCACTTGCAATCCGTTGTGACTGCTGTCCGGAATTTGGGCACTTTGGAGATACGTATCTAAAAATTGGATTATATCCGCACAATTCGCCATAGAATTATGTTATCATTTTATAAGGATGAAAAGAATAGTTTTCTTACTTTTTAGTACTTTATTAGCGCTATCCGCAACCGCTCAAACGTTGCCCACGGCCCCTTATTTCCCGGCGCAGGCGCACACAGCTTCGCGCAATGCCCCCATTACAGTCCAGTATCCGCATGAAGGGATGCAAACGTCACGCGGGGCGGAAAAAATTTTGTTTCTCGGCCAAATCAATTTACCGGCTCCGGTTACCCTGGATGTCAACGGACAAAATATTCCGCTTTATAAAAACGGCGCGTTCTTGGCATTCGTTCCCGTTCAAAGCGGGGACTTTGAACTTGTGCTGACAGCTGTAAGCCAAGGGAAAACATACCAAGCGGTACGCCGTGTTTATGTACCCGGCCGGGCCATCAAAGATTTTTCCGCCAAAGCAGCTTTTGACGACGAGGAAATTTTCCCCACGGATGCCGTGGAAATTCTACCGGGTGACACGCTGGACCTGTACGTCCGCGGCACACCGCACGCGCAAGTAACGGCACGCATCAAAGATTTTAAAGGGGGCCCTAAAATTCCCCTCACCGAAGATCCGAATTCGCCGGGTATGTACCGGGCTACGTTCCGGGTAGACCCAACCGAAAAACCATTAACGGCCTCGGTCACATACCGGATGAAAAAAGGACCCAAAAACTCCTCGGCCAAAATCACCGCTCCGGAAAAAATTAAGGTACTATCCCCACAGGAAGCCTTGCGACCGGCCCGGATTCGCCACCGGGGAACAAAACTACGCAAAATTCCCACGCCGCGGGGTAACCTGTATCCCTTTTATCGCGCTTACGGGACGGTACTTGTCAACGGACAGATGAACGGCCAATACCGCATTTCGTTAAATGAAAACGAAACGGCCTGGTTGGAAACCGGTTACCTGCAACTACAGGAAGAAGAACCGTTTACACCCAACCGATTAACGGAGCTGACACTCACCCCGCTACCTGAAAAAACCCGCCTCGTTTTCAGCGGATTGCGGGAAGTACCCATTAGCATACATGAATTTAAAAACCGAATAGAAGTTTCTTTTTACTATACCGATAAATTTGAGGAAGTCTTCGCCAAAGAAACGGAAAGCCCACTTGTAGGCCGCATAGAATGGTCCCAACCGCAACCGGACACCGTTGCATTTAGAATTCATTTCAAACCGGGTACAAAAATTTGGGGACATGCCTATGATTTTGAAGATGGGAACTTTGTGTTGGACTTGGTACATCAACCGCAATTGACCCCCCAACCCGGCAAGCCGCTTACGGGGGCCCGTATTTTACTGGATGCCGGCCATAGCCCCAAACGTTCGGCCCCGTACGACGGGGCCGTCGGACCAACCGGCTATTTGGAATACGAAGCTACCTTGGCCCTGGCCAACGATTTAAAACCGCGATTGGAAGCCCAAGGGGCCACCGTATTGTTGACCCGCCGCGAAAAAAACCAAATGAGTTTACAACAACGCTACAAAGCCGCTTTACAAAAAAACGCTCATATTTTTGTCAGTTTACACTACAACGCCTTGCCGGATACAACCGATCCGTTTGAAAAAGAACGCGGATATTCCGTGTATTACACGTACCCGCACAGTTTACCGTTAGCACGCGCCGTCCACCGGGCTTTTTCCAAGCACGTTGCGTTGCCCGATAGCGGACTGATTGAAAATGATGTGTTATTTATTCCGCGTATTTCGCAACTGCCCAGTATCTTGGTAGAAAATGCGTTTTTGATTGTTCCCGAACAGGAAGAAATGGCCCAAACGCTGGAAGGCAGACGCCACTTTGTGGATGCTCTGTATGAAGGAATTTTGAAATTTTACGGCATTACTCCGTCACCGTCCGATTACCCGCAGCGGCTTTTCCAAAAGCCACAACGGCGTTGGGGAAAGAAAACGTCTTCTTCTCAAACGGCCCGTCCGAAAACCAAACGAACACACCCACAAGGCAAAAAGTCACCTAAAAAACGTTAAAAGCGCAAACCGCCGCGCAACGAAGCCGTCGTTTCCCAGCGATGATTTAAGCGTGTAAACGCATCTATCTTTTGAGAGGTGTGATATAGCGCGTTTACTTCCGCTCCCAAGAAATATCTTTTCTCCAAGGAGACTTCTATCCCGGCGCCCACACTACCATATCCTATTTGCTTGCGGTGCGTGACCAAACCGCTATACGAAAGACGGTGCGCCGTTTCCCCTGCACCGGCTGTCACATAAACAGTCGGGGTTGTATCGGGAGTCAATATATAGTTGGCCCGTACGCCGTAGCGCCGGGACCGGTAGGTATTGGCCGGAACAGGCCGTTGCTGTTCAAAGAACACTCCTTCCGCCCCTACCCATAACTGCGGCTGCAACGCGTATAACCCCCGCACGGCCAACCCGGTTAGGTGGGAAAACACCTCTTCTTCCGTTGGGTCGTGAGCACCCGTACGCGCGTGCACCCACCCCAAGGAAATTTCCCAGCGGGGGCTACTGTTTATTGCAGTTTGTTCGCCCGCATGATATACCGACTCGGCAGCCGACAACGAAAGAGGCCCACCCAAAATCAAAAGAAATAAATATTTTTTCATGTGTAAATTCCTTTTCGGGCACAGAAGGGGGCCAATGTACATTTTTCACACAACGGCTTGCGGGCCGAACACACGCTGCGCCCGTGTAAAATAAGCGCGATCGCCACCCATCCCCAATACGCATACGGAATGAGGGCCGTCAAGTCTTTTTCCACTTTGACCGGGTCGGTTTGTCGGGTTAATCCCAACCGGAATGACAACCGTTTTACGTGCGTATCCACCACAATTCCTGCCGGTTTTTTAAAATAGTCGCCCAGCATTACATTGGCCGTTTTGCGCGCTACCCCGCGCAAAGTAAGCAGATCTTCCATCGTTTGCGGCACTTCGCCCCCGTAGACCTCGCAAATCCGTTTGGACATTTCAATAAGCGAAAGGGCTTTGCTGTGATAGAACCCTGCCGAATGGATAATTTTTTCTACATCTTTTATATCTGCGTGGGCCAAATCATACACGGTAGGATATTTTTTAAACAAATGCGGGGTAATGGTGTTCACCCGGGCATCGGTACACTGGGCCGATAAAATCACCGCGCACAACAATTCCCAAGCGTTGTGGTGATGCAAAGGGATGATATGTTTGGGATATAATTTTTTCAGTTCTTTTAGTAACCGTTCCACCGAAGGATTTTTTTTAACCACGGCGCACCCCTTTACTCCACACGTAGCAACCGAACAGAATCAAAAGATTGACAAAAATAATGGATGCCCCCGACGGGATATTCAGTACAAACGAAGCATACACACCCGCCCACACACTGGCCACGCCAAAACCGGCAGCCAACCACAACACCTGTTTAAAGGTGCGCGACACCAACAACGCACCGACAGGGGGAATAATCAGCAGTGCAGAAATTAAAAAGATACCCACTACTTTAAATGATAAAACTACGGCTACGGAAGTTATTAATACAAGGGCCGTGTTGACTAGTTGGGTGGGAATTCCGCGTGTGTGGGCAAAAGCTTCATCAAAACACGTGGTAACAAGCAAACGGTAGAAACCAAGGATCCCCCCGCCAACCACGGCTAACAATACCCCGCACAATACGGTTTCTCCCGACGTAACCGTTAAAATACTTCCAAACAAATAGCCCAGTAAATCTGTATTAAATCCGCCGGCGCAAGCCGTGAGCAACAACCCAACCGATAACCCCGCAGCGCTGACAATACCGATAGCCGCATCTCCGTAAATTCTGAATTTCTGCGTGAGTTTCATAATCCCCAGCGACGCCACCGCAACAACCGGGATAGACATATACACCGGACTGGTAGACGTAAGTAACGCTACCGCAACACCGGTCAAACACACGTGGCTCATACCGTCACCAATCAGCGACAAACGCTTCAACACCAAAAACACGCCCAATAACGCGCAGGATGCCGCCACCAAACTGCCAGCCACCAAACCGCGCTGCACAAACCCGTAACTCAAAAACTCAACCATGGCGGCACTCCTGACAATCGGCCCCCAGCGGACAATGCCCGTGTACATTGTGCAAATGATCAATGGTATGTTGGGCAAACGGACCTAATTTTTGGGCAACCTCGGCCGAGTGGCAAAATTCCTGTTTAGTTCCATAAAACACCAAGGTTTTATCCACATACATAAACTTGGAAATATACTTTCCCACTTCGCCGGTGTCATGTGTGATTAGTAAAATAGTCGTGTGGTATTTCGTGTTCAGTTCACCCAGCAAATCAAAAAACATTTCACGCGACTGGGCATCCAGCGCCGTGGAGGGTTCATCCAAAATAAGCAGTTCGGGCCGGTTTACAAGGGAACGGGCTAACAAAACCCGTTGTTGCTGACCAATAGACAAATCGTTAAATAATCGGTCGGCCAACGAGCGTGTACGTGTTTTTTGCATGGCCGCATAGACTTCTTTTAATTCCGCGCGCGACACATGTACCCCGTGGCCCGGCAAGCCCATCAAGACTACTTCTTGCGCGGATATAGGAAACCGACTTTGCGTTACGGGACTTTTTTGCGCCAGGTAACCGATCTTGCGCCAATCGGTAAATTGGGCTAGCGGCGTACCGAAAAGTTCTACCCACCCGGTTCCTTTTTCTAGTCCCAACAGCACCTTGAGCAAGGTAGTCTTCCCGCCCCCGTTAGGGCCAATAAGTCCGATATAATCTCCGGCAGAAACCGTAAAAGAAATATGTTCCAGCACGGCCGCGCGCGTGTAAGCAAACCGTAAGTCTTGCGCGCGGATTACTTCCGGCATGAAAGCCCCCGTTGCAAACTTTCCAAATTACGGCGCATCAATTCGGCGTAAGAAACTTCTCGGTTAAAGTCGTTTTTGGTAACGTGCTCAATGGGATAAAGCGACAAAATATCCACACCGGTTTCCGCTGCCACGGTTTCGGCCAAACGCGGGGAAACGGCATCTTCGGTAAACAAAGCCCGCATTTTTTGACGGCGGATATGCTGCACTAAATCCGCCAGTTTACGCGCCGAGTGTTCTCCTTCATGCGACGCGCCCGATAAAGCCATCAACTTCAACCCATACCGTTTGGCGAGCCGTCCAAAAGCCAAGTGTCCTACGTGTACAACCTCGCGGTTGTCGCAATTGGCTAACCCGGTAGCAAAATCTTTATCCAGGGTGGCAATTTCCCGTTCAAACTGCTCTAAATTAGCCCGGTAGGTAGCGGCTTGCTGCGGGTTGATTTTTGCCAACAGTTCTTCCACGCGGCGGGCCAACACACGCACTGTATCAAAATCCATCCAAATATGTGGGTCCTGCTCGCCGTCAATACCGCTTGCCAATTCCAACACGCGTGTATTGGCTCCGGCGGCGGCAGCAACGGATTTAGCCCATGGCTCCAACCGGTCCGATACGTAAATAAATGCCGGAGTTTGCTGCATAGCCACCAAGGTACCGGGAGCCGGTTCAAAGGAATGTGGTTCCGTACCCGGCGGTAAAAGCATTTCTATGGGCAGATTGGCCCCACCGATTTGCCGCACCAACGTATACGGCACATAACCGGACACTACGACCCGGTCTTTTGACCACCGCCGTACAGGCGTAGAACTTTTTACCCACCATAAGCACAACGCCGTTATTACACCTACCAACAAAACAAATAATATCTTTTTCATTACTTATATTATACGATTTCACACCGGCCTGCGGGGAAAAATTGAAAGATGAAATTTACTATAATGAGAAAAAGGGGTATTGCATGAATTACTTTGTAGCCGTCTGTTTAGCATTGTGTTGGGGAACTGCATTTTTAGCTTCCAAGAATATGGTGGAGGCCTTGCCTCCGTGGTGGAGTACTTTTTTTAGAGTGCTGGCCGGTCTATTATTCTTTGTCGTATTTTACGGGATACAACGTAAAAAGCTGCACTGTCCTTCCTCGCAATTGTGGCGTCCGTGGGTCATTGGATTTTTGCTTATTCTACTGCCGTTTGCGGCGGTGTCTTGGGGACAACAATTTGTAGCCCCCACCATCGGCGGCATCTTTAACGGCACGGTACCGATTTGGAGTTTTCTGGCAGGGGCCGTCCTGTTAAAAGGAGAGGATCGGTTTACGTGGCGGCGTGCCGCCGGCGTTACCGTCGGGCTTGCAGGATTACTGGTCATTATGAGCCCCACGCTTTCCAATACGCACTTACAGGCTTCTTCCAAAACGTTGTACGGATGCTTGGCTTTGTTGGTCATGGCCTGGTCGTACGGATTGGGAAACGTGCTGACAAAAAAAATTATGGTGGATAGTCACGCGTTGGCGGCGGAAGCCAACGTTTTTCACCAATATCTTTTTTCAGCCATCGTATTGTTTTTGATTTCCGCTGTATCAGAACCGTTTCCTCCCATTAGTGCATTTACCGGCAAAGTACTGGTGTCTATCGGAATAGCCGGTGTCTTTTCTTCGGCGGTGGCCTTTTTGCTGATGGTCATTTTACTAAAGAACTGGGGAGCCACCCGTATGGCCTCCGTTACTTATTTTGTTCCCGTAGTGGCTATGGCAACCGATTTACTCTTCCGCGGGCGTTTTCCCCATACGTTGGAACTGGTCGGTTTGGGACTCATTTTAATCAGTTTAACTCTTATTCAAAAGAAAGTATCTGCCAGATAAAAGCAATTTAAAAAACGCTCCGGGTATTTGTTGCCCGGAGCGTTTTTAGTTTGCGATTTACAGATTCGTTATTTCAACAAGGCCAGCAGTACCCCGGCCGCCACCGCACTGCCGATAACACCCGCCACGTTAGGCCCCATCGCATGCATTAAGAGATAATTTTGCTTATCGTATTCCAATCCTACTTTATTGGATACACGCGCGGCCATCGGTACGGCAGAAACACCGGCCGAACCGATAAGCGGATTGATTTTTGTTTTACTAAATACGTTCATCAATTTAGCCAATAACACCCCGGAAGCCGTGGCGATAGAGAACGCAATAATGCCGAGCACCAAAATTCCCAGCGTTTCCGTCACTAAAAAGTGATCGGCCTGCAATTTGGAACCGACTGAAAGTCCGAGCAAAATGGTTACAATGTTGCAAAATTCATTTTGCAAAGTTTTGCTCAACCGTTCGGCCACGCCGGATTCCTTGACCAAATTACCAAACGTCAACGCTCCGATAAGCGGTGCCGCCGAAGGCAACAACAGCGCGCACAAAAGCAAGATAACAATCGGGAACAAGATTTTTTCGCGTTTGGAAACAGGGCGCAATTGCGTCATGCGGATCTTGCGTTCTTCCTCTGTGGTCAGCAGTTTCATAATAGGCGGCTGGATGATCGGTACCAGTGCCATGTAGGAATAGGCCGCCACCGCAATGGCTCCCAACAAATCGGGTGCTAAGCGCGAGGTTAAATAAATAGATGTCGGGCCGTCTGCTCCGCCGATAATACCAATAGAAGCCGCCTCTTTTAAGCCAAAGGCGAAAAGTTGGTTGTCTCCCACATAAATATAGGATAAGCCAATCGCTCCCATGAGCGTAGCGAAAATGCCGAATTGGGCCGCACCGCCCAAAAGGGCCATCTTCGGGTTGGCAATCAACGGGCCGAAATCCGTCATCGCTCCGACCGCCATAAAAATAAATAACGGGAACAGCCCCGTATTGATCCCGGCGTTGAACACAATGCCCAAAAACCCGTTGGGTCCGGCAATTTCTTCGCCCACCGGCATAGGGATATTTGCCAATAGTCCGCCAAAAGCGATTGGCACCAAAAGGAGCGGTTCAAATTGCTTTTTGATACCCAACCACAACAGGAAACAACACACCGCAATCATGACCAACTGTTGCCAGGCAATCATATGGACACCGGTTGTATTCCAAATTTGAGTAAATGCTTGCGCAAAATCCATAACCGCTCCTATTTAATCTCCGCCAAGGCGTGACCCGTTTGTATCTGGTCCCCTTGCTTGACGAGAAAATGTACCGTCCCCGCAGCCGTAGCAGCGACCGGGGTTTCCATTTTCATAGCTTCCATGACCAAAATTTCTTGGCCTTCGTTGACGTGGTCTCCCTCTTTGGCCGAGAAACGAAGCACTGCCCCCGGCACCGGAGCGTTGACCGTAACTCCCGCACCGCCGGCAGCCGGCTTAGCGGCAGCAGGGGCAGCCGCACCCGTACCTACGCTATAGCGTTTACCGTTGACAACAGCCGTTGTGTCACTCTCAAACGAGACGGTGTACGTTTTGCCTTCTACCGTTACGCTGATGGGGCCTTCCTGTTTAGCAACCGGTTTCACGTCCGCCGCCCAACGGATGCCGTTTACTTTGGCCTCGCCTTTTAAGTACATAAGCCCTTTATCGGCGCAGGTGGCTACAATAAATTTATTTTCATCCGTCACCGGCAACCCCGCTTCTTTTAATTTCGCTTCAGCCACTTTTAACCCTTTCTTCGGGTCAGCATCGTTGATTTCCAACGGCGTTTTAGTGGTGGGTTCACGTTTCAATTGTTCGCTGGCAATTTTAACAATTTCCGGGTCGGCCTTAACGGGCGTTTTGCCAAAATACCCAAGCACCATTTTGCCGTATCCCTCGGTAATTTTTTTCCACGGGCCAAACATCACATTGGCATAGGCCTGTTGGAAATAAAATTGCGAAACAGGCGTAACGGACGTGCCAAACCCGCCGAGTTTCACACATTCACCCATGGCTTTGACTACTTCCGGGAATTTATCAAAGGTTCCGTTGTCGCGCATCATTTGCGTGTTGGCCGTTAGGGCACCGCCGGGCAACGGAGAAAACGGAATAATTGGGTTTACCTTGGTTGCTTCGGGCGGTAAGAAATATTTAGCCATACATTCTTGGAACACATTTTCCGCTTCTTGGATTTTTTTCGGGTCAATATCCAATGTATATTCCGTTCCGCGCAAAGCATGCCACATCGTCAAAATATCCGGTTGGCACGTACCGCCGGAAACGGGCCGCATGGACAAATCCAACGAATCCACGCCCGCTTTAATGGCTTCTAAACAGCAAGCAATAGAATTACCGGCCGTTTCGTGCGTGTGGAAAACAATTTTGGTCCCTTGCGGTAAAACACGGCGAGCCATCGCAATTGTTTCACCTACCGTTTTAGGCGTGGAAGTACCGGACGCATCTTTAAAGCAGACAGAGTCAAACGGAACACCGGATTTTAAAATATCTTTCAGTACTTTTTCGTAAAAAGCCGCTGTGTGAATTTTGCCCGTCGTATCCCATCCCGGAGCGAGCGACATCATTGTCACGCAGATTTCGTGTTTAAGGCCGGCATCGTGAATGCATTGACCGGAGTAAATGAGATTATTGACATCATTAAGCGCATCAAAGTTGCGGATGGTAGTAGTGCCGTGTTTTTTAAACAATTCGGCGTGCGCTTTGATAACATCAGAAGATTGGCTATCCAATCCCACTACGTTTACACCGCGCGCCAACGTTTGTAAATTGGCATCCGGGCCGGCTGTTTGGCGGAATGTATCCATCATATCAAAAGCGTTTTCGTTGCAGTAGAAAAACAACGCTTGAAAGCGCGCACCGCCGCCAAATTCCATGTGGGTAATTCCGGCGTGGCGGGCGGCTTGTACCGCGGGCATAAAGTCTTTGGTCAGTACACGCGCTCCGTAAACGGATTGAAATCCGTCCCGAAACGCAGTAAGCATAAAGTTAATTTTTTTCATAAAAAGTCCTCGTAATTATTTACCTTGAAATCTTTTGGCTGCTGCAATAGCAACGGCTAATAATGTACCGTCGGCTTGGGCCGCTGCGGTTACGGTCGCAGGAAATTTTTTGTCCATCCAAGCGACCAGAATCCCCAATACTTTCATCATCCCAATCAGCAAGATTAAGAAAGACAACACAATCAACATTCCTATAGCTGTGATGTTGAGCGATTGCAAAAACAAATTTCCTTCACTCATAGTTGTACATCTCCTATACAAATTTCTTGGATACCCTGAGCGGTACGTAACAAAAGGGTGCCTTGTGGGGAGAGCCCTTCCGCCCGACCGACCATCGTTTGGGTCCCGTTTGTAACGGAAACCTCTTTTCCTAACGCTGCAAAACGCTGTGTATACGGTTCCCGGATGGCCGAAAAACCTTTTTCACACAGATCCGGATATCCCTGCCAGAAAAAATGTAACACTTCCTCCAGCACTTCCCGTGGATCGGCCCGCACCCCACACGCCAACAGCGAAGTGGCCGGCTGTCCCACGTAATCTAACTCCTTTTGGCAAATGTTAATCCCTACCCCCACAATGACGGCTTGCAACTCATTTCCGGCGAAAACGGCCTCACTCAAAATCCCGCTAATTTTGCGACCTTGGACGTGAACGTCGTTGGGCCATTTAAGCGTGGGACAAAGTTTCCGTTTTTCCAGCAAGTAGCAAATACTCAAAGCCATCAATTGCGTGAGATTGGACAAATGTGAATTTTGCAGCGGTTTTAAAAGAACGGAAAAATAGAGCCCCCCTTCTTGCGACACCCACCGACGGTTATACCGCCCACGTCCGGCCGTTTGACGATCCGCATACACCACCGTTGCGTGAGGCAGCGTGCTATGCCGGGTTTTTAAATAGGTATTGGTGGAGTCCACCTCGTCCAAGTGCAGCACGGGGCTCATATATAGTTATTATACCAAATAACAACCTTGATTACTTTTGCGACAGCATCTGCCGCGTTTGCTCAAATAACGTACGTACGGCTGCCAAATTATCCAACCGCACCAACTGACTCCGCACGCTGGATGCATAGTCAAATCCGCTAATCCAGTACCCGGCTGTTTTACGGCTACGGTTTAAACCGATACGTTCCCCATAATAAACTACATTTTCTTCAATGAGTTTAAGATAAATTTCCAACCGTTTGCCCGGAGTAAGCCCCTGCGGAACACGCCCCGCCATCTCGTCGGTGATATCTTGAAAGATAAAGGGATTTCCCACCGCCCCGCGCCCGATCATTACCCCCGCGCATCCGGCTTGCAAAAACGCCGCCGCCATAGCGGCATCTTTCACACCCCCGTTCCCGATGACCGGAATTTTTACGGCCGCGCAAGCCTCGGCCAACGCGTCTATATTAGGCGGACCGTTGTGTACATCTACCGCGGCGCGGGCGTGCAAAGTGACAGCCGCGGCCCCGCAATCTTCGGCCAATTTGGCTAAACGTGCCCCCAACCTCTCCGCGTGTGTCAACGCCACGCGGGTTTTGAGTGTAACGGGAATAGCCACGCTTTTCACTGCCGCCGTTAATAACCGCGCCAGTTTCGCTTCATCTTTCATTAACACACATCCAGCACCGGCCTTGTTAATTTTTTTAACGGGGCACCCGGCATTCAAATCTACTATATCTGCTCCGGCAGCTTGCGCTTGACGGGCCGCTTGTGAAATAGTTTGCTCGTCCGAGCCGAAAATTTGCATGGAAACAGGATGCTCTTTGGGACTGATTTGCAACATACGTCCGCTTTTTTCGTTGCCAAAGTGAAGGGCATGAGCGGAAACCATTTCCGCGCACACCAAACCTGCGCCACCTTGCAAACAAAGGATACGAAAAGGAGAATCGGTGATGCCGGCCATGGGGGCTAACACTAAATTGTTAGCCAGCGACACGGACCCTATACGAAGCGGCCTAATCTGCGTCATGGGCAACCGTCCAACGACCCGGGCGCGGAAGGGCTACGTGTTTCTGGCGAATCAGGCAAGCACGCATAATTTGGCGGGCATTTACAAATGTATTTTTAAATTCCAGCGAATCTACAAAATAATCGTGTCCGAACCCACCGGCCAGCACGTGATCGGTAACGGCAATACGGTACGTATCCTGCGGATGGAACATTTTATTCTTTTTGAGGAAATGAATTTGCTTGATTTTGTGTCCGGCCGGGGCTTGCGGATTATACGTTACGTCAAACCCGGCAATTTGCGGGAAATTGTCTTTGGCTTCCAACGAGGCCTCCAATGCTTTTAAAAATGCACTGCCCCGCATAGTCAAAAAAGTAATATTATCCCCATAGGGGTACATTTGGTACAGGTCATACTCCGTTACCACACCTTTAGGCAAGGAACTGCGGATGGAATCGGAATTGAGAACAGCTCCGTCTAACCGGGACCACTTATACAAACAATCGGCCAGCAAATCCCCTAAAACAGATTCTTGATTTAAAGCGGTAGACACCCCGGATTCCGTGCGGGTCACGCGGGCGTTGAGTTTGCGCTGGGTTTCCTGGCGTAAGTGGGCGGCACGCCGGGCCAAAACTTCGTCTTCCGCCCATTGATCTTGCAAAAGCGGTACATCTTCAAACGTAATATTTTTGATTTGTTTGGCTTTGTCAAATTCCAAACGAATATGGGAAAGACTATCCAGTTTGGCACCGGGATAAACAATAAACGTGTTATTGATTGTATCGGTTTCTGCCATTTCACGGTCTTTATTGGCACTCAAAATGAGGTGTATCCCGCCTACTTCTCCGGCCAGCAAGGCCTCGGCGGGTGTATTGGAGGTGTCTTCCCCCAAAGCATTGAGCAGAATGATGACATCTACTCCTTTGTTTTGTAACAGAGCCACCATATCTGTGGCCGTTTGGATAGGATCCTCTACCGATAGCCCCGCCAACCGGGTTTTCTGTTTTTGGAAGATTTCCGGCCCGACTAACCCGAACACTCCGATTTTAATCCCGTTACGGGTAAAAATCTGGTAATCATGCAAAGGCCACGGAATTTGGTTATCCAACCGTAGGTTAGAAACAATAAACGGATATTTTAATTCCCGCAATAACCCACGTAACACCGGCCAACCGTACGCAAAATCAGGTCCGCTGACGCTGGCTGCCGTATAAGGGAGAACCTTCATAAAATCAGCCACATACGCCCCTTGCGTCAAATTGGCCTCGGGGGCGGAGCCGTACCAATTTCCTCCGTCAAAAAGCAAGTAAGGATTTTCCTGCCGTGCCAAAAAAGACTGCAAGATGCCATACCCCCCGGCTGTCCGGTTTTCAAAACGGGGTTCAGGACGGCTGTAGTAAAAACCTTGCACATCTGCCGTATAAAAAATATCCACCAAGATCTGTTCCTCTTTGGCACACGCTCCCAAAAGGAAACACCCCAGCAGAAATATTCCCATACGGCTTCTTTTCATATGTTTATTTTACCACCTGCACACGACCGGACGGAACAGGCGATACCGGGCCGGCCCGCAAAGCATTTTCAATAAGTCCGCGCACAGTTTGCGTGCCCACTTGTTTTTTCTGTTCGGCCGGAATGGATTTAAACACAAACCCTTCGCTGCGACCTTCGGCAATAAACGAATTGGTAGCAATCGTATACTGTTTGCGGTTTTGTAACGGTTGACCGTTTACTAAAATCTGTACGTTTTTAACCTTCCCTCTTTTATTCACCTCAAAAGTAACGGTTAACCCCGCAAAAGCAAAGCGCGTACGGTTTTGAGAAAGCCCGCTTTTAACAATGCGTTTGAGCATACGCCCATTCACCGCCATAGCGGTAATCGTATTTTCAAACGGGTGAATATCAATGATATCACGCTTAGTAATAGGACCTTTGGGCATATCCACACGCGTACCGCCCGTGTTGGTAATAAATACATCTACTCCCGTGTACGCTTTGCCGATTTCGGCCACCCAATTATCCAGGGCATTATCTAAAAATTGCGGATTGCCCGAATGTTTTGGCAAAACAGCCGTCGTTTCACCCAAGACTTCATCCACTCCCGGTTCCCGCAAAGACTCCGCAATTTTTAATATCGCGGCATCCTGCCCGGTTTTGGAAATCCATAACGGTACTAACTCCGACTCTGCCCGTACAAACCGGCCTGTTTTATCATCAGTGGTTACCGTAATCTTGCTAACATTTTTAGTATAACACCCGCTTTCTACAAACAATGTGCCGTTGATTGTCTTATTTTGAATAATTTTATGCGCGTGCCCCCCCAGAACAATATGCACCCGGCCCGGGAATTGGCGTGCGATATCAGCCACATAAGCCCCTTGCATACCGTGTTTATCATCCGCAACGGAATCGTGCACCAAAGCAACTACCACATTGGGGTTTTGTTTTTCCACTTCCGGCAGTATATTTTCCAATTCGCGCAATTGGGGGGTAAATGTATACTTTTGCGTGGCTTGGGTTGGATTCCGGTTGGCCAATCCAATAATGGCAATTTTTACCCCGTTACGCACAAAAATCTTGTACGGTTCCACCCGATCCGGACGTTTCAAACTGTCCGCCAAATAGAAGTTTGCCGCCAATACGGCAAATTGGGCTTTTTCCAACATCGGGGCCACACCGGGATCTTTAAAATCAAACGCGTGGTTCCCAATTGTAACGGCATCATAATGCATAGCATTAAATAACTCCACACTTTTTAATCCCTTGGAATTTTTCGCTTCCACGGTACCGTTGGCCAAATCGCCGCTGTCTAACAGCAAATAATTTTTCGGTCCCTTTTTCAGCACGGCCGCCAACGCGGCAAAGCCCCCACGCAACTGGCCGGTGGCCGGGTCTTTTTGGGCATAATAAAAACCGTGTGTATCACTGGTGTGATAAATCACGGTATCTTTCGCTTGGACAACGACCGAAAGGGCAAACACAAGAAATAAGACGCTTAATTTTTTCATACACACTCCGGAGATTTCATATCATACTACACGCTTTCGCACGGTATCATGCACTATGCATTTTGCCGGGAGAACGGAGATATCTTGCGCAACCGTTCCACAATCGGCGGCAGTTCTTTTAACACCAAATCTATATCCGCTTCCGTGTTTTCATCCGACAACGAAAAGCGCACGGAACCGTGTGCGAATTCAAACGGCACCAACATCGCCCGCAGCACGTGGGACGGTTCCAACGAGCCTGACGTACACGCCGAGCCGGAAGAAGCACAAATGTTAAAATCGTTAAGATACATCAAAATAGATTCCCCTTCAATATATCCAAAACTGATGTTGGTGGTATTTGGCACGCGGTTGTGTATATCTCCGTTGATTTTTACATCGGGAATCCGGGACACAATACCTTGTTCTAATTTATCACGAAGTGCGGCAACTTTCTGCATACTTCCGTCAGTCAAACGTTTTTGGGCCAACTGCGCGGCTTTGCCGATCCCGACAATATACGGCACATTTTCCGTTCCGGCCCGGCGGCGTTTTTCCTGGTGGCCGCCTACCAAATACGGCACAAAACGCGCGCCGCGGCGGGCATACAACGCCCCGATGCCTTTAGGTCCGTGAAATTTATGCGCACTGATAGACAGAAAATCCGCTCCTATTTTTTGTACATCTACGGGAATTTTCCCCACCGCTTGTACTGCATCGGTATGGAAAAGCGCCCCGTGCGCATGCGCAATTTTAGCGACCTCTTGCACAGGGAAAACAGTCCCCGTTTCATTGTTAGCCCACATAATGGAAACGAGCGAGGTATTATCGTCTATGACGTTTTTTAACTCTTTCAAATCCAGCTGACCGTTTTTATCTACGCGGATAAAATCCACCCGCCAACCGCGGCTTTCCAACACCCGGCACGGCTCCAACACGGCAGGATGCTCCACGGCCGAAGTGATGAGGTGTTTTTTCTCCGGGAAGGCTTCCGCCGCCGAAAATAACACTGAGTCGTTACTTTCCGTGGCGCACGAAGTAAAAATAATTTCATCCGGGTAAGCAGCGTGCAATAAAGCGGCCACCTGTGCACGGGCTGCCTCTATTGCCCGGCGGTTCTGCCCGCCAAATGTGTGCATACTGGAAGCGTTGCCGTATCTCTCGCTAAAATAAGGCAACATGGCCTCTACTACTTGCGGATAGCAACGGGTTGTGGCGTTATTGTCCAAATAAATTTCTTTCATATTACGCCTGCTCTACCGTAATAGACTTATCCAAGTTTTCTTGGAGTGTTTTTTCAATAAAGTTTTTTAAAGTGGCCTGAGCATTCATACACCCGCTGCACATGCCTATCAACCGGATTTTAACCGTGCTGCCCGCTAAATCTACCAACTCGGCCGAGCCGCCATCCCTGTTGAGTTTGGGACGGATCTCATCCTCTAATACCTTTTCTACCGCTTTGATCTTTTCTACAATTGTCAATTCGTTAAACGGTTTTTGAGTGGGAGCTGCCGTTTCTTTGGCTCCGTTGACTTTATCTAAAATCTGTTGGATATTCCCTTTACACCGTCCGCAGGCACCGCCCGCCTTGGTAAAGTGAGTCACATCTTCCAGCGTGGTTAGATGATTGAGTCGGATTGCTTTAATGATGGCTTCCTCGGACACATTGAAACAGCGGCAGACTATTTTTTCTTCCTGTTGTTCAAACACAACCGGTTTGCCGCCCTGGCGGTAACTTTTAATAGCCGCTTCCAATGCTTCCATCCCCATGACCGAACAATGCATTTTTTCCGCCGGCAAACTGCCCAATTGGTCGGCAATGTCCTGGTTGGTAATTTGAGCGGCTTCGTCCAAAGTTTTCCCTTTGGCCATTTCGGTCAGCATAGAGGAAGACGCAATCGCACTGGCACAACCGAACGTTTCAAATTTAGCATCTTCAATTACTTCTGTTTCTTTATTTACTTTGATGGTTAAACGCAACGCATCCCCACACACCAAACTGCCCACCTGTCCGGTGCCGTCCGCATTGGGGATAGCCCCCACATTACGCGGATTTTTAAAATGGTCCATTACTTTATCGGTATAATCCCACATATATTTCCCCCTACTACGTCAGTTATATTATATCATTTCGCCTCTGCCATACGCTTGGCCCGAAATCCAACTTTTATACAAAAACTAGATTAATCCGCCCCACCCGTTATGCAGGCTTTGCCCGCAGGGCTTGCACTACCTGCGGCGGAACAAAAGCGGATACATCTGCCCCGGCGCACACAGCTTCCTTCACGGCAGAAGAACTGATGTGTTGTAACTCGGCACAGGCCGGCAAAAACACTGTTTCCGCTTCCGGGAAAAATTTTTTATTAAAATAAGCAGCCTCTAATTCCGGTTCCAAATCAGCTTGCCCGCGTACTCCCCGCACCAATATTTTCACCTGATGAGCCCGGGCATAATCAGCCAGTAAACCATCGGCGCAGGTCACTTCCACCCCGGGAATATCGGCGGTAACCTGTTGGAGTAACGCCACCCGTTCCTGTATCGTAAAGAGCGGTGTTTTTCCGGCGTTTTTCATAACCAACACCGTCAGACCGCCAAACAACCGGGCGGCCCGTAGAATAATATCCAAATGTCCATTCGTTACCGGGTCAAAACTACCGGCATAAACAGCTTTCATCATGTATCTCTCCTGACACCTCGTCTTATATTATGGTATCATAATTTTATGATTAAAAACCCGTTTTCCGATGAAATCTATTTGCGCCGTACCCATCCGCACGTCCCGGATTTGCGGGATGAATACTTCCGCGACCAAACCAAAATTATTCACTCGTTACCGTTCCGGCGGTTGAAACACAAAACGCAGGTTTTCTTTGCCCCGGACAACGACCACATTTGCACCCGCATTGAACACGTGTTACACGTGGCTACGATTGCAGCCACTATTTGCCGGGGTCTCAACAAAAGCGGCCGGTGGAATTTAAGCGAAGATTTAGCTTATGCCATCGGGCTCGGCCACGATATCGGCCATGCTCCTTTCGGGCATGAAGGAGAACGGGCCATCAACGTATGCTTGGCCCCCAAAGGCAAACGCTTTTCGCACGAGTCCAACGGGTACCGCGTGGTAGAACATTTGGCTAATTACGGCGAAGGGCTGAATTTAACTTTTGCCGTGAAAGACGGGATTATTTGTCATTGCGGGGAAGATTACGCCAACAACCAACTCCGCCCCACCACTACGCCCAACGATTTGGAAAGCATTTCCGGGCGCAATCAAATGCCCTCTACCTACGAAGGATGTATCGTACGTTTGGCCGATAAAATTGCTTATTTGGGCCGCGATATTGAAGATGCCATCAAGGCAGATATCATCACCGCGGACGATATTCCGCAAAACGTGCGCCGGGAACTGGGAGAGCGCAACGGAGAAATTATCAATACCCTCACGTTGGACCTCATTGGTCATTCCCAAGGACGGGATTATATTGGATTTTCCGACGAAAAATTTGAACTACTCTCCCAACTGCGCCGTTTCAACCACGAACGCATTTACGACAACGAACAAATGCGCCAACGCAAAGAAACCATTACCAAATGTATCCGCGATTTGTTTGATTACTTCCACCGGATTTTTGAGCGGTACGGCTTTCAGTACGAATCTTACGAAAAAGAAGGCAAACAAACGGCCCATAATTTTGCCAATTATATGTATTCTATGCGCAAAGTCTACGGGCAAGACGAAACAAAACTGGATGACATCATTGCCGACTTTGTGGCCGGAATGACCGATTCCTACGCGCTGGATGTAATGGAAGACGTCATCTTACCTAATTCCATTAAGTTTTTACGGTAAAAATTCCCTCATAGCAAAAGGCCCCGGCGTAACCGGGGCCTTTGTGTTTCCGGGTAGGAGGTTTTATTTGAACAAGTACGGGGTATATATCTTGAAATAGTCAATAACTTGATGCATACCGGGAACTTTCTCGTTGGCCAACGCCGCCTGCACAATGCTGCGTCCGCCGGCAAAGCTCAATTCACGCACGAGGGCCATTTTTACGGGAAGTACAAATTTCATGGCACCGCCGGCTTCCATGGCTGCGTACGCTTCGCGCACGGCCACATCCAACTGGGTTCCCTCATACAATTTAAAAAACACATTGGCATCAAATTGCTCCGGATGCACCACGCTGTAATTGACGTAACGCATAAACGGAGTTTCCCCCATTTGGTTACGGCTATTAAGAAGTTCAAACAACAGCGCCCGGTCTTTTTCCCGCACGCGCGCGGACAAGGTTTGCAACGTATATACATCTTGCACATAGTGGAACACATTGTTACCAAACCGGTCCGTTGCTTTTAACAAACTCTCATCTTTCAAAAAAGCAATATCCAACGTGCGGCCTTCCTGCACAATTTTTAAGAAGGCTTCTTCTTTGGCTTTTTGCGGCATATCTTCCGCAATCGTCTCTGCCTGTGCCGATACAAACCCGGCTAAAATAAATAAAGTAAAAAATATCTTTTTCATATGTCCCCCGCCTGCTTACCTATATCTTATGTTCTTTTGAGTGATTTTACGAGGGTCTTAAGACCTACGTTTAGAGGTTTTTGGACCTAGGTAAAAATAGGTCTAAAGACCTATTTGCAGATAGGCGGTAAAAGGCCCCTTAGCAGTTTCCCAACACACATAAAAAACCCCCGGCTTATTCCAGGGGTTTAAATGGAGCGGGCGAAGAGAATCGAACTCTCGTCTCAACCTTGGCAAGGTCGCGTTCTACCATTGAACCACGCCCGCAGAAATCCTCTCCTGCCAACGGATATATTATAGCAAATGTACCGCCGGTTGCACAAATTTATTTTTTACCCGCACGGCCGGTCTTCCGCGAGGACGGAGCCGGGGCCGTGGCGGGTACAGCCGGTGCAGTACCCGATAGCAATACGCCGGCAATGGATTTTAAGTATGTGTTTTCCCGTACGGCTTGTTGTACACCCGGATTGAACCGCAAATCATTCAATACGGCATTGCTGCGAATGACGGCCAACGCCTCTTGCGGACGGTCGCGGTAGTATTTAACACCCGGGCTGACCAGCAAATGGCTCATAAACCGGCTGTTTGCCACAATCCGCACCAGTTGCGGATCGGCCAACACCGCCTGTACCGTTGCGTTAGAGAAAAAATTATCAATATCATAGGTTTGATTAGCCAATTCCCGCAGTTGCTGGGGATCCGCCAATAACCGCTCCATACCCGGCCGGCGTAAAAAGGATTGAATCATATCTTCGTTGGATAACAACTGCCGGATAATTTCCGGGTCGGTTATATTGGAGTTGATATTGGTAATCAAGGCCCACGGTGCCGCACCGATCACCTCGTAATTTTGCCGGGTAAAATTCTCCTTATTAAAGCGGTTAAGAATCGGCAACATACTCCCCACATTGGTATAGGCGTCAAAGCGTTCTTGTCCCCCCTGGATTTGCACATATTTGACACCCGCTTTGGGATCAAAATCCCGTGATTCTTGTATAGGAACCAAATCGTCGGCAATTTTTTCCGTCTGCCTTTGCGATAACCAAATAAATAACACGGTCAGCCCCAACAAGCCCAGCACAACGCCGCCCAATATTTTATCGGCTTTGCTTTTCCGCACCGGACGCAAAGGCACCCCTTCCGGCGGGATAACCGCCGGAGTACCCGGTGCATGAGGCGGATGGTTGCGGTATTTGGCCGGATTACGCAGACGGTCTATAATTTCTTGCTGGTCCATAATTCCCTCTCGGCAAATAACAGGTTAGATAAAGTATAATTTATTATAACAGATTATGAAACACTTATCTAACAGGAGTTCCCTATGCTGACAAAGACTATCTTTTACCACGATACCGATTGCGGCGGCGTGGTATATTACGGTAACTATTTGAAATTTTTTGAGGAGGCCCGCACCTTGTATATGCAAGAGCGTGGTTATTCCGTACCCGATTTAATGAAACGTGGCCTTTATTTTGTGGTAGCCCGGCAAGAAACGGAATATAAATATCCCGTCCGGTATGCGGATGTAATTACAATAGACACCCAAATTGCCGAAGTGTCCGACATTAAAATTGTTTTTGAAAACACAATTAAAAATCAAGACGGCCGCTTGTGTACCAAAGGGAAAACTACGTTGGTATGCGTCAATGCACAAGGGATGCCTTCCCCCATGGGCGCCAGCGTCAAGCAAGCCATGGCCCCTACCCCGCGGTAAGAAAAATCTGTCAGGCGGGAAATACCCGCACAACCGGAAAATTTTATTATAATAACAACGTAGTGCAAAAATTGATTCTATTTTTGGAATTATTATGATACTGCCCCAAAAAGGAAATTACTTCGTTCATACCTCCTCTGCCAGTGGGGTCTTGCCCGTCGTAAATAAAAATAATAGTGTCATTCCGCACCGGATGCGGAATCTCTCCGCTTTCACCCTCATTGAATTGTTAGTAGTTGTTCTCATTATCGGCATTTTGGCCGCTATTGCCGTGCCGCAATATCAAAGAGCCGTGGACAAGTCCAAATTTACCCAACTGGTCACCGTCAGTAAACAAATTGTGGATGCCCAACAGGCCTATTACATGGCTAACGGTGTTTATGCTATGCGGGCGGATGAATTGACGTTGGATCTTCCTTTACTGAATAATGGCGCCCAGTTTGGCACTTCCACGTGGCATTGCGAATTTACATACGCCAACGGAGTGGGGGGATCTCCCCGAACATCCTGCTATATGAACCAATTAGGTATCGGTTTTCAGCGGTATCATGCAAAAAACCACGTCATATGTTGTGCGTATGCTTCGTCTAACTGGAAAGGCGATTGGTTATGCCAAGATATTACCCAAAAGAAAACACCGTACTCCAATCAAAGTAGCATGCGTTGCTATAGCGGAGATATCTAACTACGCATTGGCGCATACTTGCAAAAAATACCCCGGGGATACCGGGGTATTTTTGTGCATATTCAACCCAACTTATTTTTTCTTATCTTTTAAGGCCAAATATCCCATTAACCGGTAAATCAGTTTAGATACGTTAAACTCCGTAATGGTATCGGCACTGCGTTTGCACGCTTCCACCACATCTACCGCTACGATTTTTTTGCGTTTAATCACTTCTCTAAACAAATCCAACGCTTCGTACCACATAAACCCGCCCGGTTGCGGTGTACCGGTAGCCGGAATGACCGACGGGTCAAAACCGTCTACATCAATGGTGATATACACCGTATCGGTCAGTTTTTTGATCACCTGCGGAATTAGTTTTTTGATGTCGCGATGCTCGTGCATTAAAAAAGTAGTCACTTTGCCCGCGTTACAAAACTGTTTTTCCTCGCTGGCTACGCTACGGATACCCACTTGCACTACCGGCACCTGACGCGACGCCGGATACAACGCACACGCGTGGCTTTTGGGCGTGCCCTCAAACGTGGGGCGCAAATCTGCATGGGCATCAAAATGCAGGATGCTCAAGTTTTTGTATTTTTCAATGTACGGTTGCGCGAGTGCCTGCGTAACGGTATGCTCCCCACCAATATAAAAAGGGATGGCCGGATATTGCATTAAACGGCGCACCGTTTTATCTATATTTTTAAATACGGTATTAGTGGAACCCTTGCAATTCACGGCGGGTTGGGTGTTGATACCCAGTTCCCACGTTTCGGTTTTCGTTTCCTCGTCCCACAGTTCAATTTGGGTGGAGGCCTCTATCACCGCGGCAGGGCCTTTGGCGGTTCCGTGTCCGTAGCAGACCGTCTTTTCAAACGGTACCGGCACGACCGCGAATTTACAAAGGGGCAGAGAACTGGTTTTGCTCTCTAGCCCCATGAACTTATCGGTTTGTACGTTATCTTCGCTCACAAAAAGTCCGTATGTTATCTGACAAATACAGCGGCCGCCAACACCGTCGTCCACATGCCATCTACGCAAATAGCCGATTGGGTGATGTTCGTGGTGCGGACAATTTTGCCGCTCATTTTCCAAATTTCTTCTTTTTTATCCCACGTGGTATCGTTATCAAAGTCAATTCCCAACGTGGTGGAAAGCATAAGGGCGGCCAAATCTTCGGCATAGTCACCCGCTTGCTTATCGGTCTCGCCGAAACTGTGGTGTTCGGACAAATACCCGTAATTGTTTTTGCCGTCTTTGGGAATAGCCACCCCGACGGACGCCGCAATCATACGGCGATATTCGTTGCTGGTGTTGCGGCTGATGACGCAATGCAAAATCTGTCCGGGCTTCAACTGTTCCCGGCCTTTAGCGGCGGGGATCAATTTGCAACCGGGCGGGAAAATGCTGGACACCGGCACGATATTAAACGGCGCAATGTGGGCATCGCGCAAGGCCTCTTCAAAACTGGCCAGTTTTTCTTTGTGACGTCCGATCCCCTTGGTAAGGAAGATCTCTTTTGCTACAAACGGTTCGTACATTTTTTGTTTTCCACAGTTCCTTTTATAATAGATTTATTACTACATAAAATTATAACAAAAAAACACATTTTGTAAACCATTATTTCCCGGTAATATTTTTTGCTATAATGACTGGGTAAAATTTTATTTATTGGGACAGTCGCGCCAAATACAAATTTTTACCGGAGCATACGCTATGAAACAAAACCGCGCTTTTACTCTCATTGAATTATTGGTTGTTGTACTTATCATTGGTATCTTGGCCTCTATTGCGTTGCCGCAATATCAAAAAGCGGTAGAAAAATCAAAAGCCACGCAAGCCCTCACTCTCCTCAACTCACTCGGGCAAGCACAAACGGCGTATCGTTTGTCTAGCGGCCAGGCGGCTGAAAAATTTGAGGAACTGGGAGTAGAAATTCCTTTTACGGGGAACACGCCCTGGCGTACGGTTGATTCCAATATCACCGATACACGCTCTAACGCGGATTGGTCTTTTCAACTTTGGAAACAAAATACAGGGTCCTCTAACCGTATGATTATGGCAGGGCGCATTTCAGGGCCTTACAAAGGCGGCGGATTCGTATTGTATGTAGATGGCCCGCTGGAAGGGTCGCTGCGTTGCGTGGAACGCAGCGGACTGGGAATTACTCTTTCCGGCGAGCCCGGACGGTATTGCAAACGGTTTTTTGGCGGAACACTTTTAGGTACGGAATCCGCCACCTTGCGGGAATACAAACTACCTCAATAGTTTTCCCGTTTTTCTCCCCATAAATGCTATGATATGAGTATGACCAAAAAAATCATACTCATATCTTTTTTGTTTATGCTAGTTACGGAGGGTTTCTCTATGGCACCTATGTTTAATAAGAACGGTGTGTTACACTTTAATTACAAAGCGGAAGACTTGGCCCCGGCCGAAGCAGCCGCCCGCCAGGAATTGGAAAAAGACCTCGCCGCATTTATTGCCATCCCCGCCGAAAAGCGCACTTTTGATAATACGATTTTAGGTTACTACCGCATTTTTAAAAAGTATCACGAGGCCTTAGGCGTCAGCGGATTTTTGGGCTATGTATCTACCGATAAAAACTTGCGGGATACCGTAACCGCCCTGGAAATGCAAATCAGCCAGTATATGGTGGATGTTGCGGCCCGGCGTGATATCTACCGTGCCATCCGCGCCTATACCGATACCAACCCGACACTGGACCCCGTGCAAGCCAAACTCGTTAAAGAAATGCTCATTGGATTTAAGTATAAAGGGATGGAATTAAACGACGAAGATTTGGAAAAGTTCAAAGCATTAAACAAAGAGGAAGCCCAAAACGCCATCACCTTTGACCAAAATATCCGCGAATACAAAGACCCGCTGTATGTCACGCGCGAACAACTGGAAGGACTGGGGGAAGATTACATCCAAAAATTACAGAAAACGGATGACGGCAAATATGTGGTTACCTTGGACTACCCCGACGTCGTCCCTTTTATGAAAAGCGCCGAGGACGCCAAAGCCCGCCAAGCCCTGGAATATAAATACAACCGCCGGGGCGGCGAAAAAAACGTAGAACTGTTGGAAAAATCGTTAACCTTGCGCCGGCAAGCCGCCCATCTGCTAGGTTACAAAACATATGCCGATTTACAACTGGAAGACCGCATGGCTAAAAATCCGCAAAATGTAATGGCCTTTTTGAAGGATTTACAAAAGAAATTAACGCCCTACGGCAAAAAAGAAATCCGCCAAATGATTTCTTATAAGAACGAAAAAACCGGCCAAAAATCCCGTGTGCTTTACCCGTGGGAAAGTGCGTATTGGAGTTATAAATACAGCAAAGAACATTTGAATTTGGATAGCGAAAAAATCAAAGAATACTTTCCTTCCCAAGTAGTCATTGACGGGATGTTGGAATTATTCGGCGGGATTTTCGGCATTACGTTTGAACCGGCCGATATTCCCGTTTGGCACCCGGACGTCAAGGCCTTCCGCATTAAAGACGCACAAGACGGCCGTTTGATTGCTTACTTCTATATGGACTTATATCCGCGCGAAGGCAAATACAAACACGCCGCGTGTTTTGATTTGGTAGGCGGAGAAGAAAAGCCGGACGGCAGTTACCAAACGCCGTTTGTGGCCATTGTAGCCAACATGAACAAGCCGTCCCAAGAGACGCCGTCGCTACTCAAACACGGTGAAGTAGAAACTTTATTCCACGAGTTTGGCCACGTGCTGCACAATGCACTCACCCGCGCCAAATACGGTCCGCAAGCCGGCACCAGCGTCAGTTGGGATTTCGTGGAAGCCCCCAGCCAGTTATTAGAGCGCTGGGCCTGGGACCCGCAAGTGCTTAAGAAAATTAGCAAACATTACAAAACGGGGGAACCGTTGCCGGATGATTTAATCAAGCGTATGATTGATGCCAAAAATTTCGGTACGGCTACAGCTTATTTGCGCCAAAACTTTTTTGCCCAGTATGATATGACGCTCCACACCCTGGACAAAACACCCGATACCACCAAACTGTATTTTGATTTAACAAAAAAAATCTGCCGCATCCACTTAACCAAAAACACCATTCCGCAGGCTTCTTTCGGGCATATTATGGGCGGCTATGATGCGGGGTACTACGGGTATTTATGGTCGGAAGTAATGGCAGAGGATTTCTTTAGCGAGTTTCAAAAGCACGGCATTTTCAACCCGCAAATCGGGCTTAAATTCCGCCGGGAAATTTTAGAAAAAGGCGGCAGTATGGAAGAAACCGACCTTGTACAAAACTTCTTGGGCCGCCCGGTGGATAACACGCCGTTCCTTAAGTCACTGGGTTTGGAGGTTAAATAAAATGCGCGTTGTCATTGGAATTGATGTAGGCGGTTCCACCACCAAAATTGTGGGATATACCGAAAGCGGAAAACTGATTTCTATGCTCAAGGTAGAAGCCGCTGACCCGATGACCTCCGCTTACGGAGCCCTGGGAAAATTCATCAACCAAAATAACCTGGAACTGAGTGAAATTGCACAAATTATTTTAACCGGTGTTGGCGCGGCCTTGTTTACCAAAGACATCTATGGCATCCCCACTACCCAAGTGGACGAATTTCAAGCCATTGGGTTGGGAGGTCTTGCGCTGTCCGGCAAGAAAGAAGCGTTGGTCGTCAGTATGGGTACCGGGACGGCCTTTGTCCGCGCCGGGAAACAAGGCATCCAACACATTGGCGGTTCGGGGGTAGGCGGCGGCACCGTGGCAGGGCTTTGCGGCAAACTGTGCGGGGCTACCTCTTTCCGGACTGTCACCAAAATGGCCCGCACCGGTTCTTTGGATAAAGTGGATTTGAATATTAAAGACATCAGTGCGGCCGAAATCCCCACGCTTCCGCCCAATACAACCGCTTCCAATTTTGGCAAATTGGAAGACAGTGCTTCCGGCGAAGACATCACACTGGGTGTGCTCAATATGACATTTCAAACCATCGGCATGATGGCCGTATTCGCCTGCCGAAACGACCGGGTAAAAGACGTGATCTTGACCGGTACGCTCTCGCAAGTTCCGTTTGCTAAAAAAGTATTCCAGGCCCTGCACAAAATGCACGGTATACAATTCATTTTCCCCAAAAATGCGCTTTATGCTACGGCAGCGGGGGCAGCCCTTTCGTACTTAAACACCCACGGAAAAAAACATGGCAGACGTTAATACTTCGTATCAAAAATCCAGTTTCGGTCCGGCGTTTCTGTTTATACCTTCCTCCCAACGTCAGGCCTTAGCCGCCTACTACGAATTTTGCCGGTTAATGGACGATATTGCAGACGAACCCAACAACCGTGACCCACTCCCGCAACTGGAAGAATGGCAACAAGAAATCACCCGCATTTTTAACGGAACTGCTCAAACGCCCCTGGGCCAACAACTCAGCCCGATTGTACACGAGTTTGGCCTCAGCCCCGACCGTTTTTCGCTCTTGATAGAGGGTATGCGTGCAGACGTGGAAGGCAAAACGTATTCCACTTGGGAAGATTTAGACGGATACCTCTACCGGGTAGCCGTGATTGTCGGATTGGCCACTTTGGATATTGTGGGCATCAAAGGGGATGTTGCCCAAACGTTGGCCGGTCAGTTAGGCCGGGCCGTACAACTGACCAACATCATCCGCGATGTGCCGGATGATGCCCGGTTAAACCGGGTTTATTTGCCCACCCAATTGTTGCAATCGTACGGGTTGACCCGGCAAGATATTTTATCCGGCAAACCTTCTAAAAAATTAGCGCAAGCCCTGGCAACCGTAGACGAACGGGCCCGCCTGTATTACCAGCAGGCCGAAGAAACCATGGCCCGTTTACCCAAATTAAAAATGCTCCCTTGCCGGTTAATGGGGTGTGTTTATGCCCAAAATCTTGCTAAAATAAGAAAGAGAGGGTTTTGGTTTGAGACACCTATTAAACTAACCAAAACCGAAAAATTAAAAGGAGTCTTCCATGCGTTGTGTAAAACTATGTGGGGTTAGTTTCTTGTTAGCAATCGTGTTGCCCGCTTGGGCCGCCGAACCGGTTAGTTGTCTTCAAACCGGTAAAAAACTATTTGAGGACAAACAGTACACACAAGCCAAAGATATGTTTCAACAATGTGTTAAAAACGCCCCCAACGATACAGACGCCCGGTTATCCTTGGCCGGGGCGTTACTGACTTTAGATCAATTAGATGAAGCCGAACAGGAATTTCAAACCGCCCTGCAAAGCATGAACCGCACTTCCCCTTACCTGTCATACACCTATTCCATGTTGGGCGATATCTCTCTCAAACAACGTAAAAACGACTCCGCCTTTGATTGGTATACCAAATCCTTGGAATCCAACGCGGCCAACGTCAATTCGCTCATTGGAAAAGGCGTCATTACGGAATACCGGGGAGACCGCAAAGCCGCCGCGGAATTTTACCGTTCCGCGCTCGCGGTAGAACCCCTTAATTTAGTAGCACGCCAACGGTTAATCAGTTTGGAACCGGCTTATTTCACCGACAAAGAAATGTTACTCGCGCTGAAACAACGCCATGTGATCCAACCGGAGGATAACCCGGAACTTACTCCGGCTTTACGACAACAATTCCTGCAGATCCACCAAGCGGAAATGCGCCGCGGCGTAGATTATTTGAAACGCAAATATCCCAAAGTGCCGGCCAATTACATCTCTACGTTAAACAAAGGAACCGACTTTGAACGCGAAATACTCACCTTGAACGGATACCAGGCCTTGCAAAAACACATTGGGCAAGATGCGGTGGAAGCTTTTGTTAAAATCGGTGTACCGCAAACGGAAGTATATGAACTGCGAGATTTGAAAGGACGCAAAATTTTCAACAAGGATAATACCTTAACCGAACACGGTTTCTTGGTCTATACCGAAGCCTTGCAAAACCATAAACTGTTCTTACGGCCCAAAGAAAGCATCCCCCCCACGCAGGCCAAACTGGAAAAAATAGCCCGCATAGAAGAGGATCTAAAACAAGCCGGATATATGGAAATATCCCGCAAAGAACTTAAATTTGTGGAAACACAAACGCGTTGCTCGGAGCAGACACTGCGCAACGAACTGGGGTTGTATGTGCTTCCCGTAACTAAACAAAAACGGCGGTATTTCATTATCGCCCGCCAAACACCGGACCCCAAAAAAAGCATCCCGTACTACTATCTAATGAAGGAAAAAGCCCGGCACGACCCGACAATCAAAGTTCCTTCCAACACGTTGGCGGAAAGTTACGCCTATTACGACTACACCATCTGTCTGAGCGACGGCAACTTGGTGCAGTAATCATCAGGTTGCTTGCTGATTTACCAAACGGTCTGCCTATTTACCGGGCAGACCGTTCTTTATAGCCCGGTTTACCCCTTTATTTCTAAACTATATCCTAAATTTTGGATGTATTTTAAGAAGAATTTTTTTATAATATTAGAGTAGGCGTTTCAGTACGCGCGCGGAGAAAGCATGGTACTCAAAGGTTTTTCCAAGCAGGACCACACAGCTATTTCCACCCTGGGGTTGGAATTTGCCGTAGCCGAAATTTTGGGTTGCGGGTTGGGACTGTGGTTGGACAAAAAATGGGGAACTTTACCCTGGTGTTTAATAGCGGGTACCTGCGCGGGATTTGCCTTGGGATTTTATATGGTCTGGCGAACTGCGCAAAACCTGGAACACAACGAAAAAACACATAAACGGACAGATAAAAAATGAACGTAGCGGATACCATCGCCCATCATATTCTGGATCACAATTGGGGAATCACGTTAGCCGGTTTTCATTTGCCGGTAACCACTCACTCGGTAACGATTTTGGGCGTCAGCGTCTTTTTGTTCATTGGTCTGATTTGGGCCGCACGCCCACACGCAAGCCGGGCCGGCCGCCTGATAACAACCCTGTTGGAAGAATATGTTACCTTTATTCGGGACGGATTGGTCTTGCCCAATCTGGGGGCAGAAGGCCGCAGTTTTCTGCCGTATTTCTGCACATTATTTTTATTCATTTTATCCGTCAACCTGGCCGGTATGATTCCCGAGATGAAAACAGCCACTTCCAACATCTCCGTGACAGCGGCATTAGCCCTTTGTTCGGGCGGACTTATTCTGTACGGCGGTCTAAAATACCACGGTCTTATCGGTTTTATCAAAGGGTTTGTTCCAACGGGCACCCCCGCCTGGTTGGTACCGCTTATTTTCCCGTTGGAAGTAATCAGCACGGTAATCAAAGTATGTGTACTGGCTATTCGTCTCTTTGCCAATATGTTATCGGGACACATGGTGCTGATTTGTTTGCTGCTGATTATCTTTATTGTGGGTCATATGCAAATTTTTGCGGGAGTAGGAGCGTTGATTCCCGCCATGGGGTTAGAGATTTTTATGACGTGTTTGGAATTATTAGTAGCATTTTTACAAGCGTATGTATTTACCTTGCTAACAGCCATCTTTACGGGCTCGGTCATTCATACGCATTAAATTTAAATACGGGCTCGGGCCCGAAGGAGAAAACATATGGAATTAGCTGTCTTGAAATACATGGCCGCCGGCTTGGGAGCCGGACTGGTAGTAATCGGTGCAGGGTTAGGACTCGGCAAAATCGGTGTAGCGGCTTTGGAAGGTACCGCCCGCCAGCCGGAAGCGGCTTCCTTTCTGCGCACGACGATGATTATCATCGCGGCTTTATTGGAAGGGGCTGCCATGTTGGGGCTCGTGATTTGTCTGTTGACGATGGTTATGTAAACCGCAAAGGGGAATATGGGAGATTTACTGAAACCCGATTTTGGGGTAACCTTTCTTACCATTTGTAACTTTTTGCTCTTGGTATATTTGCTTAAAAAATTCGCGTGGAAACCAATTATCAGTGCCCTGGAAAAACGCGAACAGCAAATTGCCCATGATAAAGAGCAAGCGCAACAAGCGCGCCAAGCGGCCCAACAGTTACAAGCCGAATTGGAAGAAAAGTTAAACCAAGTGGCGCAAACGGCCGCCCAGAAAATGGCCGAGGCCATTAAACGCGGGCAAGACCAACGTGACCAACTGCTTGCGGATGCCCAAGCACAAGCCGAACGGTTAGTAGCCCAGGCACAAGCGCAAATTGAGGCAGAAAAAAACCAAGCGCTGGCGGATGTCCGCGCGGAAATTGTCCGCACAGCTATACTGGCCGCCAAGCAAGTAGTCCGAGAAGAGCTCAACGCGGACCAAACACGCGAAACGGTAGAACGTGTACTAAACGAGGTTAAACCCAAGTAAACTTATGAACAGTTCTCTGCGTATGGCGGCCGGACGTTACGCCGCCGCTTATGACCAACTCAGTCGCACGGCAGCAGATGCTGCCCGCCGCGCGGAGGAGTTGTCGTCGGCTGCCCACGCATTGGAACCGGTGCGGGACCTATTGGAAGCCCCGGATATCCCCTTGGCGCAAAAGCAACAAGCCCTGCGCGCGGCCTTGCACCAACTACCGCAGACAGCGGATTTTTTGGAAGTATTACTGGCCGCCAAACGGTACCCTTTACTGTCCGACATTGTCCGTCAAGTGCAAGCCCTGGCCGACGGACGCCAAGGCATTATTCGGGCGCAGGTGGTATCGGCCCGCCCGTTATCGTCCGCAGAAAAAAAGCAAACGCAAGATACACTTTCAGCCCGGTACGGGGGTACGGTAGAGGCGTCTTTCCGGGTAGATAAAAACATCTTGGGCGGACTTAAAATTTGGTGCCGCGGAGAACTCATAGACGGCAGTCTGCAAGCGCAATTTGACCGCTTGCAGGAGAAACTCTTGAATTAACGGAAAAATTTATGGCAATCAGACCCGAAGAAATAACAACAATCATTAAAGAAAAAATAGAACACTTTCACACTTCGGTAGATATTAACGAAGTGGGCACCGTGATTCAAGTGGGTGACGGTATCGCCCGCGTACACGGGTTAAACAACGTTAAAGCATCGGAACTGGTGGATTTTGGCAACGGTATCAAAGGCATGGCCATGAACTTGGAATACGACAACGTCGGTTGCGTGCTCATGGGGCCGGATACCCACGTGCAAGAAGGCGGCAACGTTAAACGTACGGGAGAAGTCATCAGTATTTCCGTCGGCAAAGACGTTATCGGCCGCGTCGTGGATCCGTTAGGCCAACCTTTAGACGGTAAAGGACCTATTACGGCTGAAAAAAAGATGCCGCTGGATATTGTAGCCCCCGGGATTATTGACCGCCAACCGGTTAAACAACCGTTGCAAACCGGCATTAAAGCCATTGACGCAATGGTTCCCATCGGCAAAGGCCAGCGGGAACTCATCATCGGGGACCGCCAAACGGGTAAAACCGCCATTGCCATTGATACCATCATTAACCAGAAAAATATTCCCGCCGCGGAACGTTGCATCTGCATTTACGTGGCTATCGGCCAAAAACAAAGTACGGTAGCGCAGGTGGTCAAAACATTAAATGATTTTGGAGCCATGGATTATACGATTGTGGTATCGGCTACCGCTTCCGATCCGGCTTCTTTACTCTACATCGCGCCATACGCCGGGTGTGCTATCGGCGAATATTTTATGTGGCAGGGCAAAGATGTGCTAATTGTGTATGACGATTTATCTAAGCACGCCCAGGCTTACCGTCAAATGTCCTTGCTTTTACGCCGCCCGCCGGGGCGCGAGGCCTACCCCGGGGATGTATTTTATTTACACTCCCGCTTGTTGGAACGTGCTTGCAAATTATCCCAAGAGAACGGCGGCGGCTCGCTGACGGCGTTGCCTATCATTGAGACGCAAGCCAACGACGTTTCGGCGTATATTCCTACCAACGTGATTTCCATCACGGACGGACAAATTTATTTGGAAAGTAATCTTTTCTTAAGTGGCATCAAACCGGCCGTCAACGTGGGGCTTTCCGTCTCGCGCGTAGGTGGCAGTGCGCAACGCAAAACCATGCGCAAAGTGGCGGGGACGCTTCGCATTGATCTGTCCCAGTATCAAGAGTTAGCCGGATTTGCCCAATTTGGTTCGGAATTAGACAAAGAATCCCAACGCCAAATTGCCCGCGGCCAACGTATGACGGAACTTCTCAAACAAAACCAATACGCACCGCTAACATTGGCAGAAGAAGTTTTGTCACTGTACGCCGGTACACACGGTTATTTGGACGATATCCGTACGGCAGACGTATCTGATTACGAAAAACAACTGCTCGCTTTTGCCCGGACAGAATACAAAGCCGTGTTGGAAGAACTAAGCGCAGTGCAAGAAATGTCCGGCGAATTAGAGAAAAAAATCACCGGGCTACTGGATAATTTTAAAACGGTATTTCAAGCCGGTAAATAGGAGACACATATGGAAACAAAATCAAAGAAAAAATATTTAGTAACCGGCGGAGCGGGTTTCGTCGGCAGTAATATTGCCAAGGCGTTGGAAGCCGAAGGGCACGAAGTAACCGTGTTGGATGACTTTTCCAAAAATGGACATTTTAAAAATTTAATTGGGTTCAAAGGGGATGTTATCACGTGTGATTTATTTGAACACGTACCGCACGATATGTACTTTGATGCCATCTTCCACGAAGCCGCCATTACCGACACGACCGTGATGGACCAAAAAGCCATGATGGAACAAAATGTGGAAGCATTCAAAAACCTGCTTGACTTCGCCGCGGAAAACGAAATTAAAAAAGTGATTTATGCCTCTTCTGCCGCTACGTATGGCAACGGTCCCGTTCCCAATGTGGAAACCCAACCGACACACCCGGAAAACGTGTACGGTTTTTCTAAAGTGATTATGGACAACGTAGCCCGCCAATTTGCGGAAGATAACAACGATATGAAAATTATCGGTTTGCGCTATTTCAATGTGTACGGCCCGGGTGAATACCACAAAGGGAAAATGGCCAGCATGGTTTATCAACTCTATAACCAAATGAAAGCAGGCCAACGCCCCCGTGTATTTAAACACGGCGAACAACAACGCGATTTTGTATACGTCAAAGATATTGTCAAAATCAATCTGTGCGCGCTTAAAAACGGCAAAGAAACAGGCGTCTTTAATGCCGCTACCGGCGTACCGCGTGATTACAATGCCATTATCGCCTGCCTCAATAAAGAACTCGGCACGAATTTGGAACCGGATTACATTGACAATCCGTATCCGTTCTTCCAACTCAAAACGCAAGCCGATATTACCAAGTCCAAGGAAAAACTCGGCTACGAGCCGGATTATACATTGGAGCAAGGCATTGCCGATTATGTGGCTATTTTAGAGGGGCGCGCCCAATAAGCACCGGTTTATATGGAATCATTACGGGATATACGGCAAAACATCAAGGCCATTAAATCTACGCAGCAGATTATGCAGACGATGAAGATGATCTCCAACGCCCGCATACGCAAAGCGCAAGATGCCATGACTGCCGCACGCCCTTTTGCCACCAAAATGTTGGAAATGGTGAGCGATTTAACACCCGAAGTGCTGGCCCTGCCCCAACCCGAAGACGGACGGGAACGCTGGGCCAGCCGGTTGTTCATTAACCACAGTGCCGACCCAAATAAAATCGGGTTATTGGTTATCACGGCAGACAAAGGATTAACGGGCTCTTTTAATGCAGTTATTTTGCGGGCCGCCATGCGGTTTATCAAAGAACACGAAGGACAAGAAATTTTCGTATTCGCTATTGGCAAAAAAGGGCGGGATTTCCTTTCCCGGTTGCGGCTGAACAACCTGCATATCGTGTACGAAAGTGTAGGAATTTTTCCTAAGGTATCTTATGCCCATGCGGAACTGTTGGGAGAAGCCGTGTTAAAAGTATTTTTGGAAGAACAACTGGCCTCCGTAACGCTCATTTATAATGATTTTAAATCTTTAGCGAGCCAGCATTTGGTAGAACAACCGATACTGCCTTTTTCGCCACATGCCGCGCACGAAAAAGTGATAGACCGGGAATTTAGTTTTGAACCGGGACTACTGGAAATTTTTAAACTGATGGTACCGCGGTTGGTAAAGGCCAATATGTACCGGGTGCTGTTGGAATCGCAAGCAGCCAATTTGGCGGCTACCACCAGTGCCATGGACGCTGCCAGCAAAAACGCAGGAGAAATTGCCGACGCGTTGGGCTTAAAACTCAACAAAGTGCGCCAAGCAGGCATTACAAACGAAATTTTAGATATTGTAAACGGGGCAGAGGCCCTGACTAATTAACGGGGAAAATGTATGAATACGGGAAAAGTAATTCAAGTTATCGGCGCGGCGGTGGACGTGCAATTTGCACCGGACCACTTGCCCGCCATTGAAAATGCCATTGAAATAGACATGGACGGTAAACGTCATATTGTGGCAGAAGTAGCCCAGCAAATCGGGGACGGTATCGTACGGTGCGTCGCTTTAGAAAGCACGGACGGGCTCCAACGCGGTGCCGCTGCCCGCGATACGGGTTCTTCGCTAAAGGTTCCGGTGGGAGAAGCGTGTTTGGGGCGGTTACTCAATGTACTAGGGCAACCGCAAGATCACAAAGGCGCTATTAAAGCCGCTATGCAACTGCCCATCCACCGGACGGCTCCCTCGTTAGCCGACCAAAACCCCACCCCGGAGATTTTTGAAACAGGTATTAAAGTTATTGACCTAATTGCCCCTTATATGAAAGGAGGGAAAGTCGGCTTATTTGGTGGCGCAGGCGTTGGCAAAACCGTTCTGATTATGGAACTCATCAACAACGTAGCCCGTGAACACCACGGCAGTTCTGTATTCGGCGGAGTAGGCGAACGCAGCCGCGAAGGAAACGATTTACTGCTGGAGATGAGCGGCTCTAAACTTTCTGACGGGAGCACCGTTTTGGATAAAACCGTCCTCGTTTACGGACAAATGAACGAACCGCCCGGAGCACGTGCCAAAGTAGCCTTGACCGCACTGACACAAGCGGAATACTTCCGCGACGTAAAAGGCCAAGACGTGCTGTTATTTTTAGATAATATTTTCCGCTTTGTATTAGCCAACTCGGAAGTGTCTGCCTTGCTGGGACGTATGCCTTCCGCGGTAGGTTACCAACCCACCCTGAATACAGAAATCGGTAGTTTACAAGAACGTATTACGTCCACCAAAAAAGGCGCCATTACGTCCATCCAGGCCGTTTATGTACCGGCCGACGATTTGACGGACCCCGGCGTTGCGGCTACATTTACGCACCTGGATTCCACCTCCGTACTTTCACGCCAGATTGCCAGTTTGGGTATTTATCCGGCGGTGGATCCCTTGGAATCTTCTTCGCGCATTTTGGACCCACGTATTCTGGGGGATGAACATTACCAGGTTTCCCAACGGGTACGCCAAATCCTGCAAAAATACAAAGATTTGCAAGATATTATTGCCATTTTGGGTATGGATGAACTGTCCGACGAAGACAAAAAAACCGTGGGCCGGGCACGCCGCATCCAAAAATTTTTATCGCAACCGTTCTCGGTGGCGGAACAGTTTACCGGACATCCCGGCAAATACGTCAAGTTGGCCGACACCATTAAAGCGTTTAAAGGAATCGTGGACGGTGAATACGACCACATCCCCGAATCGTGCTTTTATATGTGCGGCGGCATTGAGGATGTATTAGCCAAATACAATGAAATAAAAGATCGCGAATAATATGCCCAACAAACTAAAGTTAAATCTCATTACGCCCCAAGCGCAACTGCTCAAAGACCAGGAAGTAGATATCGTGGTTCTGCCGGCCTTGCTGGGAGAAATGGGAATTTTGCCCGGGCACATACCGGTACTGGTGCAACTGACTTACGGAGAACTGCGCTATAAACAAAACGGGCAGGAAAGTGATTTTGCCGTCATGGGCGGATTTGTGGAAGTCAAGGACGACGTCGTCAACGTATTTGCCGAAGGGGCTGACCTGGCAGATGAAATTGATGAAGAAGCCGAAAGCCAAAAAATCAAAAAAGCCAAAGATGCCCTCAGCCGCAAGGACGCAGATATTGATTTTGAATTGGCAGAAATTGAATTAAAACAGGCCATTACCCGCATGAAGGTCAAGCAGCGCAAGTTGGGTTAGTTTTTGCTGCTTTTTCCTCAAACGTTCCCACGCACAACGGCCCTTCCGCACGTGTGATAGAGACGCGTGCCAAACCGTGTAAACCCGTAGGAGCGTTTTCCAATAAGACTTGCTGAAAGTTAGCGGTAATTCCACATAACCGGCCGTTTTTATGCTCTTCCACCAGCACCGTTTGTTCCGTTCCTACCAACGAAGCCGCAAAGGCCAAACGCAATTCCTTATCCAACGTGCGTAGCACTTCGGCACGGCGTTTGATTTCTCCGGCAGGCAATTGAGGCAGGAGGGCCGCCTGCGTGCCGGGTCGGGCCGAATAACTAAATACGTGTAAGCCGGCTAATTTTTGTGCACGGATAAATTGTACAGTTTGGTTGAAATCGGCTTCGCTTTCGGTGGGAAACCCGGCAATCACATCGGCAAAAATGCCAATGCCCGGCAATGCCGCACGCAACTGTTCCACCCGGCGGGCATAGGTAGCTGTATCGTAATGGCGGTTCATGGCTTGCAACACGCTATCGCAGCCGGCCTGCAGGGGTAAATGAAAATAATTGCAAAAACGCAAAGGATGTTTTTGGACAACTTGCACCAGATTTTTCGTTAACGTTTGAATTTCTATGGAAGAAAACCGCACCCGGAAATCACCGGGTAATCGGGCAATTCGCTCGCACAAATCCGCTAAATCCGCCCCCGTTTGCGGACATTTGTAATTACCGATATTAATCCCGGTCAGCACAATTTCCGCAAAACCGTTACGCACCAATCCCTGAATTTCCGTTAGTACATCTGCTAACGGTTTAGAACGTTTTTCCGGACGGGCAAACGGTACAATGCAATACGAACAGAACGCATCACATCCGTCTTGTATTTTAATAAAGGCCCGGCTATGGCCCTCATGGCCGGAAACGGTCCAACAGATATCTTCTTCGTTAAATAATGCACGACCCAGTTCGTATTTCCCAACGAGTTGTACCTGCGGGAACATCTCACGTATGCGGGGGGCATGAGCCGCCGCATAACATCCCGTCAGCACCAGACGGGCCGACGAATTGCGGCGTAAAATTTGGCGAATAAGTTTTTCTACATCCTTGTCGGCCTGGTGGGTAACCGTACAGGTATTTAATAAACAAATATCGGCCGTTTCCCAGTTGTCAGCAGGCGTAAAACCGTGGCGCAAAAAATCTTCCCTCAAGGCCTGGCTTTCCACTTGATTAACCCGACAACCGAATGTTTTAATGAAAAAAGAAGTCATAGAAGTTTAGCACAGGCAGACACACACGCCGTTTCCGCCCGCAAGATATTTACCCCCAACGTCACAGCCGGGGTATGATGCGCCGCCGCCAAAGCAATTTCCTCCGTCGTCCAACCACCCGCCGGACCGATAAAAATGCGTACCTGTTTAGGACGACCGAGCGTATCCATTCCCCACGTTACCGTGTGGTGTTGTTCGGCTTCGTAAGCAATCAAGGACGGAATTTTTTCTTCACACACCGCTTGATTAAACGATTGGGGCGGTAAAAGCCGGGGCAAAAAAGGCGTATTGCATTGTTTGCACGCAGCCAGCATAATTTGTTGCCAACGGACCTGCTTATCTTCCCACTTTTTACTTATATCATATTCACTGCGGGCCGATACAATCGGTTGGAAAGCTGCCACGCCCAATTGAGTACATTTATCCAGCACTTCTTCCAATCCGGTGCGTGAATTGGGCACAAAGCAAAGTGTAATGTCTAACGGTACACGCCGAACCTGACACGGTTTCAACAGTGTTCCGCGTACGAATTTTTTTTGAATTTTATCAATACGTCCCTCATACTGACGCCCGGTACCGTCAAAAACAAGTACCACGTCCCCTTCCCGGTGCCGTTGCACAACTGCCGCGTGGTGGGCTTCCTCATCCATCAAAAAAAACTCTGTCTCTTTGATATCTGCCAGATACTGGGGCATACGTTCTTCCCTTAAATACCGTCATTCCTAAAAAAGTAACACCAGCATCCAAATAAACAAGATACCGCCGACTATAAGTACTACTCCGGGAGCCAAAAAAGATAATACCCACGCCAACGCCGCCCAACCGTAGGAAATGTTATATACCCGTTTCAGGCCGCGTATCAAAAAACCCAGTTGCAAGCAAAACACACCCAACAACACAAAGACACCCAAAAACCGGAACACCGGAAACATGGCGCCGATCAGGGCAAATGCGATGAGTAACCCTCTGATAAACCCGACCGCACCGATGAGTACAAACAAAGGAGCCGGCGGCACAGCCACACGGCCGATGTTCAATACAAAACTACAAAACGCGGCCCATATACTGCCGGCTATTAATTCTGCCGCAAATAACAAACATACCAGCAACATAAAAACCGGGAGCGAACTTCCCGAGGATACTTTAAAAAACAACACCCATCCCAACGCCGCCATCAAATACCCGGCACACGCTTGGGAAAAAGAACGTTCCTCTACCAGTTGCCGTAAAGTTTCCCGGGGGAATTGGACGTAATCAAAATATAATTTCAGCAAATGCATATCCGCCTCTTAATTCACCCACAAGTAGGACACACTGGGGGTAGCCAATGCCTGAATTTGCTTGGCCAGTGTTTGGCTTTCCATGTTAGAACCGAGCGAAAAAATAAACTCTTTGATTTCATCGCGGCGCGGCGTCAACACCACCGGGTCTTTCAGCCCGGCCAATTCTCCGGCCAACAACCGGGCTTCTTCTTCGCCACCCAGTTTATCAATGAAACCCAAATTAAAAGCCCGTTGTCCGGTAAACACACGCCCGTCGGTATATTCCGTCAAATCCTCCGGCTTCACTTGCGGACGTCCGGCCTTAACCGCGGCGAAAAACTGGGTATAGGTATCGTTGACCATATCTTGCAAGAGGGCTTTTTCGGCCGTTGTCATCGGGCGATAGGCAGAACCGATATCCTTGTACTTACCCGAAGTAATCGGTATTACTTTCACCCCGATTTTATCAAACAACCCCTCTACATTACTCGTTTGCATAATAACGCCCACGGAACCTGTAATCGTGCCCGGTTCAGCCACAATTTGATCGGCCGCCATAGCGATATAAAAACCACCTGATGCCGCCACATCACGCATTAAGGCAACAATTTTTTTGCCTTTCTCTTTGGCCTTTAACAATTCTCCGTAAATATTCTGCACCGAGGCCACCGTCCCCCCCGGCGAGTTAATATCCAATACAATGGCTTTAACGTGTTTATCTTCGGCCGCTTGCCGGATACGTTTGGCAATGGCACCGGCTCCCGTCGGACGGTTAAACGGACCCGCATTGTTATCTTGCGCAATCACGCCGCGCACTTTAATCCAGGCAATGCCCGGCTTAGAAGAACGCGAAAAAGCCGACACAAATTTTCCGTCGGAGGACTCTGCCGCCAGGGCAGCCGTTGACTTTGGACATTTGGGGGCCGGGCGGGAAGCCAACATCACCCCGCACACCGCCGATACCATAAACGTGATGAGCAACAGCGTGGACCAAATACTGCGCGGTACGGAAGCGCTATGTGGGGCACGCGGCCCGTTGGCATAAATAGGGGTTCCCTCTAAACGGTTCTCCGATTGGGCCGACGATTCCGTCCGGGGTGTTTCCGGGGAATCGGGCGGCAATATCTGTTCTTGATTTTCGTTATCCATAAATGGTCTCTCCTTAAATTTACAAAAACACAACAACACGGATAAAATAATACCTAAATTATAGCAATTAAATTGCTACAATATGAGCAGTTCCTTTTTAAGCTACGGAGACTATATGTTGAACGGAATTTTTACCGCATTAGCAACCCCTTTCACAACCGACGGAGCTATTGATTTCCCCGCGTTGGAACGCTTGCTGCAGGCCCAGTTGGCCGCAGGCGTGGACGGCATAGTATTACTCGGCACGACGGCAGAAACGCCCACTTTATCCGCCGATGAAAAAAAACAAATTTTGGATTTTTGTATCCCGCGGCTGACCGGACGATGTAAAATCGTAATCGGCACGGGGGCAAATGCTACGGCAGCCGCCGTAGAAAATACCCGCGCAGTATTGCCGTATAAACCGGAAGCGGTGTTAGTCGTCACTCCGTATTACAACAAACCCAATCCGGCCGGATTAATTGCCCATTATAAGGCCGTTGCCGCCGTGGGACTGCCGATTATTTTGTATCATATCCCCGGGCGAACGGGGCTAAAATTGCCGGACCATGTATTGGCCGATTTGCTCAACAAAGTTCCGCAAATTGTGGGCATCAAAGAGTCAGATTATGACCCGGCCCACGTCATGGAAACAGCCGTACGTTATAACGGCAAAAAGGCCTACTTATGCGGCAATGATGACTTGTTCCCGCAATATTTGGCCATCAACGCGGCCGGTATCATCAGTGCGGCCGCCAATGTGTTTGCCCCGGCCTTTGTACAAATTTACAAATTATTCAAACAAGGACATGCTGACCAAGCGTTTGATTTGTTTGCTGAGTTATACCCGCATATCAAAGCGTGCTATGCGGAAACAAACCCCACGTGTATTAAATATATGTTGTCTAAACGCGGGTTCGGCACGGCAACCGTGCGGCTGCCGTTGGGGAACATTTCTCCCGAACACCAGCAGCAAATAGATCAATTGTTGCCGACGGCGCCGGCATCGTGGATGATTCGGTAAGCGTATGAAAAAAACCGTAGGAATTATTGGAATTAACGGCATGGTCGGCCAAAAGATGAAGGCCGAACTGCAAAAGATTAAACTCCCGTTTGAGGTAAAAACTTTCGGACGGAACGACGAGGTCCCGGCGCTGGATATCGCTGTATTGTGTACCGACAATCCCGTCAGCCGCAAATTGGCCCCGACATTAAAAGACCGGGTGAAATTCGTTGTGGATATGTCGTCCGAATTTCGCATGACTCCGGGCGTTCCGCTCGTCATCCCGGAAATTAACGCGCACGCGATTACCAAAGATACGCCGCTGATTGCCAGCCCCAATTGCACCACCACGGGGCTTGTGATGAGTTTGGCCCCGTTAAAACCATTTTACCGGTTTGAAGAAGTATTTTTCTGTTCGTATCAGGCCATTAGCGGCGGCGGGAAAAAATTGTTGGATGACTTCCATACTCCCGGCTCTTACTACGCCGAAAACTGCGTACCGCTTATCGGGTCGCTATTAGAGAATGGCCACACCAGCGAAGAACTCAAAGGGCTGTACGAGAGCCGCAAAATTTTGGAAATTCCGGATTTAAAAGTCTATTGCCACACGGTACGCGTGGGTGTAGAGAACAGTCATTCGTTGGGTATCACGGTCAAGCTGGATAAACCCGCCGATTTGGAACAAATCAAACGAGCGTGGAACCATTTCCCCCATGTAAAATACATGCCGTCCGTCGTCACCCCCAAGGAAGCCAGCGGCCAGGAAGACACCTTTATTTGCCGTTTGCGGCAAGATGTGGAAGATAAAAACATCATCCATTATTTTGTTACATTTGACAATTTACTCAAAGGGGCTGCCATGAACGGCCGGCAAATTGTTCAGTTACTCCTGGAGCATTTTGTATGAACAACCGCTTGTCATACGGAGTACTGATTAACGGAGCCGGCGGAAAAATGGGGCAAGCCCTTATCCGTTTGATTCACCAACAGCCGCAACTGGGGTTACAGGTGGCCGCCACCCGTAACGCTGCCGGACCGGTTACGGCAGATTTTGATATCGTCCTTGATTTCTCTACTCCGCAAGGAGCCCAAGAAGCATTTGCATTGGCCCAAAGCCACCGAAAACCTTTTCTAACAGGAACCACCAACTTACCGGAGACGTTGGTACAACAAATGCAACAAGAAACAAAAATCCCGGTATTTTTTGCGCCCAATGTCAGTTTGAGCGTTTATTTTTTCACACAACTGGCCCAAGAGGCGGCGCGTATGTACCGCGGGTACGGCATCCACCTACACGAAATTCACCACATACACAAAAAAGATGCCCCCAGTGGTACCGCTAAAAAATTGGCTGAGGCCGTTTGCCTGCCCACCAACGAAGTAACGTATGAACGTATCGGTGAAACCGTCGGCACGCATAACGTACGGTTTTCCTCCCCTTTGGATGAAGTCTCGCTCACGCACAAAGCCCTAAACCGCGATTTGTTTGCGCAATCCGCCTTGGAAATCGCCCAATGGCTTGTAACGTGTCCGGCGGGATTTTATACGATGTCAGACTATGCAAAATTTAAATTAAAGGAAGTTCACTCATGAAAATTCATTTTATAGGAATTGGCGGCGTGGGCATGAGCGCGTTAGCGCAGTTGCACGCCATGGGACAAGACGAAGTAACCGGCTCGGACCGGTTGATTAGCAAAGGATACACCGATATGGCTTTGTGGGATTACTTGCAAAAACTCGGCATTAAACTATTCCCGCAAGACGGAAGCGGCATAGATGAAAAGACGGAATTGGTGGTTTTATCTTCTGCCATTGAAGAAGACAACCCGGAACTAAAAAAAGCACGTCAATTACATATTCCCACTATGCACCGCTCGGAATTACTGGCCAAGCACGTGGCCTCTCACCGCACGATAGCCGTTTCCGGCACAAGCGGGAAAAGTACCACTACCGCCATGATTTACGACATTTTGGCGTTTGCCGGATTAGAACCCTCTGTCATTACCGGGGCGGCTATTTTGTCGCTACAAAAAGACCAAGGGGTTTTTGGCAATGTATACAAAGGAAAATCCGATTTGCTGATTGTGGAAGCCGACGAAAGCGACGGCTCTATCGTTAAATACAAACCGCACTTGGGCATCTGTCTAAACTTGCAAAAAGACCACAAAGAAATTGAGGTATTGCAAGGATATTTTAAGGAATTTATCTCCCATTGTGAAAACACCCTCATCAATGCGGAAGAGACCAATCTGCAACAGTTAGCCCCCCACGCTAAGACTTTTGGCCTTTCGTACGGGGATATTCACCCGGTTTCCATTAAGGCAGACGGCTTCGGCTCGGATTTCACCATCCAAGGCCAACCGTTCCGCCTGCAAGTACCCGGATTACACAACGTAGCCAACGCGACGGCCGCTATCGCCGCGGCGTTGCACTTGGGAGTAGATCTGGAAACGTGTGCCAAAGCGTTGCACAAATTCCAAGGAATTGCCCGCCGTTTTGCCAGCGTGGGAAGTTTTAATAAGATTGAAGTCGTAGATGATTTTGCCCACAACCCGCATAAACTGGCCGCCACGATTGCGGCCGCCCACTTACGCGGCAAACGGGTATTGGCTTTTTATCAGCCGCATGCGTTTACTTCCATTAAATTATTAGCCAACGAATTTGTGGATAGTTTTGCGCGCAGCATCGGGCCGAACGATCATTTGTGGCTAACGGAAGTATATTATCCGGGCGGTACCATTCCGCAAGGCGTATCGTGCAAAACCGTTTACGAAGGATTAAAAGCGCGTGGAATTAACGTGACGTACGACGGATGCCGCGAACATCTGCTGGCGGAAATGGCCGCCGCGGCCCAACCCGGGGATATATTACTTGTCCTGGGCGCACGTGACCCAACACTAACAGACTTTGCACGCAAACTGCTGGCCGCACTCAAAGAACACCCGGCCGATTGCACTTGCGCTGCGTGTATGTTAGGAAATTGCTGCTTGGCATACCGGAAATAAATATAACGCTGTAACCCCCGTTCAGTAGGATGGGGGTTACAAAATTTCATTGCAAATTTGTTATACTGATATTGTCGTAAGCTTGAATTTTATTATGAGGTTATAATGATACTACCCCAAAAAGGAAATTACTTTATTCATACCCCCCCCCGACGGAGAGGCCTTCGCCCGTCGTAGATAAAGACAGCTTCCTGACACGCTTGTCTCCGGATATCTCTGTTTTTACCCGCGCAAGGTCCGGTTTCACACTCATTGAATTGTTAGTAGTTGTTCTCATTATAGGCATTTTGGCTTCTATCGCTTTGCCGCAGTATCGGTTGGCGGTGGCAAAAAGCCGATATTCACAACTTATTGTCTTGGCTGATGCGTACCGCGAAGCGGAAGAAAGATATCGTATGGCTAATGGCGACTATACATATGATTTTGAAGAATTGGATGTGGACCTGCCGATCGGCTGGCATTTAATGGCCAATGCCAATAATAGAGCGATTGCTTCCGCCGATAGTAAATTGATATGCCGGCTCTACGATGGTAGTGGCGGACTTACCGTATATTGCACCACGGGGGACAATAATTATTACCCGGTAAATGAAACCCGAAGATTATGTTGGGCCCGGAAAGATAATGCGTTTGCAGCTAAAGTTTGCAAAAGTTTGGGCGGGGTGTTTGAACTCGCTATTCCCAGCGGCGATTACTATTTATTACCGTAACACGTACATTCAAAAAAACTCCCGCTCCAAAGAGCGGGAGTTTTTGCCTCTACACTGGCTAAACTATTTAGCGGCCTTTACGACGTCCACCAATTTTTTGAAGGACACCGGGTCTTTGATTGCCATTTCGCTAAGCATCTTGCGGTTAAGCGTGATGTTGGCTTGGGCTAACCCGCTAATGAATTTAGAGTAAGACAATCCTTCTTCACGTACCGCGGCGTTGATACGCATGATCCACGTCTGGCGGTAGGTGGTTTTTTTGTCTTTGCGGTCCACATACGCATGCACACCCGATTTACCGAGTTGCTGCGTGGCCATCCGCAAGCGGCGGGATTTATCCCCGTAATAACCGCTGGCTCTATTCAATACTTTTTTCTTTCTTGCGTGTCTGGGAACGCTGAATTTAATTCTCATGTTTCAACCTCTTATTTGGCCATGGGCAGATACTTTTCCAAGATCTTCCCTTTGTTAGACTCAGGCGTGATAACCCCAGTCTTACGCATTTCATGCTTGCGCGAGGCAGAAACAGGCGTTAGCAAGTGTTTTCTGCCGGCTTTTCTGTGGGTGAATTTACCCGTGGCGGTTTTGCGGAAACGCTTTTTACCGCCGCTATGGTTTTTTAGTTTAGGCATTTTTATTTTCCTTTTGTTTAATTGGCCCTTATTTATCCAACCTGCGGCGGGAGCCGGTCAAGCCCCGAACGCAGTTCCTGCAAAAAGGACCTAAAAATTTATCTAGTTCTTGGGCACAAAGGTCATGCTCATCCGGTTGCCGAGCTGTTGCAGCCCACCGTCCACCGTGGCTAACGGCTCCAACCGTTTGGCGGTATCGTTTAAAATTTGGATACCTAATTCCTTGTGCTGATTCTCGCGCCCGCGGAAGACCACCACAAAGCGAACTTGGTTTTTCTTGCGTAAAAATTCCTCAATCTGGTTGAGTTTGACTTCCAAATCGTGCGGTGCAATGCGCGATTTGATACGCAATTCCTTCAACGTCACCTTCGCTTGTTTCTTTTTGGCCTCGGCGGCTTTTTTACCCTGTTCGTAAACGTACTTGTTGTAATCCAGTATTTTACAGACAGGAGGTTGGGCGTTGGGAGAAATCTCCACTAAGTCCAACTCTTGTTCTTTAGCCATCGCAACGGCTTCGCGCGTCGGAAAGATACCTAACATGGTACCGTCCGAATTAATCACGCGCACTTCGGCCGCGCGGATGTTATGGTTACGGCAATACAAGTCTTGCTTGTAAACTCTTCTGTTATCAAATCTGGCCATTCAATTTTCTTTGTACAAAATTGCCCCTCTGGGGCCTTTATTATTATACCAAGTTCCCCAAAATAGTGTCAATGGGCTATAGAGGTCGCCGGTACATCCATGGGCAGGGGTTGGGTAAGCACCGGGTGTGCCTGGTAACGCAGCGTACCATCCTCAAACAATTCCCATAATTCTTGTTGCCCTGCCTGGGCCGGATGACGCACCAACCGCCAAGCGGACTGCGGAGATTTCCATTCATTCCCGGACCGGTTTAATAGTGGCGAATGGGTGGGTGTTGGTAAAAAAATCTCAACCTGATTGTAATCATTACTAAATACACCCGAAGCCCACAAGTTCGGGGATCCGTCCGTTACTTCGCTTAATTGTAGTCCTGTTTCCCAGGTCCGGATACATTCCTTGCGTACAGAACTCCACACATACCCCGCTGATGCAATACATCCGTGCGCATCTTTGTCGTTTCCAACTAGGTGCGACGAAGATTCCGGTGTACAGGCGGACAAAAAAACCCACGCGGTAATGCATAATAAAACGTATCTCATATTTTTATTGTACTAAAAATACAGCGGGAATACCGGATGTTTAGTCTTCCCTATCTGGCACAATGTGTTTGCGGTTACCGCTCCGATTCAACACTACCGGCTCCCCACGGTAAATAATTTTCCCTTTGCCCCACACTTGTGCCTCCAACGACTCGTAAGCGGAAATGTGAATATTGCCTTTTCCGCCCACTTGCGCCCTACCCGTGTGTACCCGCAAATCAGCCGCGTCTATCTCACCCGCGCCGCGGTTATCCAGCGTGGCCCGGAGAGCCAACCCGGCCATTTCAATATCCGCTTTGTCCGAGGCGGTAGCATACACCGTTTGTGCATCCAACCGGTTCAAATCCACTTCTGCTTGGTCTTTGGCGGATACTTCCAGCCGTTGTACCGTTACGCCATCGGCTGAAAATTCCCCCGCTTGGTTGACGTGGAGCGTTAGTTTCGGCGCCTGCAACGACCCGCGCACATGTACCCGGCTACGCCCTGTGGCTATCACCGCATATAAATCCGGCCCGGTTACGGCAACGCGCAATTTATCCATACGGCCTAAAATTCCCTGCGGGGAAAAATGCACCCACAACACTCCTTCTTGCACTTCCACCGCCACCGTGTTGACCAAGTTCTGCGGCCCGCTGACGTGGACAGTGGCCGTTTCGTGCTGGCGGAAATCCACTTCCACATTCCCTTCTACTTTTAGTGTGTGAAAAGCGGGCAAACTTTCCACGGCTTGTGAAGCATAATGAACTTTATGCGGTTTGGCCCCCACCACGACCGCCAAACATAACAATATCCCCCCTATCCATCCTATTTTCTTCATATTTCCCTCCGAACGCAAGTGGCGCAGGTTTAGTATACTTTTTTGCAGACCCTTCTCCCGGCAGAAAAAATTATTAGAAAACACTTCCTGTGCACGGACAGCCAGAAATTTGCTAGAATGAAAATAACTTCTCACGGGAAAGAGGATAAATATGAGCAACCGAAGAATGGCCCGAGAATGTGCTTTACAATCGTTATATTACGCCGACAGTATGAAATCCGCCTCCGAGACGACTCTTTCTCACTACACGGACGGTTTTCAAAAAGAACTGGGGGAAAACTTTTCGTTCTGCGAGGATCTCGTCAACGGAACGCATAAATATTTAACCAAAATTGATGCCCTCGTTTCCACGTATGCCAAAAACTGGACGGTGGCACGTATGTCAGCCGTGGACCGTTCCATTTTGCGTATGGCTACGTACGAAATGGTCTTCAGCCCGGATCATGCTCCTATCCCCGCCATTATTGACGAAGCCATTGAACTGGCTAAAAAATACTCTACGGAAAATTCCAGCAAATTTATCAACGGCCTTTTAGACCAACTTAAAAAAGAACGGAAATAATTTCTCATGCAACCCAAAGAAGAAATTGAACAGTTACGTAAACTGATTCGTTTCCACAGTGATTTGTATTACAACCAAGATAATCCCGTTCTGTCGGATACCCAATACGACGAACTTTATCACCGCTTGCAAACGTTGGAAAAACAATACCCGCAATTTATCACGCCGGATTCCCCCACACAACGCGTAGGAGGGGTTGCCTCGCGCGCATTCCGGCCAGTCACACACGCTGTACCCATGATGTCTTTGGACAATTCCTACTCGGCGGATGATATCCGCGAGTGGCACGAACGCACCGTTAAATTATTGGGCCGGGACTCGTTTGAGATGGTGGTGGAAGGGAAAATTGACGGGGTATCGTGCTCGCTGACGTACCAAGACGGCAAATTGATTCAAGCCGCCAGCCGCGGCGACGGCAAAACAGGCGAAGATATTACCGCCAACGTACTCACCATTCAAAATATCCCCCACCAACTGCCCCAAGCCCCGGGCGGTGTATTGGAAATCCGCGGCGAAGTGTATTTGGATAAAAAAGATTTAGAGATGTTAAATGCCGAACAAGAAAGTGCCGGGGGCAATATTTTTGCCAACACCCGCAATGCCGCAGCGGGTTCCTTGCGGCAAAAAGATGCCGCGCTAACAGCCAAACGGCCGCTGAAATTTTTTGCCCACTCGTTTGGATTGGGCCATATTACCGCCGAAAGTTTCAGCGCGTTTATTAACTGGTGCCGCACGTGGGGATTTGACGTATGTCCCGTACGGACGCAAGTTACCCAAATTGCCGATGTTATCCGTTTTTACAATGAATTTGCGGACAAACGGGCCGATTTACCGTTTGACGTGGATGGGTTGGTGGTCAAGGTAAACCAGTTTCAAGACCAACAACTTTTAGGCGCAACGGCCCGTAGTCCGCGGTGGGCCATTGCCTTTAAATATCCGGCTCCGCAAGCCACCACCACCGTTAAAAATATTGTATTTTCCGTCGGCAGAACCGGCATCATTACTCCCGTGGCCGAGCTCGCCCCTGTACCTTGCGCGGGTGTAATTATTTCCAATGCCACGCTGCACAATTTTGATGAAATTCAGCGTTTGGGGGTACGCGTAGGCGATAGTGTGATTATTGAGCGCGCCGGAGAAGTAATACCGAAAGTCATCAAGGTAGCGGAACACCGCGGCACACAGGAAGTGTTACCGCCCGCGAATTGTCCGTCGTGCGGAGCCCCCGTTTACAAAGAACAAGATGAAGTGGGTTACTATTGCATCAACCCGGCTTGCCCGGCCCAATTGCAAGCGCGGCTAATACACTTTGCTTCGCGTGACGCTATGGACATTGACGGGTTGGGAGACGTAGTTGTGCGGGAATTGGTGAAACTCAATTTTCTGGCTGAATTTGCCGACATCTACCAACTATCTTTTTTACATCTGTTACAACTTCCCAACTTCAAAGATAAAAAAGCGCAGAATTTACTGGACGCGATTGAAGCGAGTAAGAAACGCCCGCTGGCCAAATTGTTGTTTGCCTTGGGAATTGCCTTCGTGGGTGAAAAAACAGCCGAAGTATTGGCGGATCATTTCCACACGCTGGATAATTTAAAAAATGCTTCCTTGGAAACGCTGCAGCACATCCCCGACGTAGGTGAAAAAGTTTCCCAGAGTATTTATGATTTCTTCCATGACCCAAAGGCGGTAGAACAAATTGAAAAATTGCGGCTGGCCGGGCTAAACTTCACCCAGCCCGAGCGGGAAAAATCGGGTAATATATTAGAAGGTAAAACCTTGGTATTTACGGGCGAACTGAAAACAATGACCCGCACCCAGGCCGAACAACTGGCCAAACAACACGGCGGAAAGGCCGCAAGCAGCGTATCCAAAAAAACAGCCTATGTGGTAGCAGGTGAAGCCGCAGGAAGCAAACTCAAAAAAGCACAGGAATTGGGGATAACCGTTTTGACCGAAGAAGAATTTTTACAACTGATTCAAAAAACAAATTAAGGGATTTTATAAACTTGCCATCCGTCGTATAATCCTCCTTTTTTCCCACCAAAACCCTCGCACACCGCCATGGCTACAGAGTCTGTCTTTTTGGCCCGACATTCCCCGTTGCCGGAAGCAACACTCCGTACATACTGTATGCGGGACTTAAAGGTACAGGAAGTAACAAATGCCGTTTTGGCCTCATTTTGCCACAAACCACATTTACGTTGGTTGTCAATTTGAATAGCGGTAGAACTAATGATTCTGCCGGGGAGACTCAAATCCAAGGCTTCCAAGTTGGTAACATAGGCTCCATTGGCTAATTGATACGTTGTTTCTGCATCCGCCAAGGCCTTTGCCATTACTTGTAATTTACTAAATTCGGCCTTCAAAACAGCTCTTTGGTATCCCGGCACGGCGATAGAGGCCAAAATACCTACAATGAGCACCACAACCAGAATTTCAACAAGGGTGAATCCTTTTTTCTTTTTATAATAGTTGTTATTTCCCATACATAAAGTATACTATAAAAAAAGTTCCGTCAATTTTTCAATAAGAAAACCTGTTCCCACCTGTTGGGGAAAAACACCCTCCGGTGTAACCGGAGGGTTGTTGTATCGTGAATTGGTTTTTTGGTTAAAAACGGCAACTGGCTTTGAATGAAGCCGACACGTAACTGTAATCTTGTTGGCCGATAGAAGAACCTAATAATTTATCCGTGTCGTACCGGAAGGCATTGTAGCGCAGCTCGGAGCCAAGTGCCCATTTACCGCTTTGCCCGAGGCCGATTTCAAAACCGAAACCCGCAAAATATCCCAGTGACTGCGTAGAGGAATGGTGGGTATATTCCACCCCGTTGATGGTTCTCACATACGCCCCGGTGGCCGAGGTCAATCCTACCCCAAACGGGATATAGAAACGCGCCCGGGAATCGGGGTTAAAGTTAAAGCGGAAAGATGCCATAGCATTAAACACGTTCATCGCGGTTTCAATTTGGTCAGAAGTACCGGCGCCATACCACGTGGTATCTTCCCCGGCAAAAATACCGTCGTTGACTTCCACACCTACGCCAAAGTACTTGGTGGGGAATACCAAATAAGACAGCCCAAAAACACCGCCGAATTCACCCCAGGCCAATTCTTCTCCGTGGAAATACACACCGGAGTCTTCCAACCCGGCACCGGCACCGACAGACATCGTGAACATATGGTTACCGTCTTCAATACCTTGCGCGCGGGATACCGTACCCAACACAAACAAAGCAACTGCCAGCGTAACTAGTTTTTTCATTCTTTGTCTCCTTTTTAATGACGGCGCAAAGGGATGTGCCGTTTTTAACAAATTAACTCTGTTGCGGCGGCAACGGCCCTACGTCTCCGTTCGCCGGCACTTGATAAGGGCTTTTCACCAAAGACTTGGCCAATTCGTCAAATCCCCACTTGTCTCTAAAGGATAGCACATATTGATACTGGTGTAAAGCCAAATCCCGCTGACCCAGAACGTCATACACCTGTCCGAGCCGCAAGGCATTCCATACCCCCCATCGGCTAGGCTCCTGCCCCTGGACGGCCTGACGGCCCCGTTCAAATATCTCACGGGCGGCGGTCCAGTTTCCCTGGGCCATTTGAGCCGTACCCAATGCCGTATAGGCACGCGCTACATAAATATCTTTGTAAAACTGCCCCTGCCCGATTTGGTCCAAAAAGAATTGTGCCTGGGCCGAAACTTCGTCATACTGTTTATTTTCATACAGGCAGATGACTTCCACATAATGCATAAGCGGATTGTGCGGATATTTGGTCCGCAAGTCCCGGATAAACTGCAGCGATTTTTGCGGGTCGTAGTATGGACTATTGCGGGTATTTTGTACTTCAATTAAAATGAGTTTGGCACTATCGGCCGTAAATTTAGCTTTTTGGCGGGCCACATTTAATTGCCGTACCCCTTCGGCAGGATCTCCCTTAATCGCAACAATTTTGGCCAAAATTTTGATTACATTAGGCAGCGTACCGGCAAAATATTGGTAAATCCCCAATCCAAAAAACGCATCGTAATAAGAAGGATCTAATTTAAGGGAATGTTCCAAATTGCTAATCGCGCGGCGGCCCGAAAAATACGCCGTTACCCAGCGCCGCGTGCGCATGGAAAACATCGCCCGCAATCCGTATAACGCACCTAACCCCATGTACGCGTTGGGGTCATCCGGGTGAGTTTTAATCCACCGCTTAATGCCTTGGATAGAATCATCCAAAATACGTTCAAACACACGGCGTTGGTTATCGTCGCTCGTTTCAAACTCGTACTCGTAGCGGCTCCAAGCAATCATAGCATTGCCGAAATGCCCAAAAGGGTGGTCCGGGTATAATGCAAAAACACGTTGGATATTCTTTTCGGCGGTAGGGAAATCCAAACTATATACGCCGTTGATGCCCTCGGTAGCATACGCCATGACGTCGGGCGGGAGTTTAATCTCCGCCCGGGCAGGGAATACACTACCCGACAGTAAACACAGGACTATCCATCCCACCATCCACCGGCGCATCAATTTTTGGCCTCAATTTTATCTTTACCAAAATACGGGCGCAACGCGGGGGGAATAACGACGGAGCCGTCGGCTTGTTGGAAATTTTCCAAAATAGCGGCAAAAGTACGTCCTACCGCTAAGCCGCTGCCGTTTAAGGTATGCAGGTAGGCCTGTTTACCCTGGGCGTTTTTGTAGCGCAACCCCATACGGCGGGCCTGAAAGTCCAGACAATTGGAGCAGGAAGAAATTTCGCGGAATTTATTTTCGCTGGGCATCCACACTTCAATATCGTACGTCTTGGCTGACGAAAATCCGATATCCCCACTGCAGAGTTCCACCACGTGGTACGGAATTTCTAATGATTTTAGAATATCCTGTGCGTCGGCCAGCATTTGCTCCAGCATGTCGTACGAATTTTCCGGCTTGGAAAGCATGACCAATTCCACTTTGTCAAACTGGTGGTTGCGGATTAAGCCGCGCGTATCTTTGCCGTACGTGCCCGATTCTTTGCGGAAACACGGCGAATAGGCCGTTAATTTAATGGGCAATTCTTCTTCCGGCACAACCCGGATACGGTTGAGGTTCGTGAGCGGAATTTCCGCGGTAGAAATCAAGAATTGTTTCGGCTCCCCGGTCAGTTCGTACATATCTTCCCGGAATTTAGGCAGTTGGCCCGTTCCTACCAGAATTTCTTCATTGACAATGACCGGCGGCAGAATTTCGGTATATCCTTTTTGGGCGTGCTTATCCAGCATAAAGGCGATAATAGCCCGTTCCAATCGGGCCCCGTCTCCTTTAAAGAGCGCAAACCGGCTGCCGGACAACGCAGCCGCGGCTTCAAAATCCAAAATCCCCAGTTTTTCGCCAACGGATTGGTGGTCTAACGGTTTAAAATCAAAATGCGGCAACGGCAAGGAACAGGGAATATATTCCGGATTATCAGCATCACTCTTGCCCACGGGAATATGCTCGTTAGGTAAATTGGGAATAGATAACAACAAGCGGTTTACTTCCTGTTTAAGCGGCTCTAATTTTTCTTCTTGGGCGGTCATCTCTGTCTTGATTTTGCCCACCTCGGCCATAGCTTCCTGTGCGGCTTGGTCTCCTTGTTCTTTTTTAATTTTCCCAATAGAGCGCGACATATCGTTGCGTTTGGCACGCAATTCTTCCACACGTGCTAAAACTGTTTTATACGTTTCGTACTTGGCCAACACTTCATCAATTTGGCCGGCCAGTTCCGGCTTGCGTAACGATAAACGCTTCCTAAACTCATCCGGATTTGCGATAATTTGTTTAATGTCTAACATAAAGCGAACTACTCCTCATTTTCTACATCAAGATCAATTAAAAACGGTTCGGGGAAAAAATGGCGGTACGGCTTCAAGTATGTAATAGCGTATTCCATTCCGTACGACGTAATCAAGTGCATGCTGACGGGTGCTACGGAACTCTGCCCCGCTACCAATGTGCCCACCGTCAATACCAGCAATATAAACAGCACTTTTATAAAAGAAAAGAAGGCCTGAAAAACCAGTTTGATCGGGATACGAATTATCTCCAGTAAAGAGGACATCATTTGCTCCTTTGCCGTTTGGCTAATTCTTTCTCAAAACTTTTGACCAACTGCTTGGCAATATGGTCAGACGTTTCCAACGCGCTGGAAGAAGCCGCATCCGCGGACCCGATCCATACAATTTCCGCCGTTTCCACATCCACCAATTTGGCAATCAATCCTACCCGACCGCTAATGGTGTATTCCGTAGGTAACACATCGGCCGATTGGGAAACCCGCGTACCGACCTTCTTCAGATACCCGGCGTAAGTGCCGTCCGGACGGCGCATCACTTCTTGCCGATACACCGGCCGCGCTTCCGTACGGCGGGAAGCCGTAAGGGCCAACTCCGTACGGGCCGGTATATAATCGCTCACTTCCCCGACCAGTAACACATCAACCCCCAAAATCCGGCCGATTTCCCGCGTGGTCTGTGGCGATAAATACCCCGACACCGCAATATGGTGCTCTGCCAAAATGCTTTCCAACTGGGCCCGTTCTATTACGGTAAATCCACGTTGGATAAGGTATTTGGCAAATAAGTTCTCCACTCCCTGCAGCCCCTGTTGCTGGTTGTCAAACGCCATAATACCTATACGATGCATTTGGTCAAAATCATACGTCTGGCTGATAACGGTTTTAGGGGTGCAACCTACCAGCCCCCAGCAAACCAATGCCAGCCCGGCCCATACTTTTCTCATAAATGTATTATATAATTTTTAACAAATCATAAAAAAGTATAATAGTAGTATGAAGCAGACGGTTTCTCCTTCTTTTATCCAAAAAGCAAAACATATTAAAGTATTGCTGACGGACGTAGACGGCGTAATGACGGACGGAACGCTCAGTTTTTTTACGGATAGCCAAGGTCACACGCATGAGATAAAAAATTTTGAATCGTTGGACGGTATGGGACTCATGTATTTGGCCGCTTGCGGTATTAAAACGGGGATTATCTCCCGCGGGACCAGTCCCACGTTGGAGTATTGGGCCAAAATCTTGGGTATGGACTTTTTGTTTTATAATACTTCCGTCAAAGCCCACGCGTTGGACTATTTACAACAACACCATGGTATCCGGGCCGAAGAAACGGCTTTTATCGGAGATGATTTAATTGACCTGGGTGTCTTAGACCGGGTGGGTTTACCGTTAGCCGTAGCCAACAGTGTAGCGGAAATACGCGCCCTGGCTGCTTATACTTCCCCCCGATGTGGTGGGCACGCGGCGGTGCGAGACATTGCCGAACAGATTTTAAAAGCACGCGGCGAATGGGAGCGTATCGTTACCCAAAACCGCCAAGGCACCTTCCGGCCGCCGCAACACGCGTTATGTGTTGTAAAAGGGCTCTAAAAATCTTAAAATATAAAAGAAAAGGATGATAAAAACTATGAAAAAATTACTCGTATGTTGTTTGTTGTTTGCCGCCGTACCCGTCTTGGCACAAGACTACTACGGTTTAGAAGATTACGGGCTGTCCAAAAACACGACCCGTGTGGAATTTTACGGCGGAGCCGTTCTGCCGCAAGATAACTGGGAACCCAACGGAAAGGATCTGGGCGGTACCGGTTGGACGGCCGGCATCGGCTTTATCCGCAACTTAACGCCCGTTTTCGCTTTGGGAATGGACGGGAATTATGCCCAACTCGGTGACGGAGAAAAAGATGCCTCCCACGCTTATTACCGCACCGGTATAGCCACCGGACTTGTTACGGGGCGGGTGAATTTCTTCCCCAAACAAGCCACCCGGGTGTATATTCCGTTCGGGCTGGGAATCGGACACGTATTTGCCCGCCAAAAATTCAGTGACGGCTCTCATCGGACCGTGGACGGTACGGATTTGGCCGGAATGTTAGGTGCCGGGTTGGAATTTGACCTGGATGACAGTTTGGTTTTTGGCGTAGAAGGCCGGTACTACCTGCTCAATGCCGCAGATGAAATCAAAGATACCTTCGGGAAGGACCGGTATCATCATTTCCTGGTCATGCTAAAGATGGGTTGCCGCTTCTAGTACGCACCTTTTAAAAAAGCCGCCCTTATAGGGGCGGCTTTTTTGCGTTCTATCTGCTTTTTAAAACGGCGGCAATAATTTTTTCCGCTTGCCGGTCCATTTCCGCGCGGGCAGTTTGTGTATCGTCGTTCATTCCGGCTAAGTGTAGCGCCCCATGGGCCACATACATCATCATTTCCTGCAAAAAAGTGTGCCCAAACTGCCGGGCGTTCTTACGCGCCACCGGGTAGCACACAAAAATATCACCAAACGTCCACGGTTCCCCGGGCGGCAAAACGGGGGGCCGCCGGTGATTAAACGAAATAACATCCGTCACGTAATGGTGATTTAAAAAAGTCCGGTTGATACGCAAAATTTCCGCTTCGGAAACAAACACCACATTTACTTCCGCACGTGGCAAGGCCACCTGCTTGAGGGCACGCTTTAAAGCTGCTTGGAATAAACCCGTGCGCCGCAGGTAACGCGGAATATCGGTTTGATAAAAAATATGAGCGTCCATAAATCCCCGTAAAAAAGCCGCGTATAAAACGCGGCTTTGGATGATTAAAACTTATTTTTACCGCGCGGAATAACCACGATACCCGAAGGGTCAATGTAGTATTTTTGCGAATCGGCTTCCAGATTATGCCCAATCGTCTGGCGGGGGGCAATCTTATTAAAACGGTCCATGACCACTTTTTTCAGTTTAGCCCCGGCGCGGATTTCGCAATTATCCATAATCACGCAATCTTCAATTTCGGCTCCTTCCCCGATAAATACACTATCACTAATCACGGAATGTTTTATCTTGGCCTTAGGATGAATTACGCACCCGTCCCCAATCATGGAATCGGTCACCTTACCGCCCAAAAACTTAGAAGGCGGCACCCGGTGTAACGTAGTGCTGATCGGCCAAGACGGGTTGTTCAAATCCAATTTGGGTTTAGGACCGAGCAAATCCATATGTGTCTGCCAGAAAGATTCAATCGTTCCCACATCCCGCCAATAACCTTGTTCCTCGTACGATTTGGCACCGGGGAGTGTTTGGCTCTGGAAGTTGTACGCAAAGGTGCGGTGGTCGCTGAGGATTTTAGGTAAAATATGTTTACCGAAATCAAGCGCGGGCACGTCGCAAAATCTTTTTTGCAGTACTTTAAGCAGCACGTCCGTATTAAAAATGTAATTCCCCATAGAGGCATATGCAGATTTGGGATGACCGGGTATCGGTTTGGGATGAGCCGGTTTCTCATCAAATTGGGTAATACGTCCCTGTGCATCCACCCCCAACACGCCAAAGGCACTGGCTTGCTCTATCGGTACGGTATTGGCGGCTACCGTTACATCGGCTTTGTTGCGCATATGAAAATCAATCATCTGCCGCACATCCATACGGTAGATATGGTCGGCCCCGAAAATAGCCACCAAATCAGGCGCGAAATCCCGCACCAAGTTAATGTTTTGGCGCACGGAATCGGCTGTACCGCGGTACCAAATCTCACCCAAACGCATCTGTGGGGGCACGCAGGTTAAAAAGTGATCGGCCACAATACCTTCCGACCGCCACGTCGTACGCAAATATTCAATCAAACTCTGCGACAAATACTGCACCAACACATAGGAAGAAAAGATACCGGAATTGATGAAATTAGACAATACGAAATCTACAATGCGGTACTTCCCGCCAAAAGGCACCGACGGTTTAGAACGGTCTTTCGTCAGCGGGTAAAGACGTTCGCCTTTTCCGCCGGCCATAATCATGCCCAGTACTCTCATACTTTTCCCCTTTACGACGTGTTTTTATTCGGCTCCCAACGGCAGTTGCCGTTGCAAGGCTTCAAATGCTTCCCACGACCACGGCATTTTTTCTGCTACGATTTTGGCAATCTCGTCCGCGTACACACGGATTTCCTGTTGCGCGTGTTTGTCCGTACGCAGACACAAAAAATTGAATAAACTGCGCGCATTCACGCTCCAATAAAACTGGGTATATTGGCACACCGGCAGCACACCGCGGGCCATTTCGCGCGCTACACCGGCTTCTAATAATTTGCGGTATGCAGCATAAGAAGCCTCTACACTTTCCTCATAAATCCGGCGTAGCTCTTCGTGATTTAACGAACTGTCCGCCACGGAACCTTGTTTATTTTTAGTATCCTGTCCGCGGAAAGAAGAAGGGATGTAAAATTCATCTTTTACTTCGGTATACCGGGCACTGACTTCGTTATACGAACCCCACCGATGGCGCATCCACTGACGGGCCACAAAAATTGGGCAGCAAATATGAAACTGGAAATAGCAATGTTCAAACGGCGTATGATGAGCATGCTGCATCAGGTACTTAATCAAACGTTTATCTTGTTCTTCCCCTTTAGACACAGCCCCAAACGACACCCGGGCCGATTGCACGGCACGGTCATCCCCGCCCATAAAATCAATCAGGCGCACAAATCCTTTATCCAACACATCAATTTTTCCAGTAGCAGTTTGCACGTAAATTCTCCTTTAATTATGTAAAACTTCAACCACAGAACTTTGCCCGTCCGACAACACTTCCGCCATCAAAACGGCCCGGTCTGTACACGTTGTATCATACACAAATCCGTCTAACGTCACGGTGTCCGTCCGGTTGAGGTGTCCTTTGTCCAAATCCAAAAAGTGCACTTTGGCACTTTCATATTGGCCGAACATCCCCGACAACAACCCAAATTTAGCCGTATTTTCCACTACTGCCGCCTGCCAACGTCCTTGGGAAGGAACTACCTGCAAGGAAGGCGGCAACTTGATAATCTCTTGTTTATATTTTACACGATTTGGCGTTCCTACGGTCAATTCTTTATAAGCAATCGCTTTTCCTTTTGCCGGCTTCCATTGTACGCGGCCGGAAGAGGCCACGTAAATGGACGCCGGTTCTTGAGATTCTTGCGGCCAAAAGTTTAATCCGGCTATCCACACACGCGGGTCAGACCGACGCGCTTTATCCATGACAAATTCGCCGTTTTGGTAAACCAGCGGATGCGCTTTCCCCGGTTGTACACCGCTGACAAAAGGACGTTGGACCCAGAGGGTTTTGTTCGGCCCACAACCGATTTCTTTTACAAAATACGGCAAGGTGGCCACCGTGTTCCACTGACCGTTTTCATACGCTAAAACCCAGGTTGAGATACGGGCGGAACGCTCGTCATATACAGTAGCGAAAATTTCTGCGGTAACGTTACCGCGCGCCGCTACGGCAGAAAGCGTGAGCGGTTTTTTAGCAGCAGGCAATTGGTACAAAAGCGTTTGCACTAATTTATCTTTTTCGCGCTTCCAAACGGTAATTTGCCCTTTGGCAGAAAGCGTAATCCACTCATCTGCGCCGGGTGCGGAGATATCCGCGGCAGATACGCTGATAACTTCTTGCTCAACCGGCTCATAAATTACTTTCGTATGCGCGGCAGCGGCTTCTTTGGGGCCAGATACAACGGACGATTGCGCCGAAGTTTCCGCGTTTGTTTCCCAAACGGCTTCTTGCCCCACCTTGACCTCAGCCGTCTGAGAAAGGGTTCCCACCGCATAAAGAGGTTGCACTTCGCTAATCGTTCCGGGTTGCGAGTACGTATAAATCAGCCCCAAATCTTTTCCCGTAGTAGGATTGGTTAGCGGTTCGGCCGCCAAAATAACCTTGAAACGGTCCCCCGGGCGCACCGCCGTTTTGACGGAAGAGGTGTCCAGATACACTTTTCCGTCTTGCACACGCACCACCGTCATTTGTCCGCAAACGGGAAAAGCAGCGCCCAGTAAAAAAAACAAAAGGAATATTCTCATTTTCATATAATAATTGTATATTATTTTTAGAAAGAGGTTACTATGAAAAATACATTTGCCGAATTGGTAGAAACGTTTGCCGTCCTACGCGGCCCGAACGGCTGCCCGTGGGACAAGAAACAAACGCATGAAAGTTTAATTAAAAATATGCGGGAAGAAGCGGAAGAACTCATTGCCGCCATTGAAAAAAAAGACGTGGAAAACATCAAAGAAGAATTGGGGGATGTGTTGTTGCAAGTGTTGTTACACGCGCAAATTGCCCAAGAAGAAGGATGGTTTAACATTGATGACGTAATTCAAGTGTTGTACGATAAACTCCACCGCCGCCATCCGCACGTATTCGGCTCCCACGCCAAAGCCGCTACGCCCGAAGAAGCCCTGGCCGTGTGGAAAGAAATGAAACAAAAAGAGCGCAAGTAACCGACCCCAAACCTGTTCTCTGCAACCCAAGAAAGTATGCTATACTGGAGATAGGAGCGTATTATGAATGAAACTTCCGCACTGGAAAAATTAGCCCCGGTTAATAATATTTGTTTGATGATTCTGGCGGGCACGGCTTCCATGGCCGTGCTGGTTTACACGAAGGCCATTTTAATGCCTTTTGTAATTGCGTTATTTATTTCCATGGTTGCAAGCACCTTGGCACGCAAACTTCAAAAAAAATGGCAGATGCCTTATGCGCTGGGGTTAGTGCTCAGTTTTGCGGGGTTTTTGGCTATCGCCCTGGCCGCGGTATTTTTCATTGCCAATTCCATTGAAAGTTTCGTTTCCGGAGCCGGCATCTATGCCGACCGTCTAAACGATACGTTGGATTGGCTGCTCAGTCATGCCCGTAAATACGGGGTTACGGTCAACACACAATTCTTTTTGGAAACTGCCGCTAAAATGCCGATTTTTAACTTTGTAAAAAGTTTCGGGGGCATGCTTGTTTCTATCATTACCAACCTCATGTTAATTACGTTATTCGTTATCTTCTTATTCATGGGCAAAGCCACAGATGACAAACCGCCGCTGATTAGTAGCATTGAGCAACGCCTTTCCTTTTATTTAGTAATCAAAATCTTCGTTTCCTTTCTGGCGGCTTTTTTTACGTGGATTGTGTTGGCCCTTGTACACACGGAATTGGCGTTTATGCTAGCCGTATTAACATTCGTATTAAATTTTATTCCCAACATTGGACCGTTTATCGCCACCGTTTCCCCGCTGCCGGTTCTGTTTTTACAGTACGGGGGAGACTGGCGTTTGGTAGTGGTGCTTGTGTTATTGACGGCCGTCCATTTCGTTGTAGGGAACATTTTGGAAACGAGATGGATGGGCAAAAGCATGGATTTAAACCCCATTGTGGTACTTGTCTGTTTAATTTTCTGGGCACTCGTTTGGGGAATTATGGGGGCCCTTTTGGCAGTCCCGCTTACAGCCGCTATCAAAATGATTTTTGAACTAAATGATAATACCCGCCCGCTGGCGCGTTTATTGGCCGGGAGGCACCCCTTTAAATTATGAAAAAAATATTCTCTTCCCCTTGGGGTTTCATCCCCACGTTGTACTTAGCCGAAGGTTTCCCCTACATTATTATCAATGTAGTGTCTGTGTTGTTGTACCAAGATTTGGGCATTCCCAACGATAAAATCGCCTACTGGACCGGGTGGCTCTTCCTGCCGTGGATTTTAAAAATGTTCTGGAGCCCGTTGGTAGATGCAAACTCCACCAAACGGCGGTGGTTGTTGACGGCCCAGTTGGTCCTGTCTGTCTTATTACTGGCGATTGCCGGCATAGTGGCCGCTTCGGCCTTTACCCAAGTGCATACTGTTTTTCAATTCACCCTGCTTGGATTTTTTGTAGGCGCATTTGCTTCCGCTACGTTAGATATTGCTACGGACGGCTACTATTTGCTTGCTTTGACGCCCAAAGACCAGTCTCTTTTTGTAGGTGTGCGAACGTTTTTCTACCGCGTGGCCATGATTTTGGGAAGCGGTATTTTGATTTCGCTGACCGGGGCCTTAACCGAACGCGGATACATGCCCAAACCGTATAACTGGGTGGTTTTGTTTGGCGGGCTGGGCACGTTATTCTTACTCTTTGCCGCTTTCCACGCGGCCGTACTCCCCCGTCCGCAACAGGACGGCCCGGCAGTAAACTCTCAAGCCGTAGCATTCAAAGAAGCGTTTGCGGCCTATTTCACGCAAAAAAATATTCTCTATATCCTGCTCTTTATCTTGCTGTATCGTTTTGGAGAGGCATTATTGGAAAAAATTGTTCCGTTATTTTTACGCGGTTCTGTAGAGAGCGGTGGCCTTGCCATGAGTTTGCAGGATTTCGGCACCATCAAAGGCACCTTGGGTTTATGCGGTATTATTGCCGGCAACTTACTGGGCGGATGGTTGCTCAGTAAATTCAGTTTCAAAAAGTGTATCTGGCCGTTTGCGTGTGCGCTCGTACTACCGAACTTTTTCTACGTGTATTTGGCCGCCTGCAAACCGGGGTTGCCCATTATTGCCACGCTGATTACGTTAGAAAACTTCGGCTACGGCTTGGCCATGATGGCGTTAACGGTATTTATTATGTACGTTTCGCAAGGAAAATACAAAACTTCCCACTATGCCATTTCCACCGGGATTATGGCCCTGGGGATGATGATTCCGTCCATGCTATCGGGCAAAATGCAAGTGGCTCTGGGGTACGAAAAATTTTTCTGGGTCACCGCCCTTATCAGTTTAATTTCGTTTGCGGTCGTACCGTTGTGTTTTAAAATTAAATCGTTAGAAGAAACGGAACAACGCTTTAAACAAAGCCGATCTGCCAAGGAAGAAAAATGATTAAAAATTTGAATCTGCCCACGGAACAAATCAACCCGCGTACCCAAGGGTTGGACCGGATGACCCCGCGTCAATTAGCCCGGGTCATCAATAACGAAGATTTCAACGCGGCCCGCGCCGTTAAGAAAGCCAATAAAGAAATTGCCGCCGCTCTTGTACTGGCGGCCAAAACATACGCCTCCCATCATAAAATTATTTTCATCGGTGCAGGCACCAGTGGCCGGTTGGGTATTTTGGAAGCCGTGGAATGTGTGCCCACTTTTGGCACACGGCCGGGGCAGATTATCGGTTTAATTGCCGGCGGGAAAAAGGCTGTTTTCCGCTCGCAAGAAGGTGCTGAAGACAATGCCAAACAAGGCGCTCGGGAGATTGCGGCTCAAGCCAAACCGGGTGATTTGGTAGTAGGTTTGACGGCCAGCGGGCGTACACCGTATGTATTGGGAGCATTGGTCCAGGCACAAAAGATAGGCGCAGGAACGGTACTTTTGTCGTGCAATCCCGCGGCGGACACGTCTCATACACTGGTCCATATTTGTCTGCAAACCGGGGCCGAAGCATTAAGCGGGTCTACCCGTTTAAAAGCCGGCACCGCGACCAAAATGGCCCTTAACGCGATCACCACCGGAGCCATGGCCCTCTGTGGTAAAACCTTTGGTAATTTAATGGTGGATGTAATGCCCACTAACGAAAAACTCGTCATCCGGGCGACCCGGCTGATTGCCACGATTGCCCAAACGGACGAAAAAACAGCCCGGCGGTTGTTAACCGCTTCCGGTAACCGGGTGAAAACAGCGGTGGTTATGCACCGCAAAAAAATGACACGCGCCGAGGCCGAAAAACGGCTTAAAAAAGCGGGTGGTTTTTTGAGTAGAGCACTGGATGACTAAACTGGCGTTGGGACTGATGAGCGGAACAAGCGCCGACGGACTAACCATCAGCGCGGTCCGGGTGCGTCCGTTCCGGGTAGTTTGTTTTAAAAATTATCCGTATCCTAAGGCATTGCAACAAAAACTATTGACGGCTTACCAAAGCAACGCTTTCCAACTCAGCGAGCTTCACTATGAATTGGGGGCCTTGTACGCCCAAAAAGTGTTACGTTTCTTAAAAGATTTTAAAATAAATAAAAAGGATATTTTAGTCATCGGCTCCCACGGCCAAACCGTCTTACACGCCCCACACGCCCCCATTCCGCATACGTTGCAAATTGCCGAGCCGAGTTTTATGGCCGAGGAACTGGGTGTTCCTGTCGTAAGCGATTTTCGCGCACGGGATATTGCCCTAAAAGGGGAGGGAGCCCCGTTAATTCCCTTTTTTGATGAATATATTTGGGGACAAGGTGCGCCTAAAATCCTACTCAATGTAGGAGGTATTTCCAATTTCTCCCTGGTCGGTAAAAACGTAAAAACGCTGGGGTTTGATGTGGGCCCCGGCAACACGTTAATAGATCTCTGCGCCCAGCGGCTCCTGGATAAACCGTTTGATAAAAACGGCGCGTGTGCCGCACGCGGAACGCCGGATACTTCGCTCATAGCGCGACTCCTCAAACAATCTTATTTTGCACAAAAACCACCGAAAAGTTTAGACAAAAACACTTTCGGTGCGGATTATTTGGCCCGTTATTTCGGCCCGCTGGAACCCGCCCGACGGGCCGATTTACTGGCCACGCTTACTTTTTTTACCGCCGCGGCTATCGCCGACCAACTTACACGGTTCGTTCCGCGCCGCTACCAGCGGGAAATCGTTGTTTCCGGCGGCGGATGTTACAACCGCACGCTGCTTACCTTTTTACACCAGTTATTGCCGCATCTTCGTATTACGACCTCCCTGGATTACGGCATTGACCCGCAGGCCAAGGAAAGCGCAGCGTTTGCGCTCTTTGCTTGGTTAGCCTTGCAAGGCAAAATCAATCACTGCCCGCGCGCCACCGGTGCTAAAAAGGCAACTATTTTGGGGAAAATTACACTATGAACCCGGCCCGACTCGTCCATCCCGGTTTTTGGTTTGGCAAAACACCGCTTGAAGAAGCCTTGGCATTAGCCAAGCGCGGCGTAGGCGGGTTTTGTTTGTACGGAGGAACCCGTGCGGAGGTAGCCGCTTTTACAGCGCAAGTGCGAAGCGTTTCCCCGCTAAATCATTTGCTCATCTCAGCCGATTATGAAGACGGATTAGGCCGCTGGCTTCCCGACGCACCTTTGTTACCCTCTAATATGGCACTGGGAGCCGCTGATGATGAAAACCTGGCTTTTGAGAAAGGACTTCTTACCGCCAAGCAAGCCCGCAGTTTGGGAGTGGACTGGGTTTTTGCTCCCGTGTTGGACCTAGCCGATAATCCGCTCAATCCCATAGTGAATACGCGCTCGTTCGGGGAAGATCCGGCCCGGGTCATCCGGTTAGGACGGGCGTTTTTACGCGGGCTCAAACAAGGCGGCGTGTTAAACAGCGTAAAACATTTTCCCGGGCACGGGGATACTATCACCGATTCCCATTTGGCTCTACCCGTTTTACACCGCAGCGAAGCACAATTGTTCGCGCATGAACTCGTTCCGTTTCAAGCCCTGTTGCCGTTGGCAGACAGCGTGATGCTAGGACATTTGGCGTTGCCGGAACTGGACCCGGATCATCCGGCCTCACTCTCTATTAAAATTGCACACGGTTTATTGCGTGAGAAATTACACTATAGCGGTTGCGTGCTTACAGATGCGTTACTGATGAAAGCCATTGGAGATGAAAAGCAAGCGGCACGCGCCGCATTACAGGCGGGCGCGAATATTTTACTCGTTCCGCAAGATCCGAACGCGCTGATAGATTTTCTGGAAAAAGAATCGGTTGCTCCGGAAATATATGCGCGTTCGCAAGCCGTGCAAGACGCTTTATGCGCCCGGGTAAAGGCCGTTCCTGCGCCTTCTCAGCAAATCGCTTTTGCCCCAAGCGATTTTGTCCGAAACGCGGCCCGCAAAGCCATTGCTGCCCGCGGTACGCTACCGGTATTCAAACCGGGAGAAACTATTTCTTATTTAGAAATAGGCACCGACGGAAAAACCTCTGCCGCACCCTTTTTGGCTGCCTTGCGTGCCCACGGAGTACAACCGGTTGCTTTTAACGGGGAAACAGAAAATTTGCTGATTCTGTGTCTGCGCCGTTATCAGGCTTTTCAGGGAAAGATTGCCTTGGAAGATAAAGACGAGCAACTGCTCCGGCAAGCGCTGGCACACGCTACACACACAACGGCCGTATTATTTGCCAGCCCCTGGGCCTTGGCGGCCACTCCGGTTGAGCATTTGGTATTTACGTTCAGCCCCGCCCCCGAATTTCAGCAAACCGCTGCCGAGATTTTATGCGGCAAACAGAAAGCCGCCGGGCAACTGCCGGTTTCTCTATAATCTCCCTCTCACCACACGGTTTGTACGGTATCATTAGGCACCGTATGTATGATAGACCCGTCGGGCAGTTGCACAAACCGGGCGTGAGCGCCTACACAAAGTTCCCGCTTGCGTACAGAAACACAATAGGACAAACCGTCTTGTTCCCGACCACTGTAACCGACATTTTCCCACACGTATCCACTTTTGGAAAGCCGCTTTTCCCATACGGCACGTACCCGGTAATTTGGGGTTTGGATTTCATCTCCGGGCCAAATTTCACTAAAGGCGGTTTGCGTCTTCCGGGCCCGGGAAAACGGTTTTTGGTCGGACGTAAACGAAGCCGCCCAATCTGCTTGCCGTACACCCAAAGCATAGAGCATACGGGTGAGTTTATTTTCTTGGATACCGTCATTAAATACAAGTACCGTCCCTTTTTGAACACGCACGACCGCAGCCCGGTTATTCCATTCGCTTACCAAAAATACTTGCGGACGGTTTTCCCACCACCATCCGCCGCACCAACAAAGTGCCGCTATGCCCAGACAAGGCACCACCAACCGACGAAAAAACGTTTTGTGCGGAATTTGACTCAATCCGAAAAGGAAAATATAATACGCCGCTATCGTTCCGCCGTTCCACGCAGCCACCGGTAAAGCAGAAAAATTAAATGATGCAAAAAACCGGACACATTCTTCAAAGAGAGAAAATCCCCACAAACACGGGTAATACAGCACAATACCTATCCCGCATAAAGAAAATAAATAGTACGCAAACCCCAACCCCATCAGCCCGGAAGCCAACGGCACCAAAAGCATATTGGATAACAACCCAGTGACCGAAACCTTATAAAACACGTTAGTAAAAATAGGCACCAGAGCTAGTTGCGCCGCTAAAGTAGCCAAGAAAATCTGTATAAAAAACCGAATCCAAGCAGGTCCTTTGATAAGCCCTTGAAAATTATTCAAGCAAATAATAATGGCCGCCGTAGCCAAAAAGGACATTTGGAAACCGGTATCCAACACGGCCTGCGGGGAGATACACACAATCACCAAACACGCCAACAACAACCCGTGCAACACCCCGCTGTTACGCCCCAGCAAATAACCGACGCACGCCCCCACCGCCATCAGATAGGCCCGCAGCAACGGGGCATCCGCTCCGGCAACTAATGTGTACATTCCGGCCGTCACCAAGGCGGCTAACAACAAAGAACGCCGGCGCAACCCGACAAACATTCCGGCAGCCAGCGTTAGCAAAGTAACAAATCCCACGTTCCCGCCCGAGGCTACCAGCAGATGTATCGCTCCGCTATCTTGAAAGGCCGTGTACAGATCTGGAGACAACTCCCCGCGCTCTCCTAACATCACACCCCCCATAACGGCGGCAATCTGCGGCGGGAAAGAACGGGATAGCGTATCTAATATATTCCGGCGAATGTTCCGTATCATCCGCCACGGCCAAGCGGCCTTTTGTTGAACGGCCGCTTGGGAAGAGGTAATTTCAACAAATGTTTTTTTACGTGCCAAATAATCACGCCAATTAAAATTGCCCGGCAACCGTACCCGATACGGTACCCGTAAACGCCCTGAAAAGCGGATGGTATCTTTCCATTGGGGAGTAAAATGAGTAAACCGGGCAAATACACGCCCTGCCGCCGGACGACCGTCCACAGTGCGTACGTTTACCCAAACTTGCTCTTGCGCTTTTTTGGAAATAGCAAAGCTGGCCACTTGGCCCACAACGGTTACTTCATCCGTAGAAACCGCATGAAAAATATCTTGTTTGGAAGGAGATGGCTGGTAAAAGCAAGCAAGCCCGGCAAGAACGGTCAGCAACACCCATAGCAAAGGCCGTTTGTAGAAGGAAGGATTCATGACAATTTGGTGCGCCCTTTGAGGGAATAACCCAGCGTCATTTCGTCCATATAATCAATATCGCCACCCAACGGAACTCCGTACCCGATACGGGATACTTGCACCCCGGTTGCCCGCAACAAATCGGCCAGGTACAGGGCCGTTGTTTCGCCCTCGCTGTCCGGGTCGGTGGCGATAATCACTTCCCGCACCGGAATTTGTGCATTTTGCACACGCCCAACCAATTCACGGACTTTGACCTGTTCCGCGCCACGACCGTCTAACGGAGAAATAGCCCCGTGCAACACGTGATATACGCCGCGGTATGCTTTTGTTTTTTCAATAGCTTCAATATCTTGCGGGTCTTCCACCACGCAAATTTGACTGTGGTCGCGGTCCGGGTCGGAACAAATCGGGCAGCGGTCTGTTTCGCTATAAGCAAAACAAACCGGACACAATTTGATATCCTGCTTGACCGAAGAAAGTGCCTGGATAAATTCTTCCGTTTCTCCTTGCGAAGCACGCAGAAAATAGGTGGCAAACCGCTCGGCTTGACGGGGGCCCACTCCCGGCAACCGACGCAACGCACGGATTAAACGGTCCAGACTTTTCATAGAAATTGTTTACGCTACCAACTGCCCCGGAATTACATCTAAAACACGTTGTACTTCTTCCGGCACCGGGCCGTCCGATAAAACGGATTCTTCCGCAGAAAAAGTTTCCTGCGTAAGCGGCTCTTCTTCGGAAATTATCTCCATCGGCGCGGGAGCGGCTTGAGGAGGTTGCTCTTGCTTGCTCGGCGAAACATCCGTAACGCCTTGCACCTCTACGGTAATTTTTACGTGGTTTCCCCCAAATTGTTTAGCGGCTGCTTCCAATTCAGCCAGTTTGCTTTGAGCAAGTACTTTGTAAAAATCCTTTTCCGGCGGCAGCAACAGTGTCCACGCGGAACCGTTAAACGTTACCGTACTGTTCATCATGACATCGTAAACGAACGGACTTTTTTCAAAATGTTTGAGCATCTTTTCCCACACTTGACGACCGGAAAGAGCAGCCGGCAAGGTGGATTCTTCCACCTTATTTTTTGGAGCCGGAGCAGGCGTTGCTACGGCAGCAGTAGTAGATTTTTTGGGAGTTTCTTTCTTCGTCGCCGCAGGAGTTCGCTGGGCTTGGGGAGGAACAGAAGCCGTCGGAGGAACGACTGTTTCCCCGCGTTCCAACGCTTCCAAACGGCGCACCAAACTTTCAATATCCAAGCAACTGTCCATGACGGTAAACATACCCACTTCCGCGCTGATCAGGGCATTATCCGAAAATTTGACTTCCTCAATAATCCGGTTCACCTTGCGTGACACTTGCGCCAAAAAACCGGGGCTTACCCCTTCCAGTAGTTGGCGGGCTCCTTCAAAAGGCTCCCCGCCCTGCCCCAATACAAAATAAAATGCCTCGCCCAACGCAATTTTGAGATCTTTCAAAAAAGAATTAGCATCAAAACCCTCGGCTTGTAAGGTTTGGAAAACTTGGTGCAACGCCGCCGTTTCTTTGTGCACCAATGCCCCAATGGCTTGCGCAATCAATTCATCCGGCGTAAGCCCCAACATATCCCGCACACTCATTTCATCCACACAGGTGCCGCAATACGCAATAGCACGGTCCAACAAGGTCAAGGCATCCCGCATGGCCCCGCCCGCATTCTTGGCAATCAGGCGAGCAGCCGCCGGATTTAAATCAATATTTTCAGTCTGGGCCAACTTGACTAAGTGTGCGGAAATTTCTTCCTGTGTGAGCGGCCGGAAACGAAACGTTTGGCAACGGCTGACAATGGTAGCCGGCACTTTGTGTTTTTCGGTTGTGGCTAAAATAAACACCACGTGGGCCGGCGGTTCTTCAATCGTTTTGAGTAACGCATTAAAAGAACTGGCCGAGAGCATGTGGACTTCGTCCAAAATGAACACTTTGAAACGATCCCGCGAAGAAGCAAGCGCCACCGTATCAATAATGGCTTCCCGCACTTTATCCACTTGGGTATTACTGGCCGCATCCAACTCCAACACGTCCATATCGGCACTTTGGGCAATCTCGCGACATTGGGGACATTGGCCACACGGCTCAGCGGTAGGTTTATTTTCCCCATGCCCGGTACAGTTGAGCGCTTTGGCCAAAATGCGTGCAGTGGTAGTTTTGCCGCAACCGCGCGGTCCGTAAAATAAATAGGCGTGGGCTAAGCGGCCCGATTTTAGGGCATTTTGTAATGTTTTGGAAATACTTTCTTGGCCAATCATGTCCTCAAATTTTTGGGGACGGTACTTGTTGGCTAAACTGATGTAAGGGGTATTTTCTACAGAAGACATAATTAACCTCTAAAATTTTTGGCCCGTCGGACAGCATGGGTATAATCCAAACTAATTTTGCCCGGCGTCAAAAAGAACGAAGGCAACAACGCCGTGATTAACAGAATCATGAGAGCCACGTATAATTTATTTAAATCGGAAGCAAAGAACACAACGCCTACGGCTCCCATACAAAAAATACTCAAGCCAGATACCAGCCGCGTAAACCACCCTAACATCAAAAGTAGGGCCAGCGCCAACTGAATAACTAGCAGCGAAATCCCCAACGTAATAGGCATCGGCCAACCAATCGCCGCCGCATTAAATAAAAATTCACGGAAGTACAACAGCCCCCCCGCCGCCACATAAATAAGCACTAAACTGACGAGAAAACGGGTCAAAAAAACCGTTACCGAAAAAATATCTTCGTTAATTGTACAATGCACAGACATTTGGGGCATAACATCCTCCTGTTAAAAATCCACTTCGGCCGAAACGGAAAAGAAAGTTCGCCGCGAATCTTCCCGCCGCGGCTCAAACACTTCTACCCCGCCGGAAAAAGTGGTTCCTTCCCATGTAATTTTTAGCCCGGCTCCCACGGCTACGGCCGGCGAATTGGCCTCGGCATATTGATAACGTGCCACCGCCGCATACGGCGTAATGACCCGCGCCGGATAACTGGCTCGCAAAGCCCAGGCATCCCGCAAAAACCCCTGTACAACAGCCGTCATAAAGGGAATATCGGCCCAACTGAACGAAACGCCGGGCCGTACCCGGTTACTATATTGTAGCACTTTATGCCACGCTGTTTTCAACTCCCACGAACCAACCTCTGCCCCGGCCTCGGCATATAAATTCGTTTCCACCTGTTTATACACTTCGGGCAAAGCAATACCGCGCGAATCCATCCAGGTATGGTAGCGTGCCTGCCCAACTTGTAACTGCACAAAAGGGTCTTTTATAATTCCCCGGAGGTCAAAAGGCCGCCATACCGCACCGGTATAGTAACTGACGGCCTCATACCCAACGGCAGAGGGTTGCCAAAATCCTTGGGCGTATAGCCGCCAATTGTCCGACATGTCATACGCTGCCCGCCCTCCATAGCGGGAGGTAGAACCTGTTTTTTCCACTTCCCGGTTGTCCGACATGCGGTAAAATTCGTAAGAGGGAACCAACAGCCAATTGCTATCCAAGTCCCATACGTATACTCCGCGCATGGCAGAATAACCGCGTTCTCCGTTTACACCCAAAAAACTGAGCTGCCCGTAGCATAGCGCACACGGGCAGATCAGTAGGATGAAACTTAAAAACGCGGTCTTAAGTTGCATTATTTCTTTTTGGCTTTAGCCACTTTAGCGTCCTCGTCCTGTAAGAATTTGACGTAGTTGGACGCTTTGCGTTTTTTCCACGCGCCTTTGTGATAGCCGTAACCGATAATCAGCGGGATAAGCGTTGTACATTCCCCATAGACCATCTGTTCCAAAGCGGTGGAAACTTTACCCCAGGAAGACGCTTCCTTGAGGGTAGAACCGGAGAGAGCCCCATCGCGCACATCGGCAACCGTAATTTGAACGGCGTATTTATGCATGGGGATATCGGCCCCCAAAATTTCAGCGGCCACTACTGTGTCTTGGGCGAAGTTTTTCGGCACACCGCCGGACCACATCATAAGCCCCGTTTCGCCTGCTTTAATTTTAATTTTCGTCAGTTCCAAAAAATCTTTGGCACTGTCAATAGACACGTGAGCAGCGGGATGTTCGGTCTGATGGGCTACAAAACCAAACCCGGCCGAACAGTCGCTAAACGCGGGCACGAATATCGGCACGCCGTGTTTGTAAGCATTGTAAACAATGGAATCTTTCCCTTTTTTATTCTTTTCCAACCATTTGCCCATTTCCCAAATAAACTCGCGGGAAGAATACGGGCGCGGCTCCAAGTAATTGCAAATTTTGTGAATAGTTTCGTCGCAATTTTTAAGTTGGTCCTCATCAATGTACGTGTCGTAGATGCGGTCAATGTGTAAATCGCGCAGCAAGTTATCGTCTTGGTTATAGGGAGTACCGATATAATGTTTGTAACCAAGGGCTTCAAAAAAGTCTTGGTCCACGATGTTCGCCCCGTTAGAAACGATTGCATCCACCATGTTGTTTTGGATCATATCCACCACTACTTTTTTCATACCGGCGGATACTAAAGACCCAGCGATACACAAAATCACGGAACACTTCTTGTCCGAAAGCATCATGTTGTAGATTTTGCTCGCTCTGGCCACTTCGCGCGATGCGTAGGCCATGCCCTCAAACGCTTCTACCATGGGGACCACATTGTATTTTTTCATATCAATGTGTTTGATAGTATTTTTGAGGAAGTCTTTTTTGGTTAATTTTGCCATTTCTTTTTGCACCTCTTGCTGAATTTAACTTCTATTTAGTAAATTATAGTAAATAACACGTAATTTTCATAGTAAAAAGTGAGGATTTTATGTACCCGAATTTACAACAAACCGATCCGGAAGTTTTTAACGCCGTAGAAAAAGAGCTGACCCGCCAACGGCAACGCATTGAACTGATTGCTTCCGAGAATTTTACCTCCCTGGCTGTCATGCAAGCACAAGGTTCCGTACTAACTAATAAATATGCCGAAGGATACCCGGCCAAACGCTACTACGGCGGATGCGAATATGTGGACGTCGTGGAAACGCTGGCGCGTGAGCGTGCCAAAAAATTATTCGGCGCCGAACACGCCAACGTACAACCCCACTCCGGCGCGCAAGCCAATATGGCGGTTTATTTTGCTTTATTAAAACCCGGCGACACGGTACTGGGTTTAAATCTTTCTCACGGTGGGCATTTAACGCACGGACACCCGCTCAATTTCTCCGGTAAACTCTACCATATGATTGCCATGAATGTGCGTAAAGATACCGAAGAACTGGATTATGAAGAAGCCGCCCGTTTGGCCCAAGAACATAAGCCCAAAATGATTTTAGCCGGGGCGTCTAATTACTCCCGCGTGTTTGATTGGAAACGGTTGCGCGAAATTGCCGATACTTGCGGGGCGTATTTAGTGTGTGATGTGGCACACTATGCGGGTCTAATTGCCGCCGGAGAATATCCCTCTCCCGTTCCGTATGCGGACGTAGTTACTACTACTACGCATAAGACACTACGCGGACCGCGCGGCGGACTCATTTTATGCAAAGCCAGTTTAGCCAAAGCCATAGACAGTGCTGTTTTCCCCGGCATACAAGGCGGTCCTTTAATGCACGTGATTGCCGCCAAAGCCGTCTGTTTGGGCGAAGCCCTAAAACCGGAATTTAAAACCTATCAACATCAGGTAAAATTAAATGCCGCGGCGCTTGCCGACGCACTAAAAGCACGCGGATACCGGCTAGTGGCGGGCGGAACGGACAGCCACGTGATGTGCGTAGATTTGCGCTCTAAAAACATAACAGGGAAAACCGCCGAAGCCGCTTTAGATAAAGCGGGCATTACCGCCAACAAAAATACGATTCCGTTTGATCCGGAAAAACCGTTTGTCACCAGCGGTTTGCGGTTGGGAACACCCGCCGTCACAACCCGTGGCATGCAAGAAAAAGACATGGAGCAAATAGCCGCGTTTATAGATGAGGCAATCACGCATTACAACGACGAAAATTATTTGGCCCGGATAGCGGAAAAAGTCAAAAAATTCTTGGAACAATTTCCGTTGTACGCAACGTTGGCGTAACGCCCTATAAGAGCGAACAAAAACCCGCCCTGATTATTTGCTAGAATGTAATATATGATTTTAGAAGGACGTACCCTAGCCCAACAAATCCGTCAATCCCTGCCTGACAGGGCCGAACATGTGCGCCAAAAATTAGGCCGCCCGATTTGTTTGTGTGCGCTTGGCTCCACCGACGATTACGCCGCGCGCCTCTACTTGCAAAAAGAAGTAGAAGCCGCCAAATCCCTGGGGTTGGAAACACATATTTTTGATTTAGACCAAAATACCCCGCCGGAAGGTTTTCTGCGTGCGATAGAAACGCTGGCGGAAACCTCGCACATAGATGCCGTGCTGATTCCGCGTCCGTTACCGGCGCAGTTAGCCGACTCCTCCTTCGCCGATTCTTTAAACCCCCACCAAGATGTGGACGGAATGTCCGTAAAAAATCTGGGTCGTTTGTTTTTGTGTAAGACTTGGCAACAGGTAACTTCCCGGGTCGGTTTTGTTCCTTCCACAGCAACGGCTGTTATGCGGTTGTTGGATTTTCACCGTATTGAGTTAGCCGGTAAGCACGCCGTTGTAATCGGGCGTTCGGCTACAGTGGGCCGCCCGTTGGCGCATTTACTCTCTTGCAAAAATGCTACGGTAACCTTGTGCCATTCTTATACCGATTTGCCACGCGCCATCAGCGGGGCGGATATCATCTGTTCTGCGGCAGGAACCCCCGGGTTGTTAAAAACCGAGTGGATTAAAAAAGGAGCCGTGGTCATTGATATTTCCACAAATTGGAAAAACAACACGCTTTGCGGTGATGCAGATGCCCAAGCGTTGACGGATGCCGGTATCTCTTATTCCCCCGTTCCGGGCGGAGTAGGACCGGTAACACTTGCAGTACTGCTAGAAAACATTATATTATCTGGTGAACGGAAAATTTAAGGAGACCTTATGAAAACGCTTACAAAAATTGTCATGCTCACGTTGTGCGTAGGGATACTGGGAGCCTGTGCATCCAAGCAATCCCGGCAGGAAGAATACAATCGCCGCAACGCCCGTAAAATTTATTTAACGGAAAAAGATTATATGGATGAACTGGGCGAAGAAGCCCGCAAGGAACACCGCGCTGCGCCGCCGGCAGCCGAGTCCGAATATATCTTTAATGCGGTACCGGAAACCGATAAAGCCATCTATTTCTTTGATGAACGCCGCCGCCCCAAAGTGCCCGGCAATCCGGAAGACGATACCTACAAGAAAGAAAAACGGTTGTGGGAAAAACCGAAACGCTACTCGGCCGACGAATATTATGCCATGCAAGGAGACGCCGGCCCGCAAACCGAACCGGCCTTGTCCGATTACGATTACTAATTAAGCAAAAAGCCCCGCTACCAAGCGGGGCTTTTTATGCCTTATTTCCTATACAAACAAATCAATACAATCGGTAAAAATACCGTCTGCGCCGGTTTGTTCCAGTTGGCCGGCAACGGCTACCGCATTAACGGTATAAACGTAGATTTTAAGTCCGTTTTCGTGGCAAACTTGGGCTATTTGCGGGGTAAAGCGCGTGTAATTGATGTGTACGCTTTCAGCCCGCAAAGCGTGCGCTTGGCCCACATCAAACTGCCGCGTGAGTAACCCGATACGCGCTTGGGGCCATAGGGCGCGCAGCCGCGCCAACGTATCATAATCAAAACTGGAAAACAACACATGCGGCAGTACAGCCGGATAGTCGGCTAACGTATCTAACAAGATTTTTTCTATACCCGGGTAACGGTTGTCATCATTTTTAAGTTCTATGTTGAGCAGTTGTAAATCCGGCGCGACCACAGGTAACACATCTTGCAGGAGGGGTACTACCGCTAGAGTTGACGTAAACGGATTGACCAGCGGATAGCGCCGCAAATCCGCACCGGATATTTCTGCCAAGCGGATAGTTTGCCCGTGAGCAGATACCAAATCATAATCGTGATGAACAGCCAATTGGCCGTCGGCCAACAAATGTACATCCAATTCAAAATACCGCGCGCCTTGTTCGTGCGCCACTTGGAACGCAGGAACGGTATTTTGTACGCGGTAACGGTTTGCTCCGCGGTGTGAAAAATAAATCATACAAGTAGTATAGAAAAATCGCGCGCTCCCGGCAACTGTCATATATCGACGGGTGGTTTGCGCTGACATTGAAAATTTGATATGATATAAAAGTAGTGCCGAGGTAGCTCAGTGGTAGAGCACTGGTCTGAAAAACCAGGTGTCGACAGTTCGATCCTGTCCCTCGGCACTTCTTTTTGTGCAAAATTTCGTTGTACCAAACGGGCCTACCGCACTTGCACGAGTGCAAAGTGCAGATACTCTGTTTCCGGCATACCGATCAACACCGGGTGGTCTTTGGCCTGGCCACGCAATTCCACCAGTGTGGCTTGCACCCCTGCCTTGCTGACCCCTTGGCGGATGATATCCACAAACAGTTCGCGCGAAACGTGGTGCGAACAAGTAGAAAACGCCAAATATCCGCCGGGTTTTAAACCCTCTAACGCCATTTTGACGAGTTTTACATACAACCCCACCGCTTGCGGCAACGCCTTGCGGCTTTTGACGAAGGCCGGCGGGTCCAACAAAACGATATCGGGTTGGTCGGGCAGTTCGCCTTTTTTCATGGCAGAAAGTAACCGCTCTGCATCATCCCGGTGGAAAACGGCCACATCACTTACGCCGTTGAGTTCCGCATTTTGTTTGGCCAGTTCTACCGCCGCGGCGGAAGAATCGCACCCCCACACTTGAGCGGCACCCGCGAGCGCAGCCACAATTCCAAACGAACCGATATAGGAGTATAAGTCCAACACCAATTTATCTTTGAAATACGGTTTTAAGAAAGCACGGTTTTCCCGTTGGTCAAAATAAAACCCTGTCTTCTGTCCACCGCGTACCGGCACGACAAATTTGGCCCCGTTTTCTTCTATTTGTACCGTTTCGGGTACTTCGCCGATTATTTCCGGCGTGTTAGTTAAACCTTCTAACGCACGAAACGCGCTATCGTTTTTGTAATAGATACCTTTGGGTTTGAAAATCTTTTGCAGGGCCGGCGTGATTTGCGGTTTTAACAACTCCATGCCCGCTGTTAAAACATCTACCGTTAAAATATCTCCGTAACGGTCAATCACCAAACCCGGCAAATTATCCGCTTCCCCATAACACATCCGCCCGTATTTACGCACGCCAATCTCTTTGCGCCGGGAATAAGCATCATCCAACTTTTCAAAAATAAAGTTTTCGGGCAAGCTGCCTTCCCCTTTTTGCAAAAGCCGTACAGCAATCAAACTGTGCGGATTAAACGTGCCGATACCTACTTGCACTCCGTCACTGGCAAGTACCCGCACAAGCGTGCCCGGCTCAATAGAGGTATCCAAGCCGTCAATCTCGTTGGAAAACACCCACCAGTGCCCGGCCTTTAAACGGCGTTCTTCTTTGACTTTTAGTTTAATTTCCCGCACAATTACATTCCTTTGTCGTGCATTTCTTCTACTTCCGTAAACGGAATCTTGGCCGCACAAAGCGGGCATTCCCGGGCCGTGAACGTTTGCATCGGGTACGATAGTAACGACCGCAACGGCACCGTGAGCGGCAAATAGCCCATAGAGCGGTCCACGATGACTCCTACGCCAATAACGTTCCCCCCCAGTTTATCCACCAGTTCAATGGCCGTGTTAATCTTGCGGCCGGAAACGGCTACGTCGTCCACAATCAACACATTTTCCCCTTCTTTAATGGTGAAGTTGTGTTTTAAAATCATCACCCCGTTATCATCTTTAGAAGCGAAAATAGCCCGCACGCCGCGCGCACGCGCCACTTCTTGCGCTAAGACCGAGTCCGACGGGGTAAGTGCCATTACCACATCCGCTTTCTTGGTGAATTTATCCGACAACGCCCCCGCAATTTTTTGCGCTAAATGCGGATGCTGCATCAGCAGGGACGTTTGAATATACGTCTGGCTATGGAAGCCGGAAGGCATCACAAAATGTCCTTCCAAAATGGCTCCGTGTTCCTGTAGAAGACACAGGATGTCTGTATTATTTCTTGGCATGGTAGTCTCCTTGATAGAACGTCTGTGCGGCTTTAAAATCGGTTTTCAATCCTTTCTCCTGCGCGGCGCGGATGGTAGCCCCCGTCCGTTTAGCGCGCATCATATCCACCTTCGGTTTTAACATAGAGGACGAAATCCGAAACGCCAATGCCGGGTTGCCGGACTCATCCGTTAAATTCTCCGCTAGCGCCCCCGAGCGCGAAGTATTGGAAAACATCGTCCATACTATGATATCAAAATTTTCGGCTACCCAGTCAGTCCATCCGCTAACCGTAGCGGAAATAGATGGGCCCACCGTGTAAGCATTGTGAATGTTCATTTTACCGTTTTCAAATTCGGCCGAAGCGGCCATGTCGTCAAACGGCACATCCTTGAGTACTTTGCCGATTTTAAAACTTCCCGCCCGCTCCATACGGTGCATAATAATAAACGGTTGGAAAGTAATGTTTAACGCTTGTTGTTCTTCGGCCCATTTTTCCATTTGGTGTACTACGCCGCCGGCCAACCGGGCCTCTATCTGGCCGGAAAGTTTTTTCATCCCGGCTTTCATCCCGGTCAGTTCAAACTCACCGTTAAACCGATTACCCGATAAGACCGGACTGGAAAAAGTATCCGCCGAAATGTGCCCCGCAAAATTACTCATAAAATTAGGCAGTCGGTTGCGGAAATTACGCAACCACGCCAGCGAACTGGTATCTTCTTTTATTGGAGTTACTCCTCCGGGGATCAAGGGTACAATCACCGTCACAAAATCTTGTACCGTAGCGATAAAATCCATCGGATTAAAATGCTTCCAATACATGGCGGTACGGATACGCCGGTGAGAACTTTTTAAATTATTAACCGAAACGCTCATTTTCAGCGGCACGCCGTTGACTTGGCTGGAGGCGATATACGTGTACAAATTCCCGTCGCGCCAACTGGCACTTAAATCCAATTTATCAAAAACGGTTTTGTTAACGGTCAATTTCCCTTTTAGGGCGGTATACATATCCGCAAAACTGTCTTTAGCCTGGAACTGCCCTGTTACATTTTCCACTAAAAATCCGCGGATGTCCCCGTTGATATTCTCTCCATCCACCGTTACCTGCGGCCAAGTATATTTTCCGTCTTGCCGCTCTAACTGCGCTTGCACCTTGGCTTTTCCCTTGAGTTTATAACGGGCCAAGGGGGTATAATACTGGCTCTTATTTTCCAAATCAAAAGTGTCCGTGGATACTTTCAGCTGGGCCGTATAGGGAGCTTGTGTAAAATCCAGTTGTCCTTCTCCGGTCGCTTTCACATCCGCCGCGGAAACCGTTAATTGATCCATTTGCAATAACCGGTAACTGTTACGCAACGCCCCCCGCGCCTTTAGCACAGACTTCGGCAACGAAAAAGGAATTTCCTCTAAATGGAATACGGATAAATCTTTGCTTTCAAAAGCCGGAATCCGGGCCTGCAGCGAGAAAACCGGATCCTGTAAATTATCCAATGTCAAAGACACGCTTATCGGCTTACGGAACAAATAGACATGGGCGTGAAAATCGCGCAAGGCAAATTGGGTCCATTTGAGATCCGCCAGATTTATCTGCCCTCCCCCTCTGATATCAATGTCCGATATACCCGAAGACCACTCGTTGCGCAACACCATTTGAGCCGTAAAATGAGAAAGTTCATTGAGCCGCAACCGTTCAAAAAACATATTCAGCCCATACACCGCGTGCGTGACCCCGCTGCCCAAATCTTTATAACTGAGCACCCCGTCTTTTAACGTCCAGTTTTCCACACTTACCGCCAACCGGCTACCGGATTGCGCGTCCGTATATACGGGCGGATTTTTGGTCTTTAACTGCGGCAAATTATAAACACCATCCGCACGGCGCACAATGTTAAACCGCGGCGCGTGCAGGGATACTTCATCAATCACCAGTTGTTTCTTTAGTAGCGGCAACAGCTCAAAACGGAGTGTGACGGATTCGGCCGATACCAAGTCCTGCCCCGGAATGCCCTCGGTATCTAAAATGCGAAAACCTTTTAGTTCCAGCGTGTTAATAAATTTCAAATCCAAGGAAGAGATAGCCACCGGCCGTTGCAAACGTGTTTGTAATTCCGTGGTGATGACTTCGCTTACGCGCTGGGCATTGAAGGTTTTAAGAAACACAATCCAAGCCACGCTGGCCAGGAACATCCCTATCATCACCAACAGCAACCCCCACCGCAGGGCAAATTTCAGCCCTGTTTTTAGGTATTGCCAAAAACGGTTTTTCCGTGCGGATGTTGGCGGCTGTGTAGTCATACAATTACCTTAACAAGCGTGCTCCTATATAGTTTACTAAAATTCGCCCCACATTTAAGGTTTCTTTTAGTATACGCAAAGCCGCCTGTTGCAGAGAAACTTCCCCCGGGAAAATCCCCTTGAGCACTAAGGCCAATACAATTAAATTGGCCAGTATAATTATTACGATGGAAAAAACCGTTCCGCCGGCCAATTTCAAATCGGGTTGGCGGGCTTCCGATAACGTCTTAAAAGTTTGAATTAAGTGAAACGCCGTAAAAAACCCGATAAGAAACAGAAAAACCGGCCGTAACGGAGCCACAGAGATAAACAAATCACCCGTCATATACAAAAAAGCCGTGACCAATACGTACCCCGGCACAAAGTAGGGGGCCAACGCAATAAACACATTGGATTTATCCATTTTTACGTATCCCGTATTTTTCCGCACGGAAATATCGGCCACCCGCCCCCCGCATAACAAAGCCGCCAAGGCGTGTGTCACTTCGTGCATAAATACATACATCCGGGAAAAATTATAAACGGTGTAATGCAGCGTTACGTAAACAGTTGCCCCTAACCAAAACGTCCACCCGGCCCGAAAAGAACCTAACACCCGCAGCAAAATATGCCCCGTTTCCAATAACGCAAAAAAGATGACCGGTAGCAAGATAAGTGCAAGAAGAAATTTAAGAAATTTATACATTAAAATTTCTCCACCCACGCGCGTTGTTTATAGATAGAAACGGCTTGCTCCCGAGCAGCAGCCAATGTGGCCGCTTCACAAGAAACAGGCCGTAAATCCGTAGCCAAGAAAAAGCGCACGGCTTCTATGACCGCCCGTTTGAAAAGGGGATTTTTCCGTGCGCCGGGTTGTTGCAATGACCCTTGGTACAAAACAGTCGTACCAAAACGTCGGATCGCCCCGCCGAGCATTTTTCGTCCGTCGGCTGCCAGCAAATCATTTTCTACCGGACGGATAAAACACGCGCTGGCTTGGTGGTTAGAACTGGGAGCATATGCCGCGGCGGGCAAAACCGTATCAACCACCCGTCCGCCTACTCCTGCCCTGTCCAACTGTGCCCAGATTGCCGTATGCAACTGACGGTAAATTTCCGCCGGACGGCCCGGGAAAGAAAACACCAACGAAAATGTTAAATCGTCCGTATGGAACACCACCCCGCCGCCCGTAGGACGACGCGTATAATCTCCGGCAAACGATTGCGCAGACAAAGTATGGCGAACTTCGCTGACAAACTGGGCATAGCCAAACGTTACTGCGGGAGCAGACGTCCAGTTGTAAAAACGCAGCATAATTTCTTGCGGATACCGGATTACCCATTGTTCGTCTAATGCCATCTGTTCATATACGTTTAAAGCAGGCGTATGCAGTAAAACCGACATAAAAATCCCCTCTACCGTCTAAAATTATATCAAATTCCCTGGGGGATCACAGGCCGGATTCGGCATAGGATCAGTAAAAGCAAAATCCCCGATAATAACCGGGGATTTTTTGCGTATACCAAAGATTTTGCTAGCGCTCTAGCCAGTTGATACGATAAGTATTAGTACCAAAACAATCCTTACACATTCCGTTTTAACCAATGAACACGGCAGGTATTGGTACCAAAACAATCCTTACATGTTTTGAAATCCTTTAGGGAGTCACTTAAATGGATTTCTCTTATGCGATTATACGCCTCGGATTGCCAGGTTTCCCAAATCGGGTCCGTCAAAATGTTTTTGTGTATCATACCCTCGGCATCTTGGCAACATAGAGCGAAATCGCCATTGCTCAAAATAGGCATACGGTCAAAAAGATCCTCACAAGGATACATAACTCTTGTAGAGCGTTTCCCTAGCAAATTAAATACGCTGACTGTATTGGTCCAGGTGACCGCTCTTTGCAGACGGACAGAGTCGGCCTTAAAGGCCCATTGAAACAAGAATTTAATTACATCCCTCAGTTTTTCATTGTTGTAAATAACCATGGATACGCAAACTTTCAATTTCTTTTTCCTTTGTTTCTTTTGCGCAATTAAATTATTTATATTGGCCACTGTTTTTTCGTAGTTCAAACCCATGATCTCTTTATAGCGTTTACTATTGGCAGCATTGAGACTGACGTTTATAAAATCTATATCTGATTCAACTATTTGTTTTACGATAGCATCATCACTAACACTAAAATTGGAAATGATTTGGATACGGCTATTCGGGAAAGACTCTTTTAATGTGCGGATTCTTTCAAAAATCTTTTTATCCAGAAAAGGTTCCCCTATCATAAATAAATCAAAAACTTGAGGAATAATTCCTTCCTCTTTAATTCTATGTACGATCTTATTAAAGATTTCGTCGCTCATAGGGATATGTGGCCTTTTCATATTCGGATAGGGGCAGAATACACATTTGGCATTACATATTCCTGTTGTTTCAATCATAAACCGCATATGTTTACGGGTCTTAAGATAAGTGATTTTTTCCTTAATTCTGTTATCCATCCACTTTCTTACGGGCTTAAGAGAAAAAACAAAATCGTACGCGTAAGAACAGAAACGATTCATTTCTACTAAGTTTTTACACAATTCCGGAATAGTCATAAAATGATTATACTAAAAATAAAGTAGATTCTCAAAAACAGGATCCTCCTTGACTTTCCGTCAAAGAGGATCGTTTTTTGATTCCTTGGCGTTACCCTACAGGGAATTACCACTTTAAATTAGGTTGGCGTGCGGCAGACACCTCGTCAATACGGCTTACCGGTTGGTTGTGCGGAGCGTCGTGCACTAACTGCGGGTTGGAAAAAATCTCCTCGTAGATTTTTTCCAGCGCCCCTACAAACGCGTCCAACATCTCTTTACTCTCCGTTTCCGTCGGCTCTACCATCATAGCTTCCGGCACAATGAGCGGGAAGTAAATGGTCGGTGCGTAAAACCCGTAGTCCAGCAGCCGCTTGGCTACATCCGCCGTATGCACTCCGTTCATTTTAGACGGATCAATAGACAAAACGCATTCGTGCATACAATTTACGTCAAAAAACGCATTGAATTTTCCTTGGAGTTTTGCACGCACGTAGTTGGCATTTAAAATGGCCTTTTCGGCGATGTTTTTAAGCGTACCGGCGTCAAACTGGCGCAAGTAGCAATACCCACGCAACGCAACCGCGATATTGCCGTAAAACGCTTTCATTTTGCCCAAACTTTGCGGCATTTTGCCACGCAACGTGTACACATCACCTTTCTTTTCCACCAGCGGTTTAGGCAAAAACGGCGCCACGTGCGCAGCCGCCCCGACCGGGCCGCTGCCCGGACCGCCACCCCCGTGCGGAGCCGCAAACGTTTTGTGTAAATTCAGGTGCATCACATCCACCCCAAAATCAGCCGGCTTGGCCAGGCCGATAAGTGCATTAAAGTTGGCTCCGTCCATATACAATAGCGCACCGGCTTTATGCACCATGGCGGCAATTTCCCGGATGTCCTTTTCAAAAAGCCCCACCGTATTGGGAACCGTCAACATAACAGCCGCTGTCCTGTCCGACAAGGCCTCCTGTAAAACCGCTTTATCTACACATCCGTCGGGGGCCGATTTGATATTGACCACCGTATACCCTGCCATATTGGCCGTGGCGGGATTGGTACCGTGGGCGGTATCGGGTACAATTACTTCTGTACGCATATTGTTTTTGTGGGCATCGTGATAAGCCCGGACCGTCAAAATACCGGTAAGTTCCCCATGCGCTCCGGCAGCCGGTTGCAACGTAAACGCGGCCAACCCTGTAATTTCTTTCAGCATTTCCTGCAATTCATACAGAATTTGTAACGTACCTTGCACCGCACTTTCCGGCGCAAACGGGTGTGCCCGGGTAAACGGTTCCAACGCGGATAATTTATCGTACGCTTTGGGATTGTATTTCATCGTACAGGACCCAAGCGGATAAAATTGCCCGTCCAACGAATAATTTAGTTGTGACAAGCGCGTAAAATGGCGCACCGTGTCAAATTCGCTCATTTCCGGCAAGCGCGGTTTATCCGTACGTAACAAATCGTCCGGTAAATACGCGGTAGCGGGCTGTTTCGTTTTTTCAAACCGCACGCCGCGGCGACCGGAGCGGGATTTTTCAATAGACAGTAAATTTTCCATATTAAATTTCCTCCAACGCGCGAGTATAAGCCGCGATATCTTCTTCGGTGCGCATTTCGGTCGCGCAGACGAGTAAGGCGTTTTTCATAGTTTCGCACGTTTGACCTAAATCGTATCCGGCGGCAATACCTTCCTCGGCCAGTTTATCAATTACTTGGGCAGCCGGTACCGGGCAAGTGACCACAAATTCGTTGAAAAAGGGAGCCGCGGTGTTTACGCTAAAGCCGGGCACCCGGCTAATGCGCGCCGCTAATTGGTGGGCACGCTCCAAGTTTAGTTCGGCGACTTCTTTTAATCCTTCCGGCCCTAAAAGTGTTAAATAAATCACAGCGTTTAACGCACACAGGGCCTCGTTGGAGCAAATATTGGAAGCGGCTTTTTCGCGCCGGATGTGTTGCTCGCGCGCTTGTAACGTCAGTACAAAGGCCCGTTTTCCGTTTTTATCTTTGGCAACACCCACCATCCGGCCGGGTAATTGACGCAAGTAGGCTTTTTTCGCCGTCATAATACCGAGCCCGGGCCCGCCGAAACTAATCGGATTACCGAGCGGTTGCCCTTCGGCTACGGCGAAATCGGCCCCGTAAGAGCCGGGAGCAGATACCACCCCCAGGGAAATAGGATTTACTTGCGCCACCAAAAGCGCACCTTTTTCGTGTGCCAGCCGGGAAATAGCTGTCACTTGTTCCAAATACCCCAAAAAATTCGGCTGTGCCACTACCACGCATGCCGTAGCGGCGGAAATTTGTTTTTCCAAAGCAGGGATATCCAATATTCCGGCATCAGTCGGGCAGGCTTCTACCAATTTTACCCCCATATGATGCGTATAAGTTTGTAAAACCTCTTTGTAATGAGGATATAACAGAGAAGAAATAATAACTTCCGCCCGGCCCGTTATACGCTTGGCGGCCAAAACAGCCTCAGCCAGTGCAGTAGCCCCGTCGTAATGGGAAGCTGTAGCCACGTCCATTTGGAACAACGCGCAAATGCAACTTTGAAATTCATAAATCGTTTGCAAAGTACCTTGGCTGGCTTCGGCTTGGTAGGGCGTATACGCGGTTAAAAATTCGCCGCGCCCCGACAAGGCCGGCACCGCTGCTGGAATAAAATGTTCATACATCCCTGCCCCGATAAAACTGGTAAGCGGCTTATTTTTTGCCGACAAAGATTGCATATGAGCGGTTAATCTTTGTTCGGTCAAAGCGGCGGGCAAATGCAAGGCGGGATATAGCAACTCCGCCGGGATTTGGGACAGTAATTCTTTTACGGAAGAAACACCGACAGCAGCCAGCATTTCTTTTTCATCTTGCGTAGTATGTGGGGTAAACATAAAATCCTTATAAAATCCCCCGCGGATGCGGGGGATTTTGCAATTATTTTTGAATAGTCGCTTGATAAGCTGCCAAATCTAACAACGCATCAAATTCGGCAGGGTTTGTCATTTTGATTTTAAAGAGCCAACCGCCCGCGTGCGGTTCGCGGTTGACCAACGCCGGGTCACCGGTAAGGGCATCGTTAACGGCCACAATCTCCCCGGAGACGGGGGCGTAAATTTCAGATGCAGACTTGACCGACTCAATCACGCAGCAATTCTCGCCTACTTTGACCGTGCGGCCGACTTTCGGCAAATCTACAAATACAATATCACTAATCTCTTCTTGTGCGTGATTAGAAATACCCACCACGGCGGTGTCGCCCTCTTTATAGGCCCATTCGTGTGTTTTTAAAAAACGGCAATTTTCTTCGTTATACATAGTACTCTCCTTATTAAACTCGGTTTTTATAAAACGGCGGTTTGACCACTTCGGCCGGTAAACGGCGACCGTGAATTTCAATTTCTACTTCAGCACCGACGGGTACTTTGCTGTTTAGATACCCAACGGCTATCCCTTTAAACAAAGGGGAAAATGTACCGCTGGTTACATAACCGGCTTCTTGTCCGTTTGCAAAAATTTTACATCCCGCGCGCGGTACGCCGGGAGATTTAAGAACAAATCCGACCAAACGATTTTCAAATCCGGCCTGTTTTTTGGTTTCCAAAGCCGCTTTGCCGATAAAATTTTCCTTGGAAAGTTTGACCACCCAACCGCAGTTGGCCTCGTAAGGAGTTCGGGTTTGATTGGCATCCTCGCCATTGAGCAGATACCCGGCCTCCAACCGCAACACATCCCGCGCCCCCAGCCCGCACGGCTTAATACCCAACTGCAACAGCACGTTCCACAGATCGGTAATTTGGGCGTTGGGAAGCATAATTTCCACCCCGTCCTCACCGGTGTAACCTGTACGGGTAACGTATCCGTCCGCGCCAAACATCGTGAGCGGCGAAATGTGAAACCGCGGTAAATCTTTTACGCCGGGTAAAATTTGGTCCAGCGTTTGAACGGCCTTGGGACCTTGCACCGCCAACATACTCCACGCGGCACTTTCGTTACGTACCGTGACGTGAAAAGCGGATGCGTGCTTTTTGAGCCACGCAAAATCTTCGTCCACACACGCCGCATTCACCACGACTAAAAATTTTTCGGGCGACAAACAAAAAGCAATGGCATCATCAATAATCGTCCCCTCGTCCGTTAAAATGTGAAAATAGGTGCCTTCGGCCGGACCGTTCTTAATGTTATTGCAACTGATTTGTTGTAAGAAAGGCCACGCGTTTAACCCTTCTACAAAGATCTGGCCCATGTGGGACACATCAAACATGCCCGCACTTTCGCGCACGGCCTTATGTTCGGCCAAGATACCGTCAAACTGCACGGGCAAAAGCCACCCGTGGAAATCCACCATTTTGCCGCCGGCTTTCCGGCAGGCCTCGCACAAGGCGGTCGTTTTTAAATTGCAAGTTGTGTGCATGGATAATTCTCCTATTACGGTTATTGTATAAAATATTATCCCCGGGGGCAGAAAAATGATGTCCTAATTTGGTCTATTTTGGGGCAATGGGATGATCATTTACCGTATGCCGCCGGAAAACCGGGCAAGAGACCCCCGCTTTTACACGTTCTTCTCATGATTATTATGAATACAGTTACTAGCTGCCGGGGGTACCTGCAAGTTTAGTATAATTTAAATATGGCAGATACGCAAAGCGTCGTCAGCGACGTTAAATTATTTTTGGAACGGTTAAAGAAGGAAATGCCGGAAATTTTCGGCCCCGCCGCTCCCTCATCTTCTTCGCAACAAACCGCCGCCCCGGTAACCGGGGAAAACAAAGTACTTTACAACGGGGACTTAGCCGAGGCCCGTGTATACATCACCCCGGACCAAGAAGAAGGCGTTGCGTTTGACGGAAACGTTTTTCACATCTATTTACAAACCAAAGAAGGCAATCCGTCTGCTTTAGTTACCCAGTGGCTACGCGACAAAGCAGCCGAGGTCTTGCCCGAAAAAACAAAAACATGGGCCGAGAAAATCGGCGTTGCGTACAACCGCGTGGTACTCAAAGACCAACGCACCTTGTGGGCCAGTTGTTCGGCACAGAAAAATATCAATTATTCCTACCGCATTATTAAAATGCCGCCCGTGGTGCAAGACTATTTAATTATTCATGAATTGTGCCACTTGGTACATATGAATCACGGCGCGGAATATTGGCAGTTGGTGGAACAGTTCAGCCCCGATTACAAACTGCACCGGCGTTGGCTTAATGATAACAAAGACGCTATTTTTGAGGAAGTGCATATTACCGTCCCTCCATCCGGCGAGGAATAATCTTTTCCGGTAATAGAAAGAATTTTAGCAAAACTGCCGTCAGACGTTTTGTCTGACGGCAGTTTCCCATATGTGGCTTTTGTTACCCCAAATTTAGTCTAGGGAACGCACTAGGGCAAAAGCTCTTTCGGACACGTTTCCCCAAAGGTTTCTGTAAGTCGGAACACGGTTCTTCACTAAAGCCACCAAGTATCCCCGATAGAATAACGGCTCGCCTATTTCTAATTGCGGTTCTCCGTGCAAATGTCCTATCCGGTAGCGGTGTTTCGGGGCAACCCCACGGGCCCGAAACCACTGTTCTAAAAAAGCAGTCATCGGTTCCCCATACATCTCCTGCAGAGTCCTTCCTTTATCTATTTCCCCGATTACCGCACTTTTCAACCCGTTTACAACACGCGTATTTATCGTAATCCAAGCGACATCCTCTTTTAAGGCGACGTTTCGTAAATCTGTCTGGTATTCTTGCCCATTGGCAAAATGTAATACCAGTTGCGAAACGGCAAATTCCCCATGCGCTAAACAAACGGACGGAACCACTACTTGTTCACCTTTATTCACCAATACCCCCCGGCATTGTTTTTGGGCGTGTTCCACCCGGAGTATTTGGTTAGGATTGGCCGGACGGCGCGGCGTGCGCAGCATACGTTCGCGCAAATAGATTGTTTTTTGGAAGTGCGTTGTTACTTGCACTTGATAGGCCGGAACCATTTGGGCCGCGGCTACCGCGCGTGCTATTTTTAATTCCAGCGTGGAATGGGCCGAGGCAGAAGTGCCGATAAGCACTCCCAAAACCGCGGCCAAGAAACTACGGATATGTTTTGTTTGTCTTATTTGCATATTTTTACCCTTTAATAATAGGATAATTATATTATACAAAAGTTAGTCAAAACTAACAAATATTTTTTTAACATTATTCTTACGATAATAATATTTATTATTATTTATAAAATAAAGTTAGTTAAAACTATATTTTTAAAACAGCCAAAACCCCGCACCCGCACTTAACAACAACGCTGTAACCGGCCCGGCTTTACGCGCTCCGACGAGCACAAAGGTGAGTAAGAAAAGGAACACGCTTCTATAATCCGCCAGATTTTCGCTATTACATAATACCAGGGCAGCGGCCGCAATCAGCCCCACCACCGCCAGACGTAAAATGTGTAATACTCCCTGCATACGCCGTGTATGCCGATACCGCAGGAAAAAATTTCCCAACCATACCAACAGAAAAAATGACGGCAAACAAACCGCTACCGTTGCCACCAATGCCCCCCACACGTCCCCCGCAGCCATATACCCTGTGTAGGTAGCCATATTGATACCCACCGGGCCCGGCGTAACCTGGCTGACGGCTACCATGTCGGTAAATTGGGAAGTCGTCAGCCAACTTTGTTTGAAAACTACTTCGTTTTGCAGAAACGAAATCATAGCGTATCCGCCGCCAAAATTAAACAGACCGATTTTTAAAAAAGTAATAAACAACCGTAAATAAATCATTTATTCTCCCGACGTACCGCATACCAATACCCGCCCATACACGCAGCCAAAATAATATACACCGGCGAAACCCGCCCCAACCACACAAGTAATGCCGCCGTGACCGGCAACCACATGGTTTTCCAATGGACGCGGGCTTCTTGGGCCAGACGGAAAACCGGCACGGCAATCAAAGCAATCACCGCCGGACGAACGCCCTTAAAAATACGGAGGATGACAGGGTTATCTTGGTAATTATGAAAGAAAACGGCAATCAGTAAAATGATCAAAAATGACGGTAACGCCGCCCCCAAGGCCGCAAACAAACTGCCTCCCCTGTGCGCCCGCCGATACCCCACCAGGATAGCCACATTCATAGCCAGAATTCCGGGAGCCACCTGCGCCAGCGCCAACACATCCAAAAAATCGCGGCGGGATAACCACCTCCGCTTATCTACAATTTCCTGTTCCATCAGCGGCAACATGGCATATCCGCCCCCTAATGTGAACAATCCGATTTTGGCAAACACGTAAAAGAGAGAAGCATATGTAAACATACGTCTATTGTACTATTTAACAGGAAAATCCAACAATTGGCCAGGGGAAATATGAAGACCCTCCGCTATTTTGCGGATATTCAGAAGGGCCAGGTTGCGCTCGCCGCGCTCCACTCCACCCATATATGTACGGTCCAACCCCACTTCTAATGCAAAATCCTCCTGGGAAAACCCAGCTTCCTTGCGCAACTGCCGCACACGCGTGCCAAACGCTTGCAGATATTTTCTGTCCTTGCGGGAATAGGTATTTTTCATACCTAAAAAATACCTGTTTGACATCTATAAGTACACGGACTATAAGTATCATTTTATGATATAATATTTCTGTCTTGAGGAGAAAAAATGGAAAAGGGATTTACGTTAATTGAACTATTGGTGGTGGTACTGATTATTGGAATTTTGGCCTCTATTGCCGTGCCGCAATACCAAAAAGCGGTAGAACGGTCCCGCGCCACCCAAGCCCTTACCCTCTTGGCTACTGTTTCAAATGCTTACGCGGCCCATCACATGGCCTCCGGCACGTGGGCTACTTCTTTTGATGAATTGACTGTAGATATCCCCTGGACAGGACGCACTAAATTTTTACCTGCTGAAAGAGACACCCGCTCCAACGGCACATGGTCTTTGGGCCTAGAGAATAGTTCTAATTATGTGATTATTCGCGTAGGAAGAATTAACGGCAAGTACAAAGGGGCTGAATTTCACACCGTCTTTGTGAACCCCAACGGCATTCTCTCATCTCCGCATACCTGGTGCGTTGAACGCAAAAGCGGTGCTAATTTTGTTTTTGATACAAATTTACCTCACGGTACCTACTGTGAAAAAATCATCAAGGGGACGTATCACAGTGAAGACGCGTGGAGCCGCATCTATAATTTACCCTAAAAACTGTTAGTTTATCCAACCTTCTTTTTGGGCGTAGTTGTGAATGCCGTTGTAGATCCCTTGGGCCATTTTTTTCTGCACGGCTTTTTGCACGAGCCGTTCGCGGTCGGCCTGGTTACTCAGATACCCCAATTCCACCAAAATAGCCGGGCTTTGTACCCCTTTGAGCACATAAAAGTTGGCCTGCCGCACGCTGGTATTTTTGATGGCAATACCCGTGCCGGATTGTTTCTCAATAGAATTACGCACATATCCGGCCAGTTTGGAACTCTCATTGACGTATTCGTTTTTGGCTAACGATTGCAACAACGCTTCCACAAAATTGTAGTGTACTTCTTCGTACTGCATAGCTTCGTTTTCCAAGGCAGCTGTATCGGCGGCTTCTTTATCGGTTGCTTTTTCGGAGCGGAAATACACCTCAAACCCGTGGGCGGTGCGGTTACGCGCAGCGTTGGCATGAACGGACACAAATAAGTCCGCCTTGAATTTGTTGGACATTTTGGAACGGTCCGATAAGGGAATAAAAACGTCAGTCGTGCGGGTCATTTTTACTTGAAAGCCGTTCTTTTTAAGCAGTTCCGTCAGCTCTTTGGCTACGGCCAAATTGATGTCTTTTTCGCGCACACGCACACGCACGGCTCCGGAATCTTTGCCCCCGTGCCCCGGGTCCACCATGATACGCATTTTTTTATGCACGGCAGAGATTTTGGTTTCCGGAGCTGCGCTGACAGACAGGGCCGTTGATTGACCGGCGGATTTAATTACCGGACCTTGCTTAGCTGAAATAACCGCTCCCGCCGGCACTTCCATTTCTTCAAATCCGTCATCTACTTCTTCGTCCAACACAGACGGATTGGCAGCTGCTAACTCTTCCGTGGCATTCTCCGGCTCTTCCGGGAGATCCATCGCAGAAGTTAAATCGGTTTCGGCAGTCAAAATGGGCGCCAGCGGTTTAGCCGACACGCGGAACAAAAGCCGTTTGTCTTGGCTTTCTACCGTCCACTTTTTCCCCTGTTTACCCAATACCGCCCGCAACACCGCCCCGCGCGGTTCTTGCCGCACGGAAGCAGAAGCCAGAAAGTCCGTCTTGAGCCGTAAGTTTTCATCCCGCTTGACGACAAAGTCCGGGAATACCACTTCCACCGTGTGGCCGTTGGGTTGCGAAGCCCGCCACAAGATTGTCCGGCGGGCATCAAATGCTAGCTGGGTTTCCTCGGTTGTAGAAATAGCATCCGTCCGTTCAAAGTCAAACGTGCGTTCCGCTTGCAACGCGGTTCCCGTCCACGAAATTTCTTTGGAAACGGCTTGTTGGAAAGATGGCAACAAGAAGAAATCCACCGGTACGAACAAGCGGTTTTTCACCGCTTGCACCGGCCCCGTCAATTGGGTCGGCTGCCCGTTGAGCATATAATCAGCCGAGTCAGCCGTAAACAACGCCGTAAAACCGGGCGCGGAAACTTTGGTCTGTTTGGAGCGGGCAAATACTACCACGTTCGCCCCTAACTTGCGCGCTGCTTTTTGAACGTCCACATACGTTACTTCGTCCTTAGATAGGGTATCTATCGTGCCGGCACGGTCGCCATATATTTGCAATGATGCCCGCTGTTGGCTATATCCTGTTTGAGCCAACATCCCTAATATAACGGCGAAAAAGAACGGTACAAGTCGTTTCATACAGTTACCTTCCCGGCCAAAGCCGGGCCTTTATTCCAGTACAATTTTGTAATCTTCCCACACCAACTGCGGATCGGCCTGAATTTTCAACGCACGGTGAATATTCTTTTCAATTTCATCTTGCCGCTGTTTAATGGCTTCGGCCAATGTCGGGTGAAGGACCAAGCGTAAATTCCCACCGGGGCGCCCGTTGGTCAAATCGTAAATTTCACGCTGGATTTTAATGCGCATACTTTCAGCCGACAAGACCCGCCCCGAACCGTGACATTGGGGGCATTCTTCGCTGATAAAACTGCCGGTACTGGCACGCTTGCGCTCGCGTGTCATCTCCACCAGGCCCAACCGCGTAATGGGCAAAATACGGATTTTGGCCCGATCCCCGCGAACGGCTTCGGAAAGAGCCTCCACCACCCGGTGGCGGCTGGATGCTTTGCGCATATCAATAAAGTCAATCACAATAATCCCGCCGATATTGCGCAAGCGCAACTGGTGGGCAATTTCCCGCGCGGCTTCAATATTCGTTTGGGTGACGGTTTCTTCTTGGGATTTACTGCCCGTAAATTTACCCGTATTCACGTCAATCGCGCACAAAGATTCCGCCTCTTGGATAATGATACTTCCGCCGTTGGGAAGGGGCAATTTAATTTTACGCAGGTTATCAATTTCCTGCTCCACGTTGTAGGCCTCAAAAATCGGTGTTTTGCCTTTGTATAATTTAACACGGTCAACTAATTCCGGCGAGTTTTTGCTGACAAACTCATACACCCGCTCGTAATCTTTTTGATTATCCAGCAGATACACCTTGGCATTTTCGGATAATACGTCCCGGGCAATTTGAAGCACGGCATCCATATCTTCGTGCAACAATTTGGGCGAATGGGAAGATTTAAATTTTTTAACGATAGATTGCCATTGGCGGTACAGATATTTTACTTCCCGTTCCAGTTCGTCTTTGCTGGCCTCTTCGGCTTCCGTACGGACAATACAACCCATCCCGTCTAAATGTTTTTCGGCCAGGTCCTGCATAATATCGTTGAGTTTATGGCGCGCTTCGGAATCTTCAATATGCTTGGAAACTCCCACAAAACTCTGATACGGAGTTAACACCAAATAACGCCCGGGCAACGTAACATCCATCGTTACTTTCATCCCTTTGGTGCTGATTGCATCTTTCACCACCTGCACCATAACTTCCTGTCCTTTGTGCAAGGCCTTATCAATGTTCTTTTTATCTCCGCCGACAACGTCCGAAATATACAAATACGCGTTCTTCTCATACCCGATGTTCAGAAATGCGCTGGAAATGCCCGGCAATACATTTTCTACCGTACCTTTGTAGATATTTCCCACAATGTTTAGTGCCCCGCGGCGTTCCCATACCAGTTCATTAACACGCCCGTCTTCCAAAATAGCGACGCGCGTTTCTTCAAACGAGGTATTTACTAATACTTCTACCGACGGAATTTCCTCAACGTTTTTACTCATATTCAAATCCTCTCTTGGGGACGGCTGCCCCGGTTACATTGGGTGAAATTCGCCTTGCGAATCTTGCCAATATAAAGTTTGCCGTGTAAAAATAAGTTCTTCCAATTGAAACGAATCTCCCGGCGCGGGGACCTCAATCCCCAACCACGCCGCAATTACCCACTGCGCAGGCACCCACTTGTTTTTTACCGGCACCAACGTCAGTGCAACTTCCTGTGGGGAAAGGGTAACGGCTTCCCGCACGAACGGCCTAAGAGATTGTTGGTTCACAATCCCGTTGTCCGCCCGCAGCGAAACGTATATATCCTTCGCCCCAGCCCATACTTCTATGGGCACCAACTCCCGCCCGGTTTCAGCCAGCGATACAAAATCGCCCTGTACCCGGTACCTGGCCGCGGCTGCCAAGTTCTGCACGGAAGGCAAGGGATAAGGGACTCGCACCACTTGCAAAATTTCCAGCCCCGGCGGGGCTCCTTGCACAAGGGCGCGGGTTACTTCTTCCCGGCTGTAGCGTTTGCGCAGATAAATGTCCACATACTCGCGTTCGGTTCGCATATCTTGGGCGGCGGCCGGCCCGTAGGCAAACCGCGGCCAGTGCGGATTTACTTTGGCAGGCTCTGTAGCCAACCCCGAAGCAAGTATCATTTTCCGTACCGCGTTAAAAATGTTCAAGTGTTTCGCCGGATCTTGAGCCCACCGGAACACTATACGCATTTTATAAATTTTTGGCGTGTTTATCATCTTTTTTATGCCCTCAAACGGCGCGCATGAACCGATTGCACTACCCCCAATGCCCATAAACTGGCCACCAGGTTTGAACCTCCGTAAGAGATAAACGGTAACGGAATGCCCGCCACCGGTACAATACCGATAAGCATCCCGTAATTTACCAACATGTAGGTGAAGAACATCCCAAAGATGCCGGCACATACCAAATAACCGTAACGGTCACTGGATGTATAGGCTATGGCAACAATACGCCATAACACTATCAAATACAACCCCAGGACCACTAGCGTACCCAACAACCCCAGTTCCTCTCCTACTACCGCCAAAATAAAATCGGTGTGGCGCTCCGGCACAAATCCTAAGCGGGATTGTGTGCCCGAAAACAGCCCTTTCCCCGTCATACCGCCTGCCCCCATGGCAATCTGCGCTTGCAATACGTTATACCCCGCCCCGCGCGGATCGGATTTAGGGGCCAAAAACGCTTCCACCCGTTTACGTTGGTGTGGCTTCATTTGGTGCTCTACAAAAATTCCTCCGCCAAGCCCCATTAACACCACTAAGGAAGCCAATACAAAATAAAACGAGGGCAAAAATACACGCAAATACCTAAAAAACCACCAAAGTACATACCCCAACAGTATAACCGATACGGCAAACCCCGCTATATACCAAGCGTTATGGGCCAGCCCGTGGAAAACCCGTACCCAGGCATAATCCAGTAATTCCGGGTGTAAATAGATATACGTCCACGAAATGGTAAAAAACCCTGACACAAAAACCAATAACGCAATCATGGACAAATAAAATACATTGACCCCGGCACAATACAAAAGCACCATCAACGCCGGCAGCGTTACCACAACGGAAGAAAAATCCGGTTGCATCATAATCAGCCCGAACACCGGGGCCAATAATAATCCCAAACTAAATAACGAAGAAATATCCCGGCTACGCCGGCCGCGCAGATTCAGAAAGGCCGCCGCCACTAAAATCAAACACACCCGGCAAATTTCAGAGGGCTGCATGGAAAAAAACGGGAATACAAACCACGAGCGCGATCCCCGTTGGTACGACCCGAACAACAACACGCCCACCAATAAGAGCAAGATAAAACCATACATGTACTTCCACTGTTCCCCAAAAATTTGGTAATTAAAACTCCAACCGATAAAAAACGCCAATGCCCCCACCGGTAAAGCCACCAAATGAGTACGCACAACCGGATTGCTCCAGGATATACTGTTCACGGCCGACATGATGCAACACGCCCCCAACAATACGAGTGCCGCCATGGCCCCAAAGAGCAGATAATCCATCCGGCTCCGGCTGGCGCTTAACTGCTTAAAACTAGGCATCATGGTTTTCTCCCCCTTGCAGTGCTTGTTTCCGCGCCCGTTTACGCGCGGCGGCTGCTTCCCGCAAAGTATCTGCGAAATAGGCCTCTAACATCATGCGGGCAATAGGACCGGCAGCAGAACTGCCCCCCTCTCCAAATTCTACAAATACGGCTACCGCAATGGAAGGAACCTCGCCCGGCCGCGCTGCAAAAGCCATAAACCAACCGTGATCTTCCCCATGCGGGTTTTGGGCTGTGCCCGTCTTGCCATATACATCTAATCCATTAATCTTTACGCGGCGCGCCGTCCCGTTATCCACCGTATGTTTCAGAGCTTTAAAAAGCAAATCGTATGTTTCCGGTTTGAGTTCGGCCCGTTGTAAAATTTCCGGCTGGCCCACGGTCTGCGTTTTGCCGGTTTGGTTACTTACAATTTTTTCTACATAGTATGGCCGATACACATTGCCGCGGCTGGCTACCGCCGCCCCCAATTGCGCCAGTTTAATGGGTGTAACCAACAGTTCCCCCTGTCCGATAGATAAATTCAACGTATCCCCAATAAACCAGTATGTTTTATTACGCGCCCGGCGGGTAGGACCGTACAAGTTGCCGGCTTTTTCGCCGGGCAAATCAATGCCGGTTTGGCGCCCGATCATAAACATACGCTGTACCCGTTCTATCGCAGCCGAACCGATTTGGGCCGCAATTGTGTAAAAATAAACGTCGCACGAATTACTCATCCCGTCAAAAAAATCCACCGGGCCGTGTTTCCCCCAACACTTAAAAATACGCGGGCCGGAATCGTATTTGCCGGTACACGTTACCTTGCGGTTGACATCAATCATGCCACTTTCCAACGCAGCTGCCCCGGTAATAATTTTAAACGTAGAAGCCGGCGGATAGACCCCTTGGATGGCCAAATTGTACTCGTTGATTTTTTTGGAGGGATTTTCCTGTGCCTCATCACTGTACGGAACAAAGATATTCGGGTCAAAAGCCGGGGCACTGGCCAGGGCTAACACGGCCCCCGTACGCGGATCCAAGGCCACTGCCGCGCCGCGGCCCGTTTTAGAATTTCTTAACCCTTCTTCCGCGGCCCGTTGGACAGCAAAATTCAGCGTTAAATATACATCGCTGCCGGCGGCCCATTTTTTATCTTCAATAATACTTTTTACACGGCCGCGGTAATCTACTTCCAAATATACCCCGCCGTCTTTGCCTTTTAATTCTTTTTCAAACTTTTTTTCAATGCCGTTTTTCCCCAGTTTACTGGAAAGAAGATATCCTAACTTTACATCCCGCTTGCGCCAATCCCGCTCGTCCATACTCCCCAAATATCCCAGCAAATGGCTGGCAAAAATTCCGTAGGGATAATTACGTTTCGTTTCTTCCACCAAATATATCCCCGGATAATAAAACTGTAACTCCTGCAAAGCTACGGTACTTTTGGTGGACAGATTATCCGCCAACAGTAAGGCCCGGCCCGTGGAAGCCCCCGTTTGCAATTTACTCAACAAAGTTTCTTCCGGCACGTGCAAATGCGGAGCAAAATCACGCGCCAAGCGGGTCAAATAGGAAATATCCTTGGTACCTCCTAAATAATACAAACTAAACGAAGGCGCATTTGACGCCACCGCTATCCCGTCCGCCGTAAACACACGCCCGCGCGGCGCATTTTGATAAATGACTTGCGTACGGTTACGTTCGGCCATTTCCAAGTAATCGTCGTGGCGGAGAATTTGGATATCTATCAACCGCACGGCAATCACGCCACACGCTACTAACGCAAGCGTCAGCATGACTTTTAACCGGCTGTTTAATGATATTTTTCCCACCGCCATACTTTTTTACCTAGTCGTATTCCTCTACCGGCGGAGCCCAACAACGCCCCACTATCCAAAACACAAACGGGGCCAATAACGCTCCCACAGCCGCGCTGCCCAGCAAACTCCACACTCCGGGCCACGGCACCGCAGAAACAAACCAATCTAAGAGTAACAAGTTCAGCAAACTGACTCCGCACGTTAACACAAAAATGCCAAACACTTGCGAAACCACACTGTCAAAATTAATCCGTTCCCGCGCCGCATACACTACCAAGGCCGCCGCAGTGAAAGAAAAGGCGTTGTTTCCAAATAATTTGGCACCGAAAAAATCTAAAAATAAACCACACAAAAACGCCACCGGATAACCGATCTCTAACGAGGAAAAAGCACAAAAGGCCGCCGCAAATACCAACATAAAATTGACGTTCAGCCCCCAAAAAGAAAACAAGGTGGCAAACCCCCAATGGCATACCGTAGCAAATACAAAAAGTAAGATCAATTTAACGGTCTTCCACATCATGGGTCTTTTTCTCCTGTTGTAAAATAACAAATACTTCCTTGACCGCAGAAGAACGCACCTGCGGTTCCACTTCTACCGTCTGAGCCGTTTGAAAACTGCCGTCTCCCTGCACGGCACGCACCTTCCCCACTAAAATCCCCGCCGGGAAAATACTGCTGGTAGCCGAAGTAAATACTTTATCCCCTTTGGCAATGGGAGTTAACAACGGCAAGTATTTTACCCGTACCGGTTGCACGCCACCGCCGACCAATAACCCTTCTTCTTGACCGTCGCCAAGCATTACCGCCGCTGAAAAATTTTCATCCCGCACCAAAAGCACCTTGGCTGTATTTTCGGTTACTTCTACCACCACACCCGCTAATCCTTCTTCGCCTTGCTCTAACGATAACACCGCACTACGCGGAGAAATTCCATCCACTGAACCTTTATCAATAATGACGGTATTCCATTGACTGGGTTCCCGGTACGCCACTTTGGCCCACGTACCGTGCCACCGGTCAACCGGACGCAGTTGCAGGGCTTTCGTCAAGCGTTCATTTTCTTTAAACACCGTTTCCGCTTGTGCCGTAAGTAACCGGTCCATTTCAATTTGTTGCTTGAGTTGGCTGTTTTCGTGATGAGCATTGAGGAGTTCCTGTACCGTTTTGGAAACCCCTTGCACATATTTTACAGTTCCATGGGCCGTACGCACCTGTGGAATAAAAACATAGGAAAGCACCGTTTTTACCGACGAAACAAAACCCTCTAACGGTAAAATCATAAGCAAAAAAGCCAATAATAAAAACGCCGCCGGGAAAAGAACCCGCCGCCGGTTAGTCATGCTTGGTTGTTTTTTTGTAGTTTTTTGTTTAACAAACATAATACTTTAGGTGAACTTCTTTCTGCATTCGGCAAAAAGCGGACACGGCTTTTAAAATAGCCGCGTCCGCTAAATGATACGTTGGCAAGTGTGTTAGAAAGATTTGCCGCCGGAATGGAAAAGGCGGAATTTCTTTTCGTTGAGTTGCTCCAAAAACTTACCCGTTCCCAACGCCACACAACTAAGCGGATCGGCCGCACGGTGCACCGGGATGTCGGTTTCCTTGCGGATCAGTTCCGTGATGCCGCGCAGCAAACTGCCGCCACCGGCCACCACTAAGCCCCGGTCCACCAGGTCAGCCGCCAACTCCGGCGGAGTTTCTTCCAAGGTGCTCTTAATAACGTCCAGGATGAGCCGCACCGGTTCCATCAGAGCCTGGCGGATTTCTTCCGACGTTACCGTCAAGGTGCGCGGCAAACCTTGCGTCTGATCACGCCCTTTGACTTCCATGGATTTTTCTTCTTTGAGCGGATACACCGAGCCCAAATTGATTTTTACTTCTTCCGCGGTCGTTTCACCAACGATTAAATTGTATTTCTTGCGGAAATACTGCACAATGCACTCAGTTAATTCGTCTCCGGCCACATCAATGGACTTCGCTACTACCATCCCGCCGAGAGAAATAACCGCCACTTCCGTTGTTCCGCCGCCGATATCTACAATCATACTGGCATGCGGTTCGGCAATGGGCAAATCGGCCCCCATGGCAGAGGCCATAGGTTCTTCTATCAAGTACACTTCCCGGGCACCGGCTTGGCGGGCGGCATCGTCCACGGCACGGCGCTCCACGCCCGTAATGTCCGACGGAATACCAATCACAATACGGGGCCGCGATAAACTGCTGCGGCTATGCACTTTGCGAATGAAATAACGGATCATTTCTTGGGTCACTTCAAAGTCCGCAATGACACCGTTTTTCATCGGACGTACGGCAATAATATTGGCAGGAGTACGGCCCAACATTTGTTTAGCCTTGGCTCCTACGGCTTTTACTTCGCCGGTTTCCCGTTCCACCGCGACTACAGACGGCTCCCGCAGCACAATGCCTTTGTCTTTGACGTAAATCAAACAGTTGGCTGTACCGAGGTCCATCCCCAAGTCCGATGAAAAAAGCCCTCCCAGATAGTCAAACATGCGTGCCCTCTTAATCTACTAATTTTACAATCGCTACTTCAGCGTTATCCCCTTGGCGCAAACCCGCACGATAAATGCGGCAGAAACCGCCGGGACGGTTGGCGTAACGAACCGCCAATACTTCAAATAATTTTTTGCAAGCAGCCGCATCTTTCAATGTGTCTTTGGCCGCACGGGCGTCATTGGCTTTGGCCAACGTAATCAGCCCTTCTACCACGCGGCGTACTTCTTTGGCTTTTTGCAGCGTCGTCTTGACTTCTTCGTGCAAGATAATGCTGGTGGCCATATTGTTGAGCATCGCTTTGCGGTGAGATGCAGTCTTGCCTAATTTCCGGTATCCGGTATTCTTAATCATACAAAATTTACTCCTTACAGTTTCATGCCCAGCGTGAGGTTCATCTCGGCCAGTCTTTCTTTAATTTCGTCCATGGATTTGGCCCCGAAATTTTTGATCATTTTCAAATCATCTTCGGTCATTTTGACCAAATCACGCACGGTATGAATGTTTTCCGACTTCAAACAATTGATGGAGCGGGAAGACAATTCAATAAATTCTACAGACTGGTTGAGCATTTCCTCTTGCTTGGAAGCGGCAGTATTTAGATTGGCCGCCGTGTTCGTTACCGGGGGTTCGGCCGCTTCCGTACCGGAAGTAGCCACACAACCCTCTTCGCCTTCAATGGTGAAGATGTGCAAAGACCCCGACAACAGCACAGCCGCACGGTGTAATGCCCGGGCCGGCTCTAACGTGCCGTCGGTGGTAATTTCCAAAATTAAGCGGTCGTAGTCGGTCTTTTGTCCGACGCGGGCCGGTTCTACGTCGTAATGCACTTTAACAATCGGCGAATACAACGCGTCCACCGGGATAAATCCGGCCGGCCGTTGGGCTTTGGCCAAATCTTCCGCCGGAACGTACCCTTTACCACGGGTAATTTCAATTTCCATATCCAACGTTCCGCCTACTTCCAACGTAGCCAGCACCAAATCTTTGTTGACAATTTCAACTCCGTCAACTTCTTCAATGTCGGCTGCGGTTACCACACCGGGTTTGGAAGCATGTAATTGCAAATATTCACGGGTTTTGCCTTCCATTTTCACACGCAAGTGTTTGAAGTTCAGCAAGATATTAATGACGTCTTCGCGCACGTTGGGGACAGCACTAAATTCATGCACAGCCCCCGCAATGCGTACGGCACTGACGGCGGCCCCTTCCATACCGGAGAGCAAAATCCGGCGCAGGGAATTCCCTACCGTGTGTCCGTAACCGCTTTCGTACGGTTCGGCAATAAATTTGCCGTAAAAATCAGACGCAGTTTTTTCTTCCAACTGAATTTTTTGAGGAAGGACCAATTCATTAAAAGCCATTATAAGCCTCCAACCTATTATTTAGAATAGTATTCTACAATCAGCTGCTCATTGACAGGGTAGGACATTTCCGCTCTGTCGGGCCATCTTAACAATTTGCCGGTCATCTTTTCGCTATCGTATTCCAAGAAACTCGGGCGTTGATTGCGTTTTTCGGCTTCTGTAAGCCCTTGCTTGACCATTACGTTCTCCGCCAAAGATTTATCTAAGGCAACTTTGTCGCCGATACGCAATTGGTAAGAAGGAACGTTGACGGCTTTCCCGTTCACCGTTACATAACCATGCAAAACGATTTGGCGCGCCGCTTTGAGTGAAACGGCAAACCCTAACCGGCGGACGATATTGTCCAAGCGGGTTTCCAATTTCTTGAGGAAATTTTCACCGGTTTGTCCTTCGGCTTTGGCAGCGGCACCGAACAAATTGCGGAACGGAATTTCCGACATGCCGGACTGCCATTTGGCTTTCTGTTTTTCTTGCAAGCGGATACCGTATTCCGAAACTTTGGCTTTGCGCACTTTACCGCCCCGTTTGGTAGCGGCGGCCAACTTGTCCATGACACAGTTGGTATAGCATTTTGTTCCTTTCAAGAACAATTTGCAATCTAATTTTCTGCATTTTTTGCAGGCGGGTCCTGTATATCTAGACATAAAAATTATACTCTCCTGGCTTTAGGCGGTCTGCATCCGTTATGCGGGATGGGGGTAATGTCTTTAATGGAAGACACGGTAAGTCCGGCTTGTTGGACGGCACGAACGGCCGTTTCACGGCCTTGGCCCGGTCCGCAAACCTTGACGGCTACTTCACGCATACCCAAAGCATACGCTTTTTCAGCGGCTTTGTTGCTGGTGATTTGCGCCGCAAACGGGGTAGACTTCTTGGTACCTTTGAAGCCGTGAGAACCGGCGGTAGACCAAGCAATGGTGTTGCCTTTATCATCAGACACGGTGACAATGGTGTTGTTGAACGAACAATAGATGTGTACAACACCAAACACCGGGGCTTTTGCATTTTTCTTTTTTGCTTTCGCCGCGGGCGCTTGAGCCGGCGCGGACGTTGTTTCTTTTTCTTCTGCCATAATAAATTCCTTCTAAAGATTATTTAGTTTTGGAACCCACGGTTTTTCTTCTGCCGCGGCGGGTCCGGCTATTGGTTTTGGTGCGCTGGCCGCGTACGGGCAAATTGCGGCGGTGGCGCTGCCCCCGGTAGGAGCCGATTTCAATCGTGCGGTGAATATTCTGCGCGACTTCCCGGCGTAATTCCCCTTCCACTTTGTATTCTTTCTGCAAAATGGTGTTGAGCAAACCGGCTTGTTGTTCGGTCAAATCTTTCACACGTGTGGCGGGATCAATTTGGCCCTCTAATTTAGCAAGCACTTCTTTGGCGTTTTTCTTGCCGATACCATAGATGTATTCCAACGCAACATCTATTCTTTTGTTTTTCGGTAAATCAATACCTGCGACTCTAGCCATATTCCTTTAGAACTCCTATAAATTAACCTTGGCGTTGTTTGTGTTTTGCGACTTCACACACTACACGGACGACGCCGTTGCGTTTAATAATTTTGCATTTTTGACATATCTTCTTTACACTGGCTCTGACTTTCATTTATTTCTCCCTATAAGTTATTCTGCCACGTGTCAAATCATACGGAGATAACTCCAATCTGACATTGTCGCCGGGAAGAATTCTTATATGATGAACTCTCATCTTGCCGGATATGTGTCCTAAAATTGTCCGTCCGCCTGCAATCTCTATTTTAAACATCGCGTTGGGCAACGCTTCTAGGACTTTACCCTCAACTTCTATTTTGTCACTCATACAACTCCGAGTTCGGTTTAAATCACCAGAACAAACACCCGGCCGCGTTTTATCCGTCTAAACGCACCGAAAGTGTTATTCAAAAGCAGTAAGGATTTCACTGCCGTTAGCGGTAACGGCTACCGTGTGTTCAAAGTGGGCCGCATAACTGCCGTCCAACGTTACCACCGTCCAACCGTCATCCAACTCCCTGACTTTATAACTACCCGCAGTCAACATGGGCTCTATGGCCAACGTCATCCCTACCTCCAACACCGGCCCTGTACCGGGAGTGCCGAAATTTGGGATGCTCGGTTCCTCGTGCATATTGCGGCCGATTCCATGCCCGCAATAATCACGTACGACGCCCATATTATGTTGCATAGCAAAAGTTTCCACCGCGTGCTGCGCATCTCCCAGACGGCGGCCGGGTTTGATTTGCCCGATGGCTTTGTATAACGATTTCTTCGTTACGTCCATCAATTTTTGGGCTTCCTCAGAAACTTTTCCTACACCGAGGGTGATTGCGGCATCCGAACAGAAACCGTCAAGGCGGGCTCCTGTATCGATACTGATAATATCACCACTCTTTAATATTCTATCTTTTTTTGGGATTCCGTGCACGACTTCTTCATTCACAGACGCACAAATACTTCCCGGAAACCCATAATAGCCCAGAAAAAGCGGTTTCGCCCCAAAGGAACGGATCGTCTTTTCTGCGGCTTGATCTAGTTCCAGCGTGGAAATGCCCGGCTTAACAAGTTCGGTCATTTTCTTGAGCACGGCCGCCGTTACTTTACCGGCAGCCCGCATACGCTGTAATTCTTGTTCGTTTTTTACTTCAATCATACCTACTTCTGGAGGATCTTTGCGATATCCTCAAAAACTTTTTCCGGCGTTTGATTGCCGTTGATCTCCGTATATTTACCACCGCCTTGGTAGTAATCTTTCACCGGCAATGTACTCTGCCGATATACGGACAAGCGGTGTTTTGCACGCTGCGGGGTATCATCCGGCCGCGTGTACAATTCCCCGCCGCAAGACGGGCAAGAAACAACCGGTTTTTCTGCGTCTACACGCAAAATAGCCCCGCATTTTTTGCACTGCTTGCGCGAACAAATTCGGTTGACTACTTCCTCTTCCGGCAAATCAATCATGAGCACGTGCGTAATGGAACGGTGCAAACGCGCCAACATCTCATCCAACGCTTGTGCTTGTCCGACCGTGCGCGGAAAACCGTCAAAAATAATACCTTTGTCGGTAGAACGGACAATCCCTTCTAACATGGAAATCATCAATTCATCAGGCACCAAATTACCCTGATTGACAATTTCTCCCAGTTTTTTGCCCAATTCCGACCCGGATGCAATCTCCGCCCGCAACACATCTCCCGTTGAAATATGATACAACGGAAACGCTTGCTGTAATTTGGCCGATTGCGTACCTTTACCGGCTCCCGGACAACCCATTAACACAATGTTCATAAAATGACTCTTCTAACTTTAATTGCAGAATAATCTTTTCTGCAACAACCGAAATAATTTGTGGAATTTTGCATCCACGCTTTTTGTGAGATTTTGTGGAGATTGCTATGCGTATAGCGGCGAAACTTACTTCGTTAAGCGAGCCGCGTAACAACAACGCAATCTCCCAAAATCACGCAAAAATTTATTGACCGACGTTGAACCAGCGGCCTTTAATGCGTTTGGATCCCTTCAGCAACGGTTCGTAGTTGCGGGCCAACAGATGGGCCTGCACTTGGCTGACCGTATCCAAAGCCACACCGACTACAATTAACAAAGCCGTACCGCCGAAGTAAAAATCTACATTAAAATAAGCGCGGAAAAAGTCAGGGAGTACCGCAATCAAACAAACAAAGATGGCACCGCAAAACGTCAAGCGGTTCATGACCCATTCAATGTAGTTCTTTGTCGGTTCGCCCGGACGAATCCCGGGAATAAAACCACCCCATTTTTTCATGTTGTCGGCTAAATCGGCCGGATTGATCGTCATAGAGTTATAAAAATAACAGAAGAAGATAATCAACGCCGAGAAGAACAACATATACCAAACGCTGCTGTGGTTCATCCAACCCAGTAACGTTTGCGCCCACGGGGCATCTTGGTTGAAACTGGCAATTGTCAACGGCAGCGAAATAACGGAAGAGGCAAAAATAACTGCGATTACCCCGCTCTGGTCAATTTTAAGAGGCAGATAACTTGTCTGCCCACCATACATCTTATTGCCCATTTGCCGCTTGGCATATTGCACCGGAATTTGACGCTGAGCCGTTTCCAACCAAACTACTAACGCGGTAATCACCGCCACGGCGGCTACGATTACAAGGAGTAAGAAAAAGTCCATTTCACCGGTTTGCACGCGCTGGTACAATTCCCAGCAGGCAGCCGGTAAACGGTCCACGATACCCGCAAAAATGATGAGCGAGATACCGTTTCCAACCCCTTTTTCGGTAATTTGTTCTCCAAGCCACATGACAAACATCGTCCCCGCGGACAAGGTAATCACGGTAGAAATGAAGAACATCACCGTAGCATGTTCCACTGCCGGCACATTGCCAATACCGGTCACCCGGGTAATGGCAAAGGTCATCATGGAACCTTGCAAAACAGCCAAACACAGCGCAAAAATACGGGTAATCTGGTTTTCTTTTCTTCTGCCGGATTCCCCTTCTTTATGCATACGGTCTAATGCCGGGAAAATGTGTGCCCCGCGCACCAACCCCATGATAATGGAGGCGTTAATGTACGGCATGATACCCAACGCCAAAATGGAAAAACGCCCCAACGCGCCGCCCGAGAAGATATTCATAAAACCTAAAATACCGTTCTGGTGGGCTTTGAACAATTGGGAAAGTACTTCCGTATTGATACCGGGTATAGGGATTGCCGCAGCAACCCGGAAAACAGCCAACGCCCCGAACACAAAAAGAAGTCTCTTTCTGAGTTCGGGAGCGTTAATAATATTTGCAACTGTATTATTTGCCATTAGTTGGCCTTCTGTTCCAGCACAGTTACGGTGCCGCCGGCTTTTTCAATCGCCGCTTTTGCGGTGGCTGAAAAACCATGGGCGGACACTTTAAAAGCCTTGGTCAACGTACCGTTTGCCAATACTTTGACACGCGTAACATCATGAATGATGCCGGCCTTTTTGAGCGCTTCGGGGGTTACTTCCGCACCCGCGGCAAAGCATTTTTCCAACGAGCCCACGTTTACATAATCGTACCGTTTGGCAAAATCTTTATTGGAAAAACCGCTTTTCGGCGTGTGGCGGATGAGCGGCATTTGACCGCCTTCTTTGCTCTCTTTGCGCGTGTTACCGGAGCGGGAAGTCTGCCCTTTCATACCTTTGGTGCAGTAGTTACCCAAACCGGAACCCGGGCCGATACCCAAGCGTCTTCTTTCTTTTCTGGACCCATGTTTAGGGAAAAGCGTATTTAAATTTACCATATTCTCTCTCCTTTACCCTATTCAGCCGTGGCAACCGGGGCGGGTTCTTCCGCCTTGGGAGCTTCGGCCGGAGCGGCAACCGCTTTACCGCGCAACACGTTAACGGCTTCTTTGTTCTTCAATTGCTTGAAGGCCTCCAACGTGGCATAGGCCAAATTGCACGGGTTGGTGCTGCCTAAACTTTTAGCGAGCACGTCTTTGATGCCGGCGGCTTCAAAAAGGAGCCGTACGCCGCTGCCCGCGATAACCCCGGTACCGGGTGCCGCCGGTTTCATCCAGACGGACGCTGCACCGAATTTACCAATCGTTTCGTGCGGGATCGTTTCCCCGACAATCGGGAAAGAGATCATATGTTTACGCGCATGAGATTCAGCTTTGGCAATCGCCAACTGAACCTGATTCGCCTTGCCAATAGCAACGCCCACTTTACCCATGCCGTTTCCAACGACAACGAGCGCGCGGAAGCCAAAGCGTTTACCGCCTTTGACTACCTTGGCCGTACGGGCAACGTGGATGACCGTGGTTTTTCCTTCTACCGCCGGTCTTGCTTTTTGAAACTCGGCTCTTTTGCCTTTCGCTTCTTTTCTGTTTTCGCTTTTCACGAGCGTTTCATTGGACATTAACTTCACCTGTGAATTAGAATTTCAATCCTGCTTCTCTGGCGGAATCGGCCAACGCCTTAATTCTGCCGTGGTAAACGCGTCCGCCGCGGTCAAACATCACTTCATTGATGCCTTTTTCCAACGCTTTCTTTGCAATAGCAGCCCCTAACGCTTTAGCGGCTTCAATGCTTTTGGCGGACGATTCAAACTTGCCTTCAAATTCTTTGGACAACGTCGTAGCAGACACCAATGTGCTGTGGGTGTTGTCATCAATAATTTGGGCATAGATGTATTTCAAACTTCTATACACCGAAAGACGCGGCCGATGGGCACCGTTCTTCAACAAATGCGCACGGCTGCGGTCCTTACGGAATTGATATCTTGCTTGTTTAGTGGCCATAATTATTTGCCTCCTGCCGCAGTCTTACCGGCCTTGCGGGTGATGTGTTCGCCCTGGTATTTAATACCGCTGCCTTTGTAGGGCTCCGGAGGTCTGATTCTGCGAATTTTGGCGGCAAAATCACCGACTTTAAACTTATCGCTGCCTTTTACCGTAACCGCACCGGATTTGGGATCTACTGCTACTGTTAATCCTTCGGGAATATCCAAGTTCACCGGGTGCGAGAAACCCAATTCCAAATTGAGTTTTTTGCCGGCTACCGACGCGCGGTATCCCAGCCCGTTGATTTCCAACACTTTGGAAAATCCGTTCGTCACGCCTTCAATGATGTTGAATACGTTGGCGCGGGTGGTGCCATGCAAGGCATTGAGTTCTTTGGCCCGGTTTTCCGGAATGGAAAAGGTCAAAGCACCGTCTTTCATTTCCGGGGTAATACCGGCCGGAACCGTGTAAGACAACGTGCCTAATGCACCCGTAGCTGTGATGATATTTTCTTTAATTTCCACTTTGGTTTTAGCGGGAATGTTGATGACTTTTTTACCAATTCTGCTCATATTCCCCCCTTACCAAACCTGACACAGCAACTCGCCGCCGATTTTTTCGGCCTTGGCTTGTGCGTCCGTCATAATCCCTTTGGAGGTGGACAAGATCGTCACCCCAAACGCACCGCGGACTTTCGGGATATTGTTATACGCACTGTAAACGCGCGAACCCGGTTTGGAAATACGTTTCAACCCTTGGATTACACATTCGTTTTCCGGCGTATATTTCAAAAATACCCGCACGACGCCGCCTTTAGTTTCGTTATGAACGGCTTTGAAATTGGCGATATATCCTTCTTCTTTAAGAACGCGCGCAATCTCGGTTTTAATTTTAGAAAAAGGGATGTCCACTTTTTCTTTCTTTTTCATATTGGCATTTCTTATTCTGGTTAAGAAATCTGCAATTGGATCCATATCGTTAAGTTATCGTCCCGAACCACTTTCCGTACCGGAGTTGGCCCGAAAGCGACAGCTCCTCCTGTAAATTACCAGCTTGATTTTCTAAGACCCGGGATTAATCCCTGGTGTGCCATCTTTCTCAGGCAGATACGGCAAAGGCCGAAGTCGCGGTAATAACCACGCGCACGCCCGCAGATTTGACAGCGGTTGTGATAGCGTACAGCGAACTTTTGGTCTTTCGCCATTTTTGCAACCCATGCTTTAGTAGCCATAAAGTTTTTTGCTCCTCTTATTTAGCCGTGGCCTTGCGGAACGGTAAGCCCATGTAATCCATGAGCATGCGGCCGCTTTGGTCGTTTTTAGCAGTGGTAACGAACGAAATGTTCATACCATGGGCTTTGGGTGATTTTTCCACGTCAATTTCCGGGAAAATATAATGTTCTTTAATCCCCAAGTTCAAGTTGCCTTTGCCGTCAAAACTGGCATTAAAGCCCTGAAAGTCGCGAATGCGCGGGCAGGCAATGCAGATAAAGCGCTCCATGAACTCATACATCTTGGCCCCGCGCAACGTCACACGCACCCCAATCGGCATCCCTTCACGCAACTTAAAGTTAGAGATGGATTTTTTGGCACGGCGCACTTGCGCGGCTTGACCGGCAATAGCCGTCAAGTCTTCTTTGGCCACTTCCAGGGCTTTGATGTCCTCGCGGGCATCTTTAACGCCGATATTGATAACAATTTTCGTCAATCTCGGCACAGCCATCGGACTTTTGACGTTCATGTCTTTGAGTAAAGCCGGAAGCACTTTTTCTTTGTAAAGCGTTTGCAACCGGGGTTGGTATCCCTCGGGAGCTTTCGTTACAGTTGTTGTTTCTTTCTTAGTCATTTGATTTACCTAGATTAAATGATCGGCTCATTGCATTTGCGGCAAACACGCGTTTTCGTGCCGTCATCCGCAATGCTGATTTTAGGCGTCATGGCCTTTTTGCACTTAGGGCAAACGACCGCTACATTGGACGCGTCCAGCGGGGCTTCCCTCTTAATGATGCCGCCCTGCTTATTCTGGGAAGGCTTCACGTGTTTGGAAATCATGTTAATTCCAACTACCACTACTTCGTTTTTAGACGGATTAACCGATTTCACTTCGCCTTTCTTGCCCTTGTCTTTACCGGCCAGGACTAAAACGGTATCTTGTTTCTTAATAATCATAACTATACCACCTCAGGCGCCAGCGAAATAATCTTCAGGAAGTTTTTTTCGCGCAGCTCTCTGGCAATCGGGCCGAATACACGGGTACCTTTGGGTTCGCCATTATCGTTGATGATACAAACAGCGTTATCGTCAAACCGAATGTACGAACCGTCTTTTCTTCTCTTTTCACGCGCCACACGCACAACCACCGCGCGGACGACGTCGCCTTTTTTAATGGCAGAGGTAGGGATCGCATCCCGAACGGAACACATAATAACATCTCCTAAGGTTGCGATATCCCGGTGGTGGCCGCCGCGCACTTTAAAGCATTGCACTTTACGCGCGCCGGAATTATCGGCCACATTCACGATGCTTCTTAATTGAATCATACTTTTCTAACTCCGTAGTTTTTACCAACTAAACTCTGGCTTTTTCCACAATTTTGGAAATGCGCCATTTCGTCGTTTTAGAAACGGGACGGGTGCTCATAATTTCCACTTTATCGCCGATTTTGCTTTCGTTGGCCGCATCGTGCGCGTGGAATTTGGCTGCTCTTTTGAGCGTTTTGCCGTAACGGGCATCATGCACCAACCGTTCCACGGTAACGGTGCGAGTTTTGTCCATCTTATCGGACACAACGACGCCAGTCAGCACTTTTCTTTTGCCACGAACTTCTTGATTTTCCATGGTTCAAACCTCTATTTTTGCTCTTTCTTCTGGTTAATCAGCGTTTGCAAAAGAGCAATTTCGCGTCTTACAGCGCGGATTTCCATCGGGTTAGCAATGGGCGTCGTGCTGTGTTTGAAAAGAAGGTTGAATTTCTTTTCTTGGGCTTTGCTAAGCGCCTCGCTCAGTTCGGCCAACGTTTTGTTCTTTAGGGCTTGCTTTTCTTTCGTCTTCATAAAACTACCTTCTCGTTACTAATTTGGTTTTGATGGGCAGTTTGTCGGAAGCCAAACGCATCGCCCGTTTGGTATCTTCTTCAGAAGCCCCTTCCAGTTCAAACAAAATCCGGCCCGGTTTCACAACGGCAGCCCAATACTCGGGCGCGCCTTTCCCTTTACCCATACGGGTTTCGGCCGGGTGTTTGGTGATGGCTTTATCCGGGAAAATGCGAATCCACAATTTCCCTTTCTTTTTAATAAAGCGGGATAAGGTTACACGCGCCGCTTCAATTTGGCGGGCGGTAATCCATTTGGGTTCCAATGCTTTCAACCCATATTCGCCAAAAACCACTTCCGTGCCGCGTTTGGCGTTGCCTTTGATGCGCGGCGCGCTGAAAGGTTTGCGGTATTTAACTCTTTTCGGCATCAACATAAGTCAAATTCCTCTATTTGGCTTCCGCAACCGGGGTTACCTCTTCGGTAACGCCTTCGGTAGCAGTAGCATTTTCCATATCGCGGTGTTTCTTGAGTTCATTCATAATCTCTTTGGGAGATTTGGCGAAGTGAGTTCTCTTGAAAATCCAAACCTTGATACCGATTTTACCGCTGACGGTGTTCGCCTCGGTAAAACCGTAATCAATATCCGCACACAACGTATGCAGCGGAACACGGCCCTCACGTTTCCATTCGGTGCGGGCGATTTCCGCTCCGCCCAAACGGCCGGATACCATAATTTTGATACCCAACGCTTTGCCGGACAATGCTTTTTCAATGGCTTTCTTGATAGCGGCACCGTAGTGGGCACGTTTTTCAAGTTGCATAGCAATGTTTTGGGCAACCAATTGGGCATCGGTTTCCGGGCTCTTGATTTCCACCACGTTGACAAAGGTTTTGCTGCCCGTATAGGCCTCTAACTCTTTGCGCAGGGCTTCAATGTCAGCACCTTTTTTGCCGATAACCACACCGGGGCGAGCCGTATGAATGTTGACGCGCAGGAACGCACCGGCTCTTTCAATGCCCACGTAGCTGATAGCAGCCATGGTAAATTTATTGTCAATAATCTTGCGAATTTCAAAATCTTCGCGGATTAACGCCGGCATATTCTTGGGGGCGAACCATCTGGAGCGCCAGTCTTGAATATATCCTAAACGGATAGACCGGGGGTGAATCTTATGTCCCATAAATTAGCGACCTCCCTTTTTTTCGTCGGTGACAATCACCGTTAAGTGGCACATGCTCTTGCGGTAGGGCATCGCACGGCCTTGCGGGCCGGGTTGCACTCTTTTCAAGTGGCCGCTGGGGCCTAAGTTGGCAAAGGCTTCTTTGATGAATACTTTGCTGAAATCCAGTTTTTTGCCGGCTTTTACTTCTAAGTTAGCAGCAGCGCTGTGAAGCGTCTTGGCTACCAAATCCGCCGTACGTTTGGCTACAAACGGAAGAACATCCTCCGCCGCCTTTACGTTTTTTCCGCGGATTTGATCCAACACCAGGTTCACCTTGCGGCTACCAAACCGTTGAAATTTCGCTTTTGCACAAGCTTCCATATCAAATCCTCAACTCCTATTTCAAGGCGGTGGAATCTTTCGTCATACCACCATGGCCTTTGAACAAACGTGTGAACGAAAATTCACCCAGTTTGTATCCTACCATACGTTCGGAAACGTAGATGGGAAGGAACTTGCGGCCGTTATGCACCAGGAACGTATGTCCGACAAATTCCGGTACAATCGTGCAGGCTCTTGCCCACGTTTTAATAGGTTTCTTTTCATTGGAAGCGTTCATTGCTTGAACCTTTTCCAACAGGTTTAAATCCACAAACGGACCTTTCTTAGTTGATCTTCCCATAATTACTTAACCTTGTTTTTTCTTCTGTCGCTGACAATCATCCAACCAAAAGCCTTCTTGGTGGAGCGTGTCTTCAAACCGCGGGTCTGCTGGTTCCACGGAGAGCGCGGAATGTTTCCGCCTTTACCGTGTCCGCGTCCGCCACCCATCGGGTGGTCTACCGCGTTCATCGCGCTACCGCGCACGGTCGGCCGTTGGCCGCGGTGGCGGTTGCGCCCCGCGTTCCCCATAACGATATTGCCGTGATCTACGTTGCCCACTTGGCCAATCGTTGCACAGCAATCGCAGGGTACCAACCGGATTTCACCGGACGGCATCTTAATATGGGCATAGTCCGCTTCTTTGGCCATAAGTTGCGCCTGGCTGCCGGCACTGCGCGCTAACTGCGCACCTTTGCCGACTTTCAGTTCAATCGCGTGGATAAAAGTACCTTCAGGAATGTTTTTAAGTGCAAGGCAGTTACCCACTTTAATATCTGCGGCCGGGCCGGACATCAATTCGTCGCCCACTTGTACGCCGAGCGGATGCAAGATATATCTCTTGTCGCCGTCGGCATAGTTTAACAAGCAAATACGCGCGCTGCGGTTCGGATCGTATTCAATGGATACGACTTTGGCAGGCACACCGTATTTTTCACGCTTGAAATCAATTTGTCTATAGGCACGCCGGTGCCCACCGCCAATATGGCGGACCATAATCATACCGGTGTTGTTTCTACCGCCGGTTTTGCGAAGACCTTTCGTTAAGCGCTTCTCGGGCGCGGTCTTGGTAATATCGGAATAATCCGACACCGTGATCGTGCGGCGGGAAGGGGTATAAGGTCTAAATGACTTAATAGGCATAGTTAGTAGTTTCTCCTTTCTCTACTTAGAAGCGGCTTCCACCATTTCTATTTTATCGCCTTTTTTCAAGGTGACAAAGGCCTTTTTATAGTCCGGCCGTTTGCCCTCAAAACGACCCATCCGGTGGGTCTTACCCGTGACGGAAATCGTGTTAATCTTAGTAACGGTTACGTTAAAGACTTTTTCCACCGCGGTTTTAATTTCGCCTTTGGACGCGTTGGCCGCTACGATAAACCCATAGCGGTTATGCGTATCGCGCTCTACCAGGCTTTTTTCCGTTAAGAGCGGTTTCTTTAAGGTTGTATAGGTGGTCATATTACTTGGCCTCCTTGGCGAACGTGTTCGTCAACTTTTCTACCGCTTCTTGCGTCAAGATGACTTTGGTGCTGTTGAGCACGGCATACGCGTTGGCATCTTGCGGCAACATCCGGGTCAATCCCGCAAAATTGCGGCTGGCCAAAGCGGCATTTTTATCAGCGAAATTATCCATTACCAGCGGTTTGCGCCCGGCAGCCAATACATCCATCACGGCTGCAAACGCATGCGTCTTGGGTTCTTGGAGTTTCAGCGTGTCCAACACCACCACATTGCCTTCGGCCATTTTGGCAGAAAGAGCCATCGCTAAAGCGGCGCGGCGTTTAGCAACGGGCAAGTATTGGCGGTAAGAGTGCGGCGTCGGCCCGAAGGCGATACCACCGTGGCGGAATTGCACGGCGCGCAAAGACCCTTGACGGGCGCGGCCGGTGCCTTTCTGTTTCCACGGTTTCTTACCGGTACCGGAAACTTCACTGCGGGTTTTGGTATCCGCGGTACCGCGTCTTTGGTTGGCCAAAAAAGCGGTGATGACTTCGTGCAAGAAAGTAGGATTGGGTTTCACACCGAACAAACTATCCGGCAGATTGCAGGTCCCTTTCTCTTTACCTTTGATATCTAAAACTTTCGTTTCCATGGTCAAAGTCCTTATTTCTTGTTAGCAGCCTTGGAAGCAGAAATCTTGGTCTGCTGCGGCGCCACATAGTGTTTTTTGTATTTGGAAGTTTCCAAGACGGATACGATGGAACCTTTCGCTCCCGGAACGGAACCTTTTAAGAATAAAAGGCCGTTTTCATTATCTACCTTGATAACTTCAATTTTGGCTACCGTGTGGGTGGTGGTGCCGTAGTGCCCCGCCATACGTTGGCCGGACAATACTTTACCCAAAGAGCGGCGGGAACCCAAAGACCCCGGAGCACGCGACCGGTCCGATTGACCGTGCGAATCCGGTTGGCCCGCAAAGCCGTGGCGCTTCATGGCGCCGGCGAAGCCATGCCCTTTGATTTTACCCTGAACGTCCACATAGTCGCCGGGTTTAAAGATTTTTTCAAGTGAAATGACTTGACCGATTTCAAAGCCGGTTACGTCGTTGACCCGGCATTCTTTCATGTGTTTGACCGGGGCCACGTTGGCTTTTTTGAAATACCCAAGTTCGGGTTTATTCAGTTTACTTTCTTTCACTTCGCCAAAACCCACGCAAACGGCGTTGTAGCCGTCTTTTTCCTGAGTTCTGACACGCACAACCTTGCACGGGCCCGCTTTTACAACGGAAACACCATACAGATTGCCTTTTTCATCAAAGAGTTGCGTCATACCGATTTTTTCGCCGATTACAAAGCGGAAAGTTTCGGGGGCCTCTTTGACAGTTTCTGCTTTGGCCGGTTCAGCAACGGGAGTTGCCTCTTGGGCACCAGCAGCATTTTGCATTTCTTCTGTCATAGTTTTTGTCAGTTCCTATTAATTACTTTTAATGGCCACATCTACACCGGCGGGCAAATCTAATTTCATTAGTTCGTCCACGGTTTTAGAGGTGGGGCTTTTCAAGTCAATGAGACGTTTGTGAATGCGCATTTCAAACTGTTCTCTGCTCTTTTTATCGGTATGGGGAGAGCGAAGTACGGTGTACTTTTTAATCCGGACCGGTAACAGAACAGGACCCGCTACTAACGCACCCGTTTTTTGCGCGGTTTCTACGATACGCGCAACCGAGGCGTCCAGCATGCGATGGTCATAAGAACGCAATTTAATGCGGATTCTTTCTTGGCCAATTACGTTGGCTTTTTTTGCTGTTTTTTCTGCCATTTTTAGTTTTTCCTTCACTATTTTTTACAAAGTTTTTTACAAAAAATTTATCGGCAGAAAACCCCTTTCCGGTCCGCGTTCTCCGTCGGGCCGGTTAGGAATTTTTTGCCTTCACTACTAATTCTAGTACACTCTATTGTACCAAATTAGCGGGCTTTTGTGCACGTTATTTTTAGCGGTTTCACCTGTGCGCCTGAAACAACGCCGCACCAAAATCCTGATGGATATATTGTATAATAAAAACGGAGAGTTGTAAATAGGAAAATAAATGGAAAACAACAAATTTAGAAATGCGGATGCAACATTCTTAATAACATCCTTAATAGAAAAAATTCGCAAAAAAGGGAAAGAATACCTCTCCCTCCGTTTTTTCCTTTGGGGGATTTTTCTATGCCTGTTAGCCCTGTTGGGATCCCTTGTTTTTATCTGGAAAGGCGTGTTTTCGCAGGAGCCCGATTTTGAATTTATATCCATTGGGTTGGTGATGCTAATCTGGGGTCTCGCTGTAGGGATAATTCTATATAAAAATCGGAAAGGATTTTATAAAACTTGCTCTTCCAACAAAAAACAAAACGAGGATTCTTCTCCCTCGGCATTAACCTCTACCCACTTGCTGGATAGCACTGCTACCGGGGATCCGAGATGGATCCGTGCTGCGCTGGCCGCACACCCGGAACATCTTAACACCGCGTACGAACAAAACGGCAATACGCCGCTGCACGTGGCCGCCTTGAACGGATACGCCGAAATCGTGCGCTTGCTTTTGCAACAACCGGGTATTGATAAAACCCGTAAAAACAAAGACGGAAAAACCGCCTTGGACCTGGCTCAAGAAAAGAATTTCACGGAAATTGCAGAATTATTAAAGTAAAATGTCATCTGATACGGAAATGACACAAACTGCCAGATAGAAGGTGTTACCTCCTCTACGTTTTCTTGCAAAATTTGCTATACTAATGCGGGAGACAATATTATGAAAAAAGGATTTTCACTGATTGGGATGTTACTGACATTAATCATCATCGGCATTTTGCTCAAACTAATGATTGCCCCGTACAAACAGGCCGCAACTAAACCGGGCCAGGCACAACACATTCAAACGCAAAGTCAGGCCAAACAGACCGTGGACAATGTACGGGCCCAACTAAAACAAGCGGAGCAAGCCGCCCACAGGCGTGCCAACGCTTTTGAAAACGGAAATTATTAATATGACTAAAAAGCTCTCTTTTTCGCTTAACGTAATTAAAGATTACCCCAAACCGGGGATTAACTTTTTGGATATTAATCCGTTGCTTGCCCGGCCGGAGCAATTTCGGGCCGTGATAGATGCGTTTTGTTCGGCCATCCAAACAGCCTTGCCGGACAAGGTACGTGCCCGGGCAGCCGTTATTACTCCCGAATCGCGCGGATTTATTTTTGCCGCACCCGTGGCGCATACGCTGGGATTACCGTTGGTGCTTATCCGCAAAAAAGGCAAAATTCCCAATCGTCCATATGCGTTCCATATTACTAACGAATATACCAGTTACGATATGGAAATTGATGAAGATTTATTGCAAGCCCATAATCATTACATTTACATGGATGATATTTTAGCCACCGGGCAAACGTTGGCCGCGGTGCGTAAAGCGCTGCAAGAAAAAGGCAAGGAACTTGTTTTTTCTCTCCATGTTACGGACGTGGCCGATTTAAAACCTATGCGCGACAACAATCCGGCCTTGCACGGTTTAGCCGTAGAAACCGTTTTGTAATGTTACTTTAGGAGCCATTGCCCTATGTCCAAAAAGGAAAATTTTGTTTTATACCCCCCTCGACAAAAAATGTCTTCCTGCATAGGCTTTACCCTTATTGAATTATTGGTCGTCGTGCTCATCATAGGCATTTTGGCCGGTATTGCTCTGCCCCAATACAAAAAAGCGGTGGAAAAAAGCCGCGCCACGCAAGCTATCGCCTTGTTGCGTTCCGTCTATGAAGCCGAAAAAATATACTACATGGCTAACGGATCCTATACCACAGATTTTGATTCATTAAGCGTCAACATCCCTTGGACGGGAAGGGTTAATTGGTATGGCTCAAACGTTTCCGCCGCGCGTTCCAACGAAACGTGGTCCCTTACACTCAGTGTGGGCAATGCCGGAACGGCTGTAACTATCGGACGGTTAACCGGACCGTATGCAGGCACCGGGTTTTTTATGTACTTAGACCCGCAAGATGACCTGAACCGTATCAAAGAAGGTATTTTGTATTGCGGAGAGTGCATTGGAAGTGCTTGTACCCCCAGATGGACCGGCGTTCGGGGAGGATACTGTCAAAAAATTTTTAAAACCTCTACCCGAAAATACCCCGGAGCCGCTGAACTTTTCCAAATGCCTTAACCGAACGCTCCTTATAAAACACCCCCGCTCTTCATGTAGAGCGGGGGTGTTTTAAACTTTCTGTGAGCCTTACGCGGCGACGGCAGCTTTGTCGGCAGAGCGTTTTTCAACAATCGCTTTGGCAACGTTAGCCGGCACTTCGGCGTAGTGGCTCGGTTCCATGGTAAACGAAGCGCGGCCTTGTGACAAGGAGCGCACGTTCGTGGCATAACCGAACATCTCGGCCAGCGGAACTTCGGCACGGACGTAGCGAACGTTTCCGCGTACACCCATTTCGCCGATTTGACCGCGGCGGGAACTCAAATCCCCGATGATATCCCCGAGGTTGGCTTCCGGCGCCACGACTTCCACTTTCATAATCGGTTCCAAAATGACGGGTGCGGCTTTCTTAGCCCCGTCTTTGAGGGCCATAGAAGCAGCAATTTTAAACGCCATTTCGGAAGAGTCCACTTCGTGGAACGAACCGTCAAACACGGCTACTTTAATATCTACTAAGGGGTAACCCGCCATAGCACCGCTGTCCAGCGCTTCGCGGCAACCCTTTTCAATAGCCGGGATATATTCTTTGGGAATGCGGCCTTGGGTGATTTCGTTAACGAACTCAAACCCTTTGCCTTTCTCTTGCGGTTCCAAGCGCAAGAACACGTGCCCGTATTGCCCACGACCACCGGACTGGCGAACGAACTTGGTTTCCTGTTCCACCGTTTTGGTAATCGTTTCGCGGTACGCTACTTGCGGCGCACCCACGTTGGCCTGCACGTTGAACTCGCGTTTCATGCGGTCCACGATAATATCCAAGTGCAATTCACCCATACCGCTAATAACGGTCTGGCCGGTTTCTTCATCCGTGCGGACGCGGAAAGTTTGGTCTTCTTCGGCCAACCGCGCCAAAGCATTGGACATTTTTTCTTCGTCGGCTTTAGATTTCGGCTCCACAGCAATAGAGATTACCGGTTCCGGGAAGGTGATACTTTCCAACACAATCGGGTGATCCGGCGCGCAGATGGTTTGACCTACGCGGGAGTTCTTAATAGCCACCGTAGCGGCAATTTCCCCGGCGGAAAGTTCCTTTACTTCTTCGCGCTTATCGGCCATCATACGCATCATACGGCCAAAGCGTTCCGTGGCGTTTTTACCCGGGAAGAATACCGCATCCCCGGCTTTAATCGTACCGGAGTAAATGCGGAAGAAACTGAGTTTTCCTACAAACGGGTCCGTCTGCACTTTAAAGATTAACCCGCAGAACGGCTCGCTGTTGGACGGTTTGCGGAACGTTTCTTCACCCGTGTTCGGGTTCGTACCTTTGACGGCGGGGACATCTACAGGAGAGGGTAGATAGTCGTTTACGCAGTCTAACAAAGGTTGTACCCCTTTGTTCTTGTACGAAGAACCACAAATCACCGGGAAGAATTTACCCGTTAAAGTACCGCGGCGGATAGCTTTTTTGATTTCTTCTACGGTAAATTCTGTTTCGCCGTTTAAGTAGCGTTCCATAATGGCTTCGTCAAAATCGGCGAGTTTTTCAATCATTTCCGTGCGGTATTGTTTGGCCTGATCCACAAGGTCTGCCGGGATATCTACTTCGTTAAAGGTGGCACCGTTGTGGTCGCCGTCCCAGATAATCCCTTTCATTTTGACGAGGTCAACTACGCCAACAAATTTGTCTTCCGCGCCAATAGGCAACTGAATCGGACAGGCGTTTCCGCCCAATTTTTCTTTAATGGAGTTAGCAGAACGGATAAAATCCGCACCGATACGGTCCATCTTATTGATGTAAGCAATCCGCGGAACGTGGTATTTGTCTGCCTGGCGCCATACGGTTTCGGATTGAGGTTCCACCCCTTGCACGCCGTCAAAGCAGCACACAGCACCGTCCAACACACGCAAAGAACGTTCCACCTCGGCCGTGAAGTCCACGTGGCCGGGAGTGTCAATAATGTTGAGTTGGCAGTCTTTCCACACGCAGTAAATAGCGGCCGAGGTAATGGTGATACCTCTTTCGCGTTCCTGTTCCATCCAGTCGGTTACGGACGCACCATCGTGCGTTTCGCCAATCTTATGCACTTTTCCCGTGTAGTACAAAATGCGTTCGGATGTGGTGGTCTTACCCGCATCAATATGCGCGATAATACCGATATTGCGGATTTTCTCTAACGGATAGGTTTTAAATTCAGCCATATCTTAGTTCCTGCTTACCATTTAAAATGGGCAAAAGCGCGGTTGGCTTCGGCCATTTTATGCACGTCTTCGCGTTTTTTGAACGCCGTGCCTTCTTTCTTGGCACCCAGGATGATTTCCTCGGCCAATTTTTCCGCCATCGGGCGGCCTTTGCGGCTTTGGGCCGCGCCAATCAACCAACGCATCGCTAACGAGGTGCTGCGCAACGGTTTGACTTCCGTAGGAACCTGATAGTTGGCACCCCCTACGCGGCGGGCCTTTACTTCCACGAGCGGGCGGACGTTTTCAATGCATTTGGTGAATACATCAATTGCATTTTCTTTCGTTTTTTCCGCAATAATCGCCATGGCATCATCTAAAATGCGCTCAGCGGTGGAAGTTTTACCTTCAAAATTTAATTTGTTAATAAACCGGGCCACAAGGACGGAATTATATTTGTAATCCGGCGCGGGCTGCGGTCTTCTGTCTCTGGGTCTTAAACCTTTTCTCGGCATACTGTATTATTTCACTCCTAAAATTATTTACCGGCTTTGGGGCGTTTTACGCCGTAAAGCGAGCGGCCTTGTTTTCTGTTTTCTACGCCCGACGCATCAAGCGCACCGCGGATGATGTGATAGCGCACACCCGGCAAGTCTTTCACACGTCCGCCGCGCACGAGCACGATGGAGTGTTCTTGCAAGTTGTGTCCCACACCCGGAATATAAGCGGTTACTTCCATCTTGGAAGTCAGTTTTACACGGGCGACCTTTCTCAACGCCGAGTTCGGTTTTTTAGGGGTCGTGGTATAAACACGGGTGCAAACACCGCGCCGTTGGGGGCAGGATTGCAACGCCGGGGATTTCGTCCGGTTGGACTCTTTCGCCCGTCCGTATTTCACTAATTGATTTACTGTTGGCATTACTTCTCTCCTGTTTGTTTTTCTTTGCGTTTTGCTTCAAAATCACGGGCCATGTGCCGGGCGGAAATACCTGTTCCCGCCGGGATCAAATGGCCTACAATGACGTTTTCTTTCAAACCGGCCAGTTCATCAACCTGTCCGGTAATCGCGGCATCCGTTAAAACCTTGGTGGTTTCTTGGAACGAAGCCGCGGAGATAAATGATTCAGACGCTAAGGAGGCCTTGCTGATACCCAAAAGGATCGTCTCGGCTTCCGCCAAACGTTTGCCGGCCGCTTTCATTTTGGCGTTTTCACGCAGCCAACTGGCCCGGCTCAACACTTCTCCTTTCAGGAAGTGGGTATCCCCCGCATCCAGAATTTTTACGTTCCCTAACATTTGACGGACAATAACCTCAATATGTCTGTCGTTAATAGTTACGCCCTGCAAGCGGTACACTTCTTGGATGGCGTTTAACAGGAACTCTTGTGCTTCTTTTTCACCCTTCACGCGCAGCACGTCGTGGGGGTCAATGGCTCCGTCGGTCAGGGCTTCCCCTACACCGACGTGGTCCCCTTCGTACACGACCAGGTGCTTCCCTTGCGGGATGCTGTATTGTTTAACCTGGTTGGTTTCTTCGTTGCGCACCACAACTTCAATGAGCCCTCTGGGGGACGTTTCCAAACTGACAATCCCTTCAAATTCGGAAATAATAGCCGGATTTTTGGGGCGGCGCGCTTCAAACAATTCCGCAATACGAGGCAGACCGCCGGTGATATCCTTGGTGCCGCCGGCTTCGCGCCCGATTTTAGCGAGCACATCCCCGGGTTCCACTTCTTCACCGTTATCTACCATCAGAATCGTATCAATCGGCAACGGGAAATTGATTTTCTTCTCTTTGCCTTCAATGCTGATGCGCGGGTTTTTCTTGCCCACGCGGCTGGCGGTAATTTTGCGTTCAATAACGCCTGTTACTTTGTTGCGTTCTTCCTGCAAGGTAGTACCTTCTACTACGTCGGTCAAACGCACCGTACCGGGCACTTCAGCCAACACCGGAACGGAGTGCGGGTCCCATTCCGCCAACAACGAACCCTTTTTGACAGTCTCTTTATCTTTTGTATAGATAGAAGCACCGTACTGAATCTTGTATTCTTTTATTGTACCATTTCCGGCGGTTACAAAAATAGAACCGTTGCGGGAGATACAAATCTTGTTATCATAGCGGTTGGTGATGACTTTAATATCTTTAAACGTCACCTTACCGTCAATTTCGGCCACTGCTTGGCTGCGGGACAGCACGCGCGAGGCCGTACCACCGATGTGGAACGTACGCAACGTTAACTGCGTACCCGGTTCCCCAATGGACTGGGCGGCAATGATACCCACCGAGTCGCCGGGGTTACTCTTGGCGGAAGTCGCTAACGATAACCCGTAACACTTGGCACATACACCGTAGGGGGCTTCACAAGTCAATACGGAACGGATCCGGACGGATTCCACACCGTATTTCTTGACTTGTTTGCATTGCTCCAGCGTAATCAAATCGCCTTCTTTAATAATGGTTTTTTCTTCTTCGGACCCGTCAGATTTCTTGACCTTGACTACCACGTCTTCCAACGCGGTGCGTCCTAAAATACGTTCGTCTAACGGTTCCACCATTTCTTCGCCACTCATCAAGGATTTAACCACGATACCGTTATGCGTACCGCAGTCTTCCTGGGTGATAACCACGTTGTGTGCAACGTCCACCAAGCGGCGGGTTAAGTAACCGGCATCGGCCGTTTTTAATGCCGTATCGGAAAGACCTTTACGTCCGCCGTGCGTGGAAATAAAGTATTCCAGTACGGACAGCCCTTCACGGAAGTTAGCGGTAATCGGGTTTTCAATAATTTCACCCTGACCGCCGGTCAATTTCTTTTGCGGTTTAGCCATCAAACCGCGCATACCGGCAAGCTGCCGCACCTGTTGGCGCGAACCGCGGGCACCGGAATCCGCCATCAAATAGACGGAGTTAAAGCGTTGGCCGCTGTGTTCTTTGTTGGTCGGATCAAATTTGGCTTCCTCAAACTTTTTCATTTCTTTGAAAAGTTCGTTGGCCACATCATCCGTCACACGCGTCCAAATATCAATTACTTTATTATAACGTTCGCCTTCCGTGATGATACCGGCTTCGGCCTGCGCTTGAATTTGTTTAACTTGCTTTTTGGCGTCGTCAATGTATTTTTGTTTGACGGACGGAATAGTCATATCGGCAATGGAGATAGACAAACCGGACAGGGTAGCATAATGATACCCCATCTTCATAATCTTATCCAAGAATTGGACGGCTTCATAGCGGCCGTATTTTTTGCTCTTATAGCATTCGTCCACAAGCGTAGCCAATTCTTTTTTACCGATCGTCTTGTTGATATATTCCCACCCTTTGGGCAAGATTTGGTTAAAAATGATGCGTCCCACGGAAGTATAATCTTTCCACTTGGAAACATCTTTCGCTTCTTTTGCGCTCAAGCCCGGTTCCGGGATTGCATTAATACCGCGTACTTTGATTTTGGCATGGTAAGAAAGCTTGCCATATTCCAACGCCACCAGGGCATCCTCTTTACTGCCGAAGATGCACCCTTCGCCGATATCCCCGTCTTTCACTTTGGTTAAGAAGTTAATACCCAATACCATATCGTGTGACGGAGCCGCAATCGGTTTACCAGACGCCGGCGACAAAATATTGTTAGACGCCAACATGAGCGTGCGGGCTTCCATCTGGGCTTCCAAAGACAACGGCACGTGTACAGCCATCTGGTCACCGTCAAAGTCGGCGTTGAAGGCCGCACAAGTGAGCGGGTGCAACTGAATGGCTTTCCCTTCAATAAGTACAGGTTCAAAGGCCTGAATACCTAACCGGTGCAAGGTCGGCGCGCGGTTAAGCATAACCGGATGGGATTTGGTAACTTGTTCCAAAATATCCCAAATTTCCGGGCGGACACGCTCCAACATCTTTTTAGCAGATTTGAGCGTTACGCCTTCTTTTTTCATGAGTTCGCCGATGATAAACGGTTTGAAAAGTTCCAAGGCCATCAGTTTGGGCAGACCGCACTGGTGCAACTTTAAGTTCGGCCCGACCACAATAACGGAACGGCCGGAATAGTCTACGCGTTTACCAAGTAAGTTCTGGCGGAAACGACCGTGTTTACCTTTAATGTTATCCGATAAAGATTTTAAAGGCCGGCCGCCGGCACCAATGAAGAATTTACCGCGGGCACCGTTTTCAATCAGTGCGTCCACCGCCTCTTGCAAGAGGCGTTTTTCGTTGTAAATCATCACTTCTGGCGCGCGGAGCGATTCAATATGTTTCAAGCGGTTATTGCGGTTAATAATGCGGCGGTACAAATCGTTCAAGTCCGACGCTGCAAACCGTCCGCCGTCCAACGCCACGAGCGGCCGCAAATCCGGCGGGATGACAGGCAATACGCTTAAAATCATCCATTCCGGGCGGTTGCCGCTTTCTTTAAACTCTTCCATCGTTTTCACGCGGCGGATAAGTTTCGTGCGTTCCACTTCGCTTTGCGTGTTTTTAAGTTGTTCGTGCAAAGCGGGAATTTCTTTATCAAAATCAATGCCTTCCAGCAACGTGCGGATGGCGGGAGCCCCGATGCCCACTTTCAAGCGGGTACCGTGTTTTTTGCGGGCTTCGCGCACTTGCACATCGGACAGCAAGGTTCCTTTTTTGAAATCTACGCGGCCGGTTACACTATCTACGCAGTCTTCAATTACTACGTACGAGGCATAATAAACGACACGTTCCAAATCGCTCGTGCGCATATCCAACAAAATACCAATGCGCGACGGATTTTTGCGCAAAAACCACACGTGCGCCACCGGAACGGCCAGTTCAATATGGCCCATCCGTTCGCGACGAACTTTAGCTTCCGTGATTTCCACACCGCAGCGGTCGCACTTAATGCCTTTGAATTTCACCCAGCGATATTTGCCGCAGGCACATTCATAATCTTTCGTCGGACCAAAGATACGTTCGCAGAATAAACCGTCCCGCTCTGGCTTAAGCGTGCGGTAATTGATGGTTTCCGGTTTTTTTACTTCCCCATAAGACCAACCCAAGATTTGCTCCGGGCTGGCAATCCCTAACTTGATTGCATCAAAGTCAAAGAAATTTAATTCGCTCAATTGTTTTACTTTTTTCGTTTGCATGGTTTTCACATCCCCGGCTTATTTAGCGGCCGCCTCTTTCTTTTCCGCTTTTTCGGCGGGTTGTTCTTCGGTCTTTTCGGCCGGTGCAGATGCATCGCCGATGTTCTTAAGCAAATCTACGCTTAAACCCAGTGCCTGCAATTCTTTCACGAGCACCTTAAACGATTCCGGCACACCCGGTTGGGCAGGCGCATCACCCTTGACGATAGATTCATACATTTTCGTCCGTCCGGCGAAATCGTCTGACTTAACCGTCAAGAATTCCTGCAAGGTGTAAGTCGCTCCGTAACCTTCCATGGCCCACACTTCCATTTCCCCGAAGCGCTGGCCACCGAACTGGGCTTTACCGCCCAGCGGTTGGCGCGTAATCATACTGTACGGCCCGGTAGAACGGGAGTGGACTTTATCTTCCACCAAGTGGATCAGTTTCATCATATACATGTAACCGATCGTTACCTTTTCTTCAAAAGGTTCCCCGGTGCGGCCGTCGTAAAGCGTAATGCGGCAATAATCGTCGGGCAAGTATTTGGCTGCGTATTCTTCGCGCGCTTTTCCTTTCAATCCTTTATCATCCAAGATTTTCTCTTTGGCTTTGCGGACCTCATTGACCACTTCGGCTTCGCTCGGCCCGTCAAACACAGGCGTGGCGGCGTTGTAATGCAAGTAATGAGCCGCCCAACCGAGCATGGTCTCCAACAACTGGCCCACATTCATACGGGAGGGAATACCCAACGGGGAAAGCACAATATCCAAGGGGGTTCCATCCGGCAAGAAAGGCATATCTTCTTCCGGCAAGATACGCGCAACCACCCCTTTGTTCCCATGGCGGCCGGACATCTTATCACCGACGTGCAATTTGCGTTTGGAAGCAATATATACCTTGACAGACTTGTTGACGGTTACCGCCAATTCGTCCCCTTGCTTGGAGAACTCAATCTCACGTTCATAGTGTTCCACTGCCTTCTTTTCCATCAACTTATACAAGGCCGTAATGCGGGCGGTTTCTTGTTTCAGTTCCGATTCTTTCTTAATCGTATGCTTGGCGTAGTCCAACGCGCGTTTGCGTTGCTCTTTTAACAATTCCAAAGTGGAATTTTTCTCGTCTTCCAAGGCCTGTAAGCGGGCTTTTTCTTCCGCTTTCGTGAGTTTTTCCTTGCGTACAAATACGCGGGTACCTACCACTTTGCCGCTGGTACCGGGCGGAACACGCAAGGAAGCATCTACTACGTCATCGGCCTTCTTTCCGAAAATCACCTTTAACAGCCGTTCTTCCGGCGTGAGTTGTTGTTCCCCTTTAGGAGTCACTTTCCCCACCAAAATATCACCGGGCTCTACCACCGTGGCCGGCAGTACGATACCGTCGTTATCTAGGTGAGAAAGTGCCTCAGCCCCGATATTGGGAATATCGCGGGTAATTTCTTCCGCTCCCAATTTCGTGTTGCGGGCATCTAAGGTAAATTCGTGCAAGTGGACGGAAGTAAATACATCTTCTTTTACTAACCGGCTGGATACCAAAATAGCGTCTTCGTAGTTGTACCCTTCCCAGCACATAAAACCAACGAGCATATTGCGCCCTAAAGCCAAGTAGCCGTTATCCATGGACGGACCGTCGGCAATTACTTGACGGGCTTTGACATTATCACCCGTTTTGACGATAGGATGTTGGTTGATACACGTATCGGAGTTGGACCGTTTAAACTTTAACAGGTCGTATACATCCACCGAGCCGTCTTTCGCTTCCACAATAATCTTGGTCGCATCGGCGAATTGAACCCGTCCGTCACGCTTGGCTACCATGGAAGTACCCGAATCGCGCGCGACTTCATGTTCAATACCCGTTCCCACATAAGGGGCTTCCGGCATGAGCAGCGGCACACCCTGACGTTGCATGTTACAACCCATCAAGGCACGGTTCGCGTCATCATGTTCCAAGAACGGAATAAGTGCCGCAGAGACGCTGATGACCTGCAACGGAGAAACGTCCATATAATTGACGTTCTTGGGAGAAACCATCGGATAGTCCGAGCGGACACGGCAAGAGACCAAGTCCGTACCGATAGTACCGTCGCTCTTGAGCGGTGTGTTGGCCTGGGCCACAAATTTATCGTCTTCCGTATCGGCGGTCAAGTTTTCAATTTGGTTGGTAACTTTACCGTTGACAACTTTGCGGTACGGCGTTTCAATCAGCCCGTACTTGTTCACTTTGGAATAACAGGCCAAAGAAGTGATCAACCCGATGTTCGGTCCTTCCGGGGTTTCAATCGGGCATACGCGGCCATAGTGCGTATAGTGCACGTCGCGCACTTCAAAGCCGGCACGTTTACGGTTCAAACCACCGGGCCCCAGGGCGGACAAACGGCGTTTGTGCGTCAGTTCCCCCAGCGGGTTAATCTGGTCCATAAACTGTGATAATTGGGATGTACCAAAGAATTTGCGGACAATCGCTTGTACCGGCTGCGCATTAACAAGCGCACGCGGCGTAAACGAAGTAAGTTCGCGGTTCATGCGGTCGCGCACGGTTTTTGCCATTTGACTTAAACCGATGCGGATTTGGTTTTCCAACAGTTCGCCAATTCCGCGAACACGGCGGTTACCCAAGTGGTCAATGTCGTCCACTTTAAACGAGAAATTTTCCCCGTATGATTTTTGGACATCTTCCCCGGCGTTGAGCGCGAGCAAATATTTTACGGCCACGATTACATCTTCCGGGGCCAAGGTGCGGCGGTTATCCGACGGTTTTTGGAATTTTTTGAATTTGTATTTGCTAATCAAATCAAACATGTTGGCAAATTTTTTGTTGATTTTATAGCGGCCCACAAAACTCAAATCATACCGGCGGATGTTGTCAAACACTAAATTATTGAGGTACGATTCCGCTTGTTCTTTGACTACGAAATCTTGCCCTCTCATCTTTTTGTAAATTTCGGCTTGGGCCTCGGCAGCGGTACGGATGGAATCTTTGCGGTGTTCCAACGTAGCCAAGATACCGGGATCATCCTGACGCGGTTTGCCGGAAATTACTTTAATCGTTTTGACGTTCTTTTCAATTAAGGTTTTAAAGAGTTTATCATCAATCGGCAGAGCGGCTTTTTCATCTAAGTTCCAAAGCACTTCGCCGGTAGACGGATCATAAATATCGTCAGCGGCATAACGACCGATAATGGAATCAATACTGCTGGGTTTGACGGTAACATCTTCGCAAGGATAGAAGGTTTGGATAATTTGTGCGTTAGTCTCCAAACCGCACGCGCGCAGGAAGGTGGACGCGAGTACTTTTTTCTTGCGGTCAATGCGAACCCACAAAGCGTTCATCAAGTCAAACGAAAATTCAATCCACGCTCCGCGGTACGGAATAATCCGCGCAACATACAGACGTTTACCGAAGGTGGACTGTTTCTTTTCTTCGTCTTCTTCAAAAATAATCCCCGGGGAACGGTGCATCTGGCTGACCACTACACGTTCTGCTCCGTTAAACACAAAGCATCCAGCTTCCGTCATCAACGGCAAATCACACAAGTGGACATCCTGGTCTGAGGCCTCTTTCATTTTCCCGTTTTTCTGTTTGACGTACAAGCGTAACCACGCTTTCAACGGAGCGGAATAGGTGCTATCGCGCACGGTGGCTTCTGCCGGCGTAGCGTAACGCGGCGTGCCTAACTCGTACTTTAAAAATTCTAAGCGCATGCTTCCGTCGGGGGCTTCAATGGGGAATACATCTTCAAAAGCGGCTTGCAAACCTTTCAATTCCCGTTTAGAGGGGGACACATCCAATTGCAAAAAGTCCACAAAAGATTGCTTTTGCATATCCAATAAATCCGGTAACGGAAGTTTGGTGGAAATTTTGCCGAAATTCGTCTGTTTTTCAATCATTGCTTATCTTCCTGGATTTGCAGGGATTTTATTCGTTCCGCGCGCACCCGCGGCTACGGCCCTGCGATATTACCCTTTTGGGGTATATATCCCAATCCCCGGATTCGGGGATTGGGATAATAATGCGTCGTTTGAACTATTTGAGTTCTACGGTACCGCCGGCTTCGGTGATTTTCTTCTTGAGTTCTTCCGCTTCGGCTTTGGCAACGTTTTCTTTTACGGCTTTCGGAGCGCCTTCTACCAAGTCTTTGGCTTCTTTCAAGCCCAAGCCGGTGATTTCGCGCACGACTTTAATGACGCCGATTTTCTTGGCGGCATCTACCGCAGTCAACACGACGTTGAATTCGTCTTTTTCTTCAGCGGCAGCGCCCGCAGCGGGGGCAGCGGCAGCAGCTACGGCTACGGCCGGAGCAGCGGCTTTTACGCCGAATTTTTCTTCAATCGCTTTCACGAGTTCGGACAATTCCAAAACGGTGAGTTCAGCGATTGCATTTACTAATTCATCTTTGGTCATTTTTGCCATTTTTACTTTTTCCTTTTATTATTGAGTAGCGGCCTTCTGCTTAACCCAGTTAAGCCCGTACCTTTACCCCTTGCGGGACTACTACCGCTCTTGGCGGGTTTAGATTTTACCGGGCATCAGTTGGCCGAAACCAACTGATACCTTTTTGCGTTATTTTTGCTTATCTTCCAAAGCTTTGATAACGTAGGCAAAATCCCGTATCGGAGCTTGCAATACTTGCGCCGATTGGGCAACCGCGTTGTACAACGCGCCGGCCAATTTGGACAAGTTTTCTTCTTTCGTACCAATGGTAGCGAGTTGTTTAACTTGTGCCTCGTTGTACCAGACACCCTCTGAATAGCAAGCACGCAGCTTCAAAGCCGCATTCTTTTTCTGAAAGTCCACCAATGCTTTGGCTACCGCAGCAATGTCACCGCCAACGGCGATGGCAGTCGGCCCTTGAAAGAGTTTCGTATCGGCTCCTTCAATTTTGGCCTGGCTGACGGCATGTTCCACAATGGCGTTGCGGGCCACGCGGAATTTGGCTCCCGCGGGGGCTACCGCTTGGCGCACGGCTTCCATTTCGGTAAACTTCAGGCCTTGATAAGCCGTGAAGAACACCGTGCCGCCGGTGGTAATTTCAGAAGCAAGGTCTTGCGACTTTTGTTTCTTTTGGTCTTTTGTCAGGTTCATTTTCTTGCCTGTTTTTTAACCGAAAACCGCTGTTGTTTGGACCGCTTTTAGAGCAGAGAAAACGACAGCCACAGATCCCCCTTCCTCCGTTTTCCGTCGGAGGGGATCATGGTTCTCGTTAAAATCGGTTCAATTACTTCTACTTTATTTTATCAATAAAAGTTGCCCATTGCAAACATTTTTGCAAACGTCTTATCCGCAACTCTTAAAAATATTATAACAAAATCCGCCAACCCCCGCAAGCGAATTTTGAGCCCCCACAGGATTAGGGCTTAAAGTTGCAGTATTGCCCGCTTGCGTTACTGCACCCCAAACTTTTGCACAACCGCTGCCCGCGGGCCGTACCACCTGGGTAACATAACCAGTAATCTCTTTCAAACGCCCAATAAACGCGCGGTTTTGTTTGCTCTGCCCCAAAAGGCCACCAAAAAACGTGGCAGTATGTTCCCTCGCAAGAGAGCGAATAAACTTCTGCGTTTGCGGCGTTACCCGCCGATACCAACATGTAATGATTGTTGTTTATTACCCGCGCACCCGGGAAATCAACCGCCAATTCCGTAAAATCGGTGGTGTAAGTGCCGTTAGCAATCTTGTACGCCTCTTCCGCATCCCGGATATGGCGCATTTGGGGAAAGCCGGATTTGATTTTCGCCTTGTCTACCGCCAACTGGTACTGCGGCACGGCAATAGAGGCCAATATGCCAATGATGAGAACAACGACCAATAATTCTATGAGCGTAAAACCGGAAAGTTTTACGATGACATTATTTTTATGGTTTGGGGTGATACCATTTTTGTGATAGTTGTTTTTCATATATAAAAGATACTATCAAAAAAAAAAAGTTTTGAAAAGTCAACGACGATAAACTTGTATTAAATATGTTGGGTAAAAAAACAAAAGTTCACAAAAGTTGCCCCCACGCAAACGTTGTTTGCTAAAATATATATATGCAAACTACAAGCGAAGTATTTCAAAACCCGCAAGCCCCTTTGCCCGCAGATTTTACAGCCCGCCTGCCGGAAACGTTTACGGCCGGGGGAGAAATCATCCACAACGCACGCAACCAAATCCGCGTGTTTGACGTTGGCGGACGTAAAATAAACGTAAAAAAATTTTGTATCCCGCCCATTGTCAACCGCATTTTGTATTCGCTGGGGTGGCGCACACCCAAGGCAAAAACTACTTTTTTAAATGCGCAACAAATTCTAAAACGCGGTTTCCACACACCCACCCCGTACGGATACCGCATTGAACGCAAAGGAGGGCTGATTAATTTTTCCTATTTTATAAGTGAGCAGGTGGAAAACATGCGCCCCATACGTCAGGCCCAAAGCGATGCGGCACTTATTCGGGCGCTGGCTAAATATACAGCCGATATGCACGCAAAAGGATTGTGGCACAAAGATTTTACGCCGGGGAATATTTTATATCGGGCGGAGAACGGACAATATCACTTTTTATTGGTGGACATTAACCGTTTCCGGTTTTTTAACGGACCGGTACCTGCCCGTATTGTGCGGCAAAATTTAATCCAACCATTTTACGAAGATACCCATTTGCGCGCATTTGTGGAAGAATATGCCCGCTTCGCCCGTTGGCAAGGCGATTTGGTGCGCGACGTATTGCGGCGCAAACACCTACGTAACGCATATGATAAATTTAAACGCGGATTGAAAAAATTGCCCGGCGCGTATATCTTCTTAAATAAGCCGCTGAAGAAATAAATTTTCGGCCACAAATTTTGTATAATCTTGTTGTACAATTACCATTTTTAGGAGAAACTATGCTACAGCCTATAAGGAAAACTTTATTAGTACCCCCCCCCTCGACGGTAGAAATTCTTCCGGCGTAAATAAAACCGGTTTTACTCTCATTGAACTTCTAGTTGTTGTACTCATCATTGGTATTTTGGCAGCTATAGCCGTACCGCAATATAAATTAGCCGTAGACAAAACCCGCTTGAAGACTTATATGCCCATTGTACGAAGGTTGGCGGATGCGCAGGAATTGTTTTATGTAACAAACGGGAGATATGCCTCTAGAGATGAGCGGGAAGCACTTGATTTATCTTTCCCTTCAGATTGTACCGCAGATTCCTCGCATAACTCCCTGTTAAATTGCGGGAACCATGTTTCGTTTGGCATATATTCTGACAGTCTTGCTATATTCTACTGTATGAATGACTCAAGTCCTTGTAGACATAATAATTATGACGTGGCACTCTTAAAAAGATATGAAAACCAACCTGCAGGCGGCCAATTTGAAGATATGGCCGGCAAGTGGGGATGTTCGTACCAAAATAACACTACGTACGAAGAAAAGCTTTGTAAAGCCCTAATGAAAGGAATAAACCAATAAATAAGACCCCGAGTTTCCGCCCGGGGCTTATTACAAATTGTAAATTTAACCCCCTCAAAATCTTTTGAGGGGGTTTATTGTGGTAGATTAAGATTTAGTAACCCGGGTCACCGCAAGAACAGACATATTTCCACACTTATCTCTTTATGTTTTAGTATAACGTAAGTTAAAACAAAAAAGGAGCCCTTTGCATAGGACTCCTTATAAACGGATAAAGGCTTTGATGAGACCGACATCGATCTACTCTCTCAGCGCCGAATTGGGCGCCAATACCATCGACCCTTACGAGCTTAACTGCCGTGTTCGGAATGGGAACGGGTGTGACCTCGTCGGAATTAATATCAGTCTCATCAAAGCCTCTACCTGTAAAAGAACAAATTGGAAGGAACCGTCGCTACAACAATTCCTTTCACGTTGAAATCTTGCTCGCCGTTTACTAGACGGGTCATCGCGTACTTTCAACTTCAGATAACTAGAAAAGCGCAAGTGTTTCCACTTACTATTCTCTATTGGATTAAAGAATATGGCCAAGCCTCACGACCTATTAGTACAGATTAGCTGAACACATTGCTGTGCTTACACACTCTGCCTATCAACCCGGTAGTCTTCCGGGGGTCTTCTGGGTAGTTGATCTACCAGGGAAACCTTATCTTGAGGCGGGTTTCACGCTTATATGCTTTCAGCGTTTATCCCTACCGAACACCGCTAATCAGCTATGCCTGTTTACAGACAACTGATATACAGGAGGTTCGTTCATCCAGGCCCTCTCGTACTATGGACAACTCCTCTCAAGTTTCCTGCGCATACAACAGATAGAGACCGTACTGTCTCACGACGTACTGAACCCAGCTCACGTACCACTTTAATGGGCGAACAGCCCAACCCTTCCCACCTGCTTCAGCGGGAGGATGTGATGAGCCGACATCGAGGTGCCAAACCGAGCCGTCGATGTGAACTCTTGGGCCCGATCAGCCTGTTATCCCCAGGGTAGCTTTTGTCCGTTGAGCGATGGCCCTCCCACGAGGGACCACCGGATCACTAAGTCCTGCTTTCGCACCTGTTCGGACCGTCGTCCTCACAGTCAAGCTCCTTTCTACCTTTGCGCTCAATGGCCGATTTCTATACGGCCTGAAGGAACCTTAGAACGCCTCCGTTACTCTTTAGGAGGCGACCGCCCCAGTCAAACTGCCCACCTGCCACTGTCCCCAACCCGGATTCACGGGTAATAGGTTAGAATCACAATCCACAAAAGCTGGTATTTCACTGTTGCCTCCGCACCCTCCTCAAAGGATGTTTCAAAGGCTCCCAGCTATACTACGTATTGTAAACCGTAAGTCAATAACAAGCTACAGTAAAGCTCCATAGGGTCTTTTCGTCTTGTTGCATGCATCAAGCGTCTTCACTTGAACCACAATTTCGCCGAGCCCACCGTCGAGACAGCGGCTTCTTTGTTATGCCATTCGTGCAGGTCGGAACTTACCCGACAAGGAATTTCGCTACCTTAGGACGGTTATAGTTACCGCCGCCGTTTACCGGGGCTTAAGTTCGCAGCTTCGCCTTGCGGCTAACCACTCCCCTTGACCTTCCGGCACCGGGCAGGCATCAGGCCCTATACATCATCTTGAGATTTCAGCAGAGCCCTAAGTTTTTGTTAAACAGTCACGAAGCCCAATTCACTGCGACCCTTTCCCAACTATTGCTAGCCAGTACTTGGGCACTCCTTCTTCCGAAGTTACGGAGCTAGTTTGCCTAGTTCCTTGACGATGGTTATCTCGCGCGCCTTAGGATTTTCACCCCATCCACCTGTGTCGGTTTACGGTACGGTTATAGTAAGAACTCCCTACGAAGTTTTTCTAGGCAGCGTGATTGGCCCACCTGATGACGTTTTACGGTCACTGGTATCGGTTTTCGGCTTGACCTCCGGACGGATTTGCCTATCCGAAGATGCCTACGGCCTTTCATTGACATATAGCCAACTGGGTTACTCTCCTGCGTCCCTCCCTAGGTTATGACGCGCTTACTATAGTTCCGGAATATTAACCGGATGTCCTTCGCCTACGCCTTTCGGCCTGAGCTTAGGCCCGACTGACCCTGAGCCGACGAACGTTGCTCAAGGAAACCTTAGATTTTCGGCGGGAAGGATTCTCACCTTCCTTGTCGCTACTCATTCCAGCATTCTCACTTCTTGGCGCTCCAGCACTCCTTACGGTATACCTTCGCAGCTGCCAAGAACGCTCCCCTACCACTGTACAAAGGCGAACCAATGTACAATCCGTAATTTCGGTAGTATGCTTAGCCCCGAGTCATCTTCGGCGCAGATTCACTCGACTAGTGAGCTATTACGCACTCTTCAAAGGATGGCTGCTTCTAAGCCAACCTCCTAGCTGTTTAAGTAAATCCACATCCTTTACCACTTAGCATACATTTTGGGACCTAAATTGACGGTCTGGGCTGTTTCCCTCTCGCACGTGAAGCTTATCCCTCACGAACTGACTGCTGAAATATACGCCGAGGTATTCAGAGTTTGACAGACATCGGAAGGAGGGTCGCTCCCCCTAAATCTACCAGTGCTTTACCCCCTCGGGTTAAATTTCAACGCTAGCCCTAAAGCTATTTCGGGGAGAACCAGCTATCACCAAGTTCGATTGGCCTTTCACCCCTAACCCCACCTCATGTAGAAACTTTTCAACGTTTAACACTCCGGCCCTCCATTCACTGTTACGCGAACTTCAGCCTGGACAGGGTTAGATCACTTGGCTTCGGGTCTAATATGACGAACTAATCGCCCTATTCGGGCTCGCTTTCACTACGGCTGCGGACTTCATCAGCCCTTAACCTTGCTCGGCACATTAACTCGCTGGATCATTCTTCAACAGGCACACTGTCGCACATTCCCTTGCGGGCATAGTGCTACAATAGCTTGTAGATGTACGGTTTCAGGTTCTATTTCACTCCCCTCTCGGGGTTCTTTTCGCCTTTCCCTCGCGGTACTGGTTCACTATCGGTTGCCAGAGAGTATTTAGCCTTGGAGAGTGGTCTCCCCTGATTCCCACCGGATTGCACGTGACCAGTGGTACTTAGGTACTCGCTAGGAGGTCTTCGGTTTTCGTTTAAGGGACTGTCACCCGCTATGGTTGGACTTTCCAGACCATTCAACTAACCGTCAACACATTCCACATCGCAAGCCCTGCAACCCCGACCCACGCACTTTATATACCCGCCGGATATATAAGGTGCGGGAGTCGGTTTAGGCTGTTCCCGTTTCGCTCGCCACTACTCAGGGAATCTCGTTGATTTCTTTTCCTGTAGGTACTGAGATGTTTCACTTCCCTACGTTGTCTTCTATCACCCTATCTTCAAGCCCGAAAGCTTAACCTTCAAGTGATGATTTACCGGCTCTCACCGATAAGGGTTCCCCCATTCAGAAATCCACGGATCAAAGGATATTTGCTCCTACCCGTGGCTTATCGCAGCTTATCACGTCTTTCATCGACTTCTGGCACCAAGGCATTCACCATACACCCTTGTAGCTTGACCATATTCTTTAATCCTACAGATTTTGGTCATTTCAAATGCTAGATATTGCTATCTATATTTTTAGGTATGATAACCATTAACTTTTCAGTTAATTGTCTCATGCATCATTGTGTAAGTGTAAGTATATTTTTATCACATATCAAATATACAAACGCTTGGCTTTTCTAAAATATACTATCATTCTCTTTGCTACCCGCCGGACTTCTTATTAGTTATAAGCCCAACTACTGGAGACTTACAAGAGAAGAGTGAGTATAAGTTATCTGATTGTCAAAGAACAACAAATTTGACGCAACATTGTTGTAAAGTTGCAAGGTTGTATCAGAAGATTATTGGAGCTGATCGGGTTCGAACCGACGACCCCCTGCTTGCAAAGCAGGTGCTCTCCCAACTGAGCTACAGCCCCATATAAGTGCTGTGGGCCCGGAAGGAATTGAACCTTCGACCTCACGCTTATCAAGCGTGCGCTCTAACCAGCTGAGCTACGAGCCCAAGCTATTAAAAGCATAAACTCTATCAACCTTGCTATGTGCGAGTGGCCGACCTGAACCAGATAGCGCTTTCGCGCACCAGTTTATGACTACCGACCTATCCTATCTCCGAAGAAATAGAATAAAGGAGGTGATCCAGCCGCACCTTCCGGTACGGCTACCTTGTTACGACTTCACCCCAATCACCAATCACAACTTAGGACCCAGACGACCTGGATACTTCTGTTGCAATTGACTTTCGTGGTGTGACGGGCGGTGTGTACAAGACCCGGGAACGTATTCACCGCAGCGTGCTGATCTGCGATTACTAGAGATTCCGGCTTCATGTGGGCGAATTGCAGCCCACAATCTGAACTGGGGCATAGTTTAGGGATTGGCTCCACCTTACGGTATTGCTACCCTCTGTCTATACCATTGTAGTACGTGTGTAGCCCTGGACATAAAGGCCATGATGATTTGACGTCATCCCCACCTTCCTCCACGTTATCCGCGGCGGTCTCCTGAGAGATCCTATTGCTAGGCAACACAGGATAGGGGTTGCGCTCGTTGCGGGACTTAACCCAACATCTCACGACACGAGCTGACGACAACCATGCAGCACCTCGGCTGGCTCCCTTGCGGGTCGCCTCTACTTTCATAAAGACTACCACCAGTCGTTCGAGCCCAGGTAAGGTTTTTCGCGTAGCGTCGAATTAAACCACATACTCCACCTCTTGTGCGGGTCCCCGTCAATTCCTTTGAGTTTTAACCTTGCGGCCGTACTCCCCAGGCGGATAACTTAATGCGTTAGCGGCGTCACGGAAGGGGTCGATACCTCCCACAACTAGTTATCATCGTTTACGGCTAGGACTACCGGGGTATCTAATCCCGTTTGCTCCCCTAGCTTTCGCACTTGAGCGTCAGTAAAGGCCCAGAGATCCGCCTTCGCCACCGGTGTTCCTCCTAATATCTACGCATTTCACTGCTACACTAGGAATTCCGATCTCCTCTGCCTCACTCAAGAACGCCAGTTTCCGTTGCAGTTTCCGGGTTGAGCCCGGAGATTACACAACAGACTTAACATTCCGCCTACGCGCGCTTTACGCCTAGTAATTCCGAGTAACGCTTGCCACCTACGTCTTACCGCGGCTGCTGGCACGTAGTTAGCCGTGGCTTATTCGTAAGGTACCGTCATTTTTTTCTTCCCTTACAAAAGGAGTTTACAATCCGAGAACCTTCATCCTCCACGCATCGTTGCTGGATCAGGCTTTCGCCCATTGTCCAAAATTCCCCACTGCTGCCTCCCGTAGGAGTAGGGCCCGTGTCTCAGTGCCCTTGTGGCCGGTCGCCCTTTCAGGCCGGCTATCCGTCGTAGCCTTGGTAGTCCGTTACACTGCCAACAAGCTGATAGAATATAAGACCATCTTCAAGCGATAAATCTTTGATATTAAAAAGATGCCTTTTCAATATGTTATGGGGTATTAGCAATCCTTTCGGACTGTTATTCCCCACTCAAAGGTAGGTTTCTTATACATTACTCACCCGTCTGCCACTAAACTTTACACTGTATTGCTACAGCGCAAAGTCCCGTTCGACTTGCATGTGTTATGCACGATGCCAGCGTTAACTCTGAGCCAGGATCAAACTCTCCATTAGAATTAATTACCTTTAAATCGCAAGCGGTTTAAAGGCAACCAATCGCTAACATCGAGCTGTTGACTTTTGACTCTACTTGTTTGAATTAACTTGGTGTCCTATTTTTGAAAAGTATAGGACTTAACTTAATGAGCCATGAACTGTAAAACTTGCGTTTTTCCGGTTCAAATCGCCCATTCGCACATTGCTGTCAAATTTTCACAGAGCGAAAATTCCTCGTTGCTTTTTCTTTATTTCAAAAAAGCAATGGAATTTTTTAACTTCTTTCTTACAGTCTTCCTCGACTGTAAGTATAGTATAGCAAAAAATTTTAACTTTGTCAAGCTATTTTTAAAATTCTTTATCAACGGCCCAACTTGTCAAATTTCTTACTACCCTTATATTAAAGCATATTTTTGAAAGTTTGTCAAGCCTTTTTTTGCTTTTCCTTTCAACCGCCTGCTTTGGGGCTTTTAAACACAACTTAAATATTTAATCTTTTTTGTACCGCTTGGATATTCAAGCCGGTCATGGCCGCCAGGGCCGAAGGGATAGATTAAATGGTACTTAATAAATGTTTGTAAACTGCAAAACTAACTTGATTGGCTCGGCTCAGTCCATCGGCTGCCTTTTATAATATAAGGAGATGTTTCGCTGCCAAAAAGTTTTCTGTTTGCTGCTTACTTACTACTAGAAGTTTTTGTTTCTTACAAAGATCAATTTAAGACTACCTAATTAGTCTATCAAAAAAAGACAGAAATGTCAAGGCCCTGTTTTCTTGTTTTTCAAAAACTTGAAAAGGGCTCTTGAAAACTTCCGCGGAAACAAAACCTTTTTTGTTTCCTTATATAACTAGTATAGCAGTTTTGCTAAAAGTTGTCAACTCTTTTTTTGTCCGTCAGAGAAACGGCTTCGTTAAACTCGGTTTAACAAAATCAGCGCGTACTCTTTATATAAATAATTTTATCATAATAACAGGGGCTTAGCAAGATTTCGGACCTCTTTTGCCCGCACAATTCCGCAAGCGTGGGCCAAAAGACCTAGATGCACCTAGGTCTTTTGACTCTTGTTGTGTTTTTCCAATCCCGTTATACTATAAGTATGAAAAGAGCAGATATGGTAAAAATGTTGCTTTGCTTTTTGTTCTTGATGGCTTCCGCCGGTAATGCCGGGGCATGGGGCATTTTGAACGAAGTGAGAAGATCGGAAGATTTCGGTGTGGACAGGTTGGTGGACAACGTACCTATCCGGTATGTAATTTCGCCGGAAATTACTCCCCAAGAAGAAAAAATTCTCGTTGACAACCTGCACATGTGGCCGGCAGAAACGTTACGTCAAATCCGGCAAAACCACCGGGAAAAGGAATTTGCCGATATTGTCCCGCTGTTGCGACGCAATGTTAGAACAATGAAAGTGGACAGAAGTACGCCGTATGACCTCTTCTTTTCTTTTCATCCTACTCTCTCATCCAGAGGGGTTTACCGCCATAAAACACACGAAATTTTCGTCCATACAGAGTTACGCCCCTATTTCAGAAAGATTTCATTACACGAAATTGGCCACTACTACGGCATGGCAGACCAATACGAATCTGCCCGCGTCCACGCCAACACCAACCACTCCAGCGATCCCAATAACGAGGCGGGCAGTATCATGAATTCTTTTGAACAAACCGATTCTATGACGTGTGATGACGTGGACGGATTTATCAATTTGATTGACTTCCGCTTGGCCCAACGACAAGGCCACTTTTCCGAAAGAGCCCTGCGCGGATGGACCAGTTTTTGCCCCAACAGCAAAAACCTTTACCGGCAAGCTTATACCGTCAACCGAAACCCGCACGACACGATTCAATTGGATAGTCTCCTCGCCAAGGAAAACACTTTTGATGAAGGGAAAGCCATCCGGCAAGAATGGGTTGTCCACACGCAGGAAGATTTGCTGTCTTTATTTTTAATCACACCAGGGGATGCCGTCCTGCGCGATCCGCAAAGCAATCTCGTTCGTCAAGTGCTTTCTTTCCACGGGGTACCTCTGTGCCCACTCGCTAAAAACGGGAAGAAAACTTTGCGGAAATTCTTTTATGAACAGACCAAAGAACATGTTTATAATATTTATATTCAATGTTTCCAAGACCATGTTTTCCGACACGAATACGTTTTGCCTGTAGGCGGAAAGTTTCCTTGGACTATCCACTGGGCTGCTTCTTCCCCCAAGACGCACGGATTTTCCCCGGAGGATTATTCCCTGTCGGCCAGATTCACCAACGAAGCAATTGATAACGTGCAAATTATCGGAACCCATACCTTACCTGACGGCAGTTCTATCCACATCCGTTGGACACATTCCTTTGCCAATAACGATTCGCACGTGGAATGGGATAACGGCCAAACAATGGTATATCCTACGTTGCAAAGACATTTTGCCACCCTTTCCGTGCAAGAAGCACTCACTTCGGAAAATATGAATCTTTTACTAAAAACCAAACAAGTGTATGATTCCCAAATTCCGGCCGTCCATAGTTTGTACGAACACTTTTATGTACCTTTGTTTCCTACACAAAAAGAAAGATTACGACGAGCCATCAAAGAAGCACTCTCCAATTCCTAAAAAATTCCGCACCGGCAACTAACCGGTGCGGAATTTTTTGTGTACCTATCTCATCTTGCAAAAATTGAGGGAGGCCGTACCCCTTAGCGGGGCTTCCCCACAAAGCGTGGGCTCGGTGGCACTCCCTATCCACAGTATAAACATTTTGTGTAAAATTTCAAGACCTAATTTTAGTTTTGTTTAACTCTCTTTTTTTGCTATAATAAAAGTAATAATTGTGATGTTTATGGTGCGGTGGCCAAGTGGTAAGGCGTCAGTCTGCAAAACTGATATTCGTGGGTTCGATTCCCGCCCGCACCTGATTTTATTGTCTAATAGACGACAAATCCCCGTATTGTAAGAGAAAAAATCCTTCTAGTGCTGCGGCATCCATAGGATTTATTTTTTCTTCCAAGTGTTGTTGCTCAAGCTCTTATAAATAGCCTCGTTGAAGCGAATGGCCTCTTGTATCGGGATCGGCAGAGTTAATATGTCTTCTGCGGTTGCTTCGGATGCCACCTGTTGTGTTTTCGGACCGACAACATGTACCGTATTGTCATGTTCTTCATAGATACATTTATTTTGGGTTCTGTAAGGATCTAGCAAACTCTGCCCGCTTGAAGCATAATTTTCTGACGAATTTAGCAAGTCCAACAAAGTAGGCAAAACATCTTCTTGGGTACCAAAAATATCCTCAACTTTGTTTGGTATACCTGCCCCATACATTAATAAAAATGATTGAAATTTATCTTGCGTGATATTTGTCCCTTTCTTACGATTCGCCAGCGGCGCACGGTGATCCGGAAAAAACAAGAAAATAGTATCCTTAAACCAGGTTTCCTTCCGGGCTTTCTCAAAGAAATTTGCTAATGCCGCATCCGTATAAGAGGCCCGATTTAAAAATTGATGCTCCTCTGTGTCCATGGGGTACAATTGATGTTCTTTGCTTACCAGAATATCATACGGAGTGTGTAAGGTAGAAGTATAGAAATAAGCGAAAAATTTACCCTCTCCCGCATTAATTTGCCGCAATAAAAACTCTAACCCCTCATAATCAAACCCCTTATGAAACATGGGATATTGATGAGTTAATGGGATATTTGGTTTAGCAAAAAATTGTTCAAAACCCATATATTCCGCCATCAAGTTTGCGTTATCCGATGCCGCCTGGTCCGTAATAATATTTAAGGTTCGGTAGCCTTTGTGACGATAATAAGTGGCCAAACGGCTAAATTCTTTCTCTCCCAAGCCATTTTTCATCGTAGGCAATCCCCATACATAGGGAACGGAAAACAATGTCGCAGTTACTCCAATAAGAGAACGGTTCCCGGACGATAGAAAATTTTTATAATAAGTTCCCTGTTTTTTAAGTTGCATAAAAAATGGGATTACTTCGGGATATTTATCTATGAGAACCGGATCAAAACTCTCTAGCACAAACAACACAAAATTATAATTGTTGTTTTTCTTATTAAAAACCAACCGTTGCCTCTCAAACGGGAAAGAAGGATCGGACTGTTTTTCTTGCGCGGTAACAATGTGTAAATTTTCTGTAGGATTATCAAAGTACAATCTTCGTTTTTGGTGTTTACGCACCGCATTCATAGTTGTATACAGACCATTTAAAATTAAATCTTTACTCTGCGCATTCCCCAAAACCTGCGCGTCCATTATACTAAGATTACGACCATGAAATTGCAATTTCCCTTTTACCATTAAAAAAGTAAGGGGCATCAACAGTATTAACACGATAACAGATTTCGTGATGAAGCGTTTTTCTTCCATCGTTGTTGGGTAACAGCGGATATACCGGCATATTAAATACACGCCGAAGCCCAACAATATAAATAACGGTATGGTGATGTAATAATAAACTTGAAAAGCCATTTGCACAAAAAAACCTAAGTGTGTAAAACTGGTAAAAATTTCCACTCCGATGTGATTATTAAAAATACTGAAAAAGATAACATCTGCCGTCAAAAAAATAGCAAACGCCACAAAGATAAAAACAAATATCGTACTAAAAATTTTAATAATAGTTTTGTTTCTATAAGGCAACATAAACAATGCTACCAGCGGACAAAAAAGTAACCCCAATACATGTAAATCAAAACGTGTGCCATGTAAAAAAGAAAATAAAATATCATGGCTATTTAAATTTTCAAAATAATTAGAAGCCATGACTAAAACCGCTACCCGAGCCAATAAAAAAAGAAGAACAAAGCAAAGAAAAAACACAACACTAATTTTAACTTTTAAACGAAACATAGACAATAAATCCCGCTATATTGGCTGTTTTGGGCTTTGAATCGCATTTCTTGCGAAGCGTGTTGCATTACTCATAACACCGAAACAGTTAAATAACCGCCTACTTGCCCTCCGGAAGGGCATTTTCCTTATTTCTGTATTGTATCAAAAAAAGACTTATTTCTTTTAAAAAAGATACAATACTTATATGCTCAAAAAAGACACTCTACAACTTCAAATCAAAAATATTCCGTTGGAAGTGGAAACGGAAGGGCTGGGCATGGTGGAACTGACGGATCTCGTCGGCAGCTCAACTCTCGCCAATGCTTAATTTATTACCTAAAAAGAAAAGCCCCGTTCCCGTCGTCATTTTATGTAAATTGTACCAGATAGTTTAAATGTTGTAGAATAGAGCGAGTACCTATCTTCACCATAGGGGGACCCTTTTATGACAAACTTTTGGAAAGATTTCTATAAAAATCCGATAAAACTAACCGGATTTTTGGTGCTAGTGATGAGTATTTTCCTATTTGTCAAATATCACTTTCATCAACCGGACTTTTATACCGACCGCGCGCTGGCAGAAACCATTGCAGAAGCGGCCGACCCGCACGGAGTAAACGAAGCCGTAAAACACCTGTTAAATCCGGCCTATCCATTAGGGAATACTTCGTTCCATTTGTGGGGCGGAATCTTTGCCATGTTCATATTTGTATGTGTTTTTCAAATAAAACGTTGGGGAAATTTTTTCCGAATCAAGATCTTTTATAACAAAATATTTATTTATTCATGGATTAATTTTTATTACATTATATCGGGGCTTTTAGACCTTTCTCTCCTTTACTCGGATTTAATGAATAATGTCTACAATTCACGGGCAGATTCTTTTGGTATCCCCCTCATGGATTTCGCATTTGGATTTGTTTTCTTCGGAGTCATATATTATACATTGATCAACTTATTGGCTTTTCTCACCCTCCGCAAACAGGATGATTTGACTCTTAACATAATTTCCCGTATAGGTTGGGGAATAGCCGCTTTAGTTCTATTGTTCACCACGTTTGCAGAAATTTGGTCAAGATTCAGTTATCTCCATATTGCCGTATATCTGTTAAGCATTACATATTTTTTCTTTGCTATTTCGGCCTTTTTATATAAGGAGAAAAAACCCCAACAAATTTAAGCAAAGCTTGGAAAGATTAATATGCCCAAAAAAGACACCCTACAACTTCAAATCAAAAATATTCCGTTGGAAGTGGAAACGGAAGGGCTGGGCATGGTGGAATTGACGGATCTCGTCGGACAGGTGGAAGAATATATGAATCACTTGGACACCGTGGATACCCTCAAACAAGCCCTGGCAACCGCCCTCCATTTTGCGATAGAAAATTACAAGCAAACGCATCTGGCGGGGGGAAAACGGCAGGAAGAAATTTCGCGCGTGAATGATTTGATTTTAAAACTTCAACACACATTATCCGCTAACCAAGACTAATATGAACGACGAAGAAACAACTATCCCTTTGGCCGCACGCCAAGCTCCTAAAAAACTGGAAGATTTTGCCGGCCAACCACACCTGTTAGGCCCGGGCAAAATGTTGCGGCGTTTGTTGGAAGCGGATATGATTAAATCAGCTGTGTTTTTCGGCCCGCCCGGTTGCGGCAAGACGGCTACCGCCAGGTATATTGCTTCGCGCACCCAGGCCTACACGGTGGAACTCAACGCCGCGGCCGCCGGTGTGGCTGATATCAAAAAGGTCCTGACCGAAGCCAAAGAGCGCGCCCGGATGCCGGCCTTTGAACAAAAACGCACGTTGGTCATTTTGGACGAAATCCACCATTTTAATAAAACCCAACAAGATGTTTTGTTGCCCTCCGTAGAGAAAGGCGATATTATCTTAATCGGCATTACGACGGAAAACCCGTATTTTTATATCAACACGGCACTTTTATCACGTTTTTCCGTGTTTGAATTTAAGGTGTTGGGCAATAACGATTTGCTTAAAATTTTAACCCGTGCCGCCCAAACCGAACACGCCCAAATTGATGAGGATGCCGCGGAATTTTTCATCACGCAAGCCAACGGCGATAGCCGCAAAATGCTCAACGCCGCCGAATTAGCTTTCGTCACGACCGAACCGGGTAAGGACGGGCTCAAGCACATTAACTTGGAAATTGCAAAAGAATGCATCCAACGCCGCCATTTAAACTACGACAAAAAAGGCGACGAACACTACGATATTATTTCCGCTTTCATCAAATCCATGCGCGGTTCGGACCCGGATGCTGCCGTCTATTGGTTGGCGCGGATGTTAGAAAGCGGTGAAGACCCGCGCTTTATCGCCAGGCGTATTTTAATTTGCGCCAGCGAAGACGTAGGTTTAGCCGAACCGGCCGCGTTGATGATTGCACAAGCCGCCTTCAGCGCCGCCGAGGAACTGGGCATGCCGGAAATACGCATTCCTCTCGCGCATGCCGCTATTTATGTGGCGTGCTGCCCCAAAAGTAACTCCGCTTATTTGGCGGTGGACCGTGCACTGCAAGAAGTGCGGGAAGGCCGCTACCGTCCGGTGCCGGACCACCTGCGCTCAGGCGGCAAAAACCGCGGATACAAGTACGCGCATGATTTTCCCAATCACTACGTAAAACAATCTTATATGCCGTACCCAAAAAAATTTTTTGAACCGGGCGTCTTGGGCAAAGAAGCCGCCCTGATTGAACGGCTCAAAAAAATCAAGGGGGAATAAATGGAACCCGAAGCCCCTTTCCGCGGACAAGTATTTACCGTTACCGCCATTACGCTCGCCGTCAAGCAAATGCTGGAGGGTGTATTTCGCGGCGTATTTGTGGAAGGGGAAGTGAGCAATCTGCGCACGGCTGCCAGCGGGCACGTTTATTTTGATTTAAAAGACCGCGAAGCCCTATTATCCGGTGTGATGTTTAAATGGGACGCGCGCAAATTCGGCGACCAACTGCAAGAGGGCATGCAAGTGCGCGTAGGGGGCGATTTTTCGTGCTACGCTAAACAGGGCCGGTACCAACTTGTAGCCAAGAGTGCGGAACTATTGACCAAGGGAAACTTGTTTTTAGAATTTGAAAAACTCAAAAAGAAATTAGAGCAAGAGGGCCTTTTCTCCCAAGAACATAAACAAGAAATCCCCTCTTATCCGCAACGCATTGCCGTTATTACTTCGCCCACCGGGGCAGCGGTGCGGGACATTTTATCCGTTTTAAAACGGCGTAGCCCGCATTTGGAAATTTTAATTATTCCCACTCTGGTACAAGGGGACGAGGCCCCCGCGCAAATTGCTCAAGCCCTGGCTGATGCCAACCGTGTTTCCCCCAAGCCCGACGTCATTTTACTGGGCCGCGGCGGCGGAAGTATGGAAGATTTATGGGCATTTAATGAAGAAGCCGTCGCCCGGGCTATTTTTAAAAGCAAAATTCCGGTCATATCCTGCGTTGGGCACGAAGTGGACTTCACCATTGCCGATTTCGTGGCTGATTTGCGCGCCCCCACTCCGTCAGCCGCCGCGGAGCTGGTGGTTAAAAATTCGCAAAACACGCACGAATATATTGCCGGTTTACAAAAACGCCTACTGCAAGCCGTAACTTTATTTTATGAACGTGCCAAACGCCGCTATGATTTAGCCCATAACGCGCCCGTTTTTAACCGTCCGTCGGTACTCACGCAAGAAAAAGAACAACAATTGGACGATTTAACTTTGCGTTTGCAAAATGCTTACGCGCAAAAAATAGCGCAATTTTCCGCACGTTTTGAAATTGCCTCGCAGAAACTGCACGCGCTCGGACCGCAAGCGGTATTAAAACGCGGATACAGTATTACCCGCAAGCAAGACGGCCGTATCATCAGCCGCGTAGGCCAAACGCACAGCGGCGAAGAAATTTATGTACAAGTACAAGACGGTATGATTTACACACAAGTTAAGTGAGGTCTTTATGGCAACAAAATTAAATTTTGAAAAACAACTCTCCCGCCTGGAAGAAATTGTTACCAAACTGGAAGAAGAACAAACCGATTTAGACGCTTCGGTCAAACTGTTTGAAGAAGGCGTTATCCTTTCCAAAGAACTGGCCCAAAAATTAGAAACCGTTAAATTTAAAGTTGAAGAATTAAAGAAAAAAGGAAGCGAAATGATGCGCGTACCTTTTGATACCGACTTGGCAGAAAACGCAGATGACGAATAAAAAACTACGGCTGGATATGGCACTTGTTGAGCAGGGCTTTTTTGCAAGCCGCACCCGCGCCCAAGCATCCATTATGGCGGGCGAAGTATTGGTCAACGGCGAGGCAGACACCCGCGCCGACCGCACTATCTTACCGGAAGATAACATTACACTTAAAGAAAAATCATGCCCGTACGTGTCGCGCGGCGGGTTAAAACTGGCCGGCGCACTTAAACACTGGAACATCTCCGTACAAAACAAAACATGTGTGGATATCGGCGTAGCGACGGGCGGTTTTAGCGATTGTATGTTACAAGCCGGTGCCAAGGAAGTGTACGGTGTAGATGTCGGCAAAGGCCAACTCGCCGACGAAATCCGCCGACGGTCCAACTTTCATTTTAAACCGGAAACAAATGCCCGGTATATGACGGCAGACTTGTTTGAAACAGCCCCGCAATTTGCCGCGGTGGATGTATCATTCATTTCGTTAACAATGATCATGGAACCGCTTTTTAAGGTAATGGCCGCCCAGAGTGAAATTGTCTTTTTAATTAAACCGCAATTTGAACTTTCCCCCAAGCAAGTACCGCACGGCATTGTAAAAACCGACGAAAACCGCCAGTTAGCCATTAAACGTGTGCAAGATTTTTTTGAAAGTATCAAAGAAAAATACGGCGGAGAGTCGGGCGAAGTGATAGAAAGTCCGATAAAAGGCACCCACGGCAATACCGAATTTTTGTGGTATGTGATGCTTAATAAACCTCTGTAATTACATTCCTTGCCGAACTAAAAACCAATAAAATATAAGAGCCCCCAACCTTTTGGATTATTGCACCCCACCCACCAAAAGAAATATACTTTATATAAGGGCCGGCTCAACCCCCGGCCGCAGGAGGCGCTGTATGCCAAGAGTAGAAGTTGATTCCAACCGCTGTAAAGCGTGTTATTTGTGTTTAGACGTATGCCCGAAGAAATGCCTGGGTCCGTCCAAAACCATTAGTAAAAAAGGGTATTTCCCCGCCGAAATGCAACACTCCGAAAATTGTATCGGTTGTGCGATGTGTTACCGCATGTGCCCGGATATCGCCATTACGGTAATTAAGGAATAATTTGAGGATTTTATCTATGAGTGAAAAAGCATTACGAAAAGGTAACGAAGCATTGGCCGAAGGCGCTATCCGCGCCGGAATCCGTTTCTTTGCCGGATATCCCATTACCCCGCAAAACGAAGTGCCCGAATATATGTCAGCCCACTTAGCCGATAACGGCGGCGCATTCGTACAAGCGGAAAGCGAAGTTGCCGCTATTAACATGGTTTACGGCGCAGCCGCCACGGGTACGCGCAGCATGACATCCTCTTCCTCTCCCGGTATCAGTTTAAAACAGGAAGGTATTACGTATTTAGCCAGTGCCGATTTACCGTGTTTAATCGTTAACGTGATGCGCGGCGGGCCGGGGCTAGGCAGCATTTCCGGTGCCCAAGGCGATTACTTCCAAGCTACGCGCGGCGGCGGAAACGGGGATTACCATATTTTAGTCCTCGCTCCCAATTCCGTAGAGGAGTTGGGAAACTTCCCGAAATTAGGCATTGAACTGGCCGAAAAATACCGTATGCCTTGCATGATTTTGGCCGACGGAATTTTAGGTCAAATGATGGAAAGCATGGCGTTTAATTTTGACCCCGTAGACCCCAACAAATTGGGGAAATTTGACTGGGCAGTAGATATTAACAAACAAGGCCGCGGCAAAAGCAAAGTCTTCTCTTATAAAGGCGACAATCTGATTGCCGACGTAGTAGAACGGGCCAAACGCTATGGGCTCATTGAAAAAACCGAAGCCCGCTTTGAAGAACGCAATTGTGAAGATTGTGACGTCCTCTTGGTGGCTTACGGGCTTTCTTCCCGCGCGTGTTTAGAAGCGGTCAGCAACGCCAAAGAAAAAGGACTCAAGGTGGGTTTATTCCGCCCGATTACTTTGTGGCCGTTCCCGGCTAAACGTTTGGCCGAACTATCCAAAAAGGCAAAAGCCGTTTTGGTGGTGGAACAAAGTTTGGGCCAACTGGTACAGGATGTAAAATTGGCCGTAGGAAGCAATATCCCCGTCGGGCTCAATGCCTATCCTGCCGGAGGACAACCGGACGGCGAGAAAATTTTAACTGCCGCCCAATCGCTTTTGACAGGTAAAAAAGAAGGATTGTTTGACTTGCAAGAACACGCCGCTGATTTTACTTACAATTGCGAGCGCGATTTGACCCTGGGTGTCCAGGGCGACGCCAAAGGAGGCAAATAAGATGACAATTATTGCCCAAAAACCAAAAAGTTTAACCGATACTCCCATGCACTACTGCCCCGGCTGCGGGCACGGGATTGTGCACCGTCTGATGGGTGAAACCTTTGACGAACTGGGAATTGCGGACCGTGTCATCGGTATCGCGCCGGTAGGTTGCGCCGTGTTTGCCGACGATTATTTCGCTTGCGATACCGTACAAGGGGCGCACGGTCGCGGCCCGGCTATTGCCACCGGCGTCAAACGCTCTAAACCCGGGGCTATTGTATTTTCGTACCAAGGCGACGGCGATTTGGCCTCTATCGGCATGGCGGAAATTGTACATGCCGCCGTCCGCAGCGAAAACATCACCGTTATCTTTATTAACAACGCTATTTACGGGATGACCGGCGGCCAAATGGCCCCCACCACGCTCGTCGGGCAAGTGGCTACCACAGCCCCTAAAGGGCGCGACCCGAAACTGCAAGGGTGGCCCATCAACATGTGCGAAATGTTGGCCCAAATTACGGGCAGTAAATTTTTGGCACGGGTAGCGGTAGATTGCCCACAAAACGTAATCAAAGCCAAACAAGCCATCAAAAAAGCGTTTGAAAACCAAGTCAACAACGTCGGGTTTTCTATGGTAGAAGTATTATCCCAATGCCCAACCAACTGGCACGCCAGCGTGCCGCAGGCACTGGAGTTTGTGCGTACCAAAATGATACCGCAATATCCGTTGGGAATTTTTAAAGACGAGGGGGCCAACTAATGTACCAAGGTATTCGTATTGCAGGTTTTGGCGGGCAGGGCGTAGTTTCCGCCGGGATTTTACTGGCACAAGCCGGCGTGGAAGATAAAAAGAACGCCAGTTGGTTGCCTTCCTACGGGCCGGAAATGCGCGGCGGCACAGCCAATTGCTCCGTTGTTATTACGGATGGCGAGGTTTACACACCCATCGTCTCCGCCCCCGAAACCGTAATTGTTATGAACGAGCCGTCCCTTCCTAAGTTTGAACCTCTCCTCAAAAAAGGCGGGTTACTTATTTTGAACAGTTCGCTCATCAACTCCCGCCCGGCACGCACCGATATCACGGTTGTATGCGTGCCGTGCAACCAAATTGCGCAACAGGTGGGAATGGACCGCGTGGCCAACCTGGTAGCCCTCGGTGCGTTTGTAAAACTAACCAAGGCCGTTACCCTTGAAAGCGTGGCCGACGCTATGAAAAAAGTCTATAAACGCGCCAAACCGGAAATGTTGGACTTAAATAAAAAAGCCCTGCAAGCCGGGTTTGAAGCCGTCAAATAAGAAACGTCTTTATCACTACACGGCGTACAAGATAACAACATCTTGTGCGCCGTTTTTCCGTCAGGCAAAGCCGTACTCAAACGGGAGCGCGGCTTCCTGCGGGAACAACCTTAGTGCTTGGCCTTACCCGCCAACCGGCACGCTCCTATCCCCGGCAATACCGCCGCCGTACAAATCCACAAGGCCGTTTTCAAATTCCACGTGTTGGATAACACGCCAATTAACACCGGCGAAAAGGCATCCCCCAATAAATGAATGATAAAAATATTCACGGCAAACGCCATCGTGCGCGTAGCCGGCGGCGTTTCCGCTACCAGAGCGGCCGCTATAGCCCCCGTCGGTAAAAACAAAAATACAATGGCCGCGCCGAAACACGCCAATACGGCATACATGTTCGTCACCCACAATCCAAGCCACATTGGCCCCAACGCCCCCAACAACGATACCAACATCACCCGGTAGTATGCGCGGGAAGATTTTTTGAGCCACTTTTGTGCCAATTTTCCGCCCGTTACCGTGCCAATCGCTCCGCCCGCAATAACAAGCCCGCCGAACCAGACCCCCGCTTGTGCAACGTCCAACCCCGTGTAGCGGAACAGATAGGTGGGAACCCAAGCAGAAAAACCGCCTAATAGGAACGTTGTTACTGTTTGTATTAAACACACGTACAAAAAAGGACGGTTTTTAAACAATTGACCGTATTCCTGCCACTGGGGCGGTTTTGCCTGTGCAACCGAATGTCCGGCCCCCTCCGGCAAAAACCACGACAACAGGGCCAAAAACATCCCCGGAATACTCACTGCCATAAAAGCCAACCGCCAACCAAACGACTTCCCCAATACCCCACCCAACACGTACCCCAACGCACTGCCAACCGGAAGTGCCAGTCCAAAAAGGGCCAAAAGCAAGGCGTGTTTTTCCGGCGGTTGGTGCTCGGCTAAAAACGGCTGGGCGATCGTGGTAAAGCCCCCTTCTCCCACACCGATAAATCCGCGAGCTAGCAATAAATGCGCAAAATTTTTTGCCGCACCGCAGGCCAACGTAGCCACACTCCACACAAATGCACTTACCGCAATCAAACGCGAGCGGGCCACCCTTCCGGCCAAATACCCCACCACCGGAGCATAACACATATACACCGTCATAAACACAGAGGCCAACACCCCCAATTGCCAATCTGCCAAATGAAGATCTGCCTGTATGAGCGGAAATACGGCATAGAGAACCTGCCGGTCAATATAATTAAACAGGTTTAAGAGAAACAATATCCAAAAAACGCGCCGGATTGTCATGTCTCTATTTTATAAAAAAAAGACTTTTCCTAAAATTTTTATATAATAAAGTTATACACTGGAGGGAGTATGAAAAAAGGGTTTACGCTAATTGAATTGTTAATTGTTGTTGTAATCGTAGGGATTTTAGTAACCACGGCTTTGCCCCGTTACCGCGCCGCCCTAGAACGCGGACGTGCGCAGGAAGTCATCTCTAACTTAAAAGAAGCCAGTGACGCCATCAACTTGCAGTATGTCCGCCATGAAAATCAATATCCCCAAAATTGGGCCGGGGTCATTAACGCAAACGTAACCCCCGCCACTAATTTTGAAGACGGTGTTGCCAATTTCACAAAATCTCGCTATTTTTCGGCCCCGCGGTTAGGAGACATGAACGTACCGGGATGCCAACAAGTGATTTCATCTGTCCGTAACGGAAACGACTATACTCTCCTGGCCTGCAACAACGACGGGATGTTGGATTACATTCAATGCAACCCCCTCGGCGGGATGCAATTCCTGTGTGATTGGATTGGTTTTGAAATTACCCAAGGGGGCTACCGTATGTATATGCGGCAAAACAACTAAAAATATTTTCGCATAACAAAAACGCCCCGGCAAATCCGGGGCGTTTTTTAAATCATTTTTTTTGGTTTTGCCGAATGGCTTCAAATAAAACTATCGCCGCCGAAGAAGATAAATTTAAGGACCGCACCGGCCCCGTCATGGGAATGGTAAACAAACGGTGGGCATACCGGGTGTAAAAATCTTTAGGAAGCCCGCACGACTCCGCCCCAAAAATCAAATATGCATCCGGCGGGAAGGAGGCATCCCAATACAAAGTTTTTCCTTTTGTACTTAGAAAAAACATTTTATCTTCAGCTGGATTTTCGGCAGTCAAAAAATCTTCCCAAGTGGCGTGGCGCTTGTAGTCCAAATTCGGCCAGTAATCCAACCCGGAGCGTCGGATTTCTTTGGATGCAATGATAAAGCCCAATTTCCCCACCAAATGCAAGCGCGTACCCGTGGCAACGCACGAACGGCCGATATTGCCGGTGTTAAAAGGAATCTCCGGATTTACTAAAACAATATTTAACATATCAACAGCCCGCAAAAACTGTTCTGCGGCTTCCGCTGTTTTATTCTTCCCAACGGATAAACAACGGCGTCAACACATTGGGAATATCTTTATTGGCCGGTAAAACCCGCAACGCATAATCTTGCCGTCCGCTATTTAAGGGAGACATCGTCACTTCGTAATTATAGGCAGATTCCGCAGGGCCGGTACACGTCATCGGCACGGTGCTTTCTCCAATCAGTTTGCCGCGCATCCCTAACCGTCCCACACACAGTTGTACCTGTACGTCTTCCGGCGATAATCCCCCTAAATGCACCCGGGCCTTAAAGGCAACCTGATCCCCGGTAGAAATGGCTTTCTCCGGCGAGACCGTCGCATCAGCGATACTAACGCGGTACCAGTTGTCCTCAATTTTCTTACGCCAGGCCGCCACCGCTTCGGCCTTGCCGGGCTGGCTCAAGATCTGGCCGTAATTATTGGCCGCCACATAAAATTTTTCGTAATATTCTTCCACCATGCGGTTGGTATTAAAGAACGGCGCAATATGCTTAACCGATTCTTTCATCAACGAAATCCACGCCGGAGAAATGCCTTTCTCGTTTTTGGCATAGTAGATGGGAGCAATTTCTTGCTCAATTAAACTATAGAGTGATTCCGCTTCCACGGCGTCCCGTTCGGCTTCCGATTTATAATTTTCCGGTCCACCGATAGACCACCCAAAATCACACGGCCCGACTTCGTCCCACCATCCGTCTAATACGGAAAGCGCCAACGCCCCGTTAAGAGCGGCCTTCATACCGCTGGTACCGCTGGCCTCCATCGGTCGGATGGGGTTATTGAGCCACACATCCACCCCTTGCACCATGTAGCGGGCTACGTTCATATTGTAATCTTCCACAAAAACAATCTTACCTTTAAAGCGCGGATCATTTTGCGTGAGACCCACAATCAGTTTGATATATTCCTTACCGGCAGTATCGGCCGGGTGTGCTTTACCGGCAAAAACAAACTGCACCGGGCGGGCGGGGTTATTAACAATTTTGTCCAACCGATTTAGATCTTTAAAAAGCAAAGTAGCCCGTTTGTACGTGGCAAAACGGCGTGCAAATCCTATTGTTAGTACGTCCGGAGATAACACATTACTGGCTTTTTTCACCGTCATCACATCAAACCCTTGGCGTTTGAGTTGGCGTTTCATGCGAGCTTGCACCAGCCCTACCAGTTTACTTTTACGGGTACGGTGAACATCCCATAGTTCTTCGTCGGGGATGTTCCCTACGTTCTGCCAGGCCTGCACGTTGGCAGGGTCAATCTCGCCGTACTGGTCGTTATTAAATAAATAGCGGCGGAAAACGTCGTTGAGTTCGTGCGAAATCCAGGAAGAACTGTGGATCCCGTTAGTGATACTGGTAATCGGTATTTCGCTGACGGGTAGTTCCGGCCAAAGATTCTGCCACATTTCGCGGCTGACAACCCCGTGCAATTTGGCCACCCCGTTGCAAAAAGCCGACAAACGCAACGCTACTACCGTTAGGCAGTATGTGGTAGAGGTGGGTTTTTCTTTACCCAACGCCAGGAAATCTTCCCACGGCAAATGCATTTCGTCGGCATAGTGCTGCATATATTTGCGCACCAAAACAGGATCAAAATGTTCGTTTCCGGCAATGACCGGTGTATGTGTGGTGAAAACGGACGAAGCCCACACAATTTCGCGTGCTTGGGCAAAAGATAAGTTCTTTTCGCGCATGATCTCAATAATGCGCTCAAACAACAAGAACGCACTGTGCCCTTCGTTGATATGATAAACTGTCGGTTTGATACCCATTGCACTCAATGCTTTCACGCCGCCAATTCCCAAAACCACTTCTTGGCGGATACGGTTTTCGCGGTCACCGCCGTATAGCTTTTCGGTAATGGCACGTTGCGCGGGGGTGTTTTCTTGCAAATCGGTATCCAACAAATAAAGAGACGTTCTTCCCACCGGTACGCGCCAGATACAGGCTTTTACCGTTTCGCTTCCAAGCGGGATATCCACGGTAATTTCTTTCCCGTCTGCACCTAACACCCGTTCCACCGGCATATGCGCCCAATCGTTTTCCGGATATTCTTCGTTTTGCCATCCTTCCCGGTTGAGCACTTGTTGGACGTAGCCTTGTTTATAAAACAACCCTACCCCGATAATCGGCATACCCAAATCGCTCGCGGATTTAATATGATCGCCCGAAAGCATCCCCAAACCGCCCGAGTAAATGGGCAACCCTTCCCCGATACCGTACTCCATAGAAAAATACGCCGTTAGCAGTTGCCCGTCCTCGTGCCGATGATCGTTATACCAGGTATGTGCATTGTTTTTGTAATTATAATAGGCTTCTTTTACTTTATTTACATTGCTAACAAAATTCGGATCCCGGCTGACTTCTTCCAATCGTTTTTGCGGAACACTGCCCAGGAACCATTTGGGGTTACGTTTAGAGGCCGTCCACAATTTATCATCTATCTGCACAAACAGCAAAATAGCCGGCCAGTTCCACGTGAACCACATATCGTTGGCAAGTTCTTCTAGAAATTTGATGTTCTCCGGCAAGTGCGGCTGCACGTTAAACGAGTGGATTTTCATGCGTTTCTCCTTGTGAGTAAAGTATAACTCATTATATAAAAAGTTCCCCGACCAAAGGGAACTGCCCCCGCTAAAAGTCTTTTCAAACTCCCGCGTGGGAAAAAACGGGCTTCACAACCCGATAGACAAACTGTCAATCAAAAAACCGGGGAATTTATAGCGGCGCATTTTTTCCTGCGTGGTTTTTACGTCATATGGTTCCCGCAAAAACCGAAACGTATGTGCCTGCGTATCCCACACCCCAAAAGAGGCTTGCGCGTTATTATCGCGTGGTTTGCCCACAGACCCCGGATTGATAATATAACGCGACTGCGGCTTAAGCGAGATAGTCCGGTCCTGTTCCGGCACCAAAAAGACCGTGCAATTGTTCTCGCCCCCTTCCATAAAAAAGGTCAGATGCGTATGCCCGACAAAGCAAATCTGCCCTTTCCACAAATTATAATTAAAACGAAATTGTAAACAACTGGAAAAATATTCTTTAACCGGATCAAACGGCGTACCATGTACAACACAAAAATCATCCCCTTGCACGCGCTGCGGCAAGCGGCGCAGGGCCTGTATAGAAGCCTCAGAAAGTAAGCTTTTTGTTTTTTCCAACGCGATTTGCGCATCATAGTTAAAAAAAGCAGCCAGGCCCGGTTCTACAAAAACAGCATCGTGATTCCCCATCACACAACCCTTTAACGGCAACGCCAAGATTCGTTGTACGCATTCCTCGGGATCCGGGCCATAACCAATGAGGTCCCCACAGTAAATGTACGCTTCCACTTGTTCTTTTTGCAAACGGTTTAAACAAGCATTTAACGCTTCCAAATTACTGTGTACGTCGGAAAAAACACCGATCTTCATCAGGCCTCCACTAAGGCTTCTATGGCTTCTTTCTTTTTGATATCTTCGGGGTTGGTCCGGTCTGCCAAGTTTACGGACATCACCTTGGAAACCCCGCTTTCCTCCATGGTAATTCCATAGAGCATACGGGCGGCTTCCATCGTGCGTTTGTTGTGCGTGACCACAATAAACTGCGTGGTTTTGGCAAATTCTTTAATCAAATTCACATACCGTTCCACATTGGCCTCGTCCAACGCGGCATCCGCCTCGTCCATAATGCAGAACGGGGAAGGATTATGCGTGAAGAATGCAAACAGCAAAGACATGGCCGTAAGTGTTTTTTCTCCGCCGGACATAGACGTAATATTAAGCAGTTTCTTACCCGGCGGTTGGGCAAAGATTTCTATGCCGGTTTCCAGTAAATTATCCGGCTGCGTGAGCACCAAATCGCATTCCCCGCCGCGGAACAGCGTTTGGTAGATGTTTTTGAAATGCGTGCGCACTTGGTCAAACGTGTAACGGAAATTTTCACGCGTGGTTTGGTTGATTTTGCTGATGGCGGCTTTTAAATCTTTCTTGGCGTTATCCAAATCGGTAATTTGGCTTTGCAGGAAAGTATGCCGTTCCGTTAGCGCATCATATTCTTCCGGCGCGGTCATATTGACAGCCCCCATGTTTTCAATGCGTTTGCGCATCATTTTGACGCGTTCATAATCTACGGTTTTCTCGCCATAGTTTAATTGCGCTTCTTCGGGCGTGATATTCCAACTTTCAAACAAATGATTGGCCACCGTCGTGCGTTGGCGGCGGGCGTTGGAGAGGGCATTTTCCAAATCGTTCTTTTTAAGTGTCAGGTCCGAAAGTTCTTTCTTACATCCGTTCAGCGCGGTCGTTTTTTCGTTCAAATCTTTTTTGAGATTTTCCACTTCCCCGCGCATTTGATGTTCGGTGAGTTCCAACTGCGCCAACGTATCACGTTCGGCCGATAATTTAGCTTGTGTGGACAGCTTTTCTTCGGCTAAACTTTTTAAACGCAAATTGGACGAGGCAATTTTTTCGTTGCGGCGGCCTTCGCTATCTGTTAAACTGTTAAATTCGTACTCCGTCGATTTTAAATCCAGCTCAATGTTGTTCTTCTTAATACGCACGTCATATAACTGCGTGCTGAGCGTGTGGAGTGTTTCTTTTAAGGTTTCGGCTTGGGCGCGCAACTCCACTTGGCGCAAGCGTAATTCTTCGCCGCGGGCTTGTGTTTCGCTGTGTTTCTGTTTCAATTCTTCCAACTGTTTCTGCAAAGATTCCACCGCTTGCTTCCGGCTTTCCACCCGTAGGACAATTTCCTTCTTGCGCGCATCCGCACGGGCAATTTCTTGGCGGGCCGCTTCCATTTCGCGCATTTTTTGCGTGCGCTCATTCTCCACCGAGTTAAGTGCTACGGCGGCCTCTTGGTATTTAATCCGCAATCCTTTCAATTCTTCTTCCGTTTTTTTCAAGGAATCATAATTGGCCACAATTTGCGCGGAGATTTTTTCTTCTTCCTGCGTTTTGCTGTCCATTTCGTTGCGGACGGTTTCTTCTTCGCCCCAATAGGCCTCCGGCGCGCGCACATCCGCCGCACCGCCACCTACAAAAAATTCATCTTGTACCGTTCCGTCCCGGTAACTCGTTTTGCCAATTATATAATTGACCAGATTTTCCAATTCCGCTTTATAAGAAATCTCTTTTTTTAAGGAGTCTTGCGGCGTGGCAACCGGGGTGGCAGGTACCCGGTCCAATACGATAAACTTGGCCCGTGCTTTGCCGTTCTTCTTGAGTAATGCTAGGGCTTCCTGCACCGCTTTTTCATCTGTACATAAAACGGCATCTAAATACTTGCCGAACGCTTCCTCTACCGCAACACCTAGTTTGGCGGGGTATTTTAATGCCTTGCGAAGTGTCCCTTTTACACCGGAAATTCCGCTCTTGCTGACCAGTTGCGCTCCCACCCAATACGGGTCGTTTTGCCCTTGGGTTTGGATCATTTCCAACTTGGCTTTCAGCGCGGCCGCGGCGGATTTAACAGCGGAAAATTGCTCGTTAAGAGACGCACGTTCCTGTTGTAATTTTTGAAAAGCCGTTTCCCCTTGGGCAATAGCTTCCTTGGCTTGGTTGGCGGTGGTTTGGGCCTGCTCCAGGCGGGTAGTAATTTCTTTCAATTGCGCTTCGTGCTGGGTAAGCCCGGCCGCTTGCGCCTGGGAAGACTTTTCTGCCGCAATTAAATCTTCGTTTTCCCGCTGGGCCGAAGATTCTTCCAGCGAAATGCGGTTAGATACTTCCATTTGTTTTTGCACCAACGTCATCAAATCGCCGGAAGCACGTTGTAAATCGTTTTCGGCTTGGCGCAAATCGGTTTCTATTTTCTGGGCGGCAGTCGTTTGCGTATTATAATTTTCCTGCAGCGGGTTTAACTCCGCCACCACGGCTGACAATTGCTCTTTGAGTTTGGCAATCGTGGGGGCCAATTCCTGTAAGCGGCTTTGACCGCGTTGGGCTTCTGCGCCGGAGGACGCCACTTGGGCCGTCAATTCCGCCGTCAAATTATCGCAGTTCTTAATAGCCCCTTCCAATAACCCCACCTGATATTTGCTGGCTGAGATTTTTTCGTTAAAATCGGCCATTTCTTTTTGTTTGTGCGTCAGGTTTAAATCCAGGGCCGCCACCGCACCTTCCTGCGCGGAAATGCGGTTCTCCAAATCGGTTTGTTTGGCCACCAACGGATCCAATTCGGCGGTATGTTTGGCAATAAGACCGTCGGCTTCTTTAATAGAGCAAACGGAAATGGCAATTTCGCTCTCTTTTAATTCTTCACGGTACTTTTGGTAAAGACGTGCTTTTTTGGCTTCGCTGTCTAATTTTTTTATCTGTTCTTGAATAAGGGCAACCGTGTCGGCCAGGCGGGCTAAGTCCATATCCACCCGTTCCAAGCGGCGGACGCATTCTTCGCGTTTGGCTTTGTATTTGGATACTCCGGCTACTTCTTCAAACATTTCGCGGCGTTGCTCCGGGGAAGCGGACAATACGCTTTCTACACCGCCCTGGTCAATAATGGCGTATCCTTCTCCGCCGATACCGGTATCTAAAAACAAATCGCGGATATCGCGCAAGCGGCATTGAACTTTGTTTAAATAATATTCACTCTCGCCCGAGCGGAAAATTTTGCGGGTGACGGTAATTTCGTTAAAATCCAGCGGAAGTTGGCGGCCCGTATTATCAAAAATCATACTGACCTGCGCCATGTTTAAGGGGGCGCGTTTGGCCGTACCGTTAAAAATAATATCCACCATAGAAGAAGAACGCAGTGCTTTCCAGCTCATCTCGCCGATCGTCCACCGTACCGAGTCTATTACGTTGGATTTGCCGCATCCGTTTGGCCCCACCACACACGTAATACCCGGTTCAAAATCCAGACGGGATTTATCCGCGAACGATTTAAATCCTATTATTTCTATTGCTTTTAAATACATAAGAACCCCTTCAGGCAGATATATTTTGATTATACCATTTTCCCTATACACAAAGCCCGTTTTTCCTCCGTACGCGAACTATTGTATCCGCTCCGAGGAGCCCCTGTCTTCAAAAAACACTTGCCAAACGGCGCAATTTTTATTACACTTGATTTGTACGACTATTCGTACGGTTAATATTAACGACGAGTCCTTTAAAGGAGGAGTATTCACATGGCAGAAAAAGTATTGAAAGTAGGCATGGACCGCGAAGACGGTTTCTTGTACTACATTGACAAAGACGGCGACATCGCCCGCGTGCAAATGGCCCGTGGTGGCAAAAAAGGTGGCAAGCCGAAAAAAGTTGAAAAATGTGGTATCAAGAAAGAAAAAGGATATTTGTATTTCTTAGATAAGAAAGGCGATATCTCCAGAGCCAAAATGGTAAACGCCAAATAAGTTTACTGGTCACAACACCCCCGGTTCTACCGGGGGTGTTTTTATGATTAAGAGTTATTACAACAAAGTGACTTTTTTGGAGATACTATGGTCCCGCTCAAAAAGAAAAGACCTTTTATTCATACCTCCCCGTCGGAAGGAAATTTCTCCTATTCTGTTGGTTTTACTCTTATTGAATTATTAGTCGTTGTGCTTATTATCGGCATCTTGGCTTCTATTGCCGTGCCACAGTACCAAAAGGCAGTAGATAAAGCCCGCCTCATAAAATATATACAAGTAGCCCAGGGTATCAAAAAAGCCCAGGAAACGTTTTACTTGTCTACTGGAGAATATGCCAAAGATTTAAAACTGCTGGCCATTGATTATGTGGCAGATTGCACTTACGCAGAAAGAGTAGATAATGAGTTTGTTTGTCAAAATGGTTTTTTTATAGATAACGGAGTTTCCTCCCAACGGCCCACCGGTGAACTACAAATTTCACTATGTCCAGAGATGAATACAGGGTATGATACCTGTACCGCTAACCGAAAAATGTTTTACGGTATCTTTTATGATTATGCAAACAATATCAGTAAACGCGGAACGATCCGCTGTGTAGGATATACAGACTATTGGAGATCCATTTGTCAATCGTTGATAAATTTGTAAGAAAAAGCCCTGCTCTAATGGAGCAGGGCTTTTTTGTTTGCAAAAGAGAAACTATTTGTTGTTTACAAACACCCCAGGTCCCATCGTGGAACTCATAGAGATGCTTTTTACATACACCCCTTTAGAGGTGCTCGGTTTTACGCGAAGAATAGTGTCCATTACCGCTTTTGCATTTTCGGCCAATTTGGCAGCATCAAACGACGCTTTACCAATGATGGCGTGTACGATACCATACGCATCAGCTTTAAACTCAATGCGGCCGGCTTTTAAGGCCTTAATCGTATTGGCTAAATCAAACGTTACGGTGCCGGATTTCGGGTTCGGCATAAGTCCGCGCGGGCCCAAAATTTTGGCAGCTTTGGCGAGGTCTTTCATTGTGTCGGGCGTAGCCACGAGAACGTCAAAATCAATCTTCCCCTTGGTTACTTCTTCCACAATATCTTCCGCGCCTACGCGGTCGGCCCCGGCTTTTTGCGCTTCTTGAGCGTGTTCGCCTTTGGCAATAACCGCGATACGTTTGGTTTTACCGGTACCGTGCGGCAAGGCCACCGTGGTGCGCACTTGCTGATCGGCTTTTTTGGTATCAATGCCTAATTTCACGTGAAGTTCCACCGTTTCGTCAAACTTAGCTTTCGCGTTGGTTTTAACGATATTGGCGGCTTCTTCAAACGTGTAGGTTTTGGACTTGTCATACGCCTTAACGGCGGCTTCCATTCTTTTTCCCATCTAAAGACTCCTTAAGGTTCTAACGGGCAAATGCCCTCCCTTACGTTAAATTATTTTACTACGTCTACGCCCATGCTGCGGCAGGTACCTTTTACCATTTCCGCGGCGTGTTTTACATCCTTGGTGTTCAAATCGGGCAGTTTTTGCGCCGCGATTTTTTCACACTGGGCTTGCGTAATCTTGCCGACTTTATCTTTGTGCGGAGCACCCGACCCTTTGGCCAGTTTTAACTCCTTGATAATCAGCGTAGCCATCGGCGGCATCTTGGTGATAAAGGAGAAAGAGCGGTCTTCATATACCGTAATGATAACCGGAATTTTTACTCCTTTTTCCATTTTAGCCGTTTTGGCGTTGAATTGTTTGCAGAATTCCATGATGTTTACACCGTGCTGCCCTAACGCCGGACCCACAGGCGGGGCCGGATTGGCGGCACCGGCAGGAATTTGCAACTTGATGTATCCTTTAATTTTTTTCTCTTTTGCCATTTTGTTGTTACTCCATTTTTACTGCAATACTGCGGTAAATCTAATTTTTTTCCACTTGTAGGAAATCCACTTCCACAGGCGTAGCGCGGTCAAACACGGTAACCATGACTTTCAGTTTGTTCTTTTGTTCGTTGACGTCTTCCACCACACCTACAAAGTGTTTGAACGGACCTTCGGTAATGCGTACGCTTTCGCCGCGTTCAAATTCCACCAACCGTTTGGGTTTGCCGGACGGATTTTCTGTTAGTTCTACAATACCGGCAATTTCTTCTTCCGGCAAGGGGACCGGGTTGGGATCGCCCAAAAATCCGGTTACACCCGTAACGGTTTTGATAAACCAATAGGCCTCGCTGGTCATGCACATTTCTACCAGCACATACCCGGGGAAGAATTTCCGCTTGCGCAGGATTTTCTTGTTTTGTTTGACCTCTACGACTTCTTCCGTCGGTACTAAAACGTTAAAAACACGGTCCGAAAATCCTTGGATTTCTGCGTTCAGTTGGATTTTTTCGCGCACTTTATCCTCGTGCCCGGTTTGGGTATGTACGACGTACCACGCTCTTTCTTCAGCCATTCGTACCTCCCACCAGCGCACTTAACACGCTCGTAAGGCCCCAATCCAACACAGCCACATACGCTGCCACCAATGCTACGACGATACCTACCAAAAAAGTGGAAACGGCCACTTCCCGGCGGGAAAGCCAGGTGGATTTTTTAAGTTCGCCATAGGATTGTTTCACAAAATCAATTGCTTTATTCATCGGAAGTTATCCTTTACAAAACCTGGCAGGAGCGGAAGGACTCGAACCTTCAGTCCCGGTTTTGGAGACCGGTGGTTTACCAGTTAACCGACGCTCCCCCAACAAATTTTACGATGCTTTTCCTTCTTTGTGAACGGTGCTTTTTCCGCATTTTTTGCAGAATTTGTTCACTTCTAACTTATATTCTTTCTTTTTACCGCGCACTTGATAATAGTTTCTGCTTTTGCAATCTTTGCAAATCAGCGCGATTGTAATTCTTTCGCTTGCCATCTTGTCTATCCTTAAATATTGCGTGACGCAGGGCGCCTTGGCAACTTGTGATTAGTCAGCGCGTTCCTCTGTGGGGGCGCATAACGCGCCCCCACCAAGCGAACTAAACAAGTTACTACTACTCAATAATTTTGGTTACTACACCAGCGCCTACGGTGTGGCCGCCTTCGCGGATAGCAAAGCGCAAGCCTTCTTCCATGGCTACCGGGGTAATAAGTTTTACTTCAATTTCCGCATTGTCGCCGGGCATGATCATTTCTTGTTTGAAAGAAAGTTCGCCGGTTACGTCCGTGGTGCGGAGGTAGAATTGCGGTTTATAACCCGGGGTTAACGGGGTATGGCGGCCGCCTTCTTCTTTTTTCAAGATGTACACTTGGCCGGTGAAATGTTTGTGCGGATTGACCGATTTGGGAGCCGCCAATACTTGGCCGCGTTCCACTTGGTTCTTTTCAATACCGCGCAAGAGGATACCGACGTTATCGCCGGCGATACCTTCGTCCAACAATTTGCGGAACATTTCAATACCGGTGGCAACGGTGTTCATGGTGTCGCGGAAACCGATGATTTCCAACGGATCACCCACGTGCACCTTACCGCGTTCAATTCTGCCGGTGGCTACCGTACCGCGCCCGGTGATGGAGAATACGTCTTCTACCGCCATCAAGAACGGTTTATCGGTTTCGCGTTTGGGTTCGGGGATCCAGCTATCAAGCGCGTCCATTAAGCGTTTGATGCAGGGTTCACCGAGTTCGCTTTGATCGCCTTCAATGGCTTTCAAAGCAGAACCGCGTACGATCGGCGTGTTGTCACGGTCAAATTCGTATTTGCCCAGCAAATCGCGGATTTCTTCTTCAACGAGGTCCAACAAGTCTTTATCGTCAACCAAGTCTACTTTGTTGAGGAATACGACGAGTTTCGGTACGTTTACCTGTTTAGCCAACAGTACGTGTTCGCGGGTTTGCGGCATCGGGCCGTCCACGGCGGAAACTACCAAGATAGCACCGTCCATCTGCGCGGCGCCGGTGATCATGTTTTTAATGTAGTCAGCGTGGCCGGGGCAGTCAATGTGTGCGTAGTGGCGTTTGTCACTTTCGTATTCTACGTGAGAAACGGCTACCGTTACGATTTTAGAAGCATCACGAACGACACCGCCTTTGGCGATATCGGTGTAAGCCATCGCTTTGGCTTTACCTTCTTTGGCTAATACTTTGGTAATAGCGGTGGTAAGCGTCGTCTTACCGTGGTCCACGTGACCAATCGTACCGACGTTTACGTGCGGTTTGCTGCGGGAAAATTTTTCCTTTGCCATTTTGTTTAGTTCTCCTGTATTAATTTTACTGCTTTTATTAAATTAGCTGGGAGTGGGAATCGAACCCACGACCTTCTCCTTACCATGGAGATGCTCTACCGACTGAGCTACCCCAGCACTTCTACAACTACTGTACTGCAAATCTTCCAAGCTGGGAGTGGGAATTGAACCCACGACCTTTTCCTTACCATGGAAATGCTCTACCAACTGAGCTACCCCAGCAAAAAATCAAAGCGGGCGAAGGGAATCGAACCCTCGTCACAAGCTTGGAAGGCTAGTGTTCTACCATTGAACCACGCCCGCAAAATGTAACACTCTATTATATCAAAAAAACACCCTGCCCGGGTAGAAAAACCCAAGCGGAACAACCGGTAAAAACGGCCCCCTTCCCGGGGGCCTTTTAAGTATTATAGCATAGAGTCTTTAATCTTGGCAAGCAATTATTGGTAAAACCAAGTATACGCATCTGCCGTGCCTGTGCCGGGAGTGGTAGCACCGGAATCGGTTTTACAAACTTTATTTTGCACGGAAGACAAGTTTCTGTTTCGGGCTATACATAACCTTTTGCCGGCATGTGCTTGTGAATAATTAAAATAAATAATATATTCCAGATCTCCCCCATTCAAATATCTGTGGCACGATGCATACTGTTCCGTGGAATCACTCCTCTTTTTTACAAAACAATATCCCCAGTCACACATCCACTTATTTTCTGTCAACGTACATCCTGAAATATCTACAGCTAACGCATCTAGCTCCTTTACATAATCTCCATTCGCCAAATAATACGCTTCTTCGGAATCGGCCAAACTTTTGGTAACGTGCTTTAGTGCCGCATACCTGCTTTTTGTGACCGCCAGCTGGTACTGCGGCAGCGCGACAGAAGCCAAAATGCCAATAATGAGCACGACAACCAATAATTCAATGAGGGTGAAACCGGACCTCGTGCGAGGGAAAACGGAGAGATTCCCAATTAAGTCGGAAATGACCTCGTTTTTATTTTTACAACGCACGAATCTCCTCTCCGTCGGAAAGGTAAAAATTTTTTTAACGGGAGACATACGCATTCAAAAAATCGTTTAAATACGGAAAGTAAAGATTTTACTTTCGTAGGGTTGCAATTCTAACTTCAATCCTTGTACTCGGACATCTCCGGAAAGATCTATTTTTTGACCGGAAAATTCTTCCGTCATGGTGTTTCCGCTAATACCCTTAAGCGGTAAATTACATCTGGCCGGGGAATCGCTGTAATTGATGACTATCAATTTACCCGTGTTCATCTGTTTCCACTGCCATGAAAGGACGTTACGGCTGGAAACATCCGTTTCCGGATTGACATCCCGCAAACTCCATTGTCCGCCGTGAAATGCCGGGGCAGAAACAATACTCATCAGTTTGCTGTAGTACGTAAAAACTTCTTCGTCCTTGGTGAACCAATCTTGTACGTATTGTATCGGCATGCGCGCCGGACGACCCAACAGCTGGAAAAATTGAAACAGCCGCGCACCGGGAAGCGTGGCTATAATAGTGCTGGCCGCTAACGATTTAGCACGGCCAAAAGCCTTGAGCGATTCTTCCTCGTCGTGGTTGGAAGTAAAACGCATGGAACGCATCTGATACAAGTGTTCCGCCCCCAAGTGCCCTTTGATGTCCTGCGGGCTGGAAAAACGCAACCGGTCATACAACACTTTATCGTACGTGTAATCAAAGCCGAGTTCCTGCACTTCCCATTCCAAGCCCCAGTACACTTCGGCAATGAAAGTAAATTCCGGATATTCGTCCCGGACGGACTCCAACGCTTCGCTCCAAAATTCCCGCTTCGGCAACGTACTGCCGATAAATTCCCACCAAATATCCCGGTGCACTTTATTCAAGGACAGCATAGCCATATCGCAACGTACGCCGTCGCATAATTCGGCTACCCGGCGCAAATTGGATAACATAAATTCCCGCGTTTGGGGATTGAAATAATTGAGTTGCGCCGTATCGGTCCACGGAGCAAAATACGGGTCCCGTCCGTGTGCAATAAAAATTCCGTTAGGGTTTTTGAAAAACCAATCTTTGTGGTGCGCCGGCTCGGCCGTACCGGAATTAACAAAAAAATCAGGGTTGTCCGAAACAACGGGACTGTCAATGGCCATGTGGTTTCCCACAAAATCCAATAGCAAGGAAATCCCGCGCGCTTTGAGCCGTTCGCGGAACACCCGCAGGGCTTTTTCTCCCCCTAAATTTTCATCTACCGTATATTCATACACGGCATAGGGAGAAGCTACAATATCGTCGGGATTAAAATCCGGTTTGATAGCCCGGACTTGGTTTTGAATTTCTTGCGAATTACGGGCAATTTCTCCCGCTTTGGGGCTTTGCTTCCACACACCAATCAGCCAAACCGCATCAAAGCCCATGGCTTGCACGGTATCAAGAAATTGTTCGGGAATATTTTCCAACGTGAAAGGATGCCCGTGTTTGTTTTCCAAACGCCGTAGCCAAGCGCGCGTATTGATTTCTAAGATGTGCGGATTGGTTCGCATAGAATCTCCCCTACTCTTTTTATAGCAATTTCCCTTCTGTTTGTAAACAGTTTTTTGAACCAAGATTTGGATTATACGTAAAATACCCGTCCCAGATATTATCTAAGACGGGCATTTTATAATAAACCGCTACTTTTCTTGTGCTTCTTCGGACTCTTCTTCGTCCTTGACTACCGGCGCAATGCGGGCAATTTTGTCGCCGGGTTCCATTTTCGCCAAGGTGACCCCTTGCGCGTTGCGGCCGACGGAGCGGATATCGGCACACCGTACCCGGATGGTCATTCCCTTCTCGGTAATAATCATCAAGTCTTTCGTTTCATCTACCAACTTAATACCCACTACCGAACCGTTACGGGCCGACGTTTTAATGGTAATCACACCCATCCCGCCGCGATTTTGACGTTTGTATTCGCTAAATTCCGTGCGTTTACCAAAGCCGTTCTCACAAACGGATAATACATCCGGCTGGATTCCACCGTCGTTGGGAGCTTGTTCCATTCCCACCACTACGTCGTCGGTGCCTAAATTAATAGCACGGACCCCGCGGGCCGGACGACCCATCGCACGGACTTGATTTTCATCAAAGCGGATGGATTTGCCGTTCTTCGTGGCTACTAAAATATCCGATTTCCCATGCGTTGTTTGCGCACTGACTAACACGTCGCCTTCGTCTAAACCGATAGCAATAATCCCCGTGCGGCGGATGTTGGCAAACTCACTGAGTTCCACCCGCTTAATGCTGCCCAACCGCGTGCACATCGTCAGGTAAGTGTTTTGACAATGTTTGGGGTCAAAATCCTCGATTGCAATGGCGGAAGTAACTTTTTCCTCGCCGGTGATTTGCAACAGATTGACAATGGCTTTCCCTTTAGAGAGGCGGTTGCCTTCGGGGATTTCAAACGCCCGCAACGCAAACACACGGCCGCGGCTGGTAAACATCAAAATCGTCGCGTGCGAAGACGTGATAAAGAGGTGTTCCATAAAATCTTCCTCTTTCGTCTTGCTGCCGATAATGCCTTTGCCGCCGCGGTTCTGGCTCTTATACGTAGAAAGCGGAATCCGTTTGGCGTAACCGTCGTTGGAAATAGTGATGACGACTTCTTCTTTTTCAATTAAATCTTCCATGGAGAAGTCCGTCATATCCGGCCCGATTTGCGTGCGGCGCGGATCGCCATACGTTTTTTTGAGGTCGGTCAATTCCGTTACAATGATATCCAAAATCCGTTGCGGATTACCTAAAATATCTTTTAATTCTTCAATCAGCTTAAGTAAATCCTTCCGCTCGTTTTCAATGGCCAAGGCGGACAGTTGCGTGAGTTGGTGCAGACGCATATCCAAAATGGCTTGTGCTTGCACTTCGGTCAGCGTAAAACGCTTCATCAAAGTAAACTTGGCTTCCGTCGGGTCCTTGGCTTTGCGGATGATGGCCACTACTTCATCCATATTCGCAATAGCAATCAGCAACCCGTTTAAAATATGCTCGCGTTTTTGTGCTTTATTTAAGTCAAACTTGGTGCGATTGGTAATGATTTCTTTGCGGTGTTTGACATAGGCCTTCATGACTTCTTTGAGAGATAACACACGCGGCCGCCCGTCCACAATCGCCAACATATTCACCGGGAAAGACGTTTGCAATTGGGTGTGTTTGAACAAGTGGTTGAGTACCACCTGGGCGTTTCCGTCGCGTTTGACTTCAATGACTAAGCGCATCCCGCGGCGGTCCGACTCGTCACGGATATCGGAAATATCGGTAATTTTTTTATCGCGTACCAAGGCCACAATGCTTTCAATCAGTGCGGTCTTGTTGACTTGGTACGGAATGGCTGTAACGATAATGGCTTCACGACCGTTCTTGCGCTCTTCAATTTCTGTAGCGGCCTGAACTTTAACACTGCCGTGGCCCGTTTCAAAATATTCGTAAATACCCTTTGTGCCGCGAATGATGGCACCCGTCGGGAAATCGGGTCCTTTGACGATTTTCATCATCTCTTTGACGGTAATATCCGGGTTTTTGATGTACGCAATAATACCGTCGCACACTTCGCCTAAATTATGGGTGGGGATATTGGTGGCCATACCTACGGCAATCCCGGCCGAACCGTTTACCAATAACGCCGGCAGTTTAGCCGGTAGCACGGACGGCTCCAATAGGGAACCGTCGTAATTGGGAATCATTTTAACGGTATCTTTGTCCAAATCGCCCAACATTTCTTCGGAAATTTTTTGCAAGCGGCACTCGGTATAACGCATGGCGGCGGCAGAATCTCCGTCAATGGAGCCAAAGTTTCCTTGTCCGTCAATGAGCGGTTTACGCAGCGAAAAATCTTGCACCATACGCACCAGCGTATCGTAGACGGCGGTATCTCCGTGCGGGTGATATTTACCGAGTACATCCCCCACCACACGGGCCGATTTTTTGTAGGGTTTATTGTATTTAAGACCCATTTCGTTCATGGAATATAACACCCGGCGGTGCACCGGTTTTAAACCGTCGCGCACATCGGGCAACGCACGCCCGACAATCACGCTCATGGCATAGTCAATGTAGTACGAACGCATTTCGTTCGCAATGTCGCGTTGTTGAATATTGCCGAACAAATCCACGCTCACATTGACATTTTGCATGGCCGGCTGATTGGTATTTTCTTCACTCATGTTAAAAATCTCCTATTACGGATAAAACGTTCCGGGCCGCGCGGGCACTGCCGCCACGGCGAAAAATTAAATATCCAAATTCTTCACTTCCAAGGCATGGGTTTGAATGAAATCGCGCCGCGGTTCCACCCGGTCGCCCATCAACATGGTAAACGCTTGCTCTGTATCGGCAGCGTCGTTGATTTTGACTTGAATGAGTTTGCGTTTGGCAGGGTCCATCGTGGTTTCCCACAATTGTTCGGGGTTCATTTCCCCTAACCCTTTGTAACGTTGAATCGCCGCACCCGCAGAGGCCGCTTCTTTTACCGCGTGCAACAATTCGGCTAAACTGTACACCAGTACATCCGTTTTGCCGTTATTTACTTTAAAGAGCGGGTGGATGCGGTCCTTCTCGTTTTCAACCGGCGGATACTGGGTAAACTTAAAACCATATTCTTCCAGTTTCTTTTCACACGCTAACAATTTGCCAAATTCAAACAGACTTTGGTGTTCCGGCGCTAAATTTTCATCGGAAATGGTGGTTACATCCACACCGTCGGCCGTTAATTCTTCCCGTTTTTCTTGGATGTACTGGTTTTCGTAGTCGCGGTATTCTTGTTCCGTATAGAAATAGCGGAATCCGCCACTTTGTAGCGGGATACGGTATAACGGTACACGCCCTTCGGCTAAGAACGCCATAAAATCATTGAGTGTAATGTTTTTGACTTCCAGTTTGGCTAAAATATCTTCCACATCTCGTAACACTTTCAACAAATCACGCAGTTTATCGTGGGAGATATTTTCTTTTTTGGCCAAATCTTCCACTGTGACCGTAGCCAATCCCTCTTTCATCAACCATTGTTGCATTTGGTCTTCCGTCTGTAAGTATTGCTCTACTTTGCCTTTTTTCACTTTGTACAAAGGCGGCTGGGCCAAATAGACGTGGCCCGCATCAATGAGCGGTTTTAACTGACGGTAGAAGAACGTCAGAAGTAAAGTGGAAATATGCTGTCCGTCCACATCAGCATCGGCCATTAAAATAATTTTGCCGTAGCGCAGTTTGGTAATATCAAAGCCGCCTTCCCCTTCGCCTACGCCGGTACCGACGGCGGAAATTAAATCGCGCACGGTATCGCTGGAGAGAATTTTAACAAGCGGTGCTTTTTCCACATTCAGAATTTTACCGCGCAGCGGCAAAATGGCTTGGAATACGCGGTCGCGCCCTTGTTTGGCCGAACCTCCGGCAGAGTCTCCCTCTACCAAGAAAAGTTCGCATTTAGCACTGTCACGTTCTTGACAATCGGCCAATTTTCCCGGTAAACTCCCCCCTTCAAATGCGCCTTTACGGCGGGTTAAATCGCGCGCTTTGCGAGCGGCTTCACGCGCAACAGCGGCGTTGACGCATTTTTCGCAAATGGCACGGGCTGTTTTGGGATTTTCTTCAAAGAAGGTGGATAACGTTTCGCCCACCACGGAACGGACGATTCCTTCCACTTCGGAGTTACCGAGTTTGGTTTTCGTCTGCCCTTCAAACTGCGGATGCGGAATTTTAACGGACAAAACGGCCGTTAACCCCTCTTTAATATCATCCCCGCCCACGGAAATGTCTTTGTGTTTGGAGATGTTGTTATTTTTAATATATTCGTTGATAATACGCGTCAGCGAAGAGCGGAAACCGCTTAAATGGGTTCCCCCTTCCACCGTGTGAATATTATTGACGAACGAAAAAACATTTTCGGAATAGCTTTCGTTGTATTGGATAGCAAACGAAATGTAGTTATCACCTACTTCTTTGGTTAAGTAAATCGGTTCCGGATTGAGGACTGTTTTGTTCGTATTTAAAAACTTAACAAATTGAGCAATCCCCCCTTCGTAAAAGAAAGTGACGGTTTGGTTGTCGTCTTTGCGTTCATCCGTGTAAATAATTTTTACACCGGCATTTAAAAAGGCAATTTCGCGCAACCGGTTGCCAATCACTTCATTAGAAAAGGACAACTCGCCGAAAATTTCTTTATCTGCATGGAAGGTAACTTTCGTACCGTGTTCTTTGGTATCGCCGATAATTTTTACTTTTTCTTCGGGGCGTCCGCGATGATAGCGTTGGAAGTGGACGTGTCCGTCACGCCGTACTTCTACTTCCATGGTTTCGGATAAAGCGTTCACGCACGAAACACCGACCCCGTGCAACCCGCCGGACACTTTGTAAGCACCGCTGTCAAATTTACCACCCGCGTGTAAAACGGTCATCACTACTTCCAAAGCGGATTTAGTGCGCAACTTGGCGTCCTTGGCATTTTTCATTAAATCCACAGGGATCCCGCGTCCGTCATCTTGAATAGAACACGTCATATCGTCTTTAATGGTGACGGTAATGGTGGTGGCACCACCGGCTAAAATTTCGTCTACGGAGTTATCAACCACTTCGTACACCAAGTGATGTAAACCCGGCAACCCGGTAGAACCGATATACATCGCCGGACGTTTCCGTACAGCTTCCAATCCCTCTAAAACTGTAATTTTGGAAGAATCATATTCCTTCTTTTTCTCTTCGTCAGTCATGTACAACTCCTTATTAAAATACTCAAATTACTGAATTTCTATCCGTTTTATCCACGGCGTAGAAAAATGTTTATTTAATTCCGTAATCAATTGGTGGCGGCGTGCTGTCAATTCATTTTTAGCCACCGCTACTTTTACTTTCACGTAGAGAGTGTCTTTTTGAACAGCATGCAACACCCAAAATTTGGCCTTATTACCTACCAACTGCGTCCATACGTGGTCTAAAATAAGTAACCGGTTTAAACGGCTGTTGAGTCTGTTATAACGGCTATCTAAATTAGAACTGGCATACCACGTTTTACGCGGGGGAGCCCCAAATTTCATTAAGCCCTCACCGGCATAATTACGTATTTATATGTGTTATCTCCGACGGGCTCCACCAACACGGGTTGGGATGCGTTCACAAATGAAAACGATACTTTATCCGTGGAAATATTTTTTAAAACATCAATGATATATTGCGGATTAAAGGCCGCCTCAAACGGTTCCCCCGTATATTCCACGGGAAGTTCATCGGTAAATTCCATATTTTGCGAATTAGACATAACCGTTAAGGTATTTTCAGCTAACTTATATTTCACTACACTGCCAAACTCTCCCGAACATAAGGCGGAACGGCGGGTGGAAGCTAATAATTCTTTCGCAAAAATATCAAACGAAAATTTCTTTTCGGTAGGTATGACCTGCGCATAATTGGGAAAATTTCCTTCAATTAAGCGCGAAATAAAAGTGGTTTCATTCAACAAAAAACTGACCTGATTAGCCGACACATTCACTTTTATTTTAGTTCCCTTTTCCGGCTTAGCCAAGGAAATAAAACGGCATACTTCGTTTAAAATTTTAGTGGGAATAATAATTTTAAATTCAGCCGCACCCGGTAAAGCCGCGTGGCTGGCCACTGCTAAACGTCCGCCGTCTGTAGCTACAATTTCAAATTTATCGGCGGTATGGTTCCATAAGAGCCCGTTTAAAATATAACGTGTTTCTTGCGTAGAAGCGGAAAAAGCGGTTTTTTCTATTTGTTGTTGTAATTCCAACGGATCTAATTCCACACAGTCTTCCTGTTTCACCTCCGGAATAGCCGGATATTCCGATTTAGGTGTACCAATCACCCAAAATTTACTCTTGCCGGATTTAATATGAAATTTATTATTCTCGTCTAACGATAAATTAATTTCTTTATCGTCGGGAAGGTTCTTAATAATTTCCGCAAATTCTTTTAGCGGGATTGTAATACTGCCTTCTTCTTCTACCTCGGCATTGACAAAGTGCACGGTAGCCATTTCCATATCGGTGCGAACGAGTTTTAATTTTCCTTTTTTCGCTTCCAATAAGAAATTATGAAGAATGGGCAGTGTCGTGCGGGAAGAAACCCCCGCAGACACAACCTGTATGCCTTCCAAAAGAACCGATTTAGTGATATTTATTTTCATATTTATAATCCTTTTATTATGTCCTGTTGATTGTGTGGATTCTGTGATTTGCCGCCTTATGTGAAATCAGGCTGGCTGTGTATAACCTCACTTTTTTATAAACATCATAAACACCTGCAAAAACAATTCCCTGTTTTAACCCGGTTATTCACCGGTTGGCTACTTTTTATCCACAGCCTTAATATCCAAAATAATTTTGTTCATTTCGGCTGCGAAAAACGGGTCAGAAGCCAATTTTTCCTTTACGGTATCGCGTGCATGGACGACGGTGCTGTGATCGCGGTTAAATTCCCGGCCGATCTCCGGTAAGGATAAATCAGTCAAATCTGTCGTCAAGAACATAGCAATTTGGCGCGGCCAAGCCACAGACTGTGTTTTACGCTTAGAGTTAAAATCTTCTATTTTAATACTAAAATGTTTTCCAACCACTTTTTTAATAGCGTTTACATTGACGGAAGTATCTTTATTGGCAACCAGAATATCGGCCAGTATTTCCTTAGCAATGGCAATAGAAGGTACCACCCCGTGCATACTGCAATAAGCTACCAGACGGAACAAAGATCCTTCCAATTCCCGTACGTTGGTTTGGATGCCTTCGGCAATAAAGGAAAGTACATCATCACCGATATCAAAATTGATAGACTCTCTTTTTTTACGCAAAATAGCAATACGGGTTTCCAAATTAGGGCGTTTAATTTCGGTAGTGATTCCCGATAATAAACGGGACGATAACCGTTCGTTCCATTCCAGTTGTTGGGGGGTTCTGTCGGAAGATAACACAATTTGTTTTTGGTTACCGAATAAGGCATTAAATGTATTAAAAAATTCTTCCGTACAGGCTTCTTTACCGGATACAAATTGAATATCATCCATCAAAAAACAATCCAACGAACGGTATTTTTTACGGAAGCTGTCTGATACTTTATTTTGTAAGGCTTCAATATATTCACTCACAAATTCTTCGCCCGACATATACAGCACTTTGGCGGACGGATTGTCTTTTAAAATTTGGTTACCGATGGCGTGTAATAAGTGGGTTTTTCCTAATCCCGGAGCTGAATAAATGACCAACGGATTATTTTCCCGCGCGCCCAATTTGTGCGCTACAGCTTGAGCCGCTTTGTAAGCAAAACGGTTGGAGGGGGATTCAATGAAGTTTTCAAATGTATACGAAGAATTTAACCGCGAAGCAAATGGGTTCACTTTCACAGCGGCTTGTTGTTGCGTTACTTTTGCGGCCAGCGCTTCTTTGGTGGCAGTTACGGAAGTAATTTCCTCTAAACTGATATGATAAGCCACTTGTATGGCAATTCCCAAATGTTTTAAGAATGCATCTTTAATGATATTTTCGTACCGTTCGCGGATTGTTTGACCCCAAAACTGGTTGGGAAGGGCAATCCCTAAGGTGCTTCCGTCAAACTCCACGTGCGCCGGGCGTAGCCACATATCAAAAGAATCTTTTCCTATAATTGTTTCTATTTCTTGGAAAACGGGAACTAATTGGGGGTATTTTTCTTCATTATTCACAACATTACCATCCTGCTAAAATATGACCTAGATATATCTTACCACTTATGGAAACAGTAGGTCAATGAAAAAATATAAGAAATAGCGTTTAAGCGGTTAAAAATAGCGTAAATTTGAAATTTTTTTTAAAATAGCAGTTGGGATATTAAAATAATATAAAATCTCCCTAAAGCCAATTTTAGGAATTTTTATAATTATTTTTTGGACTTGAATGCTTGGAAACAGCCGTTTTATAATAATGAGTAGTGAATATTACAGAAATATTATATACTTTAAAGAGTTATATGGATAAAAAGGGGGAAAATATGACACAAATTCACGATATTTACACATGTCCGGTATGCGGTAACCGGGTGGAAGTAATACATCAAGGAGCCGGGGAACTGGTGTGTTGTGGTCAACCAATGAAAAAAGCGGTAGCAGGTACGTCGGACGGAGCGGCGGAAAAACACGTGCCCGTTATTGAAAAAATAGACGGCGGCTATAAGGTAAAAGTAGGCAGTGTAGAACATCCGTCCACGGAAGCCCATTATATTGAATGGATAGAACTGATTTGTCTATCGTGCGGAAAGGTCCAGCGTCATTATTTGAAACCGGGTGATAAACCGGAAGCCGTTTTCACGACAAATGCCGAACGCGTACTGGCGCGGGAGTATTGTAATTTACACGGGCTGTGGCAAGCGGAGAATTAAATACGACCGTAGTTACAAATTGTTAGGAGATGAAAATGATGCAGGCAGTCAAAATTTCGGAGAAAGTCTATTGGGTGGGGGCTATTGATTGGAATATACGGGATTTTCACGGGTATTCCACACGCCGGGGCACGACCTACAATGCATACCTGATATTGGGGGAAAAACCGACGTTAGTGGACACCGTTAAAAAAGAATTTTACGGCGAGATGATGCAGCGTATCCAAAGTGTTATGGATCCGACAAAAATTCACCAAATTATTTCCAATCATTCGGAATTGGACCACTCCGGAGCCTTGGCCGAAACAGTGGCGTCAATCCGTCCGCAAGAAGTGTATGTATCGGCGATGGGTCTGAAAAATTTGACGGGGCATTTTCATGAAAATTTAAAATTTAAGATTGTCAAAACGGGTGACCGGATTGATATCGGCGGGGATACGATTTCTTTTGTGGAAGCGCGGATGTTGCATTGGCCGGACAGTATGTTTTCTTACTTGGAAAAAGAAAATATTTTATTTAGCAACGACGTTTTCGGTATGCACTACGCTACCAACCGCTTGTTTGACGACGAAAACGACGAACATATTTGGTGGACCGAAGCCGCCAAATACTATGCCAATATCGTGTTGCCTTATTCCGATATTGTGCTCCGGTTTTTGCAACAAATCAAACAAATGGGATTATCCCCCCGAATGATTGCACCGGATCATGGTTTTGTTTGGCGTAAAAATCCGTCTCAAATTGTAGATTTGTACGGTGAATGGGCGGCCCAAAAAGCGGCGAACAAAGCCCTCATCGTGTACGATACCATGTGGGGCAGTACGGAAAAAATGGCCCGGCAAATTGCCGATGGTTTATCGTCGGCGGGAACGCAAGTAAAACTGCTTTCCATGCATCACACCGACCGTAGCGAGGTGGCTTTAGAATTACTGAACAGTACGGCTTTGTTGGTCGGTTCTCCGGTGCTAAATAGTCAAATTTTTCCCTCGCTGGCCGACGTATTGTGTTATTTAAAAGGATTGCGTAAGAAAAATTTAATCGGTGCGGTGTTCGGTTCGTATGGTTGGAACGGAGCCCCCTTGGAAGACATATACCAGACATTGGAAAAAATGCAAGTACAATTGGTGGCGCCCGTACTGAAAACCGCTTTTGTTCCCGACGAAGAAACACTGTCTAAATGCCGTGACTTAGGCGTGGTAACAAGTCAAAAAATAGCGGAGAAACTGGCTTAACTTATGACGTTAAATAGTATCAATCAAGGGTTGCAATATATTACGTATGGCTTGTATATTTTAACGGTGGCCGACGCAGAACACAAAAACGGAATGATTTTAAATACGGTTTTCCAAGTAACGGCGCAACCGCCGCGCGTGGCTGTTTCCGTTAATAAAAATTCATTGACGCACGAAATTTTACTTCGTACGCGTTGTTTTGCGGCGATGCCCTTGGATACCACGGCTGATTTGCCCTTTATCGGGAATTTTGGTTTTCGTACGGGACGCACCTTTGATAAATTTGCCCGTGTGAATTTTACGACGGAAAAAACCGGCTGCCCGATTATTACGCAACATACGCTTTCGTATATGGAGGCGAACGTACAACTGACGCTTGACGTCGGTACGCATACACTTTTTGTAGGAGAAGTAACAAACGCCGGTGTGTTGAATGAGGCGGGCACGGCGTTGACGTATGATTACTATCATCACGTTATTAAAGGCAAAGTGCCGGCCGGTGCCACGCACCAATTTTAATCAAGGAGACAGGTTATGGTAAAATATGTTTGCGAAATTTGTGGATATGTATATGATCCCGCGGTAGGTGATCCTGCTAACGGAATTCCCGCCAATACTGCTTGGGAAGATGTAAAAGAAGATTGGGTATGCCCGGTTTGCGGGGTAGGAAAGGACCAGTTCACCCAACAAAATTAAAATTTGGGGCGGTTTTGTAAAAAATGCTTAAATTTTAAGTATTTTTTATTACTCAAACACGGGCGCTTCGGGACGCCCGTTTTTAGTGGATAAATATCGTGTAAAAATTTCTTTGTGTTGAATAAAAATATACTATAATGACTGTATGAAGATTTTATATGTGATTACTTCCACAGAAACAGGGGGGGCAGAAAAAGCCCTTTCGGCTTTGTCTGCGGCCATGGCATCGCAAGGTCACCAAGTGCGTATTATATGTTTAAAACCCTTGGGGCGTGTGGCCGCGGAAATGCAACGGAACGGATTGGATGTAAAAAGTATTTACGGTAAACTTCCCGGAAAAGTTGTTCGCCGTTTAAAAACAGAAATAGAATTGTTTCAACCGGATATTGTACACGCTATGTTGTTTCGTGCCATAGAATATGCGCGGCTGGCTTGTGGGGGGAAAACTGTCCGTTTAATAGTCACACCTCATTTTGATTTATCTAAAAAACCATTTTTATTCCGCTTGGCAGACCGCTTGTTAAAGGAAAAAGACACATTAGCCGTGGCCGAATCTATGGCTACGGCGGAGTATCTTATCAACCATCAAGGGTACCGCAAAGACAAAGTATATTTATTGCCCAACGGCGTGGATAGGAGTTTATTTTGCAGAGATAATTCCTTGCGTGTGATGATGCGTAATAAATATAGTTTTCACGTGAAAACTCTTGTTTTTATCTGTGTGGCACGGTTAGCCGCAGTAAAAGATCCGTTGACGTTGGTTCAGGCCTTTCGTAATGTGTGGATGCGCTTTCCGGATGTCCGTCTAATATATGTAGGAGAGGGGGAAGAGCGTGCTAAATTGGAGCCCTACATTCGGGAAAGCGGCATGCAAAAATGCGTACAATTGGTCGGCGAGCAGAAAGATATTAACGCCTATTTAAATATGGCTGATGTATTTGTTCTTCCTTCTGTAGAGGAAAGTTTACCTCTTTCTTTATTAGAGGCCATTTGCGTAGGGCTTCCTTGTATTGTGAGCCGCGTGGGAGATATGCCCCTATGGGTGGAACATGGGAAAAATGGTTTTGTTTTTCCGCCGGGAGATATTACTTTATTAAGTTGTTTTATGAATGAGATGGTGGGCGATAACGAAAAACGTCACCTGATGGGAGATAAATCATTAGAAAAATCTACCCGGATTACAGATAATTTCCAACAATATCAACAGATTTATCAACAAGTTATATCAGGGGAGTTTTCACGTGAAAACAATTTAATCCCCTAGGAAGTAAAAGGAGTAAATATGGAAGCCAGACTATTTATTATTGCTTGTATTTTGTATGCCTTTGCGTGGATAAGCAAAAAAATAATGCGTAAATCTTCGTTTAGTGCCCATTTCGCATATTGGTATGCCGCTTATTTGCTACTTATCTTGCATAGCGCGCTTTATCTGCTTTTGTTTGTCATGAGCGGAGGGCCGGGGGGAATATTCCCTACCGGGAAGTTTATGATAGGGGCGGGGCTTATTTGTTTATATACTGCTTACCGGTTTATCAAGGTACGCAAGGCGGGCAAAGAGGCGCAAGAACCTTTAATTAAATCGGCTTTAGATTGGTGTAATACCGTTTATTTTGCCGGATTTGTGGCTTCTATTGTTATGTTTTTCTTTATTCAGGCATTTAAAATTCCTTCTGCTTCTATGCGGGACACTCTTCTGGAAGGGGATCATTTGTTTGTCAATAAAACGGCTTATGGGGTTCCACTCCCTTTTTTACAGAAAAGATTATTTGCCAAACCTATTCAACGGGAGGATATTGTCATCTTCCGTTTCCCGGCAGAAACACGGGAACAAATTAATTGTGGCGAAAGTCAATACGGGCGCGATTTTGTAAAAAGAATTATCGGTTTGCCGGGGGACGTGGTGGAGGTAAAGGATTCTCGCCCCTATATTAATGGTCAGCCCTTGCCTGTGCAATTGTATGAGAAATATGATGATATCCCGCGCCTGCATTATGACCCGGCCGAAGTCCCGTCGGCTATAATTGCAGACTACCAATCTTTATGGGAAAAACATTTGTTAGAGCCAGTCTTTAGTATGTTCTTGCGAGATCAATTCGGGCCGGTTACCGTACCGGAAGGGATGTATTTTGTCATGGGAGATAACCGGGATAACTCCTGTGATTCCCGCTTTTGGGGGCCTGTGCCTGCTCAAAATATCAAGGGGAAAGCGTGGGTTATTCATTGGCCGGCTAACCGTATTGGGTTAGTTAAGTAGTTTTCACGTGGAAACTGCTTTTGGGCAAAAGATAGGGCTCATTGCTTTTTGGCTATAAATAATGTTTAATACTATATATACCAATTTGGAGGATTTATGGGAGAAATTGTCGTCGTAGCCAACCAAAAAGGCGGCGTAGGAAAAACTACTACTTCTATCAATTTGGCGTATGCCTTGGCGTGTTTAAACCAAGAAGTGCTTTTGGTGGATTTTGACCCGCAGGGAAATGCCGGTTCCGGCCTGGGGGTAACTGTAGCCGACGGAGAAAAATCCAGTTATCATTTTTTAATTAACGTGGCTCCTTTTGAACAAGTTGTTCGTCAAACGTCAAATGAATTATTAGATGTCATTCCGGCGTGTAAAAATTTAGCAGGGGCAGAAACGGAACTTGTTAATATCCGCGGGCGCGAAGCCATGTTGAAGAAGGTATTAGATCCTTTGCGTTCTATGTATAAGTATATTATTATTGATTGTCCTCCGTCTTTGGGATTATTGACGTTAAACGCTATGATGGCCGCAGACAGTGTTATCACACCCGTTCAATGCGAGTATTACGCCATGGAAGGGTTAGCTCATTTTATCAGTACGGTTGCCAAAATCAAACAATTTTTGCATCCCCAATTAAAAATGGATGGGGGCGTGCTCACGATGTTTGATTCCCGGATGAATCTATCCAAACAAGTGTTTGAAGAAGTCAGCCGTTTCTTCGGTAATCAAGTGTACAAAACACCCATTCCGCGCAATATCCGGCTGGCGGAAGCCCCCAGTTTCGGGCAGTCTATTTTTGATTATGACCCGGCTTGCCGCGGAGCCAATGCGTATATTCAATTGGCGATAGAGTTTTTAGCCCGCCGCGGGGCAAAAGCGGAAGACTACCGCAATTTTCAAATGACGGGCGGAACAGCCGTCAATTACGATTTTGGAGGATAATATGGCCAGACAGGCTTTAGGAAAGGGATTGGATGCCCTTATTAAACAAACACAAGAAATTTCTCAAATGACTACGCAAGAGGCGGCGCAGGCCGTGCAAGCGCAAACCTCTGGTATGACAGTTTCGCGTATTGATGTAAGCAAAATTGTGCCCAACCGTTTCCAACCGCGGCGCGTTTTTGACGAGGACAAATTGCAAGAACTGGCCCAGTCTATCAAAGAGCACGGCCTAACGCAGCCGATAGTCGTCGTGTATGATGCGGGGCTGGATAAATATGAAATTGTCGTCGGAGAACGGCGTTTTCGCGCCACGCAACTGGCGGGACTTAATGAAATTGACGCTATTGTTCACAAACACTTGGGTGACCAAGAAATGTGTGCCTTGGCACTCATTGAGAACATTCAACGCGAAGATTTAAATCCCATTGAAACGGCGTTGGGATACCGCAATTTAATGAGTAAATTTTATATCACGCAAACGGACTTAGCTGCGTATTGCGGTAAGTCCAAAGCAGCTATTTCCAACGCTTTGCGGTTGTTGGAATTGGATCCGGCTATCCAAGAGGCCTTGCAGGCGGGGACTTTGTCCGAGGGGCATGGGCGTGCGCTACTTATGGTGGCGGACCCGGCCAAGCGGGAAACCTTATTTAAAAAAATGAACGGAAACAAAATGTCGGTCCGGCAAGCCGAAGCCGCCGCACGCGCGTTGATGTTCCCGACGAAAAAAGCAGCCAAAGGTACCCGCCCGGTAGAAATAACGAGTTTTGAAAACGAATTACAAACCGCGTTGGGAACGAAGGTAGAAGTGAAATGCGGCAAGAACATCAAAAAAGGAACGCTGGTAATTCATTATCATTCGCTGGACGAGTTGGACAATCTTGCCAGCCGTCTAAAAAATAAAATGTTATAACTTGCCGTTATCATTTAAAAGGGCCGCCCGGAATTTTTCCGCGCGGCCCTTTACTGTAGGTCAAAAAGAAAAACTATTTTCCCAACCCAAAACGCAATACAAACCACGATAGTAGGGTAATCCCCACAAAAATAAGCAGCAGTATCAAAAACCAAAACCCGCGCCAGGAATTTTTCCCGTCGTATTTAATGCTTCGGTTGCTAAAGTGTTGAAGAAGCGACGAGGCACGTTCTTCATCAAATTCTTTATTGGCTGTGATAAAAGTTGTAGCCGTATCCATAGGATCGTTTTGTTCCATTTGTTCCAAAAACTCTTCCAATTCGCCCAGCAGTTGAATGGCGCGAAAACGGAATTTTTCCATTTCCTCTAACGGTACGAGGGTATGTTCGTGATAGACAAGGGCATTTTCGTTCAGTTCCAAATAAATGTTGTCGCGCGTTTTAAATAAGTTAATCATAAAAGGAGTAAACAACAAACCGGCTACCGGCGAAGTTGCGTGAATGCGGTAGCGGTTATCAATTTCGGTGATATTTGTTTTCATAAGCGCCTGTTGGGACGGTGCAAACGGGGAAGCAAGCGGCGCTGCTTTAAATTGCGGAAATTGTTTCTTTTTAAGTTCTGCCGTCAATACGGTAACGGGGAGAGGTTTTGTGCCGGGTTTATCGTCGGTAAAAATGGTATCATCTGCTAACCGGATAAACGCAAGCGAATCCGAAAAAGTAAATACGTTGCGGTATTGATGAAAAAACAACGTGAAAAATTCCAACCGTCCGGCTGTTTGTTGGGTGGTGATAGACTCTTTCCGTTTATCAAACGTATAACCGTTGGCTTTGGCAATGCTGGCCAACTGAGCAGTGCGGGTGCGGGTGGTAGCCACTAGCCCGGCGGCGCAAGCCGCCACAAAAAAAGAAATTATCCAAGTCATACTTATATCATATCAAAAAGATATCAAATTAACAAAGAAAAATAATATCCCCCGCAAAACTTGCGGGGGATATTTACTCACAAAAACTTACTTCAAGTCTTGCGCCGGTTTTTTGCTGCTTAAAATAGCCCAGCTTAGCACAGCCAACAACAAGATAACAACCACCCACCCCACTTTGCCTAACGGGGTATAGTCGTTGTGATAGTTGACAATGATGGGGGCGACGATCACAGCCACCATATTGACCACTTTAATTAGCGGGTTGACGGCGGGGCCGGCGGTATCTTTTAACGGATCTCCAACGGTGTCTCCCACCACACTGGCTTTGTGGCGTTCGGACCCTTTTCCGGTATTTGCGGCAATATCGGAAGGTTCATCCTCTACTACTTTTTTAGCATTATCCCAGCTGCCTCCCGCGTTGGACATAAACACGGCTAACAGTTGACCGGAAACGATAATCCCGGCTAAAAATCCACCCAGGGCTTCCACGCCAAAGGCCAATCCCACCACGATGGGGGATACAATCCCCAGTAAGGCCAAGATGACCAATTCTTTTTGGGCGGCTACGGTGGAAATGTTGACGGCACGCGTATAATCCGGCTTGGCTTTTCCTTCCAGCACGCCTCCTTTGAATTGGCGGCGTACTTCTTGTACGATAAGAGCTGCCGCGCGGCTGACGGCGTTAATCGCAAAGGAAGAGAACAGCCAAGGGAGAGCTCCGCCGATGAGCATCCCCACAAATACGACAGGGTTGGAAACCACAATACCCACGTTGGACAACAACTCCAACACTCTGCCGTCTCCGGCGGCGGCCCATGCGTCGTTTAACAACCGTTGAACGTTACTTACATCCACCATGTACGAAGCAAACAAAGATACGGCCGCGATAACCGCCGATCCGATCGCCACCCCTTTGGTAATGGCTTTGGTGGTGTTTCCTACGCCGTCCAAATCGGCCATGATTTGGCGGGCCTTTTTGGTTTCCTCATCATTCTGGCCGTGCCAACTCATCTCGCCGATGCCGTTAGCATTGTCAGCAATCGGGCCAAAGGAATCCATGGCCACGTTATTGCCGGTCAGCGTCAACATACCGATACCCGTCATGGCTACCCCGTAGAGGATGAAATTAAATTTTTCTACCGGGGATAAGCCGTCAATTGTGCCGAACACCAACACCGACAGGAAAATGGAAGCTGCAATAACTAACGTTGTCCACACAGCCGATTCAAACCCGACGGCAATACCCGACAAAATCGTCGTAGCCGATCCGGTGGCCGTAGCTTTTTTAATTTCCTGGACGGGTTTTCCTTCCGTGCCCGTAAAATATTCGGTCAGGCGGTCAATGGAGATGGCCAACAAAATGCCGATAGTCGTTGCCGCAAACGGCCGCCACCAGCCGCCGGGAACATCCGCCATGTAGAAATACGCCAATACGCCAAAAATAGCGACGGAAATCGCTGCGGAAATGGAATATCCTTTGAAGATGGCCTTCATGGCATTTCCGGCAGAGCGTTTGGAATCTTTTACGGCGTACGTACCAATGATGGAACACAATACGCCGATTCCGCGCACGAGCAGCGGATAAACAATCCACTCGTGGTGGCCCGTAATACGCCACAAAGCAATACCCAAAATCAAGCCCGATACAATAGTTACCTCGTACGATTCAAAAATATCGGCAGCCATACCGGCGCAATCGCCCACGTTGTCACCTACCAAGTCGGCTACGACGGCAGGATTACGCGGGTCATCCTCCGGGATGCCGGCTTCCACTTTGCCTACCAAGTCGGCTCCTACGTCGGCTGCTTTCGTGTAAATACCACCGCCTACGCGCATAAATAAGGCCAGTAACGTACCGCCAAAACCGAAACCGAGTAACGCATCCGGCGCGGCAATACCAAAGATGATAAAAATAATCGTTCCGCCGAATAAGCCAAGCCCGTCGGTCAGCATACCCGTTACGGTACCGGCGCGGTACGCAATACGCAACGCATCACCAAAACTGCGTTTAGAAGCCGCTGCCACGCGTACGTTGGCATCTACCGCGATACGCATCCCCAGTTGCCCAACGAGTAATGAAAACACGGCCCCCAGTACAAACGCACCCGCACGACCAAATGCGGCAATCAGTTTGACTTTTTCCGGAGACAGGCCCGCAAAACGTTCCATAGAGTCTTGCGAGACGGGAACAATATAAACGGATAAAAATAAGCAGACGGTCAATAATCCGATTAGCGGCAAAATAGTTTTCAGTTGCCGTTTAAGGTAGGCGTTAGCGCCTTCCTGAATAGCACTCCACACTTTCAACATTTCCGGGGTGCCGGTGTTTTCACTCATAACTTGCTTACGCAAAAACAATGCATACAATAATCCCAACACGGCAATGAGTAATACGCCGAACAACGCGTATTGTTCAAAACAGCGTAAGGATCCGATTCCATACCACATGTGTTCTCTCCTTTAGTTAAATATGGTACAACGTTACCTATATTATAATAAAAACCCGAAGGAAATGTGCAAGCGGTTTACAAAGGGGTAAGAAGGGGAATTTTTCCAAGAAAATCTGGTATAATAAAAGGAAAGGTCACAAAAGGAGCGGTTTATGAAAAAAGGTTTCACGTTAATTGAAATGTTAGTAGTGGTTCTTATTATTGGCATTTTGGCTTCTATTGCCCTGCCACAATACCAGCGTTCCATAGAGCGGGCCCGTGCCGCGCAAGCGCGGCAAATACTTTTGGCCCTTGCGGAAGCGCAACACTCCTATTTTTTGCAGAACCGGGAATATGCTGCTAAATTTAATCACTTAAATGTAGATCTCCCTTTTACCGGAACGACAAAGTGGGATAGTTCTTCATCCGTCACAGACACTATGTCAAATAATGAATGGTCCTTTCAGATACTGCGTGGTCCCAATACTACGGATGGGACCCCAGCCGTAATTTTGGAAGCGGGTCGGTTGACCGGGCCATACAAAGGGGCCGGGTTTGAACTGGGCATTGACACTGGACCGGCAACCCGTGGGGAAAGAAACAGAGGAGATCACTTTGTTTGTGCCGAACTGAAAAGAGGTAACGTTCCCTTTCAAGGTACCCCCGGCAGTTATTGCGAAAAAATTTTAAAGGGAACTATGGATTACGAAAGTGCCCGTATACGTGAGTATGTTTTCTTGCCGTAGTAAGGCATAAAATCTTGTGCAAAAGGCCCGCCGGAAACGGCGGGCTTTTTGTTTGTCCCCGTTTTTCGCCCGGGGAACTCTTTTCAAAATTAGCACTCAAAAAAGGGGGTTGACAAAAATAAAATAATTGCATATAATTTTAGCAGAGGGTAAAAGCGAGTGCTAAAATAAAGGACTACACCGCCACATATTCTTATGAGAATTTTAAAACCGGAAGTTGCCAAAGCACGTAAGGAAAAAATTTTGCGCTGGGTTGTTCAGCAATATGTGGAAACACGCCGCCCGGTCGGCTCGCAGATGATTGCGTCCGAGGCGTTGCCGGATGTTTCCAGTGCTACGATCCGCAACATTATGGCGGAACTGGAAGAAGAAGGTTTCCTCTATCAACCGCATACATCCGGCGGGCGTATCCCTACCGATAAAGCATACCGCTATTATGTGGACTATTTGGCCAACGTGCAAAAAATGGCCGCGCGGGAACGCCAACGCATTGAAGAAGCATATGATGCCCGTGTCAACGAAGTGGATAATATGATGGTGCAAACGTCGCGGCTGCTGGCGATGCTTTCCGGCGCGGCGGGGTTTGTATATACATCCAACGTGCAAGAACAACGCGTGCAGCGGCTTGATTTTATTCCCCTGGCTCCCGGGGCTGTGTTGGCGGTGTTGGTTACACAATCGGGAGCGGTGCGCCATTGGCCGGTGCGTACAAATTATATAGTCAATCCGGTACGCTTGCGTGTGTTAAGCCGTTTTATTAACGAAGAAATAGAGGGCCATACATTGGCGCAAGCCCGTCAAATTTTGTGGCAACACGTTCACTCCGGCCACCGCGAGATTGCCGGCATGGCCGACCTGGCTACCCAAGTTCTAAAAGATATGGAGCGCCCACAAGCCGACAACGAATTGTATGTAGAGGGTTTTGGCCAATTATTGGAGAACACGTCGGAAGATGATTTTGAGGATTTAAAACAGATGATGCGCGTTGTGGAAGAGCGCGACCGTTTTTCTTCGTTGTTAAGCGAGAAAATGACCGGGATGGAGAAATCCAACCAAAAAATTAATGTAAGTATCGGCAGCGAGAACGAACTGAAAGAATTAAAGAACTTAAGTATTGTTTCTACGGCATGCCGAGTGGGGGATAAAACTGTGGGGATGTTGGGCATTATCGGGCCGAAGCATATGGAATATACGCGGGTGATGTCGCTGGTGCATTTTATCGGTGGGTTATTAGAAAGCACCTTGCAACATTGGACGGCTCTGCCCTTGCCCGGCGAAGAGGATGATTATGAGTAAACACCATCAGCAAACAACCAAGGGCGCCAAGCCCGCACAACAAGACACGGAAAAACCGTGTGCGTCCGAAACGCAAGAATCGGCAGAAGTGATTTCGGCAGAACCGGCCCGGCCCGATTATTACGAACAATTTGTACGTTTAAGTGCGGATTTTGAAAATTTCCGCAAACGGACCGAACGGGAAAAAGCGGCCTTTATTTCCTACGGGAAAAAAGAACTGGCCGAAAAGTTATTACCGTCTTATGAAATTTTGCTCAAGCAACGGGAAGAACTAAACAAAAAAGAGACTTCAAAAGAGACTTCCGATGAGTTAAAAAATGTAGTGAGCGGTATCCGGATGATTGTAAACGAAATGGAAAAAGCATTCCGGGCAGAAGGCATTGAACGGATGGACGTTTTGAATAAGCCGTATGATCCGGCTACTCAAGAGGTTGTGGCCATGATTCCGGCAGAAGAAAAACAAGACGGACTTGTTTTGCAAGAAGTACAAATGGGGTTCATGTTAAACGGCAAAGTCCTGCGTCCGGCGCGGGTGATTGTCGGTCAACATACAGAAGCATAAAAATTTCAAAAGCGGCTTTGTCCGCAAGAATTTATCACAAGGAGATAATAGTATGGCAAAAATTATTGGTATTGACTTAGGAACTTCCAACACGGCAGCGGCTGTGATGGAAGGAGGCAGAGGAACCATTATTCCGTCTGCGGAAGGAAGTTCTATCGGCGGGAAAGCGTTTCCGTCTTATGTAGCGTTTACCAAAGACGGTCAACGGCTTGTTGGTGAGCCGGCCCGCCGCCAAGCGATTGCCAACCCGGAAGGGACGGTTACCGCCTTCAAACGCAAAATGGGGGAAAACTTTAAATACAACTTGCGCGGACAGGAATTTACACCGCAGCAACTTTCGGCTTTTGTTTTGCAAAAAGTCAAAAAAGATGCCGAGGCCTTCCTGGGCGATAAAGTAGAAAAAGCGGTCATCACTGTTCCGGCTTATTTCAACGACAACCAACGCCAAGCTACTAAAGACGCGGGCCGTATTGCCGGGCTAGAGGTTGTCCGCTTGGTTAACGAACCGACGGCCGCCGCGCTTGCTTTTGGTATTGATAAAACCGGCAAAGAACAAAAAGTATTGGTGTTTGACCTCGGCGGCGGAACGTTGGATGTAACCATTATGGAAATGGGTGCGGAAGGAACGTTTGATGTGCTTTCCACTTCCGGCGACACGCAACTGGGCGGTACCGATATGGATAATGCTGTCATCAACTGGATGGTAGATGAATTCCGTAAACAAACGGGTATTGATTTGTCCAAAGACAAACAAGCTGCCCAACGTCTCAAAGACGCGGCCGAAAAAGCCAAAATTGAACTTTCTACCACCATGGAAACGGACATCAACTTGCCGTTTATTTCCGCCGGAGCCGACGGCCCGAAACACTTGGAATTAAAACTTTCCCGCGCTAAACTGGAAAGTTTGGTAGATGACATTGTCAAACGGTGCGGCAAATCCGTTAATCAGGCTCTTTCGGATGCTAAATTGTCGGCCTCGCAAATTGACCGTATTATTTTGGTCGGTGGTCCGACCCGTATGCCGATTGTGCAAAAATACGTGGAAGACCTCGTTGGCAAGAAAATTGAACGCGGTATTGACCCGATGGAATGCGTGGCAATCGGTGCATCTGTACAAGCCGGTATTTTAACGGGCGAAGTCAAAGACGTATTGCTGTTGGATGTTACGCCGCTTTCTTTGGGTTTGGAAACATTGGGCGGTGTGTGCACGCGGCTTATTGAACGCAACACGACGATCCCGGTAAAGAAAACACAAATTTTCTCTACCGCGTCGGACAACCAGCCCGCGGTGACGATTAACGTCTTGCAGGGTGAACGCCCGATGGCTAAAGATAACGTGCCGCTTGGCAAGTTTGACTTGGACGGTATCCCGCCCGCTCCGCGCGGTGTGCCGCAAATTGAAGTAACGTTTGATATTGATGCGAACGGTATTTTGAACGTATCCGCCAAAGACTTGGGTACGCAAAAGGAACAACACATCACCATCAGTTCGCCCAATAAACTGAGCGACAGTGAAGTGGAAAAGTTCGTCAAAGATGCCGAAAAATTCGCTGAGGAAGACAAAAAACACAAAGAAGTTATTGAAGCCAAAAACCAAGGCGACAGTGTGCTCTATCAGACGGAAAAAGCACTGAAAGAATATGGCGATAAAGTCAGCCAAGAGGAACGCGGCAAGATTGATCAGGCACTTAACGACTTGCGCGACGCACTCAAAACTGATGATGCCGCCAAGATTAAATCCGCCACGGATGCGGCTCTGACCGCCGGGCAGAAGTTAGGCGAAGCGATGTACAAAGATGCTCAAGCCAAACAACAAGCCCAAGCCGGTGCTCAACCGGGAGCCGGTCAGGCGCAAGCCAATGCGGGTAACAACGGCACAAAAGAAGACGTTGTGGAAGCCGAAGTGGTAGATAAGTAAGATTGTTTGAGAAAATGTATGAAACGCCCGGTCTATTTTAGGCCGGGCGTTTTTGAGTTGTGCGATGGTATTCTTTTAATCAATTTACAGAAATTACAACATTCTCAGTATAGCAAATTTAATAGAATACGGCGTGGTAGGGAGAGTTGCTTTTTATAAAAGTTGATGCTGTACTATTTTATCCATGCATTCACGCACCGTACGCGTTGGCGCAGCTGATTTTTTTTGTACACATAATGTTGTTTCTTTTTTCCCCATGTCAAATGAGCTAACAAACGGCATCGTAAATATTGCCACTTTAAATTTTGGTAAAAAAGAGCATCTTTTAATTCTCTGGGAATGGGCTTAGTAGCGGATGCAGGAGGAACTAAAACGACCGTTTTGCATTTTTTAATCCGGTACTTTTTATCACAACTGCGAATAAACATAGAAGTTAAAAGTTCGCTTAAATATGCAGGAGCGCGTTGCTGCCGGATATTTGCTTGAGAGAAATCAGTCTTTTTCATTACGGCTTTCAATACATCAAAGACAAAATTGCAATAGGAGAAAAACAAGTCTTTTTTCATAATGAAACAATTTAACGGGTAATGTACAGATCCTGTTTCTAATTCTTTTAAATATGGAATCATCTCCGGTTGGTGTTTCCGTATATACTGGGACATAATATTAAATACCTGCCCTCCGTACCCTGGGGCCAATACTTCCAAACGAAGTTTACAGTTTGCCGAACCTGTATATGCAACATCATACGATTCGGGACAAATAATATCGTAACCACGCATGCCTGCTTTTAGCCATTTTTCAGATAAATTTTCCTGTTTTTTGTACCAATCAACATCGCAAATGTACATTTCAGCGTGCGGTAACCAAGGGCGAGCAGGAATCTCCATATATGGATTTATTACCATATGTTTGGCATATTGCATAAATCCCATATAATCGGGATTGTTCAATTTCTGATAATTTTTCCAGCCCCAATAAATTATAGACATCTCATTAATATATCTATTGGCAACAGACATATTCTCCCCAGAGTCGTCTCCAATTGTATTGTTTAGCAGCCATCGCAAAGCTGATTCTTGTAAGGTACCATCTTTGCTTGCTTGTTCGGCGATAGCGCGACCTCCCTGAACGGGAACCAACAGATTACTTTTAAATAATACAGAAGGTTTATGGTACCCTATCAAAATTTTAATCGTTGGGTTGCTTTTCATACATATTTCTCCCTGAACCCTGTTGAAAAGCAAATATGCCCTGCCAACAAAGAGGCGGCTATTTGTAGGAAGACCATTCGCGCGCTTCCCAACAAACAGCCGCCGTTTGCGTTGCACAAAGGCAACGCAAACAATCCGCAAATTATCCGCGGTAGTACCTCGCAGATAAATTGCTAAAGCAGCTGTTTTTGGCGCGAATGGTATCGCCTACGGGCGATGCCCCCTTTCTACAAGGGTTCCAAAAACAGTAATAAAATTAGTGCTTCATTACAACATCTTCAGTATAGCAAATTTAATAAGAGGGCGGGGTCTCCCCGGCGGATCTTGCTATGGGTGGTCAGTATGCAATAAAAGTTTTCTGCGCGGGGTTTTACAAGTAGCAGGCGGGCAAAAGATACAGGGCCTGTCTTTAAAACAGATGTGTGCCGGGCAAGCATACACCAAGGAGCACCTATGAAAAAAGTGATTAGTCTGTTGTTTGTGCTGGGGATTTTTCTCTTTCCCGTTAAAGGTTTTTCCCAAGGCATTTACAGCGGCCAGAGTTTAGTTACTGTTTACGGCGGGGTTGGCACCGCGTTGGAAAAATCCGGGATGGAACTGGATGGGAAACGTATTTCGTGGGGAAATATCGGCGGGGAGATGGGGCTGTCGTATCTTTATTTCCCTACCCCGTTTTTGGGGTTGGGTGTAGATGTTCACTACGCCGGATTTCAAGGCAGCGATACACTGGAATACCTGGAAGGCCGACATCATTGGCATACTTTTGAAACAGACTTTGAGATGCATACTTTGCAACTGATGGCGGCCGGCCGGGTTAATTTAAACCCAAATTCCTACGTGCGTTTTTACATCCCTTTCGGGGCGGGGTTAGTGCTATCGGAAGGGGAAATAAAATACCGGTGGGATGATTACCCTTGCGAAACGGAAGATTACGATTATGATGCTTCCTTCGGTTGGTATGCCGGGCTTGGGGTGGAATTTCCTGCGGGCGACTCCCGTTCGTGGGGCCTGGAAGCACGGTACAATGCCTTCCGGTATGATGACGGCCTGTTAGCCGCCGATGTGGGCGGAGATATAGTAGGAAAAACGGCAAACCATAGTTATCTGTCTTTCGTGTTTACCTACAAATGGTAAACAGGACCAACCAAAAGCCCCTGTACGTTCTGTACAGGGGCAAGTTAATTTAACAAAACCGCAATTGCTATTCTTCGTCAATTTTTAACATGGCCACAAACGCTTCTTGCGGAATGTTTAAACTGCCAATGGATTTCATGCGTTTTTTCCCTTCTTTTTGTTTTTCCAACAGTTTGCGTTTGCGGGTAATATCGCCGCCGTAACACTTGGCAATTACGTCTTTGCGGAAAGCGGGGATTGTTTCGCGCGCGATTACTTTTCCGTTAACGGCGGCTTGTACGGCTACTTCAAATTGTTGGCGGCCGATTAACTCTTTTAATTTGGCGCATAACGCGCGGCCCATGGTTTGCGCTTTGTCTTTGTGTACCACTACGGAGAGCGCATCCACCGGCGAACCGTGCAGTAAAATCTCCATGAGCACTACATCAGAGCTGCGGAAGCCGGCTACTTCATAGTCAAATGAGGCATACCCTTTGGAGACCGATTTTAATTTGTTGTAAAAATCAATGACCATTTCGCCCATTGGCATTTCGTATTTAATAATCACGCGTTGGTTGGATAAGTGGTCCATGTTCATAAACGTGCCGCGTTTTTCTTTTAACAAGGTCATTACGCCGTCCATAAATTCCACAGGGGTTACAATCGTAATGTGGATAACCGGTTCTTTGATATCAATAATATCCCCGTGCGGCGGAAAGTTGGCAGGGTTATCAATAATCTTATACCCGGGGTCGTCCGGTGCGTCCGGCAAGGCGGCCAGTTCTTGCGGGTGCGACTTGCGCGACGTAAATTTTACGTGATATACCACGTTGGGGCTGGTGGCAATTAAGGATAAATTAAATTCCCGTTCTAACCGTTCTTTTACAATTTCAATATGTAAAATTCCCATAAATCCCAAGCGGAAACCAAAACCTAACGCTTTGGAGGTTTCGCTCTGGTAATGGAAAGAAGAATCGGAGAGATTTAATTTTTCAAGGGCTTTGCGCAAAAGCGGAAAATCGGTTGTTTCCACAGGGAAGATGGAAGCAAACACCACCGGTTTTGCATCCGCATAGCCGGGGAGTGCTTCTTGTGCGGGGCGCTCGGCCAGTGTAACTGTATCGCCCACTTTTACTTGGTGAATGTCTTTAATGCCGGCCACCAGATAGCCCACTTCTCCGGCGGAGAGTTGGTCGCACTTGTGGAGTTGTTTGGGGGTCATGAAACCGATTTCTTCGGTTTTGTACGTTGCGCCGGAAGACATAAATTGAATGGTTTGCCCCGGTTTAATGCTGCCGTCCACCAGACGGATGTACATCACTACCCCGCGGAACGGGTCGTAATACGAATCAAAAATTAACGCGCGCAACGGAGCGTCTGTTTTCCCTTGCGGTTCGGGGATGTCCTGAATAATACGGTCTAACAAATGTTCAATGCCGGCCCCTGTTTTGGCACTGACGCGCTCGGCCTCTATCGGTTCGCGTAAAATATCCCACAATTGTTCTTCGGATGCATCTGCGTCGGATTGCGATAAATCCACTTTGTTCATCACGGGGATTATTTTTAACCCTAAACTTTGTGCCAGGTGGGCATGGGCCACCGTTTGGGCCTCCACCCCTTGCGAAGCATCTACCAGTAAAAGGACCCCTTCGCACGCACGGAGCGAGCGGGCTACCTCATACGAAAAATCTACATGTCCGGGGGTATCAATTAAATTTAAAATATAATCTTTATATGCAATGCGCACGGCTTTGGCTTTAATGGTAATGCCGCGCTCACGTTCCAGGTCCATCCCGTCCAACAGTTGGGCCTGCATTTTTCGCTTAGGTACGGTGCCGGTATCCTCTAAAATCCGGTCGGATAAAGTAGTCTTACCGTGGTCAATATGGGCTACAATGGAAAAATTACGTATTTTCATCTTGGTTGTTTTGTTCTATTAATTGGCGGATTTCATCGGAACTTCCCATGAGAAGTGCCGCTTGCGCCAGGTCCGAGCAATGCTCAAAATTGATATTGCGGATATTGTTTTTTACGCGTAAGAACATCCGCGGCGTAACGGAAAGTGCATCCACATTTAACCCCAACAGCAAGGGGAGCATTTTGGTATCGGAGGCAATTTCTCCGCAGACGCTTACCTCTTTGTTTTTTTTGTGGGCCGTTTGAATAATTAAATTCAACGTGCGTGCTACCGCCGGATGACAAGGGTCATACATGTGGGCCACTTCTTGGTTGACGCGGTCCACCGCCACCAGATACTGTATTAAATCATTCGTACCGATAGAAATAAAGTCCAGTTCCCCAATCATACCGTCCAAAGCAATAGCCGCGGAAGGCACTTCAATCATGGCGCCTAAGGCAATCTTGTTGACGGGGGTTTTCCCTTCTGCGGCGAATTGGGCTAAAATTTCGTCAAAAGCCCGACGTACGTGGCGTACTTCTTCTACAGCGGATACCATCGGGATAATGATACGGATTTGGGCAGGCACTTCGCACGCGGTGCGGACAATGGCGCGCAGTTGCGTGCGTAACAATTCCGGATTTTTCAGCCACAACCGTATTCCGCGGCAGCCCATAAAAGGGTTTTCATCTTGGTCAAATTCATCCAACGGGAAGTCCGGTTTTTTGTCAGCACCCAGGTCAGCCAAGCGGATAGATACCGGCCGCATATCAAAACGTTTGGCGGTGGCCAGATAAATCTTATATTGTTCTTCTTCCGTTGGCGGAACGGGCGTACCCATAAAAATAAATTCCGTACGTAAAAGGCCAAGGCCGTCGGTAATAAGGCGTTTGTTTTCTTTGGAATCGGTACGCGGGTCAAAATTCACAAACAGTTTAATGGCGCGGCCGTCCTGCGTGATAGTCGGTAAGTGATTGATTGTTTTTAAAAGGGCTTCCGTCTTTTTAAGTTCCCGCTGAATCTTGCGATAATTAGATAAGGTATACCGGTCCGGGTTAATAACTAATAGGCCGTTTTCACCGTCTATGATAAGTGTATCTCCCGGGTGAACGTCTTTGGACGCGGTGGACAGGCCAACAACGGCCGGAATATTTAAACTTTGTGCCAACAGGGCCGTGTGGCTGGTTTTACCGCCTACATCCGTGCAAAACCCTAAAATTTTATGTTCCTGTAAGTTAATAGTGTCGGAAGGATACAAATTGTGGGCCACCAATAAGGACGGTTTTTGCACCGAGGATAAAAAATTATTTTTGTTATCTGTTAAGTTGTTAGCTAGTCGCTTGCCTACATCAAACAAATCGTTGCGACGCTCTTTAAAAAAAGGATCCTCTATCTTATGGAAAGAAGCGGCCAATTCTTGCAAAGTAAATAAAATAGCCGCCTGGGCAGATAAATGCTCGTTCTTAATTTTTTGGGAGATAGCCGTATGAAAAGCCGGGTCCTGCAGGATGAGTTTATGGGTAGACATCAAACTGGCATATTCTGCGCCCAACGTGTTTAATACTTTGTGTTCACAGACGTCCAATTCCGCCAATGTTTTTTGCATGGCGGTTTGAAATTTTTGTGTTTCGGTAGGGATTTCGTTGGCGTCCACATACTGGCGGGAAAGCGCGAAATTTTCACCGGGCAGCAGAACGGCCGGACCGATGGATACTCCGGGGCTGGCGGCGATTCCTTTTAAAACAAGCATCTAAAACTCCTCATTAAATTTGTTGTCAAATAAGGCCTTAATGGCAGCAACGGCCTCGTTTTCATCCACTCCGTCTGCGGTCAGTTGCAGGGTGGAGCCGTGTTCGGCGGCCAGCATCATAACCCCCATAATGCTTTTCGCATCCACGCTGACATCGTCTTTGATTAAGTGAATCTCACAGGAGAAAGTGCCGGCTGTTTGTGCAATCAGCGCGGCCGGACGGGCATGTAACCCCAGTTGGTTGATAATTTTTACCGGTTGCCTAACCATGGTTTCCCCTATAGATAACACACAATATTAAAGATCACAACGGCTGCCAAATACAAATACATATTAGGGATACGCAGACGGCGCGTTATGAAACTGATACATACAAAGAATAACACAATAACGGACCGCGTAATAAATTGTAAATCACACGCATTTAATCCTTTCAGGTAGAAAATCAACCCTAACACAATCATGCCGATAGTGAAAAACATTCCGATTATCTTGGCATAATAAATAGTGCGGTTCCAATCAAATTTAGTCAGGCCGAAAGACGCATTTCCGTCAGATTCATAACTGATTCGGATGCCTTGCCATTTAACGGGCAATGCAATAGCATTGAAGGCCACAAAGGGAGCCAGCATGCCCCAACAAACGTACCATAAAGGCGGTTGCTGCGCTACGGTTTGATCGCCGAAGAAAGGAATTCCCACCAACAGCCAAATTAACAGAGCCAGAAGTAAAGTCAACGGTTTGAGGGAACCCCAAAAAAGCCGGTCGCCGATGGAAGCCGTAGTAATGGAAAGCCCGCGTTTAATAGAAAGCCAATTGTTAATTTCCGCGTTAAATTCCGTGAGGTTTTTGGTCTGGGCGATGTATTCTTCCTCGCGCGCCAAGGCTCCAAAGCAGAATGCGGCCAACACGGGCTGTGTGTTAAAAGAGGACAAATACCGCTCCGTTACGGACGGAATCGCATCCGTATCCTTTTTGTACAGGTGTTTCAAGAAAGGCCACATCACGAAGAATAACCCCAGGTTCTGGAATTTTAAATAATTCCACCCGGTTTGTAAAAAGAAGGAACGCACAAAAAAGCGCAAGTGTTGGGCAAAAGTCATAATTACCTCTTTTTTAACCGAAACTCGGGAATGAGCGATACCAGCCCGATCCACGGTACCGCCATATATGCAAACCGGCACGCGTAAAAGGCCCGTGAAGGGATATGCGGAATCAGCCATAACATTACTTTAGCCGCTCCCCAAATAAAAGCCGTAATCAACACAAGGTTCATCACAAAACTGGCGGCCAATTCAAAAAAGATCACCCGGTTGATGGTATCGGGCCGCTTAACAATACGCTGTTCCCACAAGGGTAGTAGCCGCACGCGACGTTTACGCATGTATCGTTCGGCTTGGGCAAATAACGTAGCACATATTACTCCCCAAATAAAGGCAAAACACATTTCTATTCCCAAGGCGTGCAAGGCAATGGTAACGGCACAGCAAACGGTAGCACTGGGGGGCAGAATTGTCCCCAGTGGGCTGATATCGGAAAAAAGCAACTCGGTAAATATCCCGGCCTGAATACCGGCCACCCAGTCCCCGGTCAGCAAGGCGAATATCGGCCCCGCGATAATACCGCGCGATAAAGTAAATTGAAAGGCGTGAGTAGTGTCCAATTCAATCAGAGCAGCCAGTACACATAAACTCCACAGTTCAGGCGTCATGTAAAACCTCACTTAACGATATAGAAGGCGCATTCGGTACGGCACGCGTTTCAATGCCGACCCCTAAATCACGGATGAGGCGTAACTGGTGTTTGTCGTCCTCGTTTAAAAATACGTTGTCGGCCAATTTTTGGGCGCCTTCTTTAAAATGCATCCCGCCAATATTGACAGAGGTTACCTGCAACCCGTCCGTCAGTAGTTCCGTAAAATCTTGTAAGCAATCCATTAGCAAAAACAACCGTCGGTTTGTTTGCGCCGCGTAACGTGCGATTTTGTTGGTATCCAAAAAAACGAGTTCATATTCATAGGGCAGACTCAGGCGCAGCAGTGTGCGGTTGAGCGAACGGGTATTGCGTTTGGTGCAAGGAATGATTACCTCGTCCACATTCAACTGCGGCAGCCAGGCCTGAACCACTTGACCATGAATTAAACGATCGTCCACGCGTGCAAAAATAACCGGCATTACAACCCCTTAATTAACAGTTCGGTCGCATTGATAACGGCACGTTTTCCGTCGGCTTCAATTTTTTCAGCCAATTCTTTGGCGGATAATTTTTTGCGGCTGTTGATAGCCGTTAAAAGCATGCTCAAATTAAGCCCCGTAATTACGTGGCAGTTGGGCAAGTCTTTCGTGGCGGTGAGCGAAATGTTGGTCGCGCTTCCGCCGAAAATATCTGTTAAAACAACGGCTCCTTCCGGGCAAGCCGCCAACGCTTTTTGCAGTTTTTCGGCTTCCTGTTGGACGGAGGAAATCGTTGTTACGGCAAAAGTAACAAAATCTTCTCCGGCCGGTTTGCCGATAATCTGCGAGGCCGTGTTTAACATTTCTTGGGCCAAGTTGCCATGGGCAACCAGAATGATTTTTACCATATTTACACCCCTATATCTCTATGAAATTCCGAGGCGCTTAACCTCAGTTTTTTTAAGTCTTCCGCCAATTTATGTGCCATGAATACGCTGCGGTGTCTGCCGCCGGTGCATCCCATGGCAATGGTTAAATAACTCTTTCCTTCCTTGATATATTTGGGAAGAAGGAACTTAATTAAATCGGCAAATTTTTCTACAAATTCATATGATTCGTCAAAAGACATGATATATTTTTGGACTGCCGGATCCAATCCGTTTTTCTCTTTTAATTCGGGAACATAATACGGGTTGGGCAGAAAACGCACATCCATTACAATATCACATTCCTTCGGTAATCCGTATTTAAATCCGAAAGACATGACGGAAATTTGCATTTCTCCCGCCCGTTTGAGGGATAACAAAGACGATAATTTTTCTTTTAATTCACCCAATTTTAAATTGGAAGTATCAATGATTTCATCGGCTAAGCGCAGCATAGGTTCCATGACTTTGCGTTCGTGGTCTATGGCGGTTACTAATTTTTGATGGATGGGATGTTTGTGTTTCGTTTCCGAGAAACGGCGGATTAAGCACTCGTCTGACGCGTTTAGAAAAATGACTTTAACGGAAAAATCTGCCTTGGCCAGAGATTTAATCAATTTGGGCATTTGCTGCAAACTGGAACCTTCGCGTATGTCTATTCCCAGGGCAATGTTGCTGGTGTCGGGGTTTTGGCGCACGTAAGAAATAAAATTTTCAAATAAAGCCAACGGTAGATTGTCCACGCAGTAAAAACCCAGATCGCCGAACATTTTGAGCGCTTGCGATTTCCCCGCACCGCTCATACCGGTAATGATGAAAATGCGTTTGCGTTCATTTTGCATGGGCAGTTCCGTTTCCTTTTTTCATTTTATCTAAGATTTTCTGGCTAAACTCTTTGGCCGAAAAAATACCCTGGCTCTTGAGTTGTTGGTTCAAAGCGGCGACTTCTATCAACACAGCCAGATTGCGTCCCGGCGTAACAGGTAATACGAGCGAGGGAATTTCCACGCCTAAAATATCGGTTGTTTTTTGTTCTACCCCCAACCGGTCCAACGGTTGCTTGGAGGGGGAAGTCAGTACGACTTCCATATCTATTTTTGTTTCGTCCAACGTAGAGCCGACGCCAAACAAGAGCGGCACGTCCAAAATTCCCAACCCGCGTACTTCCATGTAGTGTTTGAGCATGGTGGGACAAGAACCGATTAAATACCGTCCTCGGCTTTTTTGAATTTCCACCACGTCGTCGGCTACCAAGATATGCCCGCGTTTGATCAGTTCCAAGGCGCACTCGCTTTTGCCGATGCCGGATTCGCCGCGGATGAGTACCCCCATACCGCTTACGTCCACCAATACACCGTGCACGTGGGTAACCGGGGCCAGTTTTTCGTCTAAAAAGCGGGAAAATTCCGCCACGAACGCGGCCGACTCCATGGCTGTTTTAAGTACGGGTACATCTGCCCCTAAGCAGGCCTTGCGTACGGCGGGGGGAGGAATTAAGTCCGCCGTCATAATGACGCACGGCACATCCCCTTGGCTGAGCATTTTGGAAACATTGGCCCGCAGGCGGGTCTTGTTTTCTTTTAAACAAAAAGCGTGTTCTCCGCGCCCGAATACTTGCACGGAGTTCGCCCGGAAATTATCCAAATGCCCTCCTAGCGCCAACCCGGGGCGGTTGACACTGCCCAGGGTAATCTCGCGCTGGATATACCGTTTGCCGCAGACCAACTCCAGATTAAGGCGTTTAATCTGGAGTAGTTCTGCTACGGTAATGGATTTGGTAAATTCCATCGGGGCTCCGGTCTATTTCCGTTTTACCGGCTGAATTAAACCGTACGTTCCGTCCAACCGTTTAAAAATAAGGTTAATTTGTTTGGAATCTTCATCCAAGAAAATCCAGAAGGAATAACCTAACCGTTCCATTTCATAGGCGGCATCTTCCGGATTCATGGGAGCAACTTCCACTTGCTTGATAACGGAAAATTTTACGTCCGTTTGCGGCATCATCACGGCATCGGTAAACGGTTCCACAGCAGCCATTTTGACGGCGCGCTTGCTGGTTTTGCGTGCTTTGGCTTTGTTTTTAATTTTTTTGGCTTGAGCTTCGGCTTTGACGGCCGCGGCGTCAATGGCTTTGTAGAGGTTATCCTCTACGGCGCTGGCGCTGATGGTGCTTTTGGCGCCGGTGTGCAAAACAATTTCTGCTTTTTGATAAATTTTCTTTTCTACCGAAATAAAAACTTGCGCAGAAACGATATTGTCAAAAAAATTCTCAATCTTTCCCACGCGGGTGTTGATAAATTCTTTGATGGCCGGAGTCAGTTTAATGTTTTTGGCCGTAATCTTGATATCCATAATTCCTCCGATAATTAATTACGAGAGATTCCCCGTAAAAGTATTAAATCATTATAAAGGGCGGCTGTCAATCCTTCGCGCGCGTTGTGCGCGTAGGAGCACCGCGGAATAAACCGCTATAACCGGGTGATGATGTAATTTAGATTTCTTTGATGTTTCTCCTAAAGGGGTGTAGCCATAGTGTAGGCACAAAAGGTCAAAAAATCAAGGGGGTATCGGTCATCAATATGTTGTTTCGCACCCAATAATGTCATTCCGTGCTTGACACGGAATCTCTCCACTTTTTAAAAACACCACCCCGGGCATATGCCCGGGGTGGTGTGAGTCGTCAACGAGTGCCTTTATTTCTTCTTACATTGGCAGGTGGCAGAAGCGGGAAGTTTCAGTTGGAAATCCCGGCTGATGTCCTCCAATTCCTGCTCGTGTTCAATTTCATCCTGCAAGATTTGACGGATGATATGAGAAGTAATCAGGTCTTTATTAAACACGTATTTCAGGAGTTTATTGTACACTTCAATGGCACAACGTTCCCCCTGCAAATTTTGTTTTAGCACGTTAGCGGCATCGTGGTTTTTGGGTGTCAAATAACCACAGGTGCTTTGTTTGTACCATTCCTCCGGGCTGAGCACCGGCGTGCCGCCCAATTCTATGATACGTTTAGCCAATTTCTGGGCGTGCTCCAATTCTTCGGCGGCGTGTTCTTCCAATTCCGGCCGTAAGGAACTGGCCATCAGTCCGCAGGCCACTTGGGCCCCCGCCCAGTATTGATAATAGGCCAACCATTCGTCGCTAAAGGCCTGGTTGAGCAGGCGGATGAGTTCTTGAATATCAAGCCCGGCTTGCTCCACGATTTTTTGACCGGTCATTCCCATAAAATACCCCCTGATACATATAAAATATGCCCCGGTGTTGAAATCGGGGCATTTTCAGTATATCAGTTTCCGGGGTTGTTTCTGCCGGGAAAAAAGGGTTAGAGCATGGTGATCTTATACCAATCACAGTCGCCCGAGGCAGTATAATAAGTCGCTCCGACGGACTTACAAAATTTTGCGTGCGCGGTGTTGCACGAGCGGCAAAAGACTCCGTGCCGATTCCAAACAGAGCCACCGTTCGTGGTGTAGTAGGAATATACCCAACAGGGAAGATCGTTGCGGCCGGGGTAGCAACACAAAATTTCAAAATTGCCGCTACCGTTGAACTGACACGTTACATCATCCATAGTCAGCTTGGTCTTGGATGCATTTAACGTGCCCTCGGGCAAGAGACTAAATAACTTAAAGTTAGTTGTGTTCCACGCTCCGTTATTTAGGAAGTATTCTTCTTGGCTTCGGACGAACGCACTGCCAACCGTTTGTAAATACGCAAAGCGGGATTTGTTGACCGATTTTTTATATTGCGTCACGGCTGTCGTTGCCAGTATGCCGATAATTAAAACAACTACCAGTAGTTCTATGAGTGTAAAGCCTTGTTGGGCTAAGGAATTATATTTGCTTTTAAGCATTTTTTCCTCTCCTTGTATAGGTATTACCAGATGATTTATTGTAGCAAATTTAGGGAACGCGGAACGGAAATTATGAATCCGGTTATTATTCCGTGTAAAAGGGACCGGCTATCCGGCTGAAACTTTACTGCCTGGCTGCCGGTTTTGATCCTCATCATCGGCTCGTTAGCCGCGGGGACCGGGCGGATTAAATTTTAATTGACATCCAGCACACAGATTGATAAACTAAATTAATTTAGGCAATTTTTTCTTGCCTTAAAAAGGGAGTCTTCCATGCGCTGTACTACTTCACTGTACGGAAAGGATGTGTTAGATGTTTCCGCCTTAACGCTTGCGGATATAGACCTTATTTTTCAGACGGCTGACCGGATGAAAAAAAGACTCAAACAGAAAATTAAGAAAAGTTCATATCTGAAGGGAAAAGCCATCATTAACTTATTTTACGAACCGAGTACCCGAACAAGAACTTCTTTTGAATTAGCCGGTAAATACCTAGGGGCAGATGTTATTAATTTTACAACATCTGCCTCTAGTTTATTAAAGGGGGAAAGTTTTCGCGATACGCTGCTTACCTTACAATCCATGCATTGCGATGCGGTTATTTTGCGCCACCCGGTGGAAGGGGCCGCTGCCTTTGCCGCCCGGGAACTGTCCCCGGTGGTGATTAACGCCGGTGACGGGGCACACGCACACCCCACGCAAGCGTTGCTGGATTTGTTTACATTGCGTGAAAAAGGCCTGCGCCTTAACGGTCTTAAAATGGTCATTGTAGGAGATATTTTGCATAGCCGTGTGGCGCGTTCCAATATCGCATTATGGACGAAATACGGGGCCGACATTCACGTGTGCGGGCCGGGTTCACTCTTGCCGCACGATTTGGCCGCGTTGGGCGTGACCGTACACGATCATATAGAGGATGCGCTCAAAGACGCTTACGTTATCAATGCGCTGCGCATTCAGTTGGAGCGTCAACAAAAAGGGATGTTTCCCTCTCCGCGGGAATACGCCCGGTTGTTTGGTATAACCGACCAACGGCTCAAGTTGGCCAAACCCGGGGCGGTTATTTTGCATCCCGGGCCTCTCAACCGCGGCTTGGAAATTGCCTGGGAGACGGCCTATAACAGCCAATCGGCCGTTTTACAACAAGTAGAAAACGGTGTAGCCATCCGTATGGCACTACTCGCGTTGACCTTGAAAGGAGAAAATTTAGATGAAAATTTTGATTAAAAACGGACACGTGGTGGATCCCAGCCAATCACTTAACGCGACGGCGGATATTTTGGTGGAAGACAACCGTATTGCACAAGTGGCTCCGCATATTCACGTCGCGTGCGACCGCGAGGTGGACGCCTCCGGATTAACGGTTATTCCCGGACTGGTAGATGTTCACACGCATTTACGCGAACCGGGATATGAGGCCAAGGAAGATATTGTCTCCGGCACCCAGGCCGCGGCACATGGAGGCGTAACTACGGTGGCGTGTATGCCTAACACGCACCCGGTGGTAGATACTTCTATTGTTTTATCCGGCATTCAAGAGCGGGCGGCCCGGCAAGCCTGGGCTCATGTGGAAGTGATTGGGGCTATTACGAAAGGCAGTCAAGGCAAAGAGTTGGCCGAAATGGGCGATATGGCCGCGCACGGGGCGATAGCTTTTTCCGACGACGGACATTACGTTTCATCCGCGCGCATGTTTTTGTTGGCTGCCCAGTATGCGAAAGGGATTCATAAACCGCTTATTTCCCACTCCCTAGATGAAGAACTCAATACCCAAGGTTTCATGCACGAAGGGGTTGTGTCGGCTCACTTGGGGATTCCCGGCGTTGCGTCGGTGGCGGAAGATATAGCCGTAGCGCGGGATTGCCTGATTGCCCAATATACCGGCGCCCATATCCACATAGCACATATTTCTACCAAAGGCGCAGTGGATATCGTGCGTCATTTTAAAGCACAAGGGGTACGCGTCACGGCCGAGGCCACCGTTCATCACTTAACTCTAACAGATGAAGCGTGTGCGGGATTCAATACGGCCGCCAAAGTCAGCCCTCCCTTGCGCAGTGCGGAACATGTGCGCGCCTTGCGCGAGGGAATTTTGGACGGCACCTTGGATGCAATTGTGACGGACCATTCCCCGCATGCGCCGGAAGAAAAAGACGTGGAATTTCGGTTTGCCCCCAACGGCTTTACCGGGTTGGAAACCTCGCTAGGGGTTGTGTTGACCGATTTGTATCATACCGGGGTAATGGATTTGCCCACACTTGTTACGAAGATGAGTTACGCACCGGCCCAACTGTTTGGATTATCCGGCGGAACGCTCCGTCCGGGAGCTGCCGCAGATATAACACTGGTGGATCTCAACCGGGAGTGGACGGTAGATAGCCACTATTTCTACACGCGCGGAAAATTTACGCCTTTTGAAGGTAAAAAATGCAAAGGCCAAGCCGTAGCGACTATGCTATCGGGGAAGTTTGTTATGGAAAACGGAAAAGTTTTATGCAATTAATAGATGTGTCACAAGGAGTTTTTTATCATGCCTAAAATCAGTAATGTGCGCAAAGTGTTAGTAATTGGATCCGGGCCGATTGTTATCGGCCAAGCAGCCGAATTTGACTACGCCGGCACCCAAGCTTGCCGGGCTTTGAAAGAAGAAGGGTTGGAAGTGGTTTTGGTCAATTCCAATCCGGCCACCATCATGACGGACACCCATATTGCAGACCGCGTGTATGTGGAACCGATTACCGTTGATTTTTTGGAACGCGTTATTCAAAAAGAACGGCCGGATGCATTACTGGCTACGCTCGGGGGCCAAATTGGGCTTAATATGGCTATGGCGCTGGAAGAGAAAGGTGTTTTGTCGGCCTATAGTGTGCGCGTTCTGGGCACGCCTTTAAGTGCTATCCGCCGAGGGGAAGACCGGGAATGTTTCAAACAAACGATGGAACAAATCGGCCAACCGGTGCCCGAAAGCGTAATTGTTACACACGCGGACGAGGCGCTACAGTTTGCCCGGCAAATCGGTTATCCGCTGATTATTCGTCCGGCATATACGCTGGGCGGAACGGGTGGCGGCATTGCCCATAATGATGCGGAGCTGACCGACATGCTTGCCAAAGGACTTGATTGCAGCCCGATTGGCCAATGCTTGGTAGAACGTTCTATTGCCGGGTGGAAAGAAATTGAATTTGAAGTCATCCGCGACGGCGCCGATAACAACCTGATTATTTGTTCTATGGAAAATGTGGATCCGGTTGGTATTCATACGGGAGATTCCATTGTGGTGGCCCCGGCCCAAACTTTGCGTCCCAACGAGTTGGAATTATTGCGCCAAGCCGCGTTGAATATTGTGCGTGCGCTCGGGGTGGTAGGCGGGTGTAACGTGCAATTGGCTCTAAAACCCGGTTCTACCGACTATTATGTGATAGAGGTTAATCCGCGTGTAAGCCGTTCGTCGGCGCTGGCATCCAAAGCAACCGGATATCCCATTGCCAAAGTAACCTCTAAAATTGCACTCGGATACCGGCTGGATGAAATTGCTACCCCAATGTCCCCGGGGGCGCACGCGTTGTTTGAGCCGCAAGTAGATTATACCGTGGTCAAATTCCCGCGTTGGCCGTTTGATAAATTTATCACAGCCGACCGTACGTTGGGTCCGCAAATGAAAGCTACCGGCGAAGTGATGGCGTTGGAATATTCCTTTGAAAGCGCTTTGTTAAAGGCGGTTCGTTCGCTGGAAATCGGGCGTGTCCACTTGGAACAACCGGAATTAAAAACTAAAACGGATCAGGAAGTCCGTGCCGCCATCGCTACGCCGGATAGCGAGCGCTTGTTTGCGATTGCGGAGGGGCTGCGGCGCGGGTTTTCAACATCGGAAATTTATGAGGCTACGCAAATTGACCCGTGGTTTTTGGATAAAATTCGCCATATTACCGATTTGGAGCGGGAATTAACCAGTCACCCGCTTACGGCGGAACTATTAAAAAAAGCCAAACAATTTCAATTTGCCGATAGAACAATCGGGGCTTTAACCGGACGTACGGAAGCGGAAATCCGCGCGTTGCGTCTTAAGCACCAAATTATTCCGGCCTACCGGGTGGTCAATACCTATCCGTGTACACGCAAACAAGATACCGGATATTATTATTCCACTTATAGCGCACCGGACGAAGTGCCTGTATCCGGCAAGAAAAAAGTTGTCGTATTGGGCGCGGGGCCGATCCGGGTCGGGCAAGGAGTGGAATTTGATTATTGTTCCGTACATGGTGTCCATGCCCTAAAAGCCATGGGTTACGAAACGCTTATCATCAATAATAACCCCGAAACCGTATCTACCGATTTTGATATTTCGGACCGCCTCTATTTTGAACCGCTTACGTTGGAAGATGTCCTCAACGTATGGGAGAAAGAAAAACCCGAAGGGGTATTGGTGCAATTCGGTGGGCAAACGGCTATCAATTTGGCCGAGCCGTTGGATAAGGCAGGGGTCGTTATTTTGGGTTCCGGCGTGGACAGCATTGATCAGGCCGAGGATCGCCGCCGTTTTGATGCTTTGCTTGCACAATATCATATTCCGCGGCCGCAAGGGAGAACTTGTTTTACCACGCAAGAAGCATTTGCTGCCGCCAAAGAAATTGGTTATCCGGTTATGGTGCGGCCGTCGTATGTGCTGGGGGGGCGGGCGATGGAGATTGTGCATCACGAAGATGAACTGGCCCGGTATATGACCTACGCCGTTAAAGTCAACGAGGAACACCCGGTTTTGGTGGATCATTATATTATGGGCGACGAAGTGGAAGTAGATGCTATTTGCGACGGGAAAGAAGTGTTTCTCCCCGGTATTATGCAACACATTGAAAAAACAGGCATCCACTCGGGGGATTCTATCGCCGTTTATCCGCCGCGGGATATGACCGAACACGTCATCACGCAAATTATAGATTATACCACTAAACTGGCACTGGGGTTACATCTCAAAGGTATGATGAACGTGCAATACATTGTGCGCGACGACGAAGTGTATGTAATTGAAGTAAACCCGCGTTCCTCTCGTACCGTTCCGTTTTTAAGTAAAGTAACCGGTGTGCCTATGGTAGAAGTAGCGGTAAAATGTGCGTTGGGCTTTTCACTCAAACAGCAAGGGTATAAGCCGGGGCTGCAACTGTTCCCCAACTATTATGCGGTGAAGGCCCCTGTCTTTAGTTTTAATAAAATGACCAATGTGGACGCTGTGCTGGGACCTGAAATGAAATCTACCGGGGAAGTTATGGCGTGTGATTATCAGTATAACCGTGCCTTATATAAAGCCTTTTTGGCTTGCGGCGTACATATTCCGCAAACCGGTACCGTGCTGATGACCGTTAATGATGACGATAAACCGGAAGCTGCTCAAATTGCCAAAGGATTTATTGATTTGGGTTACTCTATTTTGGCCACCAGCGGAACAGCGGAGTATTTGCAAGAACAAGGTATTCCGGTACAGACGGCACTGAAAGTTAATGAGGGCGAAAATAATTTAGTTGACGATATTAAAGCCGGTCGTATTGCCTTAGTGATCAATACGCCTAATCATACATCCAGTGCCGCGCAGGACGGTTTTAAAATCCGCCGTGCCAGTGTGGAACGCGCGATTGCGTGCTTAACTTCCATTGATACGGCCCGCGGATTACAAAAAGTATTGCGGGCTATGCGCCGCCGGGTGCCGCGGGTGTTGGCGCTGCAGGATTTAGAGTGGGAGCGTGAAGCGTAATGACCAAAATGCTTGAAAAGGCGCCGGTGCTGTTGCAACAACCGTTGGATGAAAAAACATTCCGGTTGCGTTTGGGGGCAGCCCAAATTGCCCGGCAAGTACAGCCGGGACAGTTTGTACATATTAAATTGCTTGCACCGGGCGGTTCGTTGTTGCGCCATCCTTTTGGGGTAGCGGCGGTAGATGTGGACGGTGGCACGTTGGACATAATTTACCGGGTGACGGGCCCTTTTACCCGGGTACTGACGACATTAGCCGTTACAAATGAGGTCAGTGTGCTCGGTCCGCTCGGGCAGGGGTTTGATTTATCGGCTCAACGGGCGCTGCTTGTAGGAGGGGGGACCGGGTTGGCCCCGTTACTGTTTTTGTCTGCCCGGTTGGGATCGTCTAAAACCGACGTGCTGATAGGCGGCAAAACAGAAACCGAACTGTTTTGGCAAGATTTATTCCGTCCGTTTGTTGGACATGCTTTTGTGACGACAGATGACGGTTCCTGCGGCACGCGCGGCACCGTTATGGCCGTCTTGCCCGGCTTACTCTTAAAAGGATATGACCGGATCTATACGTGTGGTCCTTCCCCCATGATGAAAGCCGTGGCACACGAATGTATGCTACGCCGGATTGCGTGTCAAGTATCACTGGAAAAATATATGGCGTGCGGGCTGGGAGCGTGTTTGTCGTGTACGTGCCAAGGACGTGAGAAACGGATGAAAATTTGTACGGACGGCCCGGTATTTTGGAGTTCAGAGGTAACGGAATGGTAAGTTCATTGTTAAAGACGGATATGGCCGGATTACACTTAAAAACGCCGTTGATTGCGGCTTCCGGTACGTTTGGTTTTGGGATAGAATTTGCCGATTTGGTCCCGTTGGAACAAGTAGGTGCCGTGTGTGTGAAAGGACTTTCGCTAACACCCAGTTGCGGCAATTGCGGCCAACGGGTGGTAGAAACTCCTTCGGGAATGTTAAATGCTATCGGGTTGGAAAATCCGGGTTGTGCGTATTTTTTGGAACATATTTTGCCCAAACTGCAAACGTTTGATGTGCCCGTTATCGCCAATATTTACGGCCATAGTATAGAAGAATATGCGGCCGTGGCGCAAGCATTAGATGTAAACGGCGTGAGCGCGGTGGAAATTAATATTTCCTGCCCCAATGTTAAACAAGGCGGGCTTGCGTTCGGTACAGATCCGCAAACTGCGGCGAAAGTAGTGAAAGCTGTCAAAGCCAACACGCATAAACCGGTGATTACAAAATTGTCTCCGAATGTAACGGATATAGTCGCTCTCGCCCAAGCTGCGGAGGAGGCCGGCAGTGATGCGCTTTCGCTCATTAACACTTTATTGGGTATGAAAATTGATATTCGTACACATAGGCCCGTCCTCGGAAATATGGTCGGCGGCTTAAGCGGTCCGGCCGTGCGCCCGGTGGCGGTACGTATGGTATATCAGGTAGCCCAGCACGTACGCATACCCCTTATCGGTATGGGCGGAGTAGAGCGGGTGGAAGACGTTGTTGAAATGATGATGGCCGGGGCCAGCGCCGTAGCCGTCGGAACCGCTAACTTGTATCAACCCGATACACTACTCACACTGACCCGGGAATTACAGGATTACTGCGTGCGCGAAAAAGTTTCTTGTGTACAGGATGTTGTGGGGCAAGCATTGCCACAAGGGAAGCAAAGTATGCCGTATTTTCAAAAGAAGGAGAAAGTATGACCAGAAACAAATTGATTGTTGCATTAGACTTTCCGACGTTACAAGAAGCCCGGCGTTGTGTGTTGACTTGCGCAGAGACGGTGCATTACTACAAAGTCGGCATGGAGCTTTACTACGCCGCCGGGAATGAAATAATTGCATTTCTTAAAGAGCATCAAAAACAAGTTTTTTTGGATTTAAAATTGCAAGATATTCCTAATACGGTTTCCCGTGCCGTGCGGATATTGACCCGGTTGGGAGTAGATATGATAAACGTACACGCTTCTGGGGGGCTTAAGATGATGCAAGCCGCCCGGCAAAGCATGCAGGAACAAGTGCAGACATTGGGCATTACGCCGCCGAAATTGATTGCTGTAACGGTGCTAACCAGCATGGACGAAACAGAATTTGAAGTTCTTAATTATAAAACTTCGGTCGCGGAGCAAGTAGTATCCTTAGCGAAATTGGCTAAACAAGCGGGACTGGACGGCGTAGTGGCTTCCCCGCAAGAAGCAGCCGGTATCCGGCAAGCGTGCGGAGATGATTTTTTGATTGTCACGCCGGGCGTTCGGCCGCTGGGCGAGGATACGCAAGACCAACGCCGTATTACTACGCCCGCGCAAGCCATTAAAAACGGAGCAGATTATATTGTAGTGGGCCGCCCGATTACGCAAGCGGCAGACCCACAAGCGGTCGCCCGGGCTATTGAGCAAGAGATCAATTTTAAAAAATAGGAGAAAGTATGGAAGCGCTAACCGAACAAGAAGTATTACGTTTATTAGAGGAAACAAAAGCAGTACTACACGGTCATTTTTTGCTGACCAGTGGTTTGCATAGTCCAGTATATGTGGAAAAATTTAATGTGTTGCAACACCCGCTCTACACGGAAAAACTTTGCCGGGAAATTGCCCGTCGTTTTCAAAACGAGAAAATAGAATTGGTGGTGGGTCCGGTTACCGGGGGATTATTACTAAGCCATGAAGTCGGCAAAGCACTGGGTACGCGTGCCATTTTTACCGAGCGTGCTGATGGGAAAATGACACTCAAACGTGGTTTTGAAATTCCGGCAGGAGCGCGGGTACTTGTGGTGGAAGACGTAGTAACAACGGGGGGTAGCGTGCAGGAAGTAATGCGGGTCGTGCGCGAACACGGGGGCGTGGTCGCCGGTGTGGGGTTGTTGGTGGACCGCAGCGGCGGCAAGGCTGATTTCGGCGTGCGGACGGAGGCCCTTGTACATTTAACGGTGGACACTTATACCCCCGACAATTGCCCGTTGTGCCGCGCCGGAAAACCGTTTACCCAACGTGGGCGCACCGGAAAATAAACGGCCGGAATTCCCTTCAAGTATTCCATTACACGTAGAACAGAGGATCCTCTTTACTGTTTTGCGAAGTAGCCGTCTTTTCCGCTTGACACACGATAGTCACTGCCACCGGAAAGAATTATTCATACGGCTAATGCGTTGTTTATGGGGCTTTTAATATACATAGATATTGCCAATCAGGGAGATAACTTTGATTGGTTAAATGCCTTCATAAAATTCGTCTGTCACCTCTTGCGCTAATCCAACTAATATTTGACAAATAAAAAGTTTCTTTGTAAACTATTTATATGAAAACAAATAAATTAGACTTAAGCCACTATGCCATAGACCCTTCCAAGGGGCGCAAATACGAGGATATTGCATACGTGTTTGCCTTGATATATAACAAACTCCAAACGCGGGTTGGGTGCTATTTAAGCCGGTATGATTTATCCCTGGTGCAATTTAATTTGCTTATGCTGGCTGCCTACCAAAACAAAGGAAAAGGCATTAACCAAGTGGAAATTTCCAAACACCTGATTGTTTCGGCCAGTAACATCACTAAACTGGTGGAGAAATCGGTTCGGGCCGGCTTAATTACACGCCAAACAAATCCGCAAAGCCGCCGGGAAAATATCATCTGTATTACGCAAAAAGGGCAAGCGCTTATTGACGAGGTCTGGCCCCAGTATGACAAATTGGTAAAAAGTTTGACGGAAAAAATACCGGCCAAGGACCGTCCGCAAATGGAACAAATTTTAAAAAATTGGTTTGCCGCATTGCAAGAGGAGAAATAATATGTTATCCCTACTCAAAACTTTCTTTAATCGTTCGTTTTTGGCGTTGTTTTGTACACAATATTTGGGCTCATTTAATGATAATTTCTTTCGTACGGCTATGGTTACCTTTGTTACCTACAAAGTGACTACTATGGCCGATGGAGATAAAGCCATTATTGTGTCATTGGCGGTAGCGTTATTTATGTTGCCGTACTTTTTATTTTCGGCGTTAGCCGGCGAATTGGCCGATAAATTTCGCAAGGATATCCTGATTAAAGCTACGAAAGTGTTGGAGCTTATTATTGTGGTCCTTGCCGGAGTTGGGTTTTTAACGACCAACGTACCGCTTTTGTTAAGTGTACTGTTTTTAATGGGTACGCAATCGGCTTTTTTTGGACCTGTGAAATACAGTATCTTGCCCGACATTTTGAATGAAAAACAGCTTATTGCCGGGAACGGTATTATTGAAGCGGGAACGTATGGTTCTATCCTCCAGGGTACGATTTTCGGCGGATTGATTATTACACTATCGCAGATTGAATGGGGGAGCTTTTCCCTAAAAATAAATGAATTTTCCTTGCCCGGTTTAATGCTGATAGTGGCCGTGCTGGGATTACTATCCAGTATGTTTCTGCCGGCGCAAAAACCTGCTAATCCGGATCTCAAAATAGATAAGAATTTTCTGCGCAGTACTTGGAAAAATATGGCATTTGCTAAACAAAATCATAATATTTTTCTGTGTATTTTGGGTATCTCTTGGTTTTGGTTGTTGGGTACAGCGCTGATTGCCCAAATGCCGGCATTGGCGCACAATGTGTTGAACGGTACGCCGGGCCTATTCACTTTCTTGCTTACACTTTTTTCGTGCGGAATAGGTTTAGGGTCTTTACTGTGTCAATTTTTAGTCAAAGGTGAAATCACCAGTAAATACGTGCCGGTTAGCGCCATTATCATGACCGTATTTTTGGCCGATTTAGCCTGTGCTACCGCAGGGTATATCCCCTCGGCCGAGGCGATAGATTATAAAGCATTTTTAATGACGTTTGCGGGTAAACGTATTACGCTTGATTTACTCGGTTTTTCGGTGTGCGGTGGTTTGTATATAGTTCCGCTTAATGCCATGCTACAGGCCTTGGCCACCGGGAGTACCCGCTCTCGCGTGATTGCCACCAATAACATCATCAATTCGCTTTTTATGGTGTTGGGTAGCGGATTTTGCACCGGGCTGCTGGCCATGCACTTTACGATCCCCGCTGTTTTTGGTGTGATTGCATTTGCGAATGCTTTGGCCGCTATTTATATTTGCGGGCTACTCCCGCAGCATATTGTCCGTATGATTTTAAAGCGGGCCCTCAATTTTGTGTATGATGTAAAAATAAAAGGAAAAGAAAACTGGAAGAATTTGCAAGGAAACGCGCTTATTATTGCCAACCATACTTCCTTTTTAGATGCAGTGTTGTTGTGGGTGTACATCCCGGAAGATTTGTACTTTGCTATTGATACCTACGTAAGCCAAAAATGGTGGGTAAAACCGTTTTTGCATCTCGTTAAATATTTCCCAATAGACCCCACTAACCCCATGGCGGTGAAGTCCATTATTGAGGAAGTAAAATTAGGCAAACGGGTGGTAATTTTCCCGGAAGGGCGCATTACCACGACCGGTGGGCTTATGAAAATTTATCCCGGCCCGGCCATGATTGCCGACAAAAGCGATGCCCAACTGTTGCCGGTATATCTGGAAGGAAGCCAGTATTCGCTTTTCTCGCGCTTTGGTACACAATTTAAAACGCGCCCGCACAGTAAAATTACCATTACGATTCAAGCGCCTACTACGCTTAAAGTGGATGCCACACTCACCGGCAAGGCACGCCGTTTGGCCGCCGCCCGTAGCTTATATGATTTGATGGTGAATATGAAATACGAGGCCGGAAACTTGCAGGAAACGTTGTTTGATTCCTTGATTGATGCGTATAACTTGGTCGGGCGTAGACGGCGTGTTATCAACGACGTAACACGCAAGCCGCTTAATTTTGGTCAATTTCTAACGGCCGTATTTGTGCTGGGGAAGAAAATCGCCAAATATCAAAAACCAGGTGAAAAAACGGGGTTTTTGCTTCCCAATATGACGGCTAGTGTGGTGACATTCTTTGGGATGCGGGCTTTCAATATTACGCCGTGCATGCTCAATTTTTCCATTGGTACAAAGAATATGCTCGCTTGTTGTAAAACGGCTCAAATTAAAACCATTTTTACGTCTAAAATCTTCTTAAAACAAGGCGGACTATTGGACGTTGCCGCCGCCCTTAAAAAAGCTGGACTCAAACTTATTTATTTAGAAGATTTAAAAAAAGAAATCACTCTTTGGGATAAAGTGATTGGCTGGGTGGCGTCCTATTTCCCGCGCCGGTATTACAAAATGGTGCGTGGAAACGTAAGTTCCAAAGATCCCGCTGTGGTGCTTTTTACATCAGGCAGCGAAGGTACCCCCAAAGGGGTAGTGCTCAGCCACGAAAACCTGCAAGCCAATGTGCTTCAAGTACATAGTGTGTTAGATTTTGGCCTAAAAAACCGCGTGTTTAATGCCATGCCGATCTTCCATTCGTTCGGGCTTACCGGCGGACTTTTAATGCCGTTATTATCGGGCGTTCCGGTGTTTTGTTATCCGTCCCCGTTGCACTATCGTATTGTGCCGGAGATGATTTACAACCGCAATGCCACGATTATCTTTGGTACGGATACGTTCTTTAACGGGTATGCCAAAATGGCGCATCCGTACGATTTGTACTCGGTCAAATTAGCTGTGGTAGGGGCGGAAAAATTAAAAGAAGAAACCATCCGCAAATACTACGATCAGTTTGGCTTGCGTATCATGGAAGGATACGGTGCTACCGAAACCGCACCCGTGATGGCCGTCAATACTCCCATGCACTTTAAGCGGGGCAGTGTGGGCCGTTTTGTACCGGGCCTTGAATATAAGTTGGAAAAAATCCCCGGCGTGGAAGAAGGCGGTAAATTGTGGGTGAAAGGAGCCAACATTATGGCGGGGTATCTGCGCGAGAGTAACCCCGGTGTATTGGAGCCGCCGCAAGGCGGTTGGTATGATACCGGCGACATTGTGCGCGTGGATGAAGACGGCTTCGTGTTTATTTTAGGCCGCGCCAAACGCTTTGCCAAAATCGCGGGAGAGATGATTTCCTTAACGGCTGTAGAAACGGAAGTCAATGCGCTGTGGCCTAACAAAATGCACGCAGTAGTGAATATCCCCGATGAGAAAAAGGGAGAACAGTTGGTACTGTTTACCACGGAACCGACAGCCGAACGCGCGGCATTATTGGCAGCCTTTAAAGAAAAAGGCCTTAGTGAGTTGGCCGTACCTAAAACCATTCGCGTAGTAGAAGAAATCCCTCTTATGGGTACAGGCAAAGTAGATTACGTAAAACTTAAAGAAATGGCTCGGCAAAACTAGGAGACAAATATGAACGCGGTATGGATGTGTTTGACCGGATTGGTTTATGTGAGCGGGTTATTTTTGTTCCAAAACAACTTATTGTTTTTTCCCGATAGGAAATATGTACCGCCGCATCAAGCACAAGCAGAAATGTTTCAAGAAATTTCTCTGACAGCCAAAGACGGTAACCCGATTCGTCTTTGGTATGCTCAGGGGGATAAAACTAAACCGGCCGTGCTTTTTCTGCACGGTAACGCCGGGCAAATCGCCACGTTTTCCGAGCAACTACAAGTGCTCACACAGGCCGGATATGGGGTTCTTGCCATGGAGTACCGCAGTTTCGCTAAAGTGCCGGGAAAAATTAGGCAAGATGTTATTTTCTCTGATGCGGCCCAGTCTTTTGATTTTCTAAAAAAGCAAGGCTATCCCAAGATTGTGGTATATGGTTATTCGTTTGGCGCGGCGATGGCGGCGGGGTTGACTTCGCTACGGGAGGCGGACGGGCTCATCTTAACGGCGCCTTTTTATTCCTTGAAACGGGAAGTGGGTGATAAACCCGTACCGTTTGCCAAACAGGTGCTACGTGATGAATATCCGTCGTATCAATACGTGGAAAAATTTACAAAACCGCTACTTATCATTACCAGTAAAAAAGATCGGTTGATTTCCTGGAAACATGCGCAAGATTTATTTAACCTCTCGCCGTCTGCGCAGAAAGAAATTTTTGTGTTGGATAAGCCGAACCATAATTCTCTTTATTACAGCGGTGCCAACTTGCCGTATATATTGGAGTTCTTGAAGAAGTTGGAGGCCGGGAAAAATGAAAAAAACTAATTTCGTTTTTTGCGTCCGAAGTAAAAACAAAACAGTACGCACGCTACGATAGCGCCCAGGGTGTCCATCAGCATATCTTTTTGGGCATCCCATATATCACCTTGCGACCCCAAAAATGCAAGCCCGGCCGAGCCGCCGTCCACCTCGGCATACGTCCATTCTACTAGTTCCCAAAAGTTGGCAACAGCCATAATAAACACAATGCCCAAGAAAGCAGCCCATTTAAACGAAGTAACAATTTTCTTTCGCCATAAAAACTCGCTAACCAGAAACCCACTTAGACCGATGGTGAAATGGGCTAGCCGGTCGTAATGGTTGCGCTCAAAGCCGAAGAATTGCGTTATATAATCAAATGGAACGCGTTCAAATGTATAATGGGCTCCTATAATTTGTAGAAAACAAAACAGAAAAATCAAAAAATAGGCCAAATTGGAAAATTGAAATTTCTTATACGTGCAGACAAACGGCGCAAGCAGAAAGAATGCCGTCAAAAATTCAGTCCACCATACTTGTACATCGTAGGGGGAATAGGCGGACCAAATGGTTTCTGCAAATAAAATGAGTAGGAGGGTAAATAGAAATTTTTTATCTTTTGTCATAACAACGATATTATACATTAAATTCCCCAGCAGATTAAATCTACCGAGGAAAAAATAGCGAAAACCCGCACCAGGCGGGTTTCAAATTCATACGGTGCTTTTAGTTTGGGTAGCACGGTGCTTATTCTTCGGCTCCGGCTTTTTTAAGGAGTTGGATAATTTCTTCATTTTCGGCTTCTTTCGCGAATTTTAAAGCTGTTTTACCGTTCTTATCTTTGATATTTGGATTTGCTTTAGCTGATAACAACATCTTAACAATATCTGTATATCCATTCATACTAGAAATCATTAAAGCCGTTATGTTGTTGTTTTTATCTCCAATATTAACGTTAGCCCCATTTGCTAATAATATCTTAACCACTTCGGTATGCCCATCTTGGCTAGCAAGCATTAACGCTGTTATTCCTTCTTTTTCGTCAATTTCATTTACATTAGCGCCAGCTTCTAATAATATTTTAACGACAGCGATATGCCCATTTAGACTTGCCGACATTAGAGCTGTCCAATTCCCATTCGCGGTTTTGTGGTTTGCATCGGAACCCGCTGCCAATAATTTCTTAACGGTATCAGCTTGGCCTGCTTGACTAGCTATCATCAAAGCTGTCCAACCTTTTTTATCTACCAAGTTTACGTTTGCACCAACTTTCAATAATGTTTCCATGATATCAGTATATCCATGATTGCTAGCAAACATCAAAGATGTTTGGCCACCATATGAAGCCGCATTTACATCGGCCTTAGCCGCTAATAATGCTTTAACGATGTCAAGATGTCCATATTCGCTAGCATTCATTAAGGCGGAGAGTCCTCGATGTGTACGTTCGTTAACATTAGCTCCAGCGGCTAGCAGTGCTTTAACGATATCGGTATATCCATTTCGGCTAGCAATCATTAAAGCTGTTAAATTATCTGTTTTATCGCCCACATTGGTATTAGCACCAGCTGCTAATAATATTTTCACAATATCCATATGCCCATCCTGGCTGGCGACCATTAAAGCTGTTATACCGTATTCTTTATCTAATTCATTTACATTTGCTCCAGCAGCTAATAACCGTTCTACAGCAAAAGCGGAATCATTTCGGACAGCTAAAGTTAGGAGGGGTTCACCATCTGCGGTTTTTTGGTTAGGGTCCGCTTTATCGTGTTCTAGAGAACGGATAATAGAGTCTCTATCATCTGTTTGGATAGCTTCTTCCAAAGTTTGTACTTTTTGTGGCAAGGATTCTATAGCGGCGGTTAAGTCATAATCTTCTGGAACAATTCCTATATCAGCAGATTCTTTGTTACACGCAGATAAAGACAGCAAGATAACAATACTTAATAAAAGTTTACGCATATTCTTCTCCTACAAGGGGGATATATTCCTATTATAAAACATTTTATTCGCCTGTACGCCACTTCTTCCCCGGCCTTGTCAGCATAAAACGAGAATATTTACCAAAACGCGCCTAAACCCACCAAAATTCCCCTACTATCAGTGGTGCACAAAAAAATCCCCGTCGGGCAAAATGCCTAACGGGGATTTATGCTATAAACTCAAAACTAAAATACGGAGTGTGTAGTTTGAGTAGCAAGGTGCTGATTTAGTACAATACAAAATATATATTATTTGGAGATATTGTATGTCTAAATACATTGTTCTGTTAATTGTGCTGTTTGCAGGTATTTTATTGTTTTTGAAAAATTTTCAACCCGTTACACTAGAGGTAAATGGAAAACAATACAAGATTTCGGCTAAAAGGAAGAACCTTATCCAGAAAGCGCAACAGGGAGATATAAAAGCACAGTATGAAATAATTACAGAATATTATCAAGCACTCCCTCGCCCCAAACAATTTATTCCGGAATTGTGTTTTACTTTTACTCAAGAGCTTGCCCAAAAAGAACAAGATTTGGGCGTGTTGACTGAACTGGGAGATCTATACTTTGAAGGGGTTGGTACACCGCGTGATTCAAAGCAAGCCGCCGCTATGTATAAACGGGCAATAGAATTATATGATAATCCAACCCCTGGACTTTATATTCCCGAAAAATCTGCCAAATACAGACAGTTTTTGCAAGATACTCTAAGCAAATATGAAACAGGGAAATAAGTCCTTGCAATAATTACTCCTTGCACACCGAATTGGCAAGAACAAGAGCAAATCTTTCACAAATAATCGCAAGTGCACGACTTCCTGCCCAGTCCCGTCAGCATAAAAACAAAAGATTCTTCACAATTCACGAAAACCCACCAAATTTTTATGCTATAAGTGGCGCATAAAAAAATTCCCGTCGGGCGTTAACCTCTACGGGGATTTATGCTAATAATTTAAAACTAAAATACGGAGTCGACACGTTCGGTCACAAGTCGCCTTACTGACGTGCGGCGCTCGCGACCCCGCCTCCCCATGCTCGCCTTTCGTGCTTGCCGGGACGGCTCGCACTCAAACTCGCATAAGGGTCCGGCTTTCGAATCTCGACGCAATACCAAGCAGTTGGTATTGCTCGAACCTCCACAAAAATTAAAACCCCCATAAAGGGGGTTCAAATTTTTACGGTGGTTGTAGTTTTGCTAGCACTATGCTAATTTTTCAAACAGGCAGTAAACAGGCAGAAAATGGTGCTTTTTTCTTTCCAAAGCGGTAGAAAAGCGGTTGAAGATGGCATTTCTAATTTTTTAGCAAAGCGGCAATGAAGCGGCAAAAAGTGCTAGTTTTTTTGTTTTGCCAAAGCGGCAGAAAAGCGGCTGAAAATGGTACTTTTTGATAAATTTTGAAGCGGTGACAAAGCGGCGAGAATTGGTAATTTGCAAAGCGACGATAAAGCGAGGAAAAATACTTTCAAACAGGCGACAAACAGGCGAGAATTTGCGTTTTTATTCCCTGCAAAACAGGGAAAATACAGGGAAAAACGATGAGTTTTCTTTAAATTTTAAAGATTTTTCCTACTAACACTCGATACAAATTTCTCAAATTCCCTAAAATTCCAAACAGGGAACAAGCAGGGAAATTATTTGTTTAACTTATACTTTCGTGCTCTTTTGGAAGGATCCGCTACTACCACAAACCCTTGTCGTACCCATTTTTGGAGTAGCTGTCTAGCCGTCCTTCCGGCAAAGTGGAACAATTCTTCTATATCCCTAGACGTGATAAACTCGTTCTTTTCAAAGAGTACCAATGCTTGTTTTTGGCGTGCATCCAATGCGTTAATATTTTTGCTTTGGTCTTTTGCGGTGCTATGTGCCTGTAAGTGCTTTTGTACGCTTTGGAACGAATAGAGCATACCGGACACAAAAAACTCAATCCAGCCGGTTATATCGGCCTCGGCGCGACCCATATAATAGTTATGTGAGGGCCCAACCGCAAGCGCATTATAATAATCTTGTAAATGTTGGTAGTAGTATTCTTCCAGGTTATAAATACCCTTTAAGTCATAGCCGCCCTGGTGCAGAATAAGCGTGGTCAAAATACGTGCTGTTCTGCCGTTTCCATCATAATAGGGGTGTATAGTTACAAACTGATAATGGGCAATAGCCGCTACAATAGGGATAGGCAATGTATGGGTGCTTTCGTTAATCCACTCTATAAGCCCGGTCATTAGTGGGCCTACGTCTTTGGCTTCCGGCGGCATATATACAATCGTACCCGTTTGGGCATCTACTACCGAGTTTTGTTCCGTGCGGTACTGAGTAGGTGTATTTTTGCCAATAATGAGGCCATGTAGGAGTTGGATATTTGATTCCGTAACGATATGCTTTTTAGCCAGTACAGCCACTTCATCCAAAGCATTAAAATACCCCTTAACTTCCTTTTCATCCCGTTCTCGGCCCTGAATGGCTTGCCCTTTTAATACTTCACGCACTTCCCGTTCCGTTAAGCGATTACCCTCAATGACTGTGGAATAATGTGTGGTAACAATGCGGGATGTCTCTTTGAGCCCGGCCAGGACTTTGGGCGTTAATGGCATACCCTTGACCTGCTCTTTGATTTGGTCTATTTTATAGAGCTTTTCAAGGATAGACTTTGTAATTTGATAATTTGGATGAAATGTTATTGGCATATATATTGGCACTCCTGTATGCCATTATTATGCCATTAAAAAGACAGGGGTGTCAAGGAATTATTATAAAATTTTAACATAGAAGTAAAATGCCCCCAAGTTTTAGACTTGGGGGCGGGATTGCTAGCGTTTACCACATAGATTTTCGTTCCCATAGTAAGCACGGATTCCGTGTTCTACTTGCAAACGATTTTCTAGCGAGGTGTAAGGCATATAGTGAACGTAAAATTCAATATAACCTTGCTTGCTTTTTAGCCATTGATCTTTTCTGTCGTGGTTTTGGATTCTGTCTTGAAGTCCACCACTTTCTCCAACATCTAACAGATAACGTTCTCCATTAAAACGCCGATCAACTACGGCATAAATGCCAGAAAGGTTTTTGATACTTTCTGGTGTAAGAGGACCTTCAAAAACATATGAAGATCCGTTTGTACTACTAATTTTCATTTTTATTATCACTTTGTTATACTTTTAAGGGCGTGAACCTTAAAAGGGTTGAGAAAGTGGGAAGGAAATGATATACTTTAATATATAGTAAGCTATATTTCATAAGCCACTTTCTTTGGAAACTGACTTGTGAAACAAGTAGCTTCCGTATTAAAGGGTGCGGACTGCTGCAACAGTTCGTGCCCTATTAAATTTAGTGGTGATTTTCTTCTAGCCACTTTGGCGTGGCATAGAATCCTTTCCGGTGCGGGATTGGTTGGATCCTTTTTGCCAAAACCAATCTGCGTACGGCAGCACCTACTAAACGTCTTTGGATTTCTTTTTCTGTTTTTCTATAAAGAGCTACCCAAAGTTCGTTGATAGAGGCCGCTCCTTCGAATTGAGTTTCTAAGAGGTCAAAAAGGACTTCATCACGGTCGTTTTGTTGAGCTCGTTTCAGTTCTTTGACCATGAACTCGGGTAAATCTTGCAAGTCATACCGCTTGCCGAGGTTTTCTGTTGTCATAAGCTTCTCCTCTATTAAAGAGTATAGCAAAAAATACAAAATAATGCAACTACTTTTGCTTTTTTAGCGTAAAAAGTGTGAAAAAACGAGTATTGAAGTGTGCAGAATCTGCGATTTTAATTGTTTTTAAGACGTTTTCCGCACTACAGCTCCATTTTCTCCCACTCGATACGCTATATCTTGGTATTAAGATCTTCAATCAGCAGTTCCTAGGGGCCTTTGCCATTCCAACACAGTCTACAGATTTGTTTCCTTTTAGAAGAGTTCTGATCCTGTTTGGGTAATTACGGATTGTATAATCTATTCAATGTAGTTCACCAAAAATATAAATATAAGAACTCGGATTTAAATTCAAGGAACATCACATCTACCGTTTTTTATCCATGTTTAATTCTCTTTTTCTTACTTTTTTATTCTTTAAAAGTTTTTATTTATTCTTTTTATTTGTTTTTTAAAAGTGATTCACGCTTATTTATTAATATTGTGATGTTTTTATTTAAAATGTGAATCTCTTAAACGCGATGTGAAGAATCCGTGGACTTATCGGTTGTTATCATTTTAATCAGTACAGGGTTTTCGTTCCTCCATCATAGAGAACGGCATGTCCAGCTTTAATCAACTCTTTCCCTAAACTTTCGCCATTTACATCGACATCACAAAGTAGCCGGAAATACTTATCTCGTCCACAATTGTACAATAGAATTTTACCGCTTTTAAGGAAGCGTTCACTATATTCCTTGGCTTGTTTGGCTCGAGCTTTCGTTTCTGCCGTTCCGCCTTTCATTTCGGGGCAATCTACTCTCCTGACGCGAACGGAAATATATTTGCAGAAAACCTCAATATTGCAAGAGGGGATATCTACGTAAAACGTATCTCCGTCATATACGGATATCAAGGATACGTTGTCAAAATTTGCCATATCTTTTTGCTGGCTTGCGCTTATATGTGCACAGCTGGCTAATAACAGTACGCAAGTTAGCATAAGTGATATTTTACCTATAGTCATAATGCCTCCTTAAATCTGTATCATTCCTAAACATATTGCTAATCTGGCATTTTTTGACAATTAGTATTGGAAATAAGATACAATGAAATTATTATGAATTTAGCCATACCCACAAAACGAGATTTTCAGGAAGATCGCAAGCAAGCAGAATATGCTCTGTTAGAGTATGTTGCATTGATGGTATTCCCATGCAATAAGGAGAGCGATGAAAGGGCTTCCCGGTTTTGTGAATTATGGCAAAGTGGCTCTATCGACTTGCATGAATTTTGGGGTAAATACGGCGAAATTAGCGAACATGAAAGAGAGTTTGCGGACTTTTGCGTATCCAAGATAGGGAAAGGCGAAGATTGGGAACAAGGCCCACAAGCGGGAGTTGTTTCGGATGATGTCCCCGATAGAGAAGGCAAATCAGGTAACGAAGAAGTAGATGCGGAATTACCGCAAGAGACCACAAATGTGGATGATTTTATAGGAAAGTTAAAGGAATTTTTATCGTCATTGCCGAGCAGCACCTTTAACAAATTTTTAGTATTTTTCCTGTCCACTCACAACTTTATAGTTGTAAATGCAGCCAAATCTCCCTCTGACATGCCCAAAGAAGTCCAAAATAGCATGCCGGCTCAAGGCGGACATTTGTCCTATGAAACCAAAAGACTGCACTTAGAACGACTATATCCTTTTTGGGCTTGTTTGGATCGGATTTTAGGTAATAAATACATTTTGTCTGATCAAAAAATCCAGCAACAACAATACGGGAGACTGTACAAAGCGGCTCATATTACCAATTCAAGCCGCGAGAAGAAAAAACTGGTACAAATTATAAGTTCTTTTTTTGATAAGTTCCCTGGTCAATTTGAGGAGTTACAAGAGCCAATTATACAGTCCATTATGCGTGCTCCGTTGCAAACAAGACTGCAGGATTTGCCCAAACAGGCAATAAGCCGCAGAGATCAAATGCATATCATATTGCCGGAAGTATTTAAGGGGTGTTCTCAATACGATAAAGAGCGACTACTCCTGATAAGAAATGAATTTATTAAAACTGAAAAAGCGGCTGTAGGTGATGCTTATTTGGAACATAGACGAACCTGTGCCAAGTGTAAGCAAGCTGAAGAATCCATGCGCGAAGTGATGGAATATCGCTATGGTCGCTTGCAAGAAATAATGAATAAGCCGATTTATCCTGTCCATAAACCCAATAACGGACAAATAAGCGCTACAACTCCCCAAGAATTAGTGCAATATTACGAAGAACGCTATAAGAAAATTCCCTGCGAATTACACAAATGTTATTTGACGTTAGCATGCAAACGAAATGGCGAAATTGAAAAAGCTAATGCTTTGCTGATGTCTAATGAAACTATTGCCCCTGCTACAAATCCAACTATGGGAACAGTTATATCTGTATATTGTGCTTGTGGCAAAGAAGATGAATATCACTTGAATGCGTTGCGTTCCCCTAAAATTGCTATTGGGCGGTTAGATGAAGAAGATCCACTGGATATTCCGCAAATTAATGTGTGCCAACCGGATGGCCTGGCTATGTCGCGCGACATGTTAACGTTTGAATATCAGGCAAACAGGCAAGATTGGTTGGTGCACCCCAAAAAAGAACAAGAGGGGAATTTGTGGTTTTTGTCCCAAGATAAGTTGTTTAATTTATTAGACAGGCAAATTGGCACTGCCGGAGAGCTGAATGTTGATTTTGCGGAAAGTTTTGAACCGCTAACGCGTGATATTTGGCTATCGGACATTGCCGGGATCGGAGTGTTTTGGGAAGGATCGGTATTGTTTGCAGGGCAATTGTTAAAAGGAGCAAAGCACCCCTTGTTAGGGCGGCTGCCGACAGGATGGTACATAGAAGTAAAGGCACAACGCCGCAGCAAAACTATTATGAAGAGCTTTGCCGAGAGATCATTTGTAGAGTAAATTATGCCTAAAACTCAATATATACAACAAAAAGAAAAATCACAGCCCTTGTTTATGAAGCGCGGGGATATCTTGTCTGAATTTTTTGAAATATCCGACAGAGCCCGCGAAGGTGGTATGGGAGATGTGTTTTTCTGCCGAGATAAACGGGATAATAAGTTTTATGTATTAAAGACCTTTCAGGAAATTAAAGAAGGCAAAGATAATAATTTAAGAAATTTTGATAAAGAGGCCATGGCTTCTCTTCAAATACCGCGCCTCCCCTATGTGGTATATACCAAAACTCTTATTGCAGACGGGACAAGACAATATTTGGTGATGGATTTTGTTGGAAAACAACCCCGTAGTTTGGAAGAACCAGTACAAGGCGAAACCCTCGCACGTGTCTTGAAAAGCACTAAAATAGAGTACAAACAAGCGTTAATCTGGGCGATTGAATTCTGTAGGGGTATGCAGAATTTGCATAAACATGGTATTGCTGTGCATAAAGATATTAAGTTGGATAATATTTTGCTGGCGCCTGATAACAGTATCTGTATTACGGATTTTGGTCTATCTGTATTGAATAAAAAAGGAGGAACAAAAGGATATTTTCCTCCTGAATATGATGAATCTTCCGAATTAACAGAGCAAAGCGATATTTATTCCTTCGGAATTGTTTTATATCAACTATTTTTCAATACCTGTTCGGTCACAATAAACCAAGAACTTGTTGATAAAAATATTTTGTTGAAGCAATGCTTAAAGAATAATCCGAAAGAACGCTATCAGCATTTTTCTGATTTAGAAAAAGACTTAAAAAAAGAATTAAAACAAAAATTTCCCGAATATAAACTACAAAATATGCCGCGTTTGACTATGACTGCGGATGATTATTTCGGGAAAGGTTTAGGATTGTATGTTTTAACTTTAGGATTAAGACAAGATAAGGAATTACACCCTCTTCCGCTGGCAGAGAAATTGCTCGGTAAATCTATAAAATTAAACCCTTACCATGCAGCTGCTTATTATTATCGAGCTCGTGTTATATCAGAAGAACACCCTTTTGCAGGATATTATGTCAGTATGAAAGATAAGCGATTTATTCCTGATAGTTCGGAAAAACGAGCAATTCAAAGAATTCAATCAGATGAAAAATATGCCCAGCAATATAGCGCATTGTACGCTAATTTAATAGAACTGGAACATTATGCTAAACAGCACGAAGACCCATATATTCAACCGAATGATGACATCTTTTTAAAAACATATATAAAACATTCTCGCAGACATCCGCGCGATCCATATTTACATAACAATTTAGGGGTTTTTGAAGAATATACAAAACATTATAACGAAGCGATAAATCATCTAACAAAAGCTATTAAATTATTACCAAATTACGCTATAGCATATGCCAATAGAGCCTCCGTGTATTTGTTACTAAATCAAGAGAAAAAAGCATTAAAAGATTGCGCTAAATATACACAATTACGGCAGGGGAACAAATCTTTTATTCCGCCTACTTTGTTTTATGGAATTTATGTGAGAATTTTTCGTCGATACTGTTGGAACAAAGAATATAAAAAAGCATACGCTTGGTATGAGAAACATTTAGATCTATTCCCTAAGTTAAATCCAGAACAAAGAAGAAAAATGTTAAACAGAGTACGTTTCCAAATACAATATCATCGTTTAACTCATTTGTCGTCTAAGTATGATAAAAAAGAAATTCTTAAAGAGTATAGAGAACTGTGGAAATTATACAAACAAATTCAACAAGAGAAAATTGAAATCAAAAAAGAAGATTGGTTTAGCGCGGAAGAAAAACAAAGTTTGCAAATTAGTAATTGTGGATTTCCTACAAAACCCAATATGCGCCCTATATTTTTTAGGCGTATTTGTATTGAACATCCGAGTGCGCCTATTCTAAATGAAATGGGATATTATGTCGCTGGTTGGGGGAGAAATGATATCCCCGAGGAAGGTGTTTCCGGAGCGCATTTCCCAGAAAAAGCCATTCCGTATTTTGATCGAGCTATTGAAGCGGATAGAACCTATGCGCCTGCTTATTATAATAGGGCTCGCGCTTATCAAGAATGTAACGAATATGCTAAAGCGATATCTGACTATACCACAGCACTTAAGTTGGCCCCAGAACAAGCATATTCCGACTCAACCAGATGTGAGTATTATATGGATCGCATATGTAATCTAATAGATGGTAACGATGGGAGTTTTCGAGATGGGCAGCGTTGGATTGATATGATGGAAAGCGGCGATATTCTATCTATGAGGATTAAGGAACAGTATTCTAGTCATTATATTGGCGCTCATCTAATAGTTGATAAGGAAGTTGATATTGAGTATCCCCATAAGCCGCACATTTATAAACTTATATTAAATAAGGCAAAGTTTTATTTCAGGGCAACTCGGTACGAAAAAGCTTTGTATTATTTGCAGAAATTAGGAAGATTCGAAGATGCACCGAAATTGTATGTTCAAAAAGGTACTTGCTTTTATAAATTAGGCCAATATCAAGAAGCATTAAAATGCTTTTTAAATATAAATACAGATAAAGAAGATCGTAAAACCATTATGTGTTCCAATGCGAATATTGCTTTATGTCATGCTAAGTTGGGAAATACAGAACAAGAAAAAGTACATTTGAACAAAGCCTTCAACGATTTTTTTATAACTATGGGCCTTGCCCAAGATCCAAATCTTAGGGAAGGTATTGTCAAGGCAACAGGTCGACGCGTATTAATGGAAAAGACAGATAAAGGATATGTTAGGGCCAATCTTGATAAAAAATTTTATCAACAAGTGTCCAGTTACTTTGAGTCTTGTTACAAACAATGTTTAGTTAAAAATAAATTATTTAACATTGTCATGCCCGTAGATATGGTTGATATGATTTTTCTTGACAATGCATATTATCAGCGTGCAGAATGTTATTTCGCTTTAAAAAATTATGCTGCCGCTCTGGCTGATTACACAAAGATTTTGCAATCGTATTATCCATTCCCCTCGGCCTTTATTCCGAAATTTGTATTGCATGTTGAGGAAAAAATAACGACATGCGAGAAAGCATTAAAAATAGCGCCTACAAAGAAATCTTAGCTATATACACTTACCTATACAACTGTCAGAGAATGCCCAAAAGCCCCTTTAAATGAAGGGGCTTTCGTATTTTATATGGAAATTCTTTAAAAATGATTTTTCTATAGATAAATTGTCAAAAAACGCCAGATATTTCGCTTTAATGGAAGGACATTTCAAAAAGAATAAAAGGAGAAAATCATGTTTGTAAATGCACTGAAATTATTTAGTTGGGAAGGTCGTGTTTGCCGCCGTCAGTACTTGCTGGCATTTATATTGGTAGTTATTGCCGCTACGATACTTGCCGCGGGTATGGACAATGGAAGAGGCGGAGAAGGCCCAGCACAATTTCTTATGATTTTGGGGCAATTAGCTTTAATTCCCACGCAAATTAAACGTTTGCACGATATCGGTTGGAGTGGGTGGATAATTTTGTTGGCTCTTGTTCCCGGAATTAACTTGATATTGGGGCTTGGGTTATTTCTCTTCTCCGGCACAAAAGGCCCTAATAAATACGGAGAAGACCCGCATACCGGTAAATAATTTTAGCGTTGTGAAAGACAAGGGATAGGGCCCTTGTTAAAAATACGCTAAGGTGTACAGACAACAATTACCGTCTGGTGTAGTTGGGCCAGGTGCGAGCCGGTACAGAAAGGACGACTTGGAAACGAACCGGCTTATTATCCCGACAGGGTATTTAAGGTTGTGAAGCATTTTCATATTTAGTGCGTGAGAAAGTTATATGCGATCTGTAAGATAACTTTCTGCTGCGAAAGAAAGCCCAAAAATAGAAGAAATCTGCCTTTTGTTAGGGCAAAGGCCTCCGCCAACTGGGCGTTGGGTCCAACCGTTGAAAGAAACGGTTCCCGTTCCGCGGATTTCTCAAAATAGGTTTCTATCTGCCCCGACTTTTCAGGTAGAAGCAGGTTTTACGGAAACAGCATATTATCTTGTGGGCGCATATAACCGGAAACCTAAACTTTCTGGTTTACTCTCATAACCTTAGAAAGGGTGTTAACCCGTAATAAGTGCCGTAAGTGAATGTAAAAACTCGGCAGCGTAATTGGCCAAGTAGATTGAATTTCACAGCTTGGTGTCTATGATTTGTATAGGGAAATGTCAAAAAACGCCAGATTTAAGCTTATAGTGTAGGGGGCCACACCCGGTAGGGAGTAATCCCATAGTTGGCATATCTTAATATGACCCTTAACAAAAGGGTATAGCTAAGGAGAATTATATGACAAGTCTTATTATTGACGGTTCCAATGTAATCCGTTCGGCTTACGGTCTGCAAGGTAAGCCCAATTTCGCTCTTGAAGCCCGCCTGGCTAATCAATTGGTTCAATATCTATCCGGTCTTAATACCGATACTTCCCGCACGATTGAGTGTTACTTTGACGGTTTTAAGCGTGCCATAAGCCGCCCGCGCGGCCTTAGTGTGTTTTTTTCTGCCAAGCATAAAGCCGATAAATTGATTGTCAATTCCGTTTACGAACATATACAAAACTATGATCACAATGTATGTGTGGTAACGGCAGATAATGAGATTATCCAAAAATCTCGTGCTTGCGGAGCCCGCGTACAATATACCTACGACTTTTTGAAAGGTTTTTGGCCCTATATCAATTTTTAAGGAGACTGACATGACAACACAAATTATTCCTTCCGAATTGGAAATGACAGACGAAATCAAACAAGCCATTTATTATATTAACCATGGGGATAATGTCTTTATTCATGGCCGTCCGGGAACGGGAAAATCCACCTTTCTCAAAGGATTGCGATCGCACTTAAATGTAAAAAGCAAGAATGCTATGTTTGTGGCTCCTACGGGTATTGCGGCTTTGAATATTCACGGGCAAACGATTCACTCTTTCTTTCACATTAACCCACAAGACATGCATGCGCCGCTGGACTATGCCAACCGAAATGCCATAAAAACAGCATGGAAAAACTTGGATATTTTAGTTGTGGATGAAATATCCATGGTAAGAGCAGATATTTTTGACAAGATGAACGAGCGTTTGCAGGCCGTATTGGACGATGAACGTCCTTTTGCCCACAAACAGGTTATTGTGGTGGGGGATCTAAACCAATTAGCTCCGGTACTTAACGAAAAATCTAATTTACAACAAGATCAACAATGTAAGGAAACTTATGAAACTTCTTATGTGTTTGAAGCCAAATGTTGGGAAGGAATGAATTTTAAGCATATTTTCTTCACAAAAATTTTTCGCCAAACGGACGTGGAGTTTACAGGTAATTTAGCTGCATTAGAATCGCCACATAGTAAGAATTTCTCTCAAGCTCTTGCTTATTTCAACAAGCGTGTAACTGATAAACGTCCGCAAGAAGCTGTGTGTTTATGTGCACGTAAAATTGATGCGGAGAAAATTAATCAGGCCGAACTTGATAAGTTACCGCAACCTACCTATCGTATCCCTGCTTTTCAAAGTAGTCGCTACGATAACGATTGGAAAGAAAGCAATTGCCCGGCTCCCAAGGTGTTATACCTGAAAATCGGCGCCAAGGTTATGTTTGTGCGCAATGATGAGAAAAAACTGTTTGTAAACGGGATGTTGGGACGGGTTAAAAGTATCAACTGCGTGAAGGAAAAGACGATTAAAAGTATTACCGTGGAAGTTGCCGGAAATCGCGAAGTGGAAGTGCATTGTTGTACTTGGTATAAGACGATACTTAACAAAAAAACGGGCCGTCAGGAACCGGATATGGAAAATTATTTTTGCCAATTCCCTTTACAACTGGCATGGGCTACAACCATCCATAAAGCACAGGGTATGACTTTTGACTCTGCTTATGTGGATATGGGCGAAAAGGGAGCTTTTAGTATTGGACAAACCTACGTGGCCTTAAGTCGTGTCCGCACCGTTGACGGATTGTGGCTTAAAAAACCGTTGCAAGAGTCGGATATTTTGCCGAATCCGGCCGTAGAGAAATTTTACAAAGATATAAAAGGAGAATAACTATGGAATTAGTGGGTGGGATCGGAGTATTTGTATTGTTGATTGTAGGTGGACTACATGCTATGGTACCTCAAAACTCTAAATTACGTTTGAGTATTTGTATTTGCTTGGCTGTCGGCCTTTGCTTTACCGGAACGATGCATGGGGTTTTATTGGCGATTGGGCTGATATTTGTGGAAATGATTGTAAACAAAGTCATTTCTTTTTGGAAAAATATATCATTATAAAATAAGGAGAATAGTTATGAATAGAAAATTTTTTGTTGTTTTGATGAGTAGTTTATTTATTTTTGCTTGTGGGGAAAAATTACCAACGGTAGATAGTAGCACTTCGGAAACATATAAGGCCTCGTTGGATCGTGTAAGTCAGTCCGTACCAAAAGAAAAGGAAGAAAATTTTAACTTTTCCATCAGTATTTTGGCCATGGAATCTATTAAGGAACACATTATTGATGGAGTTATAATGACTGATGACGAGCAAGACGAACAAGGTAAGAAAGAATTTCAAAAATCCTTGCACGGCCTTAATTACAAGCAAATTATGTCTCGGAGTGATCAGGTCATGAAATCAAAAATGGAAAGGGCTAAGGAACAATATGAAGAAGAATTGATGAATACCATTGATGCTATTGTTGCCGCTAAAAAAATTAAAACGGAGTTATCTAAAATTATCATAACTGACAAGGCCATAGATAGTAAGAACTTATCTATGAAATTAGAAAATAAAACTAATTCTTCACTAAAGAAACTCTTAGTATTGGGATTAGTGGCCCCTACGGAGGATTCATTACCCAATCCACGAGTTCTATTTATTGATTTTGAAAAGCCTCTTGCTCCAAAAGAAGCGCGAACAGTTGTAATTCCCTTGAAGGAAGAATATGGTTGGAAACCTACTGATTATTTGGCAATTCCTCGCATTTCTTTAGATATAGTTCGCGCCGAAGATGTGAAGAAAAAAGTAATACTCAACGATAAGTTGGCCGAAGCATTTGGGGGGTATGTGGATCTTCGGAAGAATTATCAAGAACTGCAAACCTTATTGGAAGGGCAGAACGATTGGGTGTCTGTTTTCACAGTAGAAAATATCGCCAAAGGGTTTTTCCCACTTAAATAATATAACTTGACTTCTAGGGCGTTATAAGCGGTAATGTGTATAGGAGAGAATATGCAGAACTATACACATTTAACCACTCGGGAATTAGAGTTAAAATGGCTGGAATTAATAGGCCGTCCTATGCCACCAATTGGGCGAAGTTTAATTATTAAATATCTGTTGTGGTATGAACAAGCCAAGCGTGAGAAAATCTCTCCACTTGGCTTTTTTCATGAAGTGGCCCAAGCCGCTAAGGGAGCAGATAAACGCCCTAAAGCCACTCTTGAGATAGGCTCTAAACTAATCCGTTCCTATCAAGGACTTAAGTATGAAGTAGAAATCGTTCCACAAGGGTATCTGTACGAGAATAATCTCTACAAAAGCCTGTCCGGTGTAGCCAAGGCTATTACAGGTAAAAGCTGGAACGGGAATGTATTCTTTGGAGTAAAAAAATGAGTGATAAGAAAATACGTTGTGCTATCTATACGCGCAAATCAACTGAAGAAGGTTTAGAGCAAGAGTTTAACAGTTTGCAAGCCCAGCGGGAAGCGTGTGAAGCATATATTAAAAGCCAAAAGCACGAGAATTGGCAATTATTACTTACCGAATATGATGATGGCGGATATTCAGGGGGCAATATGGAAAGACCGGCTTTAAAACGTCTGCTCCAAGATGTTCAAAACGGACTAATTGATATTATTGTTGTTTACAAAATAGACCGTTTAACTCGCAGTTTAATGGACTTTAGCAAGATAGTGGAAGTGTTAGATAAGCATAATGCCTCGTTTGTATCTATTACTCAACATTTTAATACCACTACCAGTATGGGGCGGCTCACATTAAATATGCTACTCTCATTTGCCCAGTTTGAGCGGGAAGTAACCGGTGAACGTATCCGGGATAAGATTAGTGCGAGTAAGAAAAAAGGGATGTGGATGGGTGGCAAACCACCATTAGGATATTATCGTAAAGATAAGAAAATCTACCCGGATGAAGAGAAATCCGTACTTATCAATAATATCTTTAAGAAATACATAGAACTTAAAAGTACCACCTTATTAAAAGATTGGCTCGCGGAGCAAGGACGTAATATATCAGTAGGTAATTTGAACTGTATCTTGCGTAATAAAGCATATATCGGCCTAGTTGGACATAAAGGCACATGGTATCAGGGGGAACATCAAGGGATAATCCCAATAGAACTATTTGAACAGGTCCAAACAGTAATGGCGGATAATCGTATTAACCGTCAGCATTATGATCCTAAAAAGAGCCTTTTATCCGGCAAACTATATGATGATAAAGACAACACTATGAGCCCTAGTTGGAGTACGGGGTGTAGTGGTAAAATATATCGCTATTATGTGAGCCAAGCCATTATCCGCAAAGAGCCCGCCAAGTTGGGAAAGATAGGAAAAGTATCTCTGCCACAATTAGAGCAGTTTATAGATAATTGGTTTAGTGAATTTTTGAAGGACAAAACAAAAATATATCCGTATATCCAACAGTTTGGCGTAAGCAAACAACAGGGAATTATCAAAAAACTACCATCATATCCAATAACGCGGAATATAGAAAAAGAACTAATCAAACGTGTGAAATTAAATCCCAACAGGATAGAAATTACACTATATCAAGAACAAGTAACCGAACTATTAAATGCCATTTATGAACATAGAGAAATAATCCTGCTCAAACCCGAAAAATTGAAGAATGAAAATACCTACACGGAACCGTACCATATCGGTACAATAGCCAACGGAGAAAAGATAATTGTGGGGCGGTTTGTAGAACCAAGAAAAAGGCCAAATACTGAACTTATTAAAATCTTAAATCAGGCCTATACTTGGCATCAAGAAATATTAGACGGAAAAACTACCCAAGAAATAGCCAATAGAGAAAAGGTTTGCGTGCAGTATGTGCGCCGGATCCTCAATTTGAGTTTCTTATCACCCAAAATCGTACGCTCTATCCTAAACGGTACCCAACCCGCCGATTGCACCCTCAAAAAATTGCTATCCATTAAAACGTCAGATTGGCAGGAACAAACTAAACTCTTGCTGAATAACCCATAGAGAGCGCATCTCTACAAAATTATGCTAAAACAAAGGGATTATTTTTTGGAAGATAGATATTTATTGAGATACTCTTCGATTTGCAGGTATCGCAATACGGAAGAGTTACTCAAATCATGTGTCTGCTTTAGAGCTTGCTTTCGTAAATCCTGAATAGCATCATAATATCGCTCATTAATAACGAGTTCCAAGTCAATATCTGACTTTTTCAAATATTCTTTAGCACTTAAGACAGATTTTAAAGCATCATACTTTGCCCCTTCTTTAGAAGATTTAACAATAGGGCTCCAAAGCATGTAATATTGAGTAAAATTTTCAAAATGATTTTGGACATATTCTTTATCTTTAGTAAATTTGTGAATAAAACGGTTTTCTGTATCGGGACGGCGTTTTTGAGGATCCACATATTGCAATCCATGAATATGGGCTGCTACTTCACAGACATAAATTTCTTTGTCGACAATATTTAATCCGATCACGTCGATTTCTGTTTGATGAGGACCTTTGATGTTGTACTCTACAAATTCACATTTTTTAATGTGTCGTAGCCATTCACCGGTTATTTCTTCTGCAATATTATGCATAAAATTTCTCTCTTAAAAGATTTTCTATATTGTAGCAATTTTCCCAAATTTATATTTAGTGAACGACTTCCTACCAAGTTAGGTCAGCATAAATAGAGAATATTTACCAAAACACGCCCAAACCTGCCAAAATCTGCATGCTATCAGTGGCGCACAAAAAAATCCCCGTCGGGCAAAATGCCTAACGGGGATAAATGCTAATAATCAAAAACTAAAATACGGAGTCGACGAGATTCGAACTCGCGGTCTCTGCCTTGACAGGGCAGCGTGTTAACCAGGCTACACCACGACTCCAAACAACTCAAAAAGGCGTATTCATATTGTATCTTAAAAAGGGCTGCTACGTCAAATATTTCCCGTACAGACTACTGACTATTCGGCAAAATCGCCCCACAAGATCTGTTCCAGTTCCAGCGCAATGCCGTGTTTTTCCTGCACTTTTTGACGCACTTGGCGCATCAGTTCGCGGATATCTTCCGGCGTAGCGTGATTAAAATTGATGATAAACCCGGCATGCTTTTCCGACACTTTAGCCCCGCCCACCGTCAACCCGCGCAAGCCCGTGTCATCAATCAGGCGTGAGGCATAATCGTTGGCGGGCCGTTTAAATACACTGCCGGCATTGGGGTATTCCAGCGGTTGTTTATCCCGCCGTTTTTGCAACGTAAGGTTGCGCTCTTCTGTTAAGTGAAAAGGATCTGCGGGGGAAAGTTTAAAAGAAGCCGAAAGAATGATATAATTCTCCACTCCTGCGACATGCCGGTATCCGTGTTCCACTTCTTCTTTGCGCAAAGTAGCCGGGTGGCCCTGCCAATCTATGACGTCAAAATATTCCAAACAATCAAATGTTTCCTGCCCGTAAGCACCCGCGTTCATATACACGGCTCCGCCGACGCTCCCCGGTATGCCGGATAAATTCTCCATGCCGCCCAGCCCCAAACGGCAGGCTGTTTGACATACGTGGTCCAAGGCGGCTCCGGCTTGCGCTTTGATGTGAGTGCTGTCAGCGGAAATTGCATTCATGCGCGCGGTAGCACATACGATACCTTGTACGCCTTTAGAACCTACCAATATGTTGGACCCATATCCCAAAATGTGCAACGGAATTTGATACGTCTGCGCCAATTTTAACACAAAACTCCATTCTTCCTGCGACGCAGGACACACATATGCCTCCGCCGGGCCACCGGTGCGATACGTGGAATGCAACGCCATCGGCTCGGCCAGGAGGCATCGTTCACCAAAAAATTGTTGGAGTTCTTGTTTGTAATCCATAAATTAAAAGTTAAATCCTAAACCGCCCTGAAAACCTTGGTTTCCGGCCGTCTTGGTGTACGCCCCGAACACATACACAAACGGGAACGGGCTGACGCGCAAGCCCGCCGTATAGCGTACGGCTCCGTCGGAAGTATCTCGGTTGGCTGTCATTTTACGGGTAGAAAAATCGCCATAGTCGTAGCCAATGCCCACATACGGTGTTAAAAAAACGACGGAAGCAGAAGCCACTGCAGATACAGAATAATGATCGGTCGTGTACCAATCGGTTTGAGCGCGGTCGTAAAAGCCGGAGAGAGTTAAGTCGGCCACTTCTAAAAAATCATAAGAATACTTAATCCCGGCCCCGATAGATTCAAAACCGTTGACGGCGGTGCCTCGTAGGGCGGCAGAAATGCCGACTACCGGAATATATGTTTCTGCCGTTACAAAGCCGGTTATTAAGTAATCTTCGGAAGAAATATCGTTGTCTTTGCTTACTTTTACCGCTCCAAACGAGCCGCCGACATCAAACCCGGGGAAAGAAGTCGCTTTCCCGGTGTGGAAATCATTAATGCCGATGAGCGTGTTAATGTCCTTATTGTACGCGGACAAATTAGACCCGGCGGTGTAGTGGTCGCGGAAGTCATCCGCGATATTTTGAGAGGCAAAAGCCCCCGTTACAAAAACGACCAAACTGCAAAAAGTAAACAACCAGTTTTTCATCGCTCCCTCCTTGCGAAACAAAAAGATATATACTATGATAGAAAAAGAAAGGCATCAGTGCAACCTGTTCCTTTTAAATTTGGCCAAAAAGGAGAATTTTATGGTTAGTGAATTTGCCGGAACGTTATCCACCCAAAAAATAGATATTGACACTTTACACAATTCCTTTTATAAACCGTCACACACGCCTGTGCCCGTTAAATTCGGCACATCCGGTCACCGCGGCACGTTGGGAGAGGGGTTTTGTGCCCTGCACGCGCGAGCCATCGCCCAAGCTGTTGCCCGTATCCATTTGGAGAATCACATCACAGGTCCGGTGTTGGTAGGTGGAGATACGCGGCTGATGTCGCGCGATACGGCCCAGTTGTGCGCCGAAGTACTGACGGGGAACGGTCTTACCGTTATTTTGCCCGATATTCCCGTGCCGACGCCGGTTTTCTCGTTTGAAATTCGCAGTGGGCGGGCGGCAGCTTCTTTGAATGGTACGGCCAGCCACAATCCGCCGCAAGAGATGGGGCTCAAATATAATCCGTCTCACGGCGGCCCGGCGGACAGCACGCTAACCGGACAAATTGAAAAATACGCCAATGAATATATGGCTCACCCGGACGCTATTAAAACATTACCGTTAGCGCAGGCGCGTCAACGGGGGCTTGTCCAAACGGCGGATGTTATTACGCCGTATGTAGAGGAACTGGGCAAGAGAATTGATTTCAACAAGATTGCGTCCGCCCCTTGTAAGTTTGCCGTACACCCGTTAGGGGGAACCAGTTTGCCTTTTTACCGGGCGATTAAAGAAAAATACGGGCTTGCCAATGTAGATATCGTTAGCGACGTGCAAGACCCGACATTTTATTTTATCCCGTTAGATCACGACGGGAAAATCCGCATGGACCCGTCCTCTCAGTATCCCATGAAACCGTTAATTGAACTGGTGCAAAAGGGGGAATATGCGTTTGCCGGGGCCAGCGACCCGGATGCCGACCGCTTTGGTTGTGCTACCGCCAACGGCGGACTGATTGTGCCCAACCACGCACTTTGTGTAATGGCGGATTATCTGGTACGCCATCAGCGGGTGAAAGGGGCCACGGCTATCGGCCGCACGCTGGGAACAACTGCTCTGTTGGACCGGATTGCCCAAAATTATGGACTAGAATTGGATGAAGTAAATGTAGGATTTAAATATTTTGTGGAAGGACTGGACAAAGGCCGCTATGTATTGGCGGGCGAAGAAAGCGCGGGAATGTCGGTCAGCGGGTGGACCACGGAAAAGGACGGTATGTTTGCCGTGTGTTTGCTTATGGAAATCCAGGCTGTTGAGGGTGATATTGCGGACTTGTACCAAACGCTGACGCAGAAATATGGTACTTCTTACTATACGCGGGTAGATATCCCAACGGACGCCGACACCAAAAAACGCGTCAAAGCCCTAAAAGCGGCCGATTTTTCCTCTCTCAAAGAGGTTGCCGGTGAAAAAGTTTCCCGCGTGCGCGACACGGACGGCATTAAAGTCTATTTGGAAAACTCGTGGTTTTTGGTACGGCCCAGCGGTACAGAAAATATTTTGAAGGTCTATGCCGAAACGTTCACCGGAAACGAACACTTGCAAGAATTGATTACGCAGGCCCAAAAGGTGTTGTAAAGCAAGAGAGTTCTTTTACGCTTCTTCGTAAAATTCGCGGATGAGGTTGCACACGCGGACTATTTCTTCTTGTGTAATGTCGGCCGTTAAAGGCAAGGCCAAGATTTCTTGGGCGGCCTGTTGGGTGACAGGATAATCTTCCGCCCGAAAATGAAACGGTGTTCCCAGCGGATGTTCGTACAACGGGGTGGGATAGCACGCCAACCCTTTCACCCCATGATTTTCTAAATAAGTTTTCAAATCGGTTCTTTTTTCTGTGCGTATTACGTAATAAGAATAAGAGGGCTCCCATTCCGCCGGCGGATCCGGTGGCAAAACGACGGGTATTCCCGCTAACTCTTCCGCATACCAAGCGGCGGCTTTGCGACGTTGTTCGGTCCGTTCTTCTGTTGTATTTAACAAGGCCAACCAGCAGTCGGCTTGTTGGGAAGTTACCTGTTCCGTCGGATTTAAGGTGCGGCATTTAGCGGCTAGTTCGTCATCATTCGTGGTGAGGCATCCCAACAACTTGTTTTTATCTCCGCGTAATTCCAAGCACCCCGCGTGACCGATACTACCCGTTGTAATTCCGTCACACCGGGCCAGTAGTGCCTGGGAACTTTCTTCTATCACATATAACCCATGTTCATTGGCTAGGTGCATCAGCGCATCCATGTTCGCCGGATATCCGTACAGATGAACGGGAACGATGGCTTTGGTCTGCTTGGTGATGTGATGTTCTACGTTGGCGGCTTCCAACGTGTACGTATGCGGATTGATATCCGCAAACACAAGCCGGGCGCCCGTATCTACAATGGCGGCAGCTACGCAACTATCCGCAAACGGAGAGGTGATGACTTCATCTCCCGGGCCGACAGGAACCGCTTGGAGAACGGTTTGGAGTGCTTGTCGGCCCGAAGAAGATAGGACCGCGTATTTTACGCCAATCTTTTTGGCAATCGCAGTTTCAAGGGCAGATAAGGGGGATGATGGATGATCATCCGTCATAAGCAGGGGGTTCTCCTCATTTGTATAAACTATGCACTTCGGGCATTTCTAACAGTTCACAGGTAATGTTCTGAAATTCCGCTCCCGTGAAAGTGGCCACTAAACTTACATGGAACAAATCGTCCTGTTTTGTCACTTCCCGCTTAAGGATAGATACGTGGTGCCGTTCAATGGCGGCAGACACCTTGTTGACGGCTTGCCAGTTGGGGTCACAGGTGAGGAAAATGGTGTCGTAATGTTTCAAAAATTCTACCAAGTGAATGGCTTTGCGCATGACGAACTGTAAAATTAAAATAGCCGTTGTGCTAAACGTGGCTAACAGAAATTCCCCGTATCCCACCGCCATTCCAACGGCAGCTACCGCCCATACGCTGGCGGCGGTAGTTAAGCCGGAGATTTTATTTCCGTCCCGCAAAATAGAACCCGCGCCGATGAACCCCACGCCCGTTACTACTTGGGCGGCAATACGCCCCGGATCTCCGCCGGCATTGCCCATATATTCGGATAATATGGTAAACAACATGGCCCCCAAACAAATTAAACAGTTGGTGGTGTAACCGGCGGGTTTATCGTGATATTGGCGTTCCATGCCCAGCACCCCGCCCAGTGCCAATGCCAGAAAAATTTTAATAATCAGATCTTCCATAAATTTATCATACAATACGCGGCTTTAAAAAGCAAACGCAACACCCGGGGGCAATCACTTGTTTTTATCGGTGCGTTCCCTGAAAATACGTGCGTTGACTAACCGTTTGAACACGCGGCCGCGTTCTTCAAAACTGCGGAATTGGTCAAACGAAGAACACGCCGGAGATAGCAATACCACGTCACCACGTTGGGCTTGGCGGAACGCGGTATCTACGGCCTTGTCCAGTGTATCGCACCGTTTGACGGGGTAACCGGGTAATTCCCGTTCAATCTTATCCATGGCTTCGCCGATGGTTAATACGCACTTGCACGAGGCCTTCAAATACGGTAGTAAAACTTCGTAAGAAGCTCCTTTATCGCGGCCGCCCAAAATCAGCCAAATGTTGTTGCGGGCATCAAAACTTTTCAGGGCCGTAATGGTGGAATCTAAATTGGTGGCCTTGGAATCATTGACGTACGTTACCCCGTGGTGCTGGGCAAATTGTTCAATACGGTGTTCCATGGCGTGAAAATGGTCAAACGCGGTTTGAATGGTCTTTTCCGGCACGCCGGCACTAAAAGCCATCAGGGCAGCGGCCATGGCGTTTTCAATGTTGTGGATTCCTTTTAGTTGCGGCGGGCGAAGTTGGTGTCCTTCGCTGAATACTAATTCGTCCCCGTCAAAGACAACGACCGTTTGAAGCAAGTGTTTCGGATTGGTGGAAAACGCCAACACGCGACTGTGGGCCTGAGCGGATAATTCGGCACAAAAAGCATCGGCTCCGTTGACAACGAGCACATCGTTAGAACGTTGGTGCTTGAAAATTTTTCCCTTGGCTTTGACGTAATTACGCATATTGCCGTGATGGTCCAAATGGTCCGGTGTAATGTTTAACAGACAAGCGATATGTGGCCGGAAAAAGGTGCTGTCCTCCAATTGATAACTGGAAACTTCAATGACCAGGTCATCGCCGGCTTGGATTTTATCGGCACACAACGAAACGGGACTGCCGATATTTCCGCACACAAATACTTGTTTTTTTTGCTTTTGTTTACGGGCGTGTGTTTTTAATACCTCGCCTAACAAAGCCGTGGTGGTGGTTTTCCCGTTCGTTCCGCTTACGGCAAATACGCGTACCCCTTTGGGCATAAAGGCCAAAGCTGTTTCCAATTCGCTGAACACGGGGATCTTTCGTTTTTTGGCTTGTTGCAAGATGGGAATCCGCGGGAAAATCCCCGGACTTTTCACCCAAAAATCACATTGGAAAAGAGCGTCGGTATGACCGCCGGTTTCTACCTGTATCCCGGCAGGCAACGCAATTTTTTGGGCGTTTATAACGGGGGCCTCTTCGCTGATGAGAACTTGCACACCGTGTTTATGAAGCAAAGCGGCTACGGCCTGTCCGCTCTTGCCTAGACCAATAATTCCCGCCTTTTTACCGGACCACATCTCTGGTTTGAACATGGGTTTTCTCCTGTAAAAATTGGCGTACGACTTCCTGATCGGAAAAATGCCGTTTTTCCGTACCGATTAGTTGGTAGTTTTCGTGTCCTTTGCCGGCCACAATGACAATATCATTAGGTTGGGCGGTGGCCAATGCACGTCGGATAGCTGCCGCCCGGTCCGGGATGATTTCATAATTGGAGCATTCTTTCATTCCGGCCAGGATGTCATCAAAAATTTGCTGGGGATTTTCACAACGCGGGTTATCGTTTGTTAAGAAAACGCGGTCGGCTTGTGTGCAAGCCGTCTTCCCCATTAAAGGACGTTTGGTGCGGTCCCGTTGGCCGCCGCAACCAAAGACGAGAAATACTTTCCCTTTTTTAAAAGGGGCCACTGTAGCAAAAGCGCGCTCCAGTGATTCGTTGGTATAGGCAAAATCCACAAAGGCAAAAAAGTTTTGTCCTTCGTCTATACGTTCCATGCGGCCCGGTACGCCCGGCAGGGCGTCCAATCCCCGGACGATTGTTTTGGTGGGGATGGCATGGGCGGCTGCGGCTGCCCATGCGGCAAGCGCATTGTATACGTTATGTTTGCCTAACAAACGGATGCGAGCCGGCGTTCCGTTTACCGTAAACGAAGTATCGGTCAACGATTCGTGAATATCTTGCGCGTAGAAATCAGCTTTCGGATTTTTTTGGCTAAAGGTAATTACAGGCACACGCCCTTGTAAAGAGGCGGCTAATTGTTGACCGTACGGGTCGTCTATATTGATAATAGCATTGCGGTTAGGTTTGGGGTTTTGCGGGTCGGCCACATTTTCAAACAGCTTACGTTTGGCCGCAAAATAATTTTCAAAGGTAAGGTGGAAATCCAGATGATCCCGTTGTAAATTAGTAAACACGGCCGTATCATACCAAATATGCCGCACGCGTTGTAATTCCAGCGCGTGGGAAGATACTTCCATCACAACCGACTGGGCATGGGCCTGTTTCATTTGCGCTAATAATTGAAAAAGCGGTATCGCAGCGGGCGTAGTATTGGGGGCATCACAAATTTTTTGCCCGCCGACACGGTAATTAACGGTGCCCAACGCGCCCACGGTTTGCCCGGCGGCGATTAAAATACTTTCCAACAGATAAGCAATGGACGTTTTCCCTTTGGTGCCCGTAATACCGAACATGGTTAAATTATCCGACGGACGACCGTAAAATTCATACGCGGCATCTGCCATGTCGCGGTCTATATCATTTGAAAGTAAAAAAGGAATAGATAATTTCTCTGCCGGATGTTGAGCGGAAACAATAAGAACGGCCCCGTTATTGATGGCCTGCGGGATAAACAGATTACCGTCGCAATTAGCTCCTTTCAAGGCAAAAAACACGTTTCCGGGCCGCACATCTTGTGAACGGAACGTCAGTCCGGTTACGGTCAATTCATGCCGCTTGGCATAATCTAACACAGCACTCATCATACTACTATATACTACAAAATTAGACGGATGGAGAAAAAGGATTGTTTACCGGGTGTCCGATATCCGCGCGGCCATTTCCTGCGCCATTTGGGCCAAGTGCTTTTTGATTTGCGGTTGTTTGGTTTCCAGCAGGGGCAAAAGTACGGTGCGTATCCAGTTGCGCGTGAAAGCGTCGTCCCAATTCGTTTCATCGGTAATGTGAGTTAGGCCGTTGTGAACGAGGTATTCTTCCACCTCGGCGCGGGTAACGCATAATAACGGACGGATAATTTGGACGGACGGTGTCAACGGGCGGCGCAGCGGGATGCCTGCGAGCCCTTTGGCTTTTGTGCCGCGCAGTAGATTAAGCAGTACCGTTTCGGCTTGGTCATCCAGGTGGTGCCCAAGCGCCAGTTTCGTGGCCCCCCATTGGCGGGCCACTTGCGTAAACACGGTGTAGCGGGCTTTGCGGGCGGCGTGCTCGGGGCTGAGTTTAAAAGTGCGTGCTACCGTTTTTACATTGGCTTTGCGGGCAAAAAATTCAATGTTCCATTGCCGGCAAAATTCTTTGCAGAAGCGTTGGTCTGCGGTGGCGGCTTTGCCGCGCAGTCCGTGGTTTACGTGCAAAGCGGCTAAACGGAAATGCTTTTCTTTAGACAAATAATGCAAAAAATGGAGCAAACAAACAGAGTCCGCTCCGCCGCTCAATCCGACGAGGATAGCATCCTTTCGGGTAATAAGTTGGCTTGCGAACGCCCGCATACGCGGCAGGACAGAAGCACAAAATCTTGTTTTTGTCATATAAAAAAGTATAATAAATAAGAGAGGTCTAAAGAAACATCTATGAAAAAGAGAATTTTAATTGTAGAAGATGAACCCGCTATTGTAGATTTACTGCGCATGGTTTTGACTCGTGAAAATTACGAAGTTCACGCTTGTCAGTCCGGTCGGGAAGCCATTGCCAAGATGAAAAAAGTTATGCCGCACCTGATGATTTTAGATGTGATGTTGCCGGGGTTGGACGGTGCCAGCATTATGCGTATCATCAGCGAGGATGAAGTCCTTTCTTCTACGCCGGTTATTGTTTCTTCCGCGTTGTTGGAGTCGGAGGAGATGTTCAAACCGTATCCACAGGTAAAAGACTTTTGTTCAAAACCGTTTGTGCTTAAGGACTTTGTAGCCAAAGTCAAAAGAGCCATCGGCGATTAAAAAATTCTTTTGAGTTAAGATAAGCGCGCAAGCAGTGTTTTGCTTGCGCGCTATTTTATCGTCGGAAAATTGACTGAATTTTTTGTTGTTATTTACAAAATCAGCATACTGTCGCCAAACGAGTAGAAGCGGTATTTCTTTTCCACGGCTTGCAGGTAGGCCTCGTAAATAAAATCTTCTCCGGCAAATGCACTGGTCATACATAAAGGGGTAGAGTCCGGGAAATGAAAATTCGTAATCAAACAATCAATGGCTTTGAACTTATAGCCGGGATAGATAAATAAATCGGTCCATTTTTTACCGGCGTGTGTGATGTGGCCTTCGTCCGTGAAACTTTCCAGCGTGCGGGTACTGGTGGTTCCGCACGAAAACACCCGTTTGCCGGCGGCGCGTACGGCGTTTAAGGTTTCGGCGGTTTGCGGGGACACCTCGCCGAGTTCTGCCAACATTTTATGGTCTTGCGGCTCGCCGCGCAGCGGTTTAAAGGTTCCCCACCCTACGTGCAACGTAATGTAACAAATACGGACACCTTTGTCTTTTAATTTCTGTAATAATTCCGGCGTAAAATGAAACCCTGCCGTGGGAGCGGCAATGGACCCCTTGTATTTGGCATAGACGGTTTGGTAGCGTTCTTTGTCGGTTTCAATGCTGGCGCTCATCCCGTTGTGTTTGCGGGCTTTCTCAATATATTGCGGCAAGGGCATAAGGCCGTGTTCGTCGCAAAACGGAAAAATGTCGCCCGTATTAAATTCCAGTAGCACTTCGTTTGCATCTGTTTTTCCGCACATGCGCGCCGTCAGGCCATCCCCAAAATCCAACAAAAGCCCTTCTTTATACTCCCGCGTTAAAACGGCCCAAGTACGCGCATGGATTGTCGGGCGTACGAGTAAAATTTCCACCTTCCCGCCGGTAGGTTTGTGGGCAAAAAGTTTAGCGGGGAAAACTTTTGTGTTGTTAATGACGAGCGCATCCCCGGGATTAAAATATTCGTGTATGTCGCGGAAAATGCGGTGTTCAATTTGGTGCGTATCGCGGTGCAAAACCATTTGGCGCGCGCTGTCGCGCGGCGTAGCCGGTTGTTTGGCGATCAGCGGATCTAAATCTAATTGTTTAAAACGTTCAAAAGCCATAATTATTTAGTTAAAGAAATTAATTTAGAGCCGGGATAATAATGTTTCAAAATCTTTTCGTACGAGTGGCCGGCCAGTGCCATGCCTTTGGCCCCGTCCTGACACATACCGATACCGTGCCCGTAGCCGCGGCCTTCAAAAAGGACGCTGTGTTTTTGCAAATGAATTTTTGTAATTTTACAACTGCGTAGTCCCGCTGCCAAGCGGAAAGGATTGCACGGCATGGTTTTGCTCCCTTTAGATGTTTGCAAGGTGATGTTGGTGGCACGGCCCGTGCGGGTTTTGCGGGCTACTTTGATGTTTTTTAGTTTGCCGGAGAGGCCGGATTGTTGGGCGTAATTTTCTATTTTTTCCCGCGGGATTTCCATGTGCCATTGGTATGTTTTGGAATGTGTATCATATCCGCACGAGGCCCCATCCAACGGCTTGATGGCTTTGACAGACGGATTCCAAATGCTGACGCTGTCCGTCGCGCCGCCGCAATTGCCGTGGTAAAAAGTATGGAACAGTTTGCCCTCGTACGTGAGCACTTTATTTTTGGTAGAATCTACCGCCGTACGGACAGATTCATACTGCGTGCCGCCGCCTTTATACATTTGGCTGCGTACGTCACTATATACATCAAACGGTTTATGTTGTGTCGTTTCTAATGTTTTAAGCGTGTAGGTGCGGGCCGCCACGGCTTGCGCTTTGAGGGCTTCCAGCGGCCAAGTATGGCTCATTTCGTAGGGGAGGACGCCGTAAAGGTATGTTTCCAAATCGGCATATTCTATTAAAGAGAATTTTTTTCGCTCCGGCCAAATAATCAGTTTGCCGGTATAGACGTTATTATCCCACGTGAGCGTGGTGTCTTTAGCGGGTTCAATGATAATCGGTTGGACGGCTTGCAGCGACCCGGCTTGAATTTGGCCCGATTTAAGTGCGCGCAAAGTTAAGGTGCCGGGGGCGGAAATTTTGAATTTCTTACGCAAATCTTGTGTGTAAATATAAATGCGGCCGGAGTGCTTTACGGAAGCGGAAGTAATATTTTCAGCCAGTAGCACGCGCACGAGCCGCAAAGCCGTGCCGGAGGAGGATAAATCCGGGGCCGGAGCTTGCGAGGGCGTTTGAACAGATTCCCGGGAGGCGGGGTCCAACGCTTCTTTGGCGGCGGTCAACGCTGCGGCTTGCGCAGAGGATTTTTCTTCCAATACCGAAGGACCCGCCAACTGCTGCTCTGCCGTTTTGGGGGCGGCGGCCGCAATGCGTTTGGTGGGGGCTTGGCACGCGGTGAATAGCCCTGCGGCTATGAATGACACAAAGAAAGAAACCAATTGTTTTTTCATAATTAAAAGAGTAAATCGGCGTGCAATTTGCGCCCTAAATGTTCGTACGCTTTGCGGGTTGCCACGCGGCCGCGCGGTGTGCGGGCTATAAACCCGGCTTTGATTAAGAACGGTTCAATGACATCCGTCAGTGTATCTACAGATTCGGAAACGGCGATAGCCAAATTGTCTACACCCACCGGCCCGCCGGAAAAGCGGTCAATCAGGGCTTCTAACAAGCGTTTATCCACGCTGTCTAACCCTTCGGCATCAATGTCTAGCGAATCCATAGCATTTCGGGCAATCTCTTGCGTAATAACACCTTGCCCTTTGACTTGGGCGAAATCGCGCGCCCGGCGCAGTAAGCGGTTGGCAATGCGCGGTGTGCCGCGGGAACGCTGGGCCAATTCGGTTAAGCCGTCCCGGTCGGCCGCTATGTTGAGTAGTCGAGCGGAGCGTGCCAAGATGTCGGTTATTTCGGGCGTTTCATAAAATCCTAAATTAAATACAATGCCAAAGCGGTCGCGCAGCGGCCCGGTCAGCAGACCCGAACGGGTGGTGGCCCCGACGAGCGTAAAATGCGGTACGGCCAATTTGAGCGTCGTGCTGCCGGCACCTTTGCCGGTATTGATAAAGAAAGTAAAATCTTCCATGGCCGGATAAAGGGCTTCTTCCACGGCGGGGTTTAGGCGGTGAATTTCGTCAATAAACAAGATGTCCCCTTCCGCCAGTTCGGTGGTGAGCATAGCGGCTAAATCGCCGGGGCGCGCAAGCACCGGGCCGGAAGTTACCTTGATGTTGACGCCCATTTCATGCGCCAAAATATTCGCTAGCGTCGTTTTCCCGAGTCCGGGCGGAGCATAAAATAAACAATGGTCTAATGCTTCCGCGCGGGATTTGGCGGCCTGAATAAAAATGCGCAAATTGTCTTTTAATTTTTCTTGGCCGACAAATTCATCCAACGTGGCCGGGCGCAACGCGGCTTCCAGTCCGGCGGATTCGTCGGGCAGTTGGGTAACGGTTAAAATTTCGTTTTGGTTGCTCATTTCTTTAATACCCGCAGGGCCTCTTTAATAACGTGTTCAAGCGGCTCGTTTGGTTTCACACCCTGCGTGTGCAACGTGTCTAACGCACGCCGGGCTTCGGCACTGGAATAACCGAGCGCACCCAGAGCGTCTAATACATCGCGCAGATAAGCCGGCTCGTCCAATACCTTAATTTTGCTTTCCCCTTGAATAGACACCGCATCCATTTTGTCTTTGAGAGAGGTAATCAGTTTCTCTGCCGTTTTGGCCGTAAAACCGAAAATACCGGTTAAAATTTTAGGGTCGCGTTGAATAATAGCGTTGTGAAAATCCGCCACCGAACGCAAGGCCTTGTTTAGAAATTCCATGGCTTTTTTAGGCCCCGTGTTGGGAATCGCATTTTTAAAAAGCAACCACAGCTCTTTGTCCTCTTTGTGTGTAAAAGCGTATAAAACGGTTCCGTCATAAGGAGAAATAGATTCCGCCACGTACAAAGCCGTCTGTTGTCCAACAGTCAGTTCCTGTGCACTGCTTTTGGCTAGGTTCACTTCATACCCCACGCCGCCACACAGAACGACAGCTCCGTCTTCCCGGGTTTCTAAAATTTCTCCCTTCAAATAGACAATCATATTTTTATTTTACCATAAATGGGTGGGAGTTTTGAGAGCCGTGCCCACGCATTATGGGAAAATACTTTTAGAAAATGATACAATAAACACAGTCCCATGACGGGATAATTTGACTTTTACGAGGACAACAAAAATGCGTAATGTAACTCCTGTGTCTCCTGTGTCAGGCAAATCGTTTATGTGGATTTTGCCATTGATAGTCGTACTGATGTGTGTGTTCGCGGCGTTTGATGCGTACTTTACCGTTTCCGCCGGTAACGTGGCTGTTAAGTTGCGGTTCGGCAAATTGGTAGGCGCGTATGGTGAAGGCATCCACTACAAAATGCCGTTTGTGGACAGTATTGAGAAATTTTCCGTCCGTATCAAAAAAGATTCGTTTGATACCGAAGCGTTTTCTAAAGATTTGCAGACGGTGGGTTTGACGTTGGCTGTCAACCATCGCATCATGCCCAATACGGTAGAGTCTATTTACCGCAACTTGGGGCCGGAATACACCAATACCATTTTAAAACCGGCGGTGGAAGAATGGACAAAAGCCGTTATTGCTAAATATTCGGCAGATAGTTTGATTGCCAACCGTGTGGAAGTAGCCCGGGAACTGAATGATATTTTGAAAGCCAAAATGGCAGAAAAAGAAGTGATTGTTTCCGATATTGCTATTACAAACTTTGAGTTTTCCAAACAATTCCTAAAAGCGGTAGAAGAAAAACAAATTGCCGAACAAGAAGCCAAACGCGCGACTAACTTGGTGGAAAAAGTGAAGAAAGAAGCCGAGCAGAAAATCCTACAGGCCGAGGCGGAAGCCAAATCGTTGCGGTTGCAGCGCGAAGTGGTGTCCGATAACTTAATCAAACTGCGCCAAGTGGAAGCCCAGTTGCGCGCTATTGAAAAATGGGACGGTCATATGCCGCATTATATGGCGGGCAACCAGATGCCGTTTGTTGTGGCTAAATAAAACGGAACCTGTTTAGTAAAATGGGAGACTCTTGAACGAGTCTCCCATTTTTTACGATTTTGTTTTCAAGTACTGGTGTGCCCGGATTTCCTTTTGTAATTCTTTTGTCAGATCCGGCGGATCCTGCTTGAATATCGGTTTATAGAAATACGTGTAATAACGGAAGGCCCGCCGGGGTCTAGGACTTTGGACCCAATTCACGAGAAGAAAAATGCACCGAAACGGTTGGAATATATTATAATAAATGGAACAGCTTTTGCAGGATATTTATTGATTATGAAAAAATATGTACGCGTAGCAGGGATATTAGCAGCGGTAGCCATTATTTACTGGTTCGGGTTTTACAAAACGCCGGAACAGCGGAAGTTTGCGCAAGCGTTGGCAGCTGCCAACCGCGGGGATGTTTCTGCGCAAGTGTCGGTGGGGGACTACTATGCTCACGGGGTGGGTACCGATACAAACGCTTCCCAGGCCATGGAATGGTACCGGAAAGCCGCTTTAGGAGGGTCTGCTGAGGCCCAGTGGCGGTGCGCTCAAGAATATATCAGCGGCAAACTGGTAGCGCAGGATTTAGAAGAAGCCGCCGTGTTTTTGCTTCTGGGTGTTAAACAGGGGGACGGTCGTGCCCAAGAAGAACTATCCAATTTTTATGCCGAGGGATTGGGCGGGTTAACCAAACATGCAGGGGAAAGTGCTTTCTGGGCTTGGCAAGCTGCCCAGAAAAATCAGGAAGCCCAAGCCCAGCAAAAATGGCGCGAACTGGAGCAGCAATCTCCGGCCTTGTGTGAACAAGTGAAGGTTTTTTCTCAAGATTTTAAACAGGCCCAAGCCGGGGATGCCATGGGGCGGTTGCGCGTCGGACAGGCCTATTTAGAGGGCAAACCGATTCTTTCCAATGCGGAAGAAGCCGCCCGTTGGTTGACGGCAGCGTGGCAAGAAGACCAGTTGCCGCAAGCCGGTTTTCTGTTAGCGCAGATGTATGAAACCGGCAGAGGGGTTCCGGCAGACATAGAAGCGGCTGATGCACTGCTCGCGGAATTGGCCCGATTGCCGTATGCGCCGGCCCAATATGTGTTGGGTAGCCGGGCGTATTATGCCAACCCGCCGCAGTATAAAGAGGCATTCGGTTGGTTTTCCAAGGCGGCGGCCGGCGGTCATGCTCCGGGGCAATACATGACGGGTTTTATGCTTTTGCGCGGCCAAGGTACCAATTCCAAAGTATCCCAGGGCATACATTTTTTGACGTTAGCTGCCAACCAGGATTACGACCCGGCCCAGTACTTGTTGGGGTGGATGTATTTGAAAGGACAACACGTGGCCCGCAATTCCAAGACGGCGCGTTATTGGTTGGAGCGCGCTAGCCAAAACGGGAATATACAAGCCCAGGTCTTGCTGGCAAAAAAGAAATAATCTTTTTTAACAACCCAAAAGAGCAACCGGCAACGGTTGCTCTTTTTTGTGGATGTAATAGGCTGGAAATGGGTAGTTATAAAATTTCAAGCGGGGCGAATTTGAGCATAAACGTGCGGCGGGTTCCGTTGCCAAACACAACGGTAATTTTGGCACTATCGCCCGAGCCCGCAATTTGTACAATTTTCCCTTGCCCGAATACACCGTGTTTTACCAATCCTCCCACAGCTACGCCGTCGGCATTTTTTTCGGCGGGTTTTTCGGGAAGGGCGGGAGCGGGCGGTACAGCCCCGGGCACGCGCCGCGGGTCCGATAACCTGTATCCGGCTGATTGGGGTGCCGCATACAACGAGCCGACGCCCGGCGTGCGGGAATAACCGGAGTAGGAAGAGGAAGTATAATCCAAATTATCATCTTCTTGGATTTCATAGCCGTCTTCGTCATAACGCTTTTGGAAACGGCTTTTGTGGACGTATCCTTCCAATCTGTCGCCGTAAGGACGTCCCTCGTCATACCGGCGTTTGCGGCTTGTAAACCGTTCATAATTGCCGCCGGAGTAGGCGGAGTTTCCGCCCCAGGCAAAATGCGTGCGCGGCGTAGCTTCTTCGGCGGTGTTTTCGTCAAGTAGTTCGCTTTCAAACAAAAAACGCGAGGGTAAATTTTCTTGTAATTGTCCAAACTTGCGGCGTGTTTGCGCGTACGTTAAAAACAACCGCTTGCGTGCACGCGTCATAGCCACATAACAAAGGCGCCGTTCTTCTTCTAAATCGTCCTCGTTATCACACCCGATAGGGAACAGGTTTTCCTCTAATCCGGTTACAAACACGTTATCAAACTCTAACCCTTTGGCCAGGTGAACGGTCATGAGGGTAACGGCGCCCGATTCGTCGGCCTGGGTTTCGTCATCCCCGGTTAGGAGTGAAATTTCTTGCAAGAAGTCGGCTACAGAGGGTTCTTTTTCGCCTTTTTCGCAACGTTCTTCGTATTCTTTGACAGCGTTGATAAGGGCGTCTAAGTTTTGCAAGCGGCTCTCGGCTTCCGGGTCTTTTTCAATTTCCGCTTTAACCGCGTCCATATAGCCGGATTGCGTAAGAATTTTATGGAAGATATCGGTAGGGGCCGTGAATAACATCTCGCCGCGCCACTTTTCAAACAGTTGGGCCAGTTTAATAGCGGCTTTCACCGCGGCTGAACTTAACCCCGGCACATACGCGGCATTTTTGAGCGTTTCATAAAGTGAAATTTGTTTTTCTTGTGCGTGGGCCACTAATCTTTCTTGCGCTGTTTTTCCAAGCCCGCGCGCGGGGGTGTTGATGATACGCAGTAAACTTACGTCGTCATTAGGCGTGACCAATATGCGTGCGTAACACATCATATCTTTAATTTCTTTACGGTCGTAAAACCGCACGGTGCCGATTAAGCGGTACGGAATTTGGTAACGGCGGAAAGCATCTTCAAAACTGCGGCTTTGGGCGTTGGTGCGGTAAAAAACGGCGATATCTTTTAAACTGGCTCCCTCGGTTTCTACCAAAGATTTAATATTTTGACTGACCCAACGTGCTTCGCGCCCTTCGCTTTCCAGTTGGCGTACTTCAATAGGGTCGCCGGAGTCTTTTTCAGTAAATAAATTCTTTTCTTTGCGCTGTTTATTTTTGGAAATAAGTTTATTGGACGCATCCAAAATCACTTTGGTAGAGCGGTAATTTTGCTCTAACGTAATGATTTTGGCATCTTTAAAATCGCGTTCAAATTCCAGGATGTTGCGGATGTTCGCCCCGCGCCAAGAATAAATGCTCTGGTCCGGGTCGCCCACTACACAAAGTTTGCGGTGGCCGGCCGCCAACATTTTGGTAATCAAGTATTGGGTGCGGTTAGTGTCCTGGTATTCGTCCACAAGGACGTATTGGAAGAAATCTTGGTAATAGTGGCGGATATCCTCGTGGTCGCGCAGTAAAACAGCGGTTTTGACGAGTAAATCGCCAAAGTCCAACGCGCCGGCCTCTTTGAGTTTTTGTTCGTAGCGGCGGTAAATTTCTGCCGCGCGGATGCGGCCGTCCAAGCCCGAAGCGGTGGCCGATTGCATCATGGTATCGGGCGAAATCATATCGTCCTTGGCGCGGGAAATGGCACTGACTATTTGCCCCACTTCTTTTTTGGGCTCTTTAACACCCATTTGTTCCAGTAGCAAAGTAACGACTTTTTTCTGGTCGTTGTCATCGTAAATGGCAAAATCTTTGGTAAGGCCCAACACTCCCGCGTGTTGGCGCAAAATCCGCACACCAAACGAGTGGAACGTATGTATCCACACGCGCCGCGCATTACCGGGAACCAGTTGTTCCACACGTTCGCGCATTTCGCCCGCTGCCTTGTTGGTAAACGTAACGGCCAAAATGCGCGCGGGGTTATACCCGTCTGCGATTAACTTGGCGATTTTGGTGGTGAGCGTTTTTGTTTTACCCGTTCCGGCTCCGGCCACAATCAGGCACGGCCCGTCGTCGTAATTCACGGCGGAAAGTTGTTGTGGATTTAAAGAATTAAGAGCGTCTTGTAAGGTCATTTGAGTTGTCGCACGCGTAAACCGCAGATCCATTTGCCTAATGAAGCATTAGTTATTCCCTCTATAATAATAAAATCTATTCCCAACCATAAATAGATAAATATGACAAAAGGCACATTCGGGAACGTTCTGTAAGAAATAAAGCTAAACAACCCAACCCAGAAATAATCAAGCACATAGGCTATCAGAATTCGTGTAAAAGAACGGGGGCTGACAGAAAGCGCCATCGCCATTTTACCCAAAGAAGATCCTTTCCAAGTTTCCGAGATCCCGTAGTAAAAAAGAGGAGAAAATAAGATTGCCCGCTTAGTTCCATTAACAATGTTTTCAGGGGGCAGGTTGGGATTATACAGGGCGCAAAACATAACAAGCAGGCATCCTAGCATTACCATACTAATCAAAAAAAAGTCTATTATATAGGACACCGGTATCTGCCAAATAACGGGTTTTTGCCACCAAGCAGGTTTTCGTAACGTGTTTGTTTGATTGTCCATATCATTCCCCTGTTTGTCTTGTAATGTCATTTTGATTTCGGAGTTCTGTTCACTTTGAAAAGCAATTCGCCCAAAGTGGCATCAAAAAAGATATCCGTTAAAGTATAATACAGAAACCAGTAAAAACCAAATACGAGAGGGAGTAGCCATGCTGCGTAAGACATGTAAATTGATTTTAATGAAATCATTATCAGGAACAAAGATACTATACTCATACCACCAATAAGTCCGACGTCAATTGAACACGCATAGTAATATGTAGCCCCCAGAGGGCCGAAGACATAATAGAAATACTTAGATACAAAAGATTTTGGCTTGTCTTTTTGTTGATCGGAAATAATAGGGCACGGACATTTCATGATTATTTGACCGAGAGTCCTTTTGCCCCAAATCTTAGGCCAAACATATAAGCCCATGGTTACGAACATAAACAAAAATGGCAACGCTAGTAAAAAAACTACTGCCGTGTCTGACATATTATTTACGGGTCGTGAGTAAACCAAAAAAGATATCAAACTGCCCATACCGAAGATGAGCATATCAATCGCGTTGGCAAGAGCTGCTTGCCACCATGGATAAGTTGCTACTTCTTTCTTGTTTTCCATATCATTTTCCTTTTTTTACTTTCGGTGCAGGTAGTTGCGCGGCAACCACGCCTACTAATTCTTGTAAAAAATTCCGGTCGTCGGTGTTTTCCACTACTAACATCGGTTTGGCCCCCGGATAAGGCGGCTCTAAAACCGGGTCTTTCACCAGAGCCAACGCTGCGGGGGCTGGCTTAACTAGCAGGCGGTTATCATACAACCCACCAACCACCTTACCTTGATAATATAGCACATACTCTCCCATCATGGCGCGTGTGCGCACGGTGGGTAACCCGGCCAGTTGGTCCAAAATAAATGTTACAAATTCTTTACTTGTTGCCATTATGTTATTTTAATTTCAGTTGCACAAAGGTTTCAATGTGGTCCGTGTGCGGGAAAAAATCAAATGCTTCCACGTGTAAAATTTCGTAACGTTGCGTGAGCGTTTTTAAGTCCGTAGCCAACGTAACCGGATTGCACGAAATGTAAAGTACATTCTCCACGCCGCTCTCTGTTACCGCTTTGCACGCTTTGGGGTGCATACCGCCGCGGGGCGGGTCCAAAATAATCAGCGCATCTTTGCGCTCAATCGGTTGTTGCTTAACGAAATCTTCTACCTTGGCGCAGAAAAATTGCACGTTTTTCACGCCGTTTAATTTGGCGTTTTCAATACCGTTGTAAATAGCGGGCGCGACGGACTCCACACAAATACTTTTCTCGCACAAATCTGCACACGAAAGCGAAAAACTGCCCGCGCCGCCGTACAAATCGTAAATTTTCTTGGGTGCGAGTTTTTTAACAAACCCGCGCACGCGGCTATACATTTTTTGTGCGGTTTTTGTGTTTGTTTGAAAAAACGATTGCGGAGAGAGTTTAAAAACCACTTCGCGCTCTGGCGTGCCGTTATCGCCTGTCAAAATAATTTTTTCAAAAATATGGTCTTTGCCTTTTAATACGCGCAAACTTTCCGGCGCGGCTGTATCGGAGAGCCCGGTATTAACAGCCGCCATAATGTTTGCGTTTGGCAAGATGCTTTCCACCGCGGCCACAAACGTTTTTTCGTTAAAGTCGTCCGTTACGAACAAGACAACAATTTGTTCGCCGGTGTTTTTGCCTTCGCGCACTAAAAGATGGCGCAAAACGCCTGTATGTTTGCGTGTATCGTAATACGGCAGATTTTCTTTGGCAGCCCACGCACGCAAGGCGCTTAAAAGCGGTACAAGTTTATCGCTAAATAAAAGGCATTCGCTGATTTCCACTGCCCGATCAAAGCGGCCTTTGTACTTAAAACCGAGGGCTTGCTCAAATTCCAACGGGCGTGTTTTGTTGGCGGGGTCTTTTTTGTTGTAGTCTTCGCGCCATTTGACTTGGTGGCAAAACCCTAGCTCCACCTTGTTGCGGAAATAAAACGGCTCGTCCGTTTGGGTGACGGGGATTGTTTCTGTCCAAAATTCGCGTAAAGTTTCCTGCAACTTGGCTTGTTTTTTAGCCACTTGCTCGTTGTAGGGCAGATTTAATAGCGCGCACCCGCCGCACACGCCAAAATGTTTACACGTTTGGTTAGGCATTGATTTTAAACAGGCAGACGTCGCCATCCTTTACAATATAGTCTTTCCCTTCGCTGCGGATTAAGCCGTGCTCTTTAAGGGCTTTTTCAGAGCCGTATTTTACTAAGTCGTCAAACGTATAAACATCCGCGCGGATGAAACCTTTTTCAAAATCGCTGTGGATTTTACCCGCCGCTTGCGGAGCCGTACACCCCACGGGAATCAACCAACTGCGTACTTCCACTTCTTCCCCCGCGGTAAAATAGGTGCAAAGGTTTAAGAGTTTCATTCCTTCGCGCACGACTTTTTCCAACCCGGTATAATCGTTACCCGTTTCGGCCAAGAACGCGTGTTTTTCTTCTTCGCTAAATTCGGCGATGTCGGCCTCAAACTTAACGCAAAGTTCCACAAACCCCGCACCGTTTTCTTTAGCGTATGCGGCCACTTTGGCGGCGTTCTCTTCGTTGCGTTTTTCGCTATTGTTGCCCACATATAAGACGGGTTTGGACGTCAAAAATTGATACTCTTTAAGTTCTTCCGGCTCTAAACCCAAGGACGAAACCGGCTTACCGTTTTCCAACGCGGCTTTAATTTCTTTCATCCGCTCAAAGGCGGCCACGGCGTCTTTCTTGCCGGACTTGGCGTTACTGCCCAAGCGGTCGCAAATTTTGGTGGCACTTTCCAGGTCTGCCAGCATTAGCTCGGTATTGATAATTTCAATGTCGCGCAGCGGGTCCACGGAGTTCATGACGTGGGTGACGTTTTCGTCTTCAAACAGCCGTACCACGTGGATAATGGCGTCCACTTCGCGGATGTTGGCTAAAAATTTATTACCCAATCCTTCGCCTTGGCTGGCCCCTTTCACAATACCCGCAATATCCACAAATTTTATAAACGCGGCCGTTTTCTTGGGCGGTTTGAACATTTCAAACAACTTATCCAGCCGTTTATCCGGTATCGGCACAATGCCGACGTTGGGCTCAATGGTGCAGAAAGGATAGTTGCTGGCTTCCGCTCCGGCACAGGTTAACGCATTAAAAAGGGTGGATTTGCCTACATTGGGAAGACCTACGATACCGATTTCCATAGAAAACTCCTTAAAGAAAAAGATGCCAAAATATTTAACGGGGCAACACCCCTATTCTAAATATTTTAGCATTTTGTATTTACCCTCGGGGAAGGGGCCAAAGGTCCTAGACGTGTCTAGGTCTTTTGGCCCTTGAAATTGGGGTGCTTGAAGATTATACTTTAATATATAAGACTGTTTACCAAGCGGAGTTTATTATGAAAAAGTTTCATCTTATTTTAAGTGCATTCTTCTTTCTACCATTGGTCGGGGTGGCGGCCCCGTGGGGTATTTTGGAAGAAGCCGTTTCGGCCAGAGATTACGGCGTGGACAAACTGCTTGCGCGGGAGAGTATCCGCTATGCGGTTTCGCAGGAGATTACGCCGCAAGAGGAACAGGCTTTCCTGTCTAATTTGCGTAAGTGGCCCCAAGAAACGTTGAAATTCATCCGCAATAGCGGACGGGAACGGGAGTTCCGGGACGTCGTGCCGGTATTGGAACAGAAATTAACCTTTGAAAAGGTACAAACGGCGGAAGAAGCGGATGTGTGGTTAAAAATAATGGAGGGGATAGGAGCGGCTGGCTCTTTTAATACCGAATCTCACCGTATTGCCATTAACCTTGAATATAGAGCATACTTGGCGGAGACGAGTTTGCATGAGATTGGTCACTATTACGGATTGGGTGACCAATATGAGTCTGCGCGTGACAATTCCCACCGGGAATACTCTAGCAATGCCAATGACGTACAGAATAGTATCATGCGGGACCAATCAGTCACATATGCAAAGATTACCTGTGATGATGCGGACGGTTTTATCAATCTAATTGATTTGCGTGTTTCCCAGAATACGGGGCGTTTTTCGTCGCGGTCGGCCAACGGGTGGAAGAGTTTGTGTTCGCCCAAAGTGACGTATAAAAAGGCAAAAACCTTAAACCGGGATTATGACCGCATCCAGAAAGATGAGCAGAACGAAAAAAGCGTACAGTATGACAGCGAAGGGAATGCCGTGGAGGAAGATTGGGATTCTTTCTTGACGGATGAAAATCTATTTCCGCTATTTACTATTTCCCCCAAGGACCGGATTGTTTCTGCGGCGGATGGACTGGTCACACGGGTGGAATCCTACGTAGGGACGCCGGTTTGTCCGCTTCCCAAGCAAGGTGGGCCGGCCATTCGTGAATTTAAATATGTTCAAGAAAGTAAAGATATTTACAAAGTCCATATACGTTGTTTGCACGGAACCAAAGAGGTAAAAAAATACTCGTTCCCGGTGGTACACGACGCGGAATGGATGTTGTTTTTTGACGAAAAAATTTCGGCTGCCCGGCCCGCGCAGACCATTCAATTCCCCTTTGATGGAACATACAGTCTGAGTGTTGAATTTTCTAAATTCCGTTTGGCCAAAGTATTGGTTGCCCAATCCCAGGCGGTAGGTGGGCAGATTGTCGCAGCCAGGATGACTTGTCCTTTAGCGGGAGAGTCTTTTAAGGTAGAGTTAGAGACCCCGCAAGCGTATAACTATGAGATAGCGGCCCGGGATTTCCAAAAATTTCTTACCAACCGCCGGGTGCCGCAAGAACATCGGACGGTCGTATCCGAAATGAAACAGGTGTGTGATAAAAACATCGCAAATATCAGCAGTTTCTACCGCAATTTTTATCAGCCCCTATTCGGGATAAATACGGGCTTAACGGATGCGGAACTCCGGCAGAAAGTCGGCAGATTGCTTGGGAAATAAGCAGTAAACCTTTCTTGAAAAAGCCTGTCCAAATCGGACAGGCTTTTTTATGGGAAAAGGGTAGGTTTTGGGGAGCTTCTTGTGTAAGGGTTCTTTATTATATAAAATAGTCTATAAGGAGCAATTTTTATGGATATTACCAAAAAAGATGTTGAACTGGCCGGAAAGTTGGCCCATATGCATATCAGTGAAGAAGAATCTTCCCTTTATGAGGAGCAACTCAAAGCCCTGTTTAATTGGGTGCAGGAACTGTCGGCCGTCAATACAGACGGTGTTACTTTGACCCAAACGGATTTAGCGGCTTTTGTCCGTTCGGACGTGCCGGTGGAGAATGAAGCCCTTGCGCAGGAATTGCGTAACGACTTCGCCGCCCAAGAAAATGCGTGTGCCAAAGTGAAAAAGGTGTTGTGATATGATGACGATTGTGCAAATTTTAAAAGCTGTTTCTTCCGGCGAACAAACCGCCGAACAAATTACCCGCGCCGCGTTGGCTAAAATTGCCGAACTGAATCCCACCATCAATGCGTTTGTGGAAGTGTTTGAACAGGATGCTTTGGCGCAAGCCAAGGCCGTGGATGAAAAACGTTCCCGCGGGGAAAAATTAGGTCCGTTGGCGGGCGTGCCGGTGGCTATCAAAGATAACATTTTGTATAAAGGGCACAAAGCAACGTGTTGTTCCAAAATGTTGGCTAATTATGTAGCCTCTTATACTTCTACTGTCGTGGAGAAATTACTGGCAGCTGACGCGGTGATTATCGGTCGTACCAATATGGACGAATTTGCCATGGGCAGCAGTAACCAAACGTCGGTATACGGTCCGGTAAAAAATCCGGTAGATACCGAGCGGGTTCCCGGCGGTAGTTCCGGCGGAAGTGCCGCGGCAGTTGCTGCCGGCATGGTGCCGCTTGCCTTAGGAACGGATACCGGCGGTTCAGTCCGGCAGCCGGCGAGTTTTTGCGGAGTAGTTGGTGTAAAACCGGGCTATGGGCGTATCTCGCGCTATGGAGTAATTGCTTTTGCGTCCAGTGCGGACCAAGTAGGGGTGCTAGCTGCCAATGTGCAAGATGCCGCGTTGGGATTAGAAGTACTATCAGGTAAAGATACGCATGACTCTACTTCTTTGGATGCTCCCGTCCCGGCCTATACGCAACATTTTACCCCGGATTTAAAAGGTGTCAAGGTAGGGCTGCCCAAAGGGTTTTTAGATGGTCTGTACGAAGACATTAAACTACGTTTGGATGCGGCTGCCGAACAACTTAAAAAATTAGGAGCCGAGATGGTAGAAGTGGACGTGCCGCTGGCTAAATATTCTGCCCCCTGCTACTACATCATTACCAGTGCCGAAGCCAGTTCCAACTTGGGCCGCTACGACGGTATCCGTTACGGCTATTCGGCGCAAGAAGCCCCCGATTTAAATGCGTATTATTTGCAATCCCGTGCACTTTTCGGTCTGGAAGTGAAGAAACGTTTGATTATCGGTACATACGCACTGACGTCACAGCGGTATGAAGAATGTTTCTTAAAGGCCATGAAAGTGCGCGAACTCATCCGGCAAGATTTCAAAAAAGTGTTTGAAAATGTGGACGTGCTCCTTACGCCTACTTCTCCGACTACCGCTTTCCGGCTAGGTAAATGGGGTAAAAATCCGTTGTCGTTATATTTGGCGGATTTGTACACTTGTCCGGGGAATATCGGCGGATTGGCGGGTATAAGTGTGCCGTACGGAAAGGATAAAAAAGGGTTGCCCGTGGGAGTGCAGTTTTACGGACCTATTTTACAGGAAGAAAAGATTTTAAACGCGGCCTATCATTTGGAGAAAAGTTTATGATTGTGTCCGAATTTTCCTGCGGCGGGGTTGTGCTGGACGGCAAGAAGGTGTTGCTTGTTCAGGTGAAAAACATGAAAGGGAAGAAAATTTGGACGTTTCCCAAAGGGCACATTGAGCCCGGCGAAACACCCCGCCAAGCCGCTTTGCGCGAAGTATTGGAAGAAACCGGTTATAAGGCCAGTATTATTCACCCCATGATCAGTGTACGCTATGCGTTTACGTTGCACGGTAATTACATTAAGAAAAAAGTGCAATGGTATTTGATGAAGAAACTGGGACGTATCGGCAAACATGATGCTTCTGAAATTTTAGCTATCCGGTGGGTATCGTTGCTTAAAGCGCATGAGTTAGTCCAGTATCCCAGTGATATACGGTTGTTGGATATGCTGATGGCTTCTATGCATATTGCGCCGCATCCCGTAGCAGAAGAAACGGAAGCCGTCTCTGCCGAAGAATAGAAAAATTTTTAGACAGAAAAGCCCCGCGCTCATACGCGGGGCTTAAATTTTGGACCTGACAAGGATCGAACTTGCGACCTCCACAGCCGCGACGGCACGGCACCGCGCCTGCGTCGGTCTTTAGCGGATTCTTTAACGGTTCCTCATTTCCAACAAAAAACCCACCTTTCGGCGGGTTTCTGTTGTAAATGGTGGACCTGACAAGGATCGAACTTGCGACCTCCTGCATGCCATGCAGGCGCTCTCCCAGCTGAGCTACAGGCCCGTTATATTTTTATTATAACAGTTTTTGACTAAAAGAGCAACAGGTAATCCCTCCGGTTTATTGCCTGGGTGTGCTTATGCGTGGCGGTTGATTATCCGCGGAATAATCCGCGCAGCAGTTTAATTTCTTGAGCGTATCCGTCTAAATCGTTGGGGGTTTCCAAACAGAACGGCAGGTGCTTCAAGGCCGGGTGGTTAATAACCGTTGCTAACGTTTCTGTGCCGATGGTTCCACCCCCGATGACGGCGTGACGGTCTTTATGGGCGCCGCGCGGGTTTAAACTGTCGTTAAGATGAACGGCTTTCAAACGCGCCAGCCCGATTTGCTTATCAAATTCCGCTATCACATCATCCAACCGGGTCAGGTCATACCCGCCGTCGCTAATATGGCAGGTATCCAAACAAATACCCATTTTATCGTTTTGCTTTACACCGTCCAAAATGTATTTGAGTTCGTCAAACGTCCGGCCGATTTCGCTTCCCTTACCGGCCATGGTTTCCAAAAGTACGGTGGTGGTTTGGGCGGGTGTCAAAATTTCATTTAATAACCCGATAATAAATTGCGTGCCGGTTTCCACCCCTTGTCCCACATGACTGCCCGGGTGAAAATTATATAGATTTCCGGGGAGATACTCCATCCGTTGCAAATCGTCTTGCATGGTGAGTCGGGCAAATTCACGTGTTTTGGGATCTGCCGACGCCGGGTTGAGCGTATAAGGGGCGTGGGCAATAATCGGCGCAAAATGCTTTTCTTGGAGTAATTGGCGCAAAGAGGCGGCATCTTGCGGGTCGATGGCTTTGGCTTTGCTCCCGCGCGGGTTGCGCGTAAAAAATTGAAAGGTATCCGCGCCGATGGACAGGGCTGTTTTCCCCATGGCTTCAAATCCATCCGACGAAGATAAATGACAACCTATGTGCAACATGCGGTTACTCCGTTAACCGTTTGAGATCGGTGATGAATTGCCGCACGTCTTCTTCCCGCGTGGCCCAACTGGTACAAATGCGGATGGCCGAATGGTTGTGATCGTACGGTTTGAGGTGGGAAAATACATATTGCTGTTCCAAATCTTTGAGTATCTCATTGGGTACAATGGGGAATTGTTGGTTGGTGGGAGACGGATACAAGAAAGAGAAACGGGCTTCTTCGCACGCAGTGCGAATGAGGGCGGCCATCCGGTTAGCGTGAGCAGCCAGTTGTAAATACAAACCGTCTTGGAATAGGGTTAAAAACTGTATTCCCAAAATACGGCCTTTGGCTAAAATGGCCCCGTGTTGTTTCATGGTGTAGCGGAAATCTTTTTGGAGTTTTGGGTTTGTGATGACCACCGCTTCTCCCAACAAGGCTCCCAATTTGGTTCCCCCAATGTAGAACACGTCGCAACAGGTCGCCACATCTTGCCAAGAAACATCATTCTCTTCGGCTGTCAGGCCATAACCCAACCGGGCGCCGTCCATAAATAAATAAAGCCCGTTTTCATCACACGCGCGGCGTAAATCGTAGAGTTCTTGTTTGGAATATAATGTGCCGAACTCGGTTGGAAACGAAATATAAACCATTTTCGGTTGGGGAGCGAATTCGGGATTGTCATCCTGCCAATGTTCGCGGCAAAGACGGGAAACCTGTTCGGCCGTGATTTTGCCGTTCCGGTGCGGAGCTGTCAAGATGCGGTGCCCGGTCATTTCAATGGCTCCCGCTTCGTGCACATTGATGTGTCCGCAATCGGGGGCGAGTACTCCCTGGTAAGAACGTAGAAAAGCGGCAATGACAGTTAAATTGGTTTGGGTACCCCCGCTAATAAAATGAACAGCCGCCTGCGGCGCGGCACACAGTTGCTTGATGGTTTCCGCCGCTTGCAGGCAATACGTGTCCTGCCCGTAACCGGGGAGTTGTTCTAAATTGGTCTGGGCCAGCCGTTCCAAAATCCGCGGATGGGCCCCTTCGCTGTAATCACAGTTAAAACGGATCATATGTTTTATTTTACTTTTTTTCGCGTTAAAAGCAAGTTTTATTTTACAGGATAAAAAATATACGTAAATTGAGCGAATTGTATAGAGGAAAAGGAGGTCCGTTTTTGGTATAATAAAATGGTTAGAATAAGGGAAGCGGCCTGAGCCGCAATTCCCGGAGAGTGAACTATGCCAGAAAAAGCCGCTATTGCACAGGATTTGCCCGCCGTTCGGGAAACCGTTGCGCGTGAAATCGCGTGTTTAAAACAATTGGAAGAGTTGCTTGCCCAGTCGCCGTTGCCGCACGTGTTGGACCTGATGCAACACACCAAGGGGCGTATCGTGTTTACCGGAATGGGCAAATCGGGTATTGTGGCCAAAAAGATTGTGGCGTCCTTGGCTTCCACGGGAACTCCGGCATTTTTTGTGCACCCGGCCGAGGCCAGCCACGGCGATTTGGGGATGATTTCCACCGACGATATGGTCATAGCTATTTCCAACAGCGGCGAATCTAAAGAATTGGCGGATATTTTGAATTATTGTAAACGTTTTGGCATACCGCTCGTTGGCATTACGAAAAACCGGCAGAGTACCTTGGCCCAATATGCCGATTGTGTGCTGCCTTTGCCTAATATGCCGGAGGCCGACCCGTTGGGGCTGGCGCCTACTTCTTCTACTACGGCCACGTTGGTACTTGGGGATGTGCTGACGGTAGCCCTAATGAACCGCAAACAGTTTACCAAGCAAGATTTTCAGGTGCGACACCCTGGGGGTAAGTTGGGGGCGATTTTGCAGCGGGTCAAAGATATTATGCACCAAGGGGAAGAAATCCCGCTCTTGGATGAGGATACCCCCATACCCACTATCCTAGTAGAAATGAGTAACAAACGGTTAGGTTGCGTGGGTTTTGTGAATAAACAAGGGGAATTAACCGGTATCTTTACTGACGGAGATTTGCGGCGAAAAATGTCTCCGGCGTTGTTTACCCAACGCGGCCGGGACGTTATGACCCCTAACCCCAAGCACGTCCCCGGGGAAATGATGGCGGCTGAAGCGTTGCACTTTATGAACGAAAAGAAAATTACCACATTGTTTGTTACACAAGGGAACAAACCCGTCGGGATTATTCATATTCACGATTTGCTGAAGTTAGGTTTATAGGTCCGTGTGAACGGGTGGTTACGGGTAGGAGTAAGCATGAAGAAAATCAAAGGAATGATGTCTAAAAATTTAATGGTTAAAAATTTTCGTCGGATGTGGCCCTACATCAAACCATATTGGTTTCGCGCTTGTTTGGGGGTGGCCCTGACGGTTCCTGTGGGTGCGTTGGACGGAGCCGTGGCGATGTTTTTAAAGCCGTTTATGGATAAGGTTATGGTGGATAAACAACCTCATTTTTCCGCCTTAATTCCGTTTTTAATCGTTGGATTTACCGTTGTGCAAGGAATTTTGTTGTATTCGTCCAACTACTTAAACACCTGGGTCGGTCAGAAAATTACCATTGGGGTGAAACGGAAGCTATACGCCAAACTGCTTTCTATGGATACTTCTTACTTTGACGGCAATAACTCCGGGACTATTTTATTCCGCTATTCCAACGATGCCGAAACGGCTTCCACGGGGTTGGTGGAAAATTTAAAAAAATTCCTTTCTAAAACATTTTCCTCTTTATCGTTAGTTTGTGTACTCATTTATAACTCTTGGCAGTTGGCCATTATTGCAATTGCGGTATTGGCGCTGTTCGTGCCGCCGATGTCTATCGTGCGCAAAAAAATGAAAGACATTCTGGCCCGTACGGTGGGAAATGTGTCGCGCGTGCTTACTATTTACAACGAAACGTTTGCCGGGAATAAGACCATCCGTTCTTTTACGTTGGAAGAAACCTTTCAAGACCAATTCAAAACCGCTACGGATTTAACTTTTGCCTTGGCTATGAAACTGGTCAAAGGGACGAACTGGCTTTCGCCGGTGATGCATATTTTTATGTCTATCGGTATTGCACTGGTAATTGGATGCGGGGGATATTTAATTGTGCACGGTACGATTACCAGCGGTAACTTTGTGGCCTTTATCGCGGCCCTGATGATGTTGTATTCGCCGTTAAAAGGGGTGGGCAATAACTACGTGGCTATTCAAAATTCTTTCCTGGCCATTGACCGCATTTTTAACATTCTGGATTTGGAACCCCGTATCAATGACCATCCGGATGCCAAAACATTAACGGAAATCCGCCAGGGGATTGTGTTTGACCACGTGCATTTTTCCTACGTGCCCGGGCGGGAAGTGTTAAGCGATATCAATTTGGAAATCCCCGTTGGCAAAACGATTGCTCTGGTAGGTAATTCGGGGGGTGGGAAGACGACAATATCTTCTCTCTTGCCCCGCCTCTACGATATCCACAAAGGAAGTATTAAAATAGACGGAACGGATATTAAGAACATCACCCAAAAGTCCCTGCGCCAACAAATCGCGATGGTGTTTCAGGATAATTTCCTTTTTTCGGGCACCGTGCGGGAGAATATTTTACTGGGCAATAAAAACGCTACAGAGGAAGCCATTTGGCATGCACTAAGAAATGCCTGTTTGGACCAGTTTATAAAAGAATTGCCCAATGGGTTGGATACGGAAATTGGCGAACGGGGCATTTTGCTCTCCGGCGGACAAAAACAACGTTTGGCGATTGCGCGCGCATTCATTAAAAATGCGCCCATTGTGATTTTAGATGAGGCCACCAGCGCATTGGATAACAAGTCCGAACGGGTCGTGCAAGAGGCTCTGGACAATTTGATGAAAAACCGCACGGTCATTGTAATTGCTCACCGGTTGAGTACCGTTCAAAATGCCGACAAAATTGTGGTTATCAACGATGGCAAAATCGCGGAAGAAGGAACGCATCAGGAATTATTAAAAAAAGACGGTGCCTATGCAGCCTTGTATGCTATGCAATTTAAAGGGAAATAACAAAGAGGAGAAATAACATGACGCGTATTATAGATGAACTCCAACTGGATTACAGTGATGTGCTGTTTCGGCCCAAGCGCACCACGTTAAACTCCCGCAGCGAGGCCAATATTTTGCGGGAATATACGTTTAGATGGTATCCCAAAACCCTTCGGGCTTGTGGGATTATGGCTGCTAATATGGCCACCACGGGTACGTTCGCAATGAATGACTCTTTGGAAAAATTTAATGCAGTTACTTGCTTGCATAAGCATTATACACCGGAACAACTGGTGGCTTATTTTTCTAAGCCGCATCCGTTGGCATTTATTTCCACCGGTCTCAAAGATAGCAAAGAGAATTTGTTTAACTTATTGGAACAAAATCCGCACATAGACAAGTTATGCGTGGATATTGCTAACGGTTACATCCCCAAATTGTTGAGTTTTGTTAAAGAACTGCGGACCCGTTTCCCTAAGATATTACTGATGGTGGGCAACGTGGTAACGGGTGATATGACGCAAGATTTAATTCTATCCGGCGCGGATATTGTGAAAGCGGGCATTGGGCCCGGCTCGGTATGCATTACGCGTTCCCAAACCGGCGTTGGCCGGCCGCAGCTATCTACCGTGATGGAAGTGGCCGATGCGGCCCACGGTGTAGGCGGTATGATTTGCGCCGACGGCGGTTGTACCGTACCGGGAGACGTGGCCAAGGCCTTTGGCGGCGGGGCCGATTTTGTGATGTTGGGGGGCTTGTTGGCCGGTTCAGACGAGGCCGCCGGACGATTGGTTACGCGCCGCGCTCTGACCAATTGGTATGAACCGAACGGAAAAGAATTGCAAACAGAAGAACGCCAGTATAAAGAATTTTATGGGATGAGTTCCAAATTAGCCCAACAGAAACATTTTGGCGGCATGGCCCGTTATCGTACTACCGAAGGACGCGAAAAGTTAATCCCCTATACCGGTCCGGTCAGCCAGGTTATGGAAAATATTTTAGGGGGATTACGCAGTACGATGTCTTATATCGGAGCGACGAAATTAAAAGATATTCCCAAATGTACGACCTTTTACCGGGTCAACAAGCAATTGAATACTGTGTTCGCCGACATGAAGGATATTGATTAACGGCTAATCGTCTGTAGATCCTTGATTGGGCGGATTATATCCCCGGATTGCAAAAAGCCATTTTCCCTATTGGCAAAAAGGAGGCAGTTACTGATAGGGTATGAAGCAGGAACCACTGATTAGTATTTTAATACCGGTCTATAATGCACAGCCTTTTTTGGCGGAGTGTTTGGACTCGGTGCTCCGTCAAACATACCAAAATTTAGAAGTCATTTGTTTGGATGATGGGTCCACAGATGACAGCCGGGCTATACTGGATCGCTATGCTAAGCAAGATACCCGGGTACGTGTGCTAGAGCAATCCTGCCTGGGAACGGCCCGCGCCCGCAACCATCTGCTTGCCGAAATACACGGGGAATATTTCTCTTTTGTGGATGCGGATGATAGCATAGACAAAGAATGCATTTCTCACCTCTATCAAACGGCTTTGCAACACCAAAGTGACGTTGTCCGGGCGTGGTATTATTTGCAATTCATGCAAGGTTCTTCACGGATCCCCTGTGAAAAAGTGTACAAGGGTTTTCTCCGTTCCGAGCCGTCTGCCCATCCCGCCCGTCGTATACAAGCCGCGTTGGATGATACGCAGGTTTGGATGAAACTGATAAAAACCTCTTTGGTCAAGGAACATCATTTGTCCTTTTTGGATGGTGAATTAGCGGAAGATATATCTTTTGAAATTCTGCTCTACCTGTACGCCTCTAAAATTACGTTTTTAAAAGAACATCTGTACTGCTACCGGGTAGGTAATGCACGTTCCGCTTCCAGCGACAAACAAGGTTGGGCGGCGGGTACATTGGCTAATTTGTGTTTTGTTTGTGAGGAATTAAAAGCGCGGAAATTTGCGGATAAGGCCGGTTGGGATAAATTGTGTTGGCTTTTGTTGCATGCGTTGCGCCGGATGCGTAAATTCCCCATTGGTCCCGAAGAACAAAAACGGTGTCAAAAAGCCGTGCGTGTGGTGCAGGGGATGTTGCCTCTATGCGGCGGTCGGACGCGTTGGCAGGTGAAACTGTTTCTGTGGGGATGTCAACACGTAAAAGCAGATAAAATTCCCTATGTGGCGTGGGGGTTCCGATGAATACAGACAAAGTATCGGTGATCGTTCCTATTTATAACGCCGCGGCTTTCCTGCCGGCCTGTTTGGACAGTTTGCTTGGGCAAACGTACCACTCGTTAGAAGTGTTGGTAACGGACGACGGTTCGGAAGATAACGGCCCGGCGTTGGTCAGGCAATATGCCGCGCAAGACAGCCGGGTAAAACTTTTGACCAAAAAACACGTCGGTTTAGGAGATACGTGGCAGTATGGTTTGGACCGCGCGACGGGAGAATATGTTTGTTTTATAGATGCGGATGATGTACTCCATCCGCAAGCGTTGGAAATGGCTGTACGGGCGGCCGAAGAACACCGGGCTGATTTTGTGGCCTGGCCGTACTTTTCATTTACCGGGCAAGCCGCGTTTGAAAAGGTGGACTTGTCTGCGGTGCCTAAGCATATATACGATAACCCGGTGTTTATCGGAGCGGAAAAAATCCATTACGTGGTTTGGGGAAAATTGTGCCGCCGGACGTTGCTAAAGGATATTCATTTTTGGCCGCAAGGAGAATTTATTGATATCGCTTTTGTCTATGAAGTGCTATCCCGCAAACCTAAAACCGTGTTATTGGATAGTGCCCTGTACGGGTATAGAAATAATCCGGCGTCTTTCTCTAATAAGGTGATTCGGCCGCAGAGTATTGCGGAGTGTCACGGGGCGTTACTGCGTATCGCTAAGATATACGACACGCCGGATTTGAACCGGGAAAAAGATTTTTTAGTGCGGGATTTTATCCCCCGTATTTTAAAAAACCAACTGTACCGCTGCCGCCACGCCGCGAAGGAAAGCCGTCCGGAAATGTTTGCGCAGTTGGGGCGGGAACTGAAAGATTTACGGCGGTTGGGGTGGTTTAAATTGGGCGGCAATCGTGTGCACCGTTATTTATTTTATTGGTACCTAATGGGCAGGGCCTCTTTGAAGGAGAAAACAAAATGACAGCAATCAAGACGATATTGGTTACCGGAGGAACCGGATTTTTAGGATCGCATTTATGCAGACGCCTTATTCAGGACGGCCACCGCGTGATTTGTGTAGATAACAATTACACCGGCAGTTTGGATAACGTGCGGGATCTGCTTCCTCATCCGCATTTTAAATTTATAGAGCATAACATCATTGAGCCGTTGTCTGTTGAGGAAAAATTGGATCAAATTTACAATTTGGCTTGTCCGGCTTCTCCGCGGCACTACCAGGGAAAAGCGGCTCTTTTTACCACTAAGACTTGCGTGTTGGGGGCGCTGAATATGTTGGAACTGGCCAAAAAACACGGTGCGCGTATTTTCCAGTCATCCACTTCGGAAGTGTATGGCGAACCGTCTGTTCATCCGCAGCCGGAAACATACCGCGGTAACGTCAATCCTATTGGAATCCGTGCTTGCTATGACGAGGGAAAACGTTGCGCGGAAAGTTTGTTTTTTGATTATTACCGGGAAGAAGGGATAGATATTAAAGTTGTGCGTATTTTTAATACGTATGGACCGTATATGAACCCGGAAGATGGCCGGGTGGTCAGTAACGTAATTTGCCAGGCCTTGCGCGGGGAAGATATTACCTTGTACGGAGACGGCACGCAAACGCGTTCTTTTTGCTATGTGGACGACTTAATTGAAGGTTTTATCCGTATGATGGATTCTCCCAAAGGGTTTACGGGTCCTGTCAATTTGGGTAATCCGGGCGAATTTTCTATGAATGAATTGGCCGAACTGGTTATTCAAAAAATAGGCGGTAATCATAAAATTGTTTACCGGCCGCTCCCCAAGGATGATCCCACCCACCGAAAGCCCGATATCACATTGGCAAAAGAAAAGCTGCATTGGCAGCCGCGGGTACCCTTGAGTGAAGGATTGGATAAAACGATTTCTTATTTTAAACACAAAATGGAGGCGAAATAATGAAAGTAGCAATTATCGGAACGGGGTATGTCGGTCTTCCTACGGGGGTAGGGTTGGCGGAACTGGGCAATCAAGTAACGTGTATTGACAGAGAACCCAGTAAAATTGAAGCCTTAAAAGCAGGGAAAATAACATTGTTTGAAGAAGGTTTAGAGGATCTTTTTCGTAAAAATGTGAAAGAGGGGCGCATTCATTTTACTACTTCTATGAAAGAGGGAGTGGAAACGGCTGATTTGGTAATTATTGCCGTGGGAACACCGCCGCATCCCATTACCAAAGAAGCGGACATGAAATATATTCATGCCGCCGCTACGGAGCTGGCCGAACATTTGCAAGGTTATACGGTGGTAGCCACAAAATCTACGGTGCCGGTAGGAACCGGAGATGATATTGAGCAGTTGATTTCTAAAAAAAATCCCAAGGCCGACTTTGACGTGGTCTCCTTGCCGGAATTCCTACGCGAAGGTTTTGCCGTGCACGACTTTTTCCACCCGGACCGTATCGTTGTGGGAGCCAATACCCAGCGGGCCAAGGACGTGATTACGGAATTATACAAACCGTTTCAGGGTAAAACGAATATGCTGTTTGTCAAACGACGCTCCAGCGAAACAATTAAATATGCTTCCAACGCTTTCTTGGCTATTAAAATTCACTACATCAACGAAATGGCCAATTTTTGCGAAAAAGCCGGAGCCGATGTGTACGAAGTGGCAAAAGGAATGGGAGCGGATAGCCGTATCGGGCCGCGGTTTTTAAATCCCGGACCGGGGTATGGCGGCAGTTGCTTCCCAAAAGATACGAATGCCATGGCTTTTATGGGCCGTGCCAACGGCGTAGATTTGAGTTTGATTGAAGTGGCTATTAAGGGAAACGACGCCCGCAAAAAGCAAATGGCTAAACGGGTGCTCAATGCGGTTGCCGGGCTGAAATCTCCCCGGATTGCGGTCTTAGGGCTGGCGTTTAAGGGCGGAACGGATGATTGCCGTGAAAGCCCGGCGATGGAAATCTTGAACGAAATTTTGGAAACGCCCGGCGTCAAAGTCACCGTATATGACCCCAAAGCCATGGATAACGCTAAAAAAATATTGGGTGATAAAGTGCAATACGCCGCAGGGGCTTACGAGGCCGCCAAAGGAGCGGACGTATTAGTGGTACTGACGGAATGGGACCAGTTTTCCAAATTGGACACAGCAAAACTGGCGGAGTTGATGCACCACAAACGTATCGTGGATTTACGCAATACTTTTCGGGCGGAGGAATTGGCTGCAGCCGGGTTTGAATACAGCGGAGTGGGGAAATAATGTCACGAATTTTGGTGATGGGAGGAGCCGGATATATCGGCTCGCACACGGTCAAACACTTGTTGGATAACGGGTACGAGGTCGTGGTGGCGGATAATTTGATATACGGGCACCGCGAAGCCGTGGACCCGCGTGCCTCGTTTATCCGCGCCGATTTGTTGGACGCGGCCTCCTTGGAACAAGTTTTTACGCAATATCCTGTAGAGGCGGTTATTCATTTTGCGGCGTTTGCTTATGTGGGGGAAAGTGTTACTGCGCCGGAAAAATATTATTTCAATAATGTAGTCGGCACGGTGAATTTACTGCACGCTATGTTGGCACACGGGGTGAAAAAAATTGTTTTTTCCAGTACCTGCGCTACTTATGGCGAACCGTGCTATACCCCTATTGATGAAAAACATCCGCAAAATCCCATCAACCCATACGGCCGTACCAAACTCATGATTGAACAAATCTTTGCCGATTATGAACGCGCTTACGGGCTACAACATATTGCATTGCGGTATTTTAATGCCGCGGGCGCGGCGGCGGACGGAACAATCGGGGAAAGCCATTCGCCGGAAACTCATTTAATTCCGCTTGTATTGCAGGCCATTCGCGGCGAGCGCGAGCAGATTAACGTATTCGGTACCGATTATGACACGCCTGACGGTACTTGCATCCGCGATTATATCCACGTGGAAGATTTGGCGTTAGCGCACCGGCTGGCGGTGGAAAAAATAGGGGCCTACAACGGTTGTATCAATTTGGGAACGGGTGTCGGCACCAGCGTGAAAGAAATTATCCGTGCGGTACAAGCCGTTAGCGGGAAAACGTGTCCCGTGCATTATGCTGCCCGGCGCGCGGGCGATCCGGCCCAATTGTTTGCCGATAATAAACTCGCTAAAGAAATTTTGGGTTGGCAGCCCGGTTACACGGATATTCAAGATATTATCCGTACTGCTTGGAATTGGGAACAAAATAGGAGATACTAATGCGTAGCGTAAAAAATTTAATCGTGGGGTGTGGATTATCCGGCGCAGTACTTGCGCAACGCTTGGCCGGTCAAAAAAACGAGGAAGTGTTACTCATTGACCGTCGTTCCCATATCGGTGGAAATATCTTTGATTATAAAGATACGCAAACCGGTATCACCGTTCATCAATACGGCCCGCACGTTTTTCATACGCGCAGTAAGGAAGTATGGGATTATCTGAGTCAATTCACGCAGTGGCACCGGTTTATGTACCGGGTAAAAGCGGTAATTGACGGACGGGAAGTGAATATCCCTTTTAATTTGGATAGTTTATATAGTGTTTTTCCGCACACGTTGGCTGAAAAATTGGAAATAAAATTGTTAGAGAAATTTGGCTTTAACCAAAAAGTACCCATATTGGAATTGCGCCAAACGAGCGATAAGGACTTAAATTTCTTGGCGCAATACGTGTACGAAAAAGTGTTCTTGGGTTATACGACCAAGCAATGGGGCGTCAAGCCGGAAGAATTAGATCCGTCCGTTAGTGCCCGTGTGCCGGTGTATATCAGCCGTGATGACCGCTATTTCCAAGATGCTTACCAAGCCATTCCGCAAAACGGATATACGTCCCTGGTAAAAAATATGTTGAAACATCCGCAAATTCATGTGGAACTGAATACCGATTTCCAAGCGGTAAAAAATAAAATCCGCTACGAACGGCTTTTCTTCACAGGGGCGATTGATGAATTTTTTGATTATGAACTGGGTCGGTTGCCTTACCGCAGTTTGGATATTGTGTTTCGCACGCACAACGTGCCCTATTTGCAGTCCGGGCCGCAGATTAACTATCCGGAAAATTACGATTATACCCGTTCGGTAGAGTATAAGTATTATTTGGACGAAAAGGCCGATAAGACCGTCGTTTCTTATGAATATTCTTGCCCGTTTGAAGAAGGGAAAAACGAACGGTATTATCCCATCCCGGACGCACAAAACCAGGCCTTGTATGACCGCTACGCGGCTAAAGCAAAAGAACTGAAAAACGTGTGGTTTTTAGGCCGATTGGGGGATTATAAATATTACAATATGGACCAAACCGTCTTACGTGCGCTACAATTAGCCGGGGAGATCACAAAATGACGAAGCCGTGTGTATCAGTTGTTGTGCCTATTTACAAGGTGGAAAAATTCCTGCGCCAGGCCGTGGATTCCATTTTGCGTCAAACATTGCGCGAGATAGAAGTAATTTTAGTAGATGACGGCTCGCCGGATAAATGCCCGGAAATTTGTGATGAATATGCCCAAAAAGACAAACGGGTGAAAGTTATCCACCAACCCAACCGTGGGTTAGGTGCGGCGTACAACGCCGGGATCGCCGCTGCCACGGGGGAATATATCGGGCTCGTGGAGCCGGACGATTGGATTGAGCCGGAAATGTACGAAGTTATGTACAAAAATGCCAAATACTACGATACGGATGCCACCAAGTGTGGGTTTTGGGAATATAATTCGTTGGATTCGCAACGCAACCGGGAACGCAAGGGTATTTGGGGAATAGTGTGTAATGAACCGCGCGGCAGTTTTAAGATTGAAGACTATGAACTGTTGTGTGCCTACCATTCCAGTATATGGTCATACATTTATAAAGCTTCTTTTGTAAAAAAGATTAAATTTGTGGAAACGAACGGCGGCGCGGCATATGTAGATGCTCCGTTCGGGTTTGAAGTGCTGTGCCGGGCCCAAAAATTATCCATTGTCCCCCGTTCTTTTTACCATTGGCGGCTAGAAAATCACGGTAATTCCGTCAGCATTACCGATAAGCGTGTGCTGGCCATGGCGGACAGATTTATAGAAGCCAAAGAAATTTTAAAAAAGACGGGTAAATACGACGCATTAAAAGAAATTTTTTACCTGCACGCCAGAAATGCCAACTATGGGCATTACCGTGCGGTAGAGTATCGGTATAAAAAGGAATATTTCAAAAAATTACAGCAACTGTTTGCGGACCTCAAAGAGGACCAGGATTTTTGTTGGAAATATTTGTCCTCTAAAGATAAGCGTTGGATTGAGGCCATCAATCACAACCGGTTTTTGGCATCGGACAAAGGACAAATTTTTAAAACTTGGCGGCGCTTTGTGTTGGATGTGTTTATTCGCAAGGAAGGTTTTTTGGTACAAGTGTGCGGTTGCCAAATAGCCGGGGGAAAATTCCCTTATAGACCGTATTGGTGCCAATGGAAAATAGGAGCGTAAATATGGAAACATTAGCGAAACCGCTTTCACTTAAAATTTGTGTGGGGTATCATAAACCGTCTTTCTTATTAGAGGGCGATTGTTTTGTGCCGGTGTGGGGAGGTAAAGCCGCCGCCGGAGAAATTTCCAAAGACGGGGCCGGACTGTCTGCCGAAGAACGCCAATGGATGGAAGCCCACTGCGTGGGGGATGATACGGGGGATAATATCTCCGCCCAAAACCGCCACTATTGCGAGGCCTCCGTTTTGTATTGGATGTGGAAGAATTACGACAAACTGGGCAACCCGGATTTTATCGGCTATTTGCAATATCGGCGGCATTGGATTTTAAAAGAGGAATATTTAGAAACTCACCCGGCTGATTTCTATAATCTGGTGGCGAATGAATGTTTCTCGGAAGATTACCAATACAAGATAGGTTTAAGTGAAGAGGCAATTAAAGCCCAATTGACCGATTGCGACGGCATTTTTTGCGCCAACGATACCAAACGCACCATTGAAGATTACAAAGAACATCATCATTCGCAAGATATTAAGTATTGGCACAAAGCACTGGAAATTATTCAAAAAGACTGGCCACAGTACGCCCAAGCGGCAGAGGAGTATAACCACGGCACATGGCATGCGTGGTCCAACTGTTTTATTATGCGGCGGGAAGATTTTTTGGAGTATTGCCCGTTTTTGTTTGATGTTTTAGCCAAAATTGATGCTTTTGCCAAGCCGGAATATGACCAAATGACGGTGGAACAACTCCGTGTGCCGGCATACGTTTCCGAAACGATGCTCGGCATTTGGTGGACGTATAAGAAAACGCAAGGGCGGCATTTTAAGAGTTTACCGTTAATGTATATTAAAAAACCTTTTGACTCTTTGTGTGTACAACCGCGCCATATTTCGCCGTTACATAAAGATGCTATTCCCGTGGTATTTATTTCAGACGGGGGATATCTGAAATATACTTCTGTTGCCGTTGCGTCTATTTGCCACAATGCCGCAGTAGATAAACAGTATGACATCATCATCTTAGAAGATGGGAAAATCTCTCCCGAAATGAAGGAACGTTTATGCCACATGGGTACGGAAAATGTTTCCGTCCGGTTTTTCAACGCTTCTTATTACATGCAGCATTATGGTTTCTCTTCCTTTTTTCACCGGCGATTGAACGTAATGCCCTATTTAAAGTTATTTATTCATGAAATTTTGCGAGATTACAACCGTGCCATTTTTTTGGACGGAGATGTGTTGGCTTTGCAAGATGTGGCGCAGTTGTACGAAGTTCCTTTAGGGGGAAAATTGATAGCAGCTGTTCAAGATTGCATTGAAACAAAAGTGCAAGACGGTTTTTGGGCCTTCCGGCGTAGTTATGTAATGGATAATAATAAAATAGAGGACATAGAACATTATTGTAACTCGGGCGTTTTGGTAATGGACCTAAAAGCCATGCGTGAAGAACCGGAATTACTCAATCAGTTTGTCTGTGAGGCCCGTTTCCAACATAAGGACCGTTTCCACCACGACCAGGATGTTATCAATACTGTTTTGGAACATAAAATCAAAAGGTTGTCCTGTGCGTATAATTTCCAATCGTGTGTTTTGAGAAAATATTTTTGGGAGCGCGTGCCGGCCTCTACCCAATTAGAAATGAGGACTGTTTTAAATAACCGGCAGATTGTAGTTTTACATTGCGATGGAGACCCTAAACCCTGGCAACCAAACGGCACAAAAAACTGGTTAAGTGATTTGTGGTGGAAGTATGCGCGTATGTCTCCGTTTTACGAGGAATTTATCCACCAAACAAGTCCCCGCTGGAACGGCCTTTTGTTGCGGGATGCTTTACACATAAACCGGGTGCGGTGTCAATATTGGAAGTATCGCATTTTCATGAATGTGGTGTGGGGCAATACGCGTCAGCGCTACAAACGGAAAAAATACGAATATAGGCGCCGTATAGAGGCCGTTAATTTCTTTTTGGGCGGGCGGTAAGTAAACACCCTTGTCTGGATTTTATTTCGCTTTCCTTTTAACAGGCGCCCCGCGCTTGCTGCAAGGGGTCAAGCAATTATGCTATAATAGAAAATAGGTTTCCGTTTGGTTGGCGTGGTGCTTGTAGCATAAAGTACGTTCCCGCTGTTGGGAACGCGCCAACAAAAAACGATTTGAGAAGTTTTAAGCCCAGTTGGCGCAGCGCTTGTAGCATAAAGTACGTTCCCGCTGTTGGGAACGCGCCAACAAAAAACGATTTGAGAGAATTTAAGCCCAGTTGGCGCAGCGCTTGTAGCATAAAGTACGTTCCCGCTGTTGGGAACGCGCCAACAGAAAACGATTTGAGAAAATTTAAGCCCAGTTGGCGCAGCGGTAGCGCGTTCCCTTGACATGGGAAAGGTCACAGGTTCAATCCCTGTACTGGGCACCATTAGAAAACCCACCTTTTTGGTGGGTTTTTTAATGGTCAGTAGCACACCAACTGCTTGGTGTGCGGCAGGGATTGAAAGGCGGAGCGATGTTTTTGTTTGAGCGTGCGGAAGCCGCGAAAGGCAAAAACCGCGAGCCCGGCCTGCAGAAAAATTCCGTCAGGAATTTTATCGGAAGGCAACCCCGTACTGGGCAGTTTTTAGAATCCTCGCTTCCCGACGAGGATTTCTTATTTTATACTGATTTTATGGCCTATCCGGCCCCACGCTCAAAAGGGTCAGTTTTTGCGCGTTTTTGCAGGTTTTTGTAGTTTTATTGTCAATATTTTGACAATGCGTCGTACAATACAGAGAGACAGTTTTTAGCAGACCAGTATGGCAATTTGTAAAAATCTATTCTTTGTTAAGAATTATCCTTACAAATTACAGTGCGTTATACGGAATATTTTCTCTAAGTTCTGTAATGTTTTTAAATCGTTTTGAAGGGTCTGGATTTTGTCCTTTTTCTAAAAATTCTCTCAAATCTCTATTCTTGATATCTTGAAAATTCTGTTTCCCTGTTAATACAAACATCACAATATGGGTTAAAGCATAAATTTCGTGAGCCATACTATAATTTTTAAAACCACACAACCGAAGGGCAGGATCATTGCATACACCTTTGAAATGTGTCTCTGTGGTTGTTAAAGTGCTTTCTGGGTATTTAACTAATCCAAAATCCGATATTTTTACAACAATAACGTTATCCTCATATTTTTTGATTAAGATATTGCAAGGACTTATATCGCGATGAAACAATTTTTTAGAATGAATATAGGAAAATCCTTTTAGAATTTGACTAATAATGTTTTTACGTTGACTAAGATTCAAATTAGGATTATTGTATCTCATAAAATCTAATAGCGTACAATCCATAAATTCCATGATATACTGATTATTTTCCTCGTCATACGAATATACTTCTACGATATAAGGAGATTTTAGTGCTTTCATTTCTGTAAACTCTAGTTTAAAACGTTCAATTTCCTTCGGAGATAAGTTCTTTTTTGCTCGCTTGAGGACAAAAGTTTTGTTATATAACGTATCGCTATATTTGTATACTTGGGCATAAGAACCTTCCCCCAACGGAGTGAGCGCAAACTGAGAGAATCCATTCCTTATACTGTTGAAGTGCTGTAAAGGTCGAAAGATGGGTTGAATATAATATAACCGCACCCTTTCAAAATCACTGGGAATTTCGCTACCACCTGAGCTAAAAAGAAAACATTGGCTTTTGGTAAAAAATTGATGATAATATGCATCTATATCAAAGGCATATTGAGTGTTCGCTAAGTTAGTATGCAATTCATCAATTACTTGAATTATCCATAATAGTTCACGACTTGGATCCGCTCGAAAATGCCCGCCCGGGATGCGCGTATTCATTTCTTTTATTAGCTTATTTAAATTTGCATGTAAAGACGAAAATAGTAATTTCAGTTTTTCATTCCGAACTTGTGAATAAAGTGCTAAGAATTCATCACTAGCACTATCTCCAAATTCCTGTAATTTATTTTCTATAAATGCGTTTATGATTTGATTTTCTTGTTCAAAAGGCATAAAATTTCCCTTTAAATGTCCGTGTTTCCTTCTTTGTTATTATATAATAAGTAAATTTAAGCTGCTCAAACATGCCATATAATATGCTTTATATCATCATTTTGAAGGAAAAACAGAAATATATACCTTGAAATGTTTTATAATGGAAGTATATTAAGATTTTTGGAGGGTAAATTTTATGTAAGCCCTAGGCGGGCTTGATTACAATTAGTACTGTTTTTGGTTGTCTATTATAGACATCACTGTTGCTTAGGCAACGGAGAAGCCAAACCGAAAACGGTCGCTATGGCTAATAGAAACGGCCTTATAACCCGTCTCTATTAGCAGTAATCCTGTACTTGATTTGATATCAAGCAGGTAGGCGACTGTTATTTGTGTGATTGGCTTCTCACAAATGACGGTCGTCTTTTGTTTTGTATGAGTACGGCCTGGGAAAAGGGAATATACTTGGAGAAAAAAATGAAAATAGGACATTATTTGCTTGGCATGATTATAGGTAGTATTTTATGTGGCTGTGCAACAAACCCATGGAAGGAATTTTACAATGACGAAGGTCTTGTTGTTACCAAAGACCCACATATACAGGTACGTATAGAAGAAACATCGAATTTACGAGACAGAGTGGCATATTACTTGTCTCAAGGCTACGTGGTAATTGGTTCTTCGCATTTTGAAAGTGAATGGGTCCCTAGATCCAAAGCATTGAAAGTAGCTCAGCAAAATGGAGCAACTCTTGTTGTTGTCGGACACCAACCCACCGGAACACGACAACATAATTATACACTGGCTATTCCACAAACACATACAATTTATCATCAAGGACAAATTAACTCTTACACAAATACCAATTCTCACACAGATGTTTATGCAAGAGGTAATATCTATGGTTCTAGGAGTGGTAGTGCTTGGTTTAATGCTAATGCAAATGTAAATACGAATACCGACACGTACACCAATACTTCATATCAAGGGACATCTACTTATCAAACAATGCAGTTTGTGAACGGATCGTATCAAACCGCTATATTTGAACAACTAGCAGTTTTTATGGTCCCCAAAGAAAAAATAGAACAAGGAGAAGAAATTTATGAATAAGATTATTTACATTTTTGTGTTAATATGTTTTATTAACGGCTGTGCTACATTCACTTCAGGCTCCTTACCAAAGACGCCTAAAGGACAAATAACACTCCCCAAAACCTATAAGAAACAAGACGTTTCTTTTTCTGTGTCTTACTACCAACAAGTAGGAGATGATATTATAATTAATGAAAAGAAATTAAGGGATGCTGTTAAACAGACTTTTATACGATCTGGATTGTTTAAAAAAGTAACATATAGACCTTTTTCGCTAAATCTTCCGAACCATTATCATTTTGATCTTAAACTAACAGGAACTCCTATAGAGAAACAATATTCATTGGGTATGTTGGGAGGTTGTACAGCGGCCATATTGCCTATATGGTTTAATTACTATGTAGACATTTCAATGTTCCATTTCAAAAATGGCAGAGAGTTGTATTCTGCTACTACTAGTGAAAGAGCGACTGATTTGGTTTGGCTTCCGTTAGTAATCACCTGGCCGTTTTTAAATCACGGAACTATAGGGTCAATGATAAAAAACACAACCATGCGTTATTTCCTTTACCAAATCAAAGAGCATGAATTACGGCATATGGAACAAAAACCGATATCAGATGAGACAAAAGATGAAAATTTAGATATTGAAGAGCAATAGATTCCACAGTTGTTTTCTCTTGTGGCAGCCCCCGCACGCATGCTAACGCATGCTTAGCGAAAGGCAAGCATGGCGAGGTGGGGTCGCGAGCGGCGCGCGTCGGCAAGCCGACTTGTGACCAATTCCCCTGTACTGGGCACCATTGGAAAACCCGCCGAAAGGCGGGTTTTTTAATAGTCAGTAGCGCATAAACTGTTTTAGGTGGGGTAGAATTTGTAATATTTATAAGGACAGTAAGATGTTGTTTAATCCGCTTGTCGTAACTGTCTATATTATCAAACTATCCCAGGAGTGCCGGCAAATAGGTCAATAGGAACTATTCGTACGGATAACACCGCGGAAACTTTTACAGATTTTTTTGCATACAGCATCATTCCTGTCTTTACAAAAACAGCCCAATTGGCCATTCCAATTCTCTTCCTGCCACCAAGTGCCTTCTCCTGCATTTTGAAATCCGTATTCCAATCCTATATTCATATCGTACCAGGTACACGGGGCCTGATCCTCATAACAATACCATAAAGTAACGCCATATGTATTACGGTCGTCATATGTAAAATAAGCAAAAGTTGCCTTGTTGCCACAATACATTGCACGGGTTTCGCTAGTAGGAGGGATACACGTAGAAGGAAGCTCAATATCTAACGATCCCAGTTCCTGCCAACCGCCATATCTACCATTTGCAAGATAATACCGCTCATTCGCCTCGGCTAAACTTCTAAGTAACGGCAAATAGGAACTCAAACGGGCTTTATGTACAACATACTTGTATTGCGGCACAGCGATAGAAGCCAAAATGCCAATAATTAATACAACTACTAATAATTCAATAAGGGTGAACCCTTTTCTTCTGTTTGTAAACCTGGAGAGATTCCGTGTCACATACGGAATGCCTTTGTTTTTACTACTCTGATAGTTGGTGTTTTCCATACATAAGCATACTATCAAAAAAAAAAAAAGTTTTGTCAAATGTACGATGTAAAGATTCACGAATGGAAATAACAAGGCGCGAGATCCCTCCCTTCGTGGCAGAGATACACATAAAAAACCCCGGCGCAGCCGGGGTTTTTAGATTCAACTGCGAATTTTAGTACGTCACGGACACGGCATACGTTCCGCTGTATACGCCCGCCGGCTGGTGGGCACCTACTTGCAGCGTGCCTCCTATGTGGAACGTGATATCCGAACCTGTACCGGTACCTGAGGCATCATGCGCGAACGAGCTTACCGTCATGCTATTGTCGCCGCTGGTAATGGTAGCGGAAGCCGGCAAGTTCACGGTATAACTTTCTCCGGACCCTACTCCGCTGAGGGTGAATTCATCGGCACTTACGGCATCGGCGTCACCGTATGCTGATACACCGCCACCGGGATTGGCTTGCGCGGTCGGCAGTGTGACTGCGGATAGTTTTACGGTGGCGGCCACCAATGCTATTAACTTCAGCGTTACGCTGCCAACGTCTGCCATTACCCTTTCTAATAGCAACGGCCCCGGTACGTTAACGGTGGATAATTTTACTTCTTCCTGTTCTTCTTCTTGTCCCGTCGCCGCCAATGGGTCTACCTCCTTTACGGTGGGTGGCACATTGCACGTGCCGGCCAGCCCTGTGCCGGGGGAATACACGGGCGTTTACCCGGTTTCCCTGGTTTATTAAGACTCGGTAGCGGGGAAAAAGTAAGTGGTAATCTGGCGCCAAAATTGTTATAATATTCCTGTAATTTCTTTTTAGGCAAGAGTTAAACAAAATGGTAGCCCAAAAAAACTTGTGTGTATTAATCCTCGCTGCCGGCAAGGGCACGCGAATGAAGTCTTCTCTCCCCAAACCGTTACATCCTGTTTGCGGATCTCCGATTATATCCTACATTTTAAAAGCCGCCCAAGCGTTGCAACCGGCGGCCATTGGCGTTGTGGTAGGTCACGAATCTAATCAAGTGATTGATGCGGTTAATGCGCACATGTCCGCTTGGGGCATTACGGCACCGATCGTATTTATCCAGCAAAAAGAATTAACCGGTTCCGGTTCGGCCGTCAAAGCGGCTATTCCCCTGTTGCAAAAATTTGAGAAAGTACTTGTTCTGAACGGAGATACGCCTTTGTTGCGCGCGGCTACCTTGCGGCAGATGACGGACTGTTTTTTATCCGGTCAAAACGGAGCGTTGGTATGTGGCGTATCTGTACCCAATCCGCACGGGTACGGGCGCATTGTGCGTAACGAGCACGGCGGTTTTGAAGCTATCGTGGAAGAAGCGGATGCTGACGACGCCGTTAAACAAATTACCGAAATTAACAGCGGAATGTATTTGTTTGATTCCAAAGCATTGCAGGCGGCTCTTTCGCAACTGATTCCGCAAGGGCCGAAGAATGAATACTATTTGACCGATACACTTACCTTTATCAGCCAAATGAATCATCCCGTTTTGGTTTATACGGTATCAGATTACACGGAAGCGCTTGGAGTGAATAGCAAAGCACAACTAGCCGAAGCCGGGCAAATTTTACGTGCCCGCACAGCTGCGCGCCTGATGGACGAAGGCGTTACGCTGGTCAACCCGTACGATGTATATATTGATGAACAAGTCCAAATCGGTGCCGATACGGTTATCTATCCCGGGACGTATATTTTAGGGAAAACCGTTATTGGCCGTAACTGCCTCTTGGAGGGCGGTGTATACATTAAAGATTCCGTGTTGGCGGACAACGTGACAGTTAAAATGGGCACTTACATAGAGGAAGCCACGGTAGAAGAAACGTGCCAACTGGGGCCGTACGCACACTTGCGGCCGCAATCCGTATTAAAGAAAGGGGCCAAGGTGGGCAATTTTAGCGAAATTAAGAAATCCACCATTGGCGAAGGTTCCAAGGTCAATCACTTAAGTTACATTGGGGATACGCAAATGGGGGCCGGGGTGAATATCGGTGCCGGTACCATTACGTGTAACTACGATGGGGTAAATAAACATCCAACGGTCATTGAGGATCATGTGTTTGTAGGGTCCAATGTCAATTTTGTAGCACCCGTTACGGTGCGGCAGTATGCAAAAATCGGTGCAGGGTCTACCATTACAAAAGAGGTAGCAGCAAATTCTTTGGGTATCGCCCGGGCGCGCCAGGTTGTATTGGAAAATAAAGGTGCCAAAAAAAATGACTAAAAGTGTGAATGGTGATTTACGTATTTTCTCCGGCAATGCCAACATTGCCCTCGCGCAAAAAATTTGCGGCCATTTAAATATGGAGTTGGGCAAATTGCGCGCTGAACGGTTTGCCGACGGGGAAATAGATGTCCAAATTTTGGAAAGCGTCCGCGCGCACGACTGCTATATCGTCCAACCCACGTGCCCGCCCGTCAACGAAAATTTGATGGAATTGCTGATTATGATTGACGCTTTTAAACGTGCCAGCGCCGGGAAAATTACGGCTGTGATTCCGTACTTCGGCTATGCCCGCGCGGACCGGAAGTCCTCGCCCCGGGTGCCGATCACTGCCAAATTGGCCTGTAACTTAATTGCCGAAGCGGGAGCCGACCGTATTATGACGGTAGATTTACACGCCGGGCAAATTCAGGGTTTTTTTGATATTCCGGTGGACCATTTACGGGCACGCAAAGTGTTTTTAGATTATTTCCGAGATTTTGACCACAAAGATATTGTGGTTATTTCCCCGGATGTGGGTGGCGTGGAACGCGCCCGTAAATTTGCCGCGCGTATGGATGCGGGCTTGGTTATTATTGATAAACGCCGCCCCAAACCCAATGAGGCGGTAGTGTATAACGTCATCGGGGACGTGCAAGATAAAATTGCCATTATTTTTGATGATATCGTGGATACGGCCGGTACGCTGACGACCGTCGCCCAAAAAATCAAAGAACGCGGTGCGCGGGAAATTTATGCGGCGTGTGCCCATGGGTTACTCTCGCGCAATGCCGTGGAACGGATCAACAATTCCGCTATCAAAAAGTTAGTCATCAGTGACTCTTTGCCCATGCGGGATTTGGGTCCGAAAGTGGATGTGCTGTCGGTTTCGTATTTACTCGCGGATGCGATTAAACGCAATCACGACGGTCGTTCCATCAGCGATATGTTTAATTAAACCTTTTTGAAAGGAAACTTGGAGGACAGAATGGAAAAAGTAACAATAGAAGCCGTCAGCCGCGAAGGCATCGGCGTCAAAGGGGCCCTTTCCCACATTCGTGCGGAAAAGAAAGTCCCGGCCGTAGTTTATGGCGGCCATAAAGAACCGGTAAGCATTACCGTGGCTGTAAAAGATTTGGAAAAAATCATGAAAGCCGGTAAAAATACCTTGGTAGAAATGACGTTAAACGGAGAGAAAGAATTAGTACTCGTTAAAGAAGTACAATTCCATGCCGTAACCGATAATCCTATCCATGCGGATTTTCAACGCGTCAGCATGAAGGATAAAATGGATGTGGTCGTTCCGCTCAAATTGGAAGGTACTCCGGCGGATGTGGCGCAATACGGTGCTATTATTGAACACATCTTGCGCGAAATTGAAGTACGCGCTTTGGTCAGTGCTATCCCGCACGAAATTGTGTTGGATATTACGCCCATGACCATCAACAAAGGTATTTTGGCAGGGGATATCAAATTGCCGCAAGGCGTGGAACTTATTACGGATGCCGAAGCACCCGTGGTGCACTTGGCTATTCCGAAAGACGATACGCCTGCTCCTGCGCCGGCTGCTGACGCGGCTGCCGCTCAGCCGGAAAGTTCTTCTACCAAAGGCAAGAAGGACGAAGAAGGCAACTTGGCTAAAGACAATAAAGACGCCGCCAAGGACGCCAAGAAATAATCTATGGCTATTCTCCTGGCGGGGCTGGGTAATCCCGGGGCCGAATATGCGCGCACGCGGCACAATGCCGGATTTAGGGTGTTGGACGCTTGCGCAGCCAAATGGGGGGCTGAGTGGAAACCCTGGCAAAAACTGGGAGAATATGCCAAAGTTTGTGTGGGCGGAACAGATGTATATTTGTTAAAACCGCTTACGTATATGAACGAATCGGGTCGGGCTGTTAGCAGCCTGGCCCGGTTCTATAAAATCCTGCCGCAAAATTGCGTGATTTGCTTTGACGAGGTGGCCCTGCCTGTGGGGCAGTTGCGTTTGCGTAAAAGCGGTTCGGCCGGCGGTCAAAAAGGGATGAAAAGTGTTATTGAACAATTAGGCACGCAAGACATTGTCCGTTTGCGGGTGGGTATTGGCCCTAAGCCCGAAAAAATAGATTTAGTCAACTTTGTTCTCGGCCGGTTTTCCGCCGCGGATGAGGAAGTCTTAAATCCAACGATTGGAAAAGCGGTTAGCGCATTAGAAACCTACTTAATCCAAGGGCTTGAAAAAGCCATGAATATGGTGAACTAAAATGAAAAAATGTCTGGTGATTTTTTTAAGTGTCTTATTCCTTTGTGCATGCGGCCGTGGAAAACGGATTTCCGAAAAATCAGGGTCTTATCGTAAAAAGCTTGATACATATTATTATAGTATGGGAATTTATGGAACTGTACAAGTTGAAACAAAGGGGGAGTCTTTTGAAGTATTAGCTTGGTCTTATGCAAAAGATAAAGAGAATGTGTTTTACAAGTTTTACCGGCTCCCGGGGGCAGATCCCGAAACATTTGAATTATTAGGGGATTATTATGGGAAAGATAAAAATTATGTTTTTTTTCAACATTACCGTTTGCCTGGGGCAAATCCAGCCACATTTAGAGTACTGACATTGTTTTCTGGCTATGATGATAAACATGTATTTCATGGGGATAGGCTAGTTGGTCAAACGAATATTAATTCTTTTTATGCTCGTGAAAAAAACGGGACTCAAGTAGGATCTTTTTAGACAAGGATCACGTTTTTGTATTTGATGAAGTGACATTACCGGTTGGGCAGTTGCGTTTGCGCAAAAGCGGTTCGGCCGGCTCCCTTAGCGGTTCCTTTAACTATTACTTACTTCCTTAATTGAGGGAATAGTTTGCTGTTTAGCCTGCACGCGCTACGCGTGCGGGATTTTATATAATAATAGTATGACTATTGCCGAATTTCACACTGCCTGCCAAACCATTGAGCAGGAATATAAAACGAAAATTGCCCACGCGGACACGTTGCCCGCTGTGGAAGAATTGCGTATCGCGGCTTTGGGCCGCAAAGGAGTTTTGACGGAACTCCTCAAAAATCTGAAAGATTTTTCTATAGAAGATAAAAAAACGGCCGGGCCGCTGGGCAACGCTTTAAAAGCCGCGTTGGCTACTGCTTTGGACGAAAAAACATCTTCGTTGGCTGCCCAACAAATTAACGAAGAATTAAACCGGGTGGACTTGGACTTAACGCTCCCCGGGTATCCCGTGGCCAAAGGCCACCGCCATCCGTTGGCTGTGGCGCAGGACCGTATGACCGATATTTTGGCGCGGCTGGGTTTTGAATGGGCCGAAGGTCCGTGGGTGGAGGATGAAAAACATAATTTTGATTTATTAAATATTCCGCTGCACCACCCGGCGCGCGACGCGCAAGATACCTTTTTTGTGGATAACAAAATGCCGCTCGTGTTGCGTACACACACGTCCAACGTGCAAAGCCGGTATATGGAAAAACACCGTCCGCCCTTGCGTATTATGGCGCCGGGACGTGTGTTCCGTAACGACAGTTTGGATGCTACGCACAGCCCCGTGTTCCACCAAATTGAAGGGTTGTACGTGGATAAAAATGTCAGCATGGCCGATTTAAAAAGCGACCTGACGGCTTTTATGAAAGGGCTGTTTGGCAATAAGGCCGAAATTCGTTTCCGTCCGTCATTTTTCCCGTTTACGGAGCCGAGTGTGGAAGTGGATGTAAAATGTGTTTTTTGCCAGGGGAAAGGGTGCCCGGTGTGTAAATCCAGCGGTTGGATTGAAATGTTAGGCGCAGGAGTTGTCCACCCCAACGTGTTAAAAAATTGCGGCATTGACCCCGAAGAATTTAGCGGGTATGCCTTTGGTATGGGTGTGGAACGGTTGGCGATGATGATGCTTAACATCAAAGATATCCGCACCTTCTACGAAAACGACCTGCGCATTTTGAAACAATTTTAAGGAGCCGTTATGAAGATTTTATATTCTTGGCTGAAAGACTTTATTGAGTTGGATTTAACCCCCGCGCAGCTGGCGCAAAAACTGACGGAGTTAGGGATTGAGGTGGCCTCTATGCAAACCACCGGGGCCGATTTTGAAGGGGTGTTTGTTGCCCAAATCACCCAAATTGAAGACCATCCCAATTCCGATCACTTGCATTTGGTCACCTTGGACCTGGGGAACGGGAAAACCCAACGTGTAGTATGCGGAGCCCCGAACGTGGCTGTGGGACAAAAAGTACCGCTGGCACGCGTCGGTGCGCGGTTGGGTAAAGAAGTATTGAAGCCGGCCGTCATCCGCGGAGTCCCTTCCGAAGGGATGATTTGTTCGTCGGATGAATTGGGGCTTACCCATACCCGGGCGCATGGTATCTTGGTGCTAGATGAGCAGTTGCCGTTGGGAACGGACGTGGCCTCGTTGTACGGTAAGGCCGATACCTTATTTGATTTGGAAATCACCTCAAACCGTCCCGATTTGTTATCCCACTTGGGGGTAGCGCGGGAGTTGGGGGCTTTGCTGAATAAACCCGTCAAATTGCCGGAAATTAAAGATATCCCCGGGCAAGGTACGTCCTTGGAGGTGGACATCCAAAATCCGCAGGCTTGCACGCGCTATATCGGGCGGATTATCCGCGGGGTAAAAAATGTACCGTCGCCCGATTGGTTGCAACAACGGTTGTCTGCCATGGGGCTGAACCCCAAAAATGCGTTGGTGGATATTACCAACTATGTGATGTTTGAACTCGGTAATCCGCTCCACGCGTTTGATTTACGCTTGGTGGAAGGCGGTAAAATTGTCGTTCGTAATGCCACCGCCGGGGAAAAATTTACCATCTTGGACGGCCGTGAATTGACGTTGGACGAAGCGTGCCTGATGATTGCCGATACGAAAAAAGCCACTGCTTTGGCAGGTATCATGGGCGGGCTCAACAGCGGTATCCAGGATGACACAACAGATATTTTTATAGAAGCGGCCCATTTTGATGCGCCGACTATCAACAAAACTGTCAAACGGTTTGGCCTGTCTTCCGATTCCGCCCAGCGTTTTGAACGCGGTACGGATGTAAACGGGGCTCTTTTAGCCATGCGGCGTGCCAGCGAATTGTTTGTGCAAATCTGCGGCGGTACGGCCAGCGAAATTCGGGACGTTTATCCCACGCCTTATAAAAACCCAACGGTGAAATTTACGCCGGCAGAAATCAATAAAATTTTGGGTACACAAATATCCGAAGAACGGCTTAAAGAAATCTTTGCCCGTTTGGCGCAGGAATTTAATGCAGAGGGGGAAAAATGGACGTTTGTGGCTCCTACGCACCGGCGCGATTTAAACCACAAGTGGGACTTGGCCGAAGAAGCCGCGCGCTTTGCCGGATACGACCAAATTCCCGTTTCTTCTACCAAGGCGTTTGTTTCTTTTTGCGACGCCCCCAAAGGAGTAGAATTGGGACGCCGGTTTGCCAACGCGCTTATCGGGCTTGGGTTCTGCGAATGTAAAAACATTGATTTCTTGGGCGAGAAAGAGTTAAAGGCCTTTGGACAAGACCCCAAAAATTGTATCCGCATTAAAAATGCCTTGGCACGGGGCTGGGATTATTTGCGCCCGGTTTTATTGCCGGCCTTGCTAAAAAACGTGGAGAGCAATTTGCGTTTCGGCAACCGTAATTTGGCCCTATTTGAAGCCACCAAAACGTTCCAAGCGATTAAAGGTTTCCCTGTTGAAAATTATGCGGTGGCGGGTGTGTTGTGCGGTACGTTGGAGCAAGATAAGTTCTTCGGCGCGCCGGAAAAGCCCGTTGATTTTTACTTGCTCAAGGGAATTATGCAGGCACTCCTGCGTGATGTGGAAGGCGTTTGTTTTACGGCGGCTTCGGCAGTGCCCGGATATATGCATCCCAAAATCTGTATGGATATCACCCTGGGCGGGAAAGCCATTGGCCGGTTTGGTAAACTTCATCCGCTAACGCTAAAAGCGTTTGGTATCAAAACCGCGGACGTATGGGCTTTTGAATTTGCCACCAAGCAAATGGAAAAAAGTTTCTCCGCGCAAAATTTCAATCCCATTGCACCGGTAGCTGTGTTTCCGCCGTCCTTGCGGGATTTGTCCGTAGTGGTGGATAAAAAAATCACTTACGCCCAAATCGTTTCCGCCTTGGAGAAAACTCCGTTGGACGTGGAAATGACGTATCATCTCATTGATTTGTACGAAGGAGAACATTTACCAAATGGCAAAAAGAGTATTACTTTTTCTCTCGCGTTTTCCAAACCGGAGTGTACGTTGAAAGACGCGCAGACGGATGCGGCTTTTGGGCGCATTGTAGAGCAATTAAAAACGCAAGTCGGGGCGGAATTACGGTAAACGTATGCAAGAGAAATTAAAACAGTTGGAGTTGTTGGTTTCCCAGTTGGCGGCACATCAAAAAAATACACAAAGAGAGAATACCGCCCTCAAGCAACGGGTGTACGTGTTGGAAGAAACCGTCACGAAACTGAAAACCGCCGAGGCCGAAATGCGTACGCTCAAAGAATGGAAGAAAAATGCGCAAACGGTTTTGCGGCGTTTGTCTGTAAGAATAGATAAAGAGCTGGAAAAAGCCAAACAAGCCGAAGGGAAAATCGTTTCGTAAGGATTATACAATAAAAAGCGGATGTCACCCGGAAGGGGTGCATCCGCTTTTTTTGTTTAAATGAGTATCAATGAAACTCGGCCGAGCGGAAAAATTGGCGGGCAATTTTAAGTGCGGCGGAAATTTCATCCGGTTCCGGTCCGGCATTTACTTTGCTGAGTAACATTTCATGATTGGAAACGGCATGGATGATTTGGTCCATGAGATCCCCGCGGTCCACTTCGCGCTCTATGGCATCAATGACGGCCTCTGCGTTGCGGGGAGCCATAATGTTTTCTACCCCGGCGTGTAACATGGCGATTGCGTTGTTTACTTCTTGTTTCGGTTTGCCGTGAAAGAGCGGAAATCCTACCACACATCCTTTGTAATTGAGCCGTTTTTTGAGTAGATCCTTTACTACCTTGTCGGATAAAGTGGCAATATGATCGTTATCTATGTTCGGAAAAACCATGTGTGCCGGCATGACGGCATCCGCGCGGCGGAACAAATGTTTATAAGGTACAAACTCGGCATCTTCCATTTGCGGCAATGTTTTCAGTACGCCGGATTCTCCCGGAAAGTATTTGATACAATTGAGGGCTCCGGCGTTGGAAATCCCGGCCAACATATCCCCGGCTAAGCGAGTTACGGTGAGAGGTACCGGCGAAAAAGCGGGAGACGCATCCCCCAAATCTACTACCGGAGCCAGTAGCCAATCCAACCCGGCGGCCCGGGCAATCCGGCCCAACAAATTCCCTTTGCGGTAGGCCGCATCTTGCGAGCGGGACATCTTTACCAATTTCCGGTTGGGAGGCAGGGAAGGGGCATCCACCAATACCTCTGATAAATCTTCTTGAAAATCCGCGCAAAAAAGTAATTGCCCGCTGGTAGAAACATCATTCATGCGCCGGGTAAAGTCGCGCGCTTGTTCGGCGGTGGCGCCATATACGCAAAACCCACCTACGCCGCGCCGCGCCAGCGCTTCTGCCTGGGCGATATCGCTCTGACCAAACCAAAAACCGGGAAAAACAATTCGTGCGGGTTTCATTGCGGTGACTCCTGGCGTTAATCTTGTAAAGGGGGTTGAAATTCCGGGGTGGCTGCCGATTCATCTTCGTCCGGAGCTAACGGCGGGCGTTGCGGTGTTTTGAGCCATTGTATGACAGTTGGAATTAAGTGCTGGTTAAGCATCTCGTGCGAAGTTTTATCGTACGCGGTCAAAAAGGTAACTTTTCCGCTATCCGGACCGATCGTTAAATACGCTACATTGCGTAGGATGCTGGCCTCCAAAAAAGATTTTTTGTCATCGGCGCTGGCGGCAATAAGCACGTCGCCTTTGTAGTGACGCATAGGTTCAATGGCCAGTACATCGCGAATGTTGACCGAGGGATTGATTAACCCCAAGTGCGTAATCGCGGGCAGGGAAAGCGTACTTTTAACGGCCACATTGGCTCCCAATCCCACGCCCAGGACGACAGTCTGTTCCGCGGGAATTTTTTTCGTGCGCAGAAAAGCCAATGCCGCCGCTACGTCTAAGGTCATTTGGTTGAAGGGATTATCTTCTCCTTCCCGGGCAAAAGTAGAGGCTGGCTTTTCTCCCGCGCTGGCTCCGTATCCGCGCAAGTCCACAGCCAGGTAACCCATGCCCTCTTGGGCGAGTGCTTTGGCAAGCGGATCAAAGGCTTCTTTGTTTTTCCCCAGATCATGCAGTAAAACGACGGTGGGGTTTTCTTCCGCTTCGGGTGCCAAATAGAGAGCGGATAATGTCCAATCGTCACTTGTTTTCAAGGTGACCGGTTCAGCCAACGTGACGGTAGGCTGCAAAACGGGTTTACCGTTGGGTTTTGCGACCGCATCCCCAGTTCCCAGATTTATTGCCAAGACAGAAATGATAAATAGGATAAATAAATTTTTTAGTTTCATAAGATATTCATTTTGGAATTTGACTCCTCTGTAAACATTATACCAATAAAAGCCCGTCTTCCCCAACTTTTTGCGTACGCGAACTATTTTTTCGCCGTATTTTAACTAAATTAGTATAATAAAAAGATACAGGGTTAAACCGTCCCTGGAAAGGAGAGAGTCATGGCCCCTGCCAAACCGAACGCGAAGCATATTTTGATTGTAGCCGGAGATGTCTCCGGTGATATCCATGCGGCCGGGTTGATCCGTGCGCTCAAAGCGGCGGACCCAACCCTCTCCATTACGGCCATCGGCGGTAAAAATATGCAACCGCTGTGCGATTGTTTCTTATACGATTTGGCCGGTACAGGGGCCAGCGGGTTTGTGGAACCTTTGAAAAAGATGCCGTTGTGGATGAATCTGTTGCGCCAAATTTGCAACTATATGGATACCCAATATCCATCTGCGGTAATTATGGTGGATTTCTACGGATTTAACCACCAGGTGCTTATTCAAGCTAACAAACGGCATATTCCGGCCTATTATTATGTTACTCCGCAGGTATGGGCTTCACGCCAGTACCGGGCGGCGCAATTAGCGCGGCTAACTAAAAAAATGTTTGTGATTTATCCGTTTGAGCCGGATTTTCATAAAAAGTTTGGCGGTAACGCGGTTTTTTTGGGTAACCCGTTATTGGACATCATGCCGCAACCTCTTGATAAAACTTATCAAATCAGCGATCCGGCGAATCATCCGTGGCAATTGGGATTGTTGCCCGGCAGCCGCGAGGGGGAAATCAGGCGGTTAGCACCGGTTTTTTATCAGGCATTTAAATTATTACTGAAGGATTTTCCCCGCACGCAAGCGCATATGTTTTTGTTGCCGGATGCAGACGAAAACGCCGTCGCCTCTTTGTTGGGGGAAACACCCCATCCGCAGTTTCATTTCGTAAAAGATAAAAATTATGAAAAGCGCAGCCAAATGGATTTTTTGCTGGCGTGTTCCGGCACGGCTACGTTGGAAAATGCCCTGTTGGGAGTGCCGATGGTGGTGGCTTATAAAATGTTCTGGCCCACTTATCAGATTGCCAAAATGGTTATTCGGGTCAAGTATATTTCGTTAGTTAATTTGTTAGCGGACCAGGAAGTGGTCAAGGAACTCATTCAATACGAAGCCACGCCGATGGCGTTGGCAAATGTAACCCGGCAGATGTTTGAACACCCGCAACAATTGACGAAAATGCGCGAGCAGTTGTTATCGTTGCGCGCTTCGTTGGGTGAGCCGGGCGTCGCTGCGCGGGCGGCACGGGAAATTTTAAACGACTTGTAGGATACAGTATGGAAGAAGCACCGGATTTGCAGGCCTTGCTGCGTAAGTTCAAGGAATATAATCCGCATCAGGATACCTCCCTGATTGAGAAGGCCTACCATTTTGCCCAAAAAGCGCACGGTTCCCAAAAGCGCGAAAGCGGCGAGCCGTACTTTACCCATTGCCAGCATGTAGCCAATATTTTAATGGATTTTAATCTGGACGCCGATACCATTTGTGCCGGGTTGTTGCACGATACGGTGGAAGATACGCCCATTACATTGGAAGACTTACGCAAAGAATTTAATCCCCAAGTGGCCCATATGGTGCAAGGGGTGACTAAAATCAGTGATTTGCAATTCTCATCTACGGACGAAGAAACGGTGGAAAATTGGCGCAAAATGCTTATTGCGGTAGCCGAGGATGTGCGCGTTATTCTAATTAAACTGGCGGACCGCACCCACAATATGCGTACGCTGGCTGCCCTTCCGCCCGAACGCCAGCAACTCAAAGCGTATGAGACCATTTCTTTGTATGCCCCGTTGGCCCAACGGTTGGGGATGTTTACCATCAAAACAGATCTGGAAGATTTATCTTTCAAATATCTTCACCCCGTTGAATATGCCACGCTTAAAAAAGAGGTGGAAGCCCGCACGGCAGACCGGCAAGAGGCATTAGCGAAATTCAAAAAGCACTTGGAGCCGGTGTTGAAAGAAGCCCATTTGGATACCCGCATTTTAGCACGTGCCAAAAATTATTATTCCATTTACCGTAAAATGCAAAACCAGCATCTTTCTTTTGCGGAAATTCAAGATTCCCTGGGTGTGCGTATTATTACCAAAACGGTGCAAGATTGTTACCGTGCTTTGGGGGCCGTGCATAGTGTGTTTAAACCGATTGCCGGCACCTTTACCGATTATATTGCTACGCCCAAAGCCAATATGTACCAAAGTATTCATACAACGGTTCTTTCTCCGGATGGGGATATTATTGAATTGCAAATTCGCACCGAGGAAATGCACCGTACCTGTGAATACGGTATCGCCGCACATTGGCGTTACAAGACGGGCAATACCAAGCAGGATAAAAATTTTGACGAGAAAATTAACTGGATACGCCGCTGGATTGAATGGCAGCAGGATTTAACGGCCCCGCGGGAATTTTTGGAAGGATTTAAGACGGACGTGGATTTGCAACAGATTTTTGTGTTTACGCCCCAAGCGGATGTGAAATCTCTTCCGGTGGGGGCCACGCCGATTGATTTTGCCTATGCCATTCACACGGATATCGGCAACCATTATGTGGGAGCCAAGGTTAATAACCGCATGGTACGTATGGACTATGTATTTAAAACGGGTGACGTGTGCGAAATTATTACCCGTAAAAACGGCGAACCGAAGCGCGACTGGCTGACGTTTGCCAAAACGGCGGGAGCCCGCAGCCACATTAAACGCTTTTTGCGTGATAAAGGAATTAAATTATGAATTTACCGCAACAACCTTTTACGTGCCCGCGCTGCCATTTGTTGGTGGAAGAAAAAGATAATTTTTGCCGTCATTGCGGTAAAACATTAAAAACGGGGCAAACATTTTTTTATTCGCATACAGGTATTATTTTACTGGCCGTTTTGATAGGGCCGTTTGCGTTGCCGTGCGTATGGATGTCCAAACAAATCAGTCTCACTGCCAAGGGCATTTACACGGCGGTGTTACTTATCTTAGGTGTTTTGCTCGTCCAAATGTGTTACCGCATGTACCAATTAACGTTGTCCGTTACGCAAGGTTATCTGGGTGCATTTTAAAAATCCTTCCAAAGGCATTCGTCATATTTGATATAATATAGAGTATTCTTTTAGTTAGAAGTAAGGAGAAATAACGTACATGACTGATGAAGAAGTAAAACACAACGTGACCAGAACCGGCCACCCGAAAGGCTTGTATATGCTTTTTATGGTGGAGATGTGGGAACGTTTCAACTACTACGGTATGCGGGCGCTTTTGGCGCTGTTCATGGTAAGTACCGTCATTGGGTTTAGCAAGGCTACATCCAGTAAAGTATATGGGATATTTACGGCCCTGGTGTATTTGACGCCTGTCATAGGCGGATACCTGGCGGATCGTTATATCGGTAAACGCCACTCCATTACCATTGGGGCTATTTTGATGGCGCTCGGCCAATTTACGTTGGCTTCGTACGAAATTATCCCCCCGGTGGTCGCTTTGGCGATGGGGCTTACCCTTATCATTATTGGTAACGGGTTTTTCAAACCGAATATTTCCACGATTGTTGGGGAACTTTATGAACCGAACGATGTGCGCCGTGACGGCGGTTTTACCATCTTTTATATGGGTATTAACGTCGGGGCGTTTTTTGCACCGTTTGTATGCGGGTTTTTGGGTGAACCCGGTGCCGGTATGGACCCGGTAGCCGCATACGCTAAATGGAAATACGGTTTCATGGCGGCCGGTATCGGTATGGTTATCGGTTTGGTGTGGTATTTGGTATCTCAAGAGAAATACTTGGGGCACGTGGGCTTATTGCCGGCCCGAAAAGCCAGCAAAATCCAAGACCCGGCCGAAGTGGCCAAAGCCCAAGCGGCCGAACAGCCTCTTTCGCCGGAAGATTGGGATAAAATTAAAGCCATCTTTACGTTTACGTTCTTTGCCGTGTTCTTCTTTACATTCTTTGAACAAGCGGGAACGTCGCTCAACTTCTTTGCGGCCGAGGCCACTAACTTAACGCCTGTTTTGCCGTTTATCGGGCCCATTACCTTGAAGGCTTCGTACTTCCAAGCCATTAACCCGATTTGTGTGGTGTTATTTGCCCCGTTATTTGCTAAGTTATGGATTCGGTTGGGCAGCAAAGACCCGACCATTCCCACTAAATTCGGGTGGGGTTTATTCCTGCAAGGCATTGCTTTTGCCATCATCGCGGTGGCGGCCTCGCTGTTCCAAGCCCATGGGCCTGTAAGCGCGTTGTGGCTCGTGTTTATGTACATGTTCTGCACGATGGGCGAACTGTGCTTGAGCCCGGTGGGCCTTTCCATGGTGACCAAATTAGCGCCTGTTAAATTTATGTCCTTATTCATGGGGATATGGTTAATGGGTTCCTTCTTTGGGAACATCTTGGCGGGGTTGTTGGCCAGCCAGTACGAATCGTGGAGTTTGACCACGTTGTTCTCGGTGCCGGCCATCGGCTCCATGCTCTTCGGTGTAATTATGTGGTTTATGACCAAGCAGATTACCCGGTGGATGCACGGCGTGCATTAAAACGGTTTACCGTAAGACAAAAACACCCCGGAGAATTTTTCCGGGGTGTTTTTTGTCGGAATCAAATCATTTTAACACAGAGCCGGCCTTGGCCAGGGTTTCTACAACCTTTTCATGCCCTTGAGCCGCGGCAACAGAAAGAGCCGTTTTTCCGTTATAGGCTTTCATATTGATATCGGCTCCTTTGTCCAGTAGCAATTGAATGATTGGTAAGTGTCCGTTTTCGGCCGCTAATATGAGGGCTGTTTTTCCGTTTCTGTCCCGTACGTTTATTTGGGCTCCCTTTTTAAGGGCCTGTCGGGCGGCATCTTCATTTCCTTGTAAAGCGGCTTCCAAGAGGGCTTTATTCTCTTGAACGGGAACGGGCTTTGGGGGAGGCGGGGTCGCGGGCTTTTGTACATCCGAGGTACCCTTGGCCGGTTTGTCAATCAGCCGTAGCGTTCTGCGGATTTCGTTGTTGTCATTTAGCGTAGAAGTGGACCCGGTAGAAGCAAGTTGTATATTGCGGTGTATTCTGTACAATAATTGGGTACCGGCCCCTAACATACAACACAGAGCCACCGCCGTCAATATATATTTTACGATTTGAATTTTATCTTTTAGTCGCATATTTTAGTCCTTGAAGTGATGTTCTTGGCGCCATGTTTCGGCTCGCTTTAATAGTACTTGTTCGGACGTTCCTGTCTGGCGTATCAAATCAAGCACTGCGCGGCCCTGTCTGTCTTTATGATTCAAATTAGCCCCATGTGTAACGAGGGCTTCCAGGATTTGGTTGTGGTCTCTTCCCACATCGTACGAAAATACAGAGTAAATATTAGCCAGTACTTGGGTTTCAACCGTTTTATACAGATTGGATTCCAGCGCCCATAGAAGGGCAGTGCGGCCTTCCTGGTCATGTATGTTGGGGTTGGTGTGCCAATTCAGTAGTTCCTGTACCGGAGCGATATGTCCGCCACCGGCTGCCAACATAAGAGGGGTTATACCGTATTTATTTTGTTGTTCGGGGTCTGCGTTGTTTTGTAAGAGTGTACGCAACAGAGGCATTTCACCTTTGAGTGCCGCAAACATAAGCGGTGTGTTACCGTTGGCATCTGCCTCATTTACCTTTGCTCCGGCCTTCAGCAACATATCTGCGATTGTCAAGTTTGGATCATCTTGGGTGGCCAAATAGATTAAAGCGGTTACTTGCCCGCGTGCCTTATGATGTACATCGGCCCCGTGTTGCAGAAGCGTGCGGACAATTTGTACACTCTCGTTCAATTCATTAAGTTGTTCGTCACTCAGTTTTTGATCGTGAAAGCGCATCTTTAAAAATGTATTGGAAACAGCACTTCGTACGGCTTCAAGAAGCGGCGTGTGTTGCCGGGAATCGGCTTGGTTGACTTGGGCTCCTTTGCTTAATAGCCAGCGCACCAAATCTACGTCGTGTATCCGCACAGCGGCTATCAGCGGAGTTGTGCCATGTAAAGAACGGGAGTTGATATCGGCTCCGTGGGTTAGCAGAAAGCGAATCATATCGCGGTCGCCTTTTTCAATAGCACCGACCAACACAGGCCAGCCGTTTGGATGAAGAACATTGATATTCGCGCCCTGTTTCAAATTTTGTTCCATAGCGGCGAAATCACGTTTTTCAAATGCTTGAATAAACGGACCGTTAAACGGTATGGCCCGGGCCGCTTGTTCGGCTGTTAGGTTGGTTTGCGGAGTGTATTGTCCCGACGAAACCGGTTGGGGGGTTGGGCGCGGGGGTTGGGAGTGAGCCGCACGGGCGGGTTTCCCCTGCGGCTGCGGGTGGTTTTTTTGCCACAGATAAGCCCCGCCTGCCAAAATGAATAAAAAGAAAAAAACACTTACCCAAAACAATAAAGCACGTTTTTCGCCAGACATAGGATACCTCTGATTTTTACCGGAATATACCGTATTATCTAAAAAAGGAAGAAGGGTGTCAATAAAATGTCTTATAAATTTACAACACCGGACCAAGGGATTATAATCCGCTTGTCCGGTGTTGTGTTAAACTAATTGTATGTCCCAACCAATAAGTATCGGTTGATATATATTACAGAGATAAGACGTAGGCTATTCTTCGTCTTTTTTGAATTTGGCCGCAATTTCTTCTTTGCGTTTGTTCCATTCTTTGACTACTTTGTCTTTGCCTTCGGTAATTTTTTCCCGCGCAGTCTCGGCCTTTTCTTTTAATTGGTTTTTCCATTCATTGGCATGCTCTAACACGAAATCCTTTTTATCTTCGTAGGTTTCATCGGCCCAACGTTTGAGTTTGCGGCGGGTTGTTTCGCCTTTGGCGGGAGCAAATAATACCCCCAAGGCAATTCCGGTTACGGCTCCTAGTAAAAATGCGGCCAGACTGGTTTCTGTATTTCGGTTACACATAATTTCCTCCCCTTAGTTTGTATAATGTATATAGATATTGTACAACAAATCCGTACATTTTACGCAGTAAAAATAGGGAGATCTTACTATGCCAAATCCGTCTGCACCCCGCCAACAGGGCAAACAACAAGACCCGCAAGTCCGCAAGAAGAATTTTGAGGAAGTAGCCCAAATTTTCACGCCGGAAGAAGCGTGCGCCGAGGCCGAGCGCTGCCTGACGTGCCAAAATGCCCGTTGCCAGGCCAATTGCCCCGTTGGGGTGCAAATTCCGGCGTTTATTGCTTTGTTGAAAAAGGGGGATGTCGGCGCAGCCTTAAGTAAAATTATGGAAACCAGTTTGTTGCCGGCCATTTGCGGCCGTGTGTGTCCGCAAGAGAAACATTGTGAAGGCAACTGTGTGCTGAAGGACAAATTCGGCTCCGTAAACATTGGGATGTTGGAACGTTATACCGCCGATACTGCCCGGCAAAAAGGGTTATTAAAAACTCCGCAGTGTGCTGCCCCCAGTGGGAAAAAAGTAGTTTGTATCGGTTCCGGCCCGTCGTCTATCGCGGCGGCGGCGGAATTGGCCCGTGCCGGACACGAAGTAACCGTTTTGGAGGCCTTGCACGCATTTGGCGGTGTTTTACGCTACGGGATACCGTCTTTCCGGTTGCCGCGCGAAGTAATTGACCGCGAAATTGAAACCGTGAAAGCCATGGGAGTTAAATTCCAAACGGATGTGTTGGTGGGAGCGACGGAAAAAGTGGCGGATTTGCTCCGGCAGTTTGATGCAGTATATATCGGAAGCGGGGCGGGGTTGCCTACCATGTTGGGAATTCCCGGTGAAAGCGCAGTAGGGGTATACAGTGCCAATGAATTTTTAACGCGTGTTAATTTGATGCAGGCCTATAAATTCCCGCAGACGGATACGCCGGTTCAAATTGGCAAACGGGTAGTTGTACTGGGAGGTGGCAATAGCGCGATGGATGCGGCCCGCTGTGCGATGCGGTTAGGGCCGGATAGCGTAACCGTAGCATATCGCCGCAGCGCGGCTGAAATGCCTGCCCGGGCCGCGGAAGTATTACACGCGCAGGAAGAAGGGGTACAATTTGAGTATTTGATTACTCCCAAAGAAGTATTACAAGATGAAAACGGTCGCGTATGCGGCATTCGGTGTACCCGCAACGAACTGGGGGCGCCGGATGCGAAAGGACGCCGCCGCCCGGTTGAAATTGCCGGTTCGGAATTTGTTTTACCGGCTGATACGGTCATAGTAGCCATCGGTCAACGGCCCAACCCCATTATTGCCAAAACTACACCGGAGTTGAAAACCAGCGAGCGCGGTGTATTGGAATTGGATGAACAGGGGAAAACATCCCTGCCGGGAGTGTACGCCGGCGGTGATATCATCCGCGGCGGAGCGACGGTGCTTTTGGCGATGAAGGACGGTATTGAAGCGGCCCGTCGTATTAACCGCTATTTAAGTGAGGGAAAATAATATGGAAGAAAATACCATTTTGAAAAAAGAAAATTTAAATAGTGCCGTTGTAAAATTTGTGATTTATAAGCCGCTTGTTGCACGGGCGGCCCGGGCCGGACAATTTGTCATTCTGCGCGGGCGTGAAGGAGGCGAACGGGTACCGGTTACTTTGGTGGATTGGGATGCGCAAGCCGGAACAATTACCGTAATTATACAAGCCATTGGTAAATCTACCGGGATGTTCAATTCTTTGGCGAGTGGTGAAAAATTTTTAAATGTGGCCGGTCCGTTGGGTACTCCCGTGGAAATTAAAAACTACGGTACGGTGGCGGTAGTTGGCGGCGGAGTGGGAATTGCGGAAGTATACCCGATCGCGCGTGCGTTTAAACAAGCCGGAAACCGCGTAATTGCCGTGCTTGGGGCGCGCACAAAAGAGTTACTTATTTTGGAAAAAGAAATGGCGTCTTTGTGTGATAAAACCGTTTGCGCTACGGATGACGGTTCTTACGGGTTAAAGGGGATGGTAACGGATGCCGTGCAGCAGTTGTATGACGCAGGGGAAAAAATTCAGGCAGGTTTTATTATCGGGCCGATACCCATGATGAAATTTACGGCGCGTTTAATGGATAAATTAGGTATGACTCCTTACGCCAGTTTAAACCCCATTATGTTGGACGGAACGGGTATGTGCGGGTGTTGCCGCGTGACGGTGGAAGGGCGTGTGCGTTTTGCCTGTGTGGAGGGCCCGATGTTCCCCGCCCGCACCATTGATTTTGATGAACTCATCCGCCGGACCAGTGAGTATAAGCCATTGGAAAAAGAAAGTTTGGCCCGCTTTGAAAAAGACCACGTATGTAAATGCGGATTACATTAAAAATAGGTACGCGGAAAAAAGCCGGAGGCCTTGTAGGCCTCCGGCTTTGCTTTTATGAAAGAGAGAATTACTCATCCCATCCGCCGAGTAATTCGTCGTATACATCCTGTGCACTTAAGGAGGACGTAGCGCTGGATTTTTGGTTATGAGGGGTTTGTTTATGTGCGCGGGCAGCATCTCTTAAGGTGCTTGCCAACTGTTCAAAGATTGAACTGCGCAATTCTTCTACCTCTAACAGGGTAACCGATGTGTCCGTCCACAGTTTATTTAATTTTTGACGGGCATCTTTGATGCGTGCTTCCGCTTCGGGGGAAGAATATAATTTGCGCAAGAGGTCCAACCTGGCCTCATTTTTCGTGCGCCAAACGTTGGTGGCTTCTTCGGACGTGCGTACTTTAAGGACTTCTTGTTCGTCTAATTGTTCCCATCCTTCTTCCGTACTGATGAGGTCTATGATGAAATAATTAAGATAGTTATACGCATCCCATTGGTCTTGTACTGCTTGTATGTCTTTTTCTTTGGCAGCCTGGGCGGTTTTCCGGCTAATTGTATTATACCGGGCAGTCAAATAGACGTAAGGCAACGGTTCCATTTTCAATAAACCGGTCCGACGCTGTAGGATAGCTTCTTGGATATACAGGGCGTTCGGTTTAACAAGCGCTTGCTGATACTTTCGTTCCACTTCCGCTAAAGATAAGCGGGGGTTGTTCCACAGGTCTTTTATCTCTTGTTGGACTTCCTTGAGTACGGTAGGAGCCAGCGACCAATTTTCCGCAAAATATGCCATCTCTCCTGTAGAGGCCAATTGATTTACAAATGTTTCCCATTCGCGGCTAAGTGCCCGGCGGGCTTCTTGCACTTTTTGGGCAGGCAGCTCTTGCCACACTTCATCTTCTTCCAACGATTGGGCGTTTTCCAGTGTACGCGCAATTTCCCAGTTGATATGGACTAACTCTTCATAAGTCTTTGCGTTTTGCGGTTGTTTGGAGACAGCCTGTATGCGCGACAAAATCTGGTCGTACGAAACCGTTAAGAAAACTTGTTCCGACGGATTATATTGGCCAACATTTTCCCGCAGCATGTCAACCAGACTTTGTTGTTGGGCCAGAATATCTTTGGCCGGAAAAGCTTTCCAAGCGTCCGGCGTTGTTAAATTGGTTTCAAACGACAGGCACTGGCTCAACTTTTGTGAATATTGCAAGATATGTTGTTCCGCTTTTTCTTCATCAACTTTTTGGGCATCTTGATCCAACTGGTGCAGCGTGGTTGCGTGCAAGGCGGCCAAGTAGAGGTATTGGTTGACCGACCAGTCCCCATTCCATACCTTACGGGTTCCGTACAGCGTTTTTTGAGTCGGACGGCTGACGGACTGGCCTATTTGGTGTATTTCTCCCAATGATTCTTGCAGTTGTTGCTTCTGTGTCGCGATGTAAGACAAATTCGCTTTCCGGGATCCTTCTTTCAGGAAATCAGTTACTTGCAGGTTCTTTTTCGCATAAAAATTTAATTTATGACTGGCTTCGTCCCAGAGTTTTTCCCACCAGGATTTTTTGGAAGTACGCATAGATTCCAAGGTAGGAAAATCCGCCGTGGGTATGGATCCCATAAACAGAGACTTTTGCGGTTGGTCTTTCGTTTGGGGGGCCAACGTTTGATTCTTTAATTGTTGAAGGCGGACTTTCTCTCGGCTTAAATAGCGATAGAAATCTACTGTTTCCGCGGTGGCCGTAGATAGTGTTGGTTCTATGGCGGCCAGATGCAAATCTATGTTTACGAGGGTCTGCTGTATCTGCACCGGGTCCCACCATGTCTCTGCTATTTTGGCAGTTGCATTTTGAGCATTAATTCCTTGGGCGATTTGGAAACGCGCACGATCAGCGGTGTGGGCAATATCCGTGCGGGTTTGGTCCCCTACTAAATCCAGCAATCCGCGTTTTGCTCTGGGAGCCAAGAACGGCGCAGTGAATAAAGCCCCGGCCTGATCACCTTCTGTCTTGCGGAAGAAATGCACTCTATCCGGTATGAAATTCGGTGGAATTTGATTTCCCTTTATAGGATCAAGCACATCTGCATGTTTGGCGCGTTCTTCGTTTGTTTGCCGGAGCATCTCCTTTTCCAATATGGGTTGTTGAATAGAATAGGCCAAGCGGTCCAATACATCCCATCCGGCAAAGAAGAGGAAATTTCCCTTGAGCAGATGAATCATGGGGTCATTTGCCAAAATTGGTAATTTGTTTAACAAGTTTACCTGATCAGATTTGATAAAATGCTGGGCCAAAAGGTCTGCTAAGTCATTTCCGATGTTTTCTTCTCCGAAGCCAAATGCACCGGCATGTTTGACAGGGTTAAAATTTGCGGGGATTTCCTTAGGCAAGGCCGTATTAGGGCGAATGGCCAACACCGGGGAGGAGGTAATACCTCTTGAGGCATTTGTTTTCCCGGCGAACAATTTGGCATCATAGGCGGCCCGTTTGGTTTCGTCCGATAAAGTTGCGTATATGTCGGTTAGCTTTTGGCTTTGCGCCGTAGCTTCCCTCTCTAAGGCAGGATTCATTTTATCCGGATGGATTTCCTTCATTTTGGCTCTGTAGGCCTTTTTTATCTGTTTTATGTCGGCATCCGGTGCTACTCCCAACATTCTGTAATAGTTTTCTTGCTTAAGCAAATTGTCTGCCCGTTTCCGGAATTCCCTTGGGGTGATACGTTCCCAGGCTTTTGTTTCGGGGTTAATTCCCCAGTATTCAAATACACTTTCTTGAAATCCGGCTTTTCTGCCCAGTGCCCCGGTGGCAGCTTTGCTAGCTGCTAAATCGTTTTGCAGAGAGGCATTGATGGTAGTAGTTAACTGTCGTTCCTTGGTTACCAAAGAATTGGGTATCCACCAACGGGAAGGACGAGTCAGCGGATTGAGATTGAAAGGTCCGCCTGTGGCAGTTAACACTTCCTCGCCGCCGCGCCCGTAAGAGGAAATGGCACGGTACATGCGGGCCTTCCCCAACGGTGATGTGATGGGACTTCCCCCCAAATTGTGCGGCAAGAATACAGCCGATTTATAGTGGAAACCAGGGCGATGACTAAAGACGTGGTATATTTCCGCAGCGGGTTCCTCGTTCATCATAAAATTGGAAAAACGTTTCCCAAAACCTGCCGCATGCTTGGCGTCTGTTCCGCCAGTAACGTATCCGGTCCCGGAACGGGTAATAGATTGTTTAACTTCTCTGAAATTTAATTCAAATCCCGGCGAGCTGGGGCCGAACCCTTGGCGTAATTTTTTCCCAAAACCAGACAGTGTACCTGTCGGTTGGGCACTGGTCAGACCGATGGCATTCTTGGGCGCGGGAGAAGGATCGGTAGGGACTTTGATTGTTTCCGTGCGGGTGGTGGACAGAGAAATACCACTCTTGCTTAAAGTACGTTCCAATTTTTGGCTATATTTCCACCCTTGACGCATTTTGGCGGAAAAACGCCCAATGCGGGACTTCGCGGAAAGGCCTTGGGCTTTCCGCGCCACGTTGAATGCTTGCGGTACAAAACCGACGGTGCGGACAGACCGTCCGATTACGCGGAAAGCAAGACCGACTACCGGGCCAAGCAGAATGGCCCACGCAACGGTTTCTCCTGCCAACCGGGCAAACATTTTCCCGTTTTCGGCATCCACCGCACGCCAATTGAGGGCATTTTGGAAATATAGGGGGTGTGCGCGGCCGTCCGTGCCGAAGACATAAGTCGGCTTTGGCATAGATTTGCCGGTTTGTGGGTCAAAATAGGGGGCATCGTCGCTTTCTTTACGGTGTTGTAACAAAATTGTTTTAGAAGTATCCGGCACGTAACGGTTATATTGTTCGCTCCAGACCGTGTCGGGCGCTGTGATAGGCGTTAAATCATTGACAATCCGTGTCAATGAATCGGCTAATACGCGCATTTGGTTGGAATCTAATCCGTATCCGTCCAATTTATATCCGGTATCCGTAAGCGGATAGTATAAATCCACCGTATAGCGGGCCAACCGGTTGCGGGTTTGGTCTTCCAGTTTTTGGCTGAGTTCGCCGGAAATCAACTGTAAGGCCACAATGCGCGTTTGTGTATTGTGGGACGGTTCGGCTAATTCCGTCAGCACAGGTAAGATATCCTCGCCGATACTCGCTTCCTTGGCCGCGAGCAATATGGTGCTGATAATATTCGCAAACGGAGTATCAAATGGCGTGGGGCGAACACGGCCGAGGACATCGGTTTTGGTTTCCGCTTCAAACATTTTTACCAACGTAAGAAGGTGCTGCGGGCGTCTGATTAGCATCACATACGTGGCGGTATATTCAGCCTGTTGGGTCAACAATGGTTCGGCACCCGAACGGGGGTTTTGGGCCTTGTCTTTTAATTGTTTGAGTTCGCGGGTAAAGTCCATCAAAAAGTTATCATACAATTGGCTGTTGGGGGAAGTGGCCGTTTCCGCGTACATAAACGGTCGGGTTTGAATTTCAAAACCGGCAGGAAGTTGGGCGGGGATGTCCTCGGCCCGGTCGAACATTTGGGTGTATTGTTCGCAAAATTCTTCATACGTCAGGGTTGGGACCAAAGAACCGGATTTCCCTTCCGCTTGCCGGGCGGGTTGGGCTTTGGCCTGGTTCTGTTTGTACTTCTGGTAAACGGCCCGGCTCGGTACGACGGCAAATCGGTTGGATTGCGATTGCGTTTGGGTGTACATCATCCCTAAGAAATCCTCTTCCCCCAGGAAGCGGTGAATTTGGTACAGTAAAATGCGCAACTCGCTACGCGCCATAATCAAGGCATAAGAATCGTCTTTAGGCAAATGTTTTAAGCGGTACAACGCGCGTTGTTGTAAACGGGGCAAAAACGCCCGAAATTCTTCGTTTACCGAGGAAACGGAGGCGGTATCTTGAAGTATTTTTGTGAGTTGGTCGGAAAAAAACTGGGCAACAAAGGCCGTCAATTGGTAATCCGCCTGGAAAAAAGCGTCGTTAGCTTCCCGTTGGGGAGTAATAAGCGGATCTAAATATTCCGTCAAATCGGAAAGGGAAAGTTCATCTTTTGCCAATTGGATAAAGAAAGTTTGTAACGCTTCCGACTGTCGCGGCATAAATAATTTTTGAAACTCCGGGTGAGTCGCGGAAGTGTTGGGGGATGTTTTCAGCGGTTGCCGCAGTTCTTGTTGGACTTGGTTCCAATCAATTTGTGCAGCCGGGTCCGGTGCGGGGGCCGCCTCTTCCCACCCGTGCATCTTTTTAATCCGCGTGTATTCATTCGCCAATTGGTGCAGTTGGGCCACGATTTGGCCCAGCTCTAAAAATTCCACCGGAGATTTGATCTCCAGCGTGTCATACGTGTTGGCCAAATCGTTCATTTGGCGGCCGTATTCTTCGTTTAATGCTTCTAAAGAGGTAGCGGGTAACGTGCCGGGAACAAGACCCCAGTTTTGCACGGGCAGAGCAGTGGCGTAGTACGCCGCGCGCAAGCGGGCTTCCACGGGATTTTGTACGTTTGAGGACTTCTGGTTGGTTTGTGCGTAGACCACTTCCGGGATTAATATATTATAAGCAAATACCAAAATCATGAAACGGCAAATCCAAGTTACCATAAAAACTCCTTGGGGCCCATATTCCCCTTTATTTTATTATAGCGGTTTGGGGGTAAAAAACAAGACCCAGGCCCGACGGAAAAAGGACCTAGGAAACAGGGCCAAAAAGGCCTATGCTTTTATAGGTCTAAAGGCCTAGATGCGGTAACAGAAGTAAGGAATTAGTGGCGGCCGGAAAACGGGGATTTGGCGGCCGCTATAATGGCCGCTACCATACTTGCCGGGTCGGCTTGGTGGCATCCGGCGATATCAAAAGCTGTACCGTGCGCGGGGGAAGTGCGCGCAAAAGGTAACCCGGCTGTGAAGTGAACAATAGGATGTCGGGCGGCCAGTTTCAAGCCCAGTAGGGCCTGGTCGTGGTACATACATAAGAGTCCGTCATACGTTCCCCGGCAGTGGGCCAGCCAAGCGGCATCCGTGGGTAACGGACCGTTAATCCGTAATCCCCGTCGGCGCAATTTACGCAGAACGGGAAGTAAAATTTCGTTTTCTTCGGTGCCGAATTTTCCGTTGTCGCTGGCGTGTGGGTTTACGGCACATAGTCCGACAGACGGATGACGCAGACCGGCTTGTTGCAGAGCGTGGATAAAAGCAAGAGCGCGTTGTTCCACGCGGGCTTGCGTAAGCGGCAAATGAGCCAAGGCCGCGTGTTCTGTTACTAACGCACACCGTAATTTCCCGCTGATAAACATCATAAGGCCCTCGGCTCCGGTAGCCGCGCGTAAGAGTTCGGTATGTCCGGTGAACGGTACCTCTGCCAGCGTCCAGCTCTGTTTGGAAATAGGGGCCGTTACCAGCGGAAGGTGGCGTTGTAAGGCCAATTTGGCCCCCAGTCGTACCGCCCGGTAGGAAATCAGGCCGCCTGCCCGGGAAGGGGCATGCTTGCGCGGTAAGGGATTTGTATTTTCCAATGCGATTAACCGGCCCAGTCTTTCCGTAAATCCGGCACGCAGCAAAGAGGTGGGTTCTCCTATAACAATAGCCCGGCACGCACGTTGTACGCGTGCATTTTGCAAGGCGCGGACGGTTATCTCGGGCCCGATGCCTAAAGGGTCCCCTGCGGTGATGAGTACAAGCGGTTTCATATCTCTACAAAAAAGGGAATTCTTGCGAATTCCCTTTTTCCCCGTACAGTAAAACTATTTAGCGGATTTGTTTTGCGTTTGTGCCTTTTGTTCTTGCTCGGCTTTGGCGGCTTGTTCGGCTAAGATTTTATCCGATTCAAATGTCTTGGTAATTTTGATATCCGCCTTGTGATACAAGCTCTCAATATAATCGGCCATGGCTTTTTGGACGCGTTGTTGGGCGAGGTATTGGCCTAAATCCTGGGCAATATCTTTGAACTCCACCGTCCGTTCGGCACGTTTTTCTTTGATTTTAATCAAGTGGTATCCCAAGTCCGTTTTGATAGGCGCACTGACTTTTCCTACCGGCAGAGAGAACGCTTGTTTGTCAATTTCCTTAGGAGCCACCCCCGGAATTAAAATCATATCACCGCCGCTGGCCAAAGAGGTTTTATCTTCGGTGTATTTTTGTACCGCAGCCGAAAAGTCCAACCCGCCGTCCAGTTCTTTTTTAATTTGAGCGGCCAAGGCTTCTTTTTTCTTTACATCTTCGGGTTTCATATCTTGGGTAACGGCTAAATAAATATGCCCGATACGCACTTGCTCGGATGTTAATTGTTTGAGCCGTGCCGCAATGGCTTGGGCTTCCCGTAATTGGAGCGGATTTTCTTTTTCCAATGCTTTGATTTTTTTGGTATCGTTTTTGAGCACCATTTGGACCCGTTCAAACAATTCTTTGGCATCGGCTTCTTCCACCGGTTTGACGGTCTCGCGCAGTTTTCCGTCCATCAGTTTGCGTACGGCCACATCCTTGCTGATGCGTTCCCGGTAGCGTTTCAACGTCATACCTTGTTTTTTAAGGGCTTCGTTAAAGCGTTTGTCGGCTCCGGCGGCATCTTCTTTGCCGGTTTTTTCGTCCACAACAAAACGGGCTTTAATTTCGTTAATGCCGGCATCAATTTCCGAATCTTTTACCTGAATTTTGGCTTCTTGTGCGGCCTGGTACAAGAGTTCCTTGGAAATAAGTTCTTTGATGACTTCACGTCCTAAAATATCCTTGGCGTACGGCTGGGCCAGAAACTGTGGTGCGGCAGCTTGGTACTGTTCCACGGCACTGTCCAGGTATGCGTCATATTCCGAGGTGAGCACCGGTTTACCGTTTACGGTGGCCACGGAACCTTCCATTACTTTGGCATAGGCATTGCAGCCTAGTAAGGCCGCTACAGAAACGGCCCATATCCATTTATTCTGTTTTTTCATCAATAGTTACCTCGTATTTTTGTTGTAATTTTTCTAAAATTTTATCCAGTTTTTTGTTTTCCAATACGGAGCGAATGCGGGGAGCAGCTTCTTTATAAGGCAAGCGTCTCTCTTTGGTTTTCATAATAATGTGAAAGCCGAGTGCCGTCTTAAAAAATCCCTGTACGCTGCCGGGAACGGAGTTGGCGGCAATCACTTCAATCTCCGGCAAAAACTCGCCAGGCATAAAGGTAAATTGCTCGTCGCGGATAGATTCCGGGGCAATGCTGTATTGGCGGGCCATGGTCTTCCAACTGGAGGGAGAGCGTTTGAGTGTGCGTAATACTTGGTCAGCCGTTTGGGCATTGTCCAAAATGATTTGTTGCACTGTCATTTCGTACGGATATTTTTTATAATACGTATCAATTTCTTCGTCGGAAACGTGCAGATCCCCGCTATCGTGTCGTTGTTGATACCAGAGTTCTTCCAACATATGCTTGGAATAATCGTTGTAAATGGCCTCCAGTTGGGCGCGTTTTTGTTCAACCAAGGTTTGAAAATCGTCTGTTTGGTCCAAGTGACTGGCCAACGCATCGGCTTGAATCAGTTTTTCCCGCAGAATCACTTGTTGTAAACTTTGGCGGCCGAACGGCGTTTTTACAAAATCGTAATCTTGTTTGGAAAGCAAGGGGATTCTTTCCTGGATATCTTGCTCCGATACAACTTGTGCGACCAAATCCGTTTGCAGCGGGAGTGCCGGAGCATTGGAAGATTGCGAGACGGAAACGGGAGCTGTTGACGGCGCAGCCGCTGCAGCGGCAGCCGATGTTTGCTCTGCGGGCTTTTGGCAGGCGGTTGCGGTTAGTAAGATGGATAATGATAAAACGGTTACAAATCTTCTCATACTAATACTATATCATTTTTCAACCGAAAGTATCCGTTCCAAAAAAGATAAAGTTTCTTGGGCAAAATGCAACGGGGTTTGGCCTTGCGGGGCAAGGATGCGTACGCCGTCTCCGTTTTTGGATTTGGTAAAAGCAATTTGTGCGGCACCAAATCGGCCCAGTAATTCGGCCGGGAACGTGGGCGGCATTTGAAAACGGCGGACAAATAACAGTTCCAATTGGTCATCCAGCCAATCTAAATGATAAATCCCCAAGCGGCCGGCCCGCGCGGATAGAGCAAATACGGCGGTCAAATTCCGTATTTCCGGCGGGATGGGGCCGCATAAATCGGTTAATTGGGCGAGCAATTGAGTGGTTTTCTCATCGTCGGCACTCATCAGGGCTTTGTAATATTTTAAGCGTTCCGCCTCATCCGGCAGGTAATCCGGCGGGATATAAGCCGGTAACGGTAAATTAACGGAAGTGCGTCGCTGGGGTTCGGGGCGTTGGCCGCGTAATTTTTTTACTTCGGCTGCCACTAAATCGCAATATAAACTCAGGCCGACTTCATTGGCATAGCCGTGTTGTTTGACCCCCAACAATTCGCCTGCACCGCGGATTTCCATATCCCGCAGGGCCAAGCGGAAACCACTGCCGAGTTCGCTAAATTCCAACAAGGCGGAAAGCCGTTTTTTGGCTTCTTCCGTGGGGTCTTTTTCCGGCGTGGGTTTCCAGCGGACGGCGGCCAGTTCGGCAAAGGTGTTTTCCTCGTGGGAAGGGGTTTGGAACAACCAATCGGGGTGGAATAAATAACAATAAGCCCGGGTACTGCCGCGCCCGATGCGCCCGCGTAACTGGTAAAGTTGGGCTAACCCAAATTGGTGGGCATTTTCTACAATAAGCGTATTGGCGTTCGTAATATCAATGCCGGATTCTATGATAGTGGAGGCCAACAGGACATCATATTTACCGTTATTAAAATCCCACAACGTTTGTTCCAATTCCTTTTCCGGCATCTGGCCATGAGCCGTACAAATACGGGCCTGGGGAACCAGTTGTTGTAAAAGGAGCAAACGCGATTGCATGCTTTGTACGCTATTATATACATAGTATACTTGACCGCCGCGGGCCAGTTCTTGGTTAATGGCCGAAGCCGCGAGTTCGTTATTCCACGGGGTAACGATCGTTTTGATAGGGGTGCGCCCGCGCGGGGGAGTATCAATAAGGGAAATATCCCGCAAAGAAGAAAGAGATTGATTGAGCGTACGCGGAATCGGCGTAGCACTGAGCAAAAGCGAATGAACGCCGGCACATTTGGCCCGGATCTTCTCTTTTTGTTTCACACCGAAGCGGTGTTCTTCGTCAATAATCACCAAGCCCAGGTTTTTTAGCACAAGGTCTTTACTCATCAAACGGTGGGTGCCGATAATGATGTCACAAATTCCGTTCTTCAATTCTTCTATGACCGCGCGTTGTTCTTTGGGGGTTTGAAAACGGCACAGCATGCGGATATTGACCGGAAATCCCGCCATGCGTTTGGTAAAAGTTTTGTAATGTTGGGCGGTTAAAATGGTGGTGGGAACCAGCATCATTACCTGTTTGCCGGACAGAACGGTTTTCAGGGCGGCCCGCATGGCTACTTCCGTTTTACCGAAACCCACGTCTCCTACGAGGACGCGGTCCATGGGTTTGGGGAGAGATAAATCATGCAATGTATCCGCGATGGCCTGTTCTTGGCCGGGGGTTAATACGTAAGGGAAAGAATCCGCAAACTCTTGTTCCAAGCGGGAGTCGCCCGGTAAATCCGGTGCGGCGGTGGCTTGGCGCAGAGCTTCCAGTTTTAAGATTTCCTGGGCTGTTTTTTGGGCTTCTTCCTTGACGCGTTTTTTAATTTCTTTCCACGAAGTTCCACCCAATACGGACAAGGTAGGCCGCTTGCCGCCCGCCCCGATATATTTTTGTACTTTTTTGAAATCGTACATGGGTACATACAGGCGGCTGCCGCGGCGGTATTCCAAGATAAGACAATCGGTGGGGTTTTCCTCTTTGTCCAAAATTTCTAGCCCCAGGTAACGGCCAATGCCGTGTTCCTGATGTACGACATAATCGCCCGTTTCTAATTCTTTGAAACGAACCCGTTTGGCATTTTCCAGGTCAAAGTTGCGCAATACCCGGGTGGAATTATAATGGCGGCTGAGTAAATCGTTGGAAGTAATGAAAGCCTGTTTTTCGCCCGGGATGTAAAATCCTTGTGTGAGGGGAGAAACGGAAAAAGATACGTTGCGCGCGTGCGGATAATCGGTTAGTAAATCGCTTAAACGGTCCAATTCGCCCCGGTTTAAGCAACAGATGTGCACGGTGTAACCTTCTTTTTGTAACCGGGCGATTTCTTGGTCGGCCAGTTGCATATTGGCTCCAAAGGGCAGGGGGGCTTTGAAATCTGCATAAACGGCTCCTTCGCAGGCCAGGTCCGTCAAAATGCGGGCTCCCGGGTAGGTCTGCCAAGTAAATCCGGCCGGGGGTTGGTCAAAAATAAATAAAGTGTCCGGCACATAATCGGCTAAAACGGCGGGGGTGTTGTCAAACGTAAGCGGCAAAATAATGGCTTTGTCCAGGGGGTGTTTCGTGTTTTGGGTGTCTAGGTCAAACGCGCTGATAAGTTCTATGCGGTTTCCGGAAAAATAGAGGCGCAGCGGTAGCGGTTCATTGGGACAAAAAATATCCACTACACTGCCGCGTGCGGCGTACGTACCGGGGCTTTCGGTGTAATCTTCGCGGGTATAGCCGGAAGATTCTAATAAGTCCAACAGTTCTTGGCGCCGGAGTGTATCGCCCCGGCAGATGGTGCGGGTGCGGGTTTGGAATTCACGGCGGTCCGGCAATGGGGCAACCAAACTTTCGTAGGAGGTAACGGTGATTTGCGGGCCGGAATGGGTAAGCAGTTGGTGCAGTGCTGCCAAGCGGCCGGGGCCGGCATCCGGGAACGGTAAGACGAAGGTCCCTTTCGGGGCAAATTCCCGGGCGGCTTCTTCAAAATCAACGGGATCTTCCGCAGTGACCAAAAGGATACGAGTGGCCGACGGTAACAAACGGCGGCAGACAAAATACATCTTGGCGGCGCTGTTGGGCAGGCCGTAGATAAAAGAAGACGAGGCTTGCTGCGGTGATGCCATGGTTCACCTTAGAGTATGGAAAGCAGGCTAGAAACTTTCCGGTTCTGTACCGGAAATGAATGCTTCCAAAAATTTATTACGGTCCGTAGGCATGGCTAACTTGCCCGTGGTCGGGTTGATATATGCAAAAGAAATGCCTTCCGGAACGGCGAAGTCGTCGTTAGGTTCGTCCTGAAGGATCTTCTCCATGATTTCCGTCCACCAACGGGCGGTCGTGCTTCCGGTGAAACGGGCTCCGTTTTCGTGGGAAGTATCGTCGTCGTATCCCATCCAGGCCGCGGCGGCGGTGTGTGGGGTCATCCCGATAAACCACATGTCACGGTGGCTTTGGGTCGTTCCTGTCTTGCCGGCAATATTGCGGCCCAACCGGTTGACATACGCACCGCTTCCGCGTTGGGTAACGCCTTTCATCATGTTGATCAGTAAGTAAGCATGTTGGGGGTCAAATTCGGCGGTTTCGGTGGGAACGTGTTGTTCTAAAATCCGTCCGTTGGCATCTTCTACCCGTTCAATAAAGTAGTTATCGGTATGAATGCCGCCGTTGGCAAAAGTAGTCAAAGCGGCCAAATGTTCGTCCATTTCTAACACGCTAACACCCAGCGCCAAGGCCGGCACGCGGGGTAATTTGGCCGTTATACCGGCTTTGCGGGCTACGCGGATAACGGCTTGCGGAGAAACGGCATCAATTAAGTTGACGGCTACTAAGTTTTTAGATTTTTCCAATCCTCTGCGCAGCGTAATCCATCCGTCGCTTCTGCCGCCGTAGTTACGCGGAACCCACACATTAAAATCGCGGCTGGCAATAAACGGTTGGCGGGCTAAGTCCAAGGAATATAAATCGGAATTTTCATCAAACGCGCGCCAGTTTGTACCGTCGTGAAAGAACATGGTAGGCAAATCTTTTACCAAGGTGGCAGGCGTATATCCTTTTTGCAGGGCTGCCATCCACACATAAGGTTTAAATGACGAGCCTGGCTGACGGTGGGCTTGGGTGGCGCGGTTAAATTTGCTTTCGGTAAAGTCTCTCCCGCCGATCATCACGCGCACCGCACCGGATTTTACATCCCGCACTAAGAACGCCCCTTGCAAACGCGGAGCAGTTTCTTGCGGGGTTTGTTCCTCTTCGCTTACGGCGGAAGTATCGGCTTCGGCGTCGTTGGGGTCAATTTCTATTCCCAGGCCTTTGGCAACTTGTTCATCATATTCCTGCAACTTTTTATTCATGATTTCTTCGGCCAAGGCTTGTTGTTCAATGTCTATGGTGGTGTAAATGTTTAACCCGGCTTTCCACAATACATCCATCCCGTACTTGGGTTCCAAAATACGGCGGATGTGCTCAATGAAGTATTGGCCCGGTTTCTTTTCGGGGGCCGGGGGCTCTGCCGGTAAGACTTCTTGTTTGGCGCGGGCGAGTTCATCTTTGTTCAAATAACCCTGTTCATGCATCACGTCCAACACCAAGTTGCGCCGGCGTAAGGCTAAGTTGGGATTTACAAACGGATTGTACCGCCCCGGAGCCGGAATTAAACCCACCAGCATGGCAGACTCGCCGGGGGTTAGTTCGGATAAGTCTTTATCAAAATATTTTTTGGCGGCTGATTTCACGCCGTAGGCGCCGCTCCCTAAATAGATTTCGTTAAGGTATAATTGTAAAATTTCCGGCTTGCTGAACTTGTGTTCAATTTGAATAGCCAAAATAATTTCACGTATTTTGCGGATGAGTTTTTTCTCCTGGGATAAAAAGACCCCGCGCGAAAGTTGCTGCGTCAACGTGGAAGCCCCCTGTTTGGCGCGTCCGGTAATTAAGTCGTGCAAGAGGGCACGTAAAATGCCGCGTGCGGAAAATCCGGCGTGCTGGAAGAAATTGCGGTCTTCCATAGCGACTACCGCATTTTGCAAATCTACGGGAATATCCTCCAGCGGAACCATACTGCGTTTCTCAATGGAGAACTCGTGTATGAGTTGGTTGTTGCGGTCGTATACTTTGGTAGTTAAGGAAGGGGTGTATTCCTCCATTTCATATACGGGGGGCAACCCGGAAAAAATATAATGCATAAATACCGCCAATCCAATCATAGCGGCAAACAACACGGTTAGTACCGTGCCAATAAAAAATTTAGAAAAGAAAAAATGTTTACGAGCCATACCCTTTCATTATATCAAAATTGTTTTCTCTCCGCCTATTTGGAATTTCGCGCTTTGTCTTGATACTCTTTAACAATGGCCTGTGTAAGCCGCCGCAGTTCGGCTTCTTCCTGGCCTTGGTGGAATCACAAGGCCAAACTATTGTAAAATAAAAAAGAACCCTGTGAAGAGACGAACTGTAGAGAATTATGAAAAAAGCCAAAAAGCAAAAACAACTTGCGGTTCAACCGGCGCAGACTTCCCGGCGCAAGAAGACCAATCGTTCGGCAGACGTTCGGGATATGTGGGGCGGATATGAATTTGTACTGTTGGTGAATCCGGCAACGTACCAGGCGAACTGGCTGGGCGGGCGGCACCGACCGGTGGCGGGCCTTTACCAACAGGAGCCACACGCGCAAGCCTTGCAAACAGCCGTTAAACAGGGGATGTATCATTACGAATGGGTTGGGACCCGGCGGGGACAGGCCAACTTGTATCAAACCACTTGTGTAACGTTGCGGTCTGCGGAAGGAACCGTGGACGGAGTGCTCTCTTTTTCGCGCAATATTACACACCGGATGCAAGCATACGGGACGGATCAAACCGACGGCCTGCGGGATTTTTCCGCGCCGCGGACGTTTTCCCAAATTTTGTTGGCTTCGCGCGAAACGGAAAAAAAGGAAATTTCAAAAGCGTTGCATGATGAAATTGGCTCCAGTGCGGTCATGCTGACGGCGCTACTTAGTTTGGTCCGGGCCAGCGTAAAAAGCGGTCACAAAAAACAGGCGTTACAAGATTTAACCCAACTGGATAGCCAACTTAAAGAGAGTTTGGAACGGATGAAAAATATTGTGGTGTCCATGCGTCCGCCACGGCTGGAGAATAAGGGCGGTCTGGGCGGAGCGTTGCGGGACTTGCTGGATAATATCAGCGCATTGGGACACCTGTCTTATACCTTTGATTATGAAGAAAGCGCAGAGTCGGTACATCTTTCCGATGATGTCAAAATTTTATTGTACCGCATTGTGCAGGAAGCCCTAACCAATACGGTGAAACATGCCCGGGCGAAACGGGTTCACGTAGCACTTAAACAAGCCGGGGAAAATATCCGGTTGACCGTGAGCGATGACGGCGTGGGCTTTCGGCCCGGCCGGCAACGTTCTATTGAACACGTTGGGCTGTTAGCCATGCGGGACAGTGTAGAATTATTAGGCGGAGATATTTCTATTAAAAGTGCGCCCGGTAAAGGGACGCGTATAGAAGTAATTTGTCCGCGTGTTGTATATGGGGGAAAATAAATGAAAAAAATTGTACTTGCAGATGACCATGCCATTGTTCGTACGGGGGTACGTGCCGTATTGGAACGGCTGGGGAAGGATATGGAAATATCGGCGGAGATTGAAAACGGCCGGGAACTGGTGGATTATGCCAAAACCCACCCGGACGAAGTGTACGTAGTAGATATCTCTATGCCGGTCATGAATGGGATAGATGCCGTAGAACAAATGACGAAACGTCACCCGGATATTAAAATCGTTATGCTCAGCATGTATGATGACCGTATGTCCGTGGAGAAATCACTGAAGGCCGGGGCCCGCGGATTTATCGTAAAGGTATCCGCAGCGGATGAAATTGTCAACGCCATAGAGGAAGTTGCGGCCGGACGGTTTTATTTGTGTAACAAAGTATCTAAGTACATTGTGCAGGGGTTTTTAGGTAAAGCGGGAAACCGCAAACGCGACGGAAGCGGCCTCACCCCGAAAGAAAAAGAAGTTTTACAATTGATTGCGGAAGGATACAGCAGCAAACAGATTGCCAAAACATTTAATCTGTCGCTCAACACGGTTCACGTGCACCGCAATAACATTATGAAAAAATTGGGTATCCATAAACAGACGGAACTGGTCCGTTTTGCCCTTAAGGAAGGAATTGCCCAGTTGTAAAGGAGACGTATGCGTATTATTGCCGGAACTGCCCGCGGGCGGAGAATTTTTTCCGTATCCAAAAATTTGCCAGTGAAACCGATTTCGGACCGGATTAAACAATCCGTGTTTGATATTATCCGCCCGCGTTTGCCCGGTGCCCGGATGTTGGATTTGTTCGCAGGTACGGGAAACGTATCGTTGGAAGCCCTTTCGCGCGGAGTGTTGCGGGCTGTGATGGTGGACCGGGAAGTGGCCTGCATTAAAAATATACACCGCAATTTGGCGCATCTGGGCTTTGAAGACCGTGCGAAAGTGCTACGCGGTGATGTGCTTAAACCCTTGGATTATTTATTGGCTTATAGCGATAACGAGGGCTATGATATTATCTTTATGGGGCCGCCGTACCGCGATATCAATAATAAAATGTTGTCTTTATCCGCACCGGCTTTGGCCAACGTGGCATCCGCCGGGCTGTTAGCACCCAAGGGAATTATTATCTTGCAGACGCATAAAACGGAAGAGTTTGCCGTGCCCGCCGGGTTGGAAATATACCGCGTGGAGAAATACGGTGACACGCTGGTGCATTTTTTGCGTGCGTGTCCACCGCACCGGGAGGAGCAACCGGATGTTAAGTGATCCGTACGAATTAAATTTTTCCAAGGTGAAAACATACCGGGAATGTCCGTTGGCATATAAGTACAAATATGTGGACGGAAAAAAAGAAGGATTAGTTCCGGCTTCTTCGTTAGGCGTTTCTATTCACCGCACCTTGGAAGAATACCACCGTTGCAGTAATGACCCGTCCGAATTATTATCTTATTATGATGATTGCTGGTTGGGGGCCGGATACGCCAGTGCCGGCGAGCAAATGGAGTGGTATTTGAAAGGTAAAAAGATGTTGGAAACCTATGCCGAGCGGGAATATGAGCGCAAAACAACCGTGGATAGCACCGAACGGGAGTTTATTTTTCAGGAAGGTCCGTGGACACTACGTGGAAAAATAGACCGCATTGATAAACATCCGGACGGTTCGTGGGAAGTGATTGACTATAAAACCGGGACGGATGTGGATATGGATGCCCAAGTAACGGATTCGTTGCAGTTGGGTATTTATTCGGTCGGTGCACGCCGGGCTTGGCATTTGGAACGCGGATGCGCAACCATTTATTTTGTGGCGTTTGACAAAACGATTAGCGCCCCTTTTGATTCTTTTGACGAACAGAAAATCATGGACACATTTATCAAAACCGGAGAGAAAATTGTAGCGCAAGATTACACGCCCCGGACGGAAGGATGTGCCCAATGTCCCTTCAATACCCGTTGTGAAAAAGCCGTCCTGCCTAACGCAGCATCTGCCGGGGGAACCACTTCGTCTTACTGATATCGCATGAACTTAAAAACCCGGACCGTTTTGTGTTTGCGGTTCGGGTTTTTCTATATATTTTGGCACGCTTGGCGTAAGTATTTTACTGTGTATTTTTGGGCTGCTTCCGTGCCTTTGGCTACATCCGCCAAAACGATGATTTGGGGGGGGAGTAAATCGGGCGGGATATTTTTTTTATCCAATTGCCCGCAAATAAATAAGACGGGTTTTTTGTGTTTTCGTGCCAGTTGCAAAACGATCCCGGGGGCTTTGCCGTAGAAAGTCTGGGCGTCCAGTTTCCCTTCACCGGTGATGACGAGGTCTGCCCACTGGATTTGTTTTTCTATTTGGGCTTTGCGGAAAAGGAGGTCCGTGCCCGGGCACAACTCAGCATTGTAACAACCGTACAACCCCGCCCCAATGGCACCGGCCGCACCGCTCCCGGGAATAGTGGCAATTGATTTTCCGGTTGTTTTCTCTAAAACGTCTGCCCATACAGTCAGAGCTTTTTCCAATTGTTTAACCTGCGTAGGGGTAGCCCCCTTTTGCGGACCGAAAACCCGAGCCGAACCTAAGGGGCCCAGTAATGGGTTAGTTACATCACAAACCCCAATAACTTTTACGCCGTCAAACCACTCGCGTAGAGTAGATAAATCCAGGTGAGATAAAGAAAGCAGCCCCTTGGCTCCCGGGGCAATTTCGCCCCCGTTTTTGTCCAACAGCTTAGCCCCGCAGGCAGCAGCCATGCCGGCTCCGCCGTCGTTACAAGCCACTCCACCCAATCCTACATAAATTGTTTTGGCACCGTGTTTGACCGCTCCGCGAAGTACCTGTCCCACGCCGTACGAGGAAGCCCCTAAGGGGTCCAATTGGTTTTTGGGAATACGGCCCAAGCCGCAGACACGGGCTGTTTCCACCGCGGCTGTTTTCCCATCGGATAGCATGAGAAAAGAAGTGCCCCTTTTATTTAGAAAAGCATCCGGCGCGGCCAAAGCGATCGGTTGGGCATGCGGATCTAACGTGCGGAAAAAATCCAAAAATCCGTCACCGCCGTCACTAATAGGCCATGCCCGTACCGTATGGCGGGGGGACAAATCCTGTGTTAAAATTCGGGCTGCATATCTGGCTGAGATAGTACCTTTAAAAGCATTAGGCAAAGCAAGTACTTTCATTAGAATTTCCAGCTTAACTGTACTTGAATGACGGTATTAGAGGTGGCCGATTTTTTCAGTTCATCTTTACGCGGAGTGAACACTTGGCGTGCTTCCAGCCCAATCATCAAATCATCCACCCACGTTTCTACTCCGATTCCGACCGAGCCGGCGGGCCCGCTGGCGGATAAGGAATTGCTAAAGGATGTATACGTGGTAGAGCCGGCCGGAGTGGTCTCACCGTTATAATTCAGGGAAAGCATTTCGTATTGGGCGGCAGCTGTTAGGTAAAATGAAAAACGGTGCTTGGGATTCAAATAATAATTAGCCGCCAACCCGGCGGATAAAAGACTGCCGCTGGATTGGGCCTCTATGGTCTCTACGCTGTTGACAAAAGAAAATTCATTTTTGGGAATATTTGCAAACGCAAGTGTCGGGCCGAGCCATAAATTGCTTTCTTTCACCCGCCACAAAAATTTACCGGATACTACTAGGCTCGTTCCGCCAATATCCAGTTCTTTTTCTCCCAAATCCCGCGTGTTGGAGCCAACGGCTATCGGACCGGAGGCCTTTAAGTCTAGCGGCATCACGCCGGTTTGTATGGAAAGGTATTTGGAGAAGTTTCTTTCCACCCGTTTGGTCGGTTTTTGTTCGGTGGGAGAAGGCTTTTTGTTGGCGGATAATTCTTGCTTGGCTTGGGCCGCGTAGTCCTGTTGACTGATGGTACCGGATTTGACGTTTTTAAGAAACATTTCCTCGTCACTTAACGGCCGCGGGGCAACAGTTTGTACTTGGGCTGACGGCGTTTGCACTTGCCCGTTCACCACGGTGGCGGTTTTGGCTTCAAATACTTGGTCAATATCCGCATCAAAAGTCAGCCCGCCCGCTCCGGCTACTTTCCCGGCCGGCAAAGTGGCTTGCGCGGCCGCTTGTGCTTGCAGTTGTTGCTCGCGCTGGATTTGTTTTTCCACAAATTCCTGTTGGGCGTTGCCGCGGTCGTAATCGTAGGCTTCAATAGTGACAATCTGCGGTACATCTACATGGACGATGGACCCGTCGTCCGTTTGGAGTTTGATGTTGAACTCATCCATGTCCAAAATCACGCCGACCAGTTGCGTACCACCCTTTAAAATGAGGCGGTGTTTATCAGGCAAAATTTGTTCAATTTCGCGTTGGTTAAGCGTAATTGTCCCGTATGAAGTAGCCAAATTAAGTGTATATTCCGTTTGCGATACAATAGACCCACTGACTAAGGTGCCGTCCTTCATTTTAAGGGTTTCGGCGGTTGCGGCAAACGGCACAAACAACAGAAAACTTAATATAAAAAATTTTTTCATACGGCGTTTAGATAAAAAGAGGGCGTACGAAATACGCCCTCTTATAAGTTATTTGGTTTGAGTTTTAGCCGGTTCGGCTTGCGCTTTGCAGCAGCACGGGGCAACCGCCTGTTTGATTTGGTGCAGGGCCTTTAAGATTTTAGCCATGGCCAAGCAAAATACGGTTATTACGAAATAACTAACTGTAATTTGTATCAAGGTTTCCCACGAGATCAAACTCCAATGATAAATCCCGTATCCCATTTGAACCAACCAATATGCGAAGGTAATGTAAAAAAATACAAAAAACACAACTGAAAGTCCTTTCAAGCACAACCAGTTGTGCGGAAACCATTTAGCGCATTTGCAGCATTTAGACATAATTTACTCCTTGTTACTTGAGATAGGGTTCTCCCCCTGTAAACATTGTATCAAAAGCGGGGGGCGGTGTGTCAATTCGGTTTGCCGGCTATTTTAATCGGCCGGCTTCGTGTAATAATTCCCGGGCGTGGGTAAGGGCAGCGGAATTTTTAGCGGTGGAACCCCCCAGCATACGGGCAATTTCCCGGACTAAATCTTCTCCGGCCAGCGGAGTAATAGATACGCGGGTAGTATTTTTAGTAGCGGTTTTATCTACATGAAAATTTACATGGGCTTGTGCTGCTACCTGTGCCAAGTGTGTTACACAGAGCACCTGCTTGCCTTGAGCCACTCCGCGTAGTTTCTGGCCGACCAAATGGCCGGTTTCGCCGCCGATACCGGCATCTATTTCGTCAAATACCATGACGGGTACCGTAGGAGCCAAGACCGTTTTTAGGCCCAACATGACACGGGAAATTTCGCCCCCGGAAGCTATATTTTTAAGCGGGCGTAGCGGTTGGCCCGGGTTGGGGGAAAACAGAAACTCCACGCGGTCTGCCCCGGTGGGGGTTAGGTTTTCTTCATCCATTTCTACGGCTACGGAAAATTTAACTTGGTTAAAACCGAGGGGACGGATTTCTTCCGTAATTTTTTTGGCCAGTTTTGCGGCGGCTTTCATGCGTTTTTCGTGTAAAGTGCGGGCCAATTCCAGAACGAGTTCTTGTCGGTGGGCCAGTTCGTTTTCCAAATCTTGTTCGTGTTCTTCGGCGTGTTGTAAATTTTTGATTTTTGTGCGTAAATCTTCGGCGCAGGCCAATACGTCGGTCAGTTCCGGGCCGTATTTGGCTTTTAAACGTTTGAGTTTTTCGTGGCGTGAGAGCATTTTGTCCAGCGTGGCGGGATCTGCTTCCATATCCGCTTGGTAGGAACCCAACGTTTGGGCGGCATCCTCCAGCGTGGTAAGGGCGGAATTGACCTCTTGGGCCAGACTATGTAAATTGTCATCCAGCGTAGCCATTTGCTCCAGCAACTTGGCCGCACGGGCCGTACGGACTGTAGCCGCTTGTTCGGCTTGGTACAATTCGGTGCAGGCTTCTTGCGCCCAGGCCGATAGTTTGCCTGCGTGTTTCAATTTGGGCAGGGCCTGCTCCAGTTGAATATCTTCGTTAGCGGTAGGGCGAATATCCTCAATTTCTTTTAATTGATAGGCGTACAAATCTAACAATCGTTCTTTTTCTTGCGCGCTTAAACGTAGCGCCTCTAACCGGTTGCGGGTTTCTTGTAAGCGGGTATAGGCAGCTTGTATTTCCTGTAATAAAGAGGCGTGATTGGCAAACCGGTCCAACAAAGTTAGGTGAATGGCGGCGTGCAATAAACTTTGGTGATCGTGCTGCCCGTGGAAATCTACCAAATACCGGCCCAAATGCGCTAGTACGGAAACCGTCACGGCCCGTCCCTCTAACAAGGCTTTTCCCTTTCCTTTCGCGTCCAGTTCGCGCCGCAGGGTAAAACGGTCGGCGTTCAATTGATATTGTGCGCGTATTTCCGGCGGCAGAGAGGCACTTTCAAATTCGGCCGATACACTCATGCGGGAAGCTCCGTCCCGGATGACAGATACATCCCCGCGGGCCCCCAATACAAACCCCAGGGCTTCAATCACGATGGATTTCCCTGCGCCCGTTTCTCCGGAAAACACAGTCAGTCCGTCGCCAAAGTCCAGCGTCAAATCGTCAATAATGGCAAAATCACGGATGTGCAAGCGCGTGAGCATATCAGCGGTTCCCCCAGTTGAATTTTCGGTTTAACATGGTAAAAAAGTCGCGCTTGGGGCTCATTAAAAAACGGGCCTTATGTTCATAAGGAGAAATCTGCACCTGCGTATGGGGCGGCAGGGATAAATTTTCCTGCCCGTCTATCGTTAATCCGGCACCGTCTAACGGTGTTTTCAAAACGGGGTACAATTCCAATTTTTTCCCGGTCGGAAGCAAAATCGGGCGTTGACTGAGTGTATGGGGACAAATAGGGGTAACCAGTAGCCCCTCTACCCCGGGTGCTACAATCGGCCCGCCGGCAGCCAAGGCGTATGCGGTGGAGCCGGTGGGCGTGGAAATGAGTACCCCGTCTCCAAAATAGGGAGGCAAAGGATGGGCATCAAAGGCGGCTTCTACCGTTAATACACGGGCTTTATCCGCGTGTATGACGCAATCGTTTAGGGCCAGCAACTGTTGCACCAGGCAATCGGGCGATTGGATGCGAACAGATAACATCATCCGCTCCTGTAAGATAAATTTTCCGTCCAGTAAATCTGCCAAGGCGGTTTCCCATTCTTCCTTTTCGCAGGCGGCCAAAAATCCCAGCGTTCCGCAGTTGACTCCCAACAGGGGGATACGGCGCGGAGCACATTCGCGCGCACAACGTAGCATCGTTCCGTCTCCGCCCATACAAATAAGGATATCTGTTTGCGATAAATTTTCAAAATCGGTTGTAGTCTGTGCCGCAACACCGTGCTTGCTCAGCCAGGCGGCGGCTTGTTCGGCCGGTTGTTGGTTTTGCGTTTTCTGTGCGTTATAAAAAACAGTTGCGTGTGAAAAAGACATACCAGTATTGTAGCAATTTCTATCCCCGGCCGTATAACCGGTCTTTTTTCGGGACGGGATTTTCAGAGGGCTGCCCAAAAGACCTAGAGAGAAAGTAGGTCCTTTGGCCCTTGTGCCGAGGCGATATATTCTCTATGATATAGTTATATAGAGGAAAGATGAAGAGTATATGAAAAAAATAATTATTTTGTTTGCTTGTTGTTTCCCGGTGGTTTCTCTGGGAGCCACTGGACCTTGGGGGTTGTGGAATCGCGCCGTTTTTAATCATACCTTTGCTGTAGATAAACTGCTTACAAACCGGCCTATTACGTATGCTTTTGAAGGGGAATTTTCACCGGAAGAAAAAGAATTAGTGCGCCAGGCCTTCCTTGTTTGGATACAACAACCGCTGCAATATATTCAAGAAAGTAAACGCGAACAGGAATTTCAAGATATCATTCCCATTTTGCAACGCGGGGTCAATTTGATTCAGGAAGTTTCTGGGCCAGGACAGGCAGATCTTACGTTGGAATGGGCCGAATTGGCCGAACACATAGGCGGGTCGGTTATGCCCCCAAATGATAAGATGTTGGTCAATCTGATTATCAGAAACAATATGGAATTTTTTTATCGTATAGTTGCCCATGAGGTGGGGCACATCTTTGGATTAGGGGATCAGTATTGGAACGGCATGGAACAGAGCTCGCCGATTTACCATACGGACTTAAACACCACACAGGGCAGCATCATGCGCAGTTTGGACGATTTGCAAAAATTTTCTTGCGACGATGCCGACGGGTTAATCAATCTCATGGATTTGCGTATATCTCAACAGAATGGACATTTCTCCAAACGGGCACGGAACGGATGGAAAAGTTTGTGTCCCGGCTCTACGCAAGTGTACAAACAGGCCCAACCCACCCAGTATGCTTCTCCTGTCACGCGGGAGCGGGACCGTTGGGAAGATTTTACGGACGAACGGACTTATTTTGTGCGACAAGAACAACGGGGTAAGATGAAGAACCATAAAGTTTCCGTGTCCCTGCCGGATTTGCTTGCGTTGTTCAATATCGGCGAAGAAGACCGCGTCCAACGGGACCAGGCCGGCCGGATTGAGGCGATTGTCAATAAAAAATTTGTTCGCCGGTTTTCTTATATTCCCGGAGAAAATGAACGGTCGGATTATCCGAAATTGAATATTCTTCTGCAGACACCGGACGGAACTGTGTTGGAAGTTTTTTCGTTTTTGGTGCAGCCGGATGTCCAAAGTATTAGTTATTTGAATGAAAATAAAGTAGTGGACGGGCTTGTTATTGAGGCCCCGGGGAAAGGAGTGCACATAGAAGGGGAGAAAGAAGCCACGTACCACCTGCGGCGGGTTTTTAAACGGGCAGCCGATGCCGAAAAGGAAGCGGGAATATTCTTTGTTTCCGGGGAAGTAAAAGTGGATACGCTGGAGAAAAGCAACGTGGTGTATAAGTTTTGGTTGACCGAGCGTTCTGATTTTTATGATTTCTTTGTTTCTGCCTGTGAGACAAATACACGGGATCAAAAGCCTACCGTTCATTTTGTAATTTCGCAAAACCGCGAGTCCTGGCTTCCGGCTAGTTCCCGTGTGAATCCGCTGCCGGAAGAAAAGGAAGTTTTTGCCAAGGCGTTTGCATTTTTGCAAGATAATCAAAAATGGCTGGCCAGTTATTACCAAAACTTCTACCCGGTTTTGTTTGGGCAGTCGTCCACCGAATATATCCAAGAGCAACTCAAGCAGGCCCTGCACCCCGGCGTAAATAGAAATATGGTAAAATAATAGTACGAGTCCCGTTCGTCTAGTGGCCTAGGACGCCGCCCTCTCAAGGCGGAGATCACGAGTTCGAATCTCGTACGGGACGGTTTTTTATGTAATGCGTACGCAAATGTGGGGGACGTATGGAGTTATCGGTTTTACAAATCTGTTTATTGTCGGTTTTGTTGGTAGGAGTTTTTGTTCTTCCGTTGAGTGTACACAAAGTAGAAGAAAACTTGGAAATTTTTCTGTTTTGTTGTGGCGTAACGGCGGTATCCATTTCGCACGTATGGAGTTGGCCGTTGGTAGAGGCCGCTTTGAAAGACCCTATCAAAATTACCCTAGCCGTACTGATAGCCGGGTTTTTATTTCGTCAATTCAATACCCCTTTGCAGCATATCACACAAAAGGCCGTTGCTAAAATCGGCTTGCGTTGGACGATGTTTTTAATCGTCTGTATATTGGGGTTGGTTTCCAGTTTGATTACAGCGATCATTGCGGCCTTGGTGCTGGCGGAAGTGGTAGTAATGTTGCCGCTGGTACGCGAACAACGGGTAAAATTGGTCGTTTTGGCGTGTTTTTCTATAGGGATGGGGGCGGTGCTAACGGCTATCGGCGAACCGCTGGGAACGATTGTGATTTCTAAATTATCCGGTGCACCGCACCACGCGGGTTTTTTCTATCTCATAGAACATGTAGGTTGGTTTGTATTGGCGGGGATTTTGCTGATGGGTATATTAGCCGCGCGGCTTAAAGCCGGCAAACATGCTCCCGGTGAGCACGCCACCGATACCCGGGAAGACCGTTCTCTTAAAAGTATTTTAATGCGGACGGCGAAGGTCTATTTATTTGTGATGGCTTTGGTGCTTTTAGGGGATGGGCTTAAACCGTTTGCATTGCGTACGGTATCGCACCTATCAGAAAATTGGCTCTACTGGATTAACTCCGTTTCTGCCGTGTTGGATAATGCCACGTTGGCCGCTATAGAAGTCACGCCGGAGATTTCCGACCGCTCCCTCACGTTTCTGCTCATGAGTTTGATTTTATCGGGCGGAATGATGATTCCGGGGAATATTCCCAATATTATTTGTGCCTCTAAACTGGGTATTAAAAGTAAAGAGTGGGTCAAAAATGCGCTGGGGTTAGGTGCGGCGATGATGGCCGGATTTTTCGTGCTTTTGCATATTGTATTGTAAATCCCGTTTTATTTTAGCTTCATTTGACGCAGTTCAAACAAGCGGTCGCGTAATTCGGCGGCCAGTTCAAAATTAAGTGCATCGGCCGCCTGGTGCATCTGTTGTTCTAAATCTTTTTCTATGCCTTTGATGTTTTTAGCCGTGGGTACAGGAAGCGACTCGGCCAATACTCCAAACGCACTGGTTTGGGCTTGCTGCTCAAATTCCTTCAATTCTACTTCTGTTTTTTGAATAGTTTTAGGAGTAATATGATGCTCTTTATTGTAGGCCTCTTGTAATTGGCGGCGGCGATTCATTTCGTTAAGGGCATATTTGATGGAATCGGTTTTTCGGTCCGCGTACAAAATTACTTCGCCTCCGGCGTTGCGTGCGGCCCGGCCGGAGATTTGAATAAGCGTAGTCGTGTTGCGCAAAAAACCTTCGTTATCTGCACCCAAAATGGCTACCAACCCCACTTGCGGGATATCTATCCCTTCGCGCAGTAGGTTAATTCCTACCAGCACATCAAATTTTCCTTGCCGAAATTCTTTTAAAATTTCCACGCGGTCCAGTGCATCAATATCCGAATGTAAATAGCGCGTTTTGATGTTATGCTCCGTAAAATAAGTACTTAAATCTTCGGCCGTTTTTTTGGTAAGTGCAAGCACCAACGTCCGTTCGTGTTTGGCGGTATGCTCGTTAATTTTTTCCACCAAATGGTCAATTTGTCCGGCGGTAGGATGGACTTCCACTTTCGGATCTACCAGCCCGGTCGGACGGATAACTTGTTCCACAATGTTGTTGCCGCATACAGTCAGTTCATACGGCCCCGGGGTGGCGGACACAAAAACAGTAGCAGGCATTAACTGTTCAAATTCCTCAAATTTAAGAGGCCGGTTATCTAAGGCTGAAGGCAAGCGGAATCCAAAATCCACCAGCATCTGTTTGCGGGCGCGGTCTCCATTAAACATGCCGCGCACTTGCGGCAACGCCACGTGGGACTCATCCACCATCAGCAAGAAGTCGTCATACCGTTTGAAATAATCTATCAGGGTAGAAGGCCGCTCTCCGGGTTGGCGGCCGTCCATATAACGGGAATAATTTTCAATGCCGGAGCAAAATCCTGCTTGCGTCAGCATTTCCAAATCGTATTCCGTACGTTGTTTTAAACGATAGGCCTCCATCTCTTTGCCTTGTGCCAGTAATTCGGCATGACGCACTTGTAAATCAGCCCGGATTTGTTCCAGTGCATTTTGGGTATCTTCATCCGTTGCCACAAAATGTTTGGCCGGATAAATCCACGCTTCTTTTAATTCCGCTACTATATTGCCGGTGATGGGGTGAATTTCGTAAATATGGGTAATGGTGCGACCCGTAATTTCAATGCGAAGAGCGTTTGAACTGTAAGGGGTCATAATATCTATATTGGGCCCGCGTGTGCGGAACTGACCGGAAGAAAATTCCATTTCGTCGCGGTGATATTGAATTTTAATTAACTGGCCCGAAAGTTGCGCCCGTGTCATTTCCATTCCCGGTTTTACATAAATGCGCATTTCACGGAAACTGTCCGGCGAGCCGATATTGTAAATGCACGATACAGAGGCCACTACCAGTACGTCTTTGCGGGATATCAAAGAGGTGGTTGCCTTTAAACGCAATTTGTCAATTTGTTCGTTGATGGCGGAGTCTTTTTCAATGTAAGTATCGGTTTGTGGGATGTAGGCCTCGGGCTGGTAATAGTCGTAATAAGAGATAAAATATTCCACGGCATTGTGGGGGAAAAATTGTTTGAACTCGCCGTACAGTTGGGCCGCCAATACCTTGTTGGGGGATAAAATTAGTGTGGGTTTATTCAGCCGCGTGATGACATTGGCCATGGTGAATGTCTTGCCCGAGCCCGTTACTCCCAGAAGTGTTTGGCGTTTTTTGCCGTCTAAAATACCTTGGGTAAGCGTGTCAATGGCTTTGGGTTGGTCGCCGGCCGGTTTAAAATGAGAAACAAGTTCAAAATGGTCCATGTATGGCTTATTTCACGCCGGTGTGAATGAAGGCCGTATCCAATACGCCGGGGAATAACTGGGCAATGCCGTCAATCATAAACTGCATAGCAATGGCGCACAGAATCATTCCCATAAAGCGGATGACAATTTGCGTGCCGTTGCGTCCGATTTTATCAAAAATATATTGTGAACTTACCAACACCATTGCCACAATGCAGGAACTGAGAAATAGCATTAAAATCATCATAACGGACATCAGCCACGTTTCGCATTTTTCGGCGTACAAAATAACGGTAGTGATACTGCCCGGGCCGATAAAAAGCGGCATGGCTACCGGGACTAAAATATGGCTTAAACTATCGCGGGCTTTATCAAAGGTATTGCCGGTGGCGGCGGCCGTTTCAATGCCGTGTTGTTCAAATTTGCTTTTCCCTTGTAACATGCGTAGCCCGATGAGCAAAATCATAATAGACCCGGCTAATCTAAAAGCCGGCAGCGTAATGCCGAACATGGTTAAAATGCGGTTCCCAAACAAGAAGAAAACAGACATGAGTACAAAAATGGAGAACGACATGAGCAAGGCTACAGCCCGCTGCACGTTGGGGGATTCGTTTTCTACGTACTCCAAAAAAATGGGCATATTGCCGATAGGGTTTAAAATGGCCAATATACCGATAAACGAGTTAAACAGTAAACTCCATTCCATATTCTTGTTGGGCTCCTTGGTTTATTGCCCGGTTATGTACGGGCACATACCGTCACTTATAGTATAACAAATTCAAGAGAAACAGATAGAGGAATGATTTAGGCGGCTTTACGTTTCATTTCGGGATATGATATAATAAATATGTTGTATAGAAATTTTAGGGCAGTTGGCGCAGTGCTTGTAACATAAGTTCGTCCGCTTCGCGGACCGCGCGAAAGAAGCCAACTGACGAAGTGAATTTGTAGAGATTTGATTTGTTTTCAGGGCAGTTGGCGCAGTGGTAGCGCGTCCGCCTCACACGCGGAAGGTCACAGGTTCAAATCCTGTACTGCCCAAATTTAAAAAAAACACCTTTAAAAAGGTGTTTTTTTAATGGCAGTAAGCGGGCAAACTGCTTTGCCCGCGTCAGGATTTGAAGCCCGGAGCGATGTTTTTGTTTGAGGGCGAAGCGCGAAAGGCAAAAACCGCGAGGGCGGGCCCGGGCGAAATTTCCGTCAGGAAATTTACGCAGGGCAAATCGTGTATAGTACTGCCCAAATTTAAAAAGCACCCGGGAGGGTGCTTTTTAAAATGGTGCTATATCTTGTTAATCTACTTTTTTATCCTCTAAATTCCAATACATCCAATTTTGGTGTTGTTCCTGTACCGGGCCGAAAATAGATTCCGCCAGTCGCTGCCCTCGTTCATATTCTTTATTGGACCGGATTTGAAGCCGTCCGTTTGCTGTAGATACGATATCCAGATGATATCCTCCGCCTCTGTCGTGCATTTCCATGAAAGCTTCCCAATAACATCCCTGCGGGGCGCATTGGTAATGTTCCAAACGAAAGTTAAAAAATGGGCCGAGGGAATAAGTGTCCGGCCGGGATATGAAATTCCCGCCGGGACTTATTTGTATATTAAAATTAATTTCGTCCCACGCGCACCAACGGCCTTTTTCCTCTATGCAGCGTGTGGTAGCCCGGTTAAGCTCTTTCATGATCGGCATCATGGAAAGAAATCGTTTGCCATAGGGGTCGTCTGTTTTAAAGACTAAATCGGAAGAAAAGGAGTCCCGGTGGGAAGGGTTGGGGTCGGTTGCCAATTCGGTTGATTCCGGTGAAAGTTCCATTTCGCGGGCGGTTTGCGGGGGGACCTCAAGAGGTGCCGGCTCGTTGAATGCTTCCGGGGTGGTTGGCTCGTCCTGTTGTGTGATTTTTGCCGTTTGTACGGATTTTCCCAGGTGACTTGCTTCCCACAGCAAAACTCCGAGCATGAGAATAAAAAGACAAGAAAAAATACTGACCCAAAATAACACGGCGCGCTTTTCGTCCGACATTTTTCACTCCTGTTTTATTCAGAATATATCATATTATTCAAAAAAGAAGGTGTGGTGTCAATCTATAAGAGTTCACAAAACCGGGCGAACGGAGTATTTGTCCATTCGCCCGGAACTGGTTGGGAAGTCTTTGTTGTATCAATCTACTTTCTTATATTCTAAATTCCAGTACATCCAATCTCCGTGTCGTTCCTGTACCGGGCCGAAAAGAGATTCTGCTAATAGTTGCCCTTGTCTGTACTTTCTGTTAGACCGGATCTGAAGCCGTCCGTTCCCGGTAGATACAATATCCACGTGGTAATTTCGGCCTTCGTGCATTTCCATGAATGCTTCCCAATAATATCCTTGGGGCGCCCATTGATCATAATAATAGGTCAAACGGAAATCAAAAATTTGATTAACGCGGTAAGTCCCCGGGGTGGTAATTAATTGTCTGTTTGCATCCCGCACAGAAAAATTGACTTCGTCCCAGGTGCACCAGCGGCCTGTTTCCCTAAGGCAATGCGTAGTTGCACGGTTAAGTCCTTCCATGAAAGGCAACATTGAAAGCAATTGTTGTTCATAAACTTCCGGTGGGTATAAAGGATTTGTTTCATACAAGAAATCATTGGATTCCGGCATGCCATTTACAAAACCCATACAACCTGTCAGTAATAGAATTATCGGCAAGCAACACATTATCTTTTTCATACTTAAACTCCTTAACAACGTGGGATTCTATATATGGAACACCCAATTGTAACAAATTATTGCAGAAATAGGATAATGGAAAGTCATTCTTGAGGGTTTGCGTTTTTGTGACTTTTAGTAGTGGCTGTTCAAAAAACCCCGCTGGTGGCGGGGTTTTAACTTGCGCACTTGTAGGAAGCACTTTATGACACGGGACAAGCGCGTATGGTTTTCTCCAGGATAATTCTATTGTTTTCATTGACCTGGACTAAAATTTCTTCTTGTCTGTGTGAATGTGCACAATTTTTAACAAATGAATAATTGGTGATGCCATTTGCCTGAGTATAGGACGAGGTAGGCACTCCGTGCTTAATTACATAATCATCAAAATTATGCTTGATGTCCTCGTGCGCTTCCAGAATGGCTCCCGTTACCACCATGACGCCTAACGTTCCTTTTCCAATGCCGGCCCATGTGCTTCTGGTGCATCCTGTCAAGAAAAATGGGATTGTTGTAAATAAAATAATTATCTTTTTCATACAAGGCTCCTTTTGGGTTAAGATACTCATATAACCCGCAGAGGAAACGAATTATTGCAAAATGGCAAAAGAGCAGAGTCTCTTGCTTCTATTTTGTGACGGAAATAGTACTCTCCATCTCTCATGTGACAAAAAGTAGTTGAGGCCGGGGTTATTCTTTTATGAGGAACAAAAAACCCCCTTGCGGGGGTTTTCAAATTCATACGGAGAGGGAGAGATTCGGTCACAAGTCGCCTTACTGACGTGCGGCGCTCGCGACCCCGCCTCGCCATGCTCGCCTTTCGTGCTTGCCGGTACGGCTCGCACTCAAACTCGCATAAGGCTCCGGCTTTCGAATCTCTACGCCACACCAAGCAGTTGGTATGGCTTCCATTTCTCCGAAAATCAAAAACCCCCTTACGGGGGTCTTAAATTTTCGGAGAGGGAGAGATTCGAACTCTCGATACGGTTTCCCGTATGCAGTCTTTCCAGGACTGTGCCTTAAACCGCTCGGCCACCTCTCCAAATCGGTGTTGCGGCTATCAGTATCCCTCTCATTATAGCAAATTCTTACTTCCTTGAAAATCCGTCTTACCTAACTGGATTTATTTGTCCTGGCGGTGAGGTTGCACGCCAAACAGCCGGCCGATGAGCATCAGCGGAATAACAACCACGATGCTGAACAAGATTACGGCTACAGTCGCCAGAAAGCCAAAGACCATGACAAAAATGCCGCTGAAAATACCGCCCGTATCTCCCTGCGCGCGGGCTTGGTCCTGCTGAAAATAACGGTCAAAATCGTCCGGTTCGTCGGCGGGCTCTTGCGGGGCAATGACTCTTTCCTCAATCATTTCAGTTTTTAAGATTTCTTTTTCAGGTATATGCATATTTATTATCGTACGGTTTTATACGTTCCTTGGAATATTTAAAATTACATTAGTTGGATCGGAGCGGATATACACTATTCTGCGGCGTCCAACGGGCTAATATCTCGGCAAAGGCGCGGGCCTCGCGTTTAGCTCCCAGCAAATCGTGCAAACGGAAATTGCCGCATTCCGCAGCGCATTGGGCCCCCGGGATTTGTCCTTCAAAATTGGCAATATAAAGAAATGTCTCACACAACAAGGGCACGGCATCTGTAGCTTGCCAAGTACCGGCAATCAGTAAATTAAACCCGGTTTGGCAACCCATCGGTCCCCAGTAAATTACTTTATCCGCCCAGGAAGAATGTTCCCGCAAATACACAGCCCCTAAATGCTCCAACGTGTGAATGACGGCGGGGCTTAACGGGGTTTGCCGATAGGGGGCTTTAAGACGCACATCAAAGGTAGTAATAGTCTTTTTGTCCCAACTGTCTTGCCGTTCTACATAGACGCCGGGAGTTAGTTTTTCGTGATCTACGTTAAAACTAGCTATCTTATTCATGGCGAAACTCCTGTGTAAGAGCTGTAAGTAACGTCCAAGTACGTTCAAAACCGGTATCGGCCATATGTGCCCAAAAATTTTCGTATTGGGACATATTAGTCTGTTCTTTCCCGGCTACATCGCTGATGAGCCGCATACTTAAAAACGGTACTTGATATCGGTAACAAACTTGCGCGATAGCGGCCGATTCCATATCGCACGCCAGTGCTTGCGGAAAATATTTTAAGATTTTTGCAACGGGTTCCGGACCGGAGATAAATTGGTCGCCCGTACAGATGAGTCCCATGTGCACGGCATGAGGGGTTTTGGCGCGCAGTTTTTCGGCCGCTGCCAGTAAGGTTTTGTCGGCGCGGAAGAAAGTGGGAAGTTCTTGTACTTGGCCATACTCGTTGCCGTTTCCGCACCACACATCGTGGTAAACGTATTGCGTTCCCACGACGCTATCCAGCGTGTTTAATTGAGGGGAAAGACCGCCGGCTACTCCGGAATTAAGAATATAGTCTGGTGAAAAATTTTTAATCAGTTCCAACGTGCCCAAGGCGGCGTTTACTTTGCCGATGCCGCTTTGCGCCAAAACAATTTCGCACCCGTTGAGTTGTCCGTGGGTAAACGTAAACGGTCCGGCGTGCACCGCATGGGAGGACTGCAACCGCGCCAGCAGTTGCTTTTCCTCATTGGATAATGCACAAATAATACCTATCTTTTTCATGTGACCCTTCCCCAAAAGTGACCTCTCTATATTTTTGCATAAATTTTGCCGGTGTGCAAGAAAATAGTAAAATATACATAGGTTACGCGTGAAGTCACATCACGCAATTTTACAAAACCGAGGAAGAAAATATGTTACCCAAAGCGTATGAACCGCAGGAAGTAGAGCAAAAACTAGCCGAAAAATGGCAAAACGCCAAATTGTTCGCCGCCAAGGCCGATAAAACCAAAAAACCGTTTGTGATTGTTATTCCGCCGCCTAATATCACGGGGGCGTTACACATGGGGCATGCCTCCACGAATACGTTGCAGGATGTGCTTATCCGTGCTCACCGGATGTTCGGTGAGGATGCCTATTGGGTGCCGGGTACAGACCACGGCGGTATTGCCACACAAAACGTGATTGAAAAGAAACTGTCCAAGGAGCAACACAAATCCCGCCACGATTTGGGCCGTGAAGAATTTGTTAAAACCGTGTGGGAATGGTACAACGAGTGCGGTAACGCCATCTATACGCAATTTCGCAAAATGGGTTGGGCGTTAGACCTATCCGATATCCGTTTTACCATGGATGAAAAACGAGCCAAAGCCGTTTATGAATGTTTTAAACAGTGGTGGGAGAAAAAATATATCTACCGCGGCAAACGCTTAATTAACTGGTGCGTGCGTTGTTCCACTGCCTTGTCCGATATTGAAGTAGAACACGAACAGCACAATGGCAAGCTCTGGCATCTGCGTTACAAAGGCGAAGACGGCTCCGACGGAATTGTGATTGCCACCACCCGCCCCGAAACGATTTACGCGGATGCGGCCATTGCCGTTAATCCCAAAGACAAACGTTTTGAAAAAATGATTGGCCAGAAAGTGGTTATTCCGCTAGCTAACCGCGCTATTCCGATTATTGCGGATGAAGCGGTGGAAATGGAGTTTGGTACAGGTGCGCTGAAAATCACTCCGGCACACGACGCGACCGACTACGAAGTCGGCAAACGCCACAACTTGCCCATCTTGACCGTTATCAACGACAAAGGCAAGATGATTAACTGCCCCGAAAAATACCTGGGTATGGACCGCGACCTCTGCCGCACACAAACGGTTAAGGATTTAGAAGCCGCCGGTTTGCTGGTGAAGGAAGAAAAATACAACAATGCCGTTTCCACTTGTTACCGCTGCCACAGTACTATTGAGCCGTTTATGAGTGAGCAATGGTTTGTCAAAATGGACAAACTGGCTGCTCCGGCTATTGCGGCGGCCGAGTCGGGCGAACTCGCTTTTCATCCGGCTAACTGGAAAAACCCGTTTTTAAATTGGCTTAAAAATATACAGGATTGGTGTATTTCGCGCCAAATTTGGTGGGGGCATCGTATCCCGGTGTGGTATTGCCGTTGCTGTAGCGGAAAGGGGCTTACCTTTGCTACCGACCAACAAGGCCGCGAACAGTTGACGAAAGTATCGTTTGAAGACGGGGCCCAACCGATTGTTTCTTTTGATAAACCGACCGCTTGCCCACATTGCGGCGGGCATGATTTGGTGCAAGACCCGGACGTATTAGACACGTGGTTCTCCTCTGCCCTGTGGCCGATGTCCGTTTTCGGCTGGCCGGAAAAAACGGTGGATATGGAGCATTTTTATCCCACCAGCGTGATGGTTACCGGGTATGAAATTTTGTATTTGTGGGTGGCGCGTATGGTGATGACGGGGCTTGATTTTACCGGAAAATTACCGTTTAAAGATGTATATTTGAACGGAATCGTACGTGATAAAAGCGGACAGAAAATGAGTAAGTCCAAGGGAAACGTCATTGACCCGTTGGATATGACGGCCAAATACGGTACGGACGCGGTGCGCTTTTCGTTACTGATGCAGGCCGTTCCCAGCAAAGATATTCCGTATGCCGAAGAAAGCATCACGGGGGCACGTAATTTCTGCAACAAATTATACAATGCTTCGCGCTTTATCTTAATGAATATGGAGGGGATCCAAGGTCCCTTATCTATACCCAAACAGGTAACCGAATTGGCTGACCAATGGATCTTGGACCGTTTTGCCAACGCTATCAAAACGGCCCGCGAAGGTATTGAAAAATATAATTTAGCATTGACAGCCAACGCATTGTATCATTTCTTATGGGGTGATTTTTGCGATTGGTACATTGAATTGGCCAAGCAACGTTTCCAAACCCAAGAAAAAGAACACGTCATGGCCTTATGTGTACATATTTTGTATAACACGTTGAAAGCCCTTCATCCGTTGATTCCTTTTGTGACGGAAGAAATCGCCGCATCACTGCGGGATTATGTGGGAGAAACGGAAGAGTTTTTGCTCAACCAAACGTACCCGTCTTTTGAGCCGGCCCTTTGTTGTCCGCAAGCGGTAGCCAAGATGGATATTATTCAAGGGGTTACCCGGATGATACGCACAATCCGCTCGCAATTCAATGTACCGCCGGGATTAAAAATCTCTGTGGTGGTTACTGCCCAAAACGAGGCCGATTTGGCGGTCGTGCGCGAATATGCCTCGTATATTGAGTTAATGGCCAAAGTAGATAATTTAACCGTGGAAGTCCATGCGGCTAAACCGCACCAAACGGCGACGGCCGTGTTTGAAAATATAACGGTGTATGTGCCGTTAACGGGGCTGATTGACTTTGACAAGGAGCGCAAACGGCTGGACAAAGAGTTGGCACAGGCAAAAGCCAATATTGCGTCACGGCAGGCGCGTTTATCGCAAGAGAATTTCCTCAAGCATGCGCCCGCAGAACAGATTGAAAAAACAAAAGAAGAATTAGCCGCTGCGCAGTCTGCGTTAGCGCAGGTAACGGCTTCATTGGAGGACTTAAACTAATGTATCGTACTTCTATCAAATTGATTGCTTTATGGGTGGGGTTATTACTCCCCGTAGGGGCATTTGCCGTGCCGGAAGATTGGAAGGCGCTTACGCTTTACGAAAAAGCCCCCGTAAAAAAACAATTAACCAATCGCTTAACGGATTATGTTAAGTTTGACACCGCGGCCAAGTTCTCTTCTTCTGTGCCCAGTACACCGGGACAATTGAAATTTGCCAAGGCCTTGGCAAAAGAATTAAAAAAGAACGGGGCTGCGCGTGTACGGGTGGATAAATCCGCCGTTGTGACGGCAGAAATACCCGCTAATTCGGATAAGCCTATTCCCGTTATTGCCCTTCTGGCGCGCTTGGACACGGTACCTGGGATTTCGGGACAGGAAGTCCGTCCGCAAGTACACAACGGATACAAGGGCGGGGATATTGTCGTTTCGGCAGATAAAAAACTATCGCTTACTACGCAGAATTCTCCGCAATTGTTGCGTGCCCACGGTCACGATATTATTACCGCTTCCGGCGATACGTTGCTAGGAGCCGATGCTAAAGCCGGGGCCGCTGTTTTACTGACTGCCGTACAATATTTTTACGATCATCCGCAGTTGCCGCACGGAACAATTAAGTTGGTTTTTGTGCCGGACGGAACCACCGGTATCGGTGTGAATCAATTAGACATAACGTCGTTGGGGGCAGATTACGCCTATACGTTAGACGCGGCGGACATGGGGCAACTGGTGGACGAAACTTTTTCCGCCAAACATTTTACGGCGGTGTTTGAAGGGAGCCGAACGGAAGATATCGGTTATGCCATGAATACTTCGTTTGCGGATAATATTTTAATGGCGTCCGATTTTCATACATTGCTGCCCCGGCACAAACGGCCGGAAACGACGGCAGATAAGCGCGGATTTATTTGGGTGAACGGTATTACTACCCAAGGTAACCGCAGCGAAGTAACGGGGCTGATTCGGGCTTTTTCCGACGAAGAAATGCATACTTTAACGCAAGAAGTTTCGCAGGCCTTCCAGACCGTAAAAGCCATGAATTATAAAGGAAAGAATTTTTCGCTTACCTTCGCAGACGAAGGAAAGAATATGCAAGCGGCGTTGCCGGAAGTGTCGTTGCGGGCTGCGCAAGCGGCTATGGAGGCCGAAGAGATTTCACCGAACCGTACGGCTTTACGCACCCTGACAATGGGGGCTCGCCTGGCCGAACGGGGCTTGCCGGCACCGGGTCTATTTACGGGGTATTACCACGCGGGCACGGTGTTGGAGTATGCGGATGTGGACGTAATGGAAGCCGCTTTCCGCACGGTAATGCGGTTGACAACATCGGGTATGTAAATGCTTCTCTGCGCCTAATCTAATAGTTTATGGAGAAGCGTGCCGTCCGGTTTCCGTCGGATGGCGTTGGGGTAAAAAAGGCCTAGATGAAAAGTAGGTCTTTTGGCCCTTGCGGCGCAGCGCATAGATTACTACAATAAAAGCGTGTTGTGTATCTAAATGTGAAGGAGAACAGAATGAAAAAACGAATTGTTTTGCTAATAACCTTGCTGTCAGTGGGGTTATTCCCGGGGGTTGTTTCGGCTGCTTCCCATACCGATTCTTTATCTTATGCAATTGAACGGGCTGTCGCCGCGGCCCAATTATCCGGGACCAGAAAGATTGGTCCTAGTAATGAAAAACTGGCCAAACAGTACCGTTCGGCTTTGTTGCAACGCTTTCTAAAGTACATCAAACAGGATAGTCAAAGCCAGTATGATAAGGACATCACGCCGGGCCAGATAGAAATGGCCAATCAATTGCTTCAGGAAATTAGGACCATGAGATTGCCGGAAGGCAGTGAGGTATATAAATCGGAACATCACTACGTTTTTGTGAATATCCCCTCTAACTTGTCCCGGCCGGTGCCGATACTCGGTTTCAGTGCGCACTATGACGTTACCCCGGATACCAAAGCCACAGACATTAAGCCGCAGGTAATTACCAATTATCAGGGCGGGCCGATTGTACTGCCGCAACCGTATAAAGGAGAAAAGCAAGTAATTGATCCGGAAACTTTGGAAGGGGCCTATTTGAAAACCCAAATTGGCAAAACGATTGTAACGTCCGACGGCTCTACCTTGCTTAGCGCAGATGATAAATCCGGCGTGGCGATTTTGATGACGATGTTGCAAACGCTGGCCGAAAATCCCACCAAACCACACGGGCAAATTCAAATCATTTTGGCCCCGAACGAAGACGTCGGTCGGGCTGCCGAATATGTGGACGAAACCCCGTACCGCCCGGAAATCGCCTACGACTTTGACGGCGAAACCGGCGGGGAAGTTATGATAGCCAACTTTAATGCGTATCAGTATTTCTGCACATTCATTGGAAAAGGCGGCCACCAGATGTACGCTGCGACCAACGGATACCGCAACGTAGAATATCCCATGTCTTTATTTATTGAAAGAGTATGTTCCATTGATCCGAAAAATCCGCTGCCGTTACCGAACTACACTTCGGAAAAGGGTTACGTGGAACCTCACCATGCTGTTTATGATGAAGAGGGTAACTATTACAAAAAGACGGAAGATTTCCGCCTGCGCAGTTTCAGCGAAGCGGAACTCCAAGCGTGGGTGAAAATGGCTGACAAAACAGCGCAGGAAATTGCTGAAATGTGCGGTGTAAAAGCCGAGACTAAGTTGGTCTGCAACTACCGCAACGTAGCCGAAGTAGCCCATCCCAAAACACAAGAAGTTATCCGGGCGGCGTTTGCCCGCGCGGGTGTGCCGATAAACGAAGTCACGGTGCGTGCCGGTACAACGGCTTCTATGTTTGTAACCAAAGGATTGGTAGGTGCTTATACGATTTTTACGGGTCAGAATAATCCGCACGCGCCGACGGAATGGCTCAGTGAAGACGATATGTTCAAAGGTTATATAGTTGGGTTGAATATTATTGACGAAGTAGTTAAGTTAGGTAAGTAAGTTTAGGTATGAAGATTTTAATTGCAACGGGGAATCCGCATAAATTACGCGAATTAACGGCTATCTTGCCGGACAAACTGCGCGCGGGTACCCCGTTGCAATATGTAAGTCTTGCCGATTTTCCCCAGTTGCATCTTCCGCCCGAAACGGGAAAGACGTTGGAAGAAAATGCCGCTTTAAAAGCCTGTTATGCCGCCAAGCAGACGGGCTTGATAACGGTGTCCGACGATACGGGGTTGGAAGTAGAGGCCTTGAACGGTGCCCCCGGCGTGCATACTGCCCGTTATGCCGGTGAAGATGTGGACGCGGACGAAAATAACCGTAAACTGTTACATGCGTTGGAAGGCAAGTTATTACCGCAACGCAAGGCCCGTTTTCGTACCGTGGCCTGTTTGGTAACTCCGCAAGGAGAAGTGCGCACCTTTGAAGGTGTTTTGGACGGATACATTGGTTTTGGTTACCGCGGAACGAACGGTTTTGGCTATGATCCGCTGTTCTTGATAGCCGGTACCACAAAAGCCCTGGCCGAACTAACCGAAGCGCAAAAGAATAAAATCAGCCACCGCGGCCAAGCATTCAAAAAACTGGCTACCCAACTGGCCGCCGTCTTCCCTTAGTTGAAGTTACAACTATCAAATTTGCGGGCGTATTATTCAAATACCATTTTCTCGTAAATATCGGCCGGATCTTGCGGCGAAGAGGGGCGTTTGCGCCATAATTTAAAATAGAAAACTTGTTTTTGCCGTGCTTGGAAATTTTCATTGAAATTCAGCTCCGGCTGATTGGGGGAACCGTTGTTGCACCCGCCCGGCACCCGGCATCTTCCGCCGGTATGAAAGAAATCTTGGAATTTGTGGACACGGTTGGTAATATTTACCGCTTGAGCAAATTTGGCCTGCGTGCGTGAGCGGGATAAGTCCAAATATGCGTAATCATACCCCAAATCCCGCGCATTTTTCCCGTTGAAAAAGAAGAACTCCGCAGAGGATTTGCTGAAAAAAGACGGTTTAGGATAGATAACGGTGATTTCTTTATCATCGGCGTCGTAATAAATTTTTTTAGGAATGTAATTGGCGGCCGGTGAAGTGCAAAAAGATTTATTTAGTAAGTGGGCGTCTTCCGGGTCCAATACAAGCAAATTGGACTCCAATCCAATAAGTATAGCCGGGTTATTGATAAACCGGGTTTCTTCGGAAGGGCCTTGCGTGGGGAAAGGCTCATCGCGAAGGTAGCAAAAGGTCACGGCAATCCACGGTTTGCGGTCTTCTATTTGCCCGTACACTTCCGCGGAAGGCGTATAACCCGGAATATGGAAAATGGATTCTTGCACAAACAGTTTACGAAGTTCAAAAATTTCTTTGCGGGTTTTTCCGCTTAGCGAGATTAATGGGTTGATCTCTACCGGGCCCGACGTAGAGGACAGCGTAACTTGGGGGCGTCTAGGGGCCAGTTGTTTTTTAGGAGAAGAGGGACGTTGCGCAGAGGGCTGTTGGGCGGCTCGCTCATTTTTCCAGGTTTCCCAGGCTTGCCGCGGGTGAAACGGCCCGCCGGGGGCGTTGTCCCACGTTACTTTAATAATTGCCACCCCGGCTATGGCCAGGCACAACAACATGATGAAATTGTTTTTAAAATTATTCATGGGGTTAGCAATTCTTGCCCGCCAGATAGGCCTCTTTAAAGGCAGGGGTTTCCACAATTTCGCCTTTTTGCCAAGCTCCTACGCCGTAAATAATACCTTTTTCGTGGGCGTCTTCCAGGCAATCTTCGGTAAATCCGCGTAAGGATTCCACGGTGCGTTTGAGGTTTTCGCGGTCCTTATCTGCGGCGGTTAAAATGAAATAAAAATCTTTATTAACCAGTTCTGTGTAGCGGGGAACGGTACGGTCAATGAAAGTTTTTAATTGGCCGCTCATGGAATAAAAATAGACCGGCGTTGCCAACACAATTACATCCGCTATGACTAATTTGTCCAATAGGGGGGCCATTCCGTCTTGCTGGACGCAAGCGTGATTGGGGTAACATCCGCCACACCCCAGACAATAGTTGATTTTTTGATTTTGCAGATAAACGATTTCCACCGTATGGCCGGCCTCGCGTGCGCCTTTGGCAAATTGGTCGCACAACAAGTCGCAATTTCCCCCGCGGCGCGGACTGGCAGAAACAATAAGAACATTTTTCATGATTTCATTTTCTCCTACAGAATAGACTTACGCGTGCGGATTTTATTTGACCGTTGTGGTTAGTTTTCTTTCCGCGCGTGCGTTTGTGACCATAAATGGACCTATCTTTTACATTGTAGAATTGCGGGCGGTTGTAAGTCAAGCCAGGGCGTGAGCCGGTTGCCCTTTTCGGCGGGGAATAAAGTAGAATATAATTATGTATATTCCGGGATTATTTCGTAAAGTTTTTATCGGAGCTGCGGCGTTAGGTTTGGCAGCCCTGCCGGCGGTTGCCCAAGTTCCTGCCCCGTTTGGGAAAGGGGCCCGCGCGTTGGCCCGGTACGAAGCCAATGTGTGGCCCAAGTGGGTAGCGCCGGGCCGATTTTCGGCTCCTCGGCGAAACATGCCTGCTTTATCGGTTAAAATAGATAGGGGGCCGGGCTCGTACGCCCCCTTGCGTTTTTTGCGTGTACAGGCCAGACCCAGCTATCAGCCTCCTCGGCAGGGGCAGTTTCCCATGCGGGAATGGCACGAGTTTCCGCGTCGCAATGTTTTCCCCGACAAAGACCGCGTGGATGCTGTTATTTTTGATATGGACGGCACGTTGTTGGATTCGCTGACGGCGTGGGACCGGGCTGCTGCCAAGTACCTGTTGCAAACTTATGGAATTGAATTGCCGGAAACGGTGGAACAAGAAATTAAGCAAATGTCACTTATCGGTGGGGCCCGTTACATTCGTGAAAAATTTAATCTACCGCAAACGCCCGAGGAATTACTGGAGGGAACTTTGCAACAGGTCCGGCAACGTTATTTGACGGATATTTCGCCCAAGCCGGGGGTGCGGGAATTATTGCAAAAACTGCAGAAACAAGGCATTAAAATCAGCGTGGCGACGGCGTCGGATAAAGAGTTGGCCGTGCAGGCATTTGAACGGCTTGGGTTATTGAACTATGTAGATTTTATCATTACCTGTGACGAAGTGGGGGCAGGGAAAAGTTCGCCCCAAGTATACGAAGCAGCCTTGGAGCGGTTGGGAACGCAAAAAACACGCACTTTGGTGGTAGAAGATGCGTTGTATGCGTTGCAAACGGCTAAAAAAGCCGGGTTTTTAACAGCTGGAGTGGATGACCCTTACCACGACGAGCAACATCGCCAACAGGCCCGGTTGGTGAGTGATTATTTTTTTACCTCGTTTACAAATAGTTTAGAATAGATATAATAATTATTTAAAACAAGGAACATTAAAATGAAAAAATGGATATTTTTCTATGTTTTAATTATTTTCACGGTGCTTGGAATAGGTATATCTATCCACCAAAATAAAGTTACCGCAAACGAAGTTATTGTGTCCGGAACGGTGGTAGATGCAGCACGCAGGAGCACCAGTAAGGGCGGAACTACGTATGCCGAAGTGATTTCGTTTGAATTAAACGGACAAACGCACCGATTCGCGCGTGGTTTTTCGTCCGGCAGATACCCTAAAATGGGCCGCGTGCGTGAGGTGGCGGTCAATCCCGACAATCCGCAACAAGCGCGCGTGCGGATGTGGCCGTGGTTAGAAAAATTAATGCCGTTGACGCTTAAACAATACCCAGTCATTATCTTTATGTGGTTAATGGGGTGTGCGTTTTTTGGCCTGGGGTGGTTTCTATTCTTGTATCACTACGAATTTTTCCGCCGGGCGATTATAGTGCCGGGGCGTGTTACTTCCTACGAGGAACGGCGAGGTGCTAAAGGCGGTACTACTTATGTAGAGGTTGTTTCTTATGAGTTGGACGGTCAGACCTGTACGGTTAGTGGAACAGTCGGTCTGCCGATTAAGCCCAAAATGGGAACCCCGCGCGAGGTGGGTATTGACCCGCAAAACCTACAACGGGTTCGGGTCCGTTCCGGCAGATGGTTTGGGGTTGTATTTATGGTGGCGGGGCTGGCGTTGTGGGTTTTGATAGTGTTGGCCGATAAATTCCATTAAGCGTGAAAAAGAGGAACAAGATGGAAGAGAATAAAGCTTTCAAGCGGATTATACCTATTGCTGTGGTAATTATGGCACCTTTTGTCCTGCTGTTGACCATAGGTCCCATGGTGTTGGGTGGGAATGTGGCACTGGCTTGTTTTGCGGGATATATGCAATTGCTAATGGTAGTAGGCATCATTTGGGATACTATTAGAAAAGTGAAGATACGGCGGGGGTTATGGGTCCGTCAAGGACGGGTCTGTTCTTGTAAACAGGTTGGGAGTTACTACTTTGATGTAGTGGAGTATGAATTTGACGGGCAAATGTATCAAGCGGACGCGGACCCGTCGGACTTTCACTACACGCCCTCTCCTATCGGTGCGCCTAGGAAAGTGTACATTGACCCCCAAAATCCCTCTGTGGCTAAACAGGTGGGGAGTTTGCATATAGTAAAAGCAATAATAGTCATAATAGGGGTATCCTTGTTTTTAGATACCATGATATTCTTGTTACTTTTTCTTTGATAATCACCGCGCCCCGCGGACGTAATCAAAAACAAAATTTATGAAAAAATGGATATTCTTATACTTTGTAATTATTTTTGCAGCCCTAGGTATTGATTGGTGTTTTTTGGGAGAGGGGAGGCCTGTTTGGGAAGGTCTGTCTTTTTGGTTGGTTGGTGGATTGTTTCTCGGGATAGGGTGGTTTCCCTTCGCAAGCCAGTATGAATTTTTTCGCCGGGCGATTGTGGTACCCGGTCAAATAGAGGGAAATCATAAGGACCCTAAAGGGATTAGGTTGACCATTGTTTCATTTCGTCTTGACGGAGAATTGCAGACAGCGCGGATAAGAGTATTTGCTCCGGGGACGCCAACTATCGGGGCTACGTGCGAAGTGGGGCTGGACCCGACTAATCCCCAAAACATTCGTATTCGTACGGCAACATGGTTTTGTTGGATATGGGGCGGGATTGGCTTGCTGGCGCTATTGGGGCCGGCATTATCTCATTGGTTTGGTTAACGTGTTACCCGCGCCCCGCGGACGTAATCAAAAATAAAATTTATGAAGAAATGGATATTCTTATACTTTGTAATTATTTTTGCAGTACTTGGAATGGGTATACATGTTCACCAGGATCAAGTAACTGTAGATGAAGTTATCGTGCCCGGAACGGTGGTGGATGCTATCAGTTACCAGGAGAATGGGGAAACCACGTACGCAGAGGTCATTGCCTTTGAATTAGACGGAACAAAACATCGTTTTACGCGCGGAGAGACTTTTCATTGGGTACCCCAAAAGGGCCGCGTGCGTGAGGTGGCGGTAAACCCCGATAATCCGCAACAGGCGCGTGTGCGGACGTTTCCGTGGTTGGAAAAATTAATTTCGCCGGTACTTAGGCAATACCCGGTCATTATTTTTCTTTGGCTGTTTGGTTGTGTGTTTTTTGGATTTGGCTGGTTGGGAAGTATGAATTACTACGAATTTTTCCGTCGGGCGATTATTGTACCCGGAGTGGTAACGTCCTATACTAGCCTTCCCGGTCATAAGGGCGGTACTGTCTATCAGGAAATTGTTTCTTGTGAGTTCGGAGGACAAACACGAATGGTCCGGGCTCGCGTGGCTACTTCCCGGAAACCCAAGATGGGTGTTACGCGTGAGGTGGGTATAGATCCGGAAGATACACAAAAGGCCTATATCCGTTACGGTATGCCGGATGAAATCATGTTCGCTATTGCCGGTTTAGTGTTATGGGCACTTATATTGATAGCCCCTGCATTTCGTTAATGTAAAAGGAAAAATAATGAAAAAAACATCCAACTACTCATTGTCTCAAATATTTCTAGCGTGGCTGCCTTCTTTTGGATTGCTTTTGATGTTGGCGGCAGCTCCCCGGTTGTGGCCCATATTGGGTACAGTGTGGTTGCTGGGGGCTGTGTCTTTGTGCCGTGTTTTGTGGGGAGCAAAAAATGCCCGGGATCCTCTGGTTGGCATCGTAATTGTACTGCACTACGGGGCCATATTGGTACTTTCGTTTGTATTGGGAGAGTATGACAGCCGATTATTTGCCGTGGGTTTTGGTTTCTTTATAGGAACCATCGGATTAGCGATATTATGGGGGCTGGGGCAGGAATTAGTTTTGCGTTTTTTGCGGCCCTATTTTTGTGTACAAGTGCGCGGACATGTAACGGGTAGTGTAGAAAAGGGGAATGGGTTTTATGATGTGGTATCTTACGAATATAATGGAGAAAAATATCACATAACAGATAAAATATGGCGGCCGAGGCCCTCCACGCAGGGGATGTTACGCACCGTGACTCTTAATCCAAAACGCCCTGAAAAAGCGTTAGTTTTACAAGAGCAAATGGTAAATACGCCTACTTGGCAATTAGTATTGTGGTTGGTTTTCGTCGTAGTGCTGATAGGGACCATCCTATGTGTGTTGTTCGGCAAAGTTGTTTATGAATATTTAGCCAGGTAATTGGCGGATAATCACCGCGCCCCGCGGACGTAATCAAAAAATTGTTTGACGCGTTTATCACACAGGATATCTTGCACAGAGATATCCTTTTTTAAATGCACGCCGCTAAGCGTGCGGCAACGGCTCAAGGCCACATACGTTTGCCCCGGGGCAAACGCACCGCGCCCGATGTCCAAATAAATGTTATCAAACGTTAGCCCTTGCGATTTGTGAATCGTAATGGCCCACGCTAATTTGAGCGGGTATTGTTTGAAGAATCCTTTTACTTTCGGCTCTAACTTTTGGGTGAGGGGGTTTAGCTCGTAACGTACGTCTTCCCACACGTGCGGCTCTACTTGATACACGCAACCTTTTAGTTCAATCCGGATAAAATTTTCGCCTAAATCGTGCACGGTGCCAATGTCCCCGTTTACCCAATCGTCCGTATTGGTGAGCATCATAATTTTGGCACCCTTTTTCAGTTTCAGTTCCGGCTCTGCCGGGGTAATTTTAGGATTAAACCCTTCATCCCGGTAGGCCGTATACGTAAATTCCGGTCCCGGCAAACGCGTCAAGTAATGCAGGTTACGCCAGGCGGCTTCGCGGTTAGTGGGGGATAAAATAATACAGTTCTCAAACTGCTCCGGCACTTCCGGGGTTTTGTGCGTGTTGAGTAAACTGTCCAGTTGCGGCTGGGTGACTTGCCCTTCGCGAATCAAGTTGAGTAGCTGGGCAAAATCCGGGTCGGCTTTCTGGCGGAAAATACGTTTGAGTTCAAATACTTCCAGTGGTATTTGTTTTAACACATGTGCTTCAAAAAAATACGGGCTGGCATAATGCTCGCGGAAGAGATCAAATAGCCCGCCGGTTTCTTTTTCTTCCACGGGGGGGAGTTGGAATAAATCGCCAAACAAAATAACTTTTTTGCCACCGAACGGCAAATCGCTATGGGCGGAAAGTTGTAAGATGTAATCCAAAGCGTCTAATAAATCCGCGCGGAGCATAGAGGCCTCATCAATAATGAGTGTGTCAAAGGCCTCCACGGTTCTGCGCGGCAAACGGCGCAGGTTGGCCGGGTCTAATAAATTACCCGGTTTTAGACGAAAGAAAGAATGAACGGTTTGCCCGCGGACATTAATGGCGGCTAGCCCCGTGGTGGCCAAAACCACCGTATTTTGTGCGGTATGTTGGGCAAAGTATTTAAGTAGGGTGGTTTTACCGGTGCCCGCGCGTCCCGTAATAAAAATAAGCGGCTGGATGGCGGGCTTGGCTTCCAACAGGGCCAAGGCATCTTTAAATTCGTCCGTTAAAATAATGGGATTTTGTTCGGCAGACATATTCTCATTATAACTTTTTCCGGTTTTGGTGCGATACAAAAATAAGGCCACCCTAAACAAAACAAAGGATATTGTTGGTATAGTTGGGCCGGGTGCCTATTTTTGTTTCGAGTCTTCCTTTTCTCGGCGCAGTTGGGCCAGGCGCTCTGCCTTTTGATTCTCTTTGCGACAGCGGCAACGGTAAAGCCAACAAATAAATCCGACGAAGAGAGTTTGTGCAATTATCCCAATTATCACACTAGATAGGCCTGATTTTTCCCGGGCGGGAGCATAAAACAAGAAGGGAAAACCAAATAGTATGAGGAGTACGGTAATATAACTCCAAGCGAACGAACGTAGACTTAGGCCTTGGCGTGCGGCGGGTGTCATGGTTACCATTTGTTTATAATCCAAATAGTTTTGAATCTGCTCTTGTATAAAAAACACCCGGTCTTGTTGCTCTTTAGTAGTTATATTTTCATCAGGTAATACCTGTACATCATACTGTTGAAAGCGGCGGATATTATCTAATAATTGACGGGTGAAGGGGGATGCCATGTGCCAATATCCTGTTAATTCTATTTGGTAGGTTTGTTCCTGTGTAAAGGATAAGGTGATATGGGAAATGCTTACTGGGCTATCTTCGTCAAAAATTTCCGGCTTAAAAGATAGGGATACTTGCGTTTTATCATATGGTAAGGTGTGTGTTTGAGTGGGGGTCGGGTGACCTAAAGTGACCGCTGTATCCGAAAAATCCAGATAGGTATAATCGGTAATTGATTTGGGTGTAGCCGTAGTAATGGAAAGCCATATAAAAAAACAGCCAAAGCACCCCAGGAACAAAAGGAGAGAAACAATGCTCAACACAGGGGCGTAAAGCAAATAAGAAGAAATTAGATAAACTACCAACAGAGGGATAGAGGCCCATCCCAAAGCATTGCGCCATTTGCGTAGATTTTCGTTGGATTTACCGGGTAATGTAATTCGCATATATATGTATTATAACTTTTTACCGGGTGGGAACTAATGTTTTTTTGCGCGAGGAAATGGGGTGTGTTTTTGATACGATGAGGTATGACAACTTCCGTATGGATCGCGTTAGGACTCAGTGCCTTGGCGGGGGCGGCTACGGCAGTGGGTGGCGTGCTGTCTTTTGCGATTAAAAAAGAAAATTTGGCAACGCTGGCCGTTGGGCTTGGCCTATCGGCCGGCGTGATGATTTATGTATCGTTTATGGAATTATTGCCACAGGCCCAAAACGTGTTGCAGATGTATCCGCACGGGGGGTGGTTAAGCACGGGGTTGTTTTTTGGCGGGATTTTTGTGGCGGGAGCGGTTGATTACTTCTTGCCTTCCCACCACGTGGAAATGCGCACGCTGAATCCGGCTGATAAACTCAAAAGATTGGGATTGTTCACGGCTTTGGCTCTCACCATACATAATTTCCCCGAAGGTCTGGCTACGTTTATGGCGGCACTGGATAGTCCGGCCCTTGGCGGCAGTGTGGCGTTGGCGGTGGCGTTGCATAATATTCCGGAAGGAATAGCGGTGGCGTTGCCTATTTTCCACGCTACAGGCAACCGCCGAAAAGCGTTTTTGTACAGTGTGCTTTCCGGACTGGCCGAGCCGGTGGGGGCACTTGTCGGATTTCTAGTATTACGGCAATTTTTACACGAAAATATTTTTGGCATTTTGTTTGCCGTTATTGCCGGGATTATGGTGTATATCGCGCTGGATGAACTTATTCCCACCGCGCACGAATACGGAGAAGGACACCACGTCATTGGCGGAGCAGTGGCGGGTATGGCGGTAATGGCCGTGTCGCTGGAGTTATTTTGAAGAGGGGTTATAGGTGTTGGCGGCGCGGACCGTTTGTTTTTGCAGGATAGAAGCCAGTTGCTGCAACGCGCGTTCTTTTTCCCGGCGCAGTTGTTTCAATTGCCGGGCCAGGCGGATTTCCCGGTAATAAGTCATGCCAAAAAACAGCGTAGGGAGTAATAAAAGAAATTCCCAAAGCCAAAAATAACCTGCAATAGGTGCAGCGTTACGTAGCCAATAGCCCAGGGGCAGTAATAAAAATAATAAACCGATTAAGCCGATTCCGTTTCGTATCTTCTCCGGCATACGTAACATACAACCGTAGTCCAACTGGTTTTGGATTTGCTCCCGGAGGAAGTCCGCCGTATATGTATTGGTAGGGTTTTGGGAGATAACTTCAAACCCATAACTTCTAAACCGCGGTGCATACGTAAAGACCGCCGGCAGGAAGGGGCCGTCGCTAAACCAGGTGTTCGTTTCCAAGCGAAAAGTTTGCTTGCCTTGGGTAAATAACAGGGATATTTTTTGGTACCCGATTTTGTTAACGGAAATTCGGACGAGAAAAGCCGTTTGCTGATAAGAAAGAGAGCGCCTTAGGGCGGGAGTTGTGTTCCATAGAGCGACGTTTGTTTCAGTAAAATTAAGATGAGTATATTGATTGACCAGTAATAACTTCTGCGTGACAAGGAACGCAGCCCCGCCAATTAGCAGGGGAATGGTTATATAAGCCTCGTCAATGGAAATTACGAACGGAACACAAATGCACAGGAAGATCAGTTGGGCAACCGAGTGACCGTTTGGGATTTTAACAAACATAGTTGTGCCCTTAAAAAATCAGTTCTGCCAACCAAAACGAGAAAATCATACCGATGGAGTAACTGGTAACGTTCATGGCTACACTTAACGTGAAAGCATCTTGAAGGGATAGTTTTTTGATATTCATGAGCCGTATAATCAACATCTCGGCAATGACATAAAATACCCACAAGAAAGCCGTGTCCGACGCATACCAGGCCAAGAGCACCCACGAAATTCCCATCGTTAGTACGTTGGCTATCACCACGCTATACAAAATAGTAAAACTTTTTTGCGTGTACATTAAATACGCCACCGCGGCTACCAATTCCAATATCAGTACCAACAGAAGCGAGAACAACGCATCCGTCCGTGCCCAAGCGGCCAGATCCGGCGTTACGCTGGAAGGCTCTACGCTTAGCGTATCTTCGTTTACATACACGTTGTAACGGGCGCGTAGTTTGTGCGCGGCAGGAAAGATGTTGCTTTCACGCCGGGTGCCGTCTTCAAAAGAAATGAGCAATTTCTGAAAGTCGGCATACTCATACGCTACGGAAAAACAACTGCCTGCCGAGCAATACAATTTTTGCAGCCCGTAATGTCCCAACGGTTTACTTTCCAGACATTGGTTGTCTTGACACTGGATTTGTTCGCTATGCAGTGGGTCAATAAGCGGTTTCTTTTCGGTATTATAAATAAACGAAAATTCCATTTCCGGTTTGGGGGAAACATCCGCCCACGCAAGTCCGGCCGGCAAAAATAAAACAATCGCCCAAAGTAATTTTTTCATACGAAAGGTCCTTTTTTTGTATTATAACATTATAAGAGAAAAGGGGGAACAAAATGTTACTGACCAATACACAACTGGAAAAATATGCCCAAGTGATGATTTGGGCTTTGTATGCGGCCCGCCGCAACGGAAAATTCAAACCGTATGATACGGTTTTGTTACGCACGGACGTAGGGGCTTTCCCGTTGGCAGAGCAGATTTATAAACAATTACTCACGCGCCGCCTGAACCCGGTGTTACGTGTGCAAGCACCCGAGCCGATGGCAAAAGATTTTTACAGGCTGGCCGATAAAAAACAACTTGCTTTCCTAGCTCCCGGTGAAAAAGAATTTCAAAACGGGCTAAACGGCTTGATTGCCCTGCACGCTCCGCAAGATTTAACGCATTTGAAAAATGTAAATCCTTCGGCCATTGCCGCCGCTGCCGTAGCGCGCAAACCGTTGCGCGAAATTTTGGACGTGCGCGAACAAGCCGGGCAATTTTCCTGGACGCTTTGTAATTATCCGACGGAAGAACTAGCTAAGCGCGCCGGACTTTCCGCCAAAGAATATGCCAATCAAATCGTGCGGGCGTGCTTTTTAAATGAAAAAGATCCCGTTAAAAAATGGAAAGAAGTAACGAAACAAATTGATGAAATCGGTGCGTGGCTTTCTTCTTTGCCGATAGATACTTTGCACATTGAATCGGCACACATGGATTTTGAAGTGTTGGTCGGTGAAAAACGAAAGTTTATTGCCGGTGGCGGGTGCAATGTGCCGTCGTTTGAAATTTTTACCTCGCCCGATTGGCGCGGTACGAAAGGCGTCTATTTTGCCGATTTATCTTCTTACCGCAGCGGTAATTACGTCAAGGGTGTTCGCTTGGAATTTAAAAAGGGTCGCGTTGTCAAAGCCGATGCCGAAAAGGGCGGCGAGTTCGTGCGCAAAATGTTGGCTATGGACCGCGGCGCCAGCCAAATCGGCGAGTTTTCGCTCACGGACCGGCGATTTTCCAAAATTACCAAATTCATGGCCGATATTTTGTACGACGAAAATTTTGGCGGTAAATACGGCAACTGCCATGTAGCCGTCGGTGCCAGTTACGCCGATACATACACCGGCCCGCAAAGCGATATGACGAAGGAATTTAAAAAGAAACTGGGCTTTAATGATTCTTCGTTACATTGGGATCTTATCAACACCGAAGATAAACGCGTAACGGCTAAACTCAAAAACGGTACGACTGTTACTGTATATGAAAAAGGTGAGTTTAGTTATTAGAGGGTTGTTTATTTTTCCTTAAAAACAACGTAAGGCCGTGTTGGGCAAAGAACCGGTGTAATAAATACATTGCCAGTAGGGTGGCTACGAAATCGGCCACTACCGGTGCGTAAAGTACACCGTCCAGCTTCCAAAATAACGGTAAGATAAGCACCAGAGGAATTACCAACAGTACTTGGCGGGACAAACTCAAAAAGGCGGCTTTAATCGGTTGGTTGATAGCTTGGAAGAAACTGGTTGCCATAATTTGTAGCGGCAAGATGGGAAGTAAAATGTTCAAAATACGCAGCACGCGCGCGGCCAAGGTAACCAGGGCAGTGTCGCTATTGTTAAAAACGGAAGCAATCGGTACGGCAAATATTTCTATCACTACAAAACCGAGGGTCGTAATTCCAATTCCCCACCGCAAAGCCATCTTAAGTGTTTGAATGGACGTTTTGTATTTTCGTGCACCGTAGTTGTATCCGATAAGCGGCTGCGCCCCTTGGGAAATGCCGAGTAGCGGCATCAGTACCAGCGTATTGACGCTGACGGCGATACCCATGGCGGAAACCGCCAAATTCCCGCCGTACGTCAACAGCGCGTGGTTTAAAATAAAATTAAGCACGCTGGAAGCCAATTGAAACGCAAATTGGGAAAACCCGATGGCCATACATCCCAGCACGATGCGTTTTTTGAGTTTACAGTAGTTTAACCGCAAGCGGTACAACGTATTGCCGCGCAGGAAAAACCACATCACCCATAGAAACGAAATCCCCTGTCCCAGTACCGTGGCCGCGGCGGCCCCGCGTATGCCCCAATGAAAAGAAAAAATAAACAATGGGCCGAATACCAAATTGATAAACGCTCCGATAAGTTGGGTGGCCATGGCGGTTTTCGGACGGCCCGAAGAACGGATAAAATGGTTCATTCCCGCCCCGATACCAAAAAGCAAATACCCCGGGAATACGACCTGTGCATATGCCCGCGCCAACGGTAATACTTCCGCATCTGCCCCGAGCAATGCCAAAATCGGGTCCAAAAAAATATAACTCAATACGGTTAATACAGTGGAAACAATCGTCAGCAAGATAAAACCGTTGCCCAAAATACGGCGGGCTTCTTCCGTCCGTTTTTCCCCCAAACGAATGGAAAATAATGCATTACTGCCCACCCCGATGAGCGCACTGAAACCCATGTAGAGAATGCCGAGCGGGAACAACAGTGTAATACCCGCCAACCCAGCAGCTCCGACATCTTGCCCCACATAAATGCGGGAAATGATGTTGTACAACGCATTGGCAAACATACCCGCCACGGCCGGTGCCGAAAAGCGCACCAACAACGGGGCCAATTTTTTGCTTTTAAACGGGTTTTGGGTGGTATCCGTGGTATCCATGGTATTACTTCCGGGGGTATTACTCTTATTTTAGCAAAAAAGGAGCAATCCGTTTGGGGGCGGTTCGGTTGAAAAAAAGGACTTGTTTTTTTGCTTATCATCTTGTACACTTATAAAAGAGGGAGGTTTCTCCCCACAGAGGAGTTGCTTATGAAGAAATTTTGTGTCTTGTTTTTGTTGGTGTGTACATTGCCGGCGGGGGCGGAATTGATTTCGGAAGTCACTTACAACCCGTCTCGCTTGGGGAAATACAGAGTTTTAAAGGTGGCCGAGGAGGCTACTTTGCCCGGTGGGCTACAAATCCCCGCGAACGGCTCAATGACTGTGGATAGTAATTCTAGTGTTGGGCTACGCTATACACCTGCCGGTCCAAATGCGCCGGCTACGCCGTCTTTCGTGGTGCGTTCGGTAGAAACAGCAGCATCGACGCCCCAACGCCCCTTAACCCCTTCCAATAAAGTCACGGTGGACATGCCCAACACAACTTTTATGGGAGTCACAGGACACGTACCGGGATGGAACGGTGACGCCGATTGGTCTATTGACTCGAATACGAGCCCGAACAGCACTTTCTATAATCCCATTCATAGCGTGGAAATGCACGGTGGCGACGTGACTGCAGAGAGAGCAGACTCTTTTATTCTCAATTTAGGTAGTTCAACAAATGATAAAATATATGTAACAACTGACAAAATGATGGTAAATGGAATGCTGTCCATTGTTGGAGTTGACCCCTCTGAGGAATCCCAAGCGATAGACTATTATAAGCAGGGGAATCTACAAAACGCCCACACCGCGCCGCCGTTTGACTTAGGTCTTAAAGGATTTGAATTACACGGGGTGCACATTGGAAGATGGATTCCGTCTTCTACGCTCGGCGTTTGCCGGTTGGCGTGGGTGGGCCGCTATGCAGCAGACTCCGGCGGGAACCCGGTCAAAAAATGTGTATTAGCGCGGGTATGTGGTTCGGGGGCGGATTCCAACCTTACACCTTGCCAATAACCTCTTTGTCCTTTTGTTTGTGTATCAGCGGTCCACTTTCCGGGCCGCTGATTTTTTATCCGGTGCGCGCCGCAGGCCGTTTATTTAGTAAAATATACATATACGAAACGGAGGGAATATGATAGAACTTTTTGAAGACCCGCGGCTGGATAAACCGTCCAACGAACCGGCCCCGGCCGGCCTTGTAAAATTCAGACAAATTTCCCAAGATGCCTTAAAAGGCGCCGGTGAGGCCCGTATTAAAGCCCAAAAAGATAAGGGCAAAATGACGGCGCGCGAGCGTATCTCTTACCTGGTAGATAAAGACAGTTTTATAGAAATTCAAAGTTTATTGGAAAGCGCCTGTACGGACTTTGGTGTGAAAGAAAAACACATCAAAGGTGACGGTGTAGTAACGGGGTTTGGCCGTATCAACGGGCGCGAAGTCGCGTTGTTTGCGCAGGATTTTACCCAATTGGGCGGCTCGCTCGGTTTGGCGCACGCCCGTAAAATCGCCGATATTATGGACAAGGCCATAGAGGCCAAAATCCCGATTATCGGTCTGTTTGATTCCGGCGGGGCGCGCATCCAAGAAGGGGTAGATAGTCTAAACGGGTTTGGCGAAATTTTTTACCGCAACGTAAAAGCATCCGGCGTGGTACCGCAAATTTCCGTGATTTTAGGTCCTTGTGCGGGCGGGGCGGCGTATTCTCCGGCACTGACCGATTTTATTTTTATGGTGGACGGCATCAGTCATATGTTTATTACCGGCCCGGGAGCTGTGAAAGCCGCTACCGGAGAGGAAGTAGATTTTGACTCTTTAGGCGGTAGCCGCCCGCATAGCGAAAAAAGCGGTGTGTGCCAATTTGTAGCCAAATCGGAGCAGGATTGTTTCCGCCAAGTGCGCGAGTTGCTCTCCTTTTTGCCGCAAAATTGCGAGGAAAACCCACCCCTGGAGACCACTAGCGATTTAGCTGACCGCAGTGTACCGGTGTTGGAGCGTATTTGCGAAATGGACCCCAAAAAAGCGTTCCGTATCCACCATGTGATTTGGCGGTTAGCGGATGACTTTGGGTTTTTTGAAATCCACCAAAATTTTGCTAAGAACGTAGTAATTGGGTTCATCCGTTTGGGCGGGCGTGTAGTAGGCGTAGTAGCCAACAATCCGGCCCATCTGGGGGGCGCTTTGGATTGTGACGCCAGCGATAAAGCCGCCCGGTTTATCCGGTTTTTAAACGCGTTTAATATCCCGCTACTGACATTGGTGGACACGGGGGGATACTTGCCCGGTGTAGAGCAGGAACACGGCGGCATTATTCGCCACGGGGCTAAATTGTTGTATGCGTATGCCGAGGCCACCATCCCCAAAATTACGCTCGTTTTACGTAAAGCATACGGAGGGGCGTATATCGCAATGGGGTCCAAGATTTTAAAAGGCGATTTTAACTTTGCTTTCCCCAGCGCGGAGATCGCCGTTATGGGGCCGCGCGGCGCGGTGGAAATTTTGTATTCGCGCGCTTTGAAAGAGGAAAAAGACCCGGCGAAACAAGAAGCCCTGAAATTAAAAATGACGAAGGAATATTCCGATAAGTTTGCCTCGCCCTATCAGGCGGCTACGAACGGATCTATTGATGAAATCATTGAGCCGGCCGAAGCGCGTGCTAAAATTATACGGGCTTTTCAGGTATTGCGTACCAAGCGCGATCCGAAACGTAGCCCGCGCCGGGGCAATATTCCGTTGTAACGGCGTAAGGATATTTTCGGAGTGAAAAAATGCGGCCCCCTGTTAGAGAGGGCCGCATTTTAGTCTTTGTTAAGGTAATGTATAATGCCGGGCGGAGTTTGTTTTATATAACGTTCCGCGAAATAATTTTACGCAGTAATCATTTGGATTCTTTTGGAAAGAAGCGACACTTTCAATACAAGTAATGCCTTTTCCTCGGTCTATTTCGGAAAGAATATGATCCGGGCGATAGATGAAACCGGCCCACGCATAAGGGCCGGTGGCTCTGAACATCAACAAAGTTCCTTCCAAATCAGGATTCGTTTGTATATAAAGATTCCATTGTTGATTGGTGTGAGGATCTGTCGAGCCACTTCTTTCCGAGGTACCTGTCCAACCGGGCGGAAAATTCACGTCTAGTACATCAAAAGAAGTGGCATATGTCCCGTTTGTCATATAATATGCTTCTTGCGCTTGGCCGAGTGATTTGAGTAACGTTAGCGCATGCGTAGCACGGCTTTTTTCCACCGCTTTTTGGTATTGCGGTGCGGCAATAGAAGCTAAAATACCAATAATGAGAACGACGACCAATAATTCAATAAGGGTAAAACCCGCATATGAATGTCGGAAAAGGGCAATCCGGATTGTCTTTTTGAGGGGAGCCATCGTTTTCTCCAAAACAATATCTACAATTGTAATCACTCCAGTATAACAAATTTATGTAATGAAAAACTATTTTTCTAACCGCGGGAAAAGCGGCGGGTATTTTTCTATCTTCCCGGCTTGTAAACGGCGGGCCATCTCCGGCCCGATAGTCGGCATAAACGGCGTAAGCCATTTAGCCACGTAGCGTAAGCAAGCCACTAATTCCAATAATACGGCTTTTGTGGCGGCCGGGTCCGTCTTGGCCAGTTCCCAGGGCTTCTTTTCATCTACCAGTTTGTTTAAATCACTGGCGAAACCGTAAATCTGTTCTAACACTTTATCAAACGCCAAATCGTTATAAGCGGCGTCAATAATTTTTTCCACATCCGCGGTTTTGGCAAGGAGTGGATAATCGCCTTCAATTTTTTCCGGCAGTTCGCCGATATTCTTGGCCGCCATATTCAGCGTGCGGGATAACAAATTGCCGATATTGTTGGCTAAATCGGAATTATAGCGGTTTTTAAAACTGGCCATGGAAAAGTCGCCGTCTTGTCCGAAAGGAACTTCGCGGAATAAAAACGCGCGCACCGGGTCCACGCCGTATTTTTCGGCTACTTCGGCCGGGTTTACAATGTTGCCTAACGATTTGGACATTTTTTCGCCTTCCACGGTCCACCAACCGTGCGCAAATACTTTTTGGGGTAACGGCAGGTTTAAGGCCATCAGTACTGCTGGCCAAATGACGGTGTGAAAGCGGAAAATTTCTTTTCCCACCATGTGCAATTCGGACGGCCACAAATCTTCAAATTTCTCTACGCCGATTTTTTTCAGTTGTGCTTCGTGTTCGGCTTTGTCTTGGCAGATGTGAGTACCGTAGCCGGCGCCGGAAATATAGTTGATGAGTGCATCAAACCATACATAAATTGTGTGTTTGGGGTTACTGGGTACCGGGATGCCCCACGCCACTTTGGTACGCGTGACGGATAAATCCTGCAGGCCGCCTTTCACAAAATTGATAATTTCGTTCGCGCGGATTTTGGGACTTAAAAAATCCGGGTGTTCCTCGTAATATTTTAAGAGCGGTTTTTCGTAACGCGAAAGTTTAAAGAAATACGTTTCTTCGTGTACTTCGGTCAGCGGGCGTTTGTGAACGGGGCACAAATTGCCTTCCAAGATTTCGCTGTCGTTATAGTATTGTTCGCACGATAAGCAATATTTCCCGGTATAAGACCCTAAATAAATATCGCCTGTTTGGAGCAATTTCTCAAAAATAGCCTGTACAACGTGTTCGTGGTAGGGGTCGGTGGTGCGGATAAAATCATCATAAGAAATGTTAAGCGTTTTCCACATTTCTTTGTATTTTTCGGCTACTTGGTCGGCCCATTGTTTGGGTGAAACATCGTTAGCCGCGGCTGTTTTTTCTATGTTGGCGCCGTGCTCATCTGTACCGGTTAAATAATGTACGTCAAACCCCTGTTGGCGTTTGTAACGGGCCAAAATGTCTTGGGCAATCGTTGTATAGGCGTGGCCGATATGCGGCACGGAATTTACGTAATAAAGTGGGGTGGTAATATAAAATTTCTTAGTCATTGGTTATTCTCCCTATCAAAAATCGGTACGGATATTCCATCCAAGCTCCATAGCGCGGTTTCCACTACTAGCGCGGGGGAAACGTTGCGCGTTAAACTATGTTTGTATTTTTCCAGTTGTTGCAAGGTGGCGGCGTAACGGCGTTGGGTTGGTTCATCCGGTGTACGGGCCCACGTTTGGTGTAAAGATTGCAGGAGTACATCCAATACGGCTTGGGCTTCTTGCCGCGCGGCGGTTAGCGTGCGCGATAAATTGGCTGCCACTTGGCCGGGTCCTTGCGGACTACAACCGTTGGGCCCCAACTCGGCTTCTTGTAAAAGAGCCAGGGCTTCATCTGCTTTCAGTGCACCGGAAACCGAACCTGCCCCATAAGCGGCACATAGGGACGGATAACGGGTTTCCAAGTGGTTATCTTGCAAAATTTGTTCCAAGTGTTCGCGGGACAGCGGTGCGAACGCCAGCGGTTGGCAACGCGACAAAATCGTACGCAACATGGCGGTACGCTTGCTGGTAATTAAAATCCATACGGTCCGGGGCGGCGGTTCTTCTATAAACTTCAAGAGCGCGCTGGCTGCAGCACTTTGCATGGATTGGGCTTCATCTATAATCATCACTTTCCAACCGTTTCCGACGGATTTCTGCTGGGATTTAGCGGTGATGTCGCGGATGGTGTCAATGTTGATGTGTTGTTGCCTGGCTAATTCTTTTTCCAATTCTTCTTCGTAGGAACTGGAAGAAAAATCTTTCTTCACCGTGAGGCGCGCTTGGTATAAAAAATCGGCGAATACGACATCCGGATGAGTTTGTTGGCGGATGGCTTTACAGGCGGCGCATTGACCACAGGCCTCGCCTTGCGCGCGAGCTTGCGGGTCCAAACAGTTGAGTGCTTGTGCAAATTCCAACGCGGTTTTAGCTTTCCCTACACCGTCCGGCCCGTAGAAAAGTAACGCCCCCGGTACCCGTCCGTTTTGGACGAGTGTTTTTAAATAAGCGGTGGCCTTTTCCTGGCCTAGGATATCGGCAAAAGACATTTAAATTCCGTATTGTTTTAAAATTTCGCGCACTTGGGTTTGAATTTCGGGGATGGTTTTGTCGGCATCTACCAAGAAGGCATTGGGCGTGCGCTCAATCATGGCCAAATAACCTTTGCGCATTTTTTTACGAAAAGCCAATTCTTCCCGTTCTAAACGGTCAGAATATAAGTATTCGCCGCGTTCGGTAAAGTATTTGTCCGACATTAAAAAAACTAAGGTCAAATCGGGTACTAAATCTTGCGTAGCAATCCGGTTTAACGTGTGGATGGTTCGCAGGTTAATCCCGCGGCCGTATCCTTGATACGCGCAGGTGGACATGGTGTAGCGTTCGCACAACACGGTCTTTCCCGCTTCCAGCGCGGGGCGAATTTTTTCTTCGGTGTGTTGGGCGCGGGAGGCTTCATATAATAACAATTCCGTCATGGGAGTTACACTTAACTCCGGCTCCAAAACAATCTGGCGGATGCGTTCCGCCGTGGGAGTCCCTCCCGGTTCCCGGGTCAGCAGCACATCCCGTCCCTGTTCAATTAAATAATTGAGCAGTAATTTGGCCTGCGTAGATTTACCACACCGGTCAGGGCCTTCCAAAACGATAAAAGTTCCTTTGTTCATTTAATTCAATCCTTCCCGGGAAGTAATAATCTGTAGAGGAGATTTGGCGGGTATAGTCCACCCGTTATGCGCTTCTTGCGTGAGCGTATCCAGTTTATGTTGGGCCGTTAAGATAAAATCCACAATTTCCCGGTAGGCTCCGTCCCCTCCGTTGCGGGCGGAAATAAAATGGGCTGCTTTTTTTACTTGCGGTACAGCCCCCGGAACGGTAGCGGCAAAACCCACGGCTTTTAATAAGGGCAGATCGGTTAAATCATCCCCGATATAAGCCACCTGGTCGGCGGTTAAATGTTCCCGTTTTAAGATATCTTCCAACGGGCCCAGTTTAGAAAGAAAACCTTGATAGATGTAATGGTATCCCAATATATCGGCCCGGCGGACGGTTGTTTCGTGCCGCCGCCCCGTGATAATACCCAGTATGATTCCGGCTTTGCGGCACAAAAGGGCGGCAATCCCGTCTTGCGTGTGAAAAGATTTAAATTCATCCAGTTGCCCGTTTTGGAAAAAGAAATTCACTTTCCCGTCCGTTAAAATACCGTCAACATCGGTTAAAATAGCTTTGACCTTTTGGGCCCGTTCGGTTGCGTTTTGCATATTATATGTATTATAGCAAAAACGGGGAAGGGACAAATAGGGGGCGGGGGTGGTGGTTGTGGGAAGTTTTGCCCGCCCGTGCAGTTATTTTTATATAATAGAGGTACTTGTTTTAGTAAGGGGTCACACGCATGGCAAAACGGTTTACAGAAAACGCACAAAAAATTATTCTTATCGCACAAGAAGAAGCCAAACGGCTCAATCACGATTACGTCGGCACGGAACATATTCTACTGGGGTTAAGTGCCATTGATGGTACGGTGTCACATAAAATCTTAACGGGTTTGGGGGTTACGTTCCGCAAGGTCCGCCAAGAGATTGAAAAGATGGTCGGCATTGGGGATACGATTATGTTACTGGGGGAAATCCCTTTCACGCCGCGCGCCAAAGCAGTGTTGGAATTTTCGGTAGAAGAATCGCAACTGTTAGGTACGGAACATATCGGTACGGAGCATATTTTACTGGGGTTGGTGCGTGAACAGGAAGGAATGGCCGGAAAAATTTTGGAAAATTTAGGGCTCACTTTGGATACCGTGCGCGATAATGTGTTGACTTTTTTGGGCAGTGCCACGGCGGAAGATTTGGCGGAAAAAGCGGCCGGCACGCAACAGGAGATTAATTTTTCGGCGGCGCAACCGCCCGCCGGCGCCCAAGAACGTCCCACCCACAAAAAGAGCAAAACTCCTACGCTAGATGAATACACGCGCGATTTAACCCGCCTGGCGGCCCAACATAAATTGGATCCGGTCATCGGCCGCGAAGAAGAAATTGAACGGGTAGTGCAAATTTTGGCCCGTCGCACCAAAAATAATCCGGTGCTGATTGGGGAACCGGGGGTAGGTAAAACATCTGTGGTGGAAGGGCTCGCCCAAAAAATTGCCCGCGGTGAAATTTCGGATGTGCTTTCCGGCAAGCGGTTGTTGGCATTGGATATGGCCTCTGTCATCGCCGGGACTAAATACCGCGGCGAGTTTGAGCAACGGCTTAAAAACATCATTGATGAGATGGCGGCCGCACAGGATGCCATTATTTTTATTGACGAATTACACACGATTATCGGTGCGGGTGCGGCTGAAGGGTCTATGGATGCTTCCAATATGCTTAAACCGGCCCTGGCCCGCGGCGAAGTGCAATGTATCGGGGCTACGACATTTGATGAATACCGCAAATATGTGGAGACCGATACCGCTTTGGAACGCCGTTTCCAACCGGTGGTGATTGAACCGCCGGATGTGGAAGAAACGGTGGCTATTTTAACCGGAGTCCGCTCCAAATACGAACAGCACCATAAAGTGAAATATACCGATGGAGCCGTTCGGGCTGCAGCCGCTATTTCAGACCGGTATATTTCCGACAGGGCCCTGCCGGACAAGGCGTTGGACTTGTTTGATGAAGCCGGTGCCCGTGCGCGGCTTAAAAATGCGGCACTCCCGCCGGAAATCAAACAAAAACAGGCCGAATACAATCAAGCAATTTTAGAAAAAGACGAGGCGATGGCCAATAAAGAATTTGAAAAAGCCGCCGCCGCTAAAGATACGGAAGACCGTTTGAAATCGTATATAGACCACCTCAAACAAAAATGGCAGGAAGAACACGGCCAAGAAGTTCCCCAGGTGACGGAAGAAGATATTGCGCTTGTGGCTTCCAAATGGACGGGTATTCCCGTTACGCGCATGACGCAAAGCGAAACCGAAAAAATCTTGCACATGGAAGAACTCCTGCACGAGCGTATCATTGGGCAGGATGATGCAGTGCGGGTGGTATCGCAGGCCATTCGCCGCAACCGTACCGGGTTAAGCAATCCGCACCGGCCGATTGGCGGGTTTCTGTTTTTAGGACCGACGGGCGTGGGAAAAACGGAACTGGCCAAAAGTTTGGCTATGTTTTTGTTCGGAGATGAAGACGCTATGGTCCGGTTGGATATGTCGGAATATATGGAGAAGTTTGCGGTGTCGCGGCTTATCGGGGCGCCGCCCGGCTATGTAGGCTATGAAGAAGGCGGCCAATTAACCGAGGCCGTCCGCCGCCGTCCGTATAGTGTAGTCGTATTGGACGAGTTGGAAAAAGCCCACCCGGATATTTACAACATCTTACTGCAAGTATTGGATGAAGGAGCCCTGTCGGACAATTTGGGGCACAAAGTCAGTTTTAAAAATTGCGTGGTGATTATGACGTCTAACGTCGGTGCGCGCGAGATTACCAACAAAGGCAACCAACTCGGTTTTGCCGCTAAGCAAAATGCCGAACAGGAATACCAAGATATGCGCCAAAACGTGATGGACGAAGTTAAAAAGACTTTTAATCCGGAGTTCATTAACCGTATTGACGAGATTGTGGTTTTCCATTCGTTATCTAAGGAAAACATCAGCGCTATTTTGGACCTGGGGCTGCGGGAAGTAAACCGCAAACTCAAAGAAAAAGAACTTTCCTTGGAATTAACCGACGGGGCAAAATCTGTTCTGCTGGAAAAAGGATTTGATGAAAAATTCGGCGCGCGTCCGCTACTGCGCACGTTACAGCGTGAATTAGAGGACCCGCTGGCGGAAAATATTTTGATTAACCATTATCCCGCCGGAACGACTATCCGCGTGGATGTGGATAAACAAACACATAAATTGATTTTTGCCGGGAAAGAAACTAAAAAGACGGCGCACAAAGAGCCGGCTGCCGTTTAAATTTGGAGGAACGTATGGACGCAAACAAACAAAAAGCATTGGACCTAGCTTTAGGGCAAATTGAAAAGGCCTTCGGTAAAGAAGCCATTTGCAAATTGGGAAGTGGTTCTGTACAAAAAGTAGAAGCCATTCCTACGGGGGCACTATCGTTAGATTTGGCATTAGGTGTGGGGGGATTGCCCCGCGGGCGCGTCATTGAGATTTACGGTCCGGAAGCCGGCGGGAAGACGACGCTTTCCTTGCACGTGGCTGCGCAAACACAAAAAATGGGCGGAACGGTGGCTTTTATTGATGCCGAACACGCGTTGGACCCGGTGTATGCGGCTCATTTAGGCGTTGACGTGGACGAACTATTGGTCTCGCAGCCCGATTCCGGGGAACAAGCGTTGGAAATTGCCGAAAAGTTGGTACGTTCCGGCGCCATTGATTTGATTGTGGTGGATTCCGTGGCTGCTCTCGTGCCGCAAGCGGAAATTGAAGGCGAAATGGGGGATGCGCACGTCGGTTTACAAGCGCGGCTCATGAGCCAGGCCTTGCGTAAACTAACCAGTTTGCTTAATAAAACGAAAACGAGTATCATTTTCATCAACCAATTGCGCCAAAAAATCGGCGTGATGTTTGGTAACCCGGAAACAACCCCCGGCGGACTGGCCCTTAAATTCTACGCTTCCGTACGCATTGACGTGCGCCGCATTGAAAATTTGAAGAAAGGCGACGAGGTAATCGGCACCCGGGTACGTGCCAAAGTTACCAAAAACAAAGTCGCCCCGCCTTACCGCCAAGCCGAATTTACCATGATTTTAGGTCAAGGTATTTCGCGTGAAGCGTGCATTTTGGACAAAGGTGTGGAGTCCGGCATTTTGGAAAAAAGCGGCAGTTGGTTCTTGTACGGAGATGAAAAACTCGGGCAAGGGGCCGAAAATGCCCGCCAGTATCTAAAGGACAATCCGGAATTGGCGGCTGAAATTGAAGACAAGTTGTACGTGAAGTATTTGGGTCATCATTATGACGGTAAGCCCGCAGATGAAGAAACCAAAGCCGAAAAGAAAACAAAGAAGTAACGGTTCTGTTGACTTATGTTTTCACCTAACGCACCCCCGGGATAATAACCCGGGGGTGCCTGTTTCTATAAAAGGTTGTCCTGCTTAAACGGGAGGTGCTTGTTTCGGTGGGTATTAGGGCGCACCAAGCATCACAAGGTGCCACTTGCATCTAGCTCTTGGCACAATTTGCGCTGAACAGCTTTCAGACCCGGAGAATCTTGATAAAAATGACAGTGGATACGACCGGGATCGTCCCGGTTGATATAGATGTAGTATCGTTGGGCATAAGGGATCCGTTGGGCGACTGCCAGATTGGAATTTCCGGTTCCGCCGCCACGGGGAGAATAGAAAAAATAGGCCGTCTTTTTACGCCCGATAAAATTACCGGATGTCATCAGTTCTCCCGGAATATCAATATCCAATAATTCCAGTTCGTCCTGATCGGCATATCTTCCTCTGGTCATATAAAATACTTGGCTTGCGTTGGCAATAGTGCGAATAATGGAAATGGCTTCCGTCATACGGGCCTTTTCCACTATTTTTTGGTATTGCGGCACGGCGATAGCGGTCAGTATGCCAATGATAAGTACAACGACTAATAATTCAATGAGGGTAAAACCGGATCTTACGCGGGTAGAAGCAGAGGTATTCCGCATCTGGCACGGAATAACACTTCTTTTATTTACGATGGGAGAGAGCCCCACCGTCGGGGGGGGGGGTATGAATAAAGTAATTTCCTTTTTTGGACGATAACATAATAACTTCCAGAATCCATGTGTAAAATTATGACAGTACTAGTATAGCAAATTCCAGCCGATACGGTCCAAAAAAGGTACAATGGACGTATGGAACAGTATCTAAAAGTCAAAGTTCATGCCGGGGAAAGACAAAATAAATTGGTGGAAAAATCTCCGGATACGTATGAAATTTGGGTCAAAGCCCCGGCCGAGCAAGGCCGCGCCAACGAAGCCGTCCGCGCGCTTCTGGCGGCACACCTGCAATTGCCCGAAAATAAACTCTCTCTTATCAAGGGTGCCACCAGCCCGGCCAAAATTTTTCTTAAGCGCGGGTAAGCCCCCCAAATCTCCCAAATTTTGTTATAATATACAAGGGTAAAGAAACCGCCGGGTTTTGCCTAGCGGTATTTTTTGCCCTGTAAAACGCAAAAAAGAGCAGTCTATGAAAACGTACGAAAGTGTAATTATCGTAAAACCCCAACTCTCCGACGGAGAAGTAGGGGAATTTGTGAATAAGGCCAAAGCCCTTATCACTAGCAAAGGCGGAGAAGTAACCAGCGAAGAAAAATTGGGCAGAAGAAAATTCACCCACGAAGTAAATCACGTTCGCGATGGGTTCTATCTCTACTTGAAATTTAAAGCCGAACCTTCGTTTGTCAAAGAATTTGAAGGGGCTTTAAAACTCAACGAAAACGTCCTGCGCTCCATGACGATGAACGCCGTGGAAGTAAAGGCCAAACCGGCCCCCGTAGCCGGCAAATAAAAGGTTAGTTATGCCAGCATCCATTAAATTACCGGAGCAAAACATAGTCCTTCTGGTCGGACGGTTAACGCGCGACCCTAACGTGGCATTTACACAGAAAGGTCAGGCCGTGTGCCGTTGTAGTATTGCGGTGAACCGCCGGTATTTGGACCCGACTACAAACGAGTGGAAAGATGATACTGTGTTTGTGCCGATTGTAGTTTGGGGTGCGGCAGCCGACCGGTGTAAAGACCGTTTGAAAAAAGGTACGCCCGTCAGTGTGGAGGGCCGCTTAACTTCCGACGAATACACCGATAAGGCCACGGGCCAGGTCCGCAAAAGTTTGCAAGTGACCGCCCGGCGGATTCAAATTTTGGAATCCGCAGCCGCCGCAGGAGGCGCCTACAATGACGGCGCACAAGCGGCGCCAAAGGACGACGTCCCGACGACTGAAATCCCGGAAGACGACGTGCCTTTTTAACCGAGAATTATAACGAGGAATCACATGTCTGAAGAAATGACAACTACTCCCTCTGCCGAAACGACTCCCGCCGCTGCGGCCGCCCGTCCGGAAAAACCGGCCCGTGCGTTTGGGAAAAAGCGCTTTGAAAGCAGACGCAAAGTTTGCAAAGTATGCGCTGAAAAAATTGATAACGTAGACTATAAGAACTTCCAGTTCATTAAGTCTTTTACGATGGAAAGCGGCAAGATTTTATCGCGCCGCATTACCGGCACTTGCGCCAAGCACCAACGCCAAATCACCAAAGCGATTAAGCGCGACCGCAACTTGGCTATTTTGCCGTATTCCCTGCCCAAAAAATAAGTTGGAGGACGAACATGAAAGTTATTTTGAAAGAAAACGTCAAAAATTTGGGTATGGTGGGATCCATCGTAGATGTAAAACCCGGGTATGCCCGTAACTTTTTAGTGCCGCACCGTCTGGCGGAAATCGCCACGGAAGGGGCTATTAAGAATTGGCAATTGGGAGCTGAGCGCCGCCAAAAACGCATTGAAGCGGAATTGGCCGAAGCCCGCCAAATCGCCGAGAAATTGACCGGCGTGGTGTTGCCGTTTACCAAAACGGTCAATGCAGACGGGGTCGTATTCGGTTCTGTCAACAAAGCCGATATTTTTAAGGCCTTGAGCGCTTTGGGGCACAACATATCCAAAGATGCCATTGAACTCAATATGCCGATTAAAGCCCTGGGCGAAACGGAAGTTGGTATCTATTTGAAACCGACCGTAACCGCCACCATCAAGGTACAAATCAATCCCTTGACCACGGTGGAAGAAAAAATCGGTGATGCTAAACCTGCTGAAAAGGCAGAAGAAAAATAAGCGAGCCGTTTGCGTTTTACACACTCCCCGCGCTAAAGCGCGGGGAGTTTTTGTAATAGATAGATATAAAAAGACACCCTGCGTAAGCAGGGTGTCTTTTTAAAGCTTTTTATTTGGCTGCTTTATTAGCGGCTTTGGCTAAACGCGATTTTTTGCGGGCGGCCGTTTTCCAATGGATTACTTTTTTCTTGGCGGCTTTATCAATGCACGCATTTGCCTTTTTCAAATCTTCGTTAAGCGTAGCGGACTTCTTCGTCGCGGATGCTTTAACAGTCTTTGTGGCCAAGCGAACTTTTTTGATTAAGCCTTTGTTGGCGGAAGTTCTTTTTTCGGCTTGGCGTTGCGCTTTGATGGCGCTTGTGTGTCTACCAGTTTTCAATTTTGCCATTTGTAATAGTTCCTCTATAAAAAATCGGTATTTATATTGTAGTTAATTTGCGGGGTGACGGTCAAGCCCTATATGCGGCAAAGAGTTTGCCGGGGCTAGCGGTATTGTTTGCTTTTTGTTCCGCCCTGGTAAGCATATCCTAAATCGCGTTTGATCAATTCGCGCGCCAAATCTTCCCCGTCGCCGTTTTCAACGTCGCAAAGCAGCCGGAAGTATTTATCCCGCCCGCAATTAGAAAGTGAAATGGGCGTTTTTTGCAAAAAATGTTCCGTAAACTGTTTGGACCGTTGGGCTAATTTTTTTTCACGGGCGGTTTTCCCTTTTATTTCGGGCGTATCTACGCCTCGTACGCGCACGGGTACTTTTTCGCAATATACTGCCAGAGAACAGTTTAAATTGATTTTAAACGTATCTCCGTCGTAAACGGAAGCCACGGACACATCTTCAAAAACCCGCTGTTCGGCCGCGGGACCTGTTTTAGTTAGCGGTTTGCCTTGCTGTTGCATAATATACAAAATAAGAGTCGCTAATAAAGAGACCCAATATTTGATTTGCTTGGAAGAAAATCCTTTGCGTGAGCGGCGGGGAGTCCTTTTGCGGGAAAGTGTTTTCATTTTTCTTTCGGGAATAATACGTTTAAAGCGCGTGGTTTCACCACAATCTCTAGAGTCTTTTCTGCTTGCCGCGGTTCGCCGTCAATGTGATAAACAAACGGCTCCTTCTGCGTAAGTTGCACATGCCGTACACGTAGCATGCGGGTTACCCCAAATGGGGGTTTTTTATCGGTGAAAAATCCGGGAAGGGCCAACGCCAATTTCCACTTGGATACATTTTGTACAACTACCAAATCTAATAATCCGTCGTTCAAACTGGCTTGTGGGGCGATTTTAAAACTACTTCCGTACTGGCGTCCGTTCGCCAACACCAACGTAAGAGGAGCTATAGTCATTTGGGCCCCGTCGGCTTCCAGCGTCCACTGCGGAGGTTGATAGGTCAGTATGGTTTGCGCGGCAATACTAAAATAAGGCCACTTACCGCGCATGCCGCTTTTCCCGTATTGCATAAATTGCCAAGCTACCTCCGCTTCCAGTCCAACTCCAGCCACGTTTAAAAATAATTCTCCGTTAGCATATCCCGCATCACACGGGCGCGGAGCGGCCGATTTTAATTGTTTGACAGCTGTTTGAAAATCAAGTTGCATACCCACTTCGCGGGCAAATCCGTTACCGGAACCGCGGGGAATAATTCCTAGCGGGGTTTGCCGTCCCACTAACCCACGGGCCGTTTCGTTAATGGTTCCGTCTCCGCCGGCAGCAATTACGGCATCCACTTTAGCTCTGGCGGCTTCTGTTGCCAGAACGGTGGCATGGCCGGGGGCTTGCGTCCAATAAATCTCAGCATCCGAAAAATGTTCCCGGATACAGGCCTCGGCAGATGCCCTGTTCAAAGGACGTTTCCCACTGATAGGATTTAAAATAAAACATATACTCATAAGCAGGTATGAGCTGGTGCCGGAAACGGCACGAGCTAGTTTATTTTATTATAACAAAAAGGCAGGCCAGCCCGTGTATTTGATATACTTTTTATATACCCTAATTATACAGCGGAAGGATTTATGAAAACAAGTACAGAAATCAGAAACAGTTTTTTCCAATTTTTTAATCAAAAAGGACTCCCGACGATCCCGTCCAGTTCGCTGATTCCGCATTCCGACCCGACCCTTTTGTTTACTTCGGCCGGGATGGTGCAATTTAAGGCCAATTTTTTAGGAATTGATAACTCGCTCAAAAATGCTATTTCCTGCCAGAAATGCGTCCGGACGACGGATATTGACAGCGTTGGGTTTACCGAACGTCACCTGACGTTTTTTGAGATGTTAGGGAATTTTTCGTTTGGAGATTATTTCAAAAAAGAGGCCATTTCTTGGGCGTGGGAATATTTGACACAGACACTTGGGTTGCCGGCCGATAAACTCTACGTTAGTATTTACAAAGGCGGCATTGCCCCACGTGACGAGGAAGCCTACCAAGCGTGGCTTAATTATGTGCCGGCCGAACGGATTTTTGAATTGGGAGAAGCAGATAACTTTTGGACTATGGGGCCCACGGGGCCTTGCGGGCCGTGCAGCGAAATTTACTACGATTTCGGCGATAAAGGTTGTAAAAATCCGCATTGTGATATTACGTGCAATTGCGGGCGTTTTGTGGAAATTTGGAATATCGTTTTTGAAAGTTACAACCGCCAACAAGACGGTTCCCTCAAGCCGCTGCCGCATAACAACATTGATACGGGTATGGGGCTTGAACGTTTGTGTATGGCGATCCAAGGTGCAAAAAACGTGTTCGGTACGGACTTGTTTACTCCGCTGATTGAACAAGCCAAAAAAGACCTGCACATTTCCGGTAGTACAAAAGAAGAAGATAGTGCTTTGCGTATTATAGCCGATCACGCGCGCAGTTCCAGCTTTCTAATTGCAGAAGGTATTTTGCCTTCTAACGAAGGACGCGGATATATTTTGCGCCGGCTCATTCGTCGGGCGGCCCGGTACGCTAAACTCATGGGCAACGAAAAGCCCTATTTATTTACGTTAGTTCCGGTTGTGCAAAAGATTTTTGCGGGCTTATATCCGGAAATTGACAAAAACGCCGCACATATTCAAGATGTGCTTAAACAGGAAGAAACTACTTTCTTAAAAACGCTTGTTACGGGCGAAGAAAAACTAGCAGAGATTTTGGCTACCGGAACGAAAATAATTTCCGGCGCGGATGCATTTCACTTGCATGAAACCTACGGCTTTCCGCTGGAACTCACGCGTGAAATTGCTGCCGCGCGCGGGGTAAGCGTGGATGAAAAGGGGTATGAAATTGCCAAGGAAGCAGCGCAAGAAAAAAGCCGTTCGTACGCCGATGAGTTTACCAAAGGGAAAGTCATTGTGATGCAGAAACTGGAAAATGCGCTGCCAGCTACCCGTTTCGTGGGATATGATACGCTAACGGCTGAAGGGAAAGTGCTGGCGCTACTCAACAGTCAATTTGAACAAGCCGATCGGGTCACCGACGGTTACGCCGTATTTGATACAACTCCTTTCTATGCCGAATCCGGCGGTCAGGTAGCCGATACGGGAGTGATTGTTTCCAACGGTGAAGAAATTGCTCAAATTACTGATGTGCAAAAACCGCTTGGGAAAATTTTCCTGCATAAATTTACGGGCACGCTGAAAAAAGGAGATCCTGTTACCTTGTGTGTGGATGCGCCGCGCCGCGCACGGTTGCGCGCCAATCACAGTGCGATCCATTTGGTCAATGCTGCCTTGCGGCAGGTATTTGGTACTACCGTGCACCAAAGCGGATCGTATGTGTCACCGGAGCGGTTCCGGTTTGACTATACACTTTCCAAAACGCCCAAAGCGGAAGAATTAAACCGCGTGTGGCAAATTGCCAATCAAGCCGCTGCCGATGCTCTGCCCGTTACGTGTCAAACGCGTCCGTTAGCGGATGCGGAGAAATTGGGTGCGGTTACCCTTTTGGGCGAAAAATATGCCGACCCGGCCCGCTTTGTGCTTATGGGAGGCGATTTTGACCACACCGATCAAAAATACAGTTTGGAATTGTGTGGCGGTACGCATGTTAAAAATACGTCCGAAGTGATTACGGTACTTGTACTCAAAGAAGGTTCTGTTTCGGCGGGAGTACGGCGCATTGAAGGTATTGCCGGACCGGCTGCTTTAGATTATTTAAAAGAGATTCACCGCCAAGCCGAAAAGGTAGCGGCGCGGCTGGTCGTACCTGTAAAGGATGTGTTTGCACGCATGGGAGCTTTGGTGGATGAACTGAAAGATGTGAAAAAACAGTACGAAGATTTCCGCCAAAAAGCATTGTCTGCCGGCGGGGTGAACGAGGTAACGTTGGCCCTTAAAAACGGAACTACCGTCGTTTTACGAAAAGCCGATGAAGCCCAACCCAAAGAGTTACGCAATATCGCCGATACCATTGCCCAAAAGCATACGCAAGCCCTGGTGATTGTTACGTGTGACCAAGCGGGGAAACGTGCCTTTGTGGTGAAAACGGCCGGGAAATTACCGCATACGGATGCTGTAACGGTTGCCAAACAATTGGCTGCGCATATTAACGGGCGTGCCGGGGGCCGGGCAGATTTTGCCCAGGGCGGCGGCGAAGCCAAAGAACCGATGGAAAAACTCTTAAGCGTGTTGGGATAAATACTTCGTAAAAGTTGCGAAGAAGTTTGAGTTGAAAAGGATTCCCTTCTTTATCGTCCGAATAGTTTGCCTATATTTTGTAACGGTAACTGTGCTACACACGGCCGTCCGTGCGGGCAGTGCATCCCGTCTTTGCATTTTTTCATGTTTTCCAAAAGGGCTTCGGCCTCGGCAGCAGAAATAGCGTCGTGCGCTTTAATGGCTTTTTTGCAAGCCAACAGCGCGACCATTTTGCGTTTTAAAGTTTCGGTAGACTTGGTAGGGTCACCTACTAATTGCGCCAAAGAAACAATAAACTCTTTTAAATCGTCTTCCTTAAAACGTATCATGTGCGGGCGGGTATGTACGAGCACGGTCTTGGGAGAAAACGCAGCAATTTCAAACCCGGCTGTCTGTAGCCACGGGGCCCACGATAAAAGTGTTTCCACATTGGAAACGGGCAAATCTACGTGCAGCGGGAACAACAATTTTTGCACGGTTACTTTTCGTTGTTCAAAAGCATCCAAATAATGTTCAAACAGTACCCGCTCTTGCGCCGCGTGTTGGTCAATGAGCACTAGCCCCAACGGATTTTCAAATACCAGGTACGTCCGTTGTAATTGACCTAAATAGTGATACGGCCCGACAAACCATGACGGTGTTGCGTCGGCGGGATTGTCCGTTGCGGGTTTTTTGGCTGTTTGTGCGGGTAGGGGAGGTGCCGGTTGGACCGGGGTCGTAACCGGGCAGGACGGCGCTACGGTTTCGCGCAAGGTGGCAGGTGTTTTGTTTTCCCACGGGTGGTGCCAAGAAGCATCCGGCGACGGTTTGCCGACAGTTGCCGGGTGTGCGGAAACCGAAGTTGCAACAGGAGCCGTGGGTGTAAACAAATGAGCGGCTGCCGGTTGGGCCGGTGTGGGCAAGGAAATATCCGGTGCGATATCGGCTTGCACCGGCTGGGTGTGAGAGAAAATAGTTTCCCCGGCGGCGTGCAAGATAAACCCAAACAGTTGGTTTTCGTTTGTAAAGCGGACTTCGCGTTTCTGCGGGTGGATGTTGACGTCAAAGTCTCCGGGTTGCACGTTCATGTATACCAAAAAAGCCGGATGCCGGTCTTTGGGGCGGGCATTTTGGTAGGCCTTGTAAATGGCTTGTTGAATCGTCTTACAATCAATAGGCCGGCGGTTGATAAATATGTACTGCATATCCCGCACGTTAACTAATTTTTCGTTGGGCGTTATAAATAATTCCAGGCCCATCTGATCAAATTGTTTGTAGATTAAGCTGTCTGCGACTTCCTCTCCCAAAATGGCCCGTGCACGTTGTCGGACGGCTTGCGGGGCGGAATCGGTTTGCGCGGGCAGATTATACACTTCCCGTCCGTTGATATATACCCGATAGGCCACTGCCCAATTGGCCAGGGCGCTTTCCTCTATTACTTTAAGTAAGCAAGCGCGTTCGTAAGAATCACTTTTTAAAAATTTGAGCCGGGCCGGTGTGTTGAAAAATAAATCCCGTATTTCTACGGTTGTGCCCTTGATGGCCGGGGCCGGACTTTGGGACACGATATTCCCGCCGTGCAGTTCCAGGCGTGTTCCTTCCCCTTCTCCGGCACAACTGGTAAGTGTCATGTGCGAGACGGCTGCTACGGAATATAAGGCTTCCCCGCGGAAACCGAAAGTGTGCAGTTGTTCCAAATCGCTGAATTGTTTGATTTTGCTGGTGGCGTGACGCAGAACGCAGGCCCTTAGGTCGTCGGCGTTCATCCCGCAACCGTTGTCGTTGATGCGGATGAGTGTTTTACCGGCTCCTTCTACGTCAATGCGTACCGTGGTAGCTCCGGCATCCACAGCATTTTCCAACAGTTCTTTAAGCACGCCCGCCGGCCGTTCAATAACTTCTCCGGCGGCAATTTTGGCGGCGGTTTGTTCATCTAAAACGTGTATGTTATTCATGGATTCTTTTCTTCCATTCGCAAATGAGTTGCAAAGCCGCTAAGGGAGTTAGTTTGTCCGTATCGGTGAGTTTGATTTCTTCTACAATGGGAGATGAAAACAAATCTTTTACCATATCTTTTTCCTTAGCGGAAATTTTAACACCTTGTTTGCTTTCCAAATCTTTGAGTACTTTGCGCGCGCGTACCGTACACGCGGCGGGCAGCCCGGCCAGTTCGGCCACGTGTATCCCGTAGGAACGGTCAGCCGCTCCGGGCAGAATTTGGTACAGAAACGCCAATTTGCTATGTCCGTTTTCGTCTTGATATTCGCGGGCTTCTACGTGGTAATTGCATACGTTGTTGTACTTATTATCTAAATCCGTTAACTCAAAATAGTGGGTAGCGAACAGCACTTTTGGGCCATTATGGGGTTTATGCAGATATTCTACAATAGCCCACGCAATGGAAATACCATCAAAAGTGGAAGTCCCACGGCCCACTTCATCCAGCAAAATTAAACTGCGCGGTGTAACCGAAGATAAAATATGGGCGGTTTCATTCATTTCCACCATGAAAGTAGAATTACCGCGGCTCAGGGCGTCATGCGCGCCGATACGCGTCATGATTTTATCTACCACGCCGATGTGGGCCTCTTGCGCAGGAACAAAACTGCCCATCTGGGCCATAATTACCAGGAGAGCTGTTTGTTTTAAAAAGACACTTTTTCCTCCCATATTGGGCCCGGTGATGAGCATAATTTGCAAGTCCGGGGTACCGATATGAAGCGAATTAGGAACAAAGTTTCCGGCGGGCAGAACGGCTTCTACCAAAGGGTGACGGCCGTTTTGGTAGTGGATTTCCGTTCCGTTATCTACGACGGGTTTGACGTAGTTCTCTTTTAGAGCTACCAGGGCTAACGAGTGGTAAACATCCAATTCGGATATGATTTGCGCAAACGATTTGACGTGATTGATTTGGGCGGAAAGCGTTTTGCGGATTTCATCAAACAAACCGCTTTCTAAACGCAAAATACGTTGCTCGGCATTTAAAATTTTATCTTCTAGTTGCTTGAGTTCCTCGGTGATAAATCGCTCGGCATTGACCAGCGTTTGTTTGCGCACATACGAATAGGGAACTTTGGAGAGTTGCGATTTGGAAACTTCAAAATAAAACCCGTATACGGAATTATACCCCACTTTCATATTGGGGATACCTGTTTCAGTGCGTTCACGTGCACAGATTTCTTCCATACGCGCGTTGCTGTTTTGCTTGAGTGAACGGAGTTCGTCCAACTCGGCATTATAGCCGCCGCGAATAATGCCGCCGTCACTTAAACGGAGAGGAGGGTTTTCCTCTATGGATTCATACAACAGGCGGGACATATCCTGTAGCGATTGCCGGTGTGTTTGGAAATCCTCACACAAGTGTGGGGTGAGTGTCGGGTATGTTTCAAACCAACGGGCCAAGGCATCCACGTGCAACAAAGAGGTACGTAGCCCTGCCAAATCGCGTGGCGAGGCTGTGCCGGTAGCGGTGCGCGTCATAATACGCTCCACGTCGGAAATGTTTTCTAGTAGTGCGCCTAGGTCCGCTATGGCCGATTGATTTTTGAAAAAATTTTCTACACAATCTTGCCGTCGGGAGATTTCAGTTAAGTCCATGAGCGGGTGCAAAAGCCATTCTTTTAGTTTACGGCTTCCGATAGCGGTACGGGTTCGGTCCAATCGGTCCCACAGACTTCCGCGTCGGCTACCGTCTTGATTTTTGACTAGTTCCAACGCATTGACGGCGTTTTCGTCCATTTGCAAACAATCCTTCAGTTCCCGGTAGGTCGGAATTAACACTTTGTTGAAATTGGGTTCGGTTAGGTTTAGGTATTTGACAATTTGCAGGGCACAGGCCAGGGCTTGTTGTTTGCCTTTCCAAGTTTGCAGCGGTGGCCATTGGGCGGGAAGTGTATAATTTCCGTCAAAAGGCGGTTGCTCGCTGAGCGTTAGCGTAGCCGGTAAGACTATTTTTTGTTGCAGGTAGGCCAGCGTATCTTTATCTCCAATGATTTCGGCCGGGTTGATGGTGGCCAGAGCCGCAGCCAAGTTGGCCAAAGCCGGATCTTTATCATTTTGATTGGCCCAAAATTCGCCGGTGGACACTTCCACACAGGCTAAAGCCCACCCGGTTGGAGTGGTGCAAATACTGACTAAATAGTTGGCTTGATTGGCGTCCAACAACGAGTCTTCCATCACCGTTCCCGGGGTGATGATGCGGGTGACACGCCGTTCAAACAGTTTAGAATTTTTATCGGTCACGGAGCTGGTTTGTTCACAAATGCCGATTTTTTTACCGGCTGCCAACAAACGCACCATGTAATTGTTGACGGCGTGGTACGGAATGCCACACATAGGAACCCCGTTACGGGCTGTGAGCGTCAGGCCCAGTAACGCACTGACTTCTTTAGCCTGCTCATCAAACATTTCGTAAAAATCGCCCAAGCGAAAAAACAACACAATTCCGGGATATTGGGAACGGATATGATAATATTGTGCCATTAAAGGGGTTTGCTCATTCTTGGCCATAACAATATTGTAGTAAAAAACTATCTGAAGGTGGGTAAAATTAGGATAGACTTTGTTGAGTGCAGCATCCCAACGCAGGGCAAGCAGTTGCCCTGCTTTCCTACAAAAAAACCCCGCTTGCGCGGGGTTAAATTTTGGTAGGGATAGGATTCGAACCTATGTAGGGCGTAGCCCGACGGTTTTACAGACCGTTGCTTTTGACCACTCAGCCACCCTACCGAAATTCATAAAAACGCCGGAACTTGCGTCCCGGGTTCTTTTTACTTAAACAACCAGGTACTCTTATTATAACAAAAATGGGGAAGATTGTCATTCTCTACTCGGAGAGTAAACTTCCTGAAACCGTCAAGCGGTTGTTCCTGATACGATAATCCCGCCCCCTAGCACAGTTTCTCCGTCGTACATAACGGCACTTTGCCCCGCCGTAATGGATAGTTGCGGTTCGTTAAAGCGGGCCGCTATGTTCCCATCTTCCCGGAGTATAACGTGTGCGCGCGCCGGTTGGTGTAAATTGCGGATTTTAATTTCACAATCAAATTCATGGGCCGGTGGCTGGCCGCTAACCCAACACACGCGTTGTGCCGTTAGTTCGTTTTTATACAGCGCTTCTTTGGGACCGATGATGACCTGATTTTTGGGAGCATCAATTTCTACCACGTACATCGGAACCGCAAACCCGCTAATGCCCAGACCTTTGCGTTTGCCAATCGTGTAACCCCAAATGCCTTGGTGCCTGGCTACTTTCTTTCCATCGGTTGTAATAATATCACCCGGTTGATTGGGGAAATTGAGTAAATCATTGTAATCCCCGCAATAAAAGTCCTGGCTGTCTTCTTTGTCAGCTACGGCCAGTCCGGCGGCCCGGGCTACTTCGCGGATCTCCGGTTTTGTTTTTTCACCCAAAGGGAAAAGTACTTGTGCCAGTTGTTTTTGGCCCAACCGGTGCAGGAAATAACTTTGGTCACGGGAAGAGTCTACGGCTTTTTTTAGTAAGTATTTACCGGTCTGATTATCATAGCAGACGCGGGCATAATGGCCGGTGGCAAATTTATCAAAAGAAATTCCTTGGGCCCGTGCCGCGGCGGGAAGTACCCCGAATTTAATTAAACAATTACACCACACGCACGGATTAGGCGTACGGCCTTGCGCATATTCGGAGCGGAAATTGTCCAGCACGGCTTTGCGGTAGGCCTCCCGGCAATCTATGATTGCGTATTCAATCCCTAATTGTTTGGCAATTTGCCGGACTTCCGTTAAATCCTCTTTTTCCGGCGATAAACAGGCGTTTTTTTGATGTTCTCCTACCGGAACAGGCAAGGAAGGATCCCATACTTGCATGGTAGCCCCGATAACGCGGTATCCTTGTTGTTGAAGCAATACGGCGGTAGCGGCAGAATCCACCCCACCGCTTAAACCTACTAACACGGTCTCTTTTTCCATCATAACCTCACCAATTGAAAAATTGTACTTTAGGTTGAAAGCCAAAAGGACTCCTATATTGTAGTATTTTTATCGCCCGAAAAGGTGGGGCGAACTGAGTGGCCGGGGACCTTTTGGGGTAAAACTAAGATAGTTTTGTTTGATTAGTAGCAGAAGACGGTTGCTGCGTTGGGTGGGGGGAAGAGACCGAGTACAACCGCTTAACGGAAGGATAAACTTTCAGAAACGCTTCTACGATGTTAGGGTCAAACGCCTGGCCGGCTTGTTCGTTGATGTAAGCCAGGGCTTCCTCGGTTTTCCACGCTTTCTTGTACACGCGCGACACGCACAAGGCATCAAACACATCGGCTACGGTTACAATGCGGGCTTCCAGTGGGATTTCTTCTCCTTTAAGCCCTTTAGGGTATCCCGAACCGTTCCATTTTTCGTGGTGGAATAAACTCATCTTATATGCCATTTGTAATACTTTGGAGTGCGCTCCTTCCAGAATGCGTCCGCCGTAAATAGTATGCGATTTCATTACTTCAAATTCTTCCGGGGTTAATTTACCGGGTTTAAGTAAAATGTTATCGGCCAGTGCCACTTTGCCAATATCGTGTAACGGACTGGCATTTTTAATGAGTTCCGCTTCCGATTTGCTCATCCCCAACGCCAGAGCCAACAGGTAGGAAATAATGCTGATATTTTTGAGGTGTTGGCGGGTGTCGTGTTGGTCGCGGTATTCGGCGGTGACGGCCAGACGGTAAATCGTTTCCAACTGGGCTACGTGGACTTCCTCGTATAGTTTGGCAATTTCAATGGAACCCGAAGCGAGCGCCGCTAAAAGCCGTAATAATCCTTCATCGTTTTTATCAAATGGGGTTCCGTCCGATTTATTAGAAGCCTGAAAGACACCTAATACATCACCGGAGTTGTTTTTAAGCGGAACGGCAATCGTGGCGTGCGTGCGGAAAGCGGTAACGATATCTACGTCCATAGAAAAGCGGGGGTCTTCGTAGGCGTTGGGTAAATTAATGGTTTGGCCGGTACGGGCAACCAAGGCGATAAAGCCCGCACTGTTAAGAGGGAGGCGGATTTCGGTATGTTCCAGGCCTTTTCCCTGTGCAATTTTGGACCAAAGTTCGTTGGTGTCTTCGTCTTTGAGGTAAATGGTACAACGACCTACGTCTAACATGTGGGTGATTTGTTGAGCGATAATATCTAGCAGTTTATCCAGGTGCAATTCGGACGAAATGCGTGCGCCGAAATCTACTAACAAATGTAATTTTTCTTCTGCCGTCAGTTTGCCACTCTGCGCGGGCATGGGTTCTTGCATGTAATTACCTTTTTGCGTGTACAATATGTTTCGCTTCTGCCGCCGGATAGAATTGCTTTAGCAAACGATTCATTTCCAAAGCAGCCAGGCCCGATAACGTAAAAACGCTTTTTGTTTTCGTGCGGGCAATTTTTGCTACCGTTTTGAAATCAATTTCCGCTGCGCGATTGTGCAACGTAAACCCGTAACCGAAAGCCGGAATATCTGTATCGGTATAAGAACACTGTACAAAATTTTTTCCAAAAAGGGTAGATAAAATCTGTCGGGCTTGTGTAAAAGGTTTGCCCTGCCGTTCAAATAAAGCACCACATTCCAACTGTACCCGTTGGCGTGAGGGGACTTTTTCCGTAGCTGGCAGATAGTCAGTTACAAACCGGATTTGAGCGGCAAAACGGCGCGCGCGTTCTTCCCAGGCAGGTTGTCCGGACAAAACCTGTCCGGCGCGGGTTAGAAAAAGGTAAACATCTATGCTATCTGTAACTAAAGGTAATTTACCGTTTTCGGTGCGTTCATGGCGCTCTATCAGACGGCATAGCAAGCGGCGGCTTCTGGCCAAGTCGCCGTACACATATTCAAAGAGCCCGCTGGCTGTGTGACGCCAGACAAGGACCGGTTGTGGCAACAGCTTGTAAGTGTCGCGGGCTAATTGCGGCAAAATCCATTCCGCTTCCAGAGAGGGAAGGTAGATGCACGCCGGGGGGGTAACTGCAAAGCGTGCCGCCTGCTTTACAACCGGAAAAAATTTACGTTCCAAAGGAACCACTTGTTCCGGTAATAAATCATCCAACCGGGCCAACCACTTGAAGGCCGATAGCCGGGTTATCCGCAGCGTGCGCATGATTTGAATAAGGTGGACCTTTCGTAAAAAAATTCCCAGCCGGGCGACAAGAGAAAACAAAAACGGATGTGAACCGCGCAGTTGCAAGAAAGATTGCAAGAACGAAGGCAATACGGATAAACGCAACATCCGGCGCATTTCCAACACGTGCTCGGCGGTGGGGATGTCTCCGGCGCACATCTGTTTACAGCGGCCGCATAATGTGCAAGATTCCAGTAAGGCCAGCAATGTTTTATCCGCTAACGAAGGTTTGATTTTTTGCTCCAACCATAAGCGCAGTAATTGGTTGCGGCCCCGCGGAGAAGTTGTTTCCCGAGGAAGAATTTGGTAAATCGGGCATACCGGTGCGCACATGCCGCAACGGTTGCAGTAGGAGACGGAATCGTATAGGTTGCGTTCGCCCATAGCCGTATGAATTTGATGTAATTGGTGCATGGATGTGTCTGTTTTGGGAGAGGTCATCGGGTTTCCTCCTGAGGCCAGGCAAACACGTTATACGGGTCTACTTCCCGCTTGACGGCATTCCACAAGGGACTTTTTACGAGCGGTTGCGCAGGTAATGGGGATAATACCGTGCACGGCAGCGCATAGATTTTGAACGTTAGTTCCGTTACCATTCCCAACGTTCCCTGCGCCCCGGCAAAAAGCCGTATCAAATTATATCCGGCCGCGTTTTTGGTTAATTTCCCGCCATAGCGCACACTGGAACCGTCTGCCAGTAATGCCCGAATGCCTGTTACGTGGGCGTAAAACCCCGGGAAACAGCCGGATGAAAAAGCTCCGCCCAGGGTGCCGGGTAGATCCGGTAAGACACTATACACCCCGTGCGAACGGAGCGTTTGCACCAAGGTGTGCAAAGGCACGCCCGCTTGAGCCATGACCATATAATTGGTCAAATCAATGTGAATAATGCGGTTGAGCCCTAGTGTGGAAAGGGCGGGTTTGGTAGTTTGGAAAACTAAATTTCTCCCGGTAACGACTACGGAACGGCGTTCCTGCTGCGCTTTTTTAATTTGTTCGGATAATTGCAATAATTCCCCGGTTAGCGGAGCAGTAGTGCCGGCGGTTTTCAGATAATCGGGCGGAATAATTTTTAAAGGGTTGGCCAACCCTTCCGGGTCAAAGGCGCGTTTGATACGGGCAAATAGATCCAAAGTAGCGCGGCTATACAAGTAAATCATCCGGTCACGTTTTTCTAAACCAATGCCGTGTTCGCCTGAAATAGTCCCGCCTTGTTCAATGCAGGATTGCAGTATGCCATGAACGGCTTGGCGCACCTGATTGGTGCGGACCGTATCACGCTCATCAAAGATAATTTGCGGATGAAAATTGCCGTCCCCCGCATGAAAAAGCAAGCTGGCCTTCACTTGGTGCCGGTGTAGAATTTCGCGCACTTGTAACAAGGTGCGCGGCAGTTGACTGCGCGGAACGGTACCGTCGCAGACCAGTACGTTGGGAGCCAACCGGGCCATTACAGCATAGGCAGCGCGGCGGCCTCTCCACAAACGGGCTCTTTCTTCCTCGTTGTTGGCCGGGATAAATTGTTGGGCTTGGTTCGCGCGGCAGACAGCTTGTAAAATTTTTTCCTCCTGGCCCAATAATTCCGGGGCATTGTCCAATTCCAGTAATAACACGGCTTGGGCATCTATCGGATATCCGGCTCGGGCAAAAGATTCAATGGCCCGGGCAGTCAATTGGTCCATGGCTTCCATGCAACGGGCAATCACGCCCCGCGCGACCAAATCGGAAACGGCTTGTACGCACGATTCTAACGAGGGAAATGTAATTAAATACGTTTTAACGGTGACGGGTAACGGTAAAATTTTTACCTTTATCCGGGTGACAATTCCTAAGGTTCCTTCGCTACCGGTTAACACGCCAATCCAATCCGGGCCGGTTGTTTTCCGTTCCAGCAGCAGTGTCTCCCCGTTGGGAAGGACTACTTCCGCAGCCAAAATATGGTCCAGTGTGCCGCCGTATTTCAAGCACCGGGCTCCGCTGGCATTTTGAGCCATATTCCCGCCGATAGTACACGCTTTACTGCTGGCCGGATCCGGCGCGTAGAAAAATCCCAACGGTCGCAAATCGTGTTGCAATTGTTCGGTGATGACGCCCGGTTCCACCCACGCACATTGGTTTTTAGTATCAATTTCTATGATGTGATTTAACGGAGCCAAATTCAGTATCGCTCCGCCGGAAGGCGCACTGCAACTTCCTGCGTGGTTAGTAGCCGCGGAACGCGCGACGAACGGAATGTGAAACTTATATAGAATTTTGACAATGGCAGCCACCTGCTCCGTGCGCTCTACCGTTATTACCAGGTCCGGTTTGCCGCGCGAAAGCGAACAATCATAGGAATTGAGCAATAAAGCCAGTTCATCCGTTTGCACATTGGATGACCCTACCTCTTGTTTCAAAGCTAATTTGGCTTCCAAAGGAATCAGCATACACAGTATATCTTCTGTTTAAATTTGCTACACTATATTATATTATTTGTGCGGGCAAAATGTTTATGTTCTCATCCAAAAAGAAGAAACGCTTGGTGGTAGTAGGAGACATCCACGGTCAGTTTGAGCCGTTTGTGTCTATCTTGCAGCATGCCAAACTGATTGACGATAAACTCAATTGGACGGGCTCGCACGATTCGCTGATTCAAATGGGGGATGTGTTTGACCGCGGGCCCCGGGCCAAAGAGGCGGATGAACTGTTGGATAAAATCCAAAAGCAAGCAGCGAATTCCAGCGGGGAAGTAATTCGTTTGGTGGGAAATCACGAATTAGAAATTTTACTATCCAATTTCTCCATTTCCGGTTTAAAAGGGGAAGAAGCCGTTGCCTTGCGTGATAAATTGACGGAGAAAGTATTATCCGGCGAATGGCGCGGAGCATACGCCTACAAAGGTTTTCTGTTTACCCACGCGGGGGTAACGCGGCGGTTGTATAAAATTTTTCAAATGCAGTTGGAAGATGCCAACGCGTACAACGTAGCCGTGTTAATCAATTTAATTTTCCGGGAATCTATTAAACATCAGTTCTTCAAACACCCTATTTTCAATATCAGTGTCAGCCGTAGCGGTATGGATAAATTCGGTGGAATTTTTTGGGAGGATCTAACGGACTTGGTTCACTCGTATACCCAAAGTCCGATATGGCAGGTGATCGGTCATACGCAGGTGGACCATATTGTGGTGGATTCCAAGTCTCATTTCATCCCTGTGGATGTAGGACTGCACCGGAAAATGCAGTACATCGTTATTGAAGATACCGACCGTCCGCTCATTTGCGAAGTTCCCCGTCCGTAAAATTTCTTTCCGTTCCGACGACTATGGGATACCGAAAATTACTTGTACTTTCTTGCTGTGCGCCGTGTTCCTGTGCTGCTATTAAACATCTTGTGCAAAGCGGTACGGCGGTGACGGTGCTATTTTATAATCCCAATATTTTCCCGCAAACCGAATATGAAAAACGGCGTGACGAACAAGCGCGCGTATGCCGGGCCTTGGGCGCACAGTTTGCGGAACTCCCGTATGAACCTGCGGTATGGGAGAAAGCCGTTTGCGGTTTGGAAAATGAACCGGAACGCGGGAAGCGGTGTGCGGTGTGTTTTTATATGCGTTTATGCAAGGCGCAGGAATATGCCAAAGAACATCATTTTGATGCGTTGACTTCGGTGTTGGGGGTATCGCGTTATAAAGATTTAGGACAAGTCAACGCGGCTGCCCGCCGGGCTTGGATAAAGGTGGGAAAACCTTATTGGGCACGGGATTGGCGCAAAGACGGGTTGGAAGAATTGCGCCGTGCGCTCATCAAAGAATTTCAGTTGTATCAGCAAACGTACTGCGGCTGCAAGTATAGCCGGGCGAACCGACCGGGTAAGCCGCTTCAGCAATAGTTGAGAATCAGATAGCCGAATTTAGATGTGATTAACCAAACAACTCTTTAAAAAAACTTTTCTTGCCGCCTGTTTCTTTGGCCAGTTCTTCCAAAAGTTCTTTTTGCCGGGTCGTTGGTTTTTTGGGTACTTCAATTTGGATGTTGACCCGCAAATCCCCAAATCCTTTCTTGCCGAGTTTGGGCATCCCGTTACCTTGCATTTTTAATACGGAACCAAATTGCGTGCCTTTGGGAATATCCAGTTCCACTTCTTTGCCTTCAATAGTAGGTACTTTGATGCTACCGCCCAGCACGGCCTGCGGATACGTGATTTGTGCATCTAAAACTAGATCGTCGCCTTCGCGGCGGAAAATTTTATGTTCTTTAACGTGTACTTCTACATACAAATCACCAAAGCCGCCGCCGTTTGTGCCAATATCTCCGCCGTTGGATACACGCAACGTAACCCCGCTGCGTACACCGGCGGGAACTTTCACCGTAATCTTTTCTTTGACCCGTTGGGTACCGCTGCCTCGGCAAGCGCTGCACGGTTTTTCCACAACCGTTCCTCTGCCGCCACAGTCGGGGCAGACTTGACGCATGCTGAAAAATCCTTGGGAGTACGTTACTACACCGGATCCTCCGCACGAGCGGCATGTTTTGCGCGCACTTCCCGGTGCGGCCCCGGATCCGTCACAGGCGGAACAGTTATCCAGACGGGTATATTCCACGGGGATTTCTTTGCCGGCAAATGCTTCTTCCAACGTGAGGGTAACATCCCATTTTAGATCTTCCCCGCGTTGGGGCCGCGGCGCACCGCGGCGCGTACCGCCAAAACCGCCACCAAAGACGTCACCAAATACAGAACTGAAAATGTCGCCGATGTCCCCAAAACCGTTGGCATTAAATCCGCCAAATCCACCGGCTCCGGCTACGCCTTCATGACCGTATTGGTCGTACATTTGCTTTTTTTGCGGGTCGGACAAGACGGAAAACGCCTCATTGACTTTCTTAAACTGCTCCTCGGCTTGTTTGTCGCCGGGGTTGCGGTCGGGGTGATATTTCATGGCCTGTTTGCGAAAGGCCGATTTGATTTCTGACTCGGTGGCGCTACGCTCAATGCCGAGGATTTTGTAATAGTCTTCTTTCATGGTTGTGGGCATATGTAAAATCTATATACTATATTCTATTAAATTTTGGGCTTTTGGTAAAAATAGTATAATTAACGTATCCTCTGTGGGTGGAGGGTATTTCTTCCAAAAAGTGATTTTGTTTCCCCCTTCATTTATGCTATAATTATAGTAGCGAAATTTCCCTAAACGGAAAATTTCGCTGGAAAAAACTTATGTACGCAATTATTGAAACTGGTGGAAAACAGTACTGGGTAAAACCCGGTCAAGATCTGCAGGTTGAAAAACTGGACGCGAAAGCGGGAGACACCGTAGAACTGAAAGTTCTGTGGGCCGCTGACGAAGACAGTACCTCAGCAGATACCAAAGCCGCGCAAGCGGCCAAGGTCACCGCTCAGGTGGTTAAACATCTGAGAGGTCAAAAAGTGATTGTCTATAAACGTCGCCCGAAAAAAGGGTACGAACGCACCCAAGGGCACAGACAATACTTAACGCAAATTAAAATCACGGATATCCAGTTATAAATCGGGAGATAAACCATGGCACATACAAAAGCACAAGGTTCTTCCTCTAACGGAAGAGACAGCCACGGCCAACGTTTAGGTATTAAACGCTACGGCTCCCAGTTTGTAAATGCTGGGGAAATCATCGTGCGCCAGCGTGGTACCAAATTCTTGCCCGGTACCAATGTTACGCGCAGCAGTGATGACAGCCTTTTCGCCCGCGTAAGCGGTGTGGTTACCTTTGAATGGGTAAGAAGAGGCAAACAACAAATTTCCGTGTACCCCAAAGTTGCGGAAACCAAAGCAGCCAAAAAAGCGCCTGTAAAAAAAGCGGCGGCCAAAAAGCCCGCTGCCAAAAAGGCACCCGCTAAAAAAGCAGCCAAACCGGCCGCCGAGAAAGCGGACAAATAAATTTTTGGCCATACAAAGCGGCAGGGGTTATCCTGCCGCTTTTTTGTTATGAAACAGGAAGATTTACACGTCGTACAAGATGAATGGGCTTACAACGCCACTAAAACAAGCGCACGCACGAAGGTCAAACGTACGCGTGCGAAGGCCAAGCGGCGTTTGTCCAAAAAGTTAATCGCTGCCGAACTGGCAAACACGCAAGGTAAGTAGAGGGATCTATGCAATCGGGAAGTTTTTTAGACCGCGTTAAAATTTATATCACCGCCGGAAAAGGCGGCGACGGTTGTTTGTCGTTCCGCCGCGAGAAATTTATTGAATTCGGCGGACCTAACGGCGGTTGCGGCGGGAAAGGCGGCGATATTATTTTGGAGGCCGACCCCAATTTAACCACGCTTTTGGAATTGGCGTATAATCCGCACATTGAAGCCCAAAACGGAGAAAAGGGCGGCACCTATAACAAAACGGGTCGTGCCGGAGAGGATAGAATTGTCCGCGTTCCTTGCGGTACCCTTGTACGCCAAGATGGAGAAATATTGGTAGATTTAACGCAGCCCGGCCAACAATTTGTAGCCGCTAAAGGCGGCATGGGGGGGCGCGGGAACCAATCGTTTAAAACGCGTAATAATACGGCCCCGCACATTGCCGAAAACGGTCAGCCCGGTCAGGAAGCTACGCTCATTTTGGAATTAAAAGTATTGGCGGATTTGGGATTGGTAGGTTTTCCCAACGCGGGGAAAAGCACTTTTTTGAGCCGTATTTCCGCTGCGCGCCCACGCATTGCCGATTATCCGTTTACGACGTTAAACCCTAATTTGGGGGTTACGCTACATAAAGGAATCAGTTTCGCTACGGCTGATATTCCCGGTATTATTGAGGGAGCGAGCGAGGGAAAAGGGCTCGGTCATCAATTCTTAAAACACATTGAACGCACACGGGTGTTATTGCACCTGGTGGATCCGGACGGATTTGATACAATGAGTGCGGAAGAATCTGTTAAGGTTATTGAAAAAGAATTAAAAGCGTTTGATAAAAAATTGGCGGCCAAGCCGCGCCTGCTTGCGGTAAATAAAATGGATTTACCGTCTGCAAAAAAGGTGTATGAAACACTAAAAAAGAAATTCAAAAAGCAGAAAGTCTTTTTGATGTCGGCCGCCACGGGGGAAGGGGTGCCGGCGGTGTTGGATGAAATCGTCAAAATTCTGGCCGTCACGCCGGTAGAAATCAGCCAACCGGAAGAAAAGAAAGCGGTGACGCACAAAGTAGAGCCCATTTTTACCATAGAACGCGGTGAGGACGAAATTATTTACATCAAGGGCAAAAAGATAGAAGAATTTATCGCCATGACAAACTTTGCCCAGCCCGAAGCGGTGGCGAGGCTGAAAGGAATTTTCAAAAAAATCGGATTGGAAAAAGCGTTAAATAAACTGGGCGTGCAGGACGGAGATACGCTGGTGGTAGGCGGACGTGAGTTTGAATGGAACGGCGACTTGGACGAAGAAGCTCCCACGCAGCCCGAGCACGCCGGCTACAAACGCCGGGCCACCAAGGCCGAACGTTTGGCTAAACGTGCCGCCAGGCGGAAGTCCCAAAAGGAAGAATAGAAAGTCATTTGAGATAAAAAATAAATCCGGCCTTGGGCCGGATTTATTTTGTTGAATACAGAAAGAAATTTTTATTTACGGCAAACTGTATGCACGGAAGGTATAGGAATTGCCACGGTCCCAACTGACCCGGGTTCCATCCATAATTTGCTCGCAATAACTACCTTCTGCCAGCCCGAAGATGATTCCGTGGCTGTATCGTTCCATACAAACTATTTTTCCGGAACTATCAGAGGACATATCAATCCTAAATCCACTCCCTTTATATTTTCCGGTCAGACGCGTCATATACAGAGCGTGTCCATCTTCCGCGTCATATAATTGGAAGGACCAATCGTTATTGGAGCGCGTGTCTTTGATATAAGCAGATCCCCAAGTGCATCCTTTTTCGGTACCGGTCCAAGCGGTACCTAAACTAAGGACGTCAAAAGTTTGGGGATAACTTCCATTGGCTAGGTGATATTGTACGGTGGCATTCCGCCACGCTTTTAGCCACGTAAGAGCTTGGACAGCCTTAGAACGTTCCACAGCTTTTTGATACTGCGGCACGGCAATAGACGTCAAGATGCCTATGATGAGGACTACGACAAGTAATTCAATCAATGTAAATCCGGTTTTCGTGTACATGCTTTTATTGTAACAAAATTGCTGGAAAATGGGGAAAAATTATTTTACCCGCGGAGATTTCGCCGCAGGTTTAGGCGTTTTTGGGGGGAGGTTGATGTGGCGGATGCCGTCAATAATTTCTTTGTAATTTTTCCGAGATTTGGAAACGTAACCGGGATAGGCATCCTTTAGGTCCAGTTTATAAAAATCACTTCCCATGACGTTTTTCATAAATTCTACGGCTGCTTGGTTGAAGGCGAAGAACATAAATGTTTTTTGAAATTCGGTTTGCTGTTGGGAGGGGGTAGGAGTAATTTGTGTTTTTTGTAAAATGCCGGAAATGATTCCCACCAGTTCCCCGGTATTGCTCATAACGCCCGAACCGCTCATTCCGTGAACAATCCCGAAATCTTCGGTAAAAGCAAATCCCAATTCTTTTACGTAGTGTACCGGATGAGAAGTCTGCCGTACGTTGCGTTGGCCGTCAAAAATAGAAATGACCGATAACTCACGTTCCAATAAATAATTTCCGTCATCAAATACCAGTAAGGGCGGAAAGGAAGGGCTTTGCACCCGGCGGAATGCACTGCTGGCTTTGCGGTTGTGTTCCAAAAAATTCATAAACTGTTGACGAGTTAGGGCAAAGGGAGGAATTTGATCGTTCCCGCGGTTATAATAAATCAGGGGGGTATGGTCCAAGTCCAAGCGGATGAGCGCAAAATCATTTTTGACAAACACGTTATAGGAAAAATCCGGGTTGGCAAATACAGCCGGTTTTTGCGCGGTATGCTGAACACGGGCACGGGCAGAAACGGGATATTCCAATAAATCCATTTCTATCAGGCACCCTTTTTGGCAAGATTGCACACAGTGGGCAGCGGTAGCAAACCAGCGGCGGGTGATACGCGTGGCCTGGCATTTGCCGGGTTTAAATTGGGGGTTGTCTGGCCGGATGAAGTATTCAAAGGTATGGGAAAATTCTTCCTTCTTTTTGTATTGGGCTTCGTCGGTAACGGAAATGACGCTTACCTGCGCTGCGGCTATGCCGGCCAATAATAACAAACTTGTATAAAAGATCATCCGTTTCATGAGTTGTCTCCCAATAAAAACAAAAAGCGCGGAAGAAAAATTTTCTTCCGCGCGGACTTAATTATTTTAATTCAGAAGTGCAATGCGGGCAGCGGGTCGCTTCCAGCGCAATTTCGCTGCAGCAGAAGGGGCATTTTTTGGTAGTGGGAGCTGCCGCTTCTTCTTCTTTTTTAGTAGCGTTTAATTTATTAATGGCTTTGATAAGTAAAAAGATACAAAAAGCCACGATAACGAAACTGATAATGGCATTAAGGAACAACCCCAAATTCATGGTGGTGGCTCCGGCGGCTTGTGCATCGGCGATTGTGGTGTAGGGGCCAGCCGTTGTGCCTTGCTTAATGACTACAAACCAATTGCTGAAGTCTACTTTTCCAATCAACAATCCCAGGGGCGGCATCATCACGTCGGCTACCATGGAGTTTACAATTTTTGTAAACGCTCCGCCGATAATAATACCGACTGCCATGTCCAACACGTTGCCGCGCATTACGAATTTTTTAAATTCCGTCAACATATTCTTAATCATTTTTCTTGCTCCTTGTTTGATATCCCACTGCTTTAAAAAGCGGGGCATAGAGGTCATCCTCTCTAGAATATTGTATTTCATTTGGGGGCACTTCGTCCACAAATTCTACGGGGGCTTGCTCCACCACAGCCAAAGGTTTTTGGTCGTTACCTTCTCCCATGCATAAAGCGGCTGCAGTGGCCAAACTGTCAGCCCGGTTGACAAGCGTTACTTCCAGTTTCCGCCCGAACAAATCCGGGGTGCCGCGCAAATCGCTTACTCCGTTAAAGCCCGCGTACGCTACCGCGGCGGCTATGACGCCGGAACGGAACGGTAAAATCATACTGTCGGTGATGACGACTCCCAAATTTTGGATATTCCATTTTTGGCACAAGGTGTGGCGTAACTGTGCAGCTAGGGCGTAACAATCGGGGGGGAGTAACAGGAGTTGCCCGTCCGCATTGGACGCATCAATCCCGGCGTTTGTCATCACCATACCGTCTTTGACGGTTAACCAGGCTTGCGGAGTTTTTAGTGCCCATTCGCTTTCCCGGCGGATGTAATCATCCTTTTGTTGGGCGGAAACGTACGGTATGATTTTCCCCTTCCACAGACAAAGCAACTTAGACGCTACGGCCAATACCGTTCGGTCCGGCAAAGCGGAAAGATGCCGTACGATAAATGCCGGTAAATCTTCCCGGGCGTGAAATAAATCGGTTTTGATAGCGGTAATTTTCATGGGTCCTCAAAGGGAGCTACAAAACTGTAAAATACTTCGTTCGCTAAAAACAAGCCCTCTTCACTTAATTTTACTTTTTTGCCGTCTTTGATTAAAAGCCCGTTTTGAAGATGTTTTTGAATTTCTTCATTAAAAAAGCGGTGTTGGGCCGGGGTTAATACGACCCCGTCCAATTGGCGCAGTCCCACCATTAATTTTTCCCCTTCCCGTGCTTTTCCGGTAAGCGTTTCCGAAAAAGAGACCGGGTCTTTATGTCCCCCTATGCATTGGATGTATTGGGAGAGAGAGGAGATGTTTTGTTTCCGGGTACGGCCGTTGAAAGACGCAGCGGCACTGCCCCAACCGGTGTATTTGCCGTACTGCCAGTAATTCAGATTGTGTTTACTTTCGTAACCGGGCCGGGCGAAATTGGAAATTTCATAATGATGATATCCGGCCTGGATAAGCCGGTTGCGCGTATCTTCCAACATGGCACGCATGAGTAATTGGTCGCACACAAATCCCTGTTCAAAAAACGGAGTGCCTTCTTCAATTTGTAACCCGTACACGGAAATGTGTTCCGGTGCTAAAGCCAGTAATTGATTGAGACTTTGGCGGAAACTTTCTGCCGTTTGGCCGGGTAGTCCGGCTATAAGGTCTACATTGATATTTGCGACTCCGCCGGCACGAAGATCTTTCCAAACACGTAAAAAATCAGCGACGGAATGAACACGTCCCAGCGTATGCAATTCCGCATCGTTAAAACTTTGTAATCCCACGCTAAAGCGGTTAAATCCGGCCGAGTGGAGCAGGTGAATTTTTTGGGGGGGTAGGCTTTCCGGGTTGGCTTCAAACGTGCTTTCTGTAAAGGCCGGGATAGGGGCGGCGTGCGTTTCAATTAAAGCAATCAATTTTTCCAGTTGGGAGCACGAGAGCAAACTGGGGGTTCCTCCGCCCACATACAACGTGCGGCAATTGGCAGCGGGATGTTGGGCGGCTTCTTGCCGTAAGGCGGTTAAATAATTTTCTATACGGTTTTCTTGTCCGGCAAAGGAAGCAAAGTCGCAATAGTTGCACTTTTGTTTACAAAAAGGGATGTGAATGTATAATCCGGCGGCCATTAGTTTTTATGTTCGGCTTCGTAATTTAGATAGGCTAAAATAAACGGGTCTAAGTCGCCGTCCATAACGGCGGTGATTTGCGAGGTTTCATATCCGCTACGCAAATCTTTGACGAGTTGGTACGGCATAAACACATACGAACGGATTTGGTGTCCCCACGCGATTTCCCCTTTTTGTCCGTAGCGTTTTTCGGCTTCGCTGCGCTTTTTATCCATTTCCAACTCGTATAATTTGGCTTTTAACATCTTCATGGCTGTTTGGCGGTTTTGCAATTGGCTGCGTTCAATGCGGCAGGAAACTACAATCCCCGTAGGTATGTGTAACAGCCGTACAGCCGATTCCACTTTGTTTACGTTTTGCCCGCCGTGCCCGCCGGCGCGGGAAGTCTCCAACTGGATGTCTTTCTCCGGAATTTCAATGTTGATATCCTCGTCAATATCGGGCAGTACATCGCACGAGGCAAAAGAAGTATGCCGCCGGGCATTGGCATCAAACGGAGAAACCCGTACCAAACGGTGTACGCCGTTTTCTCCTTTTAAATAGCCGTAAGCAAAGGGGCCTTCTATCATAGCACTTAAGGTTTTGAGGCCGGCTTCTTCGCCGGGTTGGGCATCCAGTATAGAAAATTTAAAGCCGTGTTGTTCGGCCCAGCGGGTGTACATCCGTACCAACATTTGGGCCCAATCACACGATTCGGTGCCGCCGGCTCCGGCGTGAATAGTCAAAATAGCGTTGAGTTTATCGTTGGGTTCGGAGAGACGGATTTCGCTTTCTTTTTGCGTGATTTGTTTTTCCGTTTCCTGTAGCGAAGCGTGCAAAGCAGCCAGTTCGGTTTGGTCCTGCATTTCTTTGCATAAATCAAAAAGAGCGCAGTCGTCTTCTACCTTTTTTTCCAGGGAATAGAAAGTTTCTACCGAGCGTTTTAAAAAATCCAACTGGCGGCTTACCTCTTTGGCTTTTTGGGTGTTGTTCCAAAAATCCGGGTCGGCCGATTGCTTTTCCAGGCGGGTAATTTCTTGTTTTTTCCCGTCTATATCATCAATCGTTTTGATTTTATGGACCCGCTCGGTTAAATTTGTTAATTGTTGCTCAACGTCTTTAAATTCAATGTTATTCATAGGCAAAGACCATGGAGGAAATTAGTGCGGTAAAAAACAAGGCGGCACATACCCAAGCGAACCAGTCTCCGTACTGGGTGTAAACAGTTTGTTTTGTTCCCGTCATTAACGGTATTCGTGCGTGCAATACGGTGCGGGTGAATAAATCGGAATGTTGCTCCAAATGTCCCAGCGGAGAGATGACGGCGGAAATCCCGGTATTGGCCGCACGCAAGACAGGCCGGCCTGTTTCTACCGCGCGTAAGATGTTGGCGGATAAGTGTTGGTAAGGGGCCGCCGTGTCAAAAAACCAGGCATCGTTGGTGAGATTGACAAAGAGTTTGGCTCCTTGCCGGGTCTGGTATTGCCATATTTGCGGGAAAATGGCCTCGTAACAAATAGTGCTACCCAGCAGTACGCCGTCCGCATTAAGTAACGGTTGTTTTAACGGACCGGCCGAGAAATCCCCGTTTTCGCCCAAAATATCGGCTTGCGGGAATAGACTGCGTACCAAACCGGCCGCTGGCAAATATTCCCCGAACGGAACCCGTTTGACCTTGCGGTAGTATTGCAACGTATCTCGGGAAGGAGCCATTAAATAAGCCCCCACATACGGGACACGGTCCTGATATACCGGCGAACCAATCACTTGAAAGGAAGCGGAAGTGGAAGAAATATTCTTCATCAGGGTAAAGTATTTTTCGTCTAATAAATCGCCCGGCAAAGTGCTTTCCGGCCAGACCGCCAATCGGATATTTTTGTCGGAAATTTCTTGGCCCAGTTCGGCCAACGTATCTGTGATTTCTTGTTCAAAAGCGGGATCCCATTTTTTGTACTGGTCAATGTTGGGTTGCAGCAAAGCTGCCGAAAGATTTAGTAACGAAGGGCGATGGGCGGTTGCATCGGCCAGACGGTATTTCCCCCAACCGAAGGTGACCATACACAATACGCACGCCACTAAAACGTGTATCAAACGGTGTTTTAACTGATGGGTAGAGCAAGCCATACCGAGTGAGGCGCTGGTCCAGAACAAAACAAAACCCACTCCGTATGTGCCGGCATAAGCGGCCAGTTGCAAGGCTGCCGGTACGTTCCATTGAGTGTATCCCCACATAAACCAAGGAAAACCGATTCCGTAGAAAGCGATGAGTTGATGCAACCACTCCAACGCTACAAAACCGCAGGCAATTAAAAAAGGAAAGAAGGGGCCGGTTTCTTTGAGGTAATAACAACAGCCGCCCAGACAAGCGGTTTGCACCGACAGCAAGGCACTTAGTCCAAGCCACGCCGCGACGGAAAGTCCTACGGATAAACCCCCGCCGTGTACGCAGGTGTAATAAACCCAATACAACAGTGCGCTATGGAATAAAAACCCGGTAAATCCGCCGTAAAAAAAAGAGGACCAAAACCCTTTAAGTTTAGATACTCCCCAAATAAACGGTGTCCAGGCTATCCAAGCCAGCATGGCGATAGATTTTTTAGGGAAACTGGCATATACCAACCAGGCCGTTACGAAGGAACACGCGGCCAAAAAAAGATACCGCCCTACCAGCCGTACCGCTTTTTTGTAATCAAAGCAGATGGCATAATGCAGGGTGGTATCGTTGGGTAAATCAGCCATAATACTTCCCGGTGTTAATATACGATTTTACACTGTTTATTGATACAGACGGCTTGGGCCATTTCGCTACATTCCCGTTCAGTACTGGGCGGAACGTCCGGGCAGGCCTTGGTGATCACTCCGGCGTGTTGCTCGTTAAATTCCAATGTGTACAAAGCATTGATGGCTGTTACCCCTTCCGGTCCGCTTAAACAACCGCACGGATCTTGATCTACAATAATGCAGTCTTCATCTTCCTCGCAAACGGCGAGTTTATTGATCTTCGGAGTTGGTGCCGGCTGCTGTTCTACAGGCGGCGGCGCCGGTTTAGGTGCCTCTTTGGGTGCTTCTTCGGGCGTCAGGATCGGTAAATCCATTTGTATGGGTTTGTTACGCGAGAGAAATACCGGCAGCAACACCAGAATGACTCCGGTGCAGACGAGTAAGAATATGTCTTTGATTTTTGATCTCATAAGTTAGCCCCACAACATTTTTTGTATTTTTTTCCACTCCCGCACGGGCACGGGTCATTGCGCCCGATATGCTTGGGCGATTGCGCTCCGTCGGGATTTTTGGCCGCGGCTTCTTGTTGGACCCGTTGGGCCGGTGTACGGCGCGGCGGTAATTGCAAACGGAAAATATAACTGACCATTAAGTCACGTATCCGGTTTAGCATGGCCGTATACAATTTGTACGATTCCTTTTGATATTCAATCAAGGGATCTTTTTGAGCGTATCCGCGCAAACTGACGTTGTTGCGCAGTTGGTCTAATTCGTACAAGTTTTGCTTCCACGCCGCATCTATGAGTTGCAGCATGAGCATGCGTTCAATTTCCGCAAAGTTAATACCCTGCTCGGCGAAGTAATCGGCGCGCGTTTGGTATAATTCTTTTACCTGGCGCATAATGTCAGCGGCCAATTCTTCGTGCGTTTGGCGGCCGACTGTGTCGGCCTGGTAGGCAAATTCTAACGGGAAAAAGCGGCGCAGGTTAACGTTGAGTGCTTCAAAATCACTCCGTTGCGGGTGGGAGGGGAAATAGTATTGTTCCACAATTTCTTCCACCACTTCTTCCATCATCTGCAGCGAGCGTTCTGTCATGCTTTCGCCGTCCAAGATTGCGTTACGCAACCCGTAAATGGCAGTACGTTGTTGGTTCATCACTTTATCGTAGTCCAACAATTGTTTGCGGATATCAAAGTTTCTGCCCTCTACCATGCGTTGGGCACTTTCAATCTGCCGTGTCATGAGGCCATGTTCAATGGCATCCCCTTCTTTCATCCCCATGCGGCTTAAAATAGCTGCCATTTTGGTGGTATTGGCGAACAAACGCATCAGTTCGTCATCCAATGAAATGTAAAAGCGCGAAGAACCCGGATCGCCCTGACGCGCACAACGTCCGCGTAATTGGTTGTCAATGCGGCGTGATTCGTGACGTTCGCTCCCAATCACATGTAGCCCACCTAGTTTTACGACTTCCGCTTGTTCTTCCGGCGAAGCAGGATTGCCGCCTAACACAATATCCGTACCGCGCCCGGCCATGTTGGTAGCCACCGTGACGGCTCCTTTGCGTCCGGCTTGACTGATGATTTGGGCTTCCATCTCGTGGTATTTGGCATTAAGTACCTTGTGCGGTATGCCGCGGGCGTGCAGCATGCGGCTCAATTTTTCCGACTTTTCAATGGAGCGCGTACCTACCAGTACCGGTGCGCCTTGCTTCCACAAACTTTCTACTTCGTCGGCAATGGCCTTAAATTTTTCGCGTTCGGTTAAATAAATTACATCTTGGTGGTCAATGCGTTTGGAGGGTTTGTTGGGACGGATTTCCACTACATCTAATTTATAGATTTGCCAAAACTCGTTGGCCTCTGTCATGGCAGTACCCGTCATACCGGATAATTTTTTATATAACTTAAAGAAATTCTGGAAAGTAATGGTGGCCAGTGTTTGGTTTTCTTCTTTAATTTGCAAACCTTCTTTGGCTTCCACGGCTTGGTGTAATCCGTCGCTCCAACGGCGGCCGGGCATTTCACGTCCGGTAAATTCGTCAATGATAACGATTTCTCCGTTTTTAATTACATAGGCCTCGTCCACTTTATACAGATAATGTGCGCGCAACGCTTGATTGATGTGGTGCACCCATTCCGATTCCACATCGTTGTACAAGTTAGCCACATTTAAAAATTTCTCGGCCTTGGCGATACCCGTTTCGGTGAGTGAGGCGGTATGGGCTTTTTCGTCCACCAACGCGTCATATCCTTCGTCCAAATTTTTTCCTTCGTATTTGGCTTTCACTTCATCATTTTCGGTAATCAAACGAACCTTGAGCGAAGGAATCAGCCGATTGACAATATAGTACTTATCGGTGCTTTGTTCCGACGGACCGGAAATAATGAGTGGGGTGCGGGCCTCGTCAATTAAAATAGAGTCCACTTCGTCAACGATGCAGTAATGAAGCGGGCGCAGGACGCGGTCCTCACGGGAGATGACCATATTGTCGCGCAAGTAATCAAAGCCCAACTCGTTGTTCGTAACATAGGTAATGTCCTTGGCGTACATTTCGCGCCGGGTTTGACTGTCCATATCGTGGTTGATATAACCGACGGTTAAACCTAAAAATTCGTGAATGGGCCCCATCCATTCCCGGTCGCGCCGGGCCAGGTAGTCGTTGACGGTGACCACGTGTACGCCTTTGCCGGTAAGACCGTTGAGATAGGACGGTAAAACGGCTACAAGTGTTTTTCCTTCCCCGGTGCGCATTTCCGCAATTTTACCTTGGTGTAACACAATGCCCCCCAACAATTGTACGTCGTACGGCCGCAACCCAATGACGCGTTGGGCCGCAATGCGCACGACGGCAAATGCTTCGGGCAAAATGTCCTCCAACGTTTCGCCTTTGGCCAAACGGTCGCGGAATTGTTGGGTCTTTGCTTTCAGTTCTTCATCGGAAAGATTTTCAAATTGGCCGGTAAAACGATTGGCCGCATCTACGTAGTGTTGAATCTTTTTTAAGTCGCGTTGGCTTTTGGTGCCAAATATTTTATCAATAATAGTTCGTAACATATTTTTTCCTTTGGGTTAAATAGGTATAAGAAGGCAGAACGCTCCCGCAGGAGCGGTGGATTTATTTAGCCACCGGCTTTTTGTTCTTATGTTTTACTTGCAGGTTGGCCGTTTGGTGTGCTTCTTGGGTTTGCTGTGCGGCCGCACGGGTTTGGAAATTCGCTTGCAAGAGTTGTTTTTCCACGTCGGAAATATACTGATTGGCTGCCGCCAAAACTCGTTCTCCCGGATTTTTCTTTAATGATTTAATTTCGGTGCGTAAGCGTTGTATTTCGTTCGCATATGCCGTTTTCTGCTCGGCTCGTTGTTCGGCGGACAAGTCTGTTTGGGACAAGGCCCGTTGGGCTTCTTTCGTTTGGTCCAGTTGGTATTCCCGCAGACACACGGTTACTGCCCATACTTGAGCCATTACCGAAGTAACATCTTGCCGAAACACTTGCCGGGCTGTTGAAATATCCTGCCCCGATAATTTGGCTGACAACCACAACTGTTGGTAGATGTTCGTGGCGGTATTGAGACGAAGCGAATTGTCAAAATTCCGCGCCAAAGCGATAAGATCCCAACGGTTGGTGGGGGTGTCGGAAACGTGATACTTTTCTAAAAACTGTTCCCATATGTCCCGGTATGATTCGTCTTGCCGGGCTTGTTCCAGGACGGAAGGATTAAATTGCGTAAAGATTTCTAAAACATCTTGCCGGGATAATTCGCCGGATTCTGTTTGAGCGTATAACGGAACTGCCAGTATCATGGCGGCTAATGTAAAAAAATGTGGCTTCATAAAAGATTCCTCATATATATAGGATACTTATATTTTGCTTTATATTGGGGAGCACGTCAAGTGATAAAGATTCCCCTTTGTTTACCAACCGGTAAAAAACGGCGCAAACCGGTATTTTAGCGCGCGGCAGAACGGAAGAAATTGCCCTTCACGTACTCGCGCTTTACGTTGCCCATGGACTTGTCGGCCAAGATAATGATGGCTTTGGTAGTGGGTTGTATTTGCCGGCTATATGAACCGAAAATGTCACCTTGTTTAAGGACCCCTAATTGCCCATGCTTGTTGATTTGTACTTCAATGGTTAGCGGCCCCTTGATGTCTCCGGTGAGCAAATCTTCTTTATCCAGTGTGAAATCCAACGGAAAGGTAGGGTCCACAATGCGCTTGATGGCTATGGGAATATCCACCTCGTTTTTGACAATGATAGCACACGCATTGTTGTTGGATTGGGCTACGTTTAGCAAGTGATCCGGCACTACCACAGTCCCGGAGATACTAAAACTTCCCTCGCTGACGGTGCGCTGGTAAGCATAACCGCAAAAAAGCACACTGGCTACTACTACTAAAAATAACATGGGTTTCATATAAGGTATTGTAGCGCATTCGGGGGCAGTTTGACAAGAGACCCTTTTTTTAGTTAATGTATGTACAGGTCCCTTGGGGGCATATCCGTCAGGGTAAATTCCGCAAAAACCCCATTGACCGAAACGTCAAAAGTTGGTATAGTAATAATACGGGAAGTACAAATCTAACACGGAGAAAAGAATGAAAAACTTACTGAAAGTTGTTTTAGTTTTCGCTTTAGCTGCCGGCCTGACCGCCTGTCAAAAGAACGTCAAAGACGACGCTAATGCCGACTTGACCGCCGGAACGGGAGCCGTATCCGGTGCTGAAATGGTAATCGCCGAAGATGGTACCGTTGTAGAAACCGATACTACGTACGCCACGCAAGAAATTGCGCTCGGTGCCGTGTATTTTGGTTTAGACAAAGCCAACTTGACGGCTGATGCCCGCAAAATTGTAGAAGCCAATGTGCAAGCCATCAAATCGGCTGCTGCCATGGCCCGCTACACGGTCACCATTGAAGGGAACTGCGATGACAGAGGTACCACCGCTTACAACATTGCGTTGGGCCAGAAACGCGCCGATGAATTGAAAGCCAACTATGTACGGTTGGGTATTCCGGCTGCTAACATTGTCACGGTTTCCTACGGGGAAGAAAAACCCGTTTGCACGGAATCCACCCAGGCTTGCTGGGCGCAAAACCGCCGCGCGGATACGCTGCTTAGCGTCAAATAAATTGTTTTTGGCAAGGAGCCCGAAACGCGCATGAAAAACTTACTCAGACTCATTTGTGTGGCCGGATCGGGCTTTTTGCTGTCCGGCTGCGTGGCTTTCACCAGCCAGAATGATATCGGCACTTTGAAACTGCAAATGCAGGAACTCAACAAGGCAATTGTGCAGATGCAATCTAACCAAGCGGAATTGGCCGGAAAGATTGACGAAGTGTCCCAAAATGTAATGATCTCCAATGAGAACCTGTCCCAACTGGATACGCAATTATCCCGGGTATCGGCGAAGTTGGATGACATGACAGCGGTCGCCGCGGCCCAACCTCAAGAAACGGCTGCTGCGGCTAAAACGCAAACAAAAGCTGCTGCCAAAAAGACAGTGCCGGTAGCCACGTTGTTACCGTCCGATTTGTTTGCCGAAGCCAAGAATCACCTGGACAAAGGGGCCTATGAACCGGCCGCAACGGGATTTAAGTTGTATGTGACACGTTACCCCGAAGCGGAGAACGTAGAACGGGCCTACATGTATATGGGTGATGCGTATATGGCCGCTGGACAAACCCGTCCGGCTGCGGTAGCGTACGCCACGCTTTTACAAAAATTCCCGCAGAGTAAATGGACCGCTACGGCGCGCTTGAAATACGCCCGCAGCATTTTGCCGTTGGGAAAAACGGACGAAGCCAAACAGTATCTTTCGTCCATCGTGCAGGAATTTCCCACCGCGCCGGAAGCCAAATTGGCCAAGGCCGAATTGGCTAAGCTGAACGGGTAAAAGTACGATAGGCTGAGGATTTACGCATGAAAAAAAGAATCGTTTTCTTAATCGCGTTGGCGATAGCGGCGGTAAGTGTGAGTGTCTTGCCGGCAATGGGAAAGACGGTCAAATCCGATGTGTTTATTGGTATTACGTCGGCGGGGGATAAACACCTGCCGGCCATCGGTATGCCGGATTTCCATTCCGACTCGGCCCCAAGCAAAGAAGCGGCCGAAGAAGTCCGCGGGGTCATACGCGGAGATTTATTGTTTGCCCGCTACTTTGAGATTAAAGAGAACGGTCCTGCTTTTGATTCCCAAAAACTTCGCGCTACCTTAAAAGAATGGGCACGCGCGAAGGCCAGCTACTTGTTAGTGGGCGATATTATGTACGCCGATCCGTATTTCACTATTAAGATTTACGTATATGATTTGTCCACTAAACAGCCGGTTTTTTCCAAGGCGTTTAAAGGTACCAAGAGCAGTTTGCGCCGGTTGGGGCACATTGCTTCGGACCAGGTCATCCAGGTACTGACCGGGAAGCGCGGTATTGCAGATACGAAGATTGCATTTGCCAATAACGCCACGCGGCACAAAGAAATTTATATGGTGGATTACGACGGCGAAAATTTGCAAAAACTCACCAACGACAAGAGCATTGCCCTCTTGCCGCGGTGGTCTAAAGATGGACGTATCTACTATACTACTTATAAGTACCGCAATCCGGATATTTTCGCCATTGATTTGCGCGCCGGCAAGATTGCCCCGGTGATTATCCGCGGTGGGTTGTCGCTGATTGGCGGTGTATCTCCGGACGGGAAAGCGATTGTCTTTACCAGTTCGGGCGGCAGTAACCCCAGCGTATATATGTACAACTTGGAAACCCACACCAAACAACGCTTAACCAACAAAGCGTCGGTGGACGGTTCTCCTTCGTATTCTCCGGACGGAAAGTATATCACGTTTGTATCTAACCGGGCCGGTAATCCGCAAATTTACGTGATGGAACTGGCTTCCGGGCAGACGCGGCCGTTGACCAAGAACTTTAACTGGTCAGATACGCCGCAATGGTCTCCCACCGGGGAGTGGATTGTGTTCTCCGGACGTGAAGACCCGTACCATCCGATGGATATTTTCCTAGTAGATTTAACGGGTACGCAACTGCGCCGCTTGACGACGGATGCCGGGTCTAACGAAGACCCCACGTGGTCGCCTGACGGACGGTTCATTGCGTTTACCACTACCCGCGGCGGAAAACGGCAACTCTATATGATGGATATGGACGGAAGTGCCCCGCACTTGTTAGCCGATTTGCCGGGCGATTCGTTCACGCCACACTGGAGTTTTTAGTAAAGCAGTTGAGTTGATTTGATTCCGGGCCTCACGTACGTGAGGCCCGGATTATTTGTTGTGGGGAACGTACACATGGCTTAACTTTCGCTAGGTAATTTTTTTGTTACAATGTAAATAAACCATTTTCTTGGAGGATTTTTGTATGAAAAAGTCCGGTTGGTTGAAGAGTATAATTTTCCTTTTTATTATGGGCCTGTTTGCCGTGGCTTGCCAAGAGCCGATTCCCTTGCATGAGGCCAGCCGTGCGGGTAACTTACAATGGGTCAAAGAACACATTGCGTCTGGGACAGATTTAAACGCCAAGGACAAGGACGGTCGGACTGCCTTGATAATTGCCAGTCGAGAGGGGCATGCTGAAGTGGTAAAAGTCCTGTTAGCCGCTGAGGCGGATGTAAATGCCAAAGACGGCGCCGGTCGGACTGCCTTGATAATTGCCAGTCGAGAAGGGCATGCTGAAGTGGTAAAAGTCCTGTTAGCTGCCGGGGCAGATGTAAATGCTAAAGACGGCGCCGGTCGGACTGCCTTGTGGGAGGCAAGCATCACGGGGAAAACCGAAACTGTAAAAGTTTTATTGGCATCTGGGGCAGATGTAAATGCTAAAGACAAGAACGGTCGGACTGCTTTGATAATTGCAAGTCAAGAAGGGAAAACTGAAGCTGTAAAAGTTTTATTGGCGTCTGGGGCGGATGTAAATGCCAAAGACAAGAACGGTCGGACTGCCCTGATAATTGCAAGTCGAGGAGGGCTAACCGAAACTGTAAAAGTTTTATTGGCGTCCGGGGCAGATGTAAACGCCAAAGACAAGGACGGTTGGACTGCCCTGATAATTGCAAGTCTGAGAGGCCATGACGAAGTAGTAAAAGTATTGTTAGCCGCTGGGGCGGATGTAAATGCCAAAGACGGCGCCGGTCGGACTGCCTTGATGTTGGCAAACGGGAAAGGCTATATCGATATCGTCATCCTATTGCGCGCGGCGGGAGCCAAATAAAAAGTTACAGTGCGTAAAACACCCGCTTCACGGTGATAGCGTTTTTAGATAGGGTACATCCCTGGGTTCACCGGGGATGTGTTATTTTGTATAACGAAGGTCCGTCTGCCAATAAATATCCCCCGGTTTTACCGGGGGATATAGAAAGACGGAAACATACGGGGATGTTACTCTTCCAACTTTTTAAGAGTGGGGAACAGAATAATTTCGCGGATAGAATCTTGCCCCGTCAGCATCATAATGACCCGGTCAATGCCGATTCCCATCCCGCCGGTAGGCGGCATACCGCTTTCCAAGGCTTCAATATAATCACCATCCAGGATGTCGGCATTTTCGGCATCTTCGCCTTTGGCGGCGGCTTTGGCAGCCGCCTGGTCTTTGAGCCGCTGGAGTTGGTCCGCCGGGTCATTTAACTCGGTATAGGCGTTTCCGAGTTCTTGACCGTTGACGAACACTTCAAAACGTTCTACCAATTCCGGATCACCGGGCTTCGTTTTGGCAAACGGGCTAACCGCCGTCGGGTAATCTAGTGCAATAACCGGGTTGTGATAATCGGCTAACAGTTTCCCTTCAAACAATTCATCAAAAAGGGTACTGTCGCTATCGTTTTCCGTAAACTTAACGCCCTGTTCCCGCGCTACTTCTTCCAATTTGGCGCGGTTGAATTGACGGCCATTCAACACTTCGTGAATGTCGCGCCCGAATTTTTCTTGCCACGCTTGCGGAATGTATAAGCGTTTAAACGGCGGGCGTAAATCTACTTCATAACCGCGGAATTGTACTTTTTCTACGCCGATGGCTTTGGCGGCATTTCCTAAAATTTCGTCAAATAAATCTGCCATGGTGTTGACGTCCCCGTAGGCTTGATACAGTTCCATCATAGTAAACTCCGGGTTGTGGGTGGTATCAATCCCTTCGTTGCGGAACATATGGCCGATTTCGTAAATCTTGTCCAGTCCGCCTACAATAAGCCGTTTGTGGTGTAATTCCAAGGCAATACGCATATAAAGCGGCATTTTAAGTGCGTTGTGATACGTTTCAAAAGGCCGGGCAATGGCCCCGCCCGAAGACGGATTTAACACCGGGGTTTCCACTTCTAAAAATCCCTTTTCGTCCAAGGTTTTGCGGATAGAAGAAATAATTTTGGCGCGTTTGACAAAAATTTCTTTTACTTCTTCATTGGCAATCAAATCCAAATGGCGTTTGCGGAAGCGGACCTCGGTATCTTGCAGGCCGTGGTATTTTTCCGGCATGGGGCGAATGGCCTTGGAGAGTAACGTCAGCGCAGTTACCTTAATGGTTTTTTCTCCGGTTTTGGTAACAAATATGTGTCCTTTGACGGATATAAAATCGCCCACGGAGATATGTTTTTTAAAAAATTGGTACGGTTCTTCGCCTACTTGGTCTTTGGCCACGTATAGTTGTACCTTGCCCGAAAAATCACGCAAGTGAGCAAAAGCCGCTTTTCCCATCAGGCGCAATTGGACCAAACGCCCGGCAGTGGATACTTCGGTATTTTCAGCCGATTCTTTAGCCGCCAAACAAGAAACGTTTTTTTCACAACGGTTGGGATAGGGGGAAATACCTAAGGAACGGATCTCGGCTACTTCTGCGTAGCGTTGTTTGATAATTTCATCCAACGAATGGGTATGTTGGGGTGTGTTTTCTGCCATAAAAAACCTCTTTTTAATCAGTAATCTACTTATATTTTACCAAATTGGTATAGCCCCGCGCCGAAAAAGTGATACAATACAAGTATGAATAAAAATTTTGTGATTATTGTAGGAGCTGTCCTGCTTTTGTTCAGCGGTGGTTTTTTTTACCGCTATCGTTCCAATGCGGCCGATGAACGCGGAGCTACCCGCTTGATGCGTTCTTTTGAGCAAGAAACAGACGAACAGGCGCAACTGCGTTTAATCCGGCGTGCCAACGATATCAACGAACAAGACCGGTACGGTCGGACTGCCTTGTTTTATGCCTTGCGGCATGATGCGGACTCACAAATGGTACGGCATCTGTTGCGGGTAGGGGCTGACGTGAACATCAAAGAAGCGACCGGACAGACCGTCCTTATGTGGGCGGCCCGGTACAGTTCTTCTCCGGATGTTCTGCAGCAGTTATTGGCGGCCGGGGCTCAGGTCAACGAGGCCAGTAGGGAGGGATATACGGCCTTGATGTTGGCGTGTCAATTTAATAAGCCGGAAATGGTAAAGGTATTGGTTCGGGCCGGTGCAGATTGTGATTTAAAAAATGAAAACGGCAAAACGGCCGGCGCATTCCTGGCGGAAAATAAGCGTTTTTCGGAAGTGGAAAAAGCCGACTTTTTGTTAGCTTTTAAAGTTCTTTCTATCATTGGCCCGCGCCCGGCTGTCGTTGATAAATAAGGCAAAGGCGGCGGGTTTTTTGGATTATTTAGTACAATATCTCTATGACTTTTGAATATTTTATCGCCCTGCGTTATCTGTTGCGCCGTCAAGGTATTTTCGCTTTTATTACTACAATTATCGGCGTGGCGGGCGTTTCCGTGGGCGTGGCGGCCTTGATTACTACATTATCCGTGATGAACGGTTTTCAAACCGATATTAAAGAAAAAATTATCGGTGCCCAAAGCCACATCTTAATTTTCGGAAAGATGACCCCGGCTGTTTATAAAGAAAAAATGGCCCAAATTCAGGCACTTCCCTTGGTACAGGCCACTGCTCCGCATATTTATGGGCAGGGTATTATCACTTACGAGGGCCAAAGTTTGGGACTGGTCGTTCGGGGGTTGGATCCGGAGCAAGAGAAAAACATTAATACGTTGGTTTCCTCGCTCACAGAGGGCACGTTTACGCCGCAATGGGAAAAGGATGCCCCGCCGCCATTGGTGTTGGGTACGGAACTGGCTGATAGTTTGGGCTTGGATATAGATGATGAAGTAGTGCTTATTTCCCCGCAATCCATTTCCACCGGGGGAGGAATGTTCCCCAAAATGAAGCGCTTTCGCATCAGCGGTTTCTTGCGCACCGGGTATTACGAATTTGACCACTCTATCGCCTATACACTTTTGCCGTATGCCAGTGAGTTTTTAGGGTTGGAAAAAGGCGTGACGGGGATTGCCGTAAAATTAAAAAATATCAATACGGCTGAGGAAGTTGCCGGACAAATTCAAGATTTAATCGGGTATGGATATTCGGTGCGTACCTTTGCCCAAATGAATAGCACGCTTTATGCAGCCCTTAAGTTGGAAAAGACGATGATGTTCATTATTCTATTTTTAATTATTGGGGTGGCTTCGCTCAATATTGCCAGCAATTTGATTTTATTGGGAGCCGAAAAATTGCGCGATATCGGTATTATGCGTTCTATGGGAGCCAGCCCCCGGCAAATCCGCTCTATCTTTATGCGTGAAGCTTTAATTATTGCTACGTTAGGGATTGTTTTGGGGTTGTTATTGGCGTGTTTGTTATGTTGGGTAATTGCCACCTTTGATATTGTGGAATTACCGGGAGACATTTATTATTTAACCAAAGTGCCCGTCCGAATGCAGGGATGGGATATTGTGGCGGTGGTGGTGGGCAGTTACCTCATTTGTTTGCTAGCCGGCTTATATCCGGCGCTAAAAGCCTCCCGCGTACATCCCACAGACGCGATACGCTACGGGTGATACTATGATTACACTGGAGCATTTAACCAAAATTTACGGACAAGGCCAAGAAAATTTATGCGTGCTGGAAGATGTGTCGCTAACGTTCCGGCGCGGGAAATTTTCCGTGTTATTAGGGCCCAGCGGTTCGGGGAAGAGTACGCTTCTTAATTTAATTGCAATGCTGGATAAACCCACCAGCGGCCGTATTTTTGTGGATGGAGCGGAGCTCACGGCACTCAAAAGCGAAACAGCACGTTCGTCTATGCGGCTGCAGAAAATGGGGTTTGTATTTCAGTTTGACGGACTCTTACCGGAATTTTCGCTGGCGGAAAATGTAGATATGCCGGCACGCCTTTGCGGTAAGCCCGATTTGAAGCAAGCCACGAAACTGCTGGAAAGATTTGGTTTAGGAAATATCGGTCACAAACTGCCGGCAGATGTTTCCGGCGGGGAAAAACAACGGGCCAGTATTGCCCGGGCCCTGCGCAACCGGCCTTTAGTATTGTTGGCTGATGAGCCGACCGGTAATTTGGATGCGGCCCGCAAAGTGCAGGTGTTTAAAGATTTTGCCCAAATGAGCCGTCAGGAAGGTCTAACCATTGTGATGGTAACGCATGATGTACACGCGGCCGATTACGCAGATGATGTATATAATCTGGAGAACCGAAAATTGGTACCGGTTAAATAATGCCCAAATGCGGCGGGAGGTTGTATGGAGATTATAGAAGCACGGACGGGGATTCTTTCTATTTTTGCGTTAGCGTTGGCGTGGTTTTTTCTGCAAAAATACGCGCATAGTCCTGTTAAAAAATTATTGGATAGAGCCGCTAACAACGACCCCGAGGCCCAATACCAAATGGGGCTGTTGTACTACAAAGGTCAATCAGTTCCCCGTAATGCGCAAAAAGCATTTTCTTGGTTTGAAACGGCGGCCCAGAACGGACACGTCCGCGCGCAAGTGGCGGTGGCCGGTTTATACCATGCGGGAACCGGATGTGAGCAAAGTGCCCAAAAAGCATTTGAATGGTACCAACATGCTTCCAAAACGGGAGATTTGGAAGCGCGTGTTAATTTGGCCATTTGTTATTTGCGGGGAATCGGTACCGACAAAGACGAACACAAAGGATTTGAAACTATGAAAGCTGCCGCCGACGACAGAAGCCCTATTGCTATTACGCTGTTGGGAGATTTGTATGCTACCGGCCGCGGTACGGATAAAAACCCCGACTCGGCCCTAAAGCAATATTTAACAGCGGCCAAAGAGGGCGAACCTTTCGCCCAACAGCGGCTCAAAGAAATAAAAGAAAAAAAAGAGAAGCAAGAGATGGCTTCCTAATTATAGGGCAATTTTCAGATGCCGTGCCAACGCACGCAAAATAGCTTTGTTTTTGGCTTGCGGCCCTAGGCTTTCAATTCCCAAAAACACAAATTCCTGTGCTTTAATCGTGTCGGGAGTAAACCCAAAAATATCACTGTAGTTCAAAAACTCCATGAGTTTCAACGCCGTTGTTTTTTCATCGGGGTTTCGCGCAAACGCAAATGCTAAGTTGGTCAATTTTTCCGTCACTGTTTCGCTGATGCGGTCCGCTATATTAAGTCCCAGTGCCTTAACATCTTCCATCAATTCTTCCAACGCTCCGATGTTGATATCGGCGGCGCGGATTTCCGCCTTCAAATCTTCCGCCAGTACAAACTCGGCCACGGTGCGGAAATTTTGCGGAATCGGCGCGCCAATGGCTTGCAATCCACGCACGAGGGGATATTGTATTTCAAACAAACGGGAAAACTCTTTGTCCGTTTGTGCATCCATTTTGCTCAGGGTACTTTCCATGACGTTGCGGCGGACGTCGCTTAACATAGAAGCCACGGGGTATTGTTGTGAAAAATGAGACAGAATATAGGGTTGGATTTCTTCGTACCGTTGGTCCTTGAACAAATCAATCAGTTCATCTAAAACGGCTGCGTCATTGTCGCCGGCAGGTTGGGCCGTGCACAGAAAATCGGCTGCGCTCCGGCGGAAAACCGCAAAACAAAATTTTTGTTCCAGTAAGGTAACGGTGGATTTTAACGTGATATGTCCTGCCCACAATTGCATTCCGTTAGCGGATTTTTTGCGGGGTTCAAACGCTAACACTTCACATGCATAAGCACGGCGCGGATTGACCGGAGCATCAGCCAAGAGAGAAATGATGTGCTGCAGGGCAATCTTTTCGGCCGGCATGGCTTGCGGTTTTACATAGCGCTCATATACGCGGGCCCCATTTTTCATTTCTTTAATATTGCTGGGAGCCAGTGCCAATTTTTCTATAAAAAGCGGTTCTAAGTCTCTGCCGGTCAGCCGGCGGTTGAGTTCCAGCGCGCGGCAAGCGTATTGCATAATTTGCACGGTTTCTATACCGCTGATTTCGTCAAAAAACCAACCGCAACTGGTGTACATAAACAAAGCATTTTTTTGCATTTCAAGCAGCATCAGCGCCCCGGCCCGGTCGTTCCAGGCTTTTTCGGTAGCGTGACGCAGGAAGAAACGGTGTTGGGCATCCAAACTGCGATCCATCATTAACTCAATGTAATCGTTGCGGGCGGCCCACGGGTCTTTAAAATATTCCCGGCCCAGTGTTTCAAAGGTTTTGATGCCTTCGTCGCGTACAAAATCCAACGCGGTGCGTAACGGGCCGCGCCATTTTTGATTCCACCCCGGCCGGCCGGAGTTACACCCGCAGTTGGCTCTCCAGCGTTCCACGCCGTGGCAACAACTCCAGGAGGAGTTTTCTACGATTTGGGCTTCGTATTGCGGCGGGAATTTTTCTAAAAATTCCCCATAAACAGTTAATTCCACATCGGGTGTTTCTTCTACTTTTTTAAGACAATAGGCCAGGGCCATATCGGCAAATTTTTGGTGGTGCCCATACGTTTCACCGTCAGTGGCGATGTGCATGAGTTGGGCCTCTTCCCGCTCGGTGTAAGCACTGAATAACCGCGATACAAATTTTTCCCCGGAGGATAACGTATCCGAAAAAGCAATTCCCTGCGAAACGGGGCCGTCGTAAAAAAACAAAGTGATGGATTTGCCGTTAGGTAGCCGGCACAAATACGCTCGTTTGGGGTCCACTGCGGCGCCGACTTCCTGCCATTTTTCCGTGCCGATTTTCCGCACGCGGGCGCATTGGCCGGGGGCCAAAATCACAAATTTCATTCCGGCATCTGCCAGCGCGCATAAAGTAGGCGTATCGCAAGCGGTTTCGGCTAACCACAATGCTTCCGGCGTGCGGCCGAAGCGTTTTTCAAAATCAACGATTCCCCACTTGATTTGGGTTTCTTTATCGTGTTCGTTGGCCAGCGGCAAAATGATGTGGTTATATACTTGTGCAATTGCACTTCCGTGACCGCCAAAGCGTTGGCGGCTGATTTTGTCCGCTTCCAAGATGGCTTGATATACTTCCGGTTCTTTTTTCTCCATCCACGAAAGTAACGTCGGACCGAAGTTAAAACTGATGCGGGAATAGTTGTTTGTAAGTTGAATTAAATTTTGTTGTCCGTCCAATAAACGTGCCAACGCATTGGGGGAATAGCACTCCGCGCAAATACGCTGGTTCCAATCGTGATACGGTTGGGCACTGTCTTGCCGTTCAATTTCCTCCAGCCAGGCATTTTCGCGCGGGGGTTGATAAAAATGGCCGTGTATGCATAAATACTTCATATATATATTGTAACCCATTTGACGCTTTGCGGGGCAGTTTAATTTAACTTTATCAGGAAAAACCGCTTGATTTTCCGCTCTAACAAGTCTATACTATGAATAGCGGTATGCCGTCAAACTGAGGAGAATTTCCATGAAAAAAACTTTTATTTTGGATACCAACGTATTGCTACATGATGTTAATTGTTTGCACGCATTTGAAGATAATGACATCATCATTCCCATGGCAGTCATTGAAGAACTGGATGCCTTCAAGAACGAAAGCGATACCCGCGGGAAAAATGCCCGTATGGTTTCGCGCGAGTTGGACAAAATGCGCACCCAGGGAAAATTAAACGAAGGAGTTTCTCTTCCCACCGGCGGTACGTTGAAGATTGTATTGGATAAACCCAATGCGTTGCCACAGTCGTTGGCATTCAATAAGGCCGACAATGCCATCTTGAACACAGCATATATTTTGGGTAAGAAAGAAGGTTCCTACAAGAAGAATGCGCGCCCAGTGTTTGTGGTCACAAAAGATATTAATATGCGCTTAAAGGCGGAAGCCCTGGGACTGGATGCCCAAGATTACACCAGTGATAAAGTCAACGTGGACGAATTATACACTGGTGTGACGGAAGCCACCGTAACGCCCGCCCAAATAGATACGTTTTACCAAACTAAAAAGTTAGAGATGGACCCCCAGCTGTATGTGCCCAACCAGTTTGTTATTTTGAAAACGGATGATGGTAGTAAAAAATCGGCCATCGGACGTATTTCTAATGACGGAAATTTTGTACTGCACCCGTTATCCGGGCAGGACCCGGTGGCTTGGGGTATTAAGCCGCTCAATAAAGAGCAGCGGTTTGCCATGGAACTTTTGTTGGATGACAGTTTGGACATTGTAACCTTGGTGGGAACGGCCGGTACCGGTAAAACGCTTATTACGTTGGCGACCGGGTTGCAACGCACCATGGACGAAAATGCTTACCGCCGGTTGGTGGTGTGCCGTTCCATTGTGCCGGTAGGGAAGGATTTGGGCTTTCTGCCGGGTACAAAAGAAGAAAAACTAGAGGCCTGGATGGGGGCCATCTATGACAACTTGGCCTTTTTGGCGGACCGCAAAAACCCGGATGAAGGCGAAGAAAAAGCGCATTATTTATTGGATAGCGGCAAAATTGAAATTGCTTCTGTTACCCATATGCGCGGGCGTTCGTTGCCGGGGCAGTATATGATTGTAGATGACGCGCAGAATTTAACACCGCACGAAATGAAAACGATTCTCACGCGTGCGGGTGACGGTACCAAAGTAGTGGTCACCGGGGACCCGTACCAAATTGATACGCCGTATTTGGATGTGCAATCCAACGGGCTGACGTACTTGGTGGACCGGATGCGCGGGCAGAAGTCCTACGGTCATATTACGTTTACCAAAACGGAGCGCAGCCGCTTGGCGGATTTGGCTTCCAAGTTGTTATAAAGGATTCTTTAGACAAAAAAATCCCCGCCTTTACAGGTGGGGATTTTTTGGTGGGAAGTTTAATGAAAAGAATATGCCATAAATCCACCGCCACTGTTCACGTAGCCCGTCGTTGTACCTGTCACACTTTGGCACAACGCGTTTGCTCGCTGGCTGGCGGTAGGGCGGGCCCAGCACTGTGTTAAATGTTGGGGGGAGTGCTTGTATCCCCAACGCATTTTGTATCCGGCAGATTCGCTATTGCTCAGTTTTACATAGCAAACCCCATAACTCGTATAGTGTAAGTAACAATATCCCCATTGGTAGGTGTAGGTCTCGGTCTCGGAAGAGACGGAAGTGGATTGCGGGGCAGGTACATCGGCCCCCAGTTCATCCCAATGCCACGTATAGCGGTTATTTATTAAGAAGTAAACATCTTGTGCTTTATAGATAGTATCCATGAGTGTCATGGCTTGGGTGTATCTGGATTTATCTACCGCTTTTTGGTACTGTGGCACGGCAATAGAGGCCAAAATGCCAATGATAAGGACAACTACCAGAAGTTCAATGAGCGTGAAAGCGGAGGGATTGCGCATCAAGTGCGCAATGACACCAGAGTTATTATTTACAACGTGGGAAGGCCTCCCCACCGACGGGGGGGGGGTATGAATAAAGTTTTCCTTTTGCGGCCGTGCCATAATATCTCCAAATAATTTATAGAAATTATACCTATACCAGTATATCAAATTTTTCCGCAAAAAACCCCCGCCAAAAAGCGGGGGTGTAAACAAATGCTTCCTTCGGTTCCAATTAACGTTTGGAGAATTGGAAACGTTTGCGGGCACCGGGTTGACCGGGTTTCTTTCTTTCTACCATACGCGGATCGCGCGTTAAGTAGCCCGCTTTTTTAACGGTCTTTTTGATGTCTTCGCTGATTTGCGCGAGTGAACGTGCAATTGCGTGACGCAACGCGCCGGCTTGGGCCGAAATACCGCCACCGTTTACTTTGGCGGTTACATCGTATTCCTTTTCCAAACTGGTCACAACAAGCGGAGATTTTACCATCGCTTTGCAGCGGGTGTGATTACCAAAATATTCATCCAACGTTTTGGTATTGACGGTAATAGCACCTTTCCCTTTGGCAAGCGCCACTTGCGCGACGGCCGTTTTTCTTCTTCCGGTTTTTAAGTCTTTCGTATTGTTCATAAAGATTCCCCTTATTTGCCCATACGTCCGGTGAACGAGTGTTCTTCGCCGGCGAACAAGCGCAAGCGTTTCATCCGCGGGGCGCGGAGTTTGTTCTCATCCAACATCCGTTTAACAGCCAATTCCAATACGCGGGTAGGATTATTCTCTAGCACGCGTTTAACCGGCGTTTCTTTGGCGCCTTTGGCATAACCGGAGTGCGAAAAATAGACCTTTTGTTCCATTTTGTTACCGGTTAATTTAATCTTGCCCGCATTGGTCACTACGACAAAGTCTCCGCAGTCCATATGAGGCGTATACGTTTTTTTGTGTTTGCCCATCAGAAGAACGGCAATTTTGGTAGCCAATCTTCCTAAGGTTTGACCCGTGGCATCAATGTGGTGCCATTTGCGGGTAGTTTCTACTTCCTTGACGGAAGGTAAAAATGTTTTTGTCATGTTTTTTCTACCTTTTGTAATTAACGGCGCGGAGTGGTGGCCGCGCGTATAATGACTCGTGGTTTCCTATATATTATATCAAAAATTGCGGCGTTTGCGCGGGAAATCTTATTTTTTAGGAGTGGCAAAAATCGGCTTTTGCTGGGGGCTTTGTTTTACAACTTTTTGAATTTCCCCAATCACTTGCGCTTGCGTTTTAAGCGTACACGGTCCGCCCACACAACCGCCCTTGCAACTCATCACTTCCAAGAGTTGGAAGTCGCCCGCTTTGCCTTGCGCATACGCGTTAAGCATCAGCATGGCTTTTTTATCTAGCCCGTTAAGGGCTAATTTTTTAACGGCTATTTTCCCGGATAGCGCATTTTCCACGGCTTGCGCCACGCCGCCCGTTACCCCGTAATAGCGTCCCTCGGCGGAGATGGCAGGGTCCAATGTGGCTTCTTCACAGGCGGCCGGGTCAATATGGCGGGCCCGTAAGAGGGCGTCAATTTCTTCATACGTTAGCACGTAGTCAATGTTCGGGTCCTCGCGTCCTTCCAAGCGTTTGGAAGCACACGGTCCGATAAAGACAGTCGTAAACCCGTTGGCTTTTTCAATTTCTGCCGTATAGCCGGCGGGAGTTTTGGCGTCTGAAATATATTCTTTGAGGGCGGGCAAATGTTTTTTGACCGCTTGTACCCAAGCGGCACAGCAGGAAGTCGTCATAAACCGGGCCCCTTTTTCTAACCGTTCCGCCAGTTCGCGTGCTTCGTTTTCGGTAGTGATATCTGCGCCAAGAGCCACTTCGGTTACTTTGTCAAACCCGGCTTTTTTCAAGGCGGTAATTACTTGCGGCAGTGTACCCGCCAATTGGCCCACGATAGAGGGCGCAATCATAGCGCACACTTTGCGTTCGTCTTTAATGGCGCACAGCACGTCTACCAATTGGCTCCGTTCCATGACGGCCCCGAACGGGCAGGCCTGCATGCACTTACCGCAAGAAATACATTTATCAAAATTGATGTGGGCAAAACCGTCGCTGTCTTTGTGGATAGCATCTACCGGGCAGGCCTGTTCACACGGAACGGGAACGTAGGTGATTGCGTTGTACGGGCAGGATGCCTGACACTGACCGCAGTTTTTGCACTTATCGGGGTCAATTTTTGAACGTCCGTTTTCGGTTGAGATAGAAATGGCCCCGAATTTGCACGCCGCTTGACAATGACGTGCCAAACATCCTTGGCAAGCCTCGGTAACAATGTGACGGGCTTTGACGCAGGCCTTGCAAGCAATATCCAATACCGTCAGTGAATTTTCGGCCGGGGTTTTACGGGCCATGGCCTTTTTGGCATAGTCATTTAACGAAGTGGCCTCATCGTCGGTTTCCAAACTGCCGCCCAGTGCGGCCAATGTGCGTGCCCGGAATACCGCGCGTTCTTTATAAATACAGCAACGCACGCCGGAAGTAGAGTTTTGCGGTAAAGCATCAAAGGGGATACGGTATGCCTCGGTTCCCAAAAGTCCTTTATCAAAGACTTCCACTACACGTTTAAGGGCTTCCCGTTTAAAGAAAACAGCTTTATTGTCCTGTGTGTTCATAGTTCTTTATATTTTACCATAATTCAAGGGCGGGGAGAGGTTTGTGCCTGTATTGTTTGGGGCCATAACGGGGTACCTGCCGGAATTTTTCCGGGGATTAAATGGGGCAAATTTTCGGCGTTTTCTACACGCGGTAGATACATTTGGTCTTCCACCGTTCCCCCGTCTATTAGTAATTTGCGCACGGGCGGAGGATTGTTTTTGGCCGCACGGGCGCGGGCTTCTTCCGCCGCTTTTTTAGCGGCTTGTTCGGCGGCTTCTTTGGCCTGGCGGATAAAGTGGTCCGCTTGTTCTTGGTTTAGGGTGCGGGTGAGTTTATCTTGGTTAAACAGCAGAAATACCGGGAGTTTATTTTTCCGGGTTAGTTTGTATAAAGTTTCCTTTGTGCCTGACGGTAATTCCACCGGGGTTAGCCGCGTTGTGTAGGCTGCCGTCAGTTCCGTTAATGTCAAGCCGACATCTATGCGGTAGCGAAGGACCATCTCCAAGGCTTCTGGGGCCGTGGTGGCACAAGTAATTAAGGTTTGGGGGTCTTTGGCGCGGAATAACAAACGCCGCATACCGGGTGTGATACCGTATTGCACGAATGCATATCGGGTGTCATCTTCGGCCTTGACAATATGGTCTTTGGAAGACACACTGCTGACCTGATATAAAACTTCTTCGCGTGTTTTGCCATGCAGCAGTTTTTTTAGCTGTTGGGTGTTTTTGTTCCAAATATTTAAGCCGTCCGCCACGGTTGTTTTATCGGGCGTGCCGGTGAGTTCAATGACGATTTCCGGTTCTTCATGGGCCCATAGTGGCATGGCTGTAATCAGTAATAAAATTCCCCAATAATGCATACTCGTATTATAGAAGTTTTTAGGGAAAATGTCTTTTTTCATTCGCTTCTAGTATAAAAAACGAGTCGGGCGCGGGCGTGAAGTGTTTTACAATTAAAAGAAAACAACTAGGTGAGGGGTCTTATGAAATGGAGTTGGAAAACGGGGGTACTGGTAGTAGCTGTTATCCTGACGGGCTGTCAAAAACATCGTGCAGTAACTGCACCGGCGGTAACCGTCAACGCAATAGAAGTTATCCAACAGGATTATCCGTGGATGATGGAATATCCGGGCCAAGCGGCCGGTTCGTTGGATGTGCAGATTCGCGCTCAAGTGGGCGGTATTTTGCAGGCCCGCCTTTACAATGAGGGAGAATTTGTGGCGGCGGGTAAACAACTGTTCCAAATTGACGATAAGGAATATAAAGTGGCGTTGGAGAAAGCACGCGGTACGCTCTCGCAAGCACGGGCCGAAGTGAAACGTACGCAGCGGGCTTACCAACGGATGAAAACACTCCGCGCGCAAAACGCGGTCAGCCAACAAGATTACGACAACGCTCTTTCCGCCTACGAAACGGCCCGGGCCGACGTACAAGTGGCCGAGGCCGGTGTCAGTGATGCGCAAATTAATTTAGGTTATACCCGGGTAACGGCGCCGATTTCCGGCATTGCCGGGCCGGAACAACAAACCGTGGGGAGTTTAATATCGGTAGAAGGTGATAGCGGTCTGCTCACCACCTTGGTACAGATAGATCCTTTGTATGTTAATTTTTCCATGCCGGGCAGTCAATTTGAAAGACTCACCCAGGGCTATCGGGACGGCACGATTGCTATGGGAGACGATGCCAACCCCGATATGTTAAAACCCGAAGCTTACCGGGTTACGTCCGCTACCCAAGTGCCTATTTATGTGGAAGTGATATTGGCCAATGGGAAAATCTATCCGCAACGCGGAAAATTAGTTTTTTTTGACAGTTCGGAAAACACTCAAACGTCCAGTATTGCCATCAAGGCGGAAATTCCCAATCCGTCCCGCACGCGCGAGTTAATTCCGGGACAATTTGTACGGGTGCGGTTAGTAGGGGCTGTATTTAAAAGAGCCGTATTGGTACCGTCTTCGGCCTTATTGTCTTCCGCCAATGGATTTACCGCGTACGTAATTGGCGAAGAGGGACGGTTGGAGGCCCGTGCGGTGGAGGCGCATTTGCAGAACAATATGTATATGGTTTCATCCGGCTTGAAGGCCGGGGAACGGGTGGTCAGCGGGGGGCTGAGTAAACTGCGGCCCGGGCAAGTCGTATCACCCCATCTGCAGCCGTTTGAGGTGGAATTACCTGCCCAAACGCCGGAAGCAGGGTTAGACAACGGGCGTGGGATGGCCGCATTGGAACAAACCATTGAAGAAGCCGAAATGCCCGATGCACAAGTGTTACCGGGAGTGTCCGCCGCGGTTTCATCGGGAACGGCGGTATCGTCTTCCCCGGTGACTGTTCGGTAACGGGGAGGCGTAAGATGTTCTCGCGATTTTTTATCAATCGGCCCATTTTTGCCACGGTTGTCTCGCTGTTAATTTTACTGGCGGGGGTGGTATCCATTACCTCGCTACCTGTGGAACAATATCCCGATTTGACCCCGCCGTCTATAGAAGTGTCTGCTTCGTATCCCGGTGCCAGCCCGGAAGTCATTGCCAGCACGGTGGCGGCTCCGCTGGAGCAGCAGATTAACGGGGTACAAGATATGTTGTACATGAACTCCGTTTCTACGGATAACGGGGACATGAATTTAATGGTTTCCTTTAAAGTAGGGACCGATCCGGATCAGGCCATGATTGACGTAAACAACCGCGTTCAGCAAGCCATGGCTTCTCTTCCCAACGAAGTCAGCCGGTACGGTGTAACGGTGGAAAAGAAATCTTCTTCCATTTTGCAAATTATTGCGTTGTACTCCAAAAACGGGCAGACGGATACGACGGTAATCGGGAACTATGCGTTGATCAATATTGTGGATGACTTAAAACGGTTGGACGGGGTGGGAGATGCGCAAGTTATGTCTGCCAACGACTATGCCATGCGGCTTTGGATTAAGCCGGATGTGCTCTCCCAACGCAATTTGACGGTAGGAGATATCGTATCGGCCGTACAAGCCCAGAATGCCCAACGGGCGGCCGGCAAAATTGGTCAGCCGCCGCTGCCGGAAAATGTAGACCGTACTTATTCTATGGTTGCGCCCGGGCGGCTCGTTTCGGCCGAGGAATTTGAAAATATTATTTTGCGCGCCGAGCCGGACGGCACCACTTTGCTTCTTAAAGATGTGGCCCGGGTAGAATTGGGCAGTCAGACGTATGAATTTAACGGCAGTTACAACGGGAAACCGGCTGTGCCGATTGGAATTTTTCTTTCTCCGGGGGCGAACGCCGTAGCCACGGCTAAAGCCGTTGGGGAACGCATGACAGAACTGGCCCAACAGTTCCCGCCCGCGTTGGATATGGAATACCGGGTCGCTTACGATACTACCTTATTTGTAAAAGAGTCCATTAAGGAAGTAATTCATACACTCTTGGAAGCCATGGTACTGGTATTTTTGGTTGTTTATTTGTTCTTAAAAGATTGGCGTGCCACGCTTATTCCGTGTTTGGCGGTTCCTGTTTCCATTGTGGGAGCTTTTGCGGGCATGAAATTATTTGGTTTTTCCATTAACACCTTGACGTTATTTGGGTTGGTATTGGCTATCGGTATGGTGGTGGATGACGCTATTGTGGTCATTGAAAATGTGGAACGGCTCATGCAAACAGGGCAGTTATCCCCCAAAGAGGCCACCGTAAAAGCAATGGAAGAAGTATCCGGCCCGGTGGTGGCGATTGTGTTGGTACTTTGTTCGGTATTTGTTCCGGTGGCGTTTATGGGAGGACTGACCGGGGTAATGTATCAGCAGTTTGCCATTACAATTGCGGTCTCGGTGGTGATTTCCGGGTTGGTGGCTTTAACACTAACGCCCGCTTTGTGTGCGCTTTTGCTGCGCAAGCGGTCGGCTCCGACGCGGGGATTTTTTTACTGGTTTGACCGGAAATTTGAGAAATTAACCGGTCGCTATGCCGGATGGGTACAATTTTTTATCCGGCGCATACCGGTGTCGGCAACGGTACTCGTGCTATTGATGGCCGGGATGTTGGGGTTATTCAAACTTGTACCCGGCAGTTTGCTGCCGCAGGAAGACCAAGGGTTCATTATGGTGTCTGCCCAGTTGGACCCAGCCTCGTCCTTGTCCGCCAGTGAAGAAGTATCGGGAGAATTGGAACATATTTTACTATCTAATCCCGCCGTACGGCAGGATATGACTTTTACGGGATACGATTTACTGAGCAGTGCGCAAAAAGCCAGCGCGGTTGCTTCCTTTGTGATGTTAAAACCTTGGGAACAACGCAAGACAAAAACCCTTTCCGCCGCCGGAGTGGTGGGAGCAATTTACCAAGCGGCGCAAACCCGTATTCCGGCAGCATTGGTTATGCCGTTCAACCCGCCTCCCATTATGGGGATGAGTACCACCGGCGGATTGGAAGGGTATATTCAAAACCGCGGAACCGGTACGAGCCGCGAGCTGGAAACGCAAATGAACATTTTTTTGGAAGCCTTGCGAAAACGGCCGGAAATTTCCAGCATTACCACCACTTTTTCGGCGGATGTACCGCAGTACACGTTGAAGGTGGATAAAACAAAAGCCCGGGCTATGAACGTGTCGTTGGATGATCTATACTCCACCCTACAGGGTACGTTCGGCAGTATGTATATCAACGATTTTACCTATATGGGCCGCAGTTTTAAAGTCATGATTCAAGCCCAAGGGCAGTACCGTTCCCAACCGGAACAAATTAGTGGCGTATATGTCCGTTCCCAAACGGGAGCCATGGTTCCGTTATCGGCACTGGTCACGTTGACGCCGGACTTGGGGCCGGATATGGTGGAGCGGTTTAATGTATTCCCGGCGGCTAAATTTATCGCAAATCCGGCAGCCGGGTACAGTTCGGGTGATGCCATCCGCGTGGTGGAAGAAACGGCCCGCACGGTCTTGGATCCCGATTTTACATTAGCGTGGACGGGTACCACCTATCAGGAAAAACGGGCGGGTAGTTCTTCGTTGCAGGCCCTGTTGTTGGGTATGTTGGTGGTATTTTTGATTTTGGCTGCCCAGTATGAAAAATGGAGTTTGCCGGTGGCGGTATTATTAGCGGTGCCGTTTGCCGTGTTTGGGGCTTTCCTGGGTACGTGGTTACGGGGTTTGTCCAACGATATTTACTTTCAAATTGCGCTCGTGGCGTTGGTAGGATTAGCCGCCAAGAACGCTATTTTGATTGTGGAATTTGCTGTTTTGTTAAAAGAACAAGGCCGGGATAAAATCCAAGCTGCGGTAGAAGCGGCGCAGTTGCGTTTTAGGCCTATTGTCATGACGTCCCTGGCGTTTATTTTGGGATGTGTGCCGCTGATGATTAGTAGCGGTGCGGGGGCGGCGAGCCGTCATTCTATCGGTACGGCGGTTGTGTTTGGAATGTTGGCGGCTACAGGGGTGGCCCCATTATTTATTCCGTTGTTTTTTTGTTGGTTTAGCGGACGCGCGGAGGGAAAAAGATGAACGTGTGGATAAAAACTGTCAAGTGGGCAGGTGTGCTGTGTGTAGGCGGGTGTATGTTAGGGCCGAATTATCAAGCCCCCAAACTGGATTTGCCGAAAGGGGGAAAAGACCCACAAGCGCAGGTGTTTATGAAGGCGGATTGGTGGCAGGTATTTGAAGACCCGGTACTAAATACCTTGGAAACACAAGCCCTGGCACATAATCAGGACCTGCAGGCCGCTATGGCGCGCGTAGATGAAGCGCGGGCAGAAGTGGGGTTGGCTACGGCCGACCAAATGCCGTCGATTTCGGCCGGATTGCAAAGCAGCCGCGAAAGGGACAACACCGGTACCGGTCCAAGCCCCAGTCAGGCATCGCTTTCGGCTTCGTTTGAAGTGGATTTATGGGGGAAATACCGTCGTCTTAAACAAGCGGCGCGGGCGCAATTATTGGCCTCGCAGGCGGCGCGTGACACGGTACGTTTAACCTTAACGGCGGATGTCGCCAACCAGTATTTTACGCTACGCCAATTAGACCGCCAACAGGAAATTTTACAACGCACATTAACCGCCCGGGAAGAAAACGTACGCATTTATACAGTCCGTTATCAGGCCGGATATTGCACGGAAATGGATTTGCGGCGTGTACAGGCCAATAAAGATAACGTCCAAGCCCAATTACAAAGTCTTTCGTTACAGCGCGAACAAAACGAAACGGCCTTGGCGGTCCTCTTGGGGGAGTCCCCGCGGGAGATTGTAGCGCGTGCCATTGCGCGCGGCAAGACATTGGATGAAATCAATTTAGTGCCGGATGTGCCGGATGATTTACCGTCCGATTTGTTATCCCGTCGGCCCGATGTGCGCCAAGCGGAAGAACAATTAATTGCCGCCAATGCCGATATCGGCGCGGCGCGGGCGGCGTATTTTCCATCTATTTCGCTAACCGGGGCGGCCGGTTTTGCCAGTGACGCGCTGAGCGGGTTATTTACGGGCGGGGCCGGTGTGTGGAGTTTGGCGGGCCAAGCACTTGCTCCAATTTTTGAAGGTGGCAAAATCCGCGCGCAAAACAAAAAAGCCGAAGCACGGTATCGTGAACAATTGGCCAATTACACAAAGACAGTAGAAACGGCTTTTAAAGAAACATATGACGCTTTGGTGGCAAACCGCCTGAACCGCAGCATTTTTGATTCATACCAAGCCCAAACACAGGCCATGCAGCGCAGTTATGAACTCAGTAAAAAACAGGAAGATGCGGGGCTTATCGGCGTAACGGATTTGTTGGATGTGGAAGAAAATTTATTATCAGCCGAGATGAATCTGGCTTCGGCCCGCAAAAGTGAATTGTCGGCAGTGGTTAATCTGTGCAAAGCGTTGGGCGGCGGTTGGAAAGAATAATAGGAACACCCAGTGTTTACCAAAATTCACAGTGGGGAATGGGGTATTGATCCATGTGCCGCCAGTAGTAAAAAGGACTCCATACGGCCAATACAAAGCCGGCCGTTGCCAGAAACATCAGGCCATGCCCAATCGGTTGTGCATACGCTTGTAAGCCGAGTGTATTCAAAATAAATGCCCAGTCGCCGTACAGGGATGGATCCGTCACTTGCGGGGCTGCTTGTGCACCTAGCTCCACCATCAGGGCGCAAGCACTCGGGGCGGGATTATAGGCAAGCAGATCCAATTGGGAGGACGGGTTCACTATATATAGTCCTACATTGAAAATAGATACGGATAGCCAATATAACGCCACCGGCAAAACATATCGTCCGCCGGCTATACGCAAGCAGACAATAATTCCGATGCAGGGGAGCAGTATCTCGCTGAAAGAGCCCGACCCTGCCAACAAAATTTCACCGATAGGTGCAACGACCGTTTCCGGAAGAACAAATCCGAAGATGGCCACGAAGACCATTTTCATAACCGGACCCAGAAACATGTGTCCCAAAAACGAGTGGATATATACATTGGGATAGGCAAAAAACGGATTGTAGAGCAAAAATAATACAAAAAGATTCTTTCGGTTGGCATAAAGAAAAATACACACCATTAAAAAGACAAGCCAATCAAAAAAATTGGTTTTGAAATAAAAGACGGATTGTTTATGAGGGTCCAATATATGCAATAGGCGCGATAAGAAAGACCGAATACGCGATAGAACAGAGCGAAATTTACGTTTTTTCATATTCCCAGTTTACAATTTCTATTTTCTTGAAACAATCGTTCGTTGTCCTTGTATGATTACAGCGACAGCAAAATCCGGTTATTTAAAAAAATAAACGGCTAAAATAACGGCCCCTAACATCCAGCGGTAATAGACGAACACATTAAAGGTGTGGGTTTTAATGTATTTCATCAGCCCCCCGATAACGAACATCGCTCCTATAAACGCGCTGATAAAACCGGCCAGTAATGGGCCGTTTAAGTCGCTTGCCGATAAATGGCCGATTTCCAACACAGTGGCTCCTGCAATAATCGGAGCGGAAAGTAAAAAGGAAATGCGCGCGCTGGTACTGCGTGTAAGTCCCAAAAACAGGGCAGCCGTAATGGTAATGCCGCTACGCGAAACACCCGGCATTAAGGCCAACGCTTGCGCACAACCGATTAGGAAAACCGTTTTAAACGGAACGTTAAACAAATCCGTCTGAGAGGACGGGTTTGCTTTTTTATCGGCTATCCACAAAATGGTGGCAAAGATGGTTAGATTAATGGCAATAAGAACCGGTTGCCGAAACGTAGTTTCCGCCCAATCATTGAATAGAAAACCAACCAAAGCGGCCGGTATGGTGGCGGCTGCCAAATACCAAAGCATACGGCCTTCGTGCGAGCGCGGGGCGGTCAGGCCTTGCTTTGCTAGTACCCACCAATCCCGCCAGAAATACAACAAGACGGCTATTAACGTGGAGGCATGCAACATTACATCAAATGCCAACCCTTGGTATTCTTGTCCGCGCAAATACGGCAGTAGCACTAAATGGGCCGAACTGGATATGGGTAAAAATTCCCCCAGTGCCTGTAATAAACCAAGTAACACCGCATCAAAAAGAGTCATTGTCTATTCTCCAAAAGTAATTGTTTTCCAAGGGCCATTTCCGTCCCCTTGTAATACGGCAAACGAACCCGGAGCAAACCCCCGCATTTCCCGGCATAGCAGCGGGTACAAACACGCCATGTTAGGGTTGTGTCCCACGACTACGAGGGTATCCGCCTGAGCCAATCGTTTATGTAAAAAATCGGCCAGTTCTGTTTCCGGCAATAATCCGTTTAATTCGGTTACTTGCTCTACCGGCAACTGCCAGGTTGCAGCGACCGTTTGGGCCGTCTGCACGGCCCGCAGTAACGGACTTGTCAAAATCAGGTCAGGTTGCAAGTTTAACTGGGATAAACTAGCGGCTGTCAGGGCGGCTTTTTGGCGGCCCGCATCGGATAAGGGCCGTAACTCATCGGTTGCTACGCCCGCATCTAATGCGGACAATGCATACGCATGACGAATCAGAACTAAAGTTTTCATGTGGCAGTTCCCAAAAAATGCAATAATAAAGTGAGCCCTTTTATTTTACTAAATCCTATGAAACTATTCTACGCTCATTATCCATCGTTGGAAAACACTTTTCTACGCCTTGCGTGCCAACGCAGCGCGTTGGAGCCGTGGTTGGTGGTGTGTGCTTCTTCGTGGATTGCCAAACGGTTAAATGCCCAATTGGCGCGTAAGCAAGGGGTGGTGGCCAATATCCATTTTTGTACATTGTCTTCTTTCCTCCGTACATTAGATGGGGAGGCCGGTCCGGCAAAACCTGTTTTTCCGCAAGATTATTTACGTGATTTCTTGCTCAAAGATATTTTAAACGAGCCCGGGCTCAACAAATATCCGGTATCCCGCGGATTTGTCGGAGCGTTGAAATCGGCCCTGCGGGATTTGGCCGATACGTTGGTTGATCCGGATACATTGGAAGAACACTTGCGCCTTTCGGCCCCCGCAGAGGAAGGAACGCAAGATTACGAACGCTTTGCCTGGTTCGTGCGGGTTTATAAACGCTACCTGGAACGGGAAGCGGCTCTGCCGCCGTATCGCCCGTACCAGGATTTTTTTGAACGTGCCTTGGCCCAAGTGGAACGGTCGGCCTATTTGAAACAGTTTTCGCAAATTGTTTTGTATGGTTTTTACGATATGAACGGCCGCCAGTTGGAACTGGTAAACCGGTTGCGCGCGCAGTTTTCCCTGACCGTATTCGCCCCGTACGGGAAATTCCCTTCTTATGCATTTGCCCAGAAATTTTTTGAAACCAATTGGTTGGGGATGTGTGGGGGTGGGCAAGATGAGAACGAAGACGATTGCGGTGCGCTGGCCCAAAGCGGGCATTATCTGTTTGCCGCACAAGGATCGGCCCCGACGTCGGGGGTGCGTATAGTGCCATCGGCTGATCCGGCCGGAGAAGTGTTTTTTGCGGCTAAAGAAATTTTACGTTTGGTAGAAGAGGAAAAATATACATTTGCCGATATCGCTGTTTTGGCACGCGTCCAAATTCCGTATCAGGAAGAGATCCGTCGTGTTTTTGCCCAAAATAAAATTCCGCTGCAAGGCTCTTTTGCTTATCCGTTGGCACACGCGGCTTTGGGGGCATTTTGCTTGCGGCTGTTTACGTTGGCGGCGCATGGTTTTGCGCGGGAAGAAGTGTTGGCGGTTTTATCTTCACCTTATTTTGCCCGGCCGGAGAAACAATCTTGGTACCGCTTGGCGGGAAAATCCCTCGTGGGGGTTCATTTGAATCAATGGCGCGATTTATTACCGCAGACGGAAGGATATGATCCGGGGTTGTTGGCTTGGTTGGAAGATTGCTCCGCCCGGTTATCGGCATTGGACCTTCCGGGTCCGTGGGCGGAAAAGTGTGAACTGGCTTGGCAGTTCTTTACGGACTATACCGATTTAAACGCACTGCACGGTAAAGAAGAGGAAATTTACGACCGATTGAAAACGTGTATCCGTTCGCTATCCGAATATAGCGCGGTGCGGACTACTTGCCACTCCGGTGAGTTTTTGCAAGAACTCATTCAGGTTTTATCTTCCCTTTCGTTCAACGATACTGAAGCCGCGGTAAGGGGGGTTACATTTACGGATGCCGTCCGGGCGCGCGGTTTACAGTTTAAAGTAGTATTTTTGTTGGGTGTGAATGAAAAAATATTTCCGCAACTTGTTCCCGAGGACCCCATTTTTCGGGACCGTTACCGTTATGTGTTGCGGGATGTGCTGGGGTACTGGATCAATCAACGTTCCGAGCGTACCCAAGAAGAACGGCTGCTCTTTTTTACCGCGTGCAGCGCCGCACGTGAAAAATTATATGTATCATACGCCAACCGGGGGGCGGACGGTAAAGAAACGGTGCCGTCCGTATACGTGGCCGAGTTAGCCCGTGCAACTGAACAAAAATGGTCTGCGCAAGAGAGTCTTGTTGTCAGTGCGCGGTTGACGGATCGGTTGGCGGCGGTAAACCCATTGTTGTTTACGCCGAAAGAAATGTCTTACGCTTGTGTGTTAAAGGGACCCGCTGCCGCAGGTCCCCTGCAGGCGGCCGGGTTGTGTACGCCGGATACGGAACGACAGTTGGCTGCCGCACAGGCACTAAACCGTACGGGTCCGGCCGGTGCATTTGACGGATATATTGCGCAAGGGAAAGAGGTCTTCGCCCAGGAACAGAAAAAAGGATTTTCTCCCTCGTCTTTGCAAGATTTAGCGGCTTGCCCGATGAAATATTTTTTCCGCAAGGTGCTACACTTGGCTGACAAAGAGGAAGTCGCCAGCCGCCATGAATTGGCGGCCGATAAGCGCGGCCGTTTGTATCACCGGGTATTGGAAGATTTTTACCGCGAGCTCAACCGGTTGGGGCTTACGCACCAATTGTTTGATAGCGGTGCAGCGGAATTGTTGCACCGGGTGCTGGCCCGTGTATATACGCCGCAAAGTTACCGGATGTTTGGGATTTATCCGGTTGTGTGGGAACTGATTTTGGAGCAGACTCGTGTGCGTTTAACATCGTTCGTGCAAGAAGATATTAAAAATTTGGGCGCGTTTACTCCGGCGTATTTTGAACGTGAATTCCCGTCAACGGATATTCCCGGTTTTCCTTTCCGTTTGCGCGGGATTATAGATAGAATAGATATTTTGGCGGAAGAAAAAACTTTTCGGGTGGTGGATTACAAATCGTCACGCAAAGGAACTAAAAAACTGGCTTCTTCTCTTTTTACCCACTTAATTTTTCAACCGTTTTTGTATCCTGCGGCTGCGGAAAAATGGCCGGAGTTGGCCGGGTTTTCGTGGGCGGAATCTTGTTTGTTGTCCGTTCAAAACGGATATGAAAAAAGTACATTATCTGCCGAAGAATGGACGGAACTACAACCGCAGGCGGAAAAACTTTTTAGCCTGTTGGCGGCCTTGGTGCAAGAGGGAACGTTTGTGTTGAATCCCTCGGATTTATGTGCATATTGTCCGTACCGGTCGGTGTGCCGGAAGGATAGTTTTTCTTGTTTGATGCGTGCGCGCAAAAGCGTGCCCGCTGCCCGGTTGGAGGAGGCCCGCTATGGAATTTAACAAGATGGCCTATCCCGAGGACCGCTCCCGTGTGCTACAAGAGTTAGGGGTAAATATGGTGGTAGAAGCCGGTGCCGGAACCGGGAAAACCACGTTGCTCATTACGCGCATTTGTTTGGCGGTGTTGGCCCAAGGGATAGCGATAGAGAAAATAGTGGCCCTGACATTTACCGAAAAAGCCGCCGCGGAAATTAAGAACCGGCTGGTGGCTGCGTTGCACCGGGTTGTGCGCGATATTTCCGGGGCGGAACCTCTGGCACCCGACTCGTTGGGTGCGCAGTTGCTGCACGGTTTTTCGCTTTCAAAAGAAGAAATTTCAGCCCGCGCGCAAGCCGCGCTACTGCGGTTGGATAGGGCCAGTTTGGGAACGATTCACGGGTTTTGTGCCGATATTTTAAAAACGTTTCCGTTGGAAGCCGGGCTTTCTCCGCAGGCAGAAATTGATACCGGGTCCAAGGCGGCGCGGTTGTTTGAAGCGCGGTGGAACGCGTTTTTGGATGAAGAGCTGGGTTTGCAGGCCCCGCGCAAAGAAGTGTGGAAGGAAGTCCTGCCGGAAATTGCATTAGACGAATTGAAATCGTTTGCACAGACGTTGTGCAGCGGAAAGATAGAACGGTATGATTATTTTTCGCACGCGGCCCTGATCGCTTCCGTCTGCGAAGAAAAATCTGCCTTGGCTCGCACGTGGAGCACCTCTTTTTTGGATGCTAAAAAACCTACTCCGCGCAACGCGGAAAAAGCACTCGTTTGGGCGGCAGATACACTCATCCGTGCGGCGGCGTTGCTACGTGGCCAAACCGTTCCCGCTCCTACCTGCGGGGAGCAACCCCCGGCTTTATCTGCCACGCGACCTAAAGGATGGGATGAAGAAACGTATGAACAAGCCCGCGAGTTAGTCCAATTCGCCTCTAAAGTCCAACCCGAAAAACAACATATTTTCCGTTTGGCACTTAGTTTGGTACAAGATTTTGCGGCCCAACTGCGTGCGGAATATACGCGTGAGGGTATTTTGAGTTTTGATGATTTAATCGTTAAGACACGCAATTTGGTTCGGGATGATTTATATGTGCGCCGGCTGCTTAAAGAGAAGATAGATGTTCTTTTTATTGATGAATTTCAAGACACCGACCCGGTACAAGGGGAATTGCTTTTATTCTTAGCGGAAGAAAAATCGGCCTCGGCTTTGCGCTGGCAGGATGTGCATTTGGCTGCCGGTAAGTTGGTGGTAGTCGGTGACCCCAAACAATCTATTTACCGTTTCCGCGGGGCCGATATTACCGCGTATGAATTATTTACGCAACTGATTTTGAGTCAAGGCGGTGTGAAGTGCTTTCTACGTAATAACTACCGCAGTGTGCCGGATATTGTACAGGTAGCCAATGCGGTTTGCTGCCGCGCAATGACGGAGCAAACCTCTTTTCAACCGGCCTATGAGCCCATTTATCCTACGCGAAGCGGTGGTAAAGGGGCCGTAGAGTGGTTGCTGGTAAAGGCTCCGCCCGGGGATACAGCCAACGCGGATGATTTCCGTTTGAACCAGGCCCAGGCAGTTGCGCAATGGATCAACGAACACGTGGGGAAAATGACTTTGTCCAACGGGGAAAAACTGGCTTATCAAGATATCGTAATTTTGTCCCGCGTGCGCACCTCGTTTTCGTTATATACCGATGCCTTGCGTCGCCACGGAATCCCGTTCCAGGCCGATAGCGAAAAAGATTTTTTCAAACGACAGGAAATCAACGATTTCTTAAACTTCCTACGTGTAGTGGCTGACCCGTCGGACCGGACGGCTTTGGTTGGAGTTCTGCGTAGCCCGTTGGGCGGATTTACGGACGAGGAAATTTACCGTTTTTCGCTAAACGGAGAACTGGACGCGCGGGCATCCGTTTCACACCCGGCGCTGGCGCGGTTGTATGCGCTCTTGCTGTCGTTTGCCGGGAAGGTGGGCCGTTACAGCGTGCAAGATCTAACGGACCAGATATTGGAAAAAACCTTTTTACCGGAGGTCTGTGCCGTGGCTTACGACGGAGAACAGACCGTAGAAATTTTAACCCGGCTGGTGCAAACCGTTTCGCAGACGTTGGGAGAGGGGCCGGTTTCGCTGGGGCAATTTTTAGCCGCGGCTCAAGATGTATTGGAACATGCTCCGCAAGATTTGAATATTGCCCCGGCTTCGGCGGGTCAAGCCGTAACGGTGATGTCGGTCCACAAATCAAAAGGGTTGGATTTTCCGGTAGTTATCTTGGTGGATTTATCCAAAAAGGGCGGAGCCAACCCCGCCGATAAAACCGATTTTATTTTCTCGTGGCAATACAATATGTACGGTTTGCGCGCCGGGAAAATTTGCGATGCTAATTTGGCTTTCTTGGAAGAAGAACAACGTAAACACGAACGGTGCGAAGAAATCCGCACCTTGTATGTGGCACTTACGCGTGCAAAAGATCGGATGGTTTTGGTGGCAGACCAACGGACCGGGGCGGAAAAAGCTGCCGCCGCTTTCAAACAGGCCGGTTTACTGCCGGACGGGGCAGCGTGTCAGGTGGGTGATGCTGAGGTGCAAGTGCCGGTCACTTATATCCCGTATGATAAACCGGAACATTTTATATACCGTCACGTAACGGTTGCGGCGCAACCGCCCGCTTTGCCTGCGTTGGAAAATTGGCGTGAACGTTTTGCGGCGCGGCAAGCACGTTACGAAACGTTACGGGCCGAGCAAGAAGTATCCCCCAGTTCCCTGACGGAAGAATATGGAACAGGCCCTTCGGTTTCTCGGGCGGCTTTGTTGGGAACCATCTGTCATCGGGCATTACAATTACGGTTTACCGAATCGGAAAAGTCTGCTGCGCAAATTGTCTCTCAAGCGGCGCAAGAGGCGGGACAACCCGAATTGGAAAAGGAAGCCGCGGCGTTGTTAGATGCGTTTTATCAAACGGATACTTTTGCGCGGCTCCAAACGTATAAGTTGCTGGCGGCGGAAATGCCGTTCTCTTTTTTAACGCCGGAAGAACGGGTGGAAACGGGGGTGATAGATGCCGTGTTTGAACGGCCTGACGGAAGTATTGAAGTGATAGATTATAAAACGGATCACATACCCGCATCCGGCGCTTCGGCCCTGTTGGAAAAATACCGGCCGCAATTAACCGTATATGTACAGGCGGTACGGAAATTGTATCCGCAATCGTCCGTACAAGCCGCGCTTGTTTTGGTTCGGACCGGAGAATGTGCTGCTATATAGGGCTTCCGGTAAAAGAGGATAAATTGGTAAAATCTAATTAGTGCGTAAACGGAGGAAGGAATCTATGTTTGATAAATTAGGACAGTTGAAAGATTTGTGGAAACTCAAAGGCCAGATGGAAGAAATCAAAAAACGGTTGGATAATATGGTCATTAAGGCCGAGGGCCCGCGTCACGGGGTAGAAGTAACTATGAGCGGTGCTATGGAAGTCAAAGAGGTGCGGGTGGATGCGTCGGCCAAAAACTTATCCGAAGCGGAACTGGCCGAAGAAATCAAGGCCGTAATGAATAAAGCCATTCGCGATACACAAGCCATGGCCGCACAAGCCATGGGCGGGTTTGGCAATTTGCCGCAAGCATAAGGCGGCAACGTGGCGGAATCTTTCGCAGCATCACGGGTAGGACTTGGCACGTGGCCGTTTGGCGGGGGCTTGGATTGGGGTCCGTTGGATGAAGCGGCTGCCCAAAAGGCTGTGTCCGCCGCTTTGGATGCCGGGATTTCTTGGATAGATACCGCGCCTGTTTACGGGGACGGACAAAGTGAAAATTTTTTGGGCCGCGTGTTGGCCGGGCAAAGAGAACAGGTTTGGTTGGCCAGTAAGTGCGGACTGGTGAAAAACGGAAGTTGGACCGACCACGATTTGCGCCCCGCATCCGTCCGGGCCCAGTTGGAGCAAACGCTCACCCGGTTGCGAACCGATTACCTGGATTTGTATCAAATCCACTATCCGGACCCGCATGTTCCGTTGGAAGATGCACTGGGGGAATTAGAGCGGTTACGCGCAGAAGGCAAAATCCGGGAAGTGGGCCTTTGCAATGTGTCGGCCGAACAATTGCAGCAAGCGGTGAAAACAACACGGATATTTTCCGTACAAAACGAATATTCGTTATTACATCCGCAAGCAGGGATAGATTTGTTTGAGGTGTGCCGGCAGACGGGCGTGTTCTTTATCGGGTACGGGGTGTTGTGCGGGGGAATTTTGAGCGGGAAATACAAAACGGCCCCCAATTTGCGCCGCGCGGATGCCCGCAATTATTTTTACAAATGCTATCGCGCGGAGGCATTTGCGGGTGCGCAAGAAACCGTGGAACGTGTGCGCCGGGTAGCGGTGCAAAAACAGGTTCCCCCGGTAGCGGTGGCCATTGCGTGGGCATTGAGTCATTTAGCGGTAGCAAGCGTGCTTGTCGGCGCGCGTAGCCCCGAGCAAATCGCCCAGAACGCGGTGGGTATGTCAGTACAATTAACAGAGCCGGAAATTCGGTTTTTGGAGAATGGTCATGCAAGTGAGTGAGTTGGAAGCGTATATTAAATCTATTTTCCCGTGGTTAGGGATCAATAAACTACGCGAACTGGTGCGGTTGGTGTACGAAATTGCCAAGCGCGAAAAGATTCCTTTTCGGGAAGTGTTAGTGCCTTCTAAAAATCTTACTTTTGAACAAGCCAAAATCGCACTTTTAAAGCGCCGTTACCCGCACACCTATACGACCGCCCGTAAAGATCAGTTCTACCTGCCGAAATTGGAACCGGGGAAAGCCCCTCAAACAGATGCAGAATTAAGACCGTTTAGCCCTAAAGTCGTTTATGTAGAATCCTCGGTCAAACGTTCGGAATTGACTTGGCGTGTACGCCGCGCATTTGCCCGGGCGGAATTTCATATCATTGAAAGTAAACTCCCGGTGAGCAACCGCGATTTTTCCCGCCGGATGGAAACGTTATTTATTTATCAGGAAAAATACGATTTCTTAAAACCGTGCCCGTGCAGTAGCGGTTCAGCGGGGTGTGGGTATCATGTGGCCAATTTGGGGTTTGGTTGTTGTTTTGAATGTGAGTACTGTTTTTTGCAACAGTATCAAAATTTACACGCCGTTTTATTGCCTGCGAACTTGGAAGAGTTTTTAGCCAAAATTGATGCCGGCCATTTTACGAACGGATTATTTGAGTATCCGCGTATCGGCAGCGGGGAATTTACCGATTCGTTGATATTTGACAATTTAACGCAATACTCCCAAAAAATTGTGCCGTTTTTCCGCCAACGTCCGCACTTGCAGTTTGAGTTTAAAACCAAAAGTATCAATATCGGCGGCTTATTGCAAGAAGAAGGATGTGAAAATGTAGTGGTATCGTGGTCGGTTAATTCGGCCAAAGTGATTGACCAGGTGGAACATTTAACACCGGGCTTATCGGCCCGTCTGTCTGCCGCGTGCGAAGTGGCTCAAGCCGGATATCGCCTGGGTTTCCATTTTGACCCAGTGATCATTTACGACGGATACCAACAAGATTACGCCCGCACCGTGCAGGAAATGGCCGACACGTTACCCGTTGATAAAATTGCGTGGATTAGTGTAGGAACGCTTCGTTTCAACCGAGAGTTAAAAAAACAAATAGAAATGCGCTTCCCGGATAACTTTATTCTGGACGGTGAATTTTTATTGGATTTTGACGGAAAAATGCGTTACGGTAAGTCGCAACGTAGGGAAGTTTATCAATTTTTGGTGCCACTCCTGCGCAAGACGTTTCCCAACGCCCGCATCTATTTGTGTATGGAAGAGCCGGAAATCGCCCAACAGTTCAATTAGTTCAGCGGATATGTTTCAAAATAAGTACCGTGCGTATAATTTGATAATCCTTCTACCGGTTTACAGAACTTGCCGCTCATATTCAAAAGATGCGGTTCAATACAGTAGCGTTCATCTGTGGAAGGCTTCCAGAGAAATCCGCAACATTTATATGGTCCTGTGGTCCACATGGCAAAAATATTTCCGCTTGAATTTACATCGTTTGTATTGATAATCACTTGAAAATCTGTTCCGCGGCGGACAGAATCACTTCCTGCTATGAACATAGAACATACGTCATCTGTTTGGCGTGTTCCCATGGAGGGGGCCACTAAAGGGAGATCTAAATCTAATTCGCTAAAATTTCCGGCGTAACGTCCGTTAGCCATGAGGTATGTTTTTTGGGCTTGTGCCATAGAAGCAGCCAATGTTTTTAATTGGGCGTTGCGGCTTTTCCAGGTGGCCCTTCGGTATTGCGGTAGGGCGACACTTGCCAAAACGCCAATGATAAGGACAACGACCAATAGTTCAATGAGGGTGAAACCAAACCTTGCACGGGTAAAAGCGGAGAGGTTTCCAAACAAGTTGGGAATGATATTATCTCTAGAATTTACGACGAGGGAAGGCCTCCCCGTCGGGGGGGGGGTATGAATAAAGTTTTCCTTTTTAGGCAGTGCCATAGGATATCTCCCCAAATTATAAAATGATACCAGCGTTAATATATCAATTTTTTCGTAAAATCCCCCACCAGTAAGCGGGGGATTTCATCGCTTATATTACCGGGTTACGTTAGCCAATGCTTCGCGGTAGTCATCCAACCGGGTGGGGGAAAAACCTTCCCAGCGTTTGACGGCCCGGTGTTTCTTATCAAACAATACCGTGTGCGGGAAACCTTGCACTTCCATCATTTGAATCACTTCTCCGCCGTTATATAACGATTTGACGGTAAAATTGTGCTCTTTAATTACAGCCTTTACGGCGTTGGGGTCTTCGTCCACAAACACGCCAACAATTTCCACCTGTCCGCCAAATTCTTTGGCAGCTTGCATCACGGCCGGCATTGTCATTTTGCAATAAGGGCACCACGATCCCATAAATACCAACATAACGGGTTTGCCCGTATAATCTGCCGCTTTCCACACGGCTTCCGTTCCGGCCACGGGTAGTTGCATATCGGGCAACGTCGGGATGGTTGGCAACGGTCTAAAACAGGCTGTTAAACATACGGCTGTCAGTAAAAAAGAACATATCTTTTTCATACGGTCTCCTTCATTTCGTGAAATCCGCCCCGAAAGGCGTCCATATATGATAGAATACAAAAGATGGGTAAAATAAGCAATAAATTATTCAAAGAGCGGGTAGATATTCTGATTATGCCGCGTACGGGTTCTGCCTTGAAATTCCGTGTGCGGGTATCCACGTTGGCACTGCTGCTAGTGGTGTGGGCAGGGGTGACGTTGGCGGGGTGGTTGCTGTTTGCCCGCGGATATGATTACCATATTACTAAGGCCGATAACCAATTGATGCGGGTGAAAATGAAACTGATTGGAGATGAGTTGGAACGCGGCCGTAAATATTTGGAACTGGCCCGCACGACCGAAAAACAAATGCGCCAAATGCTGGGGATGCCCGGCGGAAAATTCATCAATTTGCCCAAAGGATGGGAAGAAGCCAAAGAAAAAGAAGATGCCCGCGCGCGTGCGTTGTTCCAAAAAGATTTTAAAGATTTGGATGCGAAAGAATTTGAAGAGTATATTGATGCGTTGGAAGATAATGTCCAAGAACAATTGGCCAGTTACCAAGAAATTGCCTGGTACTTTGCTAACCGCCGCGATAGTTTGAACTCCACACCTTCTATCCGGCCGTCCAGTGCCCGAATTAGTTCGGGTTTTGGATACCGGCTGGATCCGTTTGGCCGCAAGACTACCAAGCGTCATAACGGCGTAGATTTTGCCGGTAAGCCCGATAGCCCCATTGTGGTAACGGCGGACGGTGTTGTGCGGCATGCGGGCTGGGTACCCAGTTACGGGCAGGCCATTTTGGTAGATCACGGGTTTGGTTACTCCACTTTATATGCCCATACAACGGCTATTCGGGTCAAAACAGGGGACGTTGTTAAACGCGGTGAGAAAATTGCTACAATGGGTTCTAGCGGTCGTTCTACCGGAACCCACTTACATTACGAAGTATGGAAAGACGGACAGGCCGTTGATCCCAAGAACTATTTCAAGTGAGCCGGAGGTTATATGGGATTTTTGAAAAAAGATGCGGATTTTACGTATAGCGAGCATTACTCCTTGGTTAGCGCAGAGTGTTACTTTCAGGGAACGTTAAACGTGCAAGGATCCTTGCGCGTGGACGGCACATTGGAGGGAACGGTAGATAATGCCCGTAGCGTAAACGTAGGGAAGGACGGCGCCATCAAGGGGGACGTTTCGGCCCAAACCGTTACTTGCGGCGGAATCATTGAAGGCAATGTATGTGCGGAACTGTTGGAAGTATTGGCTTCCGCGTTTATAAAAGGTGATATCCGCGCCCAAAAAATGGTAGTGGAAGAAGGCGGCCGCATTGACGGAAGATGCCTGATTGGTGATACGGCGTTGCCGGCGCGGGAAATAGCCAAGCGGGCCGGCAAAAAAAACGTCAAAGAACAGACCGTTAAACTGACGGTCAAAGACCCCTCTAAAATAGCGGCCAAATTAGCCACTAAAGAGATCGCAAAAGGCGTTAAAACAAGCGCCAAGGAAATTATAAAAGAAGCAAAGGAAGAAGATAAAAAATCCGTCAAACTATCTGTTGTGCCGGAGAAAAATGCAACTCAGGGAGAAAAAGTATGATTTCACTTCTAATTAAGTACAAAAAAAGTATTCTTATAATTACGCTTACGTTGTTTATGGGCAGTATTGCCTACTTCGGATTTGATGCATACCGCCGCAGCGACGTAACCACCGTAGCCGCTAAAGTGGGCCGTGCGGAAATTCCCGCCCGCCACTTAGACCGTCTGGCGGAAGAAAAAGCACAGGCCTTGCGCAATCAGGGGATTGATGTGGACGAAAATATATTTAAGTTGGTGCGTCAGCAGGTGTTGCAGGAATTGGTGCGAACGGAAATTTTGAACCAAGCGGCCCAGCAAGCCCAGTTGTATGTGTCAGATTATGAAATTGCTTCCCTCATCCGGGCGTTAGGATTAGGGGCGGCTAGCGGTCAGTTTAACAAAAATGCATACGAAATCCAGGTGCGGCGGCAATTGCGGATGACCCCGGCTGAGTTTGAAAACCAAATCCGCCGCGATACCATGGCCAGCAGTTTTGTACGGACCTTGTTTTCCGTCTATAAATTAACGCCGGCTGAAATTAAATACGCGTACAAAACGCAACATGGTAACGTAAAAGATTTTGATGCTAATAAAAAAGATTTTGCGTCACAACTTTTGCAAACTAAAATGGAAACGGCTCCGCGGGCGTTCGTGGACGATTTCAACCGGAAAGTAACCATCAAAAATTACGTGCGGGATTAATATGTCAAATGAAATGCTGGTAGTCGGTTCGGTGGCTTTTGATACCATTGATAATGCCAACGGGAGCGTTAAGCGGGTGCTCGGTGGTGCGGCCAGTTATGCCTCCATTTGTGCCAGTTACTTCGTGCAACCGTCTATTGTGGCGGTCGTAGGAACGGATTTTACCGAGAAAGACTGCGCGCCGTTTATTAAACGCGGGATAGATTTATCGGGACTGGAGATGAAGGAAGGTAAAACATTTCATTGGGGCGGCAGTTACGACAAAGATTTTAATACGGCTGTTACTAAATTTACGGATTTAAATGTTTTCCAAGATTTTAACCCGGTGCTTTCTTTGCAGCAACAACAAGCTAAAGCGGTGTTTTTGGCCAATATAGATCCGGAGTTACAACTATCCGTACTCAAACAAGTCAAGCACCCGCGTTTGGTGGCGTGCGATACAATGAACTATTGGATTGCTTCTAAAAAAGAAGCCCTGTTGAAAGTAATTAAGCGCGTTGATATTTTGTTTTTAAACGAAACCGAAGCGCGGCAGCTGACCGGGGAGTACAATTTGATTCAGGCCGGTAAAATGCTATTGGGAAAAGGCGTTAAATACGTAATTATCAAATTGGGTTCCAACGGTTCTATGTTGGTAAGCAAGAAAGGCATTGCCCAACTGCCGCCGTATATCTTGGAACACGTGCATGACACCACGGGTGCCGGTGATACATTCGGTGGCGGATTTACGGGTTATTTGGCCAGTTTAAAAACGTGGGATACGCTTAAATCCATTAAGCGGGCCATGATGATTGGCAATGTGATGGCCTCGTTTACGATTGAATCGTTTAGCGTGGACCGGTTAGCCGGGCTGACGCAGCGCGATATCAATAAACGGCTTAAAGAATACACAGCCATGTTGTCGTTTGATTGAACGCAAACAGTGCAATCCGTGAAAAAGGATTTCTTTTTAACGGTAAATTTGGTAAAATAGAAAGGTACAAGATTTAAGCCGGGGTGCTGGAATTGGTATACAGGATAGTCTCAAAAACTATTGCCCGCACGGGCTTAAGGGTTCAAGTCCCTTCCCCGGTAAAATTTAAAGAGCCACGCAAACGCGTGGCTCTTTAAATTTTGTGGGGAAGCGCACCAACTGCTTGGTGCGCGTAGGGACTTGAAGCCCGGAGCGATGTACGAGTTTTGCCGTAGGCAAAGGCGAGTACCGCGAGGGCAGGCCCGGGCAAAAGCCCGCAAAGCCTTGCGGGCGTATCAATTAGTTTTGCCGAAGGCGAGAAAAATCTTTTCAAAGATTTTTCCGTCAGGAAATTTACGCAGGGCAAGTCCTGCGGCGAAAAGGCAAGAAGAGTACCTTGTCAATCCGGCCCGGAGGCATTTTGCGTTAGCAAAATAACCGGAAGGTAAGTTTCTTCTTCTTTTTGTTATAATGTAAACAGTTATTTATAGGAGGATTTTTATATGAAAAAGTCTTATTGGTTGAAAAGTGTGATTTTTCTTTTTGTTGTGGGTGCATTTGCTGTGGCGTGCCAAAAACCGATTCCTTTGCATAAGGCCAGCCGCGCGGGGGACTTGCAACAGGTTAATGACCTTATTGCGTCCGGGGCGGATGTAAATGCAAAGAGCGTGAACGGTACTACTGCCTTGATGGTGGCGAGTATGGAAGGGTATACTGCAACGGTAAAAGTTTTATTAGCTGCCGGTGCCGATGTAAATGCAAAGACCGCAGATGGTGTCACTGCCTTGATGTTGGCAAGCCAGGAAGGACGTGCCGAAGTGGCAAAGATTTTATTGGCGTCCGGGGCAGATGTAAATGCAAAGGACGTGGACGGTGAAACGGCCTTGCTATTGGGAAGCCATGCTGAAGTGGTAGAGATTTTATTAGCTGCCGGTGCCGATGTAAATGCAAAAAAGACGGATGGTGACACTGCCTTGATATTGGCAAGTCAGGAAGGATATGCTGAAGTAGTAAAGATGTTGTTGGCGTCTGGAGCAAACGTAAATGCACAAACAGCGTATGGTGCTACTGCCTTGATGGCAGCAAGTCAGGAAGGTCATACCGAAGTGGTAAAAGTTTTATTAGCCGCCGGGGCAGACGTAAATGCAAAGACCGCGGATGGTGCCACTGCCTTGATGGCGGCAAGTGAAGAGGGATATGCCGAGATTGTCAATCTGTTGCGTGCAGCAGGAGCCAAGTAGAAGGGAATAAAACCCCGCTTGATGGAAAAATAATGCCTTAAATAGTAAAAATCCCCCGATATACCCGGGGGATAGTTTTTCCTTTTTGACAATTTTTTTATTTTAGCAATAAATAGATTAGTTACCTACCCAAAAGACCTATAAACCATATGGGCCTTTTTGCCCTTGCAAAATCTCCAAAAAGTTTCTATAGTGTGAGTATGAGAGACTTTAAAACCGGTGCGATTATTTTAGGAGTGATAGGGTTGATTTTGTTGCCTCTTTCGCTCGGGGCCCAAGAAAAACAATTAATAAAGGCTGTCGAAGATCTGGCTACAGGGAGCGGGGCAAAGCGGGCAATTAAGGGAGCCAAAGGGGCGACATCGTTGTATCCTGTTTCCAAAGTGCCTCACAAAACTCCGGACCCTGTGTACAAGTGGCCTGAGCAGGTTCAGCAGTTTCCCTCTGCCGGGAAGACCTCACGGGTGCCGGCCAATTCGCGTGCAAAGAATGTGTCCTTTGATGCCCCACTGAAACAACCGACTGCTACCGCTAACGAATTACGTTCGGCTCTTTTGTCTACGTTACAGCAGGAAACGGACATCCCGGTGCAAGCCCATATTTTACAAGCAGTACGAGACGAGAGTGTTTTTTATGCAGAGCAGATACAACGGGGCGAAGCGTTGCGGACTAAATTAGAAAATATGCCTTCCGTTTCGCCGCAATCCGTATATGAGTTGTCGCTAGAAGTTTTGAAATTGGATAGTTATTCCTTGAAGAAGTTATTATTGGAATCTTTGCAGAAAGGGGATATTTACGCCGTATATCAAGATGTGACTGATTTCTATGGGTTAAGTGGGGATATGGCAGGATCTATTATCAATTTCCTGGCCCGTCATCCGCATAAGCCCACGCTTATGTTGCGGCGGTTACTACGTCATCCGTTAGTCCCCGAAGAGTTGCGTCGCCAAGCAGCCAACTTATTAAGTAAGCACGAATTGACCGATGCGGATCTGCGGCAGATGCGTCAATTGGTGATACAAATGCAAACCGGGTATTTGGAACAAATACAACGGATTGAAACTTCCGGAGATATGGTGGCGTATGTGGAGTTTTGCCAACAGTTGCGGGACCGCTTGCGTGCATTCCAACAAAAAAACGGGCGAAATCCTTGGATTATGGATGATACGGCAATGAGTTTATATCAGGATTTAAACTGGCTGTTTCGGCAGAATGATGCGCTTCATTTTGGTCCGCTCCAGGCGGAAGTCAATACTTTAAAGGCGGTGTGGTCATCCGGAGAAAAGGGGACGTATGAGCAGGTTATTCACCGATTGCAGGAATTCCAAAAACAATTCGGGCATAATCCCCGGTGGGTCGCCATTGATCCCCAAGAATTTGGCCTGTGGGAGGAAATAAACCACTTATTGCAGCGGGTTGGGCCTGCCGGTTTTGTGGATGCACCGCCGGAGTTGGCTGTCCTTCAACAGGTATGGGCCAGCTCATCCGAGCAAGTGGCCTCGTTAGAAGATACCCTAAAGCGGTACGAAGCGTTTGTGCGCGCACATCCGAACTCAAATTGTTATCCGAGTAATGCGCAATGGGATAAAGATATTTCGCCTGAGGAAAATGCCTTATTTGAGGATTTAATGTATTGGCGGCGGGAGACCGGAGAACAGATTGTTAACATGATGAGAGACATTCGCGCCAAATACGCTCAACCCTAAAAGAAGCCGGTCCGGCTATTTCGCTTTTATTGTTTTTACCCATAAAAAACCCCCGCGTATTATTTCGGGGGTTTAGCTCATGGTCATGTTCATATGACGTATGTTCCTCTTTCCGCCAGGGGCTCCGTATCCGGGTCTTCACGCAATCGGCGGATACGCCGTACCCGCACAACTGCAACCAAGGACAATCGGGCTTCCCTCGCGTACTAGGTATCTATAGTATAGTGGTTTTGGGGTAAATTTCAAGACCCAATTTTCAAGTGGGTCCGGGGGCCGTTTCCGGTCAGGGATAATTTTTTAAACTTGCGTATTTTATGTTTCATCCACGTCGTGAAACATCGGTTGCTCAACCAAATCGGCGGGGTGAGCAGTAAGGTGGCATAAACCGTCCGGCGCGGGATTTTCACCCGTTTTTGGATGTCCAACAAGTTCAGTTCCTTATAAATAGCAAATAACGTATCGGCGGCCCACAGCATCGGCCAGGCCACCGCGGCCCGTTGCCCCAGTTGCCGTTTGGGTAACAATTGGAAGTAAGTCAGTCCCGCCTGTAGCCGGTTGAGTCCCCATTCAATCCATTGTTGTTTAATCGGTTCAAACCGGGGGCTGTTGGCCGGGTCCAGCAAATCTGCCGGTTTTAGGCCCTGTTTCTGCAGGTCCTCTTGCGGGAAATAACACCGTCCCAAACGTAAATCTTGGGGCAGATCGCGTAGAATATTGACGATTTGCAACGTGTCTCCTACCGATTGCCCCAGTTCCAAAAAAGTATCTTTACTAGCCGCAACGGGGGTGGTATGGTAAATCAATTGGCTCCAAAATCGGCCCGGTTCTCCACCCATCAGCCGGCAGTAGTGTTCCAGTTCTTGCCGGGAGTGAAAAGCTGTTGGGCCTTCGGGCGCCTGCGGGGGAAAGTGCTCCAGGTCAATTTGCATACCTTCGCAAACCGACCGGGCCACTTCCAGGATGAAGGGTTTTTGCTCGGCCGGTATCCGGTTAAAGGCTTCCAAGCACGGGTATAATTGTTGAATTAAAATTTTCTCGTAAGGATTTTCGGCACCGCCTTCAATTTCTTGCGTAAGTTGTCGGATTTCATCCGGATATTGTTCTTCCAACAACCGGGGGAAGCGGCAAATCCAGTGTAGCCGTCTTTCCGCCGGTAATAAAGCCGTATCTGCAATAGTGTCGGCGTAGCGGCACAACAAATATGCTACCGAAAAGGCCGGTTTCATCGTGGAGGGAAGCATCTGCACGCTGAGGTATAAACTGCGTGATGTTTTCTTAAGTAACGTTTCCAAATCCATAGTATAAGGATACAAAATATTTAGGGCAAAAACATCTGTTTCTTTTGTTTTTAAAAAAGACAAGGGGGGAAAATATCGTCGGTAACACAACAAAATTGCACAGGACCGTTGTTTTATGGTATAATAAATACGGAGCTAAAATATGAGAAGTTGTGTGTGTTACAATCGTTATAAGCGAAAGTACCAATACACCCCCAGGCCGCTTGTTTACGGGTCTAGAGGGGCGCGGATTGGATTTTTCCTATCACAACCTTTCTCTGTATACCTGCAACATAGTAGTAATCTAAAATATTTATTTTGCAATAGGGCCAAAAGACCAAATTTTCTAGGACTTTTGGCCCTGTTTTTTTATGGCTTAATGCGTCATAATAATAGTAGAGACATAGGGGAGGCCTTATGAAGGCGTTTCTGTCGTGCATCTTAAGCGTTTGTTTGGTGGTTAACAGCGTTATTCCCGCGTTAGCCCAGGTTCCTGTTCGTCGTAATGTGGGAACGACGGGGACGGTTTCGTCCCTTGATCAAGCGTTGATGCGGGGCGTAGTAGACAGCACGGTGTATAGTGGGCTAATGAGTCGGGAAGCGTATGGAGAGTACATTCGCAAGCATTGGACGGGTTCGCTTTTAGAGTTAACGGAAGAGGGATT
>CACWYV010000002.1:0-4645 GCA_902765225.1 Candidatus Avelusimicrobium intestinale
TTCATGCCTGCCGGGATGAAACTTCCGTTTAATCACAAACACAAACAAAACGAAGAAGTATATATTTTCTTAAAAGGAAATGGGGTAATGACCCTAGACGGAGAAGCGGTAATGGTTAAGGAAGGCTCGTGTGTGCGTGTATTGCCGGCAGTTGTTCGCACAATGGAAGCTAAAACCGATATGCAGTACATTTGTGTCCAAGCCAAAGAAGGTTCTTTAGTTCAATTTGGAATGGGTGATGCGGAGCTGTGTTAACTTTCTAATCCAGGATAGGCCCTCTGATGATTACATACATCAGAGGGCTTTTTAGTGTCCAAACTCTGTCCATTCTCCGTATAGCTTATTTGCTTAATCTTGCTTATTTACTGTGCCCAAAAAGCGCACAAGGCCTTAATGCAGTAGGGCTTTAATTTCTTGCTTGACTTTGGTTAAATCACTACAAGATAGGAGCGGAATAAGCTCATTTATTTCTTCTGCGCTCTTATCCCACCATTTGAGTTTGAGTAGTAGGTCAATGAGTTCATCATCAAAGCGTTTGCGGACGATTTTAGCAGGGTTTCCGGCTACAATGGTGTAAGGCGGCACATCTTTGGTTACCACGCTGTTTAGGCCGATAATCGCACCGTCTCCAATATGCACACCGGGGAGTATCGTAACGTTCTGCCCAATCCATACATCATTACCAACAACGGTATCGCCCTTTAAGGGAAGTTCTTTTGTTACCGGAGCCAGTGCATTTCCCCAATCGCCGCCCATAATATAAAACGGATACGTAGTTGCGCAGTTCATCCGATGATTAGCACCGTTCATTACAAACTCCACGCCTTTGGCAATTGCGCAGAATTTGCCAATAATCAGTTTATCGCCGATAAACGGATAGTGGTGGGTTACGTGTTTTTCAAATTGGTCGGCCTCGTCGCCGTAATAGTAGGTATAGTCGCCGATAATGATATTCGGGTTCTTTACTACATTTTTAATATAGCAAAGGTCGGGGAGTTTCTCGTTGGGGAACGCTTTATTGGGGTTCGGTATATTTTTCATACTTTCATTATAAAATATTTGCAGAACTACTGTGACCAAAAAGCGCACATGGCATAATAAAAGCGCAAGAAATCGTATCCTAGTAACCGGAAAAATCACGCAGATATAGTGTCCAAATTGTGACCAGTATATTCATAGTTTTCGCAAAAAATTTTAGTAGTTTTTATTATTTCTCGACGAGAACTAATAATTATAGTATGTAAAAAAATCTTGGGAATTTAGGTTGTGCGGATATAGTTCGCGGAAAAATCGTGTATATTTACACTTTTGTCGACGAGAAAAAGAAGAATTTTAGCGTTTACTGTACACCATAGAGGGTCCACTAAGAATATACAAGATTTTGCTCATTTTGCTCATTTTGCTCAAAAAACACCGACGAGGAAGTATAAGAAAAAACCCGCTCTCGACGGAGAACGGGTATATTTTAAGACGTGCGCCCAACAAGCACAGAACCTTCGACGAGAGCAGGTCCATTATAGGGTACCATAGTTTTTATACTCTTTTTGGCACTTATTAGACCCATTTTCTCTTCTGAGAAGTTCGGATTTTGTGGGCGCATACACTTTACTATCATTTTGTGGCTCCATTTGCGACATTAAACAAGCTATTCGTATCCGGCATCTTTCTAGGAGTCATGCACATAGCCGCTACTTTGGCGAAGATGCGTTTAAAAAACTAAAAGGGAAGAATAAAGAATTGCTCATCATCCCGGGGGCCAGCCATGTGGACCTGTACGACAATTTAGAGAAAATCCCGTTTGATAAGTTGGAGAGTTTCTTTAAAACGAACTTAAAATAATAGCTCACAGTGTATAAACTGCCTCATTGTATTGAGGCAGTTTATTTTATGCGGGATGCATACGCAATCCTTTTGTGAAATTTAAAATTTGCGTGGAAGAGCAACAGTGCGGCAAGAATCAAAAATATCTAGTTTTTTGTCATACCATTTGCTGTCTACTTCCATAAGTGCCAGTAAAGAGTGTGATAAATTATCGTGGGAAAAAGTTTCTTCCGTCGCTTTTTTCTTCAAACAATCGTAGTCTATATGGCTGAATTTTTTCATTACTTCACTCATCCATATCAGCATAGGTACACTGGTTTGTTCTTTGGGAGCTATCAAATAAGGCAGCCCATGCAAATAAATGCCGTTTTCTCCTAAAGATTCTCCATGATCGGATACATACAGTAGCCCGCTTTCATAAGCCGGAAATTTTTTCAATATATCAATCACAGACGAAACAATATAGTCCGTGTACAAGAGCGTATTGTCATACGTATTGATAATTTGCTCGTGGGTACAGGTCTGTATTTCTTCCGTATCACAGGTAGGCGTAAATTGCTTGAATTGGTCCGGGTATCTGCGATAATACGTTGGTCCATGACTACCAATTGTGTGCAACACAATAAAAGCGTGCCCTTTTAGATTGGTTAAAAACTGCTCTAGCCCTTCCAATAAAATTTCGTCATGGCAATACTTGCCGTCGCAAAACTGCTTGTTTGTTACGTCCATTTCTATATGGGGTACGCGCTCGCATACACCTTTGCACCCATTATCATTTTCCTTCCACAAAATTTCATACCCGGTTTGTTGCAAAAGATCTAATATATTTTCGGTGTATTTGGCTTCCGTGGAGTTAAAATCTTTGCGTGATAAGAAAGAAAAGATAGCCGGTACGGAAAACGCTGTATAGGTTCCGGCCGAGTGAACATGCCGAAAATTCACAATATCTTGTTTTTTAAGTTTAGGGTTGGTTTCATGTTCATAACCGTCTAATGAAAAATTCATTGAACGGGCTGTTTCGCCTACAATCACTACAAAAACGGTTTGCTTTTTATCCGGATAAGGGAGAAGCTCGGCATCTTCGTCTAATTTTGTAAATGGTCTGCGTTTTGCATATTCTTTCCAGAAATAGCGCAGGGTGGACCGGGTATAATTAAAGGGATTAACCAGATGGTGTACTTGGCGATTATTGCGCCCAAAGGAAGCATATTCTTTATACAAGAAAGGTAGCAGTACCAAAATGCATACTAGCAAAATCCCACACCGTTTGATTCTACCCCATACCTCGTTTTTAAACGAGTTAAAAGTAATCTTAATCCGTGCCAACCAAATGGCAGGGAGAATGCCCAATAATATAAGCCACAATACAGAACGTACGGTAATTAAATCTTTTATTTCACCAGGGTTGGTTTCAAATGTATTACGTATCATGTCCGAATCAATAAATACGCCAAACTGATACATAAAATAATTGGTGGCGGCGGAAATAATAAGCAGTATTACAAGCAGCGGTTTGCCCACATACGGAAGAAGCAATAGACTAAAAAATAAATACAGTACTGTAAACAGCAGTAGCGGTATAGACAAGACAAATAAACCATTGGCAAAATCAGCATGCACCCACACAAAATGCCAGAAACTAAAGTTTAGAAACACCAAAAAATAGATGGAAACAATAGTTATTAAGTGAGTGGCTGAAAGTTCGGATCTGTTGCAGAAATAAGAAAGTAAATTTTTCATATCTGTGTTGTCATCGTCATATACTAATATTTTATATCATTTTATAAGGCACTTATCAACGTTTCCCTGTTTTCCTTCCATTATTTGTTAAAATAAACGGCAGCGGGCATGCATAAATACAATAGAGATATGAAATAATTTGAGTAAGTCAAAGATTGTGAGGATATGGGGACTTAACTTGGAGTCTGCTCCAACTGATACAATATTTTTATAGGAGAAACTATGAAAATTATTAAACTAAACGACGGTAATTTAATCCCGTAATTTGGCACAGGGGTCTTTCAAGTGCCGGACGGCAAAGAAACTCTGGACGTAGTAAAAAACGCCCTTAACTTGGGCATTCGGCATATTGATACCGTCAGCCATTTAACGGTTACGCGCCAAGATATCCGTTTTTTGGGCCTGTCTAATGTACATGTCCCGGAAGATAACGAGGTACTTTCTTTTTAGAGTAAACGCACTTTACTTTGGCAGGTTTTATAGTGTCCACAAGTATGTAGGTTGGCATAATAAAAGCGCGAAATTTAACCGCATAACACCTGGAAAAACCACGCGGATACAGTGTCAAGCTATGTTCAGTTTCTACTCTAGTGACCTTTACTAGGGTTTTTATTTTGTAAGGGTTTTCCTATACTTTTCGCCCCAAGTGGCCATAGCATCCAGTACAGGTTTGAGAGATTGTCCTGTCTTACTTAGGGCATATTCCACCCGTGGCGGTACTTCGGCATATACTTTGCGTGTAATCAGGCGGTCTTCTTCTAGCATGCGCAGATTATCCGTAAGCACTTTTTGAGAGCACCCCACACTCTTTTTAAGCATACCAAAACGTTTTGTACCTGTCAGTAAATCCCGTATAATGAGCACTTTCCACTTATTACCAATGACCTGTAATAAAAGCCCCACAGGACAAGGGGACATATTCTTTCGTGTTATCATAGTTTTATTATATCTTTTTGTGTCCAATAGTTTCTAATAAGTACCTATATTACAAAATAGTGCCTACTTTACAAAAAGAACTATTTTGTGTTTTAATAAAAGTATCTTAATTTAGAGGAGCTATTTATGGCGAATTATAAAAAGACTG
>CACWYV010000002.1:4696-264569 GCA_902765225.1 Candidatus Avelusimicrobium intestinale
TTCATGCCTGCCGGGATGAAACTTCCGTTTAATCACAAACACAAACAAAACGAAGAAGTATATATTTTCTTAAAAGGAAATGGGGTAATGACCCTAGACACAGAAGCGGTAACGGTTACAGAAGGATCATGTGTGCGTGTATTACCGACAGTTGTTCGCACAATGGAAGCTAAAACCGATATGCAGTATATTTGTGTCCAAGCCAAAGAAGGTTCTTTAGTTCAATTTGGAATGGGTGATGCGGAGCTGTGTTAATTTTCTAATCCAGGATAGGCCCTCTGATGATTACATACATCAGAGGGCTTTTTAGTGTCCAGACTCTGTCCATTCTCCGTATAGTTTATTTGCTTAATCTTGCTTATTTACTGTGACCAAAAAGCGCACATGACACAATAAAAGCGCAAGAAATCGTATCCTAGTAACCGGAAAAATCACGCGGATATAGTGTCCAAACTGTGCCCAGTATATTCATAGTTTTCGGAAATTTTTTTAGTAGTTTTTATACTTCCTCGACGAGAACTAATAATTATAGTATGACAAAAATTTTCGGGAATTTAAGTTGTGCGGTTATAGTTTGCAGAAAAAGAGCGTATAATTTAGATTTTGTCGACGAGAAAAGTGAAGAATTGTAGCGTTTACTGTACACCATAGAGGGTCCACTAACAATATACAAGATTTTGCTAATTTTGCTCATTTTGCCTAAAAAACACCGACGAGAAAGTATAAGAAAAAACCCGCTCTCGACGGAGAACGGGTATATTTTAAGACGTGCGCCCAACAGGCATCGAACTCTCGACGGAGAGGTGTCCAAAACTCTGTCCATAAATCTTATACAAAAAGTACTGAAAATTTAAGCATTTTTTTTACATAAACACAAAGCTAGTCAGACTACTATCGACGATAAGTTCGATGCGCAAACTGGGAATTGTAGACAGAAAATTAGTGTCCAAACTTTGGACACTTGTCGTCGTAATTTGTATACTATTTTCAGTTATTTGGTGGATCGTTGGGGTGGCGAAGGTGGTAATTCTTTACCGACATCTTCTACGATTGATAGTTCTTCATAATCGTCCTCTTCTACGAAGCACCGCCCAAGATAAGCATGCCCTCCATCAATAGCGACACGTTCACATTTGCACTGTTTGAAGTCATGCCGAAAGTGGGATGTAATGACATCTCCACAGAATTTACATCTGATTCGATTTAATTTTATTCCTTTCATGTGAACAGTATGCCATACTGTTGGCCTAGAAGTGTAGTCTTATTTCGTAAATTGCTATAATTAAATATATGAAGACCTTGTTTATTTTAGCCGGAGCCAATGGTAGTGGCAAAAGCACGATTGCTAAGGAACTATTGCCGGAAGAAAATATCGTTTATGTAAATGCAGACGATATTGCCAAGGAACTTTGCCCCGAAAACATGCAATCAGTACGCATTCAAGCGGGTAAGGAACTCCATGCCCGAATTGATAAATTGTTTGGGGAAGGTAAATCGTTCGCTTTGGAAAGCACGTTGTCTGGTGTTGGGCATATCAAGACCATTGAAACCGCCCATAAACTAGGTTACAAAGTAATAGTTCTTTACACGTTTGTAGATGGCCCAGATTCGTGTATTGTGCGCATCCAAACCCGCGTTAAGAATGGAGGCCATCCTGTACCGGAAGAAGATGTTATACGGCGTTTTGGTCGCAGTAAACAAAACTTTTGGAACACCTACAAGGATCTCGCGGACCACTGGGTATTGTATTATAACGGTGGAGATGATATTGTATTAGTTGCGCAACAAGATAAAGGAAAACAAGTTGAAATCTTAGCTGAAAACCTTTATACTGTATTTGAGAGGGATCTATGACTGATTTAACAGCTAAATTAACCCGTATTGCTAGCAGAGCTGTACGTAAGGCGCAAGAAGAAAACCGCAAGAACGGGATACCCAATGTATATGTGATTAACGGCAAGCATGTATGGCAAATGCCGGATGGGTCGTTTACGGATAAGAACCCCTTCTAAACCGTTTTTTACGCAGAAAAAGGCCCCGCAAAACGCGGGGCTTTCTTTATTTCCCTATCAAATCCCCAAAATCCAGGCCGACTTGCTTACATGCTTTATTGGGCTCACAGACCGTCTTTTCTTCTACACCCACTAGTGCCATTCCACGCTTAGGCAGGTTCATGACCGCTTTGTGTAAGTGAGCAGGAGCCAAATGTGCGTAAATCTCGGTCATTTGGATAGTCCGGTGGCCCAGCAACTTGCATACCGTGTAGAGTTCTACCCCATTTTGCACCAGTTGGCTGGCAAACGTATGGCGCAATTTATGTAGGAAACTATCCACGCCTGCCGCTTTGGCTATTTTGTGGTAACAAGCCGTCAGAGAGTCTACGTTGCGCGTACGTCCGAAATCCACCACAAACTCGCTTTCTGCCCCGATTTTGGCCCGTTCTATGGCACTTCTTAAACTCTCGGTCATTGGCACAAAACGATAATATTCCGTCTTATTGGGGGCAATATACAGTTGGTTATTAGCAAAATCTACATCTGCCCAACGCAGATTCATAATTTCGCCCCTGCGCAGTCCGGCATCGGCTCCCAATAACACGACTAGCCGCCAAGTATCGGTCGGACAGGCTTTTAGGAGTTTATCTATCTCTTCCGGTGTGTGGAAAACAACCCGTCCGCGTGGCACTTTTAGTTCGGATACGAGCGACCAGTCCTGTTTAGGCACATATTTCCACTTTTCGCCCATACGCATGGCGGTTTTTATGCTTTGTACTAGACGGTTTATATGGTTTTTGCCAATTTTCTTTGTGAGCAGGTGCTCTTTGTACTTTTGGACCAGGTCAGGAGTCACATCCTGTAAATGACGTGGCTTTTGTATTTCTTCCAAATAACGGATAGCCAACTTGGTATGGGTAACGGTATTGCGTGATTTTTCCACGGACATCTGGTAAAGCAGTTTATCTTTGAAAGCTTGCCAAGTGATATTGACGGGAAAACGTTCTTTGACAGCGTCTCTGCGGCGGATAAGTTCTTGATATTTTAGTAGGGCTACTTGTTTATTTTCAGTTTGTAGTGAAATGCGCCTTCTAACCCCATTGAAGTCGTGATAATCTGCGTAATAGTACGGCCCTTTTTTGATTTTGTGTACACTCATATGCGCTCCTGTTACTGTAAAGGCACTTCCTCGCCTTTTTTTACTTCGGCATGATCCGAGAGCAAGTATCCTTTGACTTTCCAACACCGGATGGTTTTACGGTTACAGTCAATCTCGTACCAATAATCCAAGTCCGTATGCACTTGGAAAGCAATTTCATAACCGTCGTCTTTGAGCTTATTGTTAATCAGTTCGTTGGCTAGGATATTTCCATCCCAGGTTTTGAGTTGTTTTTGACGTTTAATTAGGTCAAGTCCGACTGCTTCCGGATATCCGTCCCAGTGGTGATAAAGCAGAATGCTCTGTTTTAGGTAAGTTACTTTGATTTGGCATCTTGTACTCATAGTTTCTCTCCTTAAGAAGGTTATTTTTTACTTCATACACATTCACGCTTCTGATAGGCCTAGAAGTCAAGCAGAATATAAGGGGATAAGTAAAGAAAATGCCAAAAGCAGGTGATTTTTATTATAATGAAAATATAGAAGTACAGCCCAATAGGGCTAAAATTTAACCTGTTTTTTGGTAATCGATTTTAAGGTTACAGCTTTATAAGCGCCTCTTAAACCAGGAAACAGTCGTATTAGACAAAATGTAGTCGGATTAATTACCCGTACTATATTTTGTCGAACACTCGTCGCTTATGCGATGGGTTACGGCTGTTTGTTTATGTGTTTAAGAGGCCATAAGCAGAGAGCCGTTTTTTATGGTTAAAAGCGGCGCATAAAACAAATATGTATAGACCGCTTATAGCTATCTTTTTATTGTTTCTTTCCTCGTCAGCCAATGGGCAAACCTATTCTAACGTAGAAGTAACCTCTGTATATGATGGCGACACTTTTAAAGTAAATCTAGCATGTGAAGATAAGCTTCTGTGCAAATATCTTCCGGTACGGGTAAAAGGAATTGATTCTCCCGAGTTCCGGACCAAAAATTCATGCGAAAAAAAGAAAGCTAAAGAGGCAAAATTATTTACGCGCCATTTCCTTGCCCAGGGGCCTGTAACACTCAAAAAATGCGAACGTGATAAATATTTTCGTTTGTTGTGTGAAGTGTATGTTAATGACACTAATAGCCTGGCAGAGGCCCTTTTAGATGCAAAATTAGCGGTTCCCTACAATGGTGGCAAAAAAGTATCCAAAGACTGGTGCAAATAATTGACAAAACGGACAAAATTTTACTTACAATCCTTGAATATTTCAGGATAATTAATTTTGACATTCTCTATTGAATGTTTTAATTCAGCTGAAACATTCTCTAGAATTTGAGGGTTGATATATATTTGTTCTGTTGTATTAGAGATATAACGAGATAGCTTAGGTTGGGCAAGTATAATAGCCTCTTCTCTTAAAAAACCGATCTTTTGTAGCATTATTACTACATTGTTACATGTTCCGTATTCTACATACTCGTACCAATCGTTAGGCAATGATGTCAAATTGTGACATTTTAGATACGTTTCAGTAAATCTCAAAAAATACATCGAAAATTTATAATTAATAATATTTTCAATATCTCTCATTATATTATTGATGACAATATTTTTATGCTCGATAGAATTATTAAATGGTACTAATTCGCGAGTATGCAAATCTTGAATTTGGCATCGACTTTGTAAATTATATTCAAGAGTGTGCCGGATAATTTCATGCAATCCTTTCCCTTGCATCCATTGTAACAGTATTACTGAATAATATCTCAAACGATTACCTTTACCCAATGTGTCTTTTTCATAGACAGGCCATAGAAAAATATCTGATAATTTCCTTAGGAATTCAATACATGAATTATAATCGAAATTCATGGGATAATAAAGTTGCTTATTCTTAATTGAATGATATAAAGAGATTTTTTGTTGCATAGAGATATTTATATCATCATCTGTTGAATCGTAGCCTTTAAATATATTTTTAATGTCAATTATATTCTGTGGAGATAATACTTTTTCTTCTTCAAAATCTTTCACTATATAACTTCTATTATTAGTACAGATATCATGTAATAACATGTTTAAACACTTTGCAGCATACTCGTAGGTGGCCGCTGATAGTTGCTTGTCTTGATATTTTTCTTCTTGATTCACAAGATTAGTTTTTCCTTCAAGTAAACAGTTTACAATAGCTTGTTTCGTATTTTTAGAAATAGCCTTATGCGGTAATAATGTTTGATTCGGCAATTTTTTCAAGAGGATATTATTGAAATAATCTTGAGTTTTACTATCATCGATGACAACGAACACATTTCCAAATTCGTTTAAAGAGACTCGTCCAGCACGCCCCATTAAATTAAAGGCATCAACGGCAGATAATGTTGAGGGGCCTTTTTTATGGTCAAATATAAAAAGATTATCAACTGGAACATTGACTCCTTCCAACAGTGTACTTGTACAAAAACAATATCTAATATAACCAGTACGAAGGAGTTCCTCTATTTGTGTCCTCACATCATGTGGCAATGTCCCAATATGATAGGCAATACCATGGCGAACTAAATCTGCTAAATAATATTCTTTATGTATTTTCTGTTCAATATTTTGAGCAATTTTATTTAATTTTTCCTTAAACTGAATATTTTGGTTGTTCCTATTCTTACATTCCAAAAATTTTTTTAATGCCAACGCTTGTTCTATTGCTTTAGAAATAGATGACACATAAATTAGATTGCATTTATTCTTTCCCAGTTCAAACAATAGATTTTGTCTTGAACAAAATTTTGAATTCAGGGAAACGCATTGGATAAAGTCCTTCAGAATGGGATTATATACAGAAACAGTTTGGTTTACTAAGTTGATATATATCTTGTTTTGCGTTACAGGAGAAAATACGAATGAGTGACCCGCAGATACAGCATTGCTAAAATAATTAGTAAGTTTTAAATATATATCGGGATTGGGTATAACAGGTGATGAAAAATATATGCGAACCGAATTTTCCTTCTTTAACATGTCTAAAATCTTGTAATATAGTATACTTCTCTTATCTCGACTCGATATTTTATGGGCTTCGTCTATAAACAAATATTGAAATTTAGTTCCTTTATTTTTTAACATTGAATAATATAGTCGTTCTGGTGTGAGTACCGCAATAAATTTTTCATTTTCAAAAGGTAATGAAAGTGTTGTCACTACCCTATGTTTTCCAATACCAACAAAATTTTTAAATTCTACAATAAGTTTGTTGGCAATTTCAGAGATTAATGCTCTAGTCGGAACCAGTATCACAAAACTGGCATCAGTTTTTTGTTGTAATTCATTCAAAATAAATTTAGTTATGACAAAAGTTTTGCCCATGGATGTCGGAGCAGAAAAGCTGTAATACTGATTCTTTGCTAACGAATTAAATACTTTTAATTGCGTATCAAAAAAAGACTGCTCTGAAGAAGGAATTTTATTCTGAATTTTATGTGTGTGATATGCTAATTCCCCCATAAATTCTCTGTTAGTGTTAATTAATAAATTTTTATCTTCTAATAAGGATATGGAAACAAAATTTGAAACATTTTTATATATTTTTTCTTTAAATAGTTTAACTATATCTTCACTTGGATATAATTGAGAAAGGATGATTACAATTTGTTGGGCTATGTTATGATATTGTTCGCATTCTGAAATAGATAATAAATCCGCATATCTGAGGAGTTTATTGTATTTTTTATTATATTGACACGATGAGTTCTTTATCAAAGAGGTTGTGTATTCCACCAGCAATTCATTAAATAGTACTAGAAAATCTGGTTCTTGAAGAATGTGATCGTACAAAATCTTAGAAAATAATTTAGCCATTTTTAATATCTCCAAAAGAAAACTTAGCTTCTTTATGTGTTAGTTGTTCCATGATTTTTTTTCGGTCTCTTGGAGCATCATGAAATGGCAAAAAATAGAAATTAAAATTGTAATTACTGATTTGGTGTTTTTTTATTTCGTTTCTTATTTTATCTTTATACTTTAAAATTTGTGTTAGATTGGAACCTTTTACATTTTTTTTATAATCATCATTAGAGGCATTTAATCCCTTATAATTGGTAGTATACCCAATAAAAACGCCAAAAACGGTCTCAGTCTCTTCTGCACCTTTTCCTAGCAAATATTTTTTTAATATCTCTGCTTCATCATCCTCAATCAACTGATCTTTTAAATGTGTATCGATGAGCATAATATCTTGTCCATTATGTTGCAGATATTTATTTATTGATACAAAAGAATCTTCAATTGCCTTTTCTAAGTTATCTTTTATTTTAGCTTCACCGATAACAAGTTGTAATATCTTTTTGCCATCGTTAGTAGTTCTATACTTAAAATGAATTCCATCGGCACCTTTTATATAATCATTGGCACTGGTTTTGAGCTCAATCTTACTAAATAATTTTGGAGCTTGAAGACCTTGTTCTAAAAATAAATATAATAGTATTTCTCCTAATTCTCCTCCTGCCCCGGAATCCTCATTTGAATTTACTGCTCGCAAATGACTTAGCGCATCCAAAATCAACCTTCTATTCTTATTACGCTCAGCTTTTGCATCTAGGATCTTCCGTCTGCTAAAAACATATTCGCAAATATTATTCAAAATATATTCATACAGTTCATCATATGCAAAAATTTTATTTTGAATCTTCAGAATATAAATATTTAAAAAATTATTTTGCCCGCCACATACAATTTCTTCTGTCGCAAGTTTTTCAAAAATATTAAATCCTTGTGCATCTGAAGTGTTTTGACAATTAATTCCCATTTCACTTTTCCCATTACAAAAAATTTTTACTTCTTAAAAACAAACAAATACTCGTGGGCAAGCAATAAAAAATTGTATTTAATGCTGTTTGTTTTCCAGTAACCTGTGGCTTTGCAGTTGTGTTGTTCCTTGATAACAATTTCTTTCAGGGTAAAGCCCGCACTCAAAAATTGTTGCATCACTTGAAACCCAAGAGGAATTACGCAACCATTTTTACGCGTATCTCCAATAAGAACTGCACAAAACTTATCTTTTTTAAGCACCCGAAAGCAAGAATCGGCTACTTTCTTTATTTCCGGTAAAAACTCCTTTACTTTGAAGTGAGATAAATCACCGTCAATATCTTCGCTATACTGGATGATATTAGCATAAGGTGGGTGGGCGGCAATTAAATCAATACTTTCGTCCATTACACCTTTCAAATCTCGAGCATCGCCCAATCTTACTACTACCTTGCCTGGTTTCTTACACTCGAACTTCAAATGTTTTCGGGTTAATTTAGTGGCTTCAGGGTTAATATCAATCCCGATTCCTTTGCGCCCCAAGAGTTTAGCTTCCACTAGGGTGGTTCCACTTCCAATAAATGGGTCTAAAATCATGTCTCCTGGTTTGGAATAGCGCAGGATGATGTTTCTGGGGATAAACGGAGACCAATTACCCCGATATTTAGCATCATGGGTAGCCCAATCGCCGCGTTTCTTAAAACTCCACACGGTATTGGTTTCTAACTCAAAATCTTTCGGTTCTAGGGCGTTTTCTTTTTTCTTTTTTGCCATACTATTTAAACAGTTTGTCCATAATGCCGTCTTCCATGTCTTTAATGCTATACAAATGCGGCAATATATCAAAAGTTTCTTCTAAATTGTTTCGGGCAGAAGTCCATCCTTTCCCATCAGTAAACCATACAAATGTAAATCCAGGGATATTGCTGGCTTCCAAAGCCAATGTTTTATAACTACGAGCGGTTTCGTTGAGTTTGGACCCACCGCTTGCATAAAAGTTCGTTTCTATACCGTAAATCATCTTGGGTGTTTTGACTACGAAATCGAAGCGTTTCTCGGCTTTTCCCCGATTAGAAATAGCTGATAAATCAATGCCCCATTTTTTTTGTATTTCACTTATGTACATTTCCGAATAATAGGACTTGGGCGCATTATCGTCTCCCTTGGTAATACCGGATTTTTGTAAATGGGACTCTACGACATGTTCCATTAAATGACCGCCACGATTTTTGCGTCCATTAGAATCTAATCCCGTTTCTACTCCGGTGGCATAATCTACCAGGTTGCTCACTAAATGTCGCTGTAAAAGGCTAAAAAGGCCCGATTTTCGCATAAACTCCGCATATTCCTGTGGAGTAGATGCAATTTTATCAAACCGATAGATACGGGAACCTTTTTCATCCGTAATCTCTACTTCTTTTCCGCGTACGGCAAGAAGCAAAGGAACGCATTTTAACACTTCAGGGTATTTCTCCACCAACCGGATAAATTCATTCTCAATATCCGAATGTCCAATAAGAGTGTTTAAAATATTTAATTCCACCTTTATAGAATCAATATTCTGATAAACTTTGGGGAAGTCCACGTAATAATCGTAAGTAGCAATAGAAGTTTTGAAATGAGACAGCCATGTATTAAAATCACGAGTCATTTGTTCTCTCCTAAAAATTCGCAATCAAAAGTTCTTTTATTTTCCCACGAGCAGTATCTTTGCAGTTAATCATGCGGGAAGCAAGCACTCTTTCAATATTAAAAGCACTATATAGCTTATCGAAGAAGGAGTCCTTAGGATTTACATTGTGCGGATCAGAATTGCTCAGTAAAATCTTGGCATGTTTAGAATGCACTTTTTCCACATAATGTGCTAATTCAATTTGAGCATTGTCGTCAAACTCTTCCTTCGTATAGGAAGTAAAACTAGCCGTTTGTGTAAGGGGCCGATAGGGTGGGTCAAAATAAACCATGGTCTTTTTATCAATAAAAGCCATAGACTCTTTATAATCGGCACACACGATTTCTACTTTTTGCAGGAGTTTAGACACTTTGCGTAGATTATCGGCATCGCAAATAAGCGGGTTTTTGTAAGAACCCATTGGCACATTAAACTCGCCCTTGCGATTAACACGGTACAATCCGTTGAAGCAGGTATGGTTTAAGAAGATAAACAAAGCCGCCTTTTCAATTTTTTGGGTTTGCTGTTTGGCTACCAACGTATTAAACCTATCTCGTTTTTGATAATAATATGTTTTGCGTTGTGCTTCGTTCTGACCTAAAAATTCTTTTTCAATACTGGAAAGCGTTTTGATTAACTTTTCTACCTGAGTTTTAACCATCACATAGGTATTGATAAGGTCGGCATTGATATCGCTAATATATGCCTGCTTAATAGGGTAATTAGCAAGGACATGGAAAAGAACGGCTCCGCCACCAACAAACGGTTCTGCATATTTCTCAAAACGAGATAATTTTGACATGCGTTTATTGATATCCTCAAGGAGTTGTGTTTTGCCGCCAGCCCATTTCAAGAACGGTTTGGCAACAGTTCTTGTGTCCACATAGCGCAAATGGCGGTTATCGGCAGGTTTGGGCGTATTAGAGGGGATAAGCCACATGTTTCCAACACGACTTAACTCCGGAATACGGTTGTCCTGACAGAACACCAATACCCGTCGTTGAGAAATATTCCATTTTTCAGCTGCTTCTTTGGTCGTAAGATATCCTTGCATAAAAACCTCGCTTACCCATATTATAGCTTTTTATTCTAGCTTTGGAACAATAGCAATATCAGTTTTATGATACGATTTGTTTAGCGGAGGTTCAAGTCGATCCCAAATTTGTAAGCAAAAGTTCAAACAAATGGGTGCCCTTTTATGCCATGAGGCCACCACCACCGTTGCCTTTTTCTGAATATGCTGAATCCCACCCAGTTTGCCCAAGAATGCTAATTGATTTTGGAGCCATTAAATTTTTCTTGCCATAGGCATCACATATTGCCTTGAGTGGACATTGTGTTAATGCTGGTTTTATAATTTTTGAAGTTACAAAATCAGTATTTTTAATTATCATTTCTCCGTCACTATTTATGCATGGAAGATTTCGACTTAGTAATTTCGTAGGCACTTTTATTCTTTTTTCTTGAAGGCAAATTGGGCAATATTTACTGCGTGCTCCATCATTTGCGAATTTATGTCCGTTTTCACACACAAAATAACAAAGCCTTTCTCTACAAAACTGCCTACCCAAAACATTATATACGAAATAATCAAGTAAACAAGGACTAGCTATATGTTCATCAGGATATTTTTCTGACCAGATTTCCCAAACACGTCTCCATGCTTTTGCTGACATTAGGTCTATCAATCCATACTGATAACTAAAAATATCAATAAAACTTGATACCAAAGGAATTGCACAAAGAAGGATCCCGGACTTTAATGCAATTTTTATCGTGTTAACATCGCTTGCTACATCAATTTTTTCAAATCCTCTCACTTTTTTCCAGATACCAAGCACTATCATATCCCTTATGAACATGTCTGCTTTTTTATTGCCATATCCCGCGCCATCATAATCAATCAATGCAGTTCTAAAAGCAAACACATCTCGATCGAAACGATCAATAATATTGTAGGGTTCGGAATGATGATCAATAAGGAATTGGGTTATTTTTTTAGCAAAATTAGCACGTTTGTCAGTCTGAGATAGCTTGGTTACGCTAATGGTTTTAATGAAAGCATCCGGATCCTCATTAATTTTTTGAATATCAAATGAGCTTGGATCTTTCTTGTATTTTTGGGCTAAATCAAAAAAACTACGAGAGCCATTAAAATCTTGATTCGCTGTCAAAAGTCTTATACGACATGCTTCTTCCGAAGTCAAACCACATGTGTCATATACTTCTGTAAAGGCTTTGCCGTTCGTTTGTAAAAAGACTCCATGAAGAGCATCGGCAACTTTTTCGCAATTTTCGTCACAAATGGAAACATTTAATATTTTTTTATGATGCTTATGCCAATACTTATGAAAATCTGAAAAATATTTAAAATCTCGTCCTAGACAATTTATAGTACCCAAATCAACATGTGATGCAAAGAAAAAATCATTTAGTTCTTTTACAATAGAACGTTCCTGCTTAACGGTCAATTTTGTATTGTCTTTTGCTATCACTTTCAGTTTTTGAATCAATATGTCAAGTTCTGTCATATACACTCCTAAAATACCGTTTACTAGAGCTCCTGATGTGCAATCTTCTCAATGTACGGAGATAACCCCATTATATATATTTACAGAGAGCTTTTATAGTAAACAAGGGATTGTAATTGAGAAAAATCCAATATTCAAGAGAGGCAGAATCGGATAATTTTATACAAGATATGTTTTATCAATGAAGAATCACAACATGGTAAAAGGAATCTATGAACATGGCGGTTTGATGTTATATAGTCCTAGAACTTTTTAGTGTCAGAGTGTACCATAAGGGTCCACTAAGAATATACACTTTTTTGTCTTTTTTGCTTTTTTTGCGTTTTTTGCCAAATCGCTACTTTCTGCCATTTTTCTGCCGAGCGTTTGTATAGCTTATGATACATAATGTTGCTTATGTTGCTTAAATTATAGTGTCCAAAAGTATGTAGGTTGGCATAATAAAAAGTGGGCATTTTCTCGTACAATTGCGGGCGTGTCGATACAGATTATAGTGTCCAAACTGTGCCCAGTATATTCATAGTTTTCGAAAAATTTTTTAGTAGTTTTGATACTTCTTCGACGAGAAATAATAATTATAGTATGTGAGGAAAATAACGGGATTTTGGGGATTTTAGTTCGATTCCCGTAGCAGGCAATACAGTTTTGATTTTCTCGACGACACTTCAAACATTCTAGTGTCCAAACTCTGTCCTTGCTTATTATAGTTTATTATTGTTCTTGTTGCTTATGTTGCTTAAAAAAGCACGTCGAGGAAGTATAAGAAAAAGCCATTTCTCGTCGAAGAAATGGCTTTTTTAAGGTCTTGCGCCCAACAAGCGCAGAACTACCGTCTAAGCGTGTACGAATTTTCTGCCGAGCTTTTTCCAAATCCACCCAAATTTGGCTTAACTTGGAATTATACATATTGCTCTATCGTCGTATAGTTCGAGTGCTCACAGCGCACAAAGATATTGGCAGATTAACCAAATTTCTGCCCTACAAACTTAAAAATGGTCAAATGCAGGGAAACCCAGGTCTCCAGCCTTAAAACCCGTTTGTGGGCCGATTTTTGGGCTTGTTTGGCGAATTCTTTTAGTCAAGCAGAACTCACTCAGAGCTATTTTTAATCTGCAAGTTGCTTTATCGTTTAGTTTTACCATATTAAGGAGGGTATTTTTACTTCATATACATTCACGCTTCTTATAGGCCCAGAGATCAAGGATGATTTTATCATCGACTAAAGTTCGTTTTATCCCCAATAACTATTCAAGTGTGATATAATAATTTGAGAGATTTTTTTGGAGGCATATATGGGAGTTTCCGTAGCAGAGTATTTTGGACAGAGAACAGACGCAGATGCAAGAATTACCCCAATTAGTGATAGAGAGGCAACTTGCCCATTTTCTTGCGGTAATGTTTGTAAGAAGTTAAAGAGCAAAAATAAACCAATATGTTCTGTTAGAAAACCAGATGGTACATTGTGGATAGTCTGTTCCGAGCGTCTCTGTTCTACCAAAAAAGATATCCCATTGTGTCAGCACCAAAAGGACATATTACTTGATATTGGTAAACATATTTATAATCCATCAGTTACACCGAGAGATTTGTGCGTCAAACGGGAGGAGCGCTTAACCGTTGTAGAAGGTACAAAATATAATGCGGATTTTATTATTTCACTTAGAGATGGTCGGTCGCAGTTTTCCGGACCGGATAAGATGGTATTGGAAATGCAGGGTGGCGGTGAAACGACAAATACAGGCGACCTAACAGAAATGATACAGGCATGGGAAGACAATTCACAGCGCACGAATGAGATGCTGCGTGCGGCCTCTAATGCCTCTACCCTTGAAACAAATGCATGGAGAAGGCAACAAGAGCAATTTATCGTAAAAGGCAACATCGCAATGAAAACATGGAAAGGGTACGGTATTGCTTTCTGTGTTGGAACTATCCTTTTCGATTATCTTAAAACCAAATTGGCTTCTGCAAATTTACCCGATTTAAAAGATTACAACTGGACTTTAGCTCTAATCGGTATTAAAGAAGATGTTAATGCACCTATTCGACCTGGGCCAATTCCATTATGTGTTGACGAAGAAAGAATGTTATTTACAAATTACCAAACCTTTGTTCAGGCACTAATAAACCAAGGAGAGCCATCTTTGGATGCTTTTCGAGGATGGTTCGTTGACTTGGAAGGGAACGAGGTACAGATTCCATAATAAAAGGGAGCGTTAGCTCCCTTTATTTTTCGTACTTTTTATCTACTTCCACAATTCGATGCGCTATCCACTCTATAACAGGGACAGCAACTGCATTTCCTAGGGCTCTCCATCTATTTGAGTCCAACCCTTCGGAAATCCTTGGAGTCGCTCGTATTCCAAAGGGGTCATTCGTCTTACATATAGCATCGGAGCTGCCCCTTGAGTCGCAAGTATACGTTTCTCCATCATTTCTATATCCTTTAGCTTGTGGGCCCGCTGAAGGGCGTCGTCCAATGCCGGCATGTTGGATAGCGTAGTAATTTGTAACTCTATCTTTTCTTTCAAGTCCTGGGGCATAGGAATGCGTCTGGAGCTCGCTCGCTTCAGTAATGATTTTAGTTGAATTCGGTTCAAAAAGTACCTCAGCGGAACGGAGGCTTCTATAACTTGCGACAATATAGACCCTTCTACGACGCTGGGGTGTTCCAAAGTATTTTGCGTCCAGCACTCTCCACGATATACCATACCCGAGTTCTTCCATGGTGATGAGCAATCGTCGGAAGTCATCTCCTTTTCTGCTATTGAGTAACCCCGGAACATTCTCCATAAGTACCCAACGAGGTTTGTGCTTTTTTGCTTTGATGAGTTGAGCGAACATGTAGAATAGTCCGCTTCTTGCCCCTTCGAGACCTTTTCTTTTCCCTTGATTAGCAAGCGATAAATCTTGGCAGGGAAAACCTCCGCACCAGAGCTCTGCCTCAGGGATATCTTCTTCTTTGACGTCATTAATATCACCTTCCAATTGCACCGTAGGCCAATGTTTTTTAAGAATTTTTCTACCAAATTGATTGATTTCGCATTGGAAAACAACTTGCATTCCTGCACGTTCTAGGCCCAAATCTATGCCACCTATTCCGCTAAAGAATGATGCTACTCTTAACATTTGAAATCTCCAAAACTTAAATGCGTGCTTTTTTACATTGTAGCAATTTAAAGGCCTAAATTGGTCATGTAAAAGTTAAGTCCACGTCTACATATATCTATGCTTACTTATGCTCTTTAAGTCAAGTTTATTTTGACAATATTAAGTATTGCCAATCACATCTTGTCGTTTCTATTTGCTACAATGTACTTGCCGTAGAGAATGTAGAATACGAACTTATCTGTATGTTGTCCAATAAGTCTTCTGCGACTTCCAAAAATATTTGTATATGCAGCTTGTAAAATATGGATTATATAGCAATATTTATCAACGATACACAACAAAAAATCAAGATATATACGCAGCAAATTGAAGAACTTCATTCGTCTTTCGAGAAGCTCAACAAAACACCCAATCGGCAATTTGCACATGAAATCGTGTTTGGTTTATTAGTTTCAGAATATATACTGAAATTAAAAAAACCTACGATTGACGATGATGTGGATGCTATTTTTCTGTGGGGACGTAAATTACTAGAAATCCTCATTGTTATTAAATATCTGTTGCGCATCAATAGTTTTAACATGCTTTCAGAATATTGCGATAGGGATAGATATGAATATTTGGAAGGTTTATTCTATCGGGAAAAGGCAGATGATAAATTGTTTGCGTATCTGAATATACCACATTGCGATATGTCTACTCAGAAAGAAGAGATAGAACAGATCATCAAACGTCATGGCAAAAAGCCACAAAAAATGCCTTCGATGAAACAAATGGCAGAAACTGTTGATTACATGGATGAGTATAATTATTTTTACAAGTTAAGTTCTAAGATGCTACACTTTTGTCCTTTCACTCTGAATGGGGACTCTGATTTCAATTCTAACATCCATAAGTCAGGATATATCCATAGAGGAACGAAATATTTAGAAGAGCTTGTTGAAGGACTTAAAAGTATGTATCAAAAAACATTGGAAGTTTCCTAATCCATTCTGCCAAAAGTATGGCAAAATGGCAGAATAAAATACCAGTTCGATTCGTATATTAGGCATAGAACTTTAAGGATTTTTTCTGCCATTTTTCTGCCGAGTACTTTTATACTTTTGTATACATAAGTTGTCAAAGTTAACCAATTTCTCGTCGAGAACTAAAACAATTCTATAATTATACTGCGACTCGAACTTTTGGCTTTGTGCTCTTTTTTAGTGTCCAAATTGTACACCATTTTTGCTTCCAGAATTATAAATCGTCGTCGAGAAAATGGCAAAAATATAGTGTCCAAAATTCTGCCATTTTGTGCCAAATTTGAGCGATTTTTGAGGTTTTTGAAAAGTGATGGATTTTAAGGGATTTGTCGTCGAGAAAAGGCAAAAAAATACCCGCTCCTTTTCGGAACGGGTTTTTGTTAAGATATGCGCCCAACAGGAATCGAACTTGTATCTTCAGCTCCGCAGGCTGACACTCTATCCATTGAGCTATGGGCGCGAAAATCCTACACAGAAATTTTTAGCGGAAACTTTAGCGGACAATCTCCGACTACCTAGTTATTTTAACATTTTTTCGGTTGGTTTGCAATTCCTGTTACTTCACAACGATTTTATACGTCATATCTTCGCGTAAACTGTTATGCACCGGGCAAGACTCCGCCGCCTTGGCATAAAAATCCTTTTGAGGTTGCGTCAAATCGGGCGGGAAGCAAAACGTCAGCGTAAAACCCGTCATGCGAGAATGTTTCTCGTCAAATGCAGGCTCTACACAAATTTCCGTTCCTTCCACTTTTTCTCCCCGGCGGTTGGCCAAAAAGCCGATCATGGTCAACATACAAGCCCCCAAGGAATTGGCCATTAACTCTCCGGGATTCATGGCTTGCCGCGGGTCGTGAAATTCCGTCTTTACCCATGTGTTTTTCCCCTCCACCGTGCCTGTGGTGGTTAATCCGCTTCCTAACGTTACTCTTATTTTACTCATAACTTCCTCCTGGTCTCATTGTAGCAACTTACGACGTTTTTCCCTTTCTTCTTTTTTGATTAGAGAATATGCACCGTTACTTTACTATCTACCCGCAAAGACTGATGAACGGGACATGCTTTGATAGCCGTAGCATAAAATTGCTTTTGTTCCTCCGTAAAATGCGGCGGGAATGTAATTTGTAACACAAACTCCCCCACCCGGCGAGGATTTTGGGCCATAATTTTATCTATAGCTACTTGGGCCCCGTCCAATTTTTCGCCGCGGGCAGAGGCCATTTTGCCCATAATAGTCAATACGCAAGAGGCAAAAGCCGAGGCCAACAAATCAGTGGGCGAAAATTTTCGTCCTTGTCCGCCGTTATCGGGGGGCAAGTCGGTAAATATTTTTTCTCCCGTTGGTCCGTGAACGAGTTCCGTTGTTCCGTCTCCCGTATATGTACAAGTAATTGTCGTCATATTTCCTCCTATTCGGTTTGAGCCAATCGCGCAAACAAGTCCTTTTGTTCCCGGGTGAGCGTACGCGGAACATCTATGGTCAAGGTAATATATAGACTCCCCTTGGCACTTAAGCCCTTACCGCTCAATTTCAATTTTTTACCGCTATGCGTACCCGCCGGCACTTTGACCTGGATCGGGCCGTCCAGCGTGGGCACGAAGATTACGCCGCCTAAAGCAGCCGTCCACGGCATAACGGTAACGGGGATATACAAATCATCCCCCTCCAGCCGATACATCGCGTGCGGGCGAATTTTGACGATTAAATACAAATCTCCGTTTCCGTTGCGAGTGGGATTTCCCATCCCTTTGAGTTTGATTTTTTTCCCTTCGCTGACTCCGGCCGGCAATTTGACCGTTACCGTACGTCCGCTAGGCAGCGTAAGTTGCATATTGCCGCCGCGGTGGGCATCTTCCAAATTCAGAGCCAGTTCGGCCTCTACATCTCCGGCGGCTTGACCGGACGCCGCACTCCGCCCGAAATTCTGCCCAAAGCCGGAAAACCCGCCTTGACCGCCAAATCCTCCCAATCCGCCAAAGATACTTTGGAAAAAATCGCTGAAATCTCCGCCGGAAAAACCGCCCGAGAATTGCGCCCCGGAGTTTTGGAATCCGCCCGGACCGCCACTATACGTATATTGCTGGTAATTTTGATACGGATTGCCGGAAAAACCGCCTCCGCGCGACCGCGCAGAACCGCCACCGCGGGCGAAGTTTTGGTATCCTTGTTCGCCTACTTGGTCATAGATAGTCCGTTTTTGTTTATCGGAAAGGACGGTATAGGCCTCGTTTAAATCTTTAAACTTTTCGGTCCAGGTCGCTTTTTCGCTTTCCGGGTGCATATCCGGGTGGCACTTGCGTGCTTGCGTTTTGAACGCTTTTTTGATTTCTGCGTCGGAAGCATTTTCCCAACGCCTAAAATTTTATAGTAATCCTTATAATCTGCCATAGATTCCCCCTTGCTGGTATCATTATACAATTTTATCCGTGCAACGGCGCACCACACGCCGTATAAGACGTGCGATACACGGAAGAAAAAATAACAATTAAGGGTAGGCGTGACCGGTGGCTATCACATTGGTTAGGTAGTTGAACAACTGTTGTACCGAACGGAGGGAATCGGGCACCTCTACACGGCCGACAATATGACGCGCAAACAAAGACTCCGCATCCCCCCCATTTTGAGAGAATAGGATAACGGGTGTAGAGATATGTTGGTCATATACCCATTGGGCCAAATCAAAACCGGTTTCGTCTCCCAACAACACAAAATCGGTCAAAATAATATCGTATGGTTTTTCGGATTGCGAAATCTTTTTTAGTGCCTCGGATACACGGGTAACATACTCCCATTCACCGGGAATATCCGGGTTGTCAAAAAGAGGAGATATCGCCTTGTTACGCGAGAAATGCTTCTTCATTATGTCATACATCCGATCGTCCCCGCCCGCGAACCTATCCAGCAATTCCTTCTTCACCACATCGTCGTGCACCACCAACACCCGCGGTGCCGGGACATTCGGGTGGACATTTTGAGCGTATTCTTCCCAATTTTCTATATAATTCTTTTCATCAAAGACCAGAATCAAGTGATTTTTTATTTCGTCCGCAACAGAGGTTTGTTCGGCCCGTTTGAAAGCACGGTACGAGTTAATCCACTCTTCCAACTGTTCACGGGAGTAGGATTTCACATTATAATCCGGCATTCCCAAGGCGTGTGCTTCCAACCGTAGCGACTCCAACGGCCGCCGGGTGGCAGCAACTACTTTACGCTCCAAGGCCGGGACTGACACCTGCGAGGGTTCCCAAAATTCCATATTCCCTTCCCGGTGGAAATACCCCACCACACTTACCGACGGAATACGCCGGACAGCTTGCGTAGCAGCTGCTCTCGTACCGCCCCTAATAATCGCATCGGCCGCGCGCACTATGGGGATCTGGCCCCATGCCGACGTCGTCCACAAAATAACGCAAAAAAACGTGAAAATACGGATTCTCATATCCGTTTTATACCATTTAGGATGCCCTGCCAACAAGGGCCAAAAGACCCAGAGACGACCTAGGTCCTTAAAATTGCTGGGGGAATTCGCTTTGGGGATTCTTTGAAATAAACCCGTCTATTTCACGGATTTTTCCGGTGGACTTGTCTTCCACAACGGGGTAAAAAGCAAAACAACCAGTAGGCATACAACCCGTTTTTTCATATCCTCAGTATACTAAAAATTTTGCTACACTATACGTAATGGAAAACACGGTTTATGATGTGGTCATTATCGGGGCCGGAGCCAGCGGACTTATCTGTGCGCGGGAATGTGCGCGCGGCGGACTCAAAACGCTCGTACTGGAGAAAGAACAAATCCCCGGACGCAAACTCCTCGCTACCGGAAACGGACGGTGTAACTTGACCAACACACACGTTTCCCCCGCCGCTTATCACGGGGATGTTGCGTTGGTTTCGTCCGCACTCACCCAATTTCCCTACTTAACTTGCCGGAAATACTTTGAAGAGTTAGGTATCTTACTCACCGAAGAAGAACAAGGCCGTATTTTCCCGCAGACGGGTAAATCTACCGCTATTGTGGAACCCTTAAAATTAGCTGCGGTGGAAAGCGGTGCGGAAATTTTAACCGGCCAAACCGTCACGGTTGTTCAACGGGAAACGCCTTTTATTGTCAAAACATCTTCCGGGGAAACTTTCCGCGCGCGGCGCGTTGTATTAGCCTGCGGCTCCTGCGCGTATCCGCAAATCGGCGGGAGCGAAAGCGGTTACCAACTGGCCCGCTCCCTGGGGCACACACTAACCGCTCCGCGCCCGGTGTTAAGCGGGCTTGTCTTGCAAGAAAACTTTTCCCGCTTGGCAGGGATACGCGCCCAAGTCCGGCTGACGGCGGATATCCTTCCGGCACAGCCCAGTGAGGGTGAAATCATCTTTACGGGTTACGGCATCAACGGCCCGGCCGCTTTGAATATCAGCCCGTTTATCGCTCCCGCATTGGATAACGGCCCGGTGGTTATCCACGTTAACTTCTTGCCGGAAATAACGGACCCGGCCGCTTTTTGGGCAAACCGCTGTGCCCGGTTTGAAAACCGCCGCCCCAAAGATTTTTTTGCCGGACTCCTGCACGAATCGTTAACCAACCTGCTAATTGATTTTAAAGGACTTCGTAAAAACAAACCGATGAAAGAGCAATTCCCTTCTGCCGTTAAAAATGCGTTAAATACCGTCACAGCGTGGCCCATTACCGTCAAAGCCTTGCGTCCCTGGACCGAGGCCATGGTAGCGGCAGGGGGTGTAAAAACGCGCGAAATAAACTATAATACATTTGAGTCCTTATGTTGCCCGGGGGTCTATGTGACCGGGGAATTGTTAGATGTGGACGGCATAAGCGGCGGGTTTAATTTGCATTTTGCGTGGGCCAGCGGATTTATCGCCGCAGCCCAATTGATTAAGGAGAGATAGCCGTATGGCAGACATTATACGTAAAACTTCCACCTTGCCCAATAACACCGGTTTCTTGCGGGTGTATTACGTGAACGAGAAAGAAGTATACCGTGAAACTTTAGATAAACATTTGGATATACAATCGTATTCCGGCACATTACCCGACGGAACGGTCAAAGAGTTTTTTGAAAACGGGAAGCCGTATTTTGAGTGTGAAGTCAAAAACGGACAACGCAACGGAATATGTAAAATTTATTTTGACAACGGGAAAGTCAACATTGAAAAATTTTATGAAAACGGTATGTTGCAGGGAAAGGCCCGTGTGTTCCACCCCACGGGACGGTTATACAAAGAATTTACGTATATTGATGACATTCAGGACGGGAAACAAATTAAGTATTATCCCGACGGGAAAGTATTGGAAATGGCCGAATACCACAAGGGATTTTTAAACGGCATGTGCAAAGTGTACACCCCACAAGGGGAGTTGCGCTCCGAATGTTCCTATAAAAACGACAAACTCGTCGGTGATAAAATTATCTATCACCCCAACGGCACCATTGCGCTGATTTCCCCCCATAAAGACGGGAAACCCAACGGCGTCACCAAAAAGTTCAGCGAAACAGGGGAACTGATGGAAGAATGGTTCTTTGAGGACGGTATCTTAACACTCAAAAAAGCCCGGTAGCCGGACTCTCTTTTCAAAACACGGGCGCGACCTAATTGGGTCGCGCCCGTTTGCCTATCAAAAACAGAGCCGTGAAAATTTATTTTTTCAACTGCTCCAAAACTTTGGGCAGGATTTGCCCGGCATCTCCCACCAACCCATATTTACAAACGTTGAATATCGGGGCATTGGCATCTTTGTTAATACCAACAATCACGCCGCAGTGCTCCACTCCTACTACGTGTTGTACCGCACCGGAAATTCCGCACGCCACGTAAAACTTGGCCGCCACGTTGACGCCGCTTTGGCCAATCTGTTTTTCTTTGGGTTTTAAGCCTAAATCAATCGCCGCGCGGGAGGCCCCCACGGCTGCGCCCAGGTGCTGGGCCAGATTGTCCAACAAATCAAACCCGGCCTTATTTTTCATACCGCGGCCGCCGGCAATCACCACGTCTGCTTCTTCCAGTTGTAAACCGCTGACAGGTGGATCCATGTGCGTATTGATAATACGCACTTTGGCGGCTTCGGCCGGAACTGCTATCGTTTCCGGCACCACTTGGGCCATCTTGCCGGGCGCAGAAACGACTTTCTTAAATACGTTGGGACGGACCGTGGCCATTTGCGGACGGTAATCAGGGCATTTAATATCTGCCAAGATATTGCCACCAAACGCAGGACGGGTTTGGATTAAATTTCCGTCTTTAATGGCAAGTCCCGTGCAATCTGCCGTTAATCCTACAAACATCTCCGCTGCCACCCGCGGGGATAAATCACGCCCCACATACGTGGACGGGAATAACACCACACTGGGATTATATTTTTTGATCAGGGTAATGAGCGCGTTAGCGTACGCAGCCGTGTTGTAATGAGCATAAGCGGGCGCATCCACTGCATAAATTTTATCGGCCCCGTATTGTGAAATTTCTCCGTAGAAGGCAGATATGTTGCTGCCAATGACCACGGCGCCTAATTCTTCCCCGGTCTGGTTGGCCAATTCCCGCCCTTTAGAGAGCAATTCATAACTGACGGAACGGACGTGCTGGCTCATGGCGTTTGTACCGATTTCCACCAACACCCATATTCCCTTATAGGCAGATAAATCCTTCTTAACCGCTGTATTTTGCGGTAGCGAAAGTGCCCCTACCGGGCACTGGCTCACGCACGCACCGCACATCGTGCACGCACTGGACGCCACGGCACGGCGATTCACTAAAGAGAGCGCCCCAAACGGACAAGCCGCCGTACATTTGCCGCATCCTACACAATTTTGAGCAATTTGAATCATTTGATGACACGCTCCTTTTTCAAAATCTCTACAAACTTATTGGCTAACTCCACCGCCGAGCCGGAATATACCTCCCCCTTAGCCCGTGTGGGCGGCGGGAAAATACGGTCCACGCGCGTGGGCGACCCCTCTAAACCCAGTTTATGCGGGTCTGCCCCGATATCGGTTTCCGTCCAAGTGCGGATGATTTTATCCTGCGCTTTATGCGCCGCCATAAATGACGGATATTTAGCCACATAGTCGTGCGGCATCGTCATAGTAACCAGTACAGGCAAATCGGCCTGTAAAATTTGGTGACCGCCCTCTATTAATTTTTTTACAACCACCGTATTCCCGTTGGCATCAATACTTTCGCAGAACGTAATTTGCGGGATATGCAAATGATAAGCCATTTCGGGCCCGGTTTGAGCCGTATCTCCGTCAATGGCCATTTGTCCGCAAAGCACTAAATCAAATGAACCGATATGTTTTACGGCCGTGGCAAGCGCATAAGCCGTAGCCCACGTATCCGAACCGGCAAAGGCACGGCTGGATAGTAACACCCCTTCATCCGCTCCCAACGCCAATGCCAGGCGCAGTACGGCCACAGCTTGCTGCGGTCCCATAGATAAAACAGTTACTTTGGCCCCCGTTTTGGCCTTAATTTCCAGGGCTTTTTCCAAAGCGAAGTGATCGTACGGGTTTAAAATACTGGGTACCCCCGCACGGATGAGCGTACCGGTCTTGGGATCTACTTTTACTTGGGTAGAATCGGGAACTTGTTTAATACATACGATGATGTGCATATAATTTCCTATTTTTTAAAGATATCACGCAGCTTGGCAGATACAGTATCCATATCGTCAATAAGTCCGCGCATTTTGTCTTCAATGGCCACCAGATTAACCGCTTGGCTGACCTGGGCCGTATCAATTGCCGGGCAAGTGCCCAACACCAAACGCAAGCCCTCGCTAGCCGTCTTAAACGCGCTTTGGCGGGCATTTATACGCGCCATGGTACAAAGTGTAGCCAAATCAAAGCGACTGCCTTCCGTAACAATTTTGTTCGCGCATTGGCGGACAAATACGGCAGCCACTTCCATTTCGCTGATTAAATCGCCCAACATAAACGTAACGTACTGGTGACGGGTGAGTTTATTGGCACGGCAATCCTCTAACACACGCGCCAAGGCCCGCAGCCCGAGTGCCACACTGTCCGCACCGACTTGCGGGTTCTGGGCGTGTAACGCATCAAACTCCGCCGCTTGATTGATATAATACTGGCCGCGCGATTTCAGGTGTTCCTGCCAGCGGCCCCGGAAAATGGTCATTTCCAACACTTCGCTGGTACCTTCGTAAATGCAGGTAATTTTCACGTCACGTTTGATTTTCTCTACGGCAAATTCTTTGGTGTAGCCAAAACCGCCCATGGCTTGGATGGCGTCCTCGGCGGCTTTGTTACCCGATTCGGTAGCATACAGTTTGGCGATGGCCCCTTCGGTGGCCAATCCGTGATTATTGACTTCCAACTGTTTGGCCGTCCAATCAATGTAAGCCCGCGCCGCTTCAAAACGGATGTAATGCGGCGTGATAAGTTTTAACATAAACCCTTGCTTTTGCGAAAGCGGTCCGCCGGCCTGAATACGCTGCCCGGCATATTCCAGGGCAGTTTCAACGGCTTCCTCGCCGCCGCCTAATCCAAACGCTGCCACCATCAAACGGGTATAACCGAATACGGCTTGGGCTTGTAAAAATCCTTGACCTTCTTTTAACCCGATTAAATTTTCCGCCGGGACATATACTTCATCAAATGCCAGTCCTGCGGTATTAGACAAGCGGATACCGTGTTTATCCTCGTGTACATCTTGCGTAAAACCGGGGGTACCCCGTTCCACAATAAACCAACTCGGCCCGCCGGGAGCCAGGGCCAAAACCGTGTAAATATCGGCTACGCCGCCGTTGGAAATCCACATTTTACTTCCGGTAATTTTGTATCCCACCACACGCCCGTTCTGCACCACGTGTTCGGCGCGGGTGCGCAAAGAAACCAAGTCGCTCCCTGCATCGGCTTCCGTCGCCCCGTAAGCTACCAGTTTATTTTCTTGGGCAATTTTGGTAAACCATTTGGCTTTTTGCTCCGGAGTGCCGCCTACGTTGAGCGGGTCGCTTCCTAAAAATGTGGCAAATACCCCCGTAGCGATACCGAGATCAATGCGGGCCAATTGCTCGCAAATGCGGTAAATTTCGGTGGTTTGACCGCCGAGCCCCCCGTATTCTTCCGGGATAAGTAACAAGTGCACGCCCAAAATATCGTGGTCGTACATTTCTTTTAAAATATCTAAAGGAATTTCATTCTTGGCATCGTGTTCGCGCAGCAGATTAAAAGAAATACGGTTTTTGGCGTATTGGCGCAAACTATCCAACATCAAGTTGCGGGTCATCAAATCGTTTTTAGCCATCGCTGAGGTCTCCCCAAATAGAATATATTATATGATACCAATTTTTGGGGGAAGCAAGAAAGAGTAATCCCCCCGCATAGAGGAAAAAGGATAACAGCACCCGTTGCGATAGGGGCGGGATAAGGTAAGGCAAAATGACTAGGCACACTCCTCATTATCCCGCACACCGACCTTGCAAGATAATGCCCCAATAAAAAGAACCAACCCCCGGGCGTAAAACACCGGGAGTAGTTTTTAATAAAGGGCTGTAATTACAATACTTGTTTTAATTCCAACGGAAGATTATCTCTTTTGATAATTACCGCACTGTGTGTATTGGTTCTTCCTTCCGCCCCCAAAATATCTACGCGGTAAGACACAATCCGTTTGCCATCAGCTTCTTTCACATTTACAATTTCAAACACATTGTCCGGAAAGTTGCCGGCCGATTCCAACACCAACACTTGCTGCGTTTTAAAATTCGCCGTCGGATACAACCCGCGCGCCACGCGTTTAAATGCCCGGTATTGTTCCAAAGAAGTAATGACCTTTGTCCGCACGGGGACGTCCAACATAGAAATCATACTCTCGGAGGAAGGGGCTTCCGGTTCGGCTTGGGCTTCCCGGCTTTTGAGCAGGGCCAGGAACCGGTCCAACTCTTCTTGCGTCGGCGGTGTACGGCCCGGTTGTTCGGTTTGCCCGGACAGAGAGGTTTGGGGTTGTTTTTTGGTTTCTTCCGGCGGTACAATGGCCCGCACGTTGGGCAATTTGAGTTGCGCCACCTGCGAAACCGAAGTCGTTTCCACCGGGGTATCCTCTTCAGGCACCACAACAGCTGCGGGCTCGGCCGACCCCTCGGCAACAGATTTCCCTTCAGCTTCGGTGGCTTCCAACGGAAAGAATTCCTCTTCGGCTGATGCTAAAAAAGCCTGGTCCCGGCGCAGTTGGGCGCGGTCCCACCAATGCATCAGGATAGCCCCGGCCAGAAACACCCCACACAATAAAAACGCCTTGGGCAATAATCGCATAAAACTACGGCTCCTGTTTGTATGTAGCCGTAATCACCGAGCGCAACCCACCGCGCGGCGTAAATACACCCGTTACTGTCGCGCATTTGGGTTTACAGGCCGCTACTACATCGTCCAAAATTTTATTGGCGATATTTTCCATAAAAATTCCCATATCCCGGTATTCCAAGAGGTAATACTTCAGAGATTTGAGTTCCAAGCATAACTCGTTGGGAATATAATCAATGGTAATCGTGCCAAAGTCCGGCAGGCCGGTTTTCGGGCAGACGGAAGTAAATTCCGGCAATTCAATTTTAATTTGGTAATCCCGTTTGTATTGGTTTGGCCAACATTGAATTTGCGGCAAAACAGCATCCGCATTTTTGCGGGCGTGATCGGAAGTATATCCGAAGTCAATATCGTTTTTTTTCATTTGATGCGTAATAACCCCATAGAATTTAAGATAACCAACAACAGCACCGCCACACTGCCGCCCAACGTCCAACGCCAGTCAGCCACGTGAAACGACGCTTGCTCAAATAAAAACTCCACCCATACTACGCTAAGTAGCAATGATGCCACCGCATTAAAACGGCTGGTACGGCGGAGTTTTTGATTGATTTTAAACAAATCCATAATCGGATATAAGTCCGGCCGTTCAATCAACACATCTACCCAATGATTGTACACATTTTTACCGGAAGAAAAAGCAATCCCCGCGTCTGCCTTCAGCAAGGCCACAATGTCGTTAAACCCGTCACCTACCATTACCACCTTCTGCCCCATGGCCTGCAAATTGCCCACAATTTCCGCCTTGGTTTTGGGTAACACGTTGGAACTGCGTTTTTCAATATCCAGTTCGTCAGCTACCGCTGAAACCGATAAATCATTATCCCCCGATACCAACAATAAATCTTTTTCCTTTTGTTTCAGAAAATCTACTACATCCCGCGCACCGGGGCGCAATGCATCGGAGAGTGTCAAATACCCTAAATATACCCCGTTTTTGGCTATGCAGATGACGGCTTCCTGCACCCAGTACACTTCCTGGGGCAACTCTATACCTTGCTCTTCCATCCACGGAATACGGCCGGCAAAAATAATGTTCCGGCCCGCTACCACTTGCACCCCTACACCGGGGATCATCTCCATAGATGTAACGGGTTTAGGGAAAATGCGGTTACGCAACGTATATTTCATGACGGCTCCGGCAAACGGACCGTCGGCCTGTTGCTCGGCACAGGCGGCGGCTTCCAACAGGATTTTCTTGCTACGCGGCGTATCGGTGGCCGGATAGACCCCGCTAACGGCCAATTCACCGCGGGTCAACGTACCGGTTTTATCAAAAAACATCGTGTCGGAAAATTCCAGCAAATCCAACGCGTACCGATTTTGGATGCGGATGCCGGCCTTGCGGGCGGCACGCTTGGCAAAATAAACAGGCAGACTTTCGGCAAACAACAACGCCAGCGGCGTTCCTAACGAAAGAAGCACCAACACCACGCCGCTATAGTGCCACCAACCGCCGTTGCGGTACACCAACCACCCGTACTGCCCCATGGCTATCACTAACAAAACCGTGAGAGTAAAAGCCGAAAACGTATCCAACTGCGTGGTAAACATCCGGTGGCGCAATTCGTTGTTGCGTACAGCATTCATGACCCCCATCAATACGGACGAACCGATGGGTGCCGTCACTTCCACCGCAATGGGACTGGCTTTATTAATCGTACCCGCATAGACCGGGTTACCCTCTTTCTTGTACGCCAACATCATGTTTCCGGTAATGAGTTGTTCATCCAGGGAAGTACTCCCCTGTACGATTATCCCGTCGCACGGTAGCCGTTCGCCTTTTTTGACGATGACTTTATCGCCGGGTTTTAATTCGTTGGCAAATACCGGCCGAACGTCCTCTCCATCCAACTTCCGGCCGGACTTGGGCAGAAAATCATCTATCTTTTGCACATATATCTGTACACTTTCCCGTTCCCGCACACGGCAAAACTGCGTCCATAACGAAAGCGTTAAAAACAACGATACGTACAAGTATAAATCATCCACCGGGCCAAACAACTGCCGGGTAACAAAGGTATTAAAGGCCGAGTAGAAGAAACCGGCATATACCACAACACTGACCAGGAAAGGGAAACCGGCACGGGCGTGGAAAATATCCTTCCACGCGCTTTTGACGAAAATATCCGCGCACAACACCGCATTAAACAACACCAAGATAAAGAAACTAATCGGCGCGTAGTGCAACCGTAACGAGAATAATAACAACAAAAACAGACAAGCCGATAAATAAAACCGGTATAAGAAAGCAGAGGACGGCTGGTCAAACGCCGCAGAAAAGAAAGAGTGCGATTTGCTGTGGGCTGCCATAAATTACGGTTCTGAATAGAAACGGCGCGTTTGCACTTGTTCCCTTCCTTTTTCGGTGCGCATAGCACGCATTTTGGCCTCGTAGTGTGCGGCGCGGGCCGGATCCAGTTTGCGGGCTGCCATATAATTGGCCGTGGCCGAAATCGGGTCGGACATGGCTAACATATCTCCCATCAACTCGTAGGTGGGAGCGTACTTATCAGCCCATTTTTTTGATTCTTGCAATAACCCCAACGCACGGTCCACTTCTCCTTTGCGGAACATCAAATCCCCCATGTAGTAGTAGGCCAAGGCGTAAGTCGGTTTAATAGAAACGGCAGTTTCCAAATCGGCATAGGCATCGGCGGGATAGTCCAGCCGCATCAGGGAGCGGGCGCGCTCCAAATAAGCGCGGGCATCCTTGGGATTTAAGGCAATTAATACAGTCAAATCTCGCACGGCCGATTCGTATTCACCCATATCAAAATACGTCAAGGCCCGGTTTAATAACAACAGCGGATCTCTCGGACGTAACTGGGCCGCCTTGTTAAAATCAATGAGGGCATCCAACGTACGGCCTGACCGGTAGTAGGCAATAGCCCGGTTCACCCGGGCGGTAAAATAGTTGGTATTCAAATTAAGCGCATCCGTCAATACGCCTACCGCATCTATATAGCGGTTCGTATCAATATACAACGCACCTAAATTATTATACGGCTCGGCCACGTTGGGTTCAAGTTCCATGGCGCGTTGGTAATCGTGTTCGGCATTGAGTAAATATTGTTGTTTTTCTTTGTCGTTTTTGGTTTTGCGCTGCTCCCACAAAATGCCTCTGTTTAAGTAGGCCGCAAAATGATTGGGCTCCTGTTTCACCAAACGCGTATACAGCGCAATGGCTTGTTCATATTTGCCTTGCGCCGTAGCCAAGCGGGCTTTTTGAAAAAGGGCTTTGTTAGAATTGCACGCTGTCAAAAGCAATACGACCGCTACACCTACACACAATTTTCTCATACTTCCTCCCGTTTTTTATGACCCCAAAATAAAGAAAGTACCATCAACCCGGCACCTACACAAATCGCGGTATCGGCCACATTAAATACGGGCCATACCAAAAAATCTAAAAAATCTACCACATACCCTAAGGCTATTCTATCATAAAGATTACCCAGTGCACCCGCTAGAATGAGTACGCCCCCCCATTTGGCCCACGGTCCCTGCGCACACAGATCTTTCCAACTATAAAGCAGGTAACCAATAATCGCCGCCGTAATAAAAACCAGTAACGTATTCCCTCCCTGAAACATACCGAAAGATGCCCCCGTATTTTCTACATAATGCAAGTGAAAAAACGGGAACACGGGTATAGGATTTTCCCACAAGACCCGTTGGGCCGCTATTTTACTAATGCGGTCCACGCCCCACACAAAGGCCACCACCGTCAACACGCCGGCATTGGACACGAGCCAATTTTTAACAGTTCCCTTCCAGTTACGCACGGACCGGATCCTCCACCGTCATCCCTTCGCGGGCGAGTACTTCCTCGCAACGCCCGCAGATATCGTTGTGCGCGTGCGTACCGACATCCTCTTTCCACTGCCAGCAACGGGCACATTTCGTTCCGCGCGCGTGGGAAACTTCCACCGATAGCGGTTCGGTCCCGTCTTTGATTTCTACTTGGGATACGATCAAAATTTCCGGCCACAATTCCCGGGTTTGGTCCAAAAAAGCGCGGGTAGCGGCGTCGCTAGTGCTAAAAGTAACCCGGGCTTCTAACGAAGAACCGATCACTTTCTTTTCGCGGGCACTTTCCAGTGATTTTTGGACGTCCTCCCGGATGTGACGGATTTTATTCCATTTTTCTTCTAACTTTACATCCGGAATGAGGGAAGCATTACGCGGCAGAAGCGATAAGAAAACACTCTGCTCCAACGTACGCCCGAGCGCCGTTTTACGCAGTTCCTGCCAGGCTTCTTCCGCCGTGAAAGATAACACCGGCGCCATCAATTGCAACAAGGCCAGCGTGATCTCCGCCAACACCGTCTGCGCACTGCGGCGGGCCGGAGCGGCGGCTCCTTGGGTGTAAAGACGGTCTTTAGACGCGTCCAACATAAAAGAGGACAAATCTAAAATACAAAAGTCAGCCAACGCACGCATGGCCCGACGGAAATTAAATTCCTCATACCCGTTATGCACTTCTTCTATGAGCGTATTTAACCGGCCCAACATGTATTGGTCCATTTCCGTTAAATCTTTAGCCGCTACCCGGTGCACATCCGGGTCATAATCGTACAAGTTGCCCAGGGCATAACGCACCGTATTGCGGATTTTGCGATAGGTATCTATCGGCCCACCCAAAATCTCGTCCGAAATACGCACGTCGCCTTGATAGTCGGAAAATGACACCCACAAACGCAGAATGTCCGCTCCATACTTGTTAATGACATCTTCGGGGTCAACGGCATTACCGAGCGATTTATGCATGGGACGCCCCTGTCCGTCCAACACCATTCCGTGGGTTAAAATAGTTTTAAAGGGAGCCGTACCCTCCAAGGTGTAAGAGGGAATGTAGGAACTTTGGAACCAGCCGCGGTGTTGGTCGGACCCTTCGGAATACACATCTGCGGGGAAGTCCAAACCGCGGTCTTTTAAGACGGCCGCCCACGACACACCCGAATCAAGCCATACATCCAAGATATCCGTTTCCTTTCTAAATTCATGGCTGCCGCACGCACAGGTATAACCTTCCGGCATCAATTTTTCCACCGGGTCAATAAACCAAAAGTCGGACCCCTCATTCATAGCACGGGCTTTGATGAAGGCAAACAGTTCGTGATCCACCTGTGGCTTACCGCATTTTTTGCAGTACAACACAGCCACCGGAGTTCCCCAAAAACGTTGGCGCGACAAACACCAATCGGGTCGCAAACCAATCATGGAACGCATACGCTCTTGCCCGCCGGCCGGGTAAAATTTCACTTCGGATAAATGATCCATGAGCTTCTGCCGTAAACCGTCTTTGTCAATGGACATAAACCATTGTTCCGTAGCGCGGAAAATAATCGGGTTGTGGCAACGCCAACAATGCGGATAACTATGCACAATTTGCTGTTCTTTGATTAAAGCCCCCAACTCATCTAATTTTTTAACCATGAGCGGATTGGCTTCAAACACGGGCATACCTTCAAATATACCCGCGTCTTTTGTATAACATCCTTTTTCATCCACCGGGCAAACGGTTTCCAAATTCCATTGTTTACCGGCTTGTGCATCTTCTTCCCCGTGTCCGGGCGCAATATGTACTACACCGACCCCGGCATCCATCGTTACAAAATCCGTCCAGATAACGGGATTTTCACGATGAGAAAGCGGATGGTAATACTTCATACCGACCAGTTTTCCACCGGCTACTTTACCGGCTTGGGTGCAATCCAACCCCGTGTTTTTCAGAAATTCTTCGGCCAGTTTTTCCGCCACAATGTAGTACTCACCCGTTTTGGCATCTTGCAAAACGGCGTAATCCTCCGTATTAGACACAGCAGCAGCCACGTTGGCGGGAATCGTCCACGGAGTGGTGGTCCACACCGCTAAACTGACAGGTTTGGTATAGTCCAAATCACCCAATATCTTTTTGTCAAACGCGGCCAATTTAAAGCGCAGGTAAATGGAAGGCGAAGAAATGTCTTTGTACTCTGTTTCCGCATCCGCTAGCGCCGTTTCACAATGCGGACACCAGGTAATTGTTTTTTGGCCTTTGTAAACGTATCCTTTTTCAATTAAGTCTAAAAAGGCCCCCACGGTAATACCTTCGTAGCGCGGGGCCATCGTCAAGTAGGGATTATCCCAATCGGCTTGTACGCCCAATCGTTTAAAACCCTGGCGTTGTAAATCAATAAATTTGGCGGCAAATTCACGGGCGCGCTTACGGAAAGCCGGTACATCGGTGATGTGCTTTTTGTTCTGTTTAAGTTCTTTGAGTAATGCCTGTTCAATGGGCAAACCGTGACAATCCCACCCGGGTACATACGGCGTATAGCATCCGTTCATAGCGCGGGATTTCAAAATAATATCCTTAATTACTTTATCCAGTGCGTGACCGATATGAATTTTCCCATTGGCGTATGGAGGTCCGTCGTGCAGTACAAAGTGCTTGCCGGACTCGTTTTTCTTGAGCACGGCTTCATACAAATTGATAGATTTCCAAAACTCCAACAGAGTAGGTTCTTTTTGCGCAAGACCGGCGCGCATCGGGAAATCCGTCTTGGGTAGCAAAACGGTATGGGAATACTTATTTTTGGCCATGGTGTAAAACTCCGTAATTAAGGATATTTTATATTATATAAAATTGGAGGAGGAAACGACTACTGTTACTTGCGGAGCCATTAGATGGCTTTTTCTCCGGCTATTTTATGCAGATAGGCGTGCAGTTTTTCTAAAGTTTCTTTGCCCACGGCGTGTTCCATCTTACACGCGTCCATATCGGCTGTTTTGGGGTTGACTCCCAACACATCTGTTAAAAAACGACTTAAAATCGCGTGCCTTTTTTTGACATCTTCCGCGGCCCGACGTCCCTTGGCGGTCAACATAATTCCCCGGTACGGTTCGTGCTTGACGTATCCACCTTCCGCCAACAGTTTCATGGCACCCGTTACACTGGGGGTTTTAACACCCAACATATCGCGAATATCGCTCACACGGGCCAAACCTTTTTCATCGGCACAAAACAAAACGGCTTCTACGTAATCTTCCATATTGGCGGATAATTTCATGAGTCAAAAACTCCTCTTAACGACCATAGCCGGAGCAACCGGTTACTTTTGATATTCGTTATATGATACCATTTTTTCAAACGGTTGCCGCGGACGCGGGTCGGGCGTTTCGTCCGGGTATCCCACGGCAATGAGGTGTTCTATTTTTTTCTGGCCGGGCAGATGAAAAAACTGGCCGGCTTTGTCCACATTGAGCCAACCGATCCAGCACGTACCCAATCCTTGGTCCCACGCACGCAGGATAAAATGTTCACATGCAATTCCGTGGTCCACCAGGTAAAATTCCGTCCGGCGCACAAAATTGCCTACCCGGCTTTTAAAATTGCCTTTATCGGCTACCGCGGCCACCAACACCGGGGCCTTGGCAGCCCAAGCACTCATCTTGTACACACCGCTGAAAGCCTCTTGGCAAAACATTTCTTTTACAGTGGGATCGTCCATTACAATAAATTCCCACGGTTGGGAATTACAAGCCGACGGTGCCAACCGCGCGGCTTCCAGACAGGCATTTATTTTTTCCCGTTCTACCGGTTTATCCAAATACTTGCGCACGCTGCGGCGCGTGCAGATGACTTGCTCCAATTCCATAAAATTCCTCCTGCCAGATACCCAAATATTTTATAAAATAAGATTATGTATTTTACCAAATATAACGGCTTAGGGAACGATTTTATTTTTGTAGACGGGGCAGATGCCCTCCAAATCCAGAATCCTTTTGCCCTGGCCCAACAACTCTGCGACCGCCGTTTGGGCATCGGGGCCGACGGACTTGTATTGTTGTTACCTTCCGACAAGGCCGACGTGCGTATGCGCATCATCAACGCAGACGGCAGCGAAGCGGAAATGTGCGGCAATGCCTCGCGTTGTGTTCCGCTCCACTTGCGCCGCCACACAAAAATCCAAAAAAACGCTTTTACGTTAGAAACGCTGGCCGGACTCATCCGTACGGAAATAATGGAGGAATCCCGCGGGCTTATACGCGTGGATATGGGAGAACCGCGGCTGTTGCGGCAGCAAATTCCCGTGGAAGGACCGGCCGGGCAAACGGCTTTAAATGTGCCGTTGGAGGCGTGCGGACAAACTTTTCACGTTACAGCGGTTTCCATGGGTAATCCCCACGCCGTTATTTTTGTGCCGGATATTCACCGCGTAGCATTGGCTACGTGGGGCCCCGCTTTAGAAATACACCCGTTTTTCCCGCGCAAAACCAACGTAGAATTTGTGCAAGTGCTTGCCCCCGACGCCGTGCGTATGCGCGTATGGGAACGCGGCGCCGGCATCACACGAGCGTGCGGCACCGGAGCGTGTGCCACCGCCGTAGCCGCCGTACTCAACGGAAAAACCGACGAACGTGTGCGTGTGCAGTTGGACGGCGGCGAACTGCAGATTGATTGGTCCGGCCGCCAACATGTTTGGATGACCGGCCCGGCCCAATACGTTTTCTCAGGAGAAATTGATCTATGACAGCCGTCAACCCGCACTATTTAAAACTACAAGGCAGTTATTTGTTTTCCACCATTGCCCAAAAAGTATCGGCTTACAAAACCGCGCACCCGGATGAAGAAGTAATCAGCTTGGGCATTGGGGATGTTTCCCAACCGTTAGCTCCCGCCGTTGTAGAGGCCTTACAACACGCCTGCGAAGAAATGGGCCGTGCAGAAACTTTCCGCGGGTATGGCCCGGAGCAAGGATACGCATTTTTGCGCCAAGCCATCGCTCAGGGAGATTATATCTCGCGCGGGGTATCCGTATCAGCCGATGAAATTTTCGTCAGCGACGGGGCCAAAAGCGACGTAGCCAACTTTCAAGAACTGTTTGACCAAACTATCTGTGTGGCGTTGCAGGACCCGGTGTACCCGGTTTACCTGGATACAAACGTCATGGCCGGCCGGACCGGGGCCTATCACAACGGGCGTTACGGCGGCATTGTATATTTACCGTGTACGGAAGAAAACCATTTTGTTCCCCAACTTCCCCGCGAACACGTGGACGTGATTTACTTGTGTTCGCCCAATAACCCGACCGGCACCGCCCTCACCAAAAACGATTTACAACAATGGGTAGATTACGCCCGGGAACATCAGAGTCTTATCCTGTATGATTCCGCGTATGAGGCCTACATCACACAAGCGGATATTCCTCACTCCATTTATGAAATCCCGGGAGCCCGGCAAGTGGCCGTGGAATTCCGCTCGTTTTCCAAGACCGCGGGGTTTACCGGTACCCGTTGCGCCTATTGCGTGGTTCCCCAAGAAGTATCCGTTACCGCGCCGGACGGCACCTCCGTTGCGCTGCATCAACTGTGGCTACGGCGGCAAACGACCAAATTTAACGGTGTACCGTACATTGTCCAGCGCGGGGCCGAAGCTGTCTATTCCCCGCAAGGGCGCGCCCAAACACAAGCAATCATCCGCAGTTACCAACAAAATGCCCGGGTCATTTCGCAAGCGTTACGCCGGGCCGGTCTGGAGGCCTACGGTGCAGAGAATGCTCCCTACATTTGGCTGAAAACGCCCGGGGGGCTTGACTCTTGGTCATTTTTTGATAAACTATTAACAGAGGCCCGCGTGGTAGGGACACCCGGGGTAGGTTTTGGTGCGTGCGGGGAAGGATATTTCCGCCTTACGGCCTTTAATACCCCCGAAAAAACAAAAACTGCCGCCGCGCGGATAGCCGCAATGACGTTTTAAGATATAATTAAGGAGTCAATCTATGAATAAACACGGGTTTACATTGATGGAATTGTTGATTGTTGTTTTGATTATAGGGGTTTTATCCTCCTTGGCGCTGCCGCAGTATATGCGTTCCATTGAACGTTCGCGCGCGACGGAAGCCATGAGCAGTATTAAAGCCCTCAACGATGCCGTTTACGCATACGCGGCCGGACGCAGCGGAAACAATGCTTGCCCGACGTCTTTCCGGCGGTTGGTGGTTTCTTTCCCGGCGGAAACGCTCAACGACGACGGGGACACCATCACTACCTCCAATTTCATTTACCGCATCAACTCGGCTACCAACGCACCCATCGCCGGGACGGACTGCCCGGGAGTCACGGCTCAACGCAACGCCGGTGATACTTTTGACTACGTGATTTGGAATCCGTACTTGGCAGGGAACACCGGCCGCAGCCGGATCTTGGCATGCTACAGTCCAAGTAGCAACGCCGCCAGCCAGGGAGTTTGCGATTCATTGGATTTAGTGACCGACCAAACGCCGGGAGCCTCTTTCTAACCAGTAACAAAACGGCTCTTGATTTTTGGTAAAAATACAAGTAGAATATAGTCAAGTGTGTGTACGAAATCTTACCAGGGAGTTTATTATGCGCATTACTCGTTTCTTGCCGTTATTACTCGTTTGTTTAGCCATTCCCGTCCGGGCCCAGCAGAACAACCAGGACCCTGTCCGCATGGTGACGTATTTTCCGGCACCCTATGTGGCCTATAGTACGTTAAATGTTGACCATAGTTTGCAAGTTGGATTAAAGGGGAACGTGAGCCGCAAACTGGTTATCGGATCTGCCGATATGAACGTCAGCAACAACAATAACCAGATACTGAATTTCTCTTCTACCTCTCCCGCGCAAGACGTTGGAGGCATTGTAGTAGATCACGGTTCATTGAATTTTCAGTCCGGTACTGCGACCGGTACTGCGATTAGAAGTGTGTTGATTAACCCGGCCGCGTCGGTTCCGACCGGCGTGGATCCCGTGATGGAACTGGGAAAGAATCCTACGCCGACGCCTGCTAGCTTTCATGCCACTATACATTTTATGGAAAACTTGCAAGTAAATACCGTCCTTTATGGGCTACAAAGTTTTTACACCAACGACTTACAAGTTAATGCTTTGAATTTGTTTGGGCTAGGTTTCCCCAGTTGCAGAGAAATAAACGGTACCGGAGAAATGAAATGGGAGTCTCTCAAGCTCTCCCCCAACGAAAATCAGGCAAAGAAGCTTTACCTCACATGTGTCCTTTCGAATAGCTGCACGCCGGGAGCTACTTCCACAGAGACCAAATTGTGTCATCAGGTAGATCCGGATCAATGTGGCGGACAGCTTACCCGGTCAGTTACCTGCAATGAAAACGGTGTTTGGGAAGGCGGAGATTGGGATACAAGTTCCTGTACCCCAAGACCGGCCTGGAATGATTCAAATATGCCTTCACAGGTGAACTGCTCCTGTCGCAATCATGTGGACTTACCGCCAGGTACGACTCTGGACGAAGTGTTCGGGGTGGGCAGTGATGCGGGAACGGTGTTCCACAACCGGGAAATAGAATGTCTGCAAAACAGTTCGGGCAACTACGAGTGGCAAGTGGCCAACACTAATGACGGACACAACGGATGGGGACCGTGGTGGGAATTCAGTGAGCCCACAGTAATAGATGGTGTCACCACATACCCGTGTTTGGGTTGGCAGGCAGTGGAGGATATTGTTGACTGGCAATCCAATAATATCCTTGTTACTTGGGATGGATGTATGGTAGACCAATCTGGGCAGTGGCCTCGTCTTGGTTATGATTGGCCTCTTCAATACTGTACGGCTGTAGGTAACGAAAGGGTCAAACTGGTAAACCAAGAGAATTGGTTGTTTTTTGGTTTCAAATGTACCTACCGGAGATATCGGTGCGTACACTTGCACGTAAAGCCCTGGGAACCCTTGAGTTGTTAGTAAAAAACACCATTTACCCGACGGATGCGTAATATGTCTGTTTTGCTGAGTCAATTATCACTTCCGTCCAGTACTTTTGCATGCGGCCCGGGGCAAGCGCTCCGGGCCGTACGTTGCACACCGCTGGCCCAGACGCGTTTTGAGCGCAACCACCGCGCACCGGATATCGTCCGCGAGGTTTACCAACAAGCCGCGGAAGAACTCAAAAAACTCCTGCATTTATCTAACGAACACACGGTGTGTTTTTTCCCCGGTGGGGCCAGCCCGGCCATGGACGCCGTGCTATGGAATTTGGCGCAAGATACACTCTCTGGATTAGCGTTTGGAGAATTTTCTAACCGTTGGGCGCTTGCGATGGCGGCCCGTATCCCCGGACTCAAAAATTCCGTACGTCTCACTCCCCCCGGCACGCTGATACCCACCCAAGAGCCGGACTACAATTCCAGCCTTATTGTACTCACCCCCAACGAAACTTCCACCGGCGTCCAACTCCCCGATGAATATTTAACTTCTGTTTGGCAACAGCGCGGCCCCGATACGTTGGTGGCTTGGGATGCCACTTCGTGTGCGGGCGGCCGCCAGTTGCCGCAGGGAGCGTGGGATATTTTGTTGTTTTCCTTACAAAAATGCTTTGGGGCTACCGGCGGAACGGGCGTGCTTATTTTAAATGAAAAAGCCGCCGCACGTTTATCCGCACCGGTTCGGCCGATACCTTATACGTTGGATTTAACACGCGCCGTAGAACTGGCACGAAAATTTCAAACGGTTAATACGCCTAATACAACGGCCATTTGGCAGTGCTGCCAAGCAGCCCGTTGGATGAACGAACACGGGGGCCTGGCCGCAATGGACGGCCTTTGCCGCCAACACGCCCGGTGGCTCACCGATTGGGCCAGTAAAACCGATTTTATCAGGCCGCTCGTTCCCGACGAGAAATTCCGTTCCTACACAACGCTTACTTTACAACTGACAGACCCGCACCTGCCGGCAGATGCTATCAACCAAGCCCTGGCAGACACCGGGCTGGCCAACCTGCAGGACGGCCTTAAACGCCACCCCTACGCGCCGGAGAATTCCTTGCGGGTGTCGTGCTTTCCGTTTGTGGATACGGACGGAACCGAGCAGTACCAAAAATTAACCGCCGCACTCAATGAAATTGTGCGGCGGCTGCGGACAAATTAAATCTCCCCTTTTTCTATAAGGGTTCTTCTTCCTTGATTAGGTAACCGAATTTTTCCAAACTGGCCGTGTCATCGCGCCAGCCGGGGCAGACCGCTACGTTTAATTCTACCCGGCACGGACGGCCCAAAAATTCTTCCACCCTTTTTTGCGACTGTCGGCGCAGTTGGGCAATTTTCGCCCCGCCTTTGCCGATGAGAATCGGCTTTTGGCTCTCGCGCTCTACATAGATAGTAGCACGGATGAAATTTTTATCGCCTAAATTTTCGGTAAACTTTTCCACCTCTACACAGGTGCTGTACGGAATTTCTTTTTGATAGAGCAAAAAAATTTGCTCACGGATAAATTCCGCCGCGTAAAAACGCTCCCAACGGTCCGTCCATTGACCGGGCGGGAAATACGCCGGACTGACGGGCAGAGCAGCCGCCACAGCCTTTTTTAAAGCATCTACGTTCACGCCCTTGGCCGCGCTAATACGGAATTTTTTGGCAATTTTTAATTCCCCCGTAATTTGCTTTTCCAGCGCATCCAACCGGGCCGGATCGCGCACAACATCTATTTTATTTAAGACGAGAAAAATGGGGCAGTATACCTTTTTTAACTGTTCCACCAACGGTGCATTCGGCGCGTAGTCGGCCGACGCATCCACCATAAAAAGCACTACATCGGCTTCTTCGTGTACGGCACGGTCCACACACGCGGCCATGGTCTGCTGCAACTTATACTGCGGTTTTAAAAAACCGGGCGTATCCACAAATACAATTTGATAGTCGTCCGCCTGGGCAATGGCCAAAATATTTTGGCGCGTCGTCTGCGCTTTGGGCGTTACCGCAGAAAGTAAACCGCCCGCTACTTGGTTTAGTAACGTAGATTTGCCGGCATTGGGCAACCCGGCCAGTACCGCAAAACCGCTTTTAAAAGAAGTATGGGTCATACGTTTATTGTACTTATTTTGTACAACAAACGCCACCGGTTACGGCGTGATATAACTATCCAAAATTTGGGAAATGAAAAATGCATGATAATTGTTTTGTTGCCGGTCGTACCAAAGTTCCTGAATAGCCGGGTCCAATTTATCCGCACTCATCAGCCGGGCGTAAATCACACTGCACTCCAAGTGCATACCGGGTACATCCAATACCGGAATACCCGCCGTGCGGCCCGGCCGGGTGGAAAACCCCGTCAACGCCAATTTATCTACCGTCCGCCCCGAAACCTGCCCGAACACCGCAATGGCTTTAGCAGCTTGCACATACGGAAACGTAATACTGAAACGGCGTGTTTCTTCCAACAATTGGTAAGAGTAACGGCTCTGGCGGACCATGGCCACAAAAACGGGTAATTTCCACATCACCCCCAACGCTCCCCACGCGGTAACCATCACATTGGTTTTACCGGCACAGTGCGTCGTCAAAAACGCCGCTTGCGACAAAATTTCTAAATTTTTACCTGCATTAAAATTAAACGGTACCGTCTGCATAAAAATCCCCCAGTTTTCATTGTAGCGAAAGGGGAACGGTTTTGCCCGCTTAAAAAAAGATTAGAAAGTAAAACCCGCGCAGACCTGTTTATTTGCTAGAATACCCATATGAACAGAAAATTTTTCCTTATAGTTATCATTTTAACTGTCCTATTTTTGGCGGCCGGATATCGGGCCGCTTTGGTGCAGGACCGCGCCGAACGGCTCATTGCCGATGCGTATTACGGCCAGTTGGAAGATGTAAAAGAAGATGTGGAACAAGGTGCCCCACTAGACTTTGTCCTGTATTTCAATGATCCGCAACGCGATTATTCCGGAGTGGAATTTAACGCCCTGCACGCGGCGGCTTCCGGCGGTAATGAAGATATTATTAACTTTTTATTGGAACAGGGAATGGACATAGATGCCCAAACCCCGGACGGTTGGACACCGTTATTTATAGCCACCCGGGACGGCCGGGCCGAAGCCGCCAAACTGCTTGTCTTTCGCGGAGCCCGGATAGATGTGCCTACTTCCCGCGGGGCAACCGCCCTACTTATGGCCGTCACGCAACCGTATCCTACCGAAGAAGAACGGCTGGATTTAGTTACGTATCTGTTAAAGCGCGGAGCCAACCCCAATCTGGCGGCCGCCACCGGTTTTACTCCGTTGTATTACGCGGCAGCCGCTCAAAAGGAAAAGGTCGTATCGCTGTTATTGGAATACGGCGCGTACTTGGACTCTTCCGCCCAGCAACAGTTGAACAAACGGCTGAAAAATTCTCCCCAAGCCAAAAAAATAGCCGCCCTTCTGAAACGAAAAGCGGCTCGTACACCTTCCAAATAAAGAGGGAATTACGGCTAATTTTGTCTTAGCAATCGAACAGCCAGACCTTCATCAATATCCTCCCCACTCCACTGCCAGGCGTTATTATTGTCGAGGTACGCATTTTCCGCTGCCACTAAGTGCCAGGAAGCACTTGGAGAAGGAGATATCTCAACACCACCTCCCGAAGACGTTCCTATAAAAGCCTCTACATTCGTACGCGTTGTACAATTCCCACTAGAAATCCCCCTTATACAGAAATTCTTCGCACGTCCCACCGTTACCGTAGTAGTAGCAGGATTCATGATTTTTAACAACTTATCCCGCATAGGGCCATAGCCACCAGCACTGTGTTTGTGCGTTACCCCAATAACTAACTCAGTGGAGGGTCCGGGAGCCACCGTAGTGGCAAACAAACGTTTGGTATGCAACTCCCCAAACTGGCGCATTTTTAATGTGTGCAAACCATAAAGCTGAACATTATTATTATCTACCAAACTCGTGCCGGGCCGCAATGTAATTTTAGGTAAATCAGGAACAACCGGACCTACGAAATCAATATTTCCCCCACTCGTATTTGGCGTACCGAATACGACATTCTGCGCAAAAGCAGGATGCTGCGTATCGGCTACTTCTAACTTATCAAAGGATGCCACCGGATCGGGAAGCACCGTTAAAAAAGTAAGTTGCTGCTGTTGGGCATAAACCACACCGGCCCCCAACATAACTGCTATTAGTCCGATTATTTTTTTCATAAAATTCCCCTTTTTGCCGTCTCTTTAATAAGTTTAGCATAGGTTGGGTAAAATTTCAAGCCGTATTTTACCGCGTGGATTGGGCCCACAACAGGTAACTTTCCGGCTGACCGGAAGAATTTTTACATACGAACGTATGCCAGGTCATCTCCTGATAAATACCCAACGGAAGCCGTATTTCCAATTTTACATCGGTAGCTTCCCCTTCCGCCGTTTCTTTGAGCGCACTTTTCAACGCCCGTTTGGATTTTGCGGTAGAACGCACCAACTGTTCAAACAAATCCCGCCCGATTAAATTATCACTGCGCAGCCCCGTTAGGTATAACAGCGGCTCGTTGGCGGATGTAATACGTAAACTAGTATCTAACCGCAACGCAGGGACCGTCACATCTTCTAACGTTTGGGATAGCACGTCCGAAGTCGCCCCGATGGTTTTACTGGCTTGGCGCAGTTCAATGCGTAGGCCCGCCAGCCGAGCCATCAACCCCAACATTTCTTCAGCCCCCGGCCCAAAATGACGCTGCGGGCGGCGAGCTACAAAACACAGCGCCCCCGCTACTTTTCCATCCAATACCAACGGAGCCGCTACCAACATCCCCAGTTGCAGCGCCGCATGAATACAGTGGGTACAGGGCAAACTGGCCGTGTCCGGCCACAACACCGTTTGCCCGCTCAAAACAGCACTCAGGCAGGACTCCAAGGCAAACTCCATGTGCCGCTCTAGGTGCAACTCATTTTCTGTGACGTACTGTACCACACTGGCCGGTTGACCGGTCAGGGTAGAAAAACGCAAAACCAACCCCGCATCCGCATGGAAGATTTCTTTCCCCAACGATAACAACCGATTCATTTGCTCGGTTAGGGTAATTTCCGTTTCCTGCGATAACCGGTACAAGGCATGCCATTGCCGGCCAGCCGTTTGCTGTTGGAAAGAAATTTTTTCGGCTTCGGGATTTGTTTCCTGCATTACCGCCAGCACGTATTCCTGGCCGGGAATATCTATGGGACAAAGTTCCGTCCGGGTCCAAAAAGAGGAACCGTCCTTGCGGCGCACCGGCAACACAAGCGTTGCCCGGCCTTGCAGTTCCAACAGATTTTCCGCCTTCATCAAGGCAGCCGCCGAAGATTGATCCTCTTTGTCCGGATCAAAGAACAAATCTCCCAGTCCGTACTGGGCCAGTTCTTCGTGTGAATAGCCCGTTTTAACGGAAAGCCAGCGGTTAAACTGCTCTATTTTCCCCAATTTTCCGTCCGTGAATGTCACCCGCAATACAGCCCCGTTTACGGCGCTGCGCAACGCACTTAACTGTGCGGAACGCTCTTCTAAAATTTTCATGACTTGCAGATGGAATGCCAAACTGCGCAGAGTAAACAGGAATGTTCCGTCCCCCCCTCTGCGGGCCGACAAACGCACTTTGCACGTTTCCAATCCGCTGGCCAGCCGGATGGTATATTCCCGGTTGGATAGTTGCCCTTCCTTATACAGCAGACGTAAATCTTGCTCCAAGAGAGGGGCTTCGTCCTGTAAAAAGATGCGGCGGATATCTTGCCCTTTCAGTTCTTCGGGCCGCAATTCACACAAAGCACAGAGAAGTTCATTGCAAGAAGTAATCGTCAAGTCTTCGTCGCACAAAGCATACGGTTCACTCTCCGGCAAAATCAGTATTTCTCCCCCTCCGTGCGAATCAGCCGAGCCGGCCGCCGGAGCAAACACCGGCTGTGCGGGCATAGGGGTTTGCGGCTGTAAAGATACCAAATATTCTGCCTCTACCGAACCGTCCTTGGTATCGCGTTTGGATAACGGGGTGAAACTGGCCACCAGCGGCCACGTACCCGATACATGGATACGGCCCGGAAATTTCCGCGCGGCCCGGTCAAAATCAAAGGACACCTCGGCCTGGGCAGTCAATCCGTTTTTCATCCGTTGGCGGACAGCCAATGGAATACTCGGCCGCAGGTAAACGTTGGTATAAAACTTTTTATCGGCCGGGTCAAACCCGAATAACCGACGGGCGGCTTCGTTCATGACGGTAATATAACCGCGGACCGATAGAATGAATTGGGGAGTCGGACTACTTTCAAACGCCCGTAAGAAATTATCGCGCTCTTTTTTCACTTCACGCAACGTACGGTTAGCGGCCGTCACATCGCTGACGAACCCCAACACGATACGCCGGCCGAGATACTTGGCCGACACCGCCGCAAATTGTGTCTCCACAGGCGTACCGTCCTTGCGGATGAAACGAATATCTACCCCTTGCGTACTGGTATCGGCACCGGTACGGATGTTTTCGTATTTTTCTTTCAAAAACGGCCGATGATCCTTGGAAGCCAAATCTAACAAAGATTTGTTCTTCAGTTCTTCCAGTCCTTCAAACCCCAATACCGAACAAAACGCATGGTTAGCATAAATGATTTTTTCGTCTTCTACGATGACAACCCCCTCGCGGGCATTTTCCACCAGCAGGGTATTTTTATCGTTGGCTTCGCGGATTTGTTTTTCCATTTTTGTCTTGGTAGTAATATCTTCGGAAACTACCAGCAAACAATTGGGGGATCCGTCGGAATTAAACACGGGGGTTTTGACCGTGTGCATAATTTTGATACCTTCGGTAGCGGAAGAAATCAGTTCCTGAGCAATATTTTGTTCGCGTTTGCTGTCAAAAACGCGCAAGTCATTTTCCCGCATGAACTGCGCTTGGTCCTTGTTGATGCCTTTTTGGTAGAAACGCTGGCCAATCACCTCCGGGGCCGATATTCCGAATAATTCTTCGCTCTTCTTATTCCACAAAATATATTCCCCTTCGTAATTCTTAACCGATAACGAAACCGGCAACTGGTCAATAACCGTTTGCAAAAAGTTTTTAGACTCCACGAGTGCCCGTTCTTGTTCTTTTTTGGAAGTAATATCTTCCACCAGGGTAATCACGCAACGTTCGTCCGGGGTACTGCCTTGAACAGGCGTTTTAATCAAGTGTAATAGTTTCTTGTTGCCGCTGGGCGTCCAGTATTCTTCTTCCGGAATATCTAATGTCTTTCCCGAATTTAATACCTCCCACTCCCGGTCGTGGTAAAAGGCTTTGTTGTTGCCTTCATCTTCCTCCAGCATAACCCCACCCACATTGTCATCCAGACCGTTTTCATCTACCGGCCCGAAGATATGACCAAACACCTGCATACACTGCTTGTTGCGCAGCAATATCCGGCCATTTTCGGCCCGGGCATACAGGGCAATCGGTGCGTTCTGTACAATAGCTGTTAAGAAGGCGTTGACACGTTCAATTTCCCGTTCTTGTTCGCGGCGTTTCGTGACATCCTCCACGATCGTCAGTACAAGCGGCTTGGGCCCGGCATCTAACAGCGGCACTTTAATTACGTGGACAATTTTTTGATGACCAAAGGCATCCGTGTACATTTCTTCGGGGTATTCGTACGTTTTTCCTTCCTTTAAAATCTGTTGTTCGCGGTCTTTATACTCTTGCAATTGGTGCGGTTGTTGGAAAGCGTTAGGGTGATCGGCGTTATACACATTTTGCTCATTTAAAATGCGCATGCTTTGCGGATTGACATACGTGATTTTGTCATCACAATCGCGCGTGTAAAGCCCCAGGGGAATATTTTCCAAAATAGCTTGGAGTAATTTTTGGCTGCGTTGCAAATCCTGTTCCCGGGCATCCCGTTTTGTTATTTCTTCATATATCGTGACGATAAACTGCCGTTGCAAATCCGGCCCCGGTAACAACGTTTTGGTAACGGCCAGCACTCTCGTCGTTTTTTTATCCGACTGATAAACTAACCGCATGGGTTCTTCCTGCGGTTTGCCGGCCCCGACCTCTTCATCCAACCAATGTAAGGAAGAAACTAATTTTTTGGGAAGCAACTGGTAAATCATCTTCCCCTGCGCCTCCTGGGCATTGCGGCCAAAAAGCAAACTGGCCTTTTCGCTCCAGTACACACACTTACCGGATAATTCTTGCACCGTTACCGCTCCCGTATAACTGTCCAACACCGCTGCTAAAAATTCTTTATCTTCCTGCAGGTGTTGTACTTGGGCAGATTCTTCCAACATCAAGGTAAAAAACGGAAATTCTCCCAACGCTTTGACACAAACTTGCACCGGCACCGGATGTCCATGAGCATCCGTGATTTGCAGCGACTGTTTGGCTGATTTTTTATCTTTTATCAAATTGCGCCATTGGGCTTTGGAAATCCCCAAATCAAACACGGTTTTCCCGACCAACGCCTGGGGCGCGTAATCCAGCAGCTTCGCCGCCACCGGGTTAGCCAACGCCAGGCAACCGTCCTTATCGGCCAACAACAACGCGCAAGGCAATTGTTCCCAAAAGAATAACAACTCGGAAGATAACGTTTTTGATACATCGGCCGCAACCGTTTGTTTGGTAAAAAAAGAAAATATATTTTTCGGCATAAAATCCTCTCTGCGCGTAAATAGAAACCGATACGGTTATATCTTACATAAATTACGTTGTTCTGGCAACCGCACGTTGTAACCGGCGTATAATCGTTTTCCGGCCGGAAAAAAAGGATAAAATTTGCTAGTATATGCAGATGAAACGATTTTTCTTATGCGCCGGGGCCGTGTGTTGTTTGGCAGCCGCCCCCTATAAACCTACGACTGTGCGGCAACCGGCCCACTATCTGGCGACGGATGCCGCAACCGTGGAAGATACCTGTCCGGGACAGGATATTTTTACTCCGTTCACCTGTACCAAACAAACACCCCCCGGATACACGTGCTTTGATGTATATATCGTGCAAGGGGATCCTATTGCCAAAGAACGCTACACACTACTGGACCAAACCCTCACTACGGAACAAACCTCCCCGGAGCCGCGTTGCACGTTTCAGGAACTTACCTGTGAGCATTTTTTGGAAGCACTGGCATACAATTTGGACTTTTCGTGGTTCATTACCAATTTTCCCTCCTCTTCTTTTCCGGCCTGTGCAGAAACTTACTCCTGCACGCGGATTGCCTGCTTACTGCCGGACGCTACGTCCACTGCGCAACACCCCGTGTCTAAAAAATTATCCTGCGTATTCAAAAAGAACCAAACGTTCTTTTTGGGAACCAACGTCACCTGCCAAGACAAAAAGGCCGCCCGTACCGCTCAATAGGCATTCCCCGGCTAAATTGGTATAATGTAGAGTATGTTTTGGATTCATCTGCAAACTATTTGTTCCTTTAGAGTATATCACCGGCTGCTGGGCACAAGCCGAGGGTTGCGTGCGGGATTTGCCATATATATAGGGTTATTATCGGTATTGGTTTTTTATTGGTGTTGTAGCAGTTCCATCCGCCACCGCTTGCCCGTGTTATTAAAAAATTTTCCGCAAGTTACTTTTGAAAAGGGCCACTTAACCGCCCCCCAAAAACCGGTATATGCCTATTTACCCCCGAGTGATTTTAAGATCGCCTTTGATGCCTCCCGCCAAACGCCTCCCACCTCGGCCGAACTGGTACAAAATAATTGGTTGGCATTAGTAACCCATGATGCGTTCTATATGCCGGAATCTTCGTCGGTGCGGGCCGTTCCCATTCCGGCAGATTTCTCTGCGGTAACCACTCCCGATTTTTTGGACCGGCAACAACCTGCCTTGCGTAACGCGTTACGGGCAGTGGCCTTTGTAGCCGCCCTCATCTTAGTTCCGCTGGTTTTTCTGTTTGATTTTTGCTTGGCCGCTGCGGTGGGTTTCTTTTTTAATTTTCTGGCCCGCCGCGCTGTATCTTCCCGCGCGATTTGGTGCTGGGCTTTATTTTTACAAGGCCCTTTGGCGGCTCTGTGGTACATACGCTTATGGTACCCTATTCCGCTTTTTATGTGGGCACAACTGATTTTATGTATCATTTATACACAACAAATCTTTAATCTTATCCCCGAGGAATCCCATGCGCATTAAACTCATCCGTTCTTTTTCCGCTGCCCATCAACTGCCCGGTTATGACGGCCCTTGCCGCCACTTGCACGGTCATACGTGGAAAGCCGTCTTTGTATTGGAAGGCCCCGTTCAATCCAATGGAATGGTGTGTGACTTTAAAGTCATCAAGAAATTACTGGACGAACAATTACCGGACCACCAATTTCTCAATGACCTTCTACCCAATCCCACGGCCGAGAATCTGGCCCAGTGGTTATTTACCAAAACAAAGGCCGCCCTCGCCCCGCAGGGATTGACCCTAAAAACAGTAGAAATTTGGGAGAGCGATTATGCCGCCGCCATTGTGGAAGGTTAGCGAAATTTTTTACTCCGTACAGGGCGAAGGAACCCATACAGGCATGCCGGCTGTTTTTCTGCGTTTGGCCGGTTGCAAAATGGGGTGTCCCTGGTGCGATACGAAATATGCGCTCCATGGCGGGAAAGAAATGAATAATTTGCAAGTGTTGGTAGCATTGGCCCAATTTCCCTGTAAAACCGTCATTGTAACGGGCGGGGAACCCACCGAACAAGATTTGCCGGCTTTAATTGCTTTATTAAAATCGGCCGGACATACCGTCCACGTGGAAACCAACGGGGCCAACGATTGCGATGTCAGCCGGGCCGATTTTGTATGCGTTTCTCCCAAAAAATACGTGGACCAGGCCATGCTCCGCAAGGCAGATAGTATCAAACTGGTCGTCAATACCCAAACCGATTTGGAAGATTTGCAACGGTATTTTCAATACGAAAACGAACATACCCGTATCTATTTACAACCCGAAAGCAACAAACAGGAGAATATAGACCTATGCGTAAAACTGGTAAAAGAACACCCGTCCGCACGGCTCAGCGTGCAGGTACACAAACTCATACACATTGCGTAAGTGAAGATAAAATTTTGCAAAATTTGCGTGAAATGTTAGCCTATATCGGCGATGACCCCAACCGCGAAGGCCTGTCGGAGACCCCCCGCCGGATCGTGCGCAGTTGGCAAAAACTTTTTGGCGGGTACCGCCAAAAACCGCAGGACGTATTAAAAACATTTGTGGAAGGATCCTGCGAAGAAATGGTAGTATTGAAAGATATTGAGTTTTACTCCACCTGCGAGCATCACTTGCAACCGTTCTTTGGTACCATTAGCATTGGATACTTACCTAACGGACGGGTGCTTGGGATTTCCAAATTGGCCCGGCTGGTGGAAGTGTTTGCCCGACGGCTGCAAATCCAGGAAAAACTGGTCGCCCAAATTGCCGACAGTTTAATGGAAACCTTGCACCCACACGGAGTAATGGTCGTGTGCAAAGCCAAACACATGTGCATCAGCTCGCGCGGAATTGAAAAGCACAACGCCGTAATGGTCACCAGTGCCATCCGCGGAGCTTTTAACAAATTGGAAGTACGCAGCGAATTTTTAGAAATGATTAAATGAGGTATGACACCGCAAATTTGGGGAATTATTAACGCAACGCCCGATTCTTTTTACGACGGCAATGCTGCAAACACCTTGGATACACTCTTGGTGCGTGCGGCTGCGCACGTCCAAAACGGGGCGCAGGTGTTGGATATTGGCGGAGAATCTACCCGACCCGGGGCCACCCCCGTGGACGAAAAGACTGAACTCTCCCGCGTTTTACCCCTTATACAAGCCATCCATGCCCGCTGGCCGCGAGTAACGCTTTCCTTGGATACTCGCCACGTGTCCGTGGCCGAGGCCGGACTGGAAAACGGCGTGCACATCATTAATGATGTCAGTGGCAATTCTTCGCCAAAACTGTTTGCGCTCGTCAAAAATTACAATGCCCAACTGGTCCTTATGCACACGCGTGGTACGCCGCAAACCATGAGTTCCCTAACGGGTTACACCGATTTGCAAAATGAAGTAAAAGATTTTTTGACAGAAAAAATCGCCCGGGCCCGGGAACACGGCTTAGCCAACCAACAACTGTGGATAGATGTAGGTTTTGGCTTTGCCAAAACGCGGGCGCAAAATTACGAACTGCTGAAACATTTATCTTTTTTTAAAAAAATGGGAGTACGTCTATTAGTTGCTCTCTCGCGCAAACGTTTTTTAAGCGAGGGAGCCGACACTCCGCAAGACCGGCTGCCCCAAACGCTGGCTGCCCAACTGATTGCCTTACAACAAGGGACGGATGCCTTGCGGGTGCATGATGTTCAAGAAGCCCGCCAACTGATTTCTTTTTACTGTGAAATGGAGGAAACGAAATGAAAAAAGTCTATCTCACTCAGAGCTCGTCTTTTACGGCGTATCATTCGCACGACGGCACCCTCAACGAAGTCCGGCACGAGCATCACTTCAACTACCAAGTTACGCTTCACGGTCCGCTTAACAAAGAAGGTTATTTAGTGGATTTTCGTGATATGGATTTATTTTTAAAAACGGTGGTTAATCACCGGCTCAACAACTTGGATTTAAATACGCTTTTTAGCCACCCCACTACGGAAAATGTGGCCATCTGGATTTTTGAAACCGTCCGGGCCCAGTTCCCGCAAATTGTGCGCGTGCGCCTGGCCGAAGCCCCTGACCGTTGGGCTGAATATACCGGAGAAGAAAACTAATGGCTACCGCCGTCTTAGCCCTGGGCAGCAACATCGCCCCGGCCAAGGAAAACCTGGACCGCGCCGTAGAAGCGTTGCGTGAAATCGGCACGGTGGAACAGGTAGCTCCGTATATTCTCTCCGCACCGGAGGGATTTGCCAATCAGGCCGATTTTGTGAATACGGTTGCGATTTTGCATACGTCTTTGGCTCCGATGGAACTGCTCAAAACCTTAAAAGCGTTGGAAACCAAACTCGGCCGGACGCCTACGTTCCCCAATGGGCCGCGCGTGATTGACCTGGATATCTTATTTTACGACGATAAAGTACTCTTTGAAGACGATGATCAATACCCGCTTTTTATTCCGCACCCGCGTCTGCAGGAACGGGAATTTGTATTAAAACCCCTATCATACCTGCTGCCGGACTATGTGCACCCGAAGCTCAACCAACCCGTTTACCGTCTATACCGGGAATTAATGAAAAAAAAAGGTGCCCCCTCTTGCCGGATTTTGTAGAATAAAGTGAAGCTGTATTTTAACTTAAGGAGAAAACGATGAAGAAAGTAATGACGATATTGGTAGCCGCTCTGTTTGTGGGCGCCTGCCATTGTGCCAAATGCACCAAGGCCCCGAACCGCTCCAACAGCTGCGTGAAACCGGTCTGCACGTGCACGGTAAAAAATCACAAAAAAGTTTGCAAATGCAAACATTGCAAACACGGCAACTGCCAAAAACCGGTTGCTAAACCGGCCCCCGCGCCGCAACCGGCCCCGAAACCGGTAGCCCAACCTGCTCCGGCTCCCGCTCCGGCTCCGGCTGCAGTAGCCCGCATGACGGAAGATAAAGATTTGCACGAAGTCGCCGTTGTTACCAAGAAAGCGGACAACACGGCTATGTTATCATTCAAAGAACCGATTAAATTCCGCACCAACAGCGATGAAATGGATGCGGCTTCGCTCAAACAAATCCAACAGACGGCCGACGTCTTGAAGAAATATTCCGATACGCACATCCGCGTAGAAGGACATACCGATTCCATCGGGGATGCGGCTTACAACAAAGACCTTTCCCAACGCCGCGCCCAGGCCGTTGCGGTCCAATTGATTAAGTTTGGTGTTGCCACCGATCAAGTGACCGCCGTGGGTTACGGGGAAGACCGCCCGGTAGCCGACAACAAAACGCGCGAAGGCCGTGCTGCTAACCGCCGCGTAGAATTGGAAGTCACAAACAAATAACGAAACTCTTTCGTTTTTGGCAGCCCCCGGTAACCCGGGGGCTGTTTTATATGAAATAGGGAACCCCGACCTGTTTCGGATTTGCTACAATAAAACCAACCCCGGGAGACAACTATGAAAGGATTTTCTTTATTAGAAGTACTGGTCGTACTCATCATTGTAGCCGTGTTAACGGCCATTGCATTGCCCTACTATCGTAACGCCGTAGAAAGCAGCCGTATGACGGAAGTAGTGATCTTGTGGGGACAACAAAAGAACTGGGCTAACGGATATAATATGTCCACGGAGCAGGCCCAAAAAGCAACCGAACGCTTACAAAAAGCTCCGTTAAAATACTATACCGGTCAGGTAATCTGCCGGGAAAAAGAAGATGCCACCCAGCTGTGTTGGGAAGCCGAATTTTCCCAACGCAACGAAGACGCTTCATTGCGCTATAAACTGGTTACCACACATAATTTTTCCCGGTTGGCGTGTATCGGGCTCAATCACGCGGGTGAAAATTTTTGTGAGTCTCAAAGCCGGCAAGAACCCTACGAAGAAAACGGCGAAAAGATATACGAAATTCGTTGATTCTCTTTTACCTATAAATGCAACAACGGCGCAAACCGATTGGTTTGCGCCGTTACTGCAAAAAACAACTGCGTGTTATTTGGCTTGGGAAACGGCCACGGCCAATGCTACCGTCGCACCGACCATCGGGTTATTCCCCATACCAATTAGACCCATCATTTCCACGTGGGCCGGCACGGAAGAAGAACCCGCAAATTGCGCATCGCTGTGCATGCGGCCCATGGTATCGGTCATACCGTAGGAAGCAGGACCGGCCGCCATATTATCCGGATGCAACGTGCGACCTGTACCGCCGCCGGAAGCAACGGAGAAATATTTTTTACCGTTCTCGGTCGCCCATTTTTTATATGTACCGGCTACCGGATGTTGGAAGCGGGTCGGGTTGGTGGAGTTACCGGTAATGGACACATCCACCCCTTCGTGGCGCATAATAGCAACGCCTTCGCTGACGTCATCGGCGCCGTAGCATTTTACTTTGGCGCGGTCGCCGTTAGAGAATGCTTTTTCACTCACAATTTTCAGTTCGCCCGTTTTGTAGTTATACTCCGTTTCCACGGCGGTAAATCCATTGATGCGGGAAATAATATACGCCGCATCCTTACCGAGTCCGTTCAAAATAACGCGCAAAGGTTCTTTACGAACTTTGTTCGCCGTGCGGGCAATGCCGATGGCGCCTTCGGCCGCGGCAAAACTTTCATGACCGGCCAAAAAGCAGAAGCATTTCGTTTCTTCGCGCAGCAGCATCGCACCCAAATTTCCGTGACCGAGACCGACGGCCCTTTGGTCCGCTACCGAGCCGGGAATGCAGAAACTCTGCAACCCCACGCCGATTTGTTCGGCCGCTTCGGCTGCTGTTTTGACACCTTTTTTAAATGCGATGGCCGCACCTACGGTGTACGCCCAGACGGCGTTTTCAAAAGCGATAGGTTGGATTCCCTTTACAATGGCTTCCACATCTACGCCCTTTTGGGTGCAGATTTCCTTGGCTTCTTCTAAGGATTTAATACCGTTTTCTTTGAGTACGGCGTTAATTTTATCAATTCTTCTTTCGTATCCTTCAAACGTAATCATACTGTGTTCTCCTGGGCTTATTCTTTGCGCGGGTCAATCACTTTAACCGCCTCATCAAAGCGGCCGTACTTGCTGATATTTTTCTCGTACGCCGTTTTGGGATCTTCGCCTTTTTTAATGGCATCCATCATTTTGCCCAAGTTGACAAACTGGTAGCCGATAATTTCGTCGTTCTTATCCAAACCGATTTTAAGCACATACCCTTCCGCCATTTCCAAGTAGCGGGGACCTTTGGCCTCGGTGCCGTACATGGTGCCGATTTGGCTGCGGTGACCTTTACCTAAATCTTCCAAGCCCGCACCGATGGCAAGCCCGTCGTCTGAAAAAGCACTCTGCGTGCGGCCGTAGACAATTTGCAGGAACAGTTCGCGCATGGCAGTATTGATAGCGTCGCAAACGAGGTCGGAATTTAACGCTTCCAAAATCGTTTTACCGGGCAAAATTTCGGCAGCCATCGCGGCCGAGTGCGTCATGCCCGAACAGCCAAGCGTTTCCACCAGGGCTTCTTTAATGACGCCGTTCTTAACGTTTAAAGAAAGTTTACACGCACCTTGTTGCGGGGCACACCAACCAATGCCGTGCGTAAAACCGCTGACATCGGAGATTTGTTTGGACTTGACCCACTTTCCTTCTTCGGGAATCGGGGCCGGATCGTGCTTAGCGCCTTTGCAAACGCAGCACATCTTTTGTACTTCTGTGGTACATTTTTCGCAGCTCATGAAAGTCTCCTATCTAAAAATAAATATCTTGTATATTTTACCATTTTTAATTAAGGTACAGGCAGGACTTCCCCGCATAAGCCCCGAATCAGGGGAAATTAAAAATCAGGGTGTTGACTTTATATATTTTTTGCTATACTGTAAGTAGCAGTAATTATTGGATAAGGGAGAAAATATGAACAAAGGTTTTACATTAATTGAACTCTTAGTTGTAGTTTTAATTATCGGCATTTTGACCGCCATTGCTATTCCGCAATACACCACCGCGGTGGAACGTTCCCGTGGAACGGAAGCCCTTACGCTGATGAGTGCTATTACCGGTGCGGTACAACGCTTTCGGATTCAACGGGACACTTGGCCGACCAACAACGATTTTAACCGGCTGGATATAGAAGTTCCGCTGATTTCCGGCACGACGAATCAGTTTGGCGGCACCAACTTTCAAATGACCATGGAAAGTTTGGCGGATGATGGGAACGGTAACGCCCGGTTTTTAGTACGTGCGGCCCGCCGGGTGAACAACAGCCAGTATTTTTTAAAAACCATCGTCACCGAACAAACCAACGGTACTTTCTCCACGACGCGTTGCTGCACGGCAACACAGACCGGAGATACGTGTACTCCTCCGACGGATGCCAAGGCTATGAAGTATTGTTCGGCCATTTCCAACGGGACTCCGGCAAGTTTCTAACTACTGTTTTAATGACAACCTAAAAAACCCCCGGAAAAACCGGGGGTTTTTTATGGAAGTTTTAGACGGCCGCAAGCGGCTTCAAAGGCCAATACGGCACGAATATTTCGGTCATTTACATAGCCCCACCCGTCATCTCTAGTATCAAAACGAATGAGGCATAACGCCTGTGTAGCATTAATCGGTTTTGTGGCGCAAGCAGTTGCGCACAACATTATCGGGTAAGCGATCCACCTTATTAATGACTTGTTGGACACGGGCGGCCTCCTGCGCTTCTTTTTTGAGGGCTTGCAAGCGGGCGGCTTTCTGTCCGTCCTGACGCGCCCACCAAAGTGCCGCACCCAGCAAGATACAACCCATAATCAAACCACACAGCGGCCACATTACTCCTCCTTTTTACCGACAAATGACCCGTCAGCATTACACAGCGACAGGGCCGATAACACCCGAATCACTTGTCTTAAGACTGTATCATCCGCCGGCGTAGGTGTTAATTTTACAATCAACGTTGCCAACGCAACTGCCGCGCCGAGGGCTTGTAACAGTTCGGCTCCGTGTCCGGTAATCCAATCTATTGTGTTCATTTCGTTTCCTCCTGTATTTCAATATGTGGCCAATCTCGTAATCCGGCCCAGTATCCCCCGTAAATAAATCGGCTGGAGATTTTTCTTTTTAAACGCAAGTATTCCGCTAACGCATCAAAACGAAAAATCATTTCTTGAAAGCGGCGGATATCTTGCCAATCTAGCGGATAGGGGGCAATATCTATCGCCCGGGAAGGTTGTTGATTATGCGCACTGTGAGGCCAGTGTAACCGGCTGGCCCCGCGCGCACAAGCAGCTTCTTGGGCGGCCTGTGCGCGAAATCCTTCCAAGACAGTAAAATCATACTGCTTAATCAAGGCCCGGCAGACAATTTGCAAATCCGGGTGACACGTGGCTAGTTTGAGTTGGCTTTGCTGGCTAAATTTTGGCATAACCGAACGACTCCCTCCAACTTAAATACACGCTCTTGTAAGTGATTATACTTGTCCTGTTTTTGCTCCAACCGGGCAATATCCTTACGAATGGCCTTAAGTTCGCCATAGATAACACCGCACGCAAACACAATTCCTCCCACTTTCCAAAAGAGGCCGAGTTCTTCGCCTGTCATTGCCGTAACTCCGTTGCCAAAGTTTCAATCTCTTGGACCTTGCCCTGTACGTAGGAACTTACGGCAATCTGCCCGGCGGTAATTGTTTCCCGCAACGGTCTTGTAAGCCCCGTTTCTGCCTCTAATGCGGCTACTTGGGCCTCCACTTCCTGTTTGTGTTTAGCGGCCATATATTCTTCCGTATCGGCCCACTGGCAATTCTCAATAGGGCGCTCGCTTTCTTGCACCGTTAAACCTTCGTACTGCGGCATAAACCGTAGCGTATTTTCTAATTTATTGCGGTCGGTATCGTGCAACAGAATCTGTCCATTTTGTTCAATATAATAGGTGGTCATCTTTTACGCTCCTTTTAATTTGCTGGTGCACTCCCATTCGTGTAAATAAATCTAAAATAGTACACTTTATTGGTCGGCACGTTATAGGCGGCATAGAATTTTTGTCCCGCGTTCACTTGAATAGAGGCAGTCAGCACATAAGTAGAATTTCCTGTTTGTCTATCTTCTACCAAAGTGTTTACCAAATCATTTTGTAAACCGGAATTTTCGTCTTTCAATGTACCTAAACATAAAAATTGCGTTCCGGTCGTGTTTGACGCGAAAACCACATACCCATCCGCCGGGGCCGTATATACGCTATTGCTGGCAGAAAGTGTTAAATCTATGTATTTTTTGCTCGGCAGCCCCCAGGAAGAAACCATTTGTTTTTCATTGTAATCTAACACCCGCATTACGGTATGTGGATAAAATGTTGTAATCTTGCCGTTAGAATCGCGGAAAGTTTCAATCACTAAACAGGAGTTACTGGCAAGCACACTGCTGTCATTCTGCACGCGGTACATTTTGTTTTCTACCGGCTTATACCAAAGTGTTCCCGTCGTGGTCGGTTTGTCATTTTGGCTTGCGTAGTATTGGGAAACCACCATCGCCGAGTTAGTAATACTGTACACTTCGTTATGGTTGTTATATCCGGCATTGGTAGTCAATACGGAAGTCGTTTCAAATGGCGTATTATTCAAAGAGCCGTCGGCATTATACCCGTTGGGAATATATCCTTTTACACCCGGTAAAACGAACACCGTAGAGCCGATATAGCCAAAACCTTGGAACACATTCACAATTTGCGTCATACTGCTACCGGCAGATATACACACACAGAAAGGCAGCGAATAACCACTTTGCCACGTAGAACCGTTATCATTTGTCAGCTTTACGGAGTTGTTCGTCGTATCGTACCACGCCATATATTGCGAACCCGAAGGAGCCGTACTACCGGAATAACAATTTTCCGAATTGAGAAGACTTATCGTAGCGTTGCCGGGTAAGTAAAACACCATACCCGTTTGGCCGGATGTTTCCGTGATGGAAATATCTTCCGAAGTAGTAACCGCCTCAAACACCCCTGCCCCGTTGGGAACATATAATTTACTCCCCCCTTTCAACGTAAGTGTTCCACCGGACAACGTCACCTTTACATCCTGTGGGATATACGATAAACAAGTAGTAACGTTGTTAGACCAATTGGCCAGATTTTTACCCGAAGCACTTAAATTATCAAGTGACGCGTTGGCTTTGTCAGGCAGATCCACCGGGAAAGCGGCCGCGGCCTCTGCCGCTGCTTGTGCACTGGCCGCGGCACTTTGCGCTGCCGTTACCGCTTGGCTGGAAGCTTCAACCGCTCCTTGTTTGGCCGACGTGATATCGCTTAAAAATGCTTCCGTATCCGTACCCGTAACCGGGGACGAAACCGGATATTTCACACAACGGTCTATTTGTTCGGCCAATTCCTGAACGACAAGGGTCAGTTTATCGTAACCGTCTTCCAATACTTCTGCGTCCAATTCCCCTTGCCGCAGTAAATCAATCTGCTGTGTCAGCGGTGTGCGACGAAGTAGGGTAATACTCCACCCCGTTGCCAATGGCTCCCGGCCACTGGATAGCGTCGGATAAGTCAACGTATCGGCGGTGGCATTTAACTCAAAATCCGCCGCGACTTCCGTTTCTTCCCCCGAGGGAGAGGTTATAAATACGTGGATATCTTCGGCACATGCCACCGGAAAGTCCACTGCCCAGGTACGGTTCAGTCCGTTCCCGGCGTAAATACGTTTCGTCAGTTGAGTTGAAACTGTCATAATTTTCTCCTAGCAAGTTAATAAAGTTTTGATTTTTTGCCAAATATGTATCTGCTCCTGCTCCTCTTTTCCCTTTAAAACAGCATACGATACTTGAAAAACATCCTTCTCGGCAAATCCTTGTTGGTGCATCCAACGACCGATACCCCGCAATAACCATTCCTCGCCCGAAATATCTTGTCCGCTTTGGCGGCGGTATTGAACCGCTTGCAGACGCAAATAATCCCGCGCACTGCAACGCCCTTGGGCAAATGCTTCCGGAACCTGGGCGGAAACATTCAAATAGTTTTTGACAAACCACACTTGTTGGGCCGGTGTAGCCGGTTGGGTAAGTCTCTCTACGGCCCGGTGCAATAACGCAAGTTCATCCCCATCAAATACACGTTGTGTATATAACACCTGTTCTGCTTGATCTGCTTGCGCTTGCGCCAAACGGTTGCACACTTCGGCCTTGTTTGCCGCCGTTTTACGGTTCTGTTCAGCGGCCAACTGACCGATTTGCGCCTGCACTTGTTCCCGTAGTTCTTCATCGGGTTCATCCAGGTGTTCTAACGCATACGCACGGGCTTGATTGGCATCCGGCATCTGTTGGAGTGCTTGTTGCCAAATCCGGCGTGCCTGGCTATGGGCAAAAACCGAACGAGCCTGCCGGGCATAGGCTGCCCGGCTTTCGGCAGGAAGCACTTTTTTTTGTTGGGCCAAAACCTCTTGGGCCGTTTGCCAATCTCCCCGCGATAACGTTTGCGACAAATGTTTTTCTACGGTTTCTTGCTGTAAGTGCGCGGCCTGTTGTGCGGCCTGCTGCGACGAGAAACCCATTTGTTCTAGCCGGGTTTGGTAGGCCGGAATTTGCAGGGATAAATACGTTTTTAAAGAAATACTGTCCGGTAAAACAGCCCCTACTTGGCTCACCCAGGCAGCTTCCTGTTGCACCCGGTCACGTTGTTGATCTTGCAAGGCCGCGTTCTCTTCATATTGCGTTGCACGACGCAAAGCCGCGTAATCCCATCCGGCCGGTGTATCGGTCAGATCCGCCGTCCCATGCGAGACGGCAAAACGATCCAGAAAATCAGTAGATACACTTCCTTGACGCAACACCTCTTGCCGCACGGCCGTCGCCAGTTCCCAACGAACCGATTCTGCCGGGTGCGCATGAGCCGGAGCAGGCGAAACAGATTTTACGGGCTTGTCTCCATACATCTCTTCCGAAAGCCGGGTAACAGGTACCATTGGCATAGTTAACGTCCTCCTAATAAACTAAAAAAAGATGTTCCCAATTTCCAGCGCGACGGACTATGTTGGGCCGCCCGGCGGTTTGCGGTTGCCAATTCTTTGAGCGAACGAATTTTATCAGCGGCTTGGAGCGTGTTTTCGTACACGTCTTGCCGTAAACGGTTGGACAGAGTCTGCTCTTCCACCAATACCGCAAACCGGTTGTTACGCAAGAGCTGTTGGACCGTAGCCGAATCTCCGCGTAAACCGGACGCCGCCCATTGAACTTGCCGGTTTCCCGTTTCCCGACGGTATGCTTGATATAAGGCACGCATTTTTTCCGCCGCCGACTGCAGTAAATAACCCTGTTGGCGCTCGGCCTCGGCCGCCGTGAGTGCGGCTTGGTATTCTTGTTCAGCAGCCTGTGCGCGATAAGCGGTCCGGGCTGTTTTTTGCGTTTTGATTTCTTGAAGCGAAGAGGATAAATCCTTCCCCGCTGTTTCTACTACTCCTCCCATGATTACCTCCTAAATATAAAATGTAAAAATAAGACCCCGTTATACACCGAACTTCTGCCGGTAAATTCTCCCCCCAAACACGTAATCAATTTCCGGGCCGCCTCATAGCGGGCATCCACTGCGTTGGTCAGCGTGGGATATAATTGCAACCAGGCAGCTAACCAACGTTTAGCAGAACGTACAAACGAAATGGGTACACGCGTTACCGGACTTCCGGTCAAAAGCCACACGCAAGCATCGGTTCCCAGCAAGGATGAAGCGTACACACCCGCCAACGCAATTACTTTCCCCCGGTACACTCCGCATACCCTGCACACAGAAATACAGATGAAATGCTCCAAACACTCCGCCGGCGATTGACCGGGGTGTGAAGCGGCTAACTCCCGTCGGTCAGCCGCCCGTAGGCAACGGGCCAAGGCCGGACCGTCTGCCGGTTGAGCCGGACGAAAATATAAAACCGGTTTCATAGCAATCCCGAACGTATGGCGGAAAAATCCGGCTCCCGCCGAATGAAAAGATTAACCCAACCGGTATAATACCGCTAATAGCGTGACGGGAAGCGGATCCGTCTGCGTGAAGAGAAGAGACGGAGTTAAGGTATGGCTTCCGGCTAACGGCAAAACATACGGTTGTGTTTTGAGGGCCAGCGGCGTGTTATATGGCTCCAAAGCACGTTGGAGGAGGGGTTCGCCCTGTTCGCCTTCCAAAGTAACCATTCCGCCCCGGCTATCGGCTACGTGTAACACGACGGAAACAATGCGCTGTTTGTTCCCCAAAGAAGGCCCGGCCGAAGTAGGGAACACGACCGGTAACGTTTGCAATTCTGCTGTATATAAGAGCCCCACGTGTACACAAGTCATTGCCCTCGGCAGGGTAATACACCCTTGTTCCACGCGCAGTCCTGCTAGCGGACTTCCGTCGGCCAACACCCCCACGCTTTTCCCTTCCAAATGATCTAACCCCTCCACCTGCGTAAATGGTGTGGTGGATTTTTTAGAAACACAAGCATCCAAAAAGACCTGGTCTTGCGGCTGCTGGGTAGGCAAACGGGGCTGTAATTTTTCTATCAGGTATTGTCCGTCCCGTTCTACGGCAAACCACATTTCATCGTAACCGCGGTTGGGAATGGTACAAACGCTGCGGAAATATCCTTGCGTATCGTGGTGCGTCCAAGCGCAAACCTCTTGTTCGGCCACATAGGTCAGTGAAGCCAAAGTACCATCGGAAAGTACACACCAAATCAAGTTATCCGGCTCTTGTTGGTGGCAAATTTCCCGAATTTCCTTGTTAGCAAACAAATGTTTGGCACAAAGAGTTAAATCCTCGCTCACGTACGCAGTCACGCTGTAATCGTAGTAAAAATCACGTAGCGAAGAACCGCGCGCCTGCACAAAAAGAGTCCGGCTTCCCACCCGGAGTACCGGCGTACGGCTGGAACCACGCTCACTTTGTTGTTCCACCTGTACATTGTAAGGAGTCAACGCTCCGGCCGATGAAAGCGTCCACTCGCTTCCCGCCGTAAATACCCACAATTTACTGCCAACGGACACGGAATGGATGGCATTTAACTTTTTGCCGGACAGGTTAATACTGATCGGATCCGCGTCAGTCAAGGCCCCGCGGGAAGTACCAAAGTGATGATATTGCCCGGTTTTGGAAAACCAAATCGTCTGCGGTTCGGCGGAAGTACCGGCTAAACCGAGCCGGTCTTGGTAGAAAAAGACACACGTGGGATACCCGTTTTTGGGGCTGAAAGACCCCTCGGCCCAATCGGCCGTCCATTCGTCGCTGGCGCAGGGGCGCTCCAACGATACAATCACTTGCCGGGCACTGACGAACCCCGTGACTACCACGACCCCTTGTTGGACAAACGCCGCTGCCGACAGTTCATACCCGGCTTCTCCGGTAATTCCGCAAGCACGCAACCGCAAAGAGTAGGCCTCCCCCTGGTCCGGCAAAGTGCCCATATCGGTGATATTATCGTCATCGGCTGCGCGGATAAAATGCTTGACCGCACTCCAGGTTTCCCCCAAATCAACCGATTTTTCCAGCACCAACGTCCCTGACCATGTACCCGAAGTGCGCACCGTCCAATCCGAAGCCGTTTGTATGATAACCGAGGATGTTTCATACCCCAATATCCCCGTTTGATATTGACTTTCCACCGGGTGGGTAAGGCCAAAGCGTCCCCCTACTTGCCGCGGGGAAAACAAGTCAAAATTACTGGCTAACACGTAGGTAATATCTCCCGTTGCAACCGGGTCCCCTTGGTTAACACCCCCCGATAGTTGTTGTTCAATCACAATAGCCGGCTCATGGACAAAACTGTCGCGGTAGGTCAATCGCAAGGTAATGCCGTTCCACGCTCCCCCCGTGGCTTGCGGAGATGTAATTTGGATAATACCCCCCAAATTTACCGCCACTACCCCGGATGAACTGAAACGTGTGTTAAAGGCAGAAACACATGCTTCTACATCAAACCCGTAATCTCCGCCCGCAAAAAACAAGGTATCGTTAAAATAGCCGTACACAAAATAACGGGGGTCTACCACCGGCAAAAAAGACAAGGTGGCCGCCACGCCGTCTGTCTGGATTTCCGTGTCTTGGGTGGCATACACACGCAATTTACGGGATGTATCGGTATTTTCCAATTGGAACGGCCCAAACCGCACCGCATGCTCCTCCAAGGAAAAACGCCCGGGTGCTATCCGGGTTAACCGGTAAGGCGGGTAGGCGGGATGGGCCAAAAAGAGCATTTGGTCATATTGGGTATACTGGACATTAGCAACATCCGCCTCCGTGTACGGAGAAGCAATCTCATAGGGAATTCCCGCTTCATTGAGTACCCGCCCGGCAGACGTATAGACGCGGATATATCCGTCCCCCAATTCCAACACGTAGGCCTCCGTTTCTCCCACCACAAACGGAATCAGCCGGCAGGCCTTGGCGGAATATTTAGCCGCCCCCATATACCCTGTCCCCGGCCGGTTGGAAACCCCGCCTTGCGGATGTACAAAAAAGTTACGGGCGGTTTTTAACCACGAAGTATACGCCGGACTGTCCACCCGGGCGGCCAACGCCGGGCTGACTTCGCCCCCGGCAAAAGAAGACTGCATCGTGTGAAAAGCCATTAGCGAACCTCCGTAAACGCATCCGTAGCCGGTACCGTATGAAAGGACTCCGTCGCATTACTGCGGCGTGCTTCGGCCAAACTGAGCGTATATTTTTGAAGCAACTGGGCAGCCAACTGCATATCGGCCGACAACACCACCGCCAAATCACACGCCAACGCCAGTGAAAAACATTTTATAAACGCCGGATCAAACAGGTTTTCGTCGGTAATACGACAGGTATAATAAGCCCGGGCGTGTTCGGAAGGCGTTAAAATGACCCGGCTATGCAAATCGGGCCGGAAAAACTCCTGAAACGGCAACCGCTCACGTCCCGTTTCAGATATATTGCGGATAAATAGGGCTTCGCTGGGGTACTTATACGTAAAACGGCCCTGCACATCCGGTTCGCTTTCCAACAACGCTAGCGGTTCTTCTGCCCCGGCAAACGCCCAATTGTGGGTACGGAGAATCTCATCCCGTACGGGAGCATAAAACAAATTCAACCGACGCGCCTTTTCATTTTCCTGTTCCAAGGAAGAAATAGGAGATTGACCCAATTGCGCCAAAGCTAAATTACAGATATGTATTTTTGATATCATTTTTTTAACTCCATTTTATTTTATATTATTATTTAATATATTTTTAAATTAAAAACTATACTTATATTTAATATTGAATTTATTTTATACTATTTTTTAAATATATTATTTTTTATATATATTTTTAACAAAAGATATTTTATTTAAAATTGATATTAATTTTAATTTAATATTTTAAAATTTGATTTTAAAAATGCTGATATTTTAATTATTTTTATTTTTAATAGTAATTTTATAGTTATTCATATCCAGTCTGGGAAGACATCAAACGTTTTCAATTTGTTTGCTTAAATGAGGGATGATTTATAATCTTTTTTGATTACTTTTTCAATAGGTCCGTTTAACCTCCCCCAAGATTCTTTTAAGTCAACGAATGAGGCCCCTTTTCCCCTCCTTTTTTGTCATTTTTAAGCCGATTTTAAGCAAAAACAGCACGGGGTCGTGTTTTTCTTCATCATCCCTTATCGGATTATCCCCCCAACCGCTTTTCCGGGGGGAATCGGGCGGGGGGTAGCCGTCCGATTCCCCCTTTTTTTATATCAACATCCGGTTAGTGCATATCAACGGTATCCGTTAAGAAGCAGGAAACTTTTCCGGCCGTAGCGGCAGACCCGGTGACCGTGTATTTCGCACGCAAGTAACGTTTCACCCCAGCGGGTACAGCCACTGCCAACAGCTGTTTGCCGGCCGTAAGTGCTGCCGCCAAAAACGTGGCAGATGCCAATTCCGTAGCATCCGAAAAGTTGGAATTGGCCGCCGTTTCCAGCGAAACAGTCAAACTGGTCAATGTAGCAAAATCTACATCCACCCGGCACAGGGCAAACAAAGCCCCGGGCACGAAGTTCCCGGCCGCCGTTAAATCCACCACATGGGTAGAAGCAGCCGTTGTGGTAACGGCCTGTTCTTCGGACAATACACCATTTTGATCTAGTAACATATACTCCTCCTATTGCACGATGGCTTCCGTATCGGTGATAGCATCACAAATATGGACAGGAATTTCGTTAAACGTCATCAACGGACGGGCCGTCAATTGGTCCGGCGTATATTGGACGTTGGAGCGGCTGCTGGCTAACTTGCGTAAAGCCGCCTTGACGGTACGGTTCATATACCATACCGGTTTACCCATGGACAGACTTTGGATGCGTTCTTCCAAATCGCACATCTTATCAATCAGATCGGACGGGATATTGGTCGTATCAATGTTGCAAATACGGCCGGCGAACCGCCAATCTTGTACAGCCAGCCCCAATTTCCATTCAAAGTATTCCTTATAGGCGGGGTATTCGTTGTTGTTTGCATCAATGTGGTTGACTAATCCATGGTCCACGCGTTGGATACCGGCTTTGGAGCCCTTGGGAAAGAAGGTAAATACCTTATCCGTATCCCATACCACGAGATAAATGGATGAGTTTTTATCCGCGGTGCTGCTACCGGCATTGATGACGTTGCGGGAACTTTCTGCGCCACTTAACTCGCAATAGCGGGCAGCCAGACCGGTAAACCGTTCCGGGTTTGTGCCCACGTTTCCGTAAATGAGGTTGCCGGCCATGGTGTTGGACATTCCGGCAATAATCGCACGGGATTGCCCCGTACGAACGGCTTCCACGTGGCCGCCTTTTTCGGCGACCAGTTTATCTACCACGGAATAGGCAGAGAGCGTACCGTAGGATTCTACCACTACTTTGGTGGTGGCTTTGGCGGGTTCAATTCCCTGGTAAGCACGGCGCCAAGTTCCTTCCGGAATCCCGGTACGCACGGCATATTCGTGTCCGCTGTCAAGGGAACTTTCGCAAACGATCGCGTCGCCGATAATATCGTTGGATTGGCTTAATACCTCGGCAATAGCCAATTCTTGGCCCGACGGATCAAACTGTTTGGCGTAATCTACTAAACTGTATTGTTTATCAGCAATAATTGCCATATTTTTCTCCTTTAATTTCTTTTTCCGTACAGTGCTTGGGCGAAGGTTTTATCCTGCGGGGCCGACGGCACACCGCCGGCAGAGGCATCTTCGCTGATGGTACGTCCGATCCCGCTAAGCGTACGGATGATCACGGGATGGTTGCCAAGCCCCGTTTCTTCCAGCAGAGTACGCAACTCCGGGCCGCCAAACGTGTTGGCCGCGCGCAAAGCAAAAGCAATTTCTTGCTCCAGCCCGGCACCGTATAAGGCACGCGTTTGTTGGGCCCAAGTAGCGGATTGTTGGTGTTTTTCGTCCAGTTCTGCTTGGGTTTTGCGCTGTGCGCAGGATGCTTCAAAAGCCACTAGTTTTTCAATTTGCTCCGGCGATAATTTTAACTCGGCCGCTAACCTTTTGAAGGTATCCCAATCAGCACTGGCAAACGAAACACCGTCTGCCGGTTGCAAGTTCTCGTAGGAAAACGAGTCTGGCGAAGGCGGGGTCTGTGCGCCGGACGATTCCGGCCCAACGGTCGCGTCGGTTTGTACACCGGCACCGGACGGCGCGACAGACTCCGCAGGTAAATCGGTAGGTGAAAGAGTGGACGTAGCAGGTATTTCAGGCATGAGTAAGTTCCTCCGTTAAACGGTTGATTTCATTTTGCTGGGAACTGACTTCGGACAAATATTCCCCCCGCATTTGCGCATACGCCTGGGAGGAAGCATCCTCTATTTCCGCCAGCAAAAACAGACCAATACTTTGTTGGCCACAATGAAAAGCCGTGGCGGTAGCATCACCGGGCACAAACGAATGTTGGTGCACACGGCACGCTTGTAACAGCCGCCATAGCAACCGGCGGCCTTGGACCGTTTTTAAAACGGCTTGCACATCACTGGTATTACGTTTTTTGAGTTGTTTTTCATCCATAAAAGGTGGGCTTGGGGTGGCGGGAAAGCCCCTTAACGTACGGGTACTTTCCCGCCCCGCGCCGGACCGTAACGCTTATAAGGACGCGTCCGGGCGCGGATTTCTCCCTTTACTTTTCCGAAAACTCCGCGACGGATGAAACAGCGGAAGTCTCCGCTGTTTCCGTCGGTGTGACGGTTGTCGTCGCGGACGGGGAACCCGGGTGAGGAACCGGGTCCCCCGTGGGGGATAGGGCTTCCTCTTTGCTTTTAAGTAGCGCGGGGGCGACACCCAAGGCTTTCAGGCCTTCCTCCAACGCGCATTCGTAGTCTACGCGGCTATGCAGTTCGGGTTTCACCGCCGCCAACGAAGAGGCGTAATTCAGCCCTTGGACTAAAGAAGATAACCCGGATGCCTTCTGCGCTTGTGCAATCACAGAAACATATTCTATTTTCAACGGAAGACCTTGGATACTTGGCGGCGCAGGCGGCAATAATCCCTGACGGGCCAACAGATTAAAGGCCCGGTCAATCAGCGGGTCTAGCAGTTCATTTTTTAACCGCTCCAGGACGGGCCCTAACACCAACATTTTTTCCTGGTGACGTTCGGCCACTTCGGTAGCGGTCATACCGGTATAATTCTGCGCGGTTAAAGATAAAAAAACATCGGCAAAGAATTGGGAGCGGATGGTCGCCCGTACCGATTCTATAGCCGCCTCTAACGCAGGCAAATCCGGCTGAACCTGATAGGCCGGTTTTACCGCCCCGTCCGCGGCCCCGTTGTAGCGAGTAATACCGCCGGGAAGCAAATTGACTTCTCCTTGCACGTTGGCCGATACCATCACGGGCGGATTGGTATTTTTATCCAAAGCCACCAATTTGGTTTTCTGCATTTTCTGCAGCATCTTCACATCACCCAAACATTTCCACCCCGGTCCTTTACCATAGGCATCGGCGGCGTTACGCACTTCCCAGCGGGCGGCGATGACGGGAAATTCTTTGTATCCGCCGCGACGCAACAGGTGACCGTCTTCCAAAAAGTATAGGCTGGCAAACGGCATATGTCCGTTATCTTTAAGAAGCGGCGAATGAGAAACGTTGGGAGTAATCAGGTGAAAAACGGGATACCACTTGTTGGCCCGTTCGTGCGGAGCCACGGCCTGAATTTGGGACGGCAAATTTTCCACGCCAAACGTGTGGGCTAATTGCTCCGCCGTCATAAAAAACTCGCGGCCGAAACGGTTGACACGACCTTTTTCATCCGTTCCCAAATAGTATTCTCCCACGGTAAACGGCCTGCAATAGATTCCTTTATCCCGGTCTTCTTCCACCAAAAACGCTGCTGTACCGAAGACGGCAATTTCTTCGTAAAACCCATGCAGTACGCCATAAACGTTACTTTTGGCAAAAATATCTTCCAACCGTTTTTTGACATCAAAGATCCACTCCCGTGCGCCGGGCAGATCCATCTGCTCCTCGTTAGCGAGCGATAAATCAAACCAACTGCGCGCCGGGCTGGTTAACCCCGACATCATCCCCGCACACAATACTTCCACGGCCAAACACGGAGCGGAATCCAGCAAGGTTTTGTGGTCCAGGCGGCGGCCTTGATTGGGCTGTTGCCCGTCAAAGAAACCGCGGGTGGGCGCTAAATAAGCACCCAGTTCTTTCCAAACGGGCAGCCAGGAGGCACGCTCGTTTTTGAGTGCGTCGTATTGACGTTTATAATCGGCTTGTAACTGTTTCATAATATGTAAAAAGAAAGCACGGAGAAAATAAATTTACTACTATATAAGAGATAGGGAGGATACTATGGCCGGACTAGTGGTGATTTTTTTGTTTGCGGTACTGATGTTCGTACCGATGTGTTATATTGTGATACGTAAGATATTTCCCAAAAGCAGCAAACGTATGACGTTGGGGGTCACGTTATTATTGACGATACTGCTGATGACCGGGCTGACCATATGGCTAGCCGGTGCCAAAGCCGTCTAATAAGACGTCCTACACCCAAACGCAAAACACCCCAAAGGTGTCTCCGCAACTGCTTAAATTAAATGGAAAATAAAGGAAAGAATGCTACTTATGGGCTCATTTTAGCATAAATAGCGCAACTTGTCAACTATTTTTCAATCTCACGACGAGAAATTACTTTTCATACTACATAAATCCCGGATTGAGTCGTTTCGGGGTGTGCATTCGCTGCCAAAGCAAACGGATTACCACTCTTTGTAGGCTTCCAGTAGAATAGGTAACTGGCGGGCGTCTTTGGATTTATCCACCACCACTTGTTTACGTTGCGGATTTAGAATACATACATGTTCAAAGCAATTTTTAAGTAACCACTGGGAAGCCCGTTGGCCGCACCCCACCATCACCCCCGCTGGACCCATTTCCGCTTCCACCCGCTTGCGGTAATAGGCGGAAAAAAGCGGGAAAGTACGCTCAAAAGCTTCCGTGTAGGGGCGGTAATAGGGAGCGGAGAATGTCCACAACAAAATATATTTGTGATTCCCCGTCAAATAGCGTTTGAAATGACTGTCCCCATTTAAACTTTGGTAAACTTCGTCTGGGATATTCAAAACGCTTACCTCTTTGAGTTGCGTCGTATCTCCCACGCTTCCCCCCATATGTACCGGAGTAGAGGAATCCCATTTCACTAAATTGGGCACATCAAATTTGTCAAAACAATACATTCCCAAAGAGAATGCACAGATGAGAAATACCCACGTTTCCCCTTTTTGCAACTGTTCTTTTAAACGCATACGCCCAACATACTCCTGTGTGTACTGCTGGTATTGTAACAAAAAATTATCCCCGTTTCAAAAACTGCGTTTCCTTTCCTCCCCCAAATATACTACAATATAGAAGTAAGAAGCGGACGCGTCCGCTGCAGTTTTATTTTATCTAGGAGAACACAACTAAACTATGGTAAAGAAAACCGTAAAAAAAGCGGCCAAAAAAACGGCCGCCAAGAAAGCAACAAAATACATTTATTCCTTCGGGGCTGGTAAAGCCGAAGGCAACGGAAAAATGAAAGAACTGTTAGGTGGCAAGGGGGCCAACTTGGCGGAAATGTCCGGCCAATTAAAATTACCCGTTCCTCCCGGTTTCACCATTACTACCGAAGTCTGCACCTACTACTGGAACAACAAACGCACTTATCCGAAATCTTTACAAGCCGATGTACTGGCTAACTTGCACGAAGTAGAACGCAAAGCCAAAAAAGTGTTCGGTTCCGAAACGAACCCGCTGTTGGTTTCCGTGCGCTCCGGTGCGCGTGCTTCCATGCCGGGTATGATGGAAACTATTTTGAACATCGGACTGACCGAAAAAACCATCCCGGGTATGATCGCCAAAACCGGTGATGCCCGCTTTGTGTATGATGCTTACCGCCGCTTAATTATGATGTACAGCGACGTAGTCATGGAAAAAGCCGCCGGTATTGAACCCAAAGACGGCGAAGGCATCCGCAAAATTTTAGACGGCATGATGGGAGATGTAAAAGAAAAATTACACGTCAAGGACGATACACAAATCCCGGCCGAAGAATTGAAAAAACTGTGCGTAGAATTTAAAAAGACCGTCAAAAAAGTACTCAAGAAAGAGTTCCCGGATGACCCGATGGAACAACTGTGGGGTGCTATCGGCGCGGTGTTTGCCTCGTGGAACGGCAAACGCGCCATCGCCTACCGCAACATTGAAAACATCCCGCACGATTGGGGTACAGCCGTCAACGTTCAAACCATGGTATTCGGTAATATGGGTGATGACAGTGCCACCGGTGTGGCCTTTACCCGCAACCCGGGCAACGGCGACAGCCACTTTTACGGCGAATACTTAATCAACGCTCAAGGGGAAGACGTCGTGGCAGGTATCCGCACTCCCTCCCCGATGAATAAATGGTCAGCCAACGCCCACTCCAAGAACCTGCCCACGTTGGAAAAAGTAATGCCCAAAGTGTACAAGGAATTGGACTCCATCCAAAAGAAATTGGAAAAACACTTCCACGATATGTTGGACATTGAATTTACCATTGAAAACAAAACGCTGTGGATGCTTCAGTGCCGCGTCGGTAAACGCAACGGTACAGCCGCCGTACAAATGGCGTTGGACATGGTGAAAGAACGCCTTATCACCAAGGAAGAAGCCGTTTTGCGTGTGACACCTGCACAACTGGGAGAATTACTCTTGCCCGCCATTGACCCGAAGGCCGAAGCCGGTGCCAAGCCGGTAGCCCAGGGGCTTCCTGCCGGTCCGGGCGGTGCGTGCGGTAAAATTGTATTCAATTCCGTAGACGCAATTGAAGCCCAAGAAAAAGGCATCAACGCTATTTTAGTGCGCGAGGAAACCAACCCCGAAGACATTGAAGGGATGCGTGCGGCGGCAGGTATTTTGACCCAACGCGGCGGCATGACTTCCCACGCAGCGCTCGTGGCGCGCGGTTGGGGTAAATGCTGCATTGTGGGTTGCGGCGAATTGGAAATTGACCTCACCAAGAAAACCGTCAAAATGGGCGGAAAAACGTATAAGGAAGGCGACGAAATCACCTTAAACGGAACCAAAGGATACGTCTATGCGGGCGCTTTAAAGATGTTAGCCGCCGGCGAAGGCAACAAAAACTTGGCCAACTTTTTAGCCCTGTGCGATAAAGTACGCACGCTCAAAGTCCGCGCCAATGCCGATACGGAAGACGACGCTATCAAAGCGCGCAAATTCGGGGCCGAAGGGATCGGGCTTTTCCGCATTGAACACATGTTCTACGGCAAAAATTCCGACAAGCCGCTTTTCATCTTGCGCAAAATGATTCTTTCCGGCAGCGAAGCCGAACGCAAAGCCGCGGTCAATGAACTTTTCCCGCACATGAAAAAGGAAATCAAGGCCACGTTAAAAGCCATGGCCGGACATAGCGTAACCGTACGCTTGATGGACCCGCCGCTTCACGAATTCGTGCCGACCTTGCCCGAAAAACAGCAAGAATTGGCCAAAGCGTTGGGCATCTCCATGGCAGTCTTTAAGGAACGTGCCGCCGGATTACATGAAGTCAACCCGATGATGGGACACCGCGGTATTCGCTTGGGTGTAACCTATCCGGAAATCACCACCATGCAATCGCGCGCGATTTTTGAATCTGCCGCCGAGCTGATTAAAGAAGGCATTAAGGCCATCCCGGAAGTGATGATTCCGCTCACCTGTGATGTAAACGAAATTATCACCCAGAAAAAGCTCATCCGTGCCGCTTACGAAGAAGTCGTTGCTAAAACGAAGGTAAAAAACCTCAATTACTCCGTAGGTACGATGATTGAAATTCCCCGCGCAGCCGTTCTGGCTTATGAAGTGGCGTCGGAAGCGGATTTCTTCTCGTTCGGCACCAACGACCTCACGCAAATGACGTTTGGTTTCTCGCGCGACGATATCGGAGCGTTCTTACCGGAATACCTCAAACAAGGTATCTTGGAAAACGACCCGTTCCAAACGCTGGACCAACGCGGCGTAGGGATGCTGATTGAACACGCCGTAGCCGAAGGGCGCGAACAAAAACCGAATCTCAAAATCGGTATCTGCGGCGAACACGGCGGCGACCCGGCCAGTGTGGAATTCTGCCACCGCGAAGGATTCACCTATGTGTCCTGCTCGGCCTTCCGCGTGCCGATAGCGCGTTTGGCTGCCGCACAAGCTGCCGCCAAAGACGTGCTTGCGCACAAAAAGAAATAAACTCAGTTGTTTAGATGACCTAGCGGCCCAAACTTTTTAGTTTGGGCCGCTGTTTTCACACGGATAGCAAACGGTTTCTAGGTCCTTTGACCTAGAAAGTAATAGGTCCTTTTTTCAGTCAATCTGGGCCTTGTAAAAATACCGATAGTCTGTTATGCTATAAGGTAAGGTGGTTTGCGGTTACCGCAAAAAGATAGGCGCCATTGATGACCTTTTACAAACCGGTACAACTTGGCGATACTATCAACACGATAATACAACGGAGGAACCCTTTATGAAGAAATATATCATTTTAATGTTGGCAGTTGTATCTGTCGGCGTATTGTGTGGAACTTCCCGCGCCGGTACGGACCCCAAAGAAACGCAGGAGACACTGACCCATAAAATTCTTGGCTTAGTGGTTCAAATGGATGAAGCGGCGGATGATGACAATATGCCCCTGGTCATTGAAACGGCTAGCGCAATTAAGGGAGAAGTCAAAAAACTACAAGGGAAAACAACCCCGCAACAACGCCAACAGGTGGCACTGATCCAAGTGGCCACGAATGACGGCTACGAGGACAGGTACACACCGGGTTATGCCCTATTTCGTGCGGCTTTTGCCGACGAGTTTTTAGCATTGGCGCGGGTAATCAACGGGGAAAAAACATTGGCGGACACCATTCGTGAGAACCCTTCCTTGGCCCAAGACGGCGGGGTAGTAGGGTACCTGCAGGGAAAAGTAAAATATATGAATGTTCGCTATCTTCCTATTGCCGAGGCCTTCAAACGGTGGAAAAATTGTGCCTATGAGGTGGCTGCCGCTCAAAAAGAAGGCGTTGTAGCCAAATCGCCGAAAGACTTTTGTGGCAAATAGGGAAAGTTGTAATATTTCGCCCATTCTTTAAGGTTTCAAAACCGCTTTAGATTTTCCTAAGGCGGTTTTTTATGCAATTCCAAATCCAGTTTTAGACCATACATCATTCAATATTCAATTCCGAATCCTTCTCTTTTATCGTATGTAGTATCGCCACCAAAATTCTCTGTGCGCCATTATAAAACTTATCTGCCATTGGATGCTTGATTTGCACCCGGGTTTGTTTTTTATTACAATGATTGAGTAGTCAAATTTGGATTATTTGTTGGAAGTGCAGGGAAAGCCTGCGCAGCGCCGGGTGCCGCTAGGCACGAGGCACATTTCCGTCCAGCGAATAATCGTCTGCTTTTGCCTGTTCCCGCGGGAACAGGCAGGCGGCGGTTATTGCACGAGTTACGGAAATGGCTCAGGCGATAATGTGCCGCTTTTTTTGCGCTTTCCAAACGGAGACAAATATGCAAAACACAAAAACCGGTTTTACCCTGATAGAGTTGCTCGTCGTTGTCCTCATCATCGGCATTTTGGCGAGTATCGCTTTGCCGCAATACAAAATGGCCGTCGCCAAAAGCCGCTACGCCGCGTTAAAACCGCTAGTGCAGGCCCTCGCCACCGCCGAAGAACAATATTTCATGGCCAATAACCAATACACGGACCAAATGAGTGAATTATCCCTAGAAATACCGGGCACCCCTTTACCGGATTCAGATAACTATCGGTCCTTTGGAAACGGTAAATATTGTTCCATAACTATTGGCAGTGCTGTCAACCAATACCTGTATTGCAAAGATTCCTCCGTCGGCTTATCCTACGGAAAGAAACTGGTAAGGAACAAAAATTATTTCTGTGTCCCCTACTCGGATTCTTCCTACTATCAAATAGCCAAGAAAATTTGCCAAAACGAAACAAACAATACGTTGGATGAAAACGGTTCCTGGTATTCCTATCAGTAACAAACTTCCTCCCCTCCGTAAGCTGTTTGACCCGTTGCCCATTATTTACTACAATAGGTATATGAGGGCTTTTCCCATTATTGTATCGTCTCCGTCCGGGGCGGGAAAGACGACCATTATTGACGCAGTTTTAAAACGCAACAAAACGGTGGCACGTGTTGTTACTGCCACCACCCGTGCCCCGCGCAAAGGCGAAAAAAACGGAAAGGATTATCACTTTTGGACGATTAAACAATTTGAACAAGCCATCAAAAAAAACCAAATGTTGGAGTGGGCGCAAGTGCACACGTCGTACTACGGTATCCCCAAAAAATCCGTGGACGATTTGCTAAAAAAGAACATCTGCCCCATTTTGGTCATTGACGTACAGGGGGCGCGTACCGTCCAAAAACTATATCCGCAAGCGGTTTTGGTCTTTATTATTCCGCCCAGTTTAAAGGAATTAAAAAAACGCATTTTGGGCCGCCGTGATAACACCCAAGATATTGAACTGCGGTTGGAAACCGCCAAGAAAGAAGTACAGGAATTAGACCGCTACCATTATGTACTACTCAATGCCGATTTAAAAAAAGCCATTGAAGATATGGCCGGCATTGTAACGGCGGAACAGTGCCGGGTAGCCAGGCAAGATTTAAAAAAGATTAAAAATCTGAAGTAACGACGAGGGAGAAATATGTCCGTAGAAAACGAGAAAGAACTAGATGCCAAATTGATGAATTTTGACGGAGACCGCTATGACGTAGTCGTGTTGGCTTCCATGTGGGCTAAACAACTGCGCAAAAAAAACGAATATAAAAACCAACCGCATGCCGTCGTCATCAAGGTGGCCTTGGATGATATTTTATCGGGCCGCGTATCCAAAGAAGATGTCCTGCGCGTGAGCAAAGACAACCTGGAAAAGGAACTCAAAGCGCAAGAAGCCGCCCGCTTAGAAGCGGAACGCAAAGCCAAAGAACCCATGCGATTATAATGAAACCTTCTACCGTGCGCCAGCTGGCAGGCGAGTTAAAACACTTCCTGCGAGCCCAGGACGAAGACGAACTCATTTCTACGGCGGCCCCGACACAAACGGCGGCCGTTGTAGTTTCGCAAACGGAAAAGGCCGTTACCCGGCAATCGTTGCCACCCATGTCGGAAAATTCCACCCTGCAAGTAGATTTCCCCCGGGCCGACAAACTGGCTCCCCGGCATGCCGTCCCGGCACAAGAAACGGGTTCTACCCTTCTGACTACTTCCCAAAAACAAGCCGCCTTACAAACGTTGGCTGACACCATTAAGCAATGTACCCGTTGCCCGTTAGGGGCCACCCGTTTACACGCCGTTCCCGGGGAAGGGAACGTAGATGCCGACGTCATGTTCATCGGCGAGGGCCCCGGATATGATGAGGACCGCCAAGGCCGCCCGTTTGTGGGCCGCGCCGGGCAATTGTTAGATAAAATGATTATTGCCATGGGACTCACGCGGGAACAAGTGTTTATTGCCAACATCGCCAAATGCCACCCCATGACCGACCCCCAACACCCCGAAAAACACGGAAACGACCGCGCCCCCAACGCCGGAGAAATTGCCTGTTGCCGCAAATATCTAGAACAGCAAATTGCCATCATTTGCCCCAAATACATTGTGGCGCTGGGCGGCGTATCGGCCAAGGCACTTATTTCGGATGCTAAATCCTTGGGAGCCCTGCGCGGACAGTTCTATAACTTGCGTTTAGACAGTGTTGCACTGCCCCGCCCCGTTCAAATTTTAGCCACATTCCACCCGGCGGCCCTGTTACGCAACCCCAATTGGAAAAAGGACGCCTGGAAAGATTTACAGATGGTTATGGCCCGGCTGGGGCTCAAAGGTGCCACCAAGTAATTATGTTCTGCCAAGTAGCATTTGATGTACCGTTAGACCGCACGTTTGATTACCGCGTACCCGACGAATTAGTCGGTAAAATCCGCCCCGGTATGCGCGTAACGGCTCCTTTCGGGCGGGTGCTGACGGGCGGCATTGTAACCCAAGTGACCGAAATATCCGCCGCACCGTCCCACGTTACATTAAAAGAAATTGCTTCCCTGGTGGATAAACAACCGCTGTTCGGATCAGACTTATTTCCGTTGGCCCAATTTATCAAAAACCGTTGGGGCGGCCCCATCGGGCAAATTTTGGGAGCGTTACTTCCAACAGCTCCTTACGTCAAACTTCCCCCGCCGCCGGCAGATTTTTCACCGTCCGTTACTCAACCGCCTTATACGCTAACTGCTTCCCAACAAAACGCCTTACATACCTTGGAAACCTTGCCTGCGTATGAATTTCATCCGTTTCTGTTGGACGGGCCGTGCGGCTTTGGCAAGACAGAAACCGTCTTGCGGGCCGCCGCACGGGCTATAAACGGGTATGGTCAAGTATTAGTAACGGTACCCGATATCGCCGCTGCTCATCAACTGATCGCCGAAGCGGAAAAACGTTTCGGAGCGGAAAACGTATATGCCTGGCACAGCCGGACGCCGACCAGCCATAAGAAAAAACAATTTGCCGCTATTTCATCGGGCCGTCCGTGCGTGGTCATCGGCACGCGTTCAGCCGTACTGCTGCCATTTAAAAATTTGCGGTTAGCGGCCCTATTGGAAGAAGGGGACGATAACTACAAACAAGAAGAAAATAAACCCTACTTCCACGCGCGGGATGTGTTATTTTTCCGTTCCCAAATGCACGGGAGCACACTCCTATTAGTATCCGCCACTCCCAGCATAGAAACGCAAGTACAGGCCCAAAACGGGCAAATCCGGCGCTTATCATTTACTTCACCCGTTCCGGGACACGGCTTCACCCCGCAAATCAAACTAAGCGGGAAAAAAGGTTCCCAGTCGCGCTTTTTATCCGATTTACTGGTTGCCGAACTGACTGAAAATTTACGCCGCAAGGAAACTTCCCTATTGATACTCAACCGTTTAGGGTATGCCGGTGCGTATGCGTGTTTAAATTGCGGAGCGTATGCACGGTGTAAAAAATGCGGCGGTCTGTTGGCACACGAAAAAACAACCGCCGGCGAAACCTTGGTCTGCAAAAAATGCGGGGCACGGGAATCCTTGGAACAGGAATGCCCCAAATGCCACAATTTAGTGTTTAAATCCCGCGGCGGCGGTACGCAAAAAATTGCGGCCGATTTAACTAAACTTTTTCCGCAAGCAAAAATCTTGCGGCTGGAATCCGATACACTCAAAACAAAAAGCGGACAAGGATTTGAAGCCCTACACGCCCTACCGCACGGCACAGCCGATATCATTATCGGCACCCGGGTAGCGGCGGGGGCGCTTCGCGGGGCTAAAATCAGTTTGGCTGCCGTACTGGATGCCGAAGTGGAACTGGCCGGAACCGATTACCGCGTCACGGAAAAATTTACGCGGCTTCTGTTTGACTTACGCGGAAGCGTCTCGGGCGTACGCGGGGGCCGCTTACTGATTCAAACCGCCGACCAAGACGCCTACGACTACGCCCCCGTCTTCGCCGGCAGTTATACGGATGCCGCCGATACCGAAACGGCCCTTCGTGAAAGTTTTCATTATCCTCCTTTCGTCCATTTGTTCAAAATGACGCTTAAATCTAAAGAAATGCCCCTTTTGCAGGCCGATACAACCCGTTTGCAAAAACTATGCACCCCTCTCTGTCTGGAAATCCTGGGGCCGGTATGGTGCGCCAAGAGAACCGACACACTTAAAAAACAATATCTTCTGTTCAAGACGGATGAAGCGCGCCGGGCCGATTTGCTGGCCGCGTTGGACACATTTGCGCCGTCCAAAAAAGTAACGGTAAAATTGGCGGCAGACCCGTATGATTTTTATTAAGCAAAGAAAAGTGTCAAATCTTGTATTTCTGCGCCCGACCCGTGATACAGGTTTGATATAATATAAATATGCTTATTTTTATTTTCGTATGTTTTATTTTTTTGGCCATAGGTATGGACATCATCACAAAGAGAGAAAATGATAAAAACGAAAGCATCCAGGAAATCGTTGACGTCGTAGATTCCCGTGTTCTATTTCTTTCTTTTTTGATGTGTATTGGCCTTGTGTGGCAGTTGGTGGGAGAAAAAGCGCCCAACTTATTGTATGTGTTGGCACCGCTGATTTGTATTGTTCATTTATTCATATTTAAGCATCTGAAGAAAAAGGACAAGTAACCCTTGATGAATTTTGAAGTTAGTTAACCCGTGAATAAAAGGAGCCATATATGTTGAAACATTTATTCAGTTTTTCTTCCCGCGCCAACCGGACAGAATTTCTATTTTGGAGTTTAATCCTCGCTATTGTTTCTTTAGTATCCTACCCTCTTTTTGATAATTACAATTCGTATATTGTGTGGATATTTCATGCTTTGATGTCTTTGACAACGCTCTGGTTTTGGTACGCTTTATGTGTACGCCGATTCCATGATTGCAATTATTCCGGGTGGTGGGTATTGATATTTTTTCTGTGTCGTGGTATTTCTTTCGCTTTTTCTGCAGGTTCTGGCGTGTGGATGGTAGATATAGCATTTGTTTTAGTCAATGGAACACCCGGAGAAAATCGCTTTGGCACATATACAAAATATTACTACCCTGCTTGGATGGAAAAGAAAGTTATATGGACAATTGGTTTGATAATGTGGATTATATTATCGACTGCAAGTAATATGATGTCTTACTCTGCGCACCACAAACAAATACCGCAGCAGCAACAACAAATACAGCTTACAGTTCCAACTCAACAAAACCCATTTTAGGAGTTTTTTATGACAATTGATGAACAAATTTCTTTTTTAACACGCGGATGCGTGGATATAGTTTCCAAGGCGGACCTCGCCAAAAAATTGGAAAGCGGCAAAACGCTGCTCGTAAAACTCGGTTGCGACCCAACCAGTGCTGATTTGCATTTGGGCCACAGTGTGGCGCTGTCGCTCATGCGGCGGTTTCAGGACGCCGGGCATAAAGCCGTGCTTGTCATTGGCGACTTTACGGCCGCCATCGGCGACCCGTCCGGCCGTGATTCTACCCGGCCTGTACTCGGACGGGAACAAATTCTCCAAAATGCTAAAACATATACGGAACAGGCTTTCAAGGTTTTAGACCCTGCCAAAACGGAAATCCGCTTCAACAGCCAGTGGTTAGATCCCTTTGTACACGGAACTGACCTGTTGCAAACACTGCAAAAAATCACCGTCGCTCAAGTATTGGAGCGCGACGATTTCAAAAAACGTCTGGCCGCGGGAAACCCCATTAGCATGTTGGAAGTCTTGTACAGTTTATTTCAAGGGCAGGATTCCGTTGCGTTGAAAGCCGACATAGAATTGGGCGGCACAGACCAAATTTTCAACCTGCTCGTCGGCAGGCAATTGCAAAAAAACAACGGCCAAGAGCCGCAAGTGGCCCTCACCGTACCACTATTGGTGGGATTAGACGGCGTGAAAAAAATGTCCAAATCGTACGGCAATTACGTGGGGCTTAATGATGAACCCCATGATATGTTTGGCAAACTAATGTCTATCCCCGACGAACTGATGCCCATGTACTACGAATTGCTGACCAACGAAAACGTGGCCGACATCAAAGCCATGCACCCCATGGCCGCCAAGAAAAAACTGGCCGGGATTTTAGTGGCCCGTTTCCACGGGGAACAAGCCGCCCAAGCCGCGTTGGCTCATTTTGAACAGGTGTTCTCCAAAAAGGAACTCCCCGACGATATCCCCCCTTTCACTCCGGAACCGGGAGCCACCTTATCGGCGGTGTTGTTTGCTGCCGGAGCCGCCGCCAGCAAAAACAAAGCGCGCGGACTGATTGAGCAGGGGGCTGTACGTTTAAACGGTCAACGGTTGGCGCAAGACGGACCCTTTACGTTTGAAAACGGAGACGTACTACAAGCCGGTAAACGGCACTTTATCAAACTGGTTAAATAACATGAAAAAAGGGATTGGGATACTTTTACTGATAGGCCTTATTTGGGGCATTTCGTACTACAGAAACGATGGAAAAGGCCGCCCGGTACTGGTGACTATCGCGCCGGGCCAAAGCGGCTCGTCCGCAGCCAAACAACTCAAGAGCCGGGGTATTATCCGCAGTCAGAGTCTTTTTAAATTGGCCCTTAAATTAAACGGCGGGTTGCCGGCGGGCTCTTTTGATTTGCGGCCCAAAATGTCGGAATTCCAAGCCCTCAAATGCATGAAAGACGGCCGTTGCACCCACTACGAAAAAATTACTTTTTTGGAAGGTTGGCGCAGCGAAGAAATGGCCGAAGAATTGGCTTCACACAGCATTACGGACGGGAACGAATTTTTACGTATGGTAAGGCAACAAAAACTGGAAGGACACCTCTTTCCGTCCACTTATTTGTTTACGCTGAATATGCCCGCCAAAAAAGTAGTACAGGAAATGACTGCCCAGTACGAAAAAAATATACGCCCGTTATTTACGCAATATCCCTCTAAACTCACCGAACAACAAGTGCTTACCTTGGCCTCTATTGTAGAGCGCGAGGCCGTATTGGCCGACGAAAAGCCCAAAATTGCCGCCGTGTACCTCAACCGGTTTGAAATCGGCAAGCGTTTAGAAGCCGATCCCACCGTCCAGTACGCGTTGGGATATGATTTGGGCTCCAACCGTTATTGGAAAAAACGGTTATTGTTTAAAGATTTAAAGATTGATTCACCGTACAATACGTACCGCCGTTCTGGTTTACCGCCGGGGCCTATTTGCAACCCCAGTGCGGCCTCTGTCCAAGCCGTGTTACGGCCGACTCCTAATTTTAACGCGTTATATTTTGTGGCCGATTCGGGCGGACGGCACGTATTTGCCCGCCATTACGACGAGCATCAACGCAACATTAAGCGCATCCGCGGTCAATAGGCCCGCCTAATAAAAAGATTCCGTACCCAAATGATGTCATTCTCCGCACTTGATGCGGAATCTTTCCTCTTGTACAAAACGAAAGAAACGACGAGGACCAGAAATCCAAACTTACCAAAAGAAAACCCCGGTTTAAACCGGGGTTTTCTTCTCTATCAAAAACTTCTTAGAATTGGAACGAGATGTTAATCTCACCACCAAAGCCGCGCCGTTTACCCACTTGCCCGTAAACCACTAACTGAGACAAGATCGGCAAGGGCAGTTCTTCGTTCTGGTATTTCAAGCCCACTTGCCCGCGGCCGCTGAGCCCTTTGAGCGAGGCGTCGTCGTTGCTTATGTCCAGCACTTGTACTTTAGATGCTCCAGCAAACTCGTACAAGACGGATGCACCCAACGACGGAACTAGCCCACTGAACATCCAATCTTCAAAGGCCACTTCCGTACCGGCACGCAAGGTTAAGCTCTGCATGGCTTCATATTTGATATTTTGGCCCAAACTGTCGGTCATGCTGTCTTTCGCTTTGCGGAACGCATTCAGCCGGGCGAAGATTTCCCAGTTTTGCAGCGGTTGTTCTACGATACCACCCATAAAGCCGTAATACATACCTTTAGCACGCAACGTGGATAGTAATTCGGCCGAGTTGAAATCTGCCTTCAAATAGCCGACTTCCACGTCCCCTTCCAAGCGGCCGGTATCGCTGTAGTGATAGGATACCATCAACCCGCCGCCAAAGGCATTGGCAGAACCGTCGGCCTTAATCGGGTACGTTTCGTAAGAACCGTGGACATATTTGGCAAAGAGTCCCATCATAAAGTCAGGCGCCAATTTTTTCCACCAACCGGCTTGTACCAAGGCGGAATTTAAGTCAAATCCGCTACCGGTTTCGTAACGTGTTTTGTGGTAACCGCTGTTGATAAACGTGTTACTTTCGGCATCCGCCGTCCAGGCGTCTTGGAAAGCCGTGCTTAACATATCCGGTCCTTCGGACACAAGCGCCAAACCAACAATCGGTAACGAACCATAAACTTCCGCGTTATTTTGGTCCTTGTAGCCACTCATTACCCAACCGATAGTCGAATTGTCCACCTTGACAGGTGTCAAATCGTAAGTAAACAAGCCAACTCTCTTTTGTGCCAAGCCAAGGGAGTTATCAAAAACCTCGGTCCGTTCACCATTTTGCAAAAGGGTCAAGTCAGCCGCTGTTTGCGTGCGGATAATTTCCGTACCGGCATTTTCCCGACCCATAGCCGACGGGTCCATCGTCACCAACGCTTCCACTCCGTTAAAATCAAAGTTGATACGGGTATCCCAATCGGCATTAATTTGCCAGGTGGGGTTAAAACCTCCGAACTGGCCCTTGCTGTGATAGGTCACAAAAGAGCCGTTATTCCCAACCCGGTCAAAAATTAAGTGGTTGGTTTTCAGTCCTAGCTCGTCATTGAACACAGCATTACCACCAAACAATAGCGCATCATTTGCCAAGGTAGCATTCCCTCGCAGAATCACGGTATTGTTCCCCGTAATAGCATTGGTTGTTTTCAGATCGGCTCCCACTACGTATCCTGCATAGAGCGTACCATCAAAATGGGAATTTTCCAATACAATGGTGTTGTTGCTGGCCGAGTACACATCATCCAACGGTTCGGGTGTTTCTGAACTACTATCCGCAATCACTTCCGCGCAGGAAGAGCCATCCGTTCCACAATCAAACACTGTTGTGTAAATAGTATTTCCATCCTTATATACGTGCGTCTGCGTAAAATGGGTTTCCGTCCCGGAGGCCGTTTCCACATCTTTGGTTCCCCACGTGTAGTAATTGATTTCCTTCATCTCTCCGGCAATACCGCCAAAGATGTTAGCCGTTACGCTGGAATTAGCAATGTGGATGGTGTTACCATCTGCATTGGTACCGCCGTTGGCCCAAATTTCTTCTGCGGGAACGCTACCCGTAATTAACTCCCCAGTATCCGAACTAAATTGCGGGCCCGTTTCCAACGAGGTATCTATCTGGCGGGTATAGTCAAACGCCGCACCACCGTATATAAACCCTAAATTGGTTTTCAATGTACCGGGATCAGATACTACTGTTTCATCATAATCCAAAGAAAAGCCATGTGGAGTCGGTTCCCTGATAGGAACAGGAACCGTAAACAAATTCTGGTTTTGCAAGCTGGCTATATCAAGCTGTACATTCTTAAATTCATCTTCTTCATTCTCGGCTCGTGTCCAAAGCTTGCTTTGAAAACTATTCCCCATCCCACGCGCAACAGTCAAATTAGTTATTTCTTCTAACAGGACCGTATTGTCATTAGACACCCCAGCCCAGTTCAACCCGGCTCCGATTTCGTCCAGGTTTAACGGATTGTTAAAGTGGCCTAAATATAATTCGTTTCCGGACATCTGTGCGTTGATAGGGGTGCCCTTCAACACCAATAAACCGTCCTTGGCCGCTTGTAAACGTCCCCCGCTTACAGAAGAATTGTCTATGTACACGCTGTTATTATACGCGTTAACAGAATACCCTTCTGCGCCATACACGGAACCAACTACCACAGAAAGATTAGACAAAACTACAGTATTATTCGTAACAGAACCGGTGGCCACGGATCCCTGATAAACCGTCCACCCGGGAACCCCACCGTATATATCCCCGTACACGGTAGAATGGTCCACATTAACTGTATTACCCGTTGAATGCTCACCGCCATATCCTCCTACCACTCCCTTGCTGTGGTAGTGATCCACGTCCGAATCAGCAACCGTAATAAGCGAATTGTTGGTAATGTTAACCGTGTTGTAATTAGCCGTTATAGAAATAGGTACTATCGGCACACCGTCTTCATAGTCGCTATCCTTTATCAAAAAGTTTTTGGCATAACCGCCATAGACACCGCTTGTAACCGTAGAGCCGTCAATATTCACTGTGTTATAATCTGCATGGCCATTGGCGTAGTTGGTAAACCCACCTATTACATATCCCCCTGCGCCAAAGTAAACTGTTCTATTGGTCCCTTCAACTATCTGTTCTGTCGTCCCCACCATTGGAGATTCGGAAATATAGGAACCATTTAAAATATTAACCGTGTTATAATTGGCCGTACCGGAACTCAAACGCAAATCCAATTCCCTAAGCAGTGCCGCACCGCCGATAGCCGTGCGGGCCGTGACGGAAGAGTTATCAATCGTCAACGTGTTACCGTTAGCAAATGCATCATACACCGCACCGCCGGCCACAAAATCTCCGCCGCTGTGCCAAAGACTTGCGTAGTTCGTCGGGGCAACCGTCAACATACTGCCATCCGTACTGCGGATAGTCAGCGAGTTGTTGTTCGCATTCCCAAACAAACTCCCACCGCCGATCAAGTACCCTAAACCATTGTAGTCGTGATCAAGTACGCGGATTTGACTACCGAGATTGTCAAGATTCCAGTTAGGCGCCAAAGGATTTTGCGACCACCCAACTGAAACGAAAGAAAGAATAAAACACAAAGTAAGACCAAGAGAACTGATGTACTGCAACACACGGTTTTTTGTCATCTGTTCGTGCTCCCAAAATAAGTGATTTGATACTTATGTATTTACTGTATCAAAAAAACAAGGGCTAGTCAACAAAAGTTTTTAGGGTAGCAGCCCGTGTTTCCGGGGCAGAAAAACCGAACAAGATACAAACCAGCCGGTCTATTTGTTGTTGCAGGTGAGTAACCAACCGCTTGTTCCGACGGCGCTTGGCCTCGTAAATGCGTTGGGCCAACCGTTCCAGCCGGTGCTGAATGGCGGGCGGAGCCACCGGGATGGGGATTTCCCGCAGCGGGGCGGAATATAACTCCAAGAGACGGCCTTTTCGTTTGCCTTTGTAACACAACCACGCATAATACGGGGCAGAATTGAGCAAGGCCAGTAAGTACCACAACGTAAACGGCTGACGGGGCGAAGCAATAAAATAGACATCGGAACTGGCATACCACGAACCATCACTATACGCAAACGTATTGGACAACGTCCGGTGCGGAACAACTATTTTTTCCGCCTCAAAATTCATCCGCCGCCGCACTGAACCAAACCAGTATTTCCCTTGGGCCAATTGCTTATCAATGCCATTATTGTTTTGTTTACGGGCTAATAATTCTTCTTTAAATTGCGCCAGATGTGCCAGTAAGTGTTCATAACGAGAAAAATCAGTATTGCGGTCGTTGGGATAAAAGAAATCAATTAAGTACAAGTGTGGTTTGGCGGCGGCTACATAAGAAGAAATATCGGAGTTTTTAAAAAAAGGTTTTACCTTTTTTCGCTCAGCCGCGTTGAGGGCAAGCGTTTGTTTTTCTTCCGAGGTCAAAATAAAAGCCCGGTCGCACCCCGTCATAAGTCCGTTGGAAATTTGCGCCACATCCGCCAAACGGTAAGATACACCTGCCATTTTGTGTAGAGCCGTTTGTAAATCAGCCGTCTGCGGGTGCGTGTTTAAAAATAAATCCCGTCCCCCAAATAATTCGTCCTGCGTACACGTTCCGCCGCAAGTGTAACACGGGCGTGATGCGTCCTTGCCGGGAGAAAACACCGTTATCAAATTGTGCTGGCCTTTTGCCCGCCGGAACAATTTTTCCTCACCGAAATCAACTAACCGCAGCACACAGGCTGTTTCGTGCAAACGCTTGCGCAACGTATAGGCACCGGCAGCCTGGGCAAAATAAGACGTCGTCAATAATCCCGCTACACCCGACGGCTTTACAATTTCAAAAGCCAAATGGAAAAACAAATATAACAAATCACTTTTAGGAGCCAACCACGGTGCCCAGCGCGGATTTTGGCGAAGCACGGTAAAAATTTCCTTGTGATTTTTCTGGCCGACATACGGCGGATTGGCCAAGTAAATATCAAAGCCGCCGCGGGCAAAAACTTCGGGACATTTTTTCCACCACACCGGATGCGGATAACCGCTCAATGCATCTAACACAAAAAAATGCTCCCCTACTACGGGCCGAGAAACACCGTGTGCCCGCAACGTCAAGATCATCCGCAAACGCATATCCGCTACGGCTTGCGGGTTAATATCGGCCGCGTATAAATTGCGGGCCGCGAGGTCTTGGAGTAACTGTGCATAGTTCAGGGACGGATTTAATCTGCGCCGAAATTCCGCCAATTCTAACCAAAACGGAATCAACAGCCCTCCCGCCCCGCACGCAGGATCACACACCGTCACGCGCGCAAGGGCTCTATCGGCTTGAGAACGCTTTTCAGCAGGAATTTGCGCCGGATCCGGTTGTGTGGCCGTTGGCGGCAACCATTGTTGCCGTTGCAACCACACCCGTAACGTTTCCCGGGCTAAACGTCGGGCAGTATCAAACGGTGTATAAAAAATACCGCGGGATGCGGCATTTTCCGTATTTTCATACTCCCCAATGTGCCCTATCATTTCCGGCGTCAAAGCCCCATCCGTTCCTTCTTTCCCGACGGGAATATCAGTCAAAACAGCTTGCAACGCCCGACTCACGCGGGAAGATAACGAAGGATGTGTTGAGAAAAAGGACCCTAAAGAAGTTATATCCGTGTCCGGCGCAGACGTCTGCAGCCAGGTGCGTACTACCGCCCGGCGCAGTACAGAACCGGCCTCTTGCCGCGTGAACCGGGCGGGCTCCAAAACACGCTGCAAACGAGCCATCAACCGGTGCATAGCGGGTTACTCTCCGGTCAGATTCACCTGTGGGGGAAAATCAAATATTGTATTGTTTGCCCACTCAAACGTCTGAGGCAACCGCGGAACTTTTAGTTGCACATCAAACCCGGCCAGCCGGGTAAGTTCCGGGTCATTAAATTGGAGAATTCTATCGTCGGCAAACATTCCAAAGGTACTCGTATCAAAAGGGGAAGACTCTGTGGTTGCCCACCCATTTCCTCCCGTCAAATATGTGGGATACATCATAACGACAAACGGGTTCAATTCGCTCAATTGGTTCCCCAAGGAATACGGCCAATCGTATCCCATATGCGCTTCTCCTCCGTAAACAACGATAAGTGCATCCGGAACATTTTCGTGTGCATTTAAAATCAACTCCATCCAACGCGCATTCCGCAAGCGCATTCCCTCAAAACTGGACCACACATTACAATCTCCATCCGTTACAACGGACACATTTTTCTGCACAAAATCGGGTTCCAAACCTACCACAGGTATCCCCATCAACCGGGCAATCTCCCAGGCGGGAAAGTAACTGGGATGCGGCAACGGAGCACGATGAGTTCCCATCCATATGGCTCGAGCGGGCAGAAACTCTGTTAGTAATATAATACTGCGAGTGGGATTGCGTTGCCGAATCTCCCGGAGTAATTTGACCACGTTGAGTGCGATTTCCGGATGGCCGTGCATTTCCCCTATGAGCAAAAAGCGAGTTTGCTGCGGAATCTGTTCCGCCAGCCAAGCCAAATCTTGGTCTTGCGGGTGGAAAATAGAAGTTTTAGCCCGGGAAAAATCGTACAGTCGGCCTTGAATCAACTCTTGCCGTTTCTGTATGACCGGCAGAAATTGTGTACTGCGGCGGTTGATTTGCGATAAGAAATAAGGGGTTACCTGCTCATCCGTAAGAAAAGATTTGTTCGGGTATAATTCTGCCGCCGAGGATACTTTCAGCAACTTATTCACATATTGAGAACTAATCGGCACCGCCAGACTGGTCAAAAACCGCCTCGCTAACGGATATTGCTGTTTGGCAAGTAAGGATTCCAGCCCGCTGCGTGCGGTACGCTCCGCCAGCGCACGGGCAATCTGGCCGGACATGGCCGCATCCAACGGTTGGCCCACTTTCAAAAGTTGCCGAAGTGAGGACGACTGGGGCGGGATACCCGCTTGCAGGGTAACGGCAACCAACAGACAAATCACACATCCTATTCCCCGTTTCCAAATACGGTTTATGCTCATTGATCTTCTCCTCGGATTTCTTCCCTTTGCGGAACTTTTTCCTCTGGTATACACCAACGTATATCTGCCCCGAACAGACGGCTTAATTCCGGGTCGTCAAACTGCACCCAACGATCGTAAATAAATTTTTCTTCCGTTACCACGTCAAATAAGTCCCGAGGTTCTCCCCGTTTTGCCAACACTGCTTCTACAAAAGGGCGCGGCGGATACAAGTCCACTACCAGTGTCCTCGGTCCGGCCAAAACATTCCCCAACGAATCCGGCTCCGCATAACTCACGTGTCCGCTTCCGGCGTAAATAATAAATAAGGCATCGGGATATTTTTGACGGAAACGTTGAATGGTGTTGAGCCACGCCCTGTTACGCAGACGCACCCCTTCCAACGAACTCCAAACCCGACGGCGGGGATCTATGACTACGTCCCAAAGTTCCGATTCGTCCGTTAACAGCAAACTGACAGGATTATGAAACACGAACCCGGGTTCTAACCCTCCCCCAATCATGTGGTTTTTGTCCGCTTCTCCAAACACATCAAAGTATGCTCGCCAATCAAAGAACAAATCGTACTCCATCAAGGAGGCCCCTTCCGCCGGCAAAAACTCTGTCAAAAAGACAATTTGTTTTTCCTCCCCGTGTACACGACGGATTTCGCGCAGCAAGCGGGCCACCACCGGCGGAGTTTCCGGAATGTGACTTTCCCCTAACAACACATAATCCTTCCCCAATGTTTCTTTGGCTAAATATTCCCAATCGTGTTGCGGGGACGGCGGCATCGGTTTACGCGCGGCATGAAAATCCGGCTCCCGTTGTTTTATTTCCTCCATCCGCCGGTCCATCCGTGGCAATTTCCGCGCCAAGGCACGGTTCTGTTGAGAAAGAAAATACAAGGCAATTTGCTTCTGATTTAAAAAATCAGGGTACCCAAACTCTTGGCTCGTTGCCTTTAACGGCAGGCTGAGGGACCGACCCGCAAGTTCCCCGCTTTTAATTGCGAAGTACGGATATTCCACCTGAGCCCGCATGGCTTGCATATAAGACCGCTGAACGCGCTCAGTCAACACACGATCCAAGTTGGCCGGTACGCGGTGGGCCAACCGGCCGGTCGCTTTTACCGCCCTTAGCCAAGGCTGTTGCGCCTCCCCGGTTCCCGCCATCAAAAATAGCGCAACAAATACTAAAATCCATCTCGTTTTTTTAAAATACATGTATCTTTGTTCCCTAACAAAAACTCCACTTTTGGGAGCGAGTGAAGAAACCCTCTCTCCAATTGTAGTTAAAATACGGGCCGCAACGCCATAGGTCCTTTGGCCCTTTTTAGGGGGCCAAAAGTCCTATACTCAAAATACGCGGCCTTATGATGTAAGGCCGCGTATCGTTCATATTCTCTTCCCTTACCGACGGGCAGAAACTTTTGTACGCCGTTTTCCACCCGTGGATTGGCCAGACCCTTTTTTCGCTCCCGGCTTACGCGTTACCGCAGATCCACGGCGAAGTTTCGGTGTTTTGTGGGACAAAACCGTTTTTTTACCCGCCGTTGATTTTTGGGAAACGGCTTTCCGGGTGGCCCGTTTAACCGTTTTATGACCGCCTTTTTTCCCCGCCAACTTCACCGCAAATTCTTTCCACCCCTCTAAGGCTAAAGGCAACACGTCATCCATGTGCTTGACAGGAATGAGTGTTAATTCTTTGCGCACCCGCTGCGGGATTTCGGAAACATCTTTTGCGTTGGTGTGAGGATATAAGATGGTTTTTACCCCCTCGCGGTAAGCCGCTAGGAACTTCTCCTTAATGCCTCCCACCGGAAGCACACGGCCCGTAATGGTTACTTCCCCCGTCATGGCTAACTGCTTTTTGACCGGGAGTCCGGTCAGCAAACTCACTAACGCGGTGGTAATGACACTCCCCGCGGACGGACCGTCTTTCGGAACAGCTCCTTCGGGAAAGTGCACGTGGAAATCGGTCTTATCAAAATCCACTTTGCCCCCGTAACCGCGGCTGCGTGCATACGTCAGGGCGGCTCGGACGGATTCCTTCATCACATTACCTAACATACCCGTTAAAATCAGTTGTCCTTTGCCCGGCAATTTAGTAGCTTCTATGGACAAGGTCTCCCCACCCACACTGGTCCAGGCCAGTCCGGTAGCAATCCCCACGCCGTTTTCTTCCGTGGCAAAATTGGCGTAGCGCGGTACTCCCAAAAAATCGTGTAAGTTGTCCTTGGTTACTACTACTTTTTTGGCCCCTTCCACAATTTTTTTAGCGGCTTTGCGGCACAACGAACCGATTTCGCGGTCCAAATTGCGCACACCGGCTTCACGCACATACTCCCGCATCAGTAACGCTACCACATCCCGCGCAATTTCCACCTGTCCCGGCTTCAACCCGTGGGCTTTTAACTGTTTGGGTAACAAATAGTTATCCACAATATCGTGTTTTTCGTAATCGGTGTATCCGTCAAATTCAATAATCTCCAACCGGTCACGCAGCGTCGTTGGGATGTTGCTAAGCGAGTTGGCTGTTGTAATAAACAATACTTTGGATACATCAAACGGTACATCCAAAAAGTGATCCACAAACTCTTTATTCTGTTCCGGGTCCAACAACTCCAGTAGCGCCGCTGCCGGATCACCACGCCAATCGGACCCCATTTTGTCAATTTCATCCAACAGAAAAACAGGATTGGCACTTTTGGCTTTACTCAACCCTTGGATGATACGTCCGGGCATGGAACCAATGTATGTACGACGGTGGCCGCGAATTTCGCTTTCGTCCCGAACGCCGCCTAAAGACATCCGCACAAATTTCCGCCCGATGGCCCGCGCAATAGATTTGGCTAACGAAGTCTTTCCTACACCGGGAGCCCCTGTAAAACACAGCACCGGCCCGCGCAAGCCGTTGGTTAATTTGCTAACAGCTAAATATTCCAAAATACGCGTTTTGGGTTTTTCCAAACCAAAATGATCTTCGTCTAAAATTTGTTTGGCTTTTGTTAAATCCAAGACATCTTCCGTGGTTTTGTTCCACGGCATATCTAACAGCCAATCCAAATACGTACGGGATACCGTTGCCTCCGGCGAGAAAGGAGCCATCTTAGACAAACGTTCTATTTCTTTTTCGGCGGCTTCTTTGGCGTGCGGCGGCAACCCGTTCTTTTTGATTTTGGCGCGCATGTCATCCAATTCTTTTTGGAAATCGTCCTTTTGGCTCAGTTCCTTTTGGATGGCTTTCATTTGTTCGTTCAAATAGTACTCTTTTTGGTTTTTCTCAATTTGCGCGCGGACTTTGGAGTGGATTTTTTCTTCCAAGCCTAAAATTTCCACTTCGCTGGTAATCAGTTTTAAAATTTTTTCCAAACGGTTTTTAACGTGCACCGCTTCCAAAATTTCCTGCCGTTTGGAGGTCTTGACGACCATATTGGAAGCCACGGTATCGGCCAATTTGGAAGCATCGTTGATTTGGCGTAGAAAAGAAACCCCTTCAACGGCAATCCGGTTGGACACGCGGGCATAGTGGTCAAACTCATCCAATACTTTACGCATGAGCGCTTGCACCACCGGGGAGCGGTCATCTTCTTCCTCCACGTATTCCACGTGGGCAAACCAGGACCCCATTTCCGTGTTAAACGTCAGCGTATCTACCCGTGCCCGCACAATCCCTTGTAAAAAAACTTTCATAGAGCCGTCGGGCATTTTTAAACTTTGCGTAATTTGCGAAATCACCCCAAAATGGTAAATGTCTTGCTCGCGCGGATCATCCACTTCCGCATTTTTCTGGGAAACGGCCAGCACATATTTTTCGGGCGTAGCTAAGGCTAATTCTACCGCCGCCACGGACTTGGCACGGTCCACCGACAGAGGCAAACTCATGCCGGGGAACATCACTACATCGCGTATGGCAATCGCGGGAACATAGGTGGGTACGGAAATAGTTGTTTTTCTGATTTCTTCCATAAATTTCTCCTCATCTGTAACGCGGAAACGTTTTTTACCCCCGTTTGCGCGTTATGCGTGTTGGGTATATTGTATCAAATTGATTGAAAGTTAGCAAGATTTACTATTGATTGCTAATTTTAAAACAACCCAGAAAAAAGCCACACCCTAAAAAATTTATCAGCGGGTGTGGCACGCGAAACGTACAAATGATTATCTACTCATTGCAAAATAACAACATCTTCATTAAGCAATTGCTGCCACATTCGGCAAACTTCCGGATTGCCGCCCCTGCCATAAAGGCCGCCTTCCGTGGCACATACATAGGCCCAACCATCACTCGCCTCCCATGATACATAAAACTGGGATTGGTCCTGGTCAAAAATGATATTTATATGGGCATGTTCCATTCCTGCTGTTACATCCCAACGATTTCCATCGGCATCTATGGCATCTGCTGAGTTTCCAACTCTGTCTGAGAAAGTAGAAGCGACATCTATAGTCGGCTCGTAGGGAACATATCCATAGGTGGGATTGCCGTTGTGTCTCAAATTTCCCGTCAGAGCCCATTGGAGCCCAGGCGGATTTAATTGGCTCAGTTCTATCTCACGTTGAAACGCACGTATGTTTTGTACCACCCTAGACAAACGGGCCTTGGTAACGGCCTTTCTGTATTGGGGTACGGCAATAGAGGCCAATATACCAATGATGAGCACCACAACCAATAATTCAATGAGTGTGAAACCTCTTTTGTTATTACGCCGAACTGCCCGGAGCACCTGACTGTTGTGACCGTTTTCTTGTGTCATCTATCCCTCCTCTTACCAAAAGGCCTTCCCCACTAAGAGGAGGCCCCTTGTCCTTTTAAATTATTTCTTCAGTTCCAAGACCTCGTCAATGAGGCCATACGCCTTGGCCTCCTGCGCCGACATATAGTAATTGCGTTCGCTGTCCTGACGGATTTTTTCTTTATCCTGTCCGGTGTGCTTGGCCAAAATATCCAATAAGTGCTCCTTGTTGTCACGCAGTTCACGGGCTTCAATTTCAATATCTGTCACCTGCCCGGAGATACCGCCACCCCAAATGAGCGGTTGGTGAATCATAATTCGCGCGTGCGGCAAGGCATAGCGTTTGCCTTTAGAGCCCGCAGCCAGCAACACCGCGCCGAAACTCATTGCTTGCCCCATACAAATGGTGGTAATGGGCGCTTTGATAAACTGCATGGTGTCATAGATCGCCAACCCCGCCGTGACCAAACCGCCGGGAGAGTTGATGTAAAGGTTAATTTCCCGGGTAGGATCGTCAGCATCCAAGTACAACAGTTGGGCAATAATCATGTTGGCGCTGGCAGTATCCACTTCACCTTCGCGGCCGCCTACAAAAATAATACGGTCTTTGAGCAGGCGGGAAAAAATATCATAACCGACGTTTTTTTCAATAATAGTAGGTATAATCATGCCTATATTGTAGTATATTTTAGGTGAGTTGCAACAGGAATTTGACGATTATTGCGCGTTGAGCCAATCCCAAAAGCGGTCTTCAAAATTGGAAACGGAATTATACCGGTAAGCACGGCCGAGGGCCTGTTCTGCCGTGTAGTGATTGTAGACCACTTTTCCGCTACCATCTTTAACCAAAAATCCGGTGGACGGATCACGCCGTTGCTCGCCCCGGGCTGCCAACTTGGTAAATTGTTCAAATTGCATGCGGTTGGAAGGAGACATCCCGCCCGACGGATTGAGTAAAAACCGCACCATGGCAAATGCCTGGAAATACCACTCTTGCACCTGTTTTTTTTCTTCGGCCGCCTTTAACGAATTTTCTTGCATAAAACGGGCAAACGGCATCAATGCAACCGAAGTCTCTTTCTTGCGGGTCCGGTGCCGGGGCTCTCTCCCCATCCCGCTGCGGTGGGACTTCCCGAACGTTCCGTTAAACGCCTTGCTACCCAATCCACTACGTTTTTGCCGGCGGCCGCGCTGGAAATTAAGCGTGCGCAAATCTTCGGACCAAGCCCCCCCTTGCATACCGGCAGATTGGTCTTCCATAAACACCGCCAGTCCCTCATCCAACCAAAGCGGCGTCATTAATTCACCCGTTTTCTGCGGATCAAAAAATTGTTGGGTGAAAATATGTGTAAGTTCGTGGGTAAAAACTTCCTGCAATTCCCGTGTTTTACCGGGCTCGTCATACACCACAATTTCTCCGCGCGTCGGATAAGCCATCGCACGCGACCAACCGCGTGCATTGGGCTCGTAACGCTGGTAAGCATCCCGGTCCTGATATACAAATACCCGCACCCGGCCGGACATCATCCACGGGATAAAACGCCGTAAAGTTTGGTAAGCGTTTTCAAACGTCATAGCCATGTTAGAAGAAGAAATACCGGACGAACGTTTTTGGGTATAAATATCAAAGTGGGTACTCTTGGAAAATATCCATTTTACGCCCGGGCGAAATTCACTGGGGTTAAATTGGACCCGCTTGACAGGTGACGGGGAATGGGAACGCATTACCTTTACTGCCGCGGGCGAAGATTGGCTGACAACCACCGGCTGCGTGGAAACGGATACCGGCGTGTGCACTTGACGGGTGGGAGAAGACACAAAAGCAGAACGCAACGCGTTCTGCTGCTCAATATAATTTTCCCACTTGGCCACCCGTTTGGCTTGTTGGGAAGAAGACCCATTTGTTGTGTCATCCGACACTTCTTGCGGGGCATGGTGAATCAAAGAAGGGAACGCCCAACCGACACCGGAAACCGGCGCAGCGGCGTACCCCCACCTAGCGCACCCGAAAACGACACTCCCGGCCGCTACTAGTATTCGGATATGCCATTTACCGCCTGTTACCTTAAACATGAAAATAAACTAGAATGACACCAACGGATTATTCTGGTTATCGTGCAACTCGTAGGTCACCCGGCACGGAGAATTTGAGTTATTTTCATCCTCACGAGCCATGTGCGCAACCACCGTGTATGTGATTCCCTCTATATTACCGGGAAGAGTACAGGTATAATCCCTTACCATGCTGGCATCAGGACAATGATTTTCAGCATCGCGAACTCCATTACAGTAGAAGACGCAATCATCAAGATCTCTCTGAAATTCTCTCGGTAGCTTGAGATTCATCCACCCGTTCACTTGGGATTGGCAAGTTTCAATGAGCATCTGGCTGGACACAGCACGACGCGTCAACCGGGCACTGGATACACGGGATAAACTGGCCCGCAACAAAAGCGTAGCCATACCCACCAAAATAGCGGCAACTAAAATGACTTGTAATAAAGCAGCTCCTTTGTTGTTTCTTAACATATTATTCCCCTTCTCGTTCAATTAGCAGGACTTTACCACTGCACTACCCCATTGGGCACAAAGAAAGTCTCTTCGGCCACTTCATTGACAACAGGCGAACTGGGCGTTTCCAGGATCAAATGAACCCGCAACTGCGAGCCCAAACTTTGGCGCGTTTCGTTTGTAAGTGTTTCCGCGCTATAGGGGTTTTGTTGGCAAGGCAAGCCTTGAGCGTTTATACAGCCGTCATCTATCTGGAACAACGGAACCGGATACCGGAACATATGATCGGCCAATGGAATCATAGCATCACTGGGAATGTATTTCACATGATGAAGCACGGTCGTGATCGTTCCCGTATTTTGGTCCGTCTCCGGACAATCCGGCACACCATCCGTAATGGGCAAAGCATAGTCCCCATCCGCATTCGGAAATATAGAGTTCTCTACACGGGTAATAGTCCCGCCATCTCTTGCTCCTCCGGGAAGGAGAGCCCCTCCGTTGGCTTGCTGCGTAACAGTTCCGGGATAGAAACAATAGCGGATACTTCGCACGCCCTCATTTCCCACGGGTTGGTTGTCTAGCCCAAGCCCTTCTACCAACATCAACAACGGAATAGGATCGCGACCTTCCGAAATAGTCCCAATAGGCCCACGCACATATAACACCCGGTTGGCACGTTGTATATCGTGGCGAATTTGACGGAGCCCCAGAGATAAACTATTGCGTAACATAATTTTGCTACGGCCCACTCCACTCTCACGCGACGCAGCCGTTGTCAAGGAAACAAGTGCCACCCCGATGATTCCTACAATCATGATGGCCAATAAAATCTCTGTTAATGTAAAACCTTTTTTGTTTATCATAAAGTCTGTCCGTTACACGAAATTTGAAATGTAACCTGCCGTTCCTGGGGCAAATGATCGCCATATTTGCTGTTATCAAAAGGTATCCCCCCCTGATTAACGTTGTGGACCGTCTCTATGGTATAGGTAAAAGCACCCGTTTCACAAATGGCTGGCAACATACAACGTATGTCATACGTCGCCTCTTGTTGGGCAACTCCATTCTCCTCCACATTGAGCGGATTATGGCCCACACTCGCACTTGAGCACAAGCCGTCTCGCAAACCTTGCGGCAAATTGTTTATTTCTGTAGGGGTAAGTCCATTATATAACTGCAAACTGGCTTGGGCCCGTTCTACCGCTAATATCATTTCTTCCCGAATATCCGGCTGAGAGGATTTGCGGGAAATGGAAAGAAGCACCCCAAACGTAGCCGCCGCTACCATGGCCAAAATACCCAGAGCAATCAACCCTTCCAAAACTGTTACACCCGTTTTACTTTTAATGAGCCGGTTCATCATGTATCTACTCCTCTAAAATTAATCCTCGTACGTATCGAGCGCTTCCATCCGCCCGTCCACATACAGGAATCCTTTATCCAGCGTGTATTTAGCCCCTGCCAAAGGCTCCGATGCACCAAATGCAGTGGCAAAGTACGCATCACAGTTAGGATCGTTATTAATACAATCAGCATCCGCCGGTTGCAAATTCGCCGGATCATTCACCTCATCCAATTCAGGAGCCTTGTATGTACAAAACTTATACGGAAGACCCACGAAATCTTTATAGGACAAATACCCACATGCAAACAACTGACTGGCTTGGTTCGCGGCCACCAATTGGTTATTTCGAGCAGTAGCCGTATCCAGATTGCGCAACGGCACGCCGGAAGCCCCCGGCGTCATGCATGCTTCCGGATTATTCGCTTGGGCAACGGCATAAATTGGATTATTACCATTCAAATCCGTAGGGGTAAAACAAGTCCTCAGGCGAAAACCACGGCTATCGCGGCGGTAATTTTTAACCGCTTCCGCTAACTTTTTGACAGCCACACGCGCTTGTCCGTTGCGCACATCAAAACGGACCGCCCGGTATGCAGGTACCGCAAACGAAAGAACCAAGGCCACCAACAAAACAACCGCCAACATCTCCATTAATGTAAAACCTTTTTTCATACGCTTACGCTCCCCCTCCAAAAGTCTCACGCTCACCGGTCGCGTTTACACAGAAACTGTAATTAGTCTTATAACGGTCCAACACCCGGGGATTATTATTTCGGCCTGTCATACACGCCAACGGGACAAATCCAACCGGCGGGGTACTGCAAATGTCCGGTTCCGTCCGTCCGTTGCAAACAAAAAACTGTACCCATTCATCCGACCAGCCGCCATTTTCCAAAAAACCGCACAAAATCATCATCTGCGGCACATTTTCAGCCCCCTCCTCCGTTGCCGGACTGCACACAACGGCCGCCCCGGCCGCCACTGTTACGTTGGCCATTTCTCCCGACATAACATTCGCAACCGGGTACTCCAACCGGAAGCGCTGAACAGCCCCCGCCAACGCGCGGGTACGGGTGCGGGCCGATTCCATACGGGCCTCCGCAGCCGAATTACGGTACGAAATGGTGGCAAAAACGGCTAACAATCCCACAATTGTGGCCGCAATGAGTAATTCAAGTAAGGTAAATCCTCTTTTATTTTTCATAAAATCCTCTACCTATAGTATGGCAGAATCTGACGAAATTTGCAAGGGGTCCTTCTAATCTTCATCAGCTATTCGGCCAATGAGACCGTTTTCAAATATTTGTGCCCCTCGGTACGTATTCTGAGCAACACGGGTAGCTCCGGCATCATTGTCCAACATACACGCTACAATTCCTTGATTACAACACCCTTGGGTAACATTCTGCGGGCATATGAAAAATTCATACCCCTTGTATGTATTTCCGTTATCAAACGGTAAAGGCTGTAAATATCCGCGGGAAAATAACGCCCTAAGACGCTCCTCGTGAGTCATTGCGTTTAATTCTCTATTTAACGAATTGGCCCACGGATCGTTTCCTTCTTCTCCCAAATCCGTTTGCATAGCCACCGTCAACTGTACGGGTGTACCTCCCGCCGGAAATACCTTCAATTGACTCTGGCCTCCGGCCGATACCTCTACAGTAGGTTGGGCAGCCAAATCAGCCCGCAAAGCCTGCACCGCGGAAGCCACCTCAACCAACACTCCTTGCGCCGCCAGGTACATACTCCGGTCTTGTGCACGGCGGTATGCAGGCGCTGCAAACATCAATACAGACACGGCAATTACAACAACAATTAACACTTCCAGTAAGGTGAAACCTGTTTTGTTTTGCATAGTTCCTCGCTCAACTGCCGCCACCGATTTGGGACAGTTTGAAAATCGGTAAGAAAATAGACGCCACAATGATACCAATTAAAGAACCGACGCCTACAATCAAAATAGGGTCAATGACCGCCGAAAAGCGGGCGATAAACTGGTCCACGTTGTCGGCATAAAATTTAGACAGGGTGGCAATAATACCCGGCAACTTACCGGACTCTTCCCCCATCAGCATCATTTCTGTCATTAATCCGGGGAAAACACCCGTCGCCCGGAAAGAATCCGAAATGGATTTTCCCGCAGCCACTTCCGCGCGGACCAATTTGAGTGCGTTGCGAATGATTACGTTGCTGTCAAACGAATCTTCCAACACCAAAATAGCATTCAAAATGGTTACCCCGCTGCGTAGCAACGTAGAGAGCGTGGAAAGCATGCGATCGTAGTAAATATTTTTAATGAAATTACCAAAAATCGGCATAGCCAACAGGAATGAATGCCACCGTTTTTGTCCGTCCGTTGTCTTGATGTAAAAACGAAACGTAACAAAAGCAAAAATAGCTGCAATAATCAGCAAGATTCCGTTATTGACCAAAAATCCGGAAACATTTAATACCATAACGGTAATAATCGGCAGGTCAATGTTAAAATCTTTAAAGATCTGGGCAAACGTCGGCACGATGCCGATAACGAAGTAAACTAACACACCCACAGACGCCAAACCCAAAATACACGGATAGGTAACGGCCGTGATAATCTTACTCTTCATGCCTTCCTGCATTTTGGTGTACAACGCCACCTGCATGAGCGTATCGGCCAGCTGCCCTCCCAATTCCCCGGCTTCTACCAGAGACAACCAAATGTGGCTGAACGTCCGGGGATGGTGCCCCAAGGCCTCGTGAAGGGATTGACCGCCGGCAATATCTTTGGCCACTTGCGTCAGCACGTACCCGAGTGTTGCGTTGGAGGCATATTCCCCAAGCAGCGATACCGCACGTACCAACGGCACACCGCCGGCAATCAGCGTGGATAGCTGTTCAGCAAAAAAGGCCAACACGTGGCCCGGCACTTTTCCGCCGCGCTTACGGGTGCTGTTTCCCCGGCCGAACCACCCGCCGGCCCCTTCTTTTACTTCCAACACCAGGTAACCCTTATTCTGTAGGGCCAAAATAACTTTTTCTCTGTTATCCGACGAAATGGTTCCCCGTATGGTCTCCCCGTCGGCATCTTTGACCGTATAACTGTATTTTTGCATAGATTTCCTTTCCGTCCGTTGGGATTAGGACGCGCAACCAACCGCGCCCGTAGCAAACTATTCGTCCGACGTGGTAATAGACAATATCTCATCCACCGTCGTCTGACCACGAATAACCTTGCGCCAACCGTTGGCACGTAAATTAAGTGCCCCGGATTGCACAGCCGCTTTCTTTAATTCCACCAAATCTTGCGTTTTGTAAATAATATTACGCATTTCTTCCGTCATACGGAAAACTTCGTAAATAGCACGGCGGCCCATAAACCCCGTACCGAAACACCGCGGGCACCCCACGGATTTGAAAAAAGTCCACGAATTTTGATCCCGCGGGTTTAAATGCCCTTCCTGGATAATCCGCGCCAAAGTGGCGTGATCCGGAATATGAGGCACTTTGCAGTAAGGACACAAAATACGTACCAAGCGCTGCGCCGCCACCAACGCTAATGAACTAGCCAACAAGAACGGTTCCATTCCCATATCAATCAGACGCGGGATGGCCCCCAACGCTTCGTTTGTGTGCAAGGTGGATAACACCAAGTGACCGGTAAGGGCCGCCTTTAAGCACGCCTCGGCCGTTTCGTTATCGCGCACCTCCCCCACCAGAATCACATCCGGGTCCTGACGCAAGAAAGAACGCAACCCCGCCGCAAAAGTAAGCCCAATAGCCGGCTTCACCTGTACCTGGCTGATACCGGCCAGTTTATATTCCACCGGGTCTTCCAACGTCATAAAGTTTAATTCCGGCGTGCGAATGGTGGTCAGCACGGCATTTAAGGTAGTAGATTTACCGGAACCCGTCGGTCCCGTCAAGAAAATGAGTCCGTGCGGTAAATTGGCCGCATCCAAGAAGGCTTTCTTCTGCTCCGGTTCAAACCCCAGTTTATCAACGTTCATCTCGCCGGTACCCTTATCCAAAATACGAAGCACCAGCTTTTCGCCGTACACCGCCGGACATACAGACACACGGACCTCAATGGAGCGGTTCTGGTACCGGATAGTAAATGAACCGTCCTGCGGCAAGCGTTTCTCGGCAATATCCAATTTAGACAAAATTTTAATACGGGAAATAATAGCATTGACAGACTCTTTGGCCGGAGGCGTACGTTCATACAAAGAACCGTCTATGCGGAAACGAAGCGAAACCCGCTCGTCAAATAATTCCAAGTGAATATCAGATGTACGTTCCGAAATGGCCTGGCGCAAAATGGCGTTTACTTGCTTGACATATTGGGAAGTGGAGGGTACCACTTTATCCAAATCCAAGATTCCCACATCTACGTCCGTTTCGTTACTCTCGGAAGCCATGTTGTCTTCTTGCGGTTTGGCTGCCTCGTTCATGACTTCTTCCAACAAGTTCTTGTTGGAATAGAACATATCCATGGCCCGCAACAACTGGCTTTTGCTGGTAATAAACGGCTGTACTTGCTTACCCGACATCACTTTAATATTTTCCAATAAATAAAGGTTCGTCGGATCCAAAACGGCCACTGCCAAGACGTCATCTTCTATAAATAGCGGTAAAACTAAATTTTCGCGTGCAAATTTGTCGGGAATAATCTTTTGAAGATTTTGTTCACGTTCAGGTAATAAAATCCCGTTTTCTTTAGAAGCGTAGGGAACAGAAAAATGTTTAGATAGCGCAATCGTTACTTGTTCTTCCGAAGCAAAACCCAGTCTAACAACGGCGTCCGCAAACGAAAGATCATTTTGTTTTGAATACAACTGCACCCGTTTGACCTGTTCGTCGGTCAACGTGCCCTGATCTACCAAAATTTCATGTAACAATTTGGCCATTTCCTAACCCTCTGTAAACGACTACCAAGCGTCTGCTCTTGCTGCCAAGAGCAGACGCTTTCAAAAACACCGTTTATTCCGCCAAGATAGTCGGCGTAATAAAGATAACTAAATCCGTCGTACTCTTGGACGTACTCTTGCTGGTAAACAACCATCCCAGCACCGGGATATCACCCAAGAGCGGTACTTTGCGGATCTGTTCCGTTTCGCGGGAAGTTAACAATCCGCCGATAACTACCGTCTGTCCGTTTTTCACACGAACGAGTGTGGAAGCGGCACGGGTGGTAGTATCTTTCGTATTGTCAAACCCGGAACTGACCAAGTCCGAATAAGAAGGCTGCACGTACAACGTTACGTACCCTTCCCGGTTGACTTGCGGGGTAACTTGCAACGTCAAACCAACGCGTTTACGTTCGGCAGACGAGGAGGACAAAGAACCGCTGGAATACCCCGTCGTAGTGGTGAAACCCACTGTTGCATCCGTAGAAGTCGTGATAGTAGCCGTTTTGTTGTTCAAGGTAACCACTTTCGGTTTACCCAAGAACTTGGCTTCCCCGCGCGTCAACATGCTCTTGAGCACAATGTTAAACGCCGAGAAATCCAACAGCCCGGCCGAATCTTCCCCTTGTTGGCTGTTGCCGGAACTACCGGAACCGCCACCGGAACCACCGGAACCGTTCCCATTATCCACTTCGTCCTTGCTGGGGAAAATGAAATTCCACCCTTTAATACCTTCCCCTTTGATATATTCCAAGGTAACTTTACGTTTCGGGGCTGTAGCCGACAACATGGTTCCGTCGCCACCACCATACTCAAAACCTAAGCTCAAACCGCTGGTCTTGCTGACTTCCACGATTTGGGCTTCAATCAAGATTTGCGGAGGCCGGATATCCAATTCAGCCAAAATATTTTCCACTTGCGGGAATACTTCGGCCACGTCCGTAATGATCAGTTTGTTGGTGCGGGCATCTACAGCAATGTGTCCCACCGGGGAAAGCATACTCTGAATAATGCCCGTGATTTCGGCACCGCCGGCAGTTCCGCCGTTGTTGGCACCGGGCACACCCGTGCCGGCAGGCGCACCGCCACCGCTGGCACCGTTGCTGGCGGAAACGTCTTGCGGCATGATGTTGTTCATTTCACTGGAGGCAGAACCGATTCCTTGCAGCGAGATGTAACTGAGCGTATAAATCTTAGTGATCGTGTCGGGCGCATCATTAGAGCGTTTGGTGACCACATAACTGTCGCTCTTACCGATCCGCTGGTACGCTAAACCATGTACACGCAGTAACGTGTCCAAAGCCTCCCGCACCGTGACCCGGGTCAGCGAAGCCGTCACTTTTTTATTCGCGAACTCTTCGCTCATAATAAAGTTAATCTTGGCTTGCGTAGTAATACTGTTCAAGAACACCGATATCGGTACGTTGGACACCCGGATGGATACTTTCCGCTCTAACGGGGAAGCTTCCTCCGCGTCCTTGTACAAGTCGGTCTCTCCGGACAGTTTTACCGTCGTATCTTCCGAAACGGTAATAGTGTTGTCGCTCGGTAAGGTTTGACGCTCTTGCGCCGTTACCGTACTCACCAAACCCAACACAGTCATACCTGTCAGCACAACTGCTAAACGATTTTTCATAAGCCTCCTATGAATTTTTTTAAAACTACAGCTCTACTTTCTTCCTAAATTGATGCCCTTTATACGTAAATATCACTTCCTCGGGCGTCACATCTACAATCGTTGCCCCGTGGATCGTGTTTCCAACCGTATAAATCTTATCCCCGATAAAGACTTCTTTACCGATAAGTCCGCCAATGTGAATTTTGTTGCGAACTTCCTTAGTCGGGTCTTTGAGTCTTTCCAGTTCCGCCAGATATGCCAGCCTTTTTCTTTCTTTCTCGGCTCTTTCGGCGGCTTCTTTGCGTTTACGTTCGTCCTCAATGGCTTTAAGACGTTTGCGTTCCTGTTCTTTTAACCACAACACATCATCCGGTGACAACATCGGATCCCGTTTGTTCTTAGGGTTGAAGGAAACGACTTCCCGCTTGGGTCCCGTCGGTCCGGCGGCGGCATCTCCTTCTTGAACGGCTTCTTCCTCTGCGGCAACTCCTCCGGCCGGTTTAGCAGCCTGTTGCGCCCGTAAGGGGAAAATCCCTACCGTTAGTAACGCCAAAAAAACGACAGCTACTTTCTTCATATTATTTTTCCCCCTTTTTTATCTTTTCCATTAATTGGTCATAATCTTTAAACATTTGTTTACTGATAATGCGCTCATTCGGGAAAGCCGTATTGACACGAATGGAAATCTTGTTAAGACCGATATTCTCTATATCGGTATCTTTATCCAACGTAAATTCAGATACCTTGAGGTAGTCCGGTTGATTTTCTAATTCAGTCAACACTTTAATAAAATCTTTAAAATTAGCCGAAAACCCCACCGTACGGGACGCTATTACACTGCCGGCTCCGGACGTTTCCGTCTGTTGTTCGGCTATATTGCGGACAATCCCCAACTTATCAAATTCCTCAATCAATTTTCCCCGCAACCACTCCCCTTTTTCATCCGCAGAGGGAAATTGCGGTTCCAACGTGATTAACAATTCTTTGCTGCTCACATATTCTTTTTCACTGGAACGCTGCACCTGAAGAGACGAAATTTGAGTTTGGTAATTGTTAATCTGTTCTTCAAATTTTCCGGCAGCCATCTTCCACGCCACAAGAATAGCAACTAAAGCCACAAACTGTTTGAGAAACAACTTGGCGTTCCCTTCTTGCATGACCGTCTTGATATCCTGAAAGCCCTGTTGCAACGCCAGCACATATTTATTATTCTTCCATTTATTCATACGTTAACGCCCTCCCGCTTTACTGCACGTTAAGTGGAAACTGGTGGGGGCTGTATCTTTCTGCTTTTCCCCCGTTGCCCCGGCAATCGTTCCGTAACTGATGCGCGCCTTATCGCCGCAGATTTGTTTGATAGTGGGTTGTTGGGATAATGTTTTCTGGAACTTGTCTCCCAAACTGACGTCCACCGTTCCTCTCTTGCCCGACTTAATAAACCCGTCCAACACAATGGAACGTGCTTCCGAATTATTCCCCGGGAAAGCATCCGTATAGGACATTTTGGTAATCCACATTTCAGCCGGAAGCGCATTGAGTACATCTTCCAACCAAGGAAGAATCTTGTTGCGGTACGATACCAACCCCTGCAGATTATTATTTTGGGATTTTATTTTATTTAAATTATTCTGAATTTCCGTACCCGATTTTCCTTTAAAATCCTCTACCTGCACCTTATGCGTAGCCTCGGCACGTTTGAATTCGGCGGCTTTGGCACGCACTTTCCAAAATCCATGCCCAATCACACCCAATATGATCAGGATGACCACCAACATCACTTTCCACGCCGTTAAACTGGCACTAAACTCATACGCACTCAAACGCGTACCTTTTGTAAAGTCCACATCCGGTGTTTTTTGGTCATAAAACTTAATGCTGGCCCCAATGGCCGCCACTTCACCCACCGCACGCGTTTCAATGCCGTACACTTCTTTCAAATTCCACTTACGCACCGGTTTTTTAGAATCGGCTTCCAGCGGCGACACCCACTGATCCAAATCCACCCCGGTCAACACAGCTTCTTCAAAAGGATCTTTTTCCAATTGTTTCGCGATAAATTCCGTGCAGTTGGTAATTTCAAAACGGCGTCGCTCGGCCGGAATAGGCCCAGAGACTTCCACTTCACGCAAGAGCACGGGAGCGTTTTCGTTGAGGAACACAAAGTTGGCCATATCTTTGCCGAAGAAAGAATAAATGCGGCCTCCGTTCCCCACAGCTTCTTTATCGCTGTCGCTAAACGCACGGCTCAAAGACAAACTGGACGGCTCTACCGATACCAATTCCAATCCGCAAGATTTTAATCCTTTACGTAACCGTTCCACAATTTGCTGGGTGGTCATCGTAAAGACGACGCCCAAGCGTTTCTGTTTGGTAGTTGCGGTTTCAAATTCGTATACATGGTAAGCGTATTCGGCTTTTTCAAACGGGAAATGGATGTACTTACGTGCTTGGAGCGGAATAGATTCCTTCCACATCTTACGCTCAATGGAAGCAGGAATGACAAAATGGCGTAACAAACAGAAAGCCGGAGCTAAACTGACGACCACCCGGTTTGTTTTCCATTTTTTCTTGGTCATGACCTTACCAATAGATTCAGTCCAGTTGTCCAGCGCAAAAAAGGACTCATTCAAATCCAATGGTTTCAGCAGCGCCCGGTCCACGCCGGATACGGGAACCCGCACCAACGATTCCAAAACAACACCCCGGTCTTTCTTGGAAGTTTGGGCCATGTAAATTTCATCTAACCCGATGTAAATTCCCAAACAATCCGGGTGCGCATTCATGTTCTTACCAATTAATGTCTCCAACACGTCCATAAATCCTCCCCCCCTTTTTTTGACCCGTTTTTATTGATTATAGCTGTCCTCGTATGGAGTATCATACGGATTACTTGCCGGCGGATAAGTACCGCTCGACGTGGCAGCCGGGTTACCCGCTAACGGATCGGATCCGTCGTCTTCCTCAATAATCGTCCGGTTGGTAACCTTGCGGGTTATGGTTGTGGTGGTAGCGGAAGAACTGGCAACGGAAGAACGAACCGTGCGCATTTTGCGGCCCGGTTTGGTCCACAGACGGGCTGTTGAATAATCCCGCGTATCTTCCTCTTGCACAACCGTTTGTTCCTCTTTGGGTTTGCCGCAAGATTCATCTTCGCAAACGGCTTTCTTTACTTCGGCACATTTGACGAGTAGCCGCCGGCGCACGGTTTTCTTTTGACCTTTTACATCCGTGGCCGTCAACACCAACGTATATTTGCCGCAGGGCAGTTCCGGCCCGATAATACCTTTCCGGCCGTTCCACAAAATTTGGTGATAAACAGGGGTAAACCCTTCCAACTGCCGCACAATGTAGTATTTACCGTCCGCGCCATGTTGCACCACGTGCAACACCCAATTATCCAACGCGTCCACAGTCTCCAATACGGAGAAATCAATGACAAACGCTTCACCCAGCGCCCGGTCAATCGCGTGGCACAGCGGCACTACCGCCATACTTAAGAGCGGTGCCTTCTCGCCCTGTTCGTTCTTTTCTAAAATCGTAGGCAGTTTGGCATCGTAATCAAATACTAACGCCAAGCCGCGCAAATTGGCAAAGCGGGCCGGCGGTTCCTCATCGGCAAGCCCCATATTATAGTGGAGTTTCCCTTGTGAAATACCGCGGTTGAGTAAGTACGAATTGACAGCCATGGCTTGACGAATACCCGTCAAGTTAACGTCATCCGTATAAGAACCGGGCGGCAAAATAACGTAAGCGGAACCTTGTGTCAAGGCAAGCAGCTCATAAATGCTATTCAGTAACGGCAACGCTTCCGGCCGGAATCCGGCTTTGCGGTCAAAAATGACTTCGGGATCAATGTCCAAGGCATCGGGGCGATCATCCCGCATGTAAAGTTGTACGCCCTTGGTATCTTTAATTTGGTTGACAGCAGCCTCGGTCATGCTGGCAATTTTTTGTTGCGTGTACAAGGAACGGGCCTCAATGGCTTTGTTAGAAGTTAAATCCACAAAAGCCGAGGTCGTGGAATCCCCCGTAGTGGTAGTGGTCATCATGTCATCCCGTGCGGCTTTGGGCTGCTGGGCCAGGTCCCCGGTGGTAGTCACCGTGATGGTTTCACTGCTCACCGTAATACTGCCTTGCGGGGCACGTCCCTCAATTTGGGCTACGGCTTCTTCCTGGGCGGCTAACCGGCGGGCTTCAATTTGAGCCGTTAAAGCTTGTTGTTGTGCATCCACCGAATCCAATATATCTTGTTGGGCGGCGGCGGCCGCTTCTTTTTGCGCTTGCAGCTGGGCGGCTTGCGCTTCGGCGGCTTCGCGTACTTGTTCTTGCGCTTGCGCTACGGCCGCTTCCGCGGTGCTGTCCAATTTTTTTACTTCCCCTTCCTGAAAACTCACATCCACTTCTACCGGAGATTGAATTCCCCCTACCCGGTTGTGAATCATTTCAATATATTTCGTCGCTTGGGCCACTTCTTCCGGATTACCGTTGAGTAACACATCAATGAAATAATCCATGGCCTTTTCATCTTTCTGCTCTTGGTAGAGCGAAATACCTTTGGCCAGTTGCTTAGACGGCGTAGCAGCCGAAGCCACCACTCCGCTTACCAACCAACAACCCACCAAAAAAACTGCCAGACATTTACTGATTTTAATTGACTGTATCATGAGCTATCCTATTTAAAATATAATTTGCAATTTGCAATTTCCTAATAACCAGATACTAGCATTATAGCAATTTAGCACGATTTGTAAACAGGGTTTTTAAAATTTTTTACTTTTTTCGCTCCAATGCTTTCAACCGCGCCAGCGCGACTTCGTTCCCCGGATAATAGAACAAGGCATTTTGCAAACACCGCATAGCCCCGGAAATATCCTCTGCCTTGTAAAACAATGTGGACAAAGCCAAGTTGGCCCAAAGATCATCGGGGTGCCGGGCCAATACTTGCTCCAATATCTCTTTGGATTTAATATCATTCCCCGCCAAAGAAAGGACACGGGCCAACAAAATATCCCCGTTGGTATCATCCGGATATTGTTCCCGGTAATGCTCCAAATTTCCACGTAAACGCTGTTGGTAGAAGGCTGACATTTTTTCAAAACGGGTTACCTTGTCTTGATATTTTTGCAACAACTTGGCCTGGGCCAAAATTTCCGGTTTTTCCGTTTCCGCAGCATACAGTTGTTCCAACCGATGCAACAGTTCCCGGTCCAATGTGTTGACCACCAATCCCCGCTTGTACGTATTTTTGGTGTATTCTACCTCACCTAATTTGCCATAAATTTCGCCCACGCGGTGCCACAAATCTGTCTGATATGGGAACAATTCCAACCCGCGCTCCAATAATGCCATTTCTTCACTGCCGGCGTAAATAACATTTTCATACAGCAACTGCGCCAACAACCCGTACGTCTGCAAGTGATAGGGATGCAACCGCAAATGGTCTGCTAAATAATGCACGGCCTTTTTGGTATCTTTGGCCCCTAACGCCGCCAAAGCGGAGTGAAAGTAAACCTCCTCGTAGTAAGCAGCAGCGGAAGCTGTTTTTTCATAAACGGCCAGAGCTTCTTTATATCTTCGTTGGCCCAGTAACATATTTCCCAACCGGAATCCTGCCTCCGTGTTGGCCGGATATAGTGAAAGCGCCGCCGATAAATCTTTTTCGGCCTGAGTATAATTTTCTTGGGCCACGGCTTTCTGGCCGGAGAAAAAGCGATATTCGCTATTGAGCCAAATGACTTGCCAAACAATGACCGCACCCGCCAAAGCCACGATTAGCAAAGCCACCGTTTTGGTAAACGGATTGGCCTGCACCGGAACGCGTAACTCTTCTTTTCCCACGCCGCTGACTTCCGCCCCTACCAACCACCAGAAAATAAATGCCGGCACTACCGCCTGCAAAGAAATGTTTAGCAAATTATCCACCAACATCCCCAAAATACCGCAGAACAGGGCCTGTAATAATTGTTTTTTATCTCCTTCTTTTTTATGTACGGCGAAATCGCGCACTTCCAAAAATAGCACCATAAACATAAACAGGAACAATCCCACACCCACAATGCCGCCTTGCGCCAGTTGGAATAAGACCTCGTTGTGCGGAGCGTGGGTCAGCGTTTTTAATTCCCGCAAATTAGGATACTGTAATAATGTTTTGGGCTGATACCGCGTGAAAGCCAGTTGGAAATTCCCCAATCCGCTGCCGAGCACCGGACGCGCCAAAAAGATTTCTTTGGCCACATCCCACATAAACAACCGCTGGTGCATGGATTGGAAAATAGCATCTTTATCAACATTAAGGGTAAAATTAGCCGGTGTAACTTGGGTGAGTTCCCGCGCACAAGCGGCGACCGGATTGGAAACATCTTTCCCGTCCACATACACAGACCCCCATCCCACACCTATCGCCAGCAACGCCAGTAAAAACACACGTCCGCGGCGGCTCCAAATCAGTGCCCGCAACGTGCCGAACATCCACATCATGATGAGCGCGCACACCGCGCCCAACCAACAAGAACGCGCCAACCCAAACGATAAAAACAAAATGTAAACCAAGACTAGCAGACCGTACACCACCCAATCTTTTTTACTTTCCGCCCGCATGTAATACACCAACAAAGCCGGCAACAACATGACCACCGCAGAAGATAAAAAGTTAGGATTACCGAAGGTAGAAAAAGCCCGCGAAGCAAATTGGTTAATTTCAAACGGCCACAAAAACTCCAATCCCAAAGCCTGCAACACACCGTAACAACACGCCAAAAACACCGCAATAAACATCAGTACCAAAATATTCTCCTGCGTCAGTTTCCGCAGCACCCGCACCCCCAACCAAATGCCCACGGCCCACAACACCAACGCATACACATCCAGTAACTGCACCCACAAAGCAGGCGAAGATAAATGGGTTTTTATCATCGGGAAGAAATACCACAACGCTCCCCACGCCCAAAATAGCAGGATATAATTGGTCTTACTTTCAATCACTCCGGCACAAACGATATTCTTACTGATAATATATGCCCCGACAGAAACTATCAACAACAAACTGCCATAATTGAGCAGCCCGTAAAACATGGTCTGCCGCAAGGCCTGCGGGGCCGAAGACACGGCGGACAACCACCCTACCACACACGCCAACACATACAGAAAAAAAGCCAAGTCAAAAAAAGTTTTGGTAAACTCAATGGTTTGCGTACGCAAGAACTTAACAGCCAGCGTTCCGTAGATAAGCGCAATCAACACATAAAGCAAACTGTTTTGGATAAAAAAAGGATTCGCCGTTAAATCGGTATAAAACAAAAGCGGCACCATCAGGAAACACATTACCAACAGTACACGAATAATTTTCATATATACCGTTTCTTTGGATGCCTTGGTTAAATTCAACATAAATCCCCCCGGAATTTTCCACTTACATTGTAGTTTTTGAAGCGGATTTAGACAAGTGTTTTCTACGGCGAATGCCAGACTTACGGGGTGAAAACATACCGTCCATATCGTTGAGCGCACGGATACGGTCTTCTATCGGCGGGTGAGAACGGTACAAGCCGCTAAACCAACCAAACCAAGTGGTTTCTTTGGCAGGCGTTTCAATACACAGCGCCCCTAAAAGGGCTGTCCGGTCCAACGCTTCAATCCGGCTGTCCATGCTGATACGCCACAAAGCTTTAGCCAACGCACGCGGGTGGCGCGTCATCAACGCGGCGTCCGCATCCGCTAATTGTTCGCGCGTGCGGGATAATCCCAAACGCAGTAGCGGGGCTACCACATATCCGTACATCAGTAACACCCACCCGATATATGCCAAAAAACCAAACGGCTGCCGGATGCGCGATATGGATAGGTCACCTTCCTCGTAAATATCATCCTTTTCGTGGATGTAAAAAAAATACTCTCCCACAAAAGTAAAGAAAGCCAAACACGTTACCAGCACCGTCATGGTGCGTGTATCTTGGTTGCGGATGTGTGCCAATTCGTGTGCTAAAACGGCTTCCAGTTGCACACGGTCCAAATTGGCCAGCAACCCCTTGGATACAACAATGGCACAGTTTTCCGGGCTGGTACCGACGGAAAACGCATTGAGGGAATTATCCTCCAGCAGATACAAACGCGGGACCACATCTCCCGTGCGAATGCATAAATTTTCCAACAACACATACGTATCATGAGCGTCCCATTTGAGTAATAGCCGCACCCCGGACAAACGTCCTAAAATTAATTCCGCTCCCTCTTTCAAGGCCAGATGTGCCCAAAAGGCAGAGATGCCCAAACACAACGGCAGTAACCAACTGCAGGCTTGTAGGGTTTGCATCCAAGCATGCATCATCACACTGCCCCACGTGAACACATTGGTCGGACGGAAATAAGCCAGCACTCCCCCCAACACAAAAAAGCCAAACGTAGCTAAATACGTAAACGCAAGGGTAGATAACGCGAACAGTATAATAAACCACGCACTGCGGCGACGGTTCCGGCTAATATGAGCGTAGGCAACTGCCATTAGTTGACTCCTCGGTATCCGTGATCCATTTCTTCCAAAACGGCGATGCGTTTTTGAATGGGAGGATGCGTGGCCAGCAATCCCGAGATGGCTGAAAATAAACCGGCCTGGGCCAACGGATTGGCGATGCACATAGCTGCCATGCTCTCGCGTTTATCCAGCGCTTCCACCCGGCAATCGGAAGCGATTTTCCGCAGCGCACTGGCCAAAGCCAACGGATTGCGCGTCGTTAAAGCGGCCGTGGCATCGGCTTGGTATTCACGCCGGCGCGAAACAGCTAAGCGCAACAACGGGGCTAATAAATAGCCGTACAACAAACAAGCAAATCCCAACGCGGCAAATACCAACAACAGCCCTCCGTTCTCTTTTCGTCCGCGGGAATTTCGCACCGCCACGCGCAGTAACCATTCCCCCAAAAAGGTGAAAAAAGAAATTCCGGCCACGGTAATGAGCATAAGGCGGATATCCCGGTTTTCTACGTGAGCCAGTTCGTGCGCAATGACGCCTTCCAACTCGGCCCGTTCCAACCGTTTCACGATGCCTTTTGTCAAAGCAACGGACGCGTGGTCCGGATCCCGCCCGGTCGCAAACGCATTTAACGACTCGTCATCTATAATGTAGATACGCGGCACGGGCAGTCCGCGGGTGATGCATAAATTTTCCACCAAACGATAGATTTCGGGTTGGCTTCTGCGCGTAACCGCAACGGCCTGCGCCGATGAAAGCATCCACTCATCTCCCGTAAAATAGGAAAACAAAATCCACCCGGCAGCCGTCAGCAAACACAACGGTGTGACTACCGCTGCCCACGAAAGGACCGTCCGTTGGAACGTCGTTACCGTCAGCCCATTCCAAGACACCAATGACGGCTCATACCCCTGCCCTTGTGTCAACCACAAGGCCACCCACAGTGTGGCTAATACCAACACCGTGAACAGCAAGGGGAAAAGCAAAACAAGCAGCACAGTGCGCCGCTTGTTCTCGTCAATGTGTTCGTAAATAGTAGCCATGGACGGTTAAAATTTAACGTTCACAGGTTGGCTGGCTTGCGCTTCTTCCATTTCAAAGAAATTTTGCTTTTCAAAATGGAAACACGCCGCAATGATATTGCTGGGGAAGCTTTCCACCTGTGTATTTAAAGCCAACACATTTCCGTTGTAAAAACGGCGGGCGGCTTGGATTTTGTCTTCCGTATCGCGCAGTTCCCGTTGAAGTTCAATAAAGTTTTCATTGGCTTTCAAAGCGGGGTAATTTTCGCTTAAGGCAAAAACCGATTTGAGCGCACCGGACAGTATATTTTCCGACTGGGCTAACTTCTTCATATCTTCGGGGTTGACTGCCATAGCCATGTTGCGGGCCTTAATGACGTTTTCCAACGTCTTTCCTTCGTGCGCCGCATATCCTTTAACGGTTTCCACCAAGTTAGGGATTAAATCATACCGGCGTTTCATCTGTACTTCAATGTCACTCCAGGCCTCTTTGCTGCGGTTACGAAGCGTAACAAACTTGTTATACGCCATAATCACGTACCCCGCCAATCCAACGGCCAACGCTACGACTAGTACAATTATTAGTGTGCTGCTCATTTTTTTCTCCTTGGTTTTCCCTTTATAAACGGGATTGATATGCCAACAGTAGTATTATAAAAATCTTTCCCGGATTTGTAAAGTAAATTTTAACGCCCTTTTTTATTCTGCTTTTCCGTTAGGGAAAGCCCGGCCTGTAGCCACGATGTTGCTAACGTAATTAATCACTTCTACGGCCTCCCAGGGTGTCCCTGCGGGGGTTATATACCCGACAATAAAGAAACCCCGGATACAAACAAACATAAAATAATTAAAAGATAATTTTTCATGAGAATATGGTAATACAATTTCTCCCCACCCACAAGGGCCAAAGGACCTATCTTTCAACTAGGTCCTTTCTATCAAATAAATTTTTTCCCTCTTGCGTTTAAGTAACAGAATAATGCTATAATGGAGTTATCTTCGCACCTTACTATTCAAGGAGATTTTTATGACACAAACAACACCCCCTGCCGTCAAACAAAAACAACCTGCCGGGCTTTACCTATTGTTTGCTACCGAAATGTGGGAACGGTTTAGTTTTTACTCGCTAAAAGCCTTGTTTGTTCTGTACCTGACAAAGGAACTTTTACTTTCTACCGAACAGGCCAGCAGTTATTACGGAAATTTGATGAGTTTAATTTTTCTCTCGCCGTTAATCGGCGGATATATAGCCGATAAATGGCTCGGCAAGCGCGCCTCTATTATTGTAGGGGGCATTTGTATTGCGCTGGGACAGTTGTGCATGGGCCAAGGGTCGTTACCTGCCGTGTGGGTAGCCATGGGACTAATTATCATAGGTAACGGATTTTTTAAACCGAATATTTCCAGTATCGTCGGCGATTTGTACGAAAAGAATGACTCCCGGCGCGACGGCGGCTTTACGATTTTTTACATGGGCATCAACTTGGGCTCGTTTTTAGCCGGACTCATAGCCGGGACGTTGGCACACCACTTCGGTTGGGTATATGGTTTTGGTTCGGCGGCGGTGGGAATGATTATCGGGCTGGGATTATTCATTTGGGGGAAAGATAAATACTTACAGGGCAAAGGTAAAGCCCCCAAAGAATATATTAAGGAGAACGCAACGAAAGCCGTTTCCAACGCCCCGTTAACCAAAGAAGAAAAGCAGCGGATCGCCGTTATTTTTATCATGGCGTTTTTTACAATTTTCTTCTGGGCTATCTTTGAACAGAAAGGGGCCGCCCTGAACCTGATTGCCGACCAACACGTCAACCGCGTTATTCACTTTTTCGGAAAACCGTTTGAAATCCCGACGGCGTGGTTCCAATCCATTAACCCGCTTTTTATTATGCTCTTTGCCCCGGTTGTTTCCAAACTGTGGGTCCATTTGGGTAAAAAGGGGAAAGATTTAAGCGTGCCCGCCAAATTTATGGTGGCCTTTTGGTTAATTGCTACAGGGTACGTTATTTTGCTGCTGTCCACCTGGGCGTGTGGCGATAACAAAATGGGAATCTGGTGGATTGTGGGAGCTTACTTCATGTTTACCATGGGCGAATTGTGTTTATCGCCGGTGGGGCTATCCATGGTTACCAAATTATCCCCGGCCAAGTTTATATCGCTTTTTATGGGCATTTGGTTCCTAGCCACGTCTATCGCCGGGAAATTGGCAGGATTGTATTCCGGTCAATTAAGCAAAATGTCCCTGCAACAATTCTTTACTTGGCCGGTCATTGTACCGATTTGCGCCTCGCTCGTGTTATTGGTACTCATCAAACCCATTAAGAAATGGATGAACGGAATACAGTAGTTCGTTTTACACTCCACTAAAACACAACAAACCCCCGGAAATATCCGGGGGTTTGTGTCCTGTACGGTAAAAATTTTTACTCTCTATCGTGGCTGCCGTAGCGTCCCACATCCACCGGCACGGGAATTTCCGTTCCCATCGGACCTTCAAAATACATCGTGCCCGTAAGGTGGTAATCCAACGTAGCGCTGTCCATGCTGATAAGCCCGATCAGTTTGTTGCTCAAGCGGGTCATCGGCACGACCAATTTCATTTTAGCGTTCTTGGTGGCAGCCGGCTCAATACGAATATCCTGCAATGTCACGTTAGCCATGGTCTCATCATTGACGGTCAATTTTCCGTCAAAACGTTTCAACACGGCGGCTTGTTTGCGGCTCATATTCGTAATCGTTAACAACGCATCAAAACGGAACACCGTCAAACTGTAGTCCGTCAACTCTACGCTTTTCAACGCATACTTACAATTGGCAAAGCTTTTGGCTTCCTGCACATGTGCGCAAGCCCCTAATAAGCCCACACCCACTAAACACAAAATAAGTTTTTTCATACAACCTCCTAAAAATAACTCCTCAAATAATTGTATAATAAATAAAGAATAATTTGGAGAAAAATCATGAATCATTTACAACAACAAATTTACGACCGTTTTGTCCGTTATATTTCCACCGATACCACCAGCAACCCGGAAAGTTCTTCCGTACCGACGACTTCTTCCCAAATTTCCTTTGCCCATTCCTTGGCACAAGAAATGAAAAAAGTCGGTTTCCAGGAAGTGGAGGTAGATGAATACGGTATTGCAACCGGGGTCCTTCCCGCTAATACGGATCATCCCGCCCCCACCATTGGCTGGTTCGCCCACATGGATACAGTATGCGATTACAACGGTAAAGATATCCGTCCTATTTTGCATGAAAATTACGACGGAGGGACTTTAACAATTAACGCCGAAAAGAAAATGTTTCTCTCCCCCCAAACGGCTCCCAATTTAAAATTATGCGTAGGAGACAGCATTGTCACCGCCGACGGAAACACCCTGTTAGGCGCGGATGACAAAATCGGCATTGCAATTATCATGACATTGGCGGAGTATTTCACCCAACACCCGGAAATTAAACACGGCCCGTTAAAAGCCGCTTTTACGATTGATGAGGAAACCGGTACGGGTATTGGATATTTTGATGTGGAACGTTTTGCCGCCGATTTTGCTTATACGGTGGACGGGGCTCTTTTAGGGGACATTGATTGCGGAAACTTTAATGCCGATTCCTTTGTACTCACAATTACGGGCAAATCTTGCCATCCCGGTTCGGCCAAAGGATTTATGGCCAACCCGGTCCGCATTGCGGCAGACATTGTGTCTTCCTGGCCGGAAAATCAACTTCCCGAAACAACCGAAGGGGAAGAGGGTTTTATTTTGTTTAAAGATGTTACCGGCGGGTTGGATCGCGCCGAAGTACAGGGGTTAGTGCGCGAACACGATTTAACCAAATTTGAACAATATAAAAAAGATCTGTTAGCCTTGATAGAGGAAAAACGGGCTAAGTATCCGGCCGCCACCATCCAGGTGGAATTCAAGAAGCAATACCGCAATATGCGCGAAGTGTTGCGTGAACAACCTAAAGCCATGGAACTCTTGGAAGGAGCCCTCCAGGAAAATAACATTCAGTACCGTCTGACCCAAGCGCGTGGCGGGACCGACGGGGCCCAGTTGTCCTTACGCGGACTTCCGACCCCCAATATCTTTGCCGGGTATGAAAACCCGCACGGCCCGTACGAATGGTTAAGCATGAACTGGGCCGAAAAGGCATTCCACATTCTGCGCACGATTGCCGAAAACGCCGTTAAATAGGCAAAAATCTAGCAAAAATACCCCGGGTCTAATAACCCGGGGTATTTTATGCGTACCCAATCTGCCGCACCGGTTCCCGTCTTACTGCCTAAGCGGAGCCCGGACGATATGTTTAACCAAAGTTTGGAAATCCACCTCTTTTCCCGTCGGCTTGATAAATCCGTTTTCCGCCCCGATGGTACGCACACCGGGCACATGAGTGCGGATAAAATTTAAGGTAGAGCCGTTGAACCCGGTAAACAAAAAATGTTCATTGGCATTTTGCAATGTCACCACCGTTTTCCCGTCCTCATTTTGGAAGGATGCATTGCCGTCTGCCCCATACCACATAGCCGATACAACACCCACTAAATCTCCCCGGTCCGTAAACACGCCGCCGCCGGAATTACCACGCCGCACTTGCAACACCGGGGAAATAAAATGCCGCAATTCTTTCACAAAAAAGACCCCGTTGGAAGACGGTACATACGAGATCACCCCCTCTGTCACCCGCGGAATGACAATCCGCGGCAAAAACCGCGCGTCCGGCAAATTAACCGCACCAATCAACCGGATATTATCGGCCCTCAACTGGGCTTTGGCTTCCGGGCTTTCGGCTAGCAGTCTGTTAAATTGGGACCGCGTGACGGGCAGCCACTGTCCCTCGCGTTGCACTTCGTACTTATATTCAGCCGTTTGCGGGTCCAACTTAATTAGTGCCACATCCACACTGCTGATGCGGTTTTGACCGGGGAAAAATCCCTCATAAATAAACACCTTTCTATCCGTTGGCGAATGATTGATCCGCACCGTTTGACGCAATTTTTCTTCCGCCAGCGTTATCTGCACCGTACACGGATAACTATCGCGACAGGCCGAATACACACAATGCGCCGCCGTTAGGAACCAATGGGGATGAATACGTACGGCCTGACAATTATACGTCCACGCTTGTCCGGCTCCGGCCTGATCCGTCCGCCAGGTAACAATTTCTTTCTGAATCAAAAAGGCATCCTCCCGCACGCTGACAGGCTCGGGATCCGTTTCCAAAGCCCACCCCCACACAGGCAGTAACAAACAACCGCAAAATAGTACACGTAAAATTCTCATACCTACAGTGTATATAAAAAACGCGCCAAAAACCACTCCTTTGTACAAGCCGCTACTTTTCCTCTTCTTTAAAAATGATAGAATAAGATATGCTTTCGCCTTTTCGTATTACAGCCAAAGATATACATTCCCGTGCCCGCACGGGTGTACTATACACCCGGCACGGGGCCGTGCATACACCGGTATTTATGCCGGTAGCCACCCAAGCGTGCGTCAAGGCCCTCACGGATGAAGACTTAAAAAATGCCGGGGCGGAATGTTTGCTATCCAATACGTATCACTTATATTTGCGTCCCACCACCCAAATTTTACAACAAATGGGTGGCATTCACTCTTTTATGCATTGGGACGGCAGCGTGCTGACCGATTCGGGCGGGTTTCAAGTGTATAGTTTGGCCAAATTCCGTAAGATCAAAGAGGAAGGCGTGACATTTCACTCTCACCATGACGGAAGCCAACATTTGTTCACACCGGAAAACGTTATTCAATTTGAAAGCGAAATCGGCTCGGATATTTGGACCATGTTGGACGTATGCATCCACGCCAAGGACCCGTCCAAACACGATGCACGCGAAGCCCTCAACCTAACTAAACGCTGGGCCGAACGCGCGGCACGCGCCTATGAAAGTACCGTGCCCGAGCAACAAATTACCCGACAACAAGACGGAAGTTTTACGGTGGGTAATTCTCTTTTATTTGGCATCATTCAAGGTTCCATTTTCCCCGATTTACGCCAAGAAGCCGCCCAACACATGGCTTCCCTGCCGACACACGGATATTGTTTAGGGGGCCTTTCTTTAGGGGAAACGTTGGAGCAAATGAACGCAGCCGTATCGGCGGTAACGGAAAACTTGCCGGAAGGGAAACCGCGTTATTTTATGGGGCTGGGTACGCCGGTAGAAATGTTAAACGCCATAGAACGCGGCGTAGATATGTTTGATTGCGTGTGGCCCACGCGCGTAGCGCGCAACGGCATGGCTATGACAAGTACCGGACGGGTCAATATCAAAAACGCCCTCTACCGCACGCAAGACATCCCGCTGGACCCGGCGTGTGATTGTTACACTTGCCGCCGTTATTCGCGGGCGTATTTGTGCCACTTGTACCGCTCGGCCGAATTGACCAGCCACCGGCTGATGAGTATTCACAATATCCGCTTTTTAATCCGCCTCATGGAGCGCGCCCGCGCGGCCATCCAAAACGGCACATTTGTCAGTTTTAAAGAAGAAGTTATCGGCCGGTACCAAGGGTAAAATCTCTTGTTAACAACTAGGATAAATCTATTAAGTGCCAATTCTTTTGGTACAGTTCCTGTAGTTTTTGACGGAACAAAAAATGTTCCGGGCGCGCTAGGGCCGGGTCCTGCGTTAAAAGTTCGTCGCGGTCCTGGATAGCCCAGTATAAGATATCGCGGTCTTTAAAAATATCGCCCGCTTTAAATTCCAATTCCCCGCTTTGGCGCGTACCCAAAATTTCCCCCGGGCCGCGCAGTTGCATATCGCGCTCGCCGATTTTAAAACCATCGCGCGTAGCGCAAATAATATCCACCCGTTCTCCGGCTACACTCCCCGCGTGTTCGCACACTAACAGACAATAACTTTGATGTTCGCCGCGCCCTACGCGCCCGCGCAGTTGGTGTAAACTGGCCAACCCAAACCGCTCGGCATTTTCTATGACCATAACGGTAGCGTTTTTGACATCAATGCCCACTTCTATGACGGGCGTGGCCACTAAAATATCGGTTTGATGTGCGGCAAAATCCGCCATGATTTTTTCTTTTTCGGCCTGTGACATTTGCCCGTGGAGCATCGCCAAACGAAACTGCGGGAATACTTTTTTCAATTTTTCAAATTCTTCCGTAACGGCTTTGGCAGATACCTTTTCACTTTCTTCAATGAGCGGAAAAACGATATACGCCTGCCGTCCGTTTTGCACTTCCTCACGCACGCGCTCATAAGCCAGTTTGGCCGTAGCGGTTTGCGTGACGATGGCTTGGCGGCCCGGCGGTAATTCGCCAATGGTGGACACGTCCAAATCGCCATAGAATGCCAACGCCAGCGTGCGCGGAATAGGGGTGGCTGTCATCGTCAGCAAATCCAATTTAGCGGTTTTTTCCTTGAGTTTGCTGCGTTGTTTAACACCGAAGCGGTGCTGTTCGTCAATCACGGCCAAGCGCAGGTTATGAAATTGTACGTCATCTTGAATCACAGCGTGTGTACCAATTAAAATATGCAAACTTCCGTCAGCCAACTCTTTTAAAATTTTCTTACGCGCGGCGGCCTTGGTACTGCTGGTAAGTACCGCGACTTTCACGGGTAAATCCGCCAACATTTTCTTAAATGTAAAATAATGTTGTTCCGCCAAAATTTCCGTTGGGGCCATCAAAGCAGCCTGATATCCGTTTTCCACCGCCAAGAGCATAGCGCAAAGGGCAACCACCGTTTTGCCGGAACCGACATCTCCTTGCAAAAGACGATTCATCGGACGCGGGGAACACAAGTCGTTAAAAATTTCGTTGATAACTTTCTTTTGGCTGTTTGTAAATCCAAAACCAAGGCGTTCCCGAAACGGCGTCAGTAAATTCTTTTTAATTTGGTAAGAATAATCTTTGGCTAATACTTTTGTCTGCGTACGTTTAATACCCCACGCCGTGGCAAGAAGTAAAAATTCCTCGTACGCCAACCGCGCGCGGGCACTTTCCAACTCTGCCAAAGAATGGGGAAAATGAATGGCTTTTAACGCCTGCGGCGCGCTTAACAGTTTACGTTTGGAAAGCAGGGAAGGCGGCAAAATTTCCGGCTCACTCGCCAAAGAATCTGTTTGCAAGGCCTCGTACACAAAAAGCCGGAATTGTTTATTTGTAAGTCCCTCGGTAAGCGCATAGATAGGGGTCAAACGTCCGGTATGAAGTTCACTCAGCACATCTTGTGCGGCGTATTGTTCCTCCACCGTAATCTTGTTACCGAAAAAATTATTCTTGTTCTCGCGCCGACCGATAACCCACACTTCGTTATTAAGATGAAAATCTTTTTTCAGCACTCCAAACGGGTCAAACCGAACCGGGCGGTACATCCGTTTTTTAAACCAAGTACACTCCACTTGCCGCCCCTGTTCGTCTTCCAAAAACGCCTTAAAAATAAGCACACTGCGTGCCGGAATTTCTTGCGTACGTAAAACACGGCCTTTGAACACAACCAATGCCTCGGAATTATACTCGTTGGGTGGCACCCCCAACCGGCGGTCCTGGTAAGTGCGCGGGTAGTAGTGTAGCAAATCTTCCACGGTGTGGATTTCCAACCGTTCCAATTGCTTGGCTTTGGCAGGACCGATCCCTTTTAAATATTGGATGTGCGTATTGTTGGGCATATTCTTATTTTACTAATAATCTCATGGCGGATTTACGCTCGCCGGATTATTTTTGAAAGACATCTTTATCCCTCAGTTTTCGGTGATACGTAACGGCAAAGCGGTGGACTTCGTCGCGTATTTCCATTAAAAGATTTAACGCGGGGTCGCCAATGGGCAGTTTGATACTTTCGGCCGCGCCGGGTAAATAAATACCTTCGTGCGTTTCCGCCAACGCAATAAACGGGATAAATAGGTCCGCACGTTCAAAGGCGTTAAGTGCTGCCGTGATTTGGCTTTTGCCGCCGTCTAACAAAATCAAATCGGGTGCGTGCGACGGATCGCGCTTGATTTGGCGAAGCCGCCGGTATACGCTTTCTTCCATCATCGTAAAATCGCTTCCGCCACGCTCCGGTAATTTGGAACGGATTTTAAAACGGCGGTAATGTTCGTGGTTTTTCTCCCCGTTGATGTAACAAACCATACACCCCACCGCTTCGCGCCCGAACAGGTGCGAATTATCAAACGCTTCAATGTGCGCAGGTAATTTTTTCATACCGATTACTTCGGCAAGCCGTTTTAATTTATCGGTATTTTGCATAGCGGTGGTAATTTTTTCTTCTTTAAATTTTCCCACAATTACCCGCTCTTTCATATGGTCTATAGCTTGTAAAAAATTGCGGAAAACCGCCGCGCGTTCGTATTCCAACTTGGCGGAATGCTCGTGCATAAGTGCCGTTAATTTTTCGGTAATATCGCCAAACTTTCCCCCCAGAAAATCGGCCATGCGCTGTACAAGTACGCGGTAATCTTCATAGGAAATTTTACCGGCACACGGCGCGGGACACTGCCCGGTGTGATAATAAAGGCATGTATTGATTTTTAAGGGAGCCAGCGGTTTTTGGCGTGAGAAACTCCATTTACACGGCCGAAGCGGCGCATATTGGCTTTTCCATAAAAAACGCATCAAACTCTTCACAATATAGGATTTGGGATACGGCCCGAAGTATAAGTCCTTATTTTTTACTACCCGGCGTGTCAGCACTAAACGCGGGTAATCTTCGCTTAAGGTGATTTTAAGGTACGGATAACTCTTGCCGTCTTTCCCCATGGAATTGAAAAATGGTTGATACTCTTTAATCAGTTTTTCTTCCAATACGAGCGCGTCACGCTCGCTATCGCACGCGATATAATCAATTTTGGCAATCAGCGGCAGTAAACTGGGCAACTTCCACCCGCGGGAATACAGGTTGGACTCTTGGAAATACTGCTTCACCCGGTCTGCCAGGTTTTTAGCTTTACCAATATAAATAATCACGCCCGATTTATCGCGCATGATATACACGCCGGGCTGTTTGGGTAAAATATCAATTCGCGGGTCCATAGGTATAGTATAACATTTCATCCGGCTGTGTACCGCGGTTAATCCCCACACGCGAGGGCTAAAAATGTTAAAATAGATAGAATATGAGTACCGATAATTTTCCGCAAATTGACAAAAAGCAACAAACCCGCTGGCAAGAAGCAAACCTGTTTGCCAGCCCCAAGATGCCGTCCAACAAAAAGTTTTATTGTTTAGATATGTTTCCGTATCCGTCGGGAGCGGGTTTACACGTAGGACATCCGGAAGGATATACGGCCTCGGATATCTTAACACGCTACAAACGCATGAACGGCTATGATGTATTGCATCCTATGGGGTGGGATGCTTTTGGTCTGCCCGCGGAAAATTACGCCATTGCTACCGGAGTGCACCCCCGCATTACTACCCAGAAGAACATTGATAACTTCCGCCGCCAAATCCAATCCATCGGCTTGGCATACGACTGGTCGCGCGAAGTGGATACCACGGACCCGAACTATTACAAATGGACCCAGTGGATTTTTCTGCAACTGTTCAAAAAAGGCCTCGCCTACGAATCCACCGTGCCGATAAACTGGTGTCCTTCGTGTAAAACAGGACTTGCCAACGAAGAGGTTTTCAACGGCAAGTGCGAACGCTGCGGGCACGAAATTGAACGCAAGGCGCTGCGTCAGTGGATTTTAAAAATTACCGCCTACGCCGAGGAATTACTGCAAGGGTTAGACGATTTGGATTGGCCCGAAAGCACCTTAACCATGCAAAAAAATTGGATTGGTAAATCTAATGGGGCCAACGTCATTTTTAAATTGGACGGCCATGACGAAACCTTAACGGTTTTTACCACCCGGCCCGATACACTTTTTGGGGCAACATACATGGTGGTTTCCCCCGAACATCCGCTCTTAAAAACAATCGTAACCCCGGCCCAACGCGCCGCGGTAGAGGCGTACCAAAAAGAAGCCGCTAAAAAGAGCGATTTGGAACGCGGCGAACTCAATAAAGAGAAAACGGGTGTATTTACCGGAGCGTACGCCGTTAACCCGCTCAACGGCCGCAAAATTCCCGTCTGGACGAGTGATTATGTGCTCATGGGTTACGGAACCGGAGCCATTATGGCTGTTCCCGCGCACGACGAGCGTGACTATGCCTTTGCCAAAAAATTCGGTCTGGAAATTATAGAAGTTATCAAAAGCGAACAAGGCGTGGAAAAAGAAGCCTTCACCGGTGACGGGGAATTAGTAAATTCAGGTTTCTTAAACGGCTTGCACGTACAGGAAAGCAAAGCCGCCATGATTAAGTGGCTTACCGAACACCACTGCGGGCAAGCCAAAACCACCTACAAACTGCGTGATTGGGTTTTTGCCCGCCAGCGGTATTGGGGCGAACCGATCCCCGTAGTCCATTGTGAAAAATGTGGCGTCGTACCGTTGCCGGAAAGCGAACTACCGCTACGTTTACCGGAAGTAGAAAAATTTGAACCGTCCGGCACCGGGGAATCCCCGTTATCAACGGTGGAATCGTGGGTAAACACCACTTGTCCGCACTGCGGCGGCCCCGCCAAACGCGAAACAAACACCATGCCCCAATGGGCCGGTTCGTGTTGGTATTACTTGCGCTATATGGACCCGCACAATACCGAAAAACTGGTAGACCCGGCCATTGAAAAAGCCTACGGCCCGGTAGATTGTTATATCGGCGGAGCGGAGCACGCGGTACTGCACTTATTGTACGCACGTTTTTGGCACCGGGTACTTTATGATTTGGGTATCGTTTCTTCCCCGGAGCCCTTCAAGAAATTACGTCACCAGGGTATGATTTTGGCGTTTTCGTACCGCGACAAAATGGGTAACTACCACGGATATGACGAAATTGATTTCAAAGACGGAAAGGCCTTTTTGGCCACTACGGGGGAAGAACTCTCCCCGATGGTAGAAAAGATGTCTAAATCCAAAAAGAACGTTGTTAATCCCGACGATATTCTCAACCGTTACGGGGCGGATGCCTTCCGCATGTACGAAATGTTTATGGGCCCGTTTGAAGCCAGTAAACCGTGGGATATGAAAGGCATTGAAGGGGTATCGCGCTTTTTAAAACGGGTGTACGGTTGGAGCGAAACCGTTACCTTAACCGACGAACCTTGCCCTAAAAAAAGTGAAATTTTGAAAAATCAAACCATCGTCAAGGTAGGGGACGATATTGAAAATTTCCGTTTTAATACGGCTATTTCTGCCTTGATGGTGTTGTTTAATGATTTAAGCAAACTGCCGCAAGTAAACCGCAAAACGTTTGAGACATTCTTGCAACTTTTGCACCCGTTTGCCCCACACATCACCGATGAAATTTGGCAACAGCACGGGCATACGGAGTTTCTCTTGCAGACCGCTTGGCCGCAGGCAGACAGCAACCTGTTGCGGGAAGACAGCATAGAACTGGGCGTACAGGTCAACGGCAAAGTGCGCGACCGCATTTCCGTTCCCGCCAACGCCACTCGCGAAGCGGTAGAAAAAGCGGCCCTGGCCAGCCCGAAAGTCCAACGCAGTTTGGAAGGGCTAGAGGTGAAAAAAATTATTGTGGTACCGGGCCGGATGGTCAGTCTGGTGGCCGCACCCCAAAAATAACGGAGCCCGTATGAAAAAGCTATTACTTACCGGTTGTGTCGCCGCCATCTTGGCGGCCTGCGCCAGCGAAGGAACGGTTTACACACCACAGGCGCAAATTATGCCGCAACACATCAAAAAAATTGCGGTGCGGCAAATTCTTAACAAGACAGAAGTATTTGCCCTGGAAGATAAATTTTATAACGAACTGTATGATGAATTTCTACGCAACGGTTCCTACCAAATCGTACCGGAAAACGACGGCGCGGAAGGCGTTGTCGTCACCACGATTTCGCGTTATTTAAACGTACCCGTCCAGTACGACAGCCAACTCATTCCTACCGTTTATAAGATGAACATTTGGCTGGACGTAGTGTTTATGGATAAAACCACCAACCAACCCGTTTGGCGCGAACCCGCTTTTATGGGCACGCAAATTTACGCCGCATCCACCTTGCCCGGCGGTATGACCGAAGTCCAAGCGCGCGACGAAGTGTTCGGGCAATTGGCACGGGATATTGTTAAACGGACGGTGGAAGGCTTTGGTTCCGTCTGGAGCGAAAATAAAAAGAAAGTAATGAATAATCCCCAATATACCACAATTACCGATTGACCCATGCCCAAACTGACCGCGGAAAAATTACAGGCCCAATTGGCCGCCCAAAAAGTATCCCCCGTATATTTGCTGACGGGGGAAGACACCTACCGCAAGCAAGAAATCATCCAAAAAATCCGCGGGGTCTTGCAACCCGATGACTTTAATTTTTTTACTTCTCCCGCCGATAAGGCCGATTTGGGCGAAGTATTGGCTTTAGCCAATACGGCCCCGGTTTTTTCTACGGCGCGGATGATTGTATTAACGGGTATAGAAAAACTGCGCAAAGAACCCAAGGCCGCGCTTATGCGCTACCTGACGGACCCGCTGCCCACAACTACGTTAGTACTGACGCACAACGACGCTAAAAAAATTAAAACAGACCGAGCTTTAACCGACGTCTGTACGGCTAACGGACAAGTGGCAGAGTTTGCCGAACTGAAACAGGCCGAACTGAATTTGTGGGCCCAAAACAAACTCAAAGCCCGCGGACTAACGGCTGATTTTGAGGCAGTAAATTTACTATGCCAAAGCGTGGGAACCGAACTGGCCGCGTTGGAAAATGAAATTGAAAAATTGGCCCTTTACGCGTGGGACCGGACTGATAAAAAAATCACCCAAGAAGATGTTTTGGCGTGCATCGGGTTTAGCAAAGAGGAAAACCCCTTTGAACTGGCCAATGCTATTTTATCTTGTAACAAAACAAAAGCTCTTAAACTGGTAACCAAGTTATTGGATGACGGCGAAGAACCGGTGGCCGTCCTTTCCAAAATGACGTTCCCGATTCTCAAAATGGCCCGCATCAAACGCCTCAGCGAAGGCGGCGTTCCGTCCGGCGATATCATTCGCGCCGCAGGGCTCTTTCCCTGGGAAGGCCGGCTAGTCAGTGCCGCGCGTAGCTTCCCCAATCAAAAACAGTTCCTCACTACATTAAACCGATTGATTGAAGCCGATGCCGCGTTCAAATCGGGTACGGGAAGCGACCCCCAAATTACCCTCAAAGGTATTTTACTTACGTTGTTCAGATAAACAGACACGGAGGTATCCTTTCCTGTTTCGGTACCGATGCCCACCGCCGGAGTTTTCTTACAGAGGTTTGCTATAATATACCTATGGAATTTTTAACACAACTGGTAGATATTTTTTTGCATTTGGATGTTCATCTAAACGCTTGGGCCGGGTGGATGGGAATATGGTTGTATGTGGTCATATTCATCGTGATTTTTTGTGAAACTGGCCTAGTGGTGACTCCGTTTTTGCCGGGGGATTCGCTCCTGTTTGCGTGTGGGGCGCTGGCCGCTACGGCCGGGAGTGCCATTTCCTTATGGCTCGTGATACCCGTTGTACTGGTGGCGGCGGTATTGGGCGATTTTTGCAACTACGAAATCGGCAAGTGGTTAGGACCTAAAGTATTTACACGTTCGGACAGTATTTTCCTTAACAAAAATCACCTCTTAAAAGCCCATGCTTTTTACGAAAAATATGGCGGGAAAACAATCATTTTAGCACGGTTTATTCCCATTATCCGTACGTTTGCTCCGTTTGTAGCGGGCATTGGCAAAATGACGTATTTTCACTTCGCTTTTTACAATGTGATTGGGGCCGGATTGTGGGTGTGTCTGTTTACGTTAGGAGGATATTTCTTTGCTGATTTGCCCCTTGTGCAAAACCATTTCCATTACGTAATTATGGCCATCATTGTTATTTCCGTCTTGCCGGCCATCTACGAATTTATAGCAGCACGCCGTTCCAAAAATTAGCGGTTTACTTCAATGATTGGCAGTTCCGCCGGCGCGAAGAGCCGCAGCGGAATCCCCCAATAAAACATTCCCGACGTAATGTAAAACTTCATCCCGTTTACGTCAAAGAGTCCGTACACACGCGGAAACTGTAATTTAACTAAATAATTAAACGGCCAAATTTGCCCATTGTGAGTATGCCCGCTAAACATCAATTTTACTCCGTTGGCGGCGGCCTCCTCGGCATAGAGCGGGGTATGGGAAAGCAAAATAAGCGGCTTGGCGGCGTCGGCAGAAGACAACAAGGCCACCGTTTCCTGCGGGGTGACACGCGCCGTATGAATATCCTTGAGTCCGGCAACCTGCATCCCCCCAACCGTTGCTATTTCATTTTGCAGTAATGAAATACGGGCTTTTTGATAAAAATCTACGGCTGCCGCAAAGTTGTTGTAATATTCGTGATTACCCAGTACTCCGTAGGTCCCCAGCGGTGTTTGGAAGGCGGCCAACCGCGCAGCGTATTTATCGGCATCCGCTCCGTATTCAAACACATCTCCCAACACTAACACCAGGTCCGGCTTTTCGCTCTCCAGACGGGCGAGTGCGTTATCCCACCGTCCGTACGAAACACCCATCCCCAAATGGGCATCAGAAATCAACGCAATTTTAAGCGGCTCCATACCGGGTATTTGTAAGGAAATGCGTTTGATAGCAGGCGCAGAAAATCCTCCCCAGACCGCGCACCCGAACAACACAACGGTTACCAACACACTGGTTATTCCCAAACAGGTACGCGCGGAAATGTGCAGCATTTTACATACCCCCAGCAATACCGCACTTCCCGCCGTTACACAAAACGCAATAAACGCCAACCCAAACAAAATATAGGAAGTGTAATATAACACACTGGTAAACACATTATAGTGCGTACGGGTAAATGCCAAGCCTGCCAGCACAATTCCCGTGCCTACAAGCGGCCATACGCCGGCGGGACTGAATTTACCCAAAGCCGGGAAACACACCCATAACCACAACCCCGTAGCGGCAAACATTCCCCAAATAACAACCGTAGATAACATAAAAAAAGCAATCATATATTCCTTCCTTAACCTAAGAATACTTATACTTTACCAAATAAAAAGTTATAATATAGTATATTCATATTCAAGAGGAAAAAATTGCTATGACTGTACGAGTTCGTTTTGCACCGTCTCCTACCGGATTTTTACATATCGGCGGAGTACGCACTGCGTTATTTAACTATTTATTTGCCAAAAAGAACAAAGGGACGTTTCTGCTTCGCATTGAAGACACGGACGAAGAACGCTCCACCCAGGCGTCCACCGACGCTATTTTTGAAGGAATGCAGTGGATGAATTTATTATGGGACGAAGGCCCGATGCCTGACGGCACGAACAAAGGGCCCGATGCCCCGTATTACCAGGCCATCCGTGCCGACCAGGGAATTTATAAAAAATACATTGACCAGTTGCTTGCCGAAGGCAAAGCCTACAAGTGCTACTGCACGGAAGAAGAATTAGAAGCCAACCGCCAAAAATGTTTGGCAGAACACCGCCCACCGAAATACGACGGGAAATGCGCCCATTTAACTCCCGAACAACAAAAAGAACTGGAAGCCCAAGGGCGCAAATACGTCATCCGTTTCCGTATGCCGCAAGAAGGAGATGTGGAGTGGGATGATTTAATCCGCGGGCATGTGAAATTTGCCAGCAAAGATTTATACGACCTCGTGATTCAAAAAACAAGCGGTTATCCCACCTATAACTTTGCAGTGGTGGTAGATGATCACTTGATGCGCATGACGCACGTCATCCGTGGCGACGACCATATTTCCAACACACCGGCGCAAATCCAACTTTACCGTGCACTGGGTTGGAAAGAACCTATCTTTGCCCACCTGTCTATGATTCACGGACCGGACGGGAAAAAATTGTCTAAACGTCATGGGGCTACCAATGTGGTAGAATTTCGCAATATGGGTTATCTGCCCGAAGCCCTCAAAAACTATTTGGCCCTACTTGGATGGGCCACCAGCGATTCCCAACAACTTTTTGCTCCCGGCGAATTGGAAGAAAAATTTGATATTGCCGGTTGCCAACCCAGCCCCGCCGTCATGGACCCGGAAAAACTCAACTGGATGAATGGGGAATATATCCGCGCCACACCGCTACCGCGCTTAACAGACCTGGCTTTGCCGTTTATTCAAAAAGCCGGTATCAATGTGTCCGGCGTAAGCCGCGAAAAATTGGAAGGGATTATTTCTTTGGAGCAAGAAAAATATAAGCTCTTAACGGAAATCCCGGATTTAATACGTTTCTTCTTTGAAGACCCTGTTTTTGAACAAGAGGCCCTGGACAAAGTGTTCGGCAAGCCGGAAGCCAAACAAGCGTTGGAACTCATCATAGACGCCTACGGGAAACTAACTGACTTTACCGAAACCCATTTGGAAACAGCGGCCCGCACCACCGCCAAAGAAAACGGCTTAAAAGCAGGGCAGATTTTTCACCCGATCCGGGTAGCTGTTTCCGGCCGTACCCATGGACCGACTTTGTTTAAGATGCTAGAATATATGGGCAAAGACACCGTACTGGAGCGACTCAAAAAAGCGGTGACTTATTGCAAAACACCTGTTTGTTAACGGGAGTGTGTATTGTGAAATACTGGTTTTTTGACGGAAATGACGTAGTCGGACCGTTTACGCCACAGGAACTGGCGGCGCGAACGGATTTTTCCGCGGCCAGTATGATTTGCGCCGAGGGAACGAGCGAAGACTCGGCCGGTTGGCAGCCCGCTACTTTCTTTAAGACGTTCCGTTTTAATTCCTACACAGGCCGCTTGGCGCGACTGTTGGAAAGTGAACCGGTAATGGCCCAAGTAGCCACCGCTCAACACGCCATGGCTTCTTCCTCCGCAGGAACCGGAATCAATACTTCTTCCTCCTGCCAAATGCCTATGGTAGAAGTTTCACCAGAAGAATATACCCCCCCGGTGCTGCAAGCAGGTTCTATAAGTCCGGTATCAGCGCAAGACGGTGGAAAATCGGCCGCACTGCTCCAACAAATTTTACAAAAGAAACTGGGTCCACAGCCCTTACGGATTGCCCCACAGGCCTCCCGTTCTTCGGCTTCCGTACAGAGGGACCGACTGGCAGGCGCAGCGGCTATCTTACCGGCCCGTCCGGCTACGCAAGCCATCCTGCGGACCGCTCCCAGCCCGCTCCTAATGTCTACCCCGCGGGCCCTGCTGGCAGCGCAAGTGTTCGCTGATTTGGGAACGGCCGACCCAATCACTCCTCCGTTTACCCACTCCGCCGGGCACAAATGGATCCTTGCGGCAGGACTGAGTCTGGCTATCGGCGGCGGGTGTCTGTTATGGTATTTTATGCCGGCTTTGTTCCGCCCCGCGCAGGTTTCCGCTTCCTCGGCGGTAGCAGCCGCAACAACTGTACCCCCGGTTTCAGAAGGCCGACTGGCTCAACAAGCTATAGCCGCCGTGCAGAATTATCCCTTGAACGAAAACCGCCGCACGGTACGTGATTACTTCGCACAGGTCTATGCCACCCAGGCAGATTCGTCAGACCAGCAGCGTTGGTCTGCGCAACCTGCGCAGAACGGCTTATATATTGTAAAATACAAGGTAGAGCAACCGCCTGCTCCGCCGGCTATTTATCTCTTTGAAGTGGAAAGTTCCAGCGGGCGGGTAACGGGTGCACTGAACCAAGCAACGGCAGATTTGATGGGAAATAACTTGTAGTGAAAGGAATATAAACTAGAACGAGAGAGGTCTTTTATGGCAGAACCGACGACGCAAAATTTGCCTCAGGCAACGATGGACGATTTGTTCAAACTCATGAAAGCAAAAAATGCTTCCGATATTCACCTGACGGTCGGTGTACCGCCTGTACTTCGTATTCAGGGCCGGCTGTATCAAACACCGTTTGAACCGCTCACCAAAGAAAGTGCCCAAATCTTGATTTATTCCATTTTGAACGACGAACAACGTCAAGTGTTTGAAGATACCTGGGAGTTGGACTGCTCTATCGGGTTGCGTTCGTTGGGCCGGTTGCGCGTTAACGTCTATAAGCAACGCGGTAATGTGGCCGCTGCCTTGCGTTCCATTCCCAATGAATTTAAATCGTTTGAAGAACTCAACTTGCCTCCGGTTGTTTACAACATCATGAAACTCAACAAGGGCTTGGTACTCGTTACCGGAGCCACCGGTTCAGGTAAATCTACCTCCTTGGCCAGTATGATTAACTACCTCAATATGAACGAAAGCAACCACATCTTGACGGTAGAAGATCCTATCGAGTTCGTTCATCCGCATAAACGCAGTATTATCAACCAGCGCGAAGTCGGCGCGGACACCAAATCGTTTGCCGCGGCCTTAAAACACTTCCTGCGCGAAGACCCGGATATCATTCTAGTTGGCGAGTTGCGCGATATAGAAACCATGGAATCCTGCCTGACGCTGGCGGAAACGGGGCACTTGGTATTTGCCACCCTGCACACCAATGATGCCGTGCAGTCTATCAACCGTATCATTGACGTCTTCCCGCCCACCCAACAACCGCAGATCCGCACGCAGTTGTCATTCGTGTTGGAGGCCATTATTTCCCAACAGTTAATCCCCACGTTAACCGGCGGGCGTGTCATGGCCGCGGAAGTGTTACTGGCCAACTCCGCCGTACGCAGTTTAATCCGTGATGGGAAGGCCGAACAGATCGTTTCCACCATGCAAACCAACGCCGGACTGGGAATGATCACCATGAACCAGGCCTTAGGTGACTTGTACATCCAAAAGAAAATCAGTTACCAGGAAGCCTTGTCGCACACGGCGGACACGTCCGGTTTGAAAACCTACTTACAACAGAAGTTGGGAACTGCCAACTTTAAGTAAGATTTCCGGTGTTTAGGTACCGAAGGGCCTAGATCCGTCTGGGTCCTTCGGAAAATGTAAAGCAGCATTTTTCCTCGTAGAGTTCATGGGTCCCCTTTTGAGATAAACGAAAATTCCCTCGTTTTTACTAAAAAATTAGACCAAAAGACCTAATTAACGATAGGTCCTTTTTCCTACGCCGATTAGGTCTTTGGACCCTTGCTGTGAATCTTTTTTATGTTCATAATGTAAGTGTAGGCAATATAAGGAGCGTGTATGAAAAAAATATTCATGTGGGGACTAATGTTGTGCAGCATGAGCACACTGACTTTTGGTTGGGGGTTGGACAAAGACGTTGTGGTTACCAACAACCTAGCCAGCCAAGAAGAAGGTTATCCGTTCTTAATTTATCCGGCCGTCCATGGGAAGCCCGTCCGGGTCTATTTGCAACGGTTGCGTTCCTACACTGCGGAAGATAAGCGGCCCTTCGTCAAAGCGCAAAGGGGCACGTACATAAATGCCTATTTACACAGAGTAGGCGCACTGGAACCGTTGAATTCGCCCAAATTCTTTGCGGAACTGAAACAAGCTTATAACGATTGGTTTTCTCTTATCTACAACCACTTTGAAGATTTCCCTTTCCTGTGGAGAGAATTCAAAGATATTGAATCCATTGTGAAGAGCGGTATAACTCTTCAACAAACCCAGGATCCTTCCGAGGCAGATGTATTTGTCGTCTTGGCGGATGATATGTCGGTCAGTAAACGCGCCTGCGAAACTCAATTCCGGGAAGATGCCTGTTTCCTGCAAGCCCAGGCTAACGATGAGCCACCGCATTTGGTGATAGTCAACAAATCGGCGGAGAAAACGAACCGCAACCTATTGTTAAGATATGCGGCCGGCATATCGCTCGGCTTGACCCCCCAAATTGCTCCGGGGAAAGACCAATTGGGCATGCAGTTATCGGACCCTATGCACAGTCTGCCCATCCTTCGCCAATCTTTGATGGGCGGTCATCGGGAATTTACGTGTGATGATTTGGATGGAATCATTAACTTGATAGATGTCACCTTTTACGCCAGGCAGAGAGATCCCAACGTATTCCGGTGGTATCCTTACGGATGGCGGAGTACATGCCATGACGGAATTTCCTACGTGTCCGGTATTCCCGTGGATAAAGGGCCTTATTTTATCAAAAATGATGCCGAAGAAGACGAAATCGGACATTATATTGTTACCACCGTCCGTTCCCGGGAAATCACAGACCGGACCTTTGAGCCGAGCGATACGGAAACGTATACACCTTTTCATGAGCCCGTATTTAATATAGATGAAAGGGATAACCAAGACCGTCCGGTACATGGTATCACGGCGGACGGAATAGAAGAATTTTTCATGTACCACTATGGATACACAGACCGGTTGGTAGTACGGGGAGATAAATTCTTACTAAAAGAATCCAGAAAAACCATTCCTAACGGCCGCCTTAACCGCAAAGAATTTCTGCTAAACCATTCCGTCAAATATGTAGAAGATGGAAAGGTGAAAGCGTTGGTGATGACCCCTTCTTCTGCCAACGAACGGGAAGTCGTTTTCTATAATGACGTAAATGCATATGCAGACCAGGCAGAAACGGTCATGGCCTCGTTAACTGTACGCTTGGCCAACGGAGAAACGAAAATCGTTGAGGAAAAACCGTTACGCACCCCCAGAGAATCTGTAACACCCTTAAGCGACTCCGGATACAACCGAAGTATGAATATCACCATTGCCGTAGAGAAAAAACTACGCGCTATGAGTTGGGAAGAATTGCGCGAGCAAATGATTAAGTTTGCCACTGCCAAATAAATAGGTGATTTCCACAAGCCACGGATTTTATCCGTGGCTTTTTTAGGGCCCAATTTTTCCTAGGACCTTTTGTCCCTTTTTTCTAGGTCCTTTTTCCAAATTCAATTAGGTCTTTAGACCCTTGTACAGACACTATTTTATCTCCATAATTTAATTATAAGTATATGAGAGAGGAATGTGTATGAAAAAAATATTCGTGTGGGGACTTATGGTGTGCTGTATGAGCACACTGGCTTTCGGGTGGGGGTTGGACCAGAATGTCGTGGTTACCAACCACCTCGCTAACCAAGGAAAGGCTTTTCCTTTTCTGGTTCATCCGGTTGTAAATTATCAACCTATTCGCATCTATTTGCAGCGTTTGCGGGCTTACACGGCTGAGGACAGACGGTTCCTGGCCCAACCGGAAGAAATGACTGATTTAGATTTTTATCTGCGACAAAACGGCGTATTGGAATCGGTAAATTCGCCTAAGTTCTTTACAGAACTCAAGCAAGCTTATAACGATTGGTTTTCCTTTGCGACTCAAGAGCTTGATCTTCTTAATGAATTTGCAGACGTTATGGCCACCTTGGGTGCAGGTACAATCATTCAACGGACCGAAGATCCTTTCCAAGCCAATCTAATCGTCATTGTGGCAGATGACGTATCGGTAAGCAAACAAGCTTGCAGACACCAATTCAGGGAAGATGCCTGCCTGCTGCAGACCAGTTCTTTTGATGAACTCCCTTACTTGGTAATTGCCGATAAACTGCCGGCAAAAACGAACCGGAAATGGTTGTTAAGATATGCGGCCGGGATATCACTGGGCTTGGCTCCCCAAATTGCTCCGAAAAGAACGGAGCTTGGTACTCAATTGCAAGACCCGCTGCATAGCACGCCGGTTGTCCGCGAGTCCCTGATGGGAGGCAGCTTGGAATTTACCTGTGATGACTTGGATGGGCTCATTAACCTGATAGATATTACCCGTTATGAACAGGCAGAATCATATCCATTCCGTTGGTATCCCTTCGGCTGGAACAGTTTCTGTCATGACAAAACTCACTATATGGCCGGTATTCCTACCGGGAAAGGCCCCTATTTTATCCTCAAGGATGCGGATCAACAGGAAGAAGGACATTATCTGCTAACTACCATTCGTGATCGGAAGAAAACGCAAAGAACTTTTGAGCCGAGCCGTACCGAAACGTACACCCCTTTCCAAAGTCACAAATTTCGTACTGTGGAAAAGGATAGTCAGGACCGCCCGGTGCATAGTGTTTCAAAAGACGGAGCAGAAGCGTTCTTTATGTATCACCACGGATTTGAGGAACGACTTATCGTACGGGGAGATGAGTTCTTGCTGATGCAAAGTATAAGGAGCACCCCCAACGGCTCTTCTACGAACAAAACCTCTACCAGGGCAAGTTTTTACAAATATGTAGAAGGAGGTAAGGTAAAAACATTGCATGTATCGGTTGCTCCCAATTATGACCGTCATGTGGTTTACTGTGATGATGCCGATGCCTGTGCAACTGGTGAAAGCCGTGTGACAGCGTCCTTAACGGTACGTCCGTTATCCGACGGGAAATATGAAGTCATAGACGAACAACCGTTACCTACTCCCAATCTGGCTTCGGCACAACCGATGGATGCCAACTCCGGATATAATCAGAGTATGAATATCACCATCGCCTTGGAAAAAAAGACGCGCACTATGAACTGGGAAGAATTACGTGAGAAAATGCTCTTCGTCGCCGGAGTTAAATAAAGAACTGTCTTTCTAAAAGCCACGGATAAAATCCGTGGCTTTTTTATGGGGGCCCAATTTCCCCTAGGACTTTTTACCCCTTTCCTCTAGGTCTTTTGGCCCTTGTTATGCAACCGTTTAGTGCCTATAATATGAGTATAGGTTCCGACGGAGGATATTGATGAAAAAACTTTTTGCCTTTGTATGTTGTTTATTCAGTGTCAGTGCGTTGGCCAGCGAATGGGGCGTTTTGGGAAATTTCACACGACAAATGCAAGCTACCGCCCGTCAGGAAGAAGTCAAATATCCGTTTTTGATTTTCTCTATTTTGAAAGGGAAACCGGTGAAAATATACCTCTCCAAATTAGAGGAAGAAGAAAAAGAAGACGATCAGATTCTCGCCCAAGATTTAGCCAAGGCGTTGGCAAACAACCCCCAACCCTCTACCGAAAATACCCTGCAGGATACCAGTTCTTTTCGGCAGTTAGTAGCCCAATCCTATAACACTTGGTTTACCCATACTGCCCAAACAATCCGAAAATCCGGACGGGAAAATGAGTTCGCTGATATTCTTCCCCTCTTAGACCGCGGTATTCAAGTAGAATTTGTGAACGATTTGGCCCAGGCAGATATCCGTGTAATTATTACAAAAAATTTAAAAATCTTACGGGAAAATTGCGGCCCCAACAACTTGGGTTGCTACGTGTATTCTCCTGATTTTTCCGAACAACCCATCCTGTTTCTTTCTGCCCACACGCCTTTTTATTTTCGCCGCGATTCCACTTCCTTCGCGTTGCATGAGATAGGCCACTCCTTGGGCTTATCTGACCAATATATTTCTTTTTTATCCGGCGGACGGAACAATTCCGACGCCGTTCACAGCACCCCTAATACGCCGGCCTCTATCATGAAAAGAGCGCGACGCCTGACGTGCGACGACGCAGACGGAATAATTAATCTGATTGATTTAGCCAAGGGAAAATTTCACGGCGGAAGCGACGGTTGGGAGAGTCTTTGTAAAAGAACCGGGCTGCGCTACATACAAGGAATTCCGAACACTAAAGGCCCGTATTTTATAGATATGGCCGAAGAGGAATATCCTTTTGGAACAATAAAATTAACCACCGTAACCGCCCAACCGGATCATTGGCAACAGACTGTAAAGGAGTTTTCCCCCAGTCAAACGGAAACGTATTCTCCGTTTAATGAACCCACTTTTACGGTTGACCAACGTGATACCCAGGGCCGACCCTTACACGCTACAGCCGAAGGCGGCCTGGAAGCGTTCTATATGTACCATTACGAAATGACCTGGCGCATTGTCACGCACGGCAACACCTTGCTTTTAAGCGACCGAAAAACCTCCTTCGATTTGCTGAATATTAGGCGGCTTAAAAAACAAAAACAGTTGGCTAATCGGGCTATTATTTTTTCCCGCGAAGGCAAGACCGGCGCCATTGTAATTGAACTGAACCGGCAGGATTTTCCCTGGCGCAACGTAGTCTACTTTCAGAATTACAATGAAGATAACAAAGACTTTAAGGAATATGGATTTATAAAGGTGTATAAAAATAGCATAGAATTAATCTCCGAAATTCCCTTGCACGTACAAAAGGAAAACGAACGGGAAGAACGGCAACTGTATTTTCAGATGTTATTTGACAGGTCTTCCGACGTAGATACCAATTGGCCTACGTTGCGTGAACAGTTAGCTAAATTAGGATCGGAAGATTAACCGCTCTTGCTCTCTGTAAAAATGCCCCGCTATACCGCGGGGCATTTTAGATTGGCAGCCAATATCGGAAAACTTACCGCAACTGACGGGACAAATCATTTAAATCGCTTAATTCCATTAGCGTCATCCCTTTCAGTTTAGATTTTTCCGCCCGGCTGACTATCGCTGTATATGTTTTGGCAAATCCCAACCGACGCGCTTCTTCTATACGCCGTTCTACCAGCGGTATCTTGGCCACCTGGCCCAAAATACCTACTTCGGCCATAAACATACTGTCGTGCGCAATCGGTATATCCCGGCAGGAACTGATTACGGCCGCGCAAATGGCTAAATCCAACGCCGGGTCTTTGAGTTTGACGCCTCCGGCCAAACTGACGAAAATATCTTTGTTATCCAGCGAAAGCCCGATGTGTTTTTCCAGTGCGGCAAAAAGCATCAGACACCGATTTAAATCCACCCCCGTGGCTACCCGCCGCGGATACGGGAACCGTGTAGGCGAAACCAAGGCCTGCACTTCCGTTAGTAACGGGCGGGATCCTTCCAACGATAACGAATAGGCCCGGCCCTTCAAAGCCCGCTCGCGCGATGTTTCCGCAAAACATTCGCTGGCATTTTCCACCGACACCAAACCGGAAGACGTCATACGAAACAGTCCGATTTCATCGGTAGAACCAAAACGGTTTTTATGGGGGCGCAACAAACGTAGGACGTTGTCTTTCTCGGTATCAAAATAGAGCACACAATCCACCATATGTTCTAAAATTTTCGGTCCGGCCAACTCCCCGTCCTTCGTTACGTGCCCTAACACAAATGTCATAATACCTTTGGGTTTACACAACCGCACCAGTTCACTGGTACATTCCCGTACTTGCGCTACCGTTCCCGCAGAAGAAGTAAATTCAGGATGATAAACCGTTTGAATAGAATCTAAAATCAGCACATCGGGATTCACATTGGATACAGACTCTACAATTTTTTGAATATCTGTTTCGCAATGCAAGAAGATATTTTCCCCTTGGACGCCAAGCCGTTGGGCCCGTCCGGCAATCTGGCTGGTGCTTTCTTCGCCGGAAATATACAACACTTTATAATCTTTGGAAAGAGCCGCAGCCACCTGCAACATAAGCGTGGATTTGCCTATACCCGGTGCCCCGGCCAAAAGGGTCAACTGCCCTTTGACAAGTCCCCCGCCTAAAAGGCGGTCAAACTCGCTAATGTGAGTGGGAATACGGACCTCTTGTTGCGATTTACTATCCGACAGTTTGACAATTTCCGACGAAAAATCCGTAAAACTGCGTGTACGCGCCGCGGTTTTTTTGGTTTCCTGCGCTTTTACTTCTTCCGTCAGGCAGTTCCACTCTCCACATTCGGGGCATCTACCCGCCCACTTAGGGGACTCATAACCACATTTCTGGCAGACAAAAACCGTCCTAAACTTCATGACGCTCTCCGTTACCGGCTACCGGCCATGGCCGCCATTCCAAAGAAAGACGAGATATCCTGGTCATTGAACGAAATATTGGCCTTGACCGCCACATCGTTGGTTTCCAAAGCATCACGTACCCAGGCTCCGGCGGTTACATACCGGTTGATGCGGAAGTCCACTCCGTAACTTAAATTGGGTTTATTAAAATTGCGCCCATTAATTACACGGTCCCGGCCCCAATCATACAACTCGCCGGCCAAGGTAAAGCGGTCAAAGAAATCCATATCCTTAAACGGTTTGACTTCCAACGCCACACCGCCGCCACCGCGGATCAACCCTGCCGAGAATTTAGCCCAATCGTTGTAGAAGCCCAAGCGCACATCCAGTTTGTTTTTTTCCAAATAATCCCGGCTATCCAAGCGGTCGTCTTCGTTGCCCATATTGGCCATTCCAACGCGGTAGAACGTATAACCGTTGCCCGGGAAAATCTCCAGTGCCAAATCGCTGGACGACAAGTGAGCCGTAGGCATATAGAAAAAGTCGTAATCCCAATAAACGCGGAAGCGGCTCATTTTACCCACAAAGGTTTTGACATCAGCCATCGTCTCTTTCAAATCGGTAACGCTTGCTTTGACTTCTTCCTTCATTTGCGGATCTTTGATTAAACTGCCAATAACTCCTTCTCCCTCGTTGATACTGGTAATCAACGCATCGGCCTTAGCCATTAGGTCATTAAGCCGCATACTGGCAGAATCTAAATTCCCCATCGTACGCATCATATAGGGACGTAAGGCTGCCGCCATTTGATTGAGTGAAGCCGACAACTGGCGTACTTCCACCATGGTGTCGTTGAGTTTGGCGCCGAACGCTCCCTGGTTATTGATACTGTCTACAAAGTCTTTGATACTGTTCATGGTCTGGGTAATCATCACATCCATCGGTATTTCATCCACCCCGGTGATGTATGCCCCATCTTCATATACAGAAGCAGAAGCAGGGCCCTGCACAATTTTCAGGTATTTTGTACCAATGATTCCGGTCATCACGACGGAAAACTGCGCGCCGCGGTGTATTTCCACCCCCTCTTGGATCTCCGTCACGACTACCACTTCGCCGTTTTCTATTTTAATTTGCTTGACTTTACCTATCTCCACCCCGGAGAGTTTAACCGGCGCTTTAACGGGCAAGCCCGAAACATCCGCGAATTTGACGTTGAGTTGGTATGTCCGCGTGACGGAAATACCCCCTAAAAAATAGAGCGAAAATCCAAATACGATTAACCCGACAACCGTAAAAATACCTAATTTCGTTTCTGGTTTCATTGGCTATATCCTTTTACCCGTAAATTGCTCCGCGGTTATTCCCGCATGAGTTTCATTTGAATTGGCCCATGGCTTGACCCGGTAACGAATTGCTTGACATACGGATTTTCCGTCTTGCGGAATTCATCCGGTGTACCATGAAGCAATATCTCGCCTTCGTACAAAAAGGCGATGTAATCGGCAATTTTAAATGCCGAATGCATATCGTGCGTAATCACCACCGAGGTTACCCCCAGTTTGGCTTTTAAGTCCAATACCAAATCGCTGATGATATCCGACATAATCGGATCCAAACCCGTCGTCGGTTCATCGTATAAAATGACCTTGGGAGATACGGCCAATACCCGTGCAAGCGACACCCGTTTCTTCATCCCGCCGGAAAGTTCGCTGGGGTTGAGAGCAGCCACGTCTTCGCGCAAACCGACAAGGGCTAATTTCTCGCGGATGATACGCGCGTACTGGCTGGGCGGAACATCCGTTAAATATTTTAATCCAAAGGCGACATTCTCTCCCACCGTCATAGAATCAAACAACGCCCCTTCCTGGAACAAATATCCAAAATGGCGCCGGATAGCCGCCATCTTTACTTCGCTACGGATTTTGGTAATATCTTTTCCGTCCACTAAAATTTGGCCGCCGTTGGGATCAATGAGCCGTATCATACACTTGATTAACGTGCTTTTCCCACAACCCGATCCCCCTAAAATACACGTCACTTTTCCTTCCGGAATGGTCAGGTTGACGTTTTTAAGTACTTTTTTCTCACCAAAATTTTTCCGTAAATTGCGTATCTCTATCATATCAAATCCCGAACGCCGTCAAAATAGCGGTTAAGAAATAATCCAACACCAAAATAAGAACAATCGTGGTGACCACTGCTCCTGTGGTGGATTTACCTACTCCTTCGGCCCCACCGCGCGTGCTGATGCCCTTGTAACAACACACCGTGGCAATCATGAAAGCAAAAATGAACGATTTAATAAATCCGTGCATAAAATCGCTCACACCCATAAAAGTAGTAATATCGGTAAAATATACTTCTCCGGGTACACCCAGCGCGTACACCGCTACCAAATAGCCGCCCAACACACCGAACACATTGGAAAATAACGTTAAAATAGGCATGGTGAGAATAAACCCAAACATCCGCGGAATCACCAAATAACGGATGGGGTTTGTTCCCAGGGTATATAAAGCATCAATTTGTTCAGTTACCGCCATCGTACCGATTTGCGCCGTTACCGCCGCCCCGGCCCGACCGGAAATTACCACCCCGGTTAACACAGGGCCTAGCTCGCGAATGAGCGAAAAAGCCACAATCGTTCCCACAAAAATAGGATCTCCAAAGATATTGCCAATGGTATTACCGGCTTGCAGGGCCAGTACCATCCCGGTAAACAAACTGGTCAGTGCCGTAACACCGAACGATTCCACTCCAATCGTTACGCTCTGTGCTACCGCTTGGCGGGTTTCAAACCGGGCATGTAACGTCCAAAATACGGCCGAACTCACCATCCGGGTGGCTCCGCCGACCTGGCTAAACAAATTAAACATATACTTCCCGATTGCCGTAAACATTATTTCTTATATATCCTCGGCACACGCGCCGTAATCAACGTACATAATTCGTAATCAATCGTACCGGCTAAATTAGCCAGTTCTTTGAGCGTAATTTCTTCCAATCCTTGCCGCCCGACAACGACTACTTCTTCCCCCACTTGCACCGGAGAAACGTGCGTAATATCTACCATCATCATGTCCATGGTAATATTCCCCAGGACCCGGCAGCGTTTACCTTTGATCAGCACTTCGGCCTTATTAGAAAGAGCCCGCAAATAGCCGTCCCCATATCCTATCGGTAGGGTAGCCACTTTCATAGGTTTTTCTGCCCGGAAACTACGCCCGTAACTAATACTCCCCCCTGTGGAAACATCCTTGACATATACAACACGTGTTTTTAAAGATAACACCGGCTGGTATCCCGGCTCTAAGCCGTACACACTGTGGCCGGGACGAACCATATCGTAATGAATATCGGAACGGGCATCAATCGCCGCCGAAGCTGCCAAGTGCCGGTAATGAACCGTCATACCCCGCAATTGCATATTGGTTAACGTATCACGGTAATACCCAATTTGTTCCTCCGTAAAAGCCGGGTCCGTCTCCACGCTGGATAAATGAGAAAAAAATCCTTCCAACACAATGTGCGGTTTATTATGCAATCTCTCCAACACATCCATCACCTTACCGCGGCGCGTACCGATACGCCCCATGCCCGTATCTTGTTTGACGTGGCAATGGGCGGTTTTTCCCAATTTTTCCGCAATACGGCAAACCGCGTTTGCTGCTTCCAAACTGGCAATCGTAACAGATAAGCGGTGTGTAATGGCCTGTTCAAATGCTTCAAACGGATATAGACTGCCCAATACGAGTATCGGCAATGTGATGCCGGCTTCGCGCAGTTCTATTCCCTCTTCTACCGATGCCACCCCCAAAAAGTCACCTAACTTTTCTTCTTGCACAAAACGGCTGACAGCCACGGCCCCATGTCCGTACGCATTGGCCTTCACCAGCACCAACAACTTGACCTGCGGTCCTACCGTATGGCGTATCCGGGCCAAATTGGCCAACAAACGGGTAAGGTCAACCTCGGCAAATGTGGGACGCAAAAGCGGTAAAGTCATCCGTGACTCCTGTATTATTCCGGCAAATCAAGCACTGTACTTCCGCCGGCATCCTGGGCGGTTTCCATGTGTTCGGGTGCGGGATTGGTAAATAAGGCATATTCACCAAAAAATGCCAAATCAATATCTCCCACCGGGCCATTGCGCTGTTTGGCAATAATCAGCGTGGCCTTATTTTTCAGCGATTCATCATCGCGTTTATAATACCAATCGCGGTGAATCAGGGCTACTACATCGGCATCCTGTTCAATAGAACCCGATTCACGCAAATCCGACAGCAACGGCCGGTTATCGGTACGGGCTTTATCTTCGTTTTTACGACTCAACTGAGATAAGGCCATCACCGGTACATTGAGCGTACGTGCCAAATCTTTGAGCATACGGGAAATTTCCGACACTTCCTGCTGGCGGCTTTCTATACGCCGTTCTCCGCCGCGAATTAACTGCAGGTAGTCAATCACAATAAGCCCCAGTTCCTTGCCCTGTTTTTTCAGTTCGCTGGCCAACCGCCGCGAACGCATACGTAGTTCGGTAATGGAAATACCGGAAGTATCATCAATGTAAAACGGAGCGGCAGATAAACGGCCCAACTCGCGCGTCAAATCCGACCACTTGTTCCTGTCAAACCAACCCGTACGCAATTTATGGATTTCCACCATAGCAGCAGCCCCGAGCATCCGCTCAAAAATGCTGTTACGCCCCATCTCTAGCGAGAAAAACGCCACCGGAATGCCGCATTCTACGCACGCATGGTGAGCAATATTTAACGCCAGTGCCGTCTTACCTTGGCTCGGGCGCGCGCCCAAAATAATTAAATCTGATTTACGTAGCCCCCCCGTTCGGTGGTCAAAATCATCCAGCCCCGTAGGAACCCCTTGGATGGCGTTTTTATTCTGGAAAGATCTTTCCAACTCCGTCATGACCTGCGGGGCCAAATCTTTGGCCGAAATAAAGCCGGACAATTTCTGTTTTTGACTGAGTTTATAAATCTCATCCGCGGCGCTATCAATTAAAATTTGCGGGTCATCGTCTTCTTCTTTATAACAACGTTGCACCAGCGCGGTAGAAGTGCGGATTAAATCCCGCACGACATATTTTTTATAAACAATTTCCGCATAGTGTTTCACGTGAGCCGCCGTGGCCACCTTATCTACTAACTGCGTCAAGTACACCTCGCCGCCTAACTGGGCCAGCAGGTTACGCTTTTTTAATTCTTCACTTAACGTAACAATATCCACCGCCTGGTTGCGCTCTACGAGCGACTGCATAGCGGCAAAAATCTTCTGGTGGGCCTCTTTATAAAAATGTTCCGGCCTCAAAATTTCCAAAGCGTCTTCCACGGCTTCGCTGTCCAGCAGCATCGCCCCCAACACGGCCATTTCCGCATCTAAGGCCTGCGGCGGAATTTTCTCTTCCAGCAAATTACGGCTCATAACTACCTCATCCGATTACAAATCTGCCCTTTTCAGACAACAAGGGATTATAGGTATTGTAGCAATTTAACAGCCGTTAGGGAACGGAAAAATAGAATAGAGACCCACTAAAAACCCCTACCGTACAGGCAGGGGCTTTTCTTATTCCAAAACTAACGTCAGAAATTGGACCAAACGGCTTACGGAAAAATGTCGCAAGAAAGTTATTTATCAAAATTAATCCGTTCTTTCTCTATCACGAGCGGACGTTTCAAAACTTGGGTCAACACAGCCCCCACATATTCCCCCAACACTCCCAAAAACACCAACTGCACGGAAGCAAAGAACAACACCGCCAGCAAAATAGGGGCTGTTCCCATAGGGAATTTCTCCCAAAAGCACAGTTTTAACGCCAAATAGATACACGCCAACAAAAAACTAACGGCCCCCAACACAAACCCGCCCAAGGCAGCCAAACGAAGCGGAACTTTGGAGTGGTTGGTAAAACCGATCATGGCGTTATCGTATAGGGTATAAAAATTATTCTTGGTAATCCCCCGTTTGCGAGCCGGTTGCACAAACGGAATGAGCGTTTTGGGGTATCCCAACTCACACACCAAGCCGCGCAAGTACGGATACGGGTCACTGAGCCGGCGTAATTCATCCACCACTTGCTTATCGTACAAACCAAAGCCCGTACAGTTGGGCACCAGTTCGGCCCCGGAATCATTGACCCGATTGAGAAGCCAATAATAAAATTTACGCACGGCAAAAAACAGGCTGCTTTCCATACTTTGCTGTTTCTGCCCCAATACCACCAGGGCGCCTTTTTCCCACGCCTCCAAAAAGGAAGAAATCAACTCCGGCGGATCTTGCAAATCCGACGCCAAATAAATAACCGCGTCCCCCTGCGCCTGTAAGATGCCGTAATGCGGACTGCGGATGTGACCAAAGTTACGCATATTGGCAATTACTTTGATGTGCTTATCCTTGGCGGCTATGGTGCGAAGTACGGCCAACGTATTATCCGTAGAGCAATTATCCAATATAATATGCTCATACGTGTATTTATCCGCCCACTTGGCCATTTCGGCCTTGACGGCCTCGTACAGAAGCGGAATATTTTCCTGTTCGTTATACGCACTGGAAACGAGAGAAATTTTTTTCATAATTAAAATCCGTGTCCGGACTTAACGGGCTCCGGTATTTCCCAATTCACGGATATATTGCCCGGCATATCGGAAGCTTCACTGGGATCTAGCTCTAATACTTTTTGTAAAGGCATGGGGCCTTTACCCTCCTTAAAGGCAACGGCTCGCCCCTTATAGGTGCACGTGGTGCTAAAAACGATGGGGATACCGTCTTCCTCCACGCCAGTTACCAACGAAGTGTAAACCAGATGCGTAGTCCCGCACACTGGCATCACAATATAGGGTCGCGGTTCCGTAAGCGCGTGTTCGGCCGTTTCCAAGGAAAGCGGCACCATTTTTAAGTCGTATCCCTTAGGTACATACATCGCAAACATATGCGGAATAGCGGCCTCCGGATAACCCATGTTAGAAGGATCTATCATAATTTCATGTACCCGGTATTTGTTCGTCAACAAATTAAAAGTGCTGCGCATACCGGTATATTCTTTGGCGTGCAAATAGTCAAAGGTAAAGAAAAACAGAAACCACGAATAAAGCAATATCGGCCAAAGCGCCAAAAACGGCCAATGACGCGGCCGCGTGGCCAAGTGAAAAATACACGCAGTAATTAACAGATACAACGCCGGCATCAAAACCAAGAAATAGCGGTCCATCCAAAAATTATACCAACGCGAGATGACCAACACCACCGCAGCCAACAGAACAATTTGCATGAACGGCAGCACCAACTCGGCCTGTTTGAAAATATCTTTTTTGTAATGGCTCACCAATGACACACCCGCTAAAATAAACACGATACCCAAAAAATATTGCATCGGCAGAGAACCTACCAAGAACAGCATCATGTCCCACGTAGATTTCATCAGGGGCGTACTATACCACCAAGAACTGCCATGTTGCAACAGCAACACATGCCACGTCCACGGCAGCCAAGCAAAAAATACGACTGCCGTACCGAAAAAAACCCACGCGCGGGCTATTTTGTAATACAAGGAGTAGAAAAACAGTCCCAACGCCGTAATAAAAAATACGCCCGCACTAAAAAAATGGGTATAAGAAGCGGCTAATCCAACGATAAAAAATACAAGCCATTTCCACCCGGCAGGCGACCGGCCTTCTTCCATTTCATTCACAAACCGCAGTGCCATCAACGTAAACACCGTAGTTAATAATACAAACAAAGAATAAGCACGAATAATGGAACCGTATGCCACCAAAATAAACGAACTGCACATCAGCGTTGTAAAGATACACCGTTTAAGCCACGGCCATTTTTTAGGAGCCAACCCCCACGCAGCCACCACTGCGCCAACCCCCAAAAGGGCACTAAATAAATGCATGCTGAAAAAAGTGTATGGGAAAATCCGGTTCCAACCCCACAATAAAACGTTAAACAACGGTAAGTTGACATCTTTGAAGAGCATTTCCCGAAGGACATACGATAAGGAAAAAAGCGGGGAAGCCGTCACGGCTGAATACAGTTCATCGTACTGCAAATCGTTGTGCAAAAACGAAAAACGTTGCACCAACATATATAGTGCCACCAACACCGAAACCGCCACACACGCAGAGGTTAAAATGGCCGCTATCCGCCGCACCCGCCGACTGGGAGAAGATTGACCGGGCAAAACATCCATATTATTTTCCATGGGATATCCTCTTTCCTTACACCAATTCAAATTACCGCGGATCGGGGAGCAACTGATCTACAGACTTAAGGTTCATTGTCTTCAAACAAGCCTTGATATTTTGTTCTTCCTGGTTGTTAGGTGTACAAAAAACTTGCATAGAATCAAACGGCCGCACCAACGTGTAGTCGTACTTACTACTGCCCACGCGTTCCGCTGTTACGAACCAACGGGTTCCGCGGTTTTCAAAGTAAACACGAAAGCCCGAAACAGGTGTTCCGTCCTCTCTCTTCCCCTTTGTGTAGAAAACGGTATTGGCTACGCCGTCGGAAAAACGATTATTGTCCGAAGGGTTGCGCATATGCACCGGTGTAGTATCCAATTTATCCCACGCTTTGGTATATCCGTTACTACCAAGCCGGCGCCGTTCCTGGGCGGCAATTTCCGTATTCATCAACTTAATCACATCACTGCGGCGAATTTCCTCCAGTGCCTGTTCCGCGTACGAAAAGGCCTTAAACCCCACCAACACGGCAATAGGAAGAAGTATACACACCTCTAACCGCGTGAGCCCGCGCTTTGCTCCCTTAATACATCCCACTTTGTGACCTCCTACATGTTACCCAGTAATAAAATAAACAATCCCAAGAACACCAAACACAAACAAATCTTCGCTATTCCCAAATGTTTCTTTAAAAAGTCGTTGAACCCTTTGGATTCATACCCCAACAAAGCCAACACAAACACTGTGACCAGCGGAACAATGAACATCATGTTATACAACACCAAATAGAAAATGGCCTGCGTCCGGAATTGCGGGTTTTGCATGATGAGCACGCACGTTGGCACGTATACTTGCCCGGTACATACGGCTTCCACCAACGACACGCCAAACCCCACGGCCAACGCCGCCAACGTCAAACGCCAGGCACTTTGATTTTTATCGCGCAGAAAAAAACCGATAATTTTATGGATGCGTGTTTTGAGGGCCAGCGGTAACTGCAACAGCATACCATCCGTTTTTTTAGTTTTCCGGTACACCCACAAATCGTACAGAGCCAGAAAGAAAAACACCAAACAAAGTCCCGCCGTCAGGACATAAAACGTTTTTATCACGTATGAAAAGCCGCGCAAAGCATATAAGAACCGGAACACGCCGACCCCCAACAACAAATACGCACAAAACACCGCCACACAGTACGAAACCCCCACCAAGATAATTTCCCGCCGTGTGTATTTGTAAACCGTTAAGAAAGAGATAAAAAACACAATCACCGCAAACGCGCACGGGTTAATCCCGTCCACGAGTCCCGCCCCGACAATCGCCCAAAATGTAATTTGTTCAAATGCTTTCTGGGCTTCCTGATCAGTGACGGCCTCCGTACGCAAACGTGTCTTTTCGTGTAAGAGAAGGGCTTTCTCAATGGCGTTCTCGGCGTATGTTCCGATTTCCGTGGGATACCCCACCAAAAAGGAACTTCCCACCGCAGCGGCCGGATAACCCAGTTTCTCAACGCCATAAGCTTTGGCTGTTTCCATAAAAATCAGATGATTGCCTTCTTGGGTAATATCATACATCGTAAAATGAACGCGGTCTTTATATTTTTGCTGAAGTTTATCCCAATATTCCCGTTTCAATTTGTTGCAATGCACACATGTCGGACTGACAAAAAGAACAAACTCCACTTTCTCAGCCGGCACAGCCGGTTGCGCCATAACCGGCGGCAAACTCAGCCACCCCACTAACCCAATACTTGCCAAAACACCTATTATCTTTTTCATACGTTTATAGTTTTGTAAAAGCGGAGATTCCGCTCATCACCATATCTACCGACATAAGAATTAAAATCATCCCGGTCAACCGCTCAATGGCCGCCAACCCGCGTTTCCCCAACAAACGGCTCAACGGAAAAGAAAGCATTAAAATAACGGAATTGATAACCGAAGCCACAACAACAGCGCCCAAGGTAAGCATCTTCGTTTGTTGGGCGGCCGAAATCATAACAAGGGATAACGCGGCAGGACCTGCTACCAACGGTATTGCCAACGGCACAATAAACGGCTCATCTTCTTTGGGATCATTCTTAGGTTCTTCTTCGTTGCTGAAAACGAGTTTAACCGAAATGATGAATAAAATAATGCCTCCGGCAATACTCAGCGAATATTCATGGATGCCAAAAGCCTGCAAAAACCACTTACCCAAGAACAAAAAACCTACCATGATCAGTAGCGCAATCACTAACTCCCGGATGAGCACGATTTTACGACGTTCCGGCGCCACTTTTTTAAGTGCCGCAATAAACAAGGGGATATTACCAAAACCATCCATGACCAGGGCAATGGTAACAACCGTGGAAATAAATGAATTCATAGACCTCTCATTTTACCGGTCCGTTAAACACCCACCGGCAATTCTCTTTAATATAGTATAGCAAAAAAATTGCCTACCCCGCTTGCACCGGCCTTCTAATCCTTTTTAAGGCCCCGCCGAGCCCACATCGCCATTATTTTTTGGTAAGATATTTCTAGTATGAAATTCTGGGATGAGCAAACATATAGCGTCATTAACATCATCAAATGGTTTTTTTTAGCCACAGTTACGGGAATCATTGTCGGCATATTGGATGCGGCCTTCTTAAAATTACTGGACAGCTCAATTTCTTGGCGAAACAACATTCCGTATTTTTACCTGGGATTACCACTATCTTTATACGTGGTAGCGCTATTATCGCGCCGAGTAGCCAGCCGCCACAAAGATTATTCTACCGATGCGGTACTCAAAAAGATCAATCACTACCAACCGGTTTCGCTTATCTCGTGCGCGAAAGGATTTTTTCTCTCTATTCTTACTATGGCTACCGGCGGTTCTGCCGGGAAAGAAGCCCCCTGCGCCGATGTGGGGGCAGGCATGGCCTCTTGGTTGGCACGACGGTTTCATATGCGAATAGAGGACCAACGCAAGATGATGATTTGCGGGGTTAGTGCGGGGTTTGCCGGCGTATTTGGGGTACCGATATCGGGGGCCTTGTTCGGATTAGAAGTGTTGTGGGTGGGACATATTTTTTATGAAGTGATGTTCCCGGCGTTGGTGGCCGGGATAACGGCCTTCCAGGTAACTTCCCTATTGGGTGTAAATTACATCTATCATCCCTTGCATTTTGTTCCGGTATTTTCGGAACGGTTTTTCTTGAAAATGGTTATAGCCGGTATGTTTTTTGGTTTGATTTCACTTTTATTTATTGAAATTGCCAAGTTTATGCGTGTTTTGTTCCGGTATTTAACCCAGCGGACCAATTTGTTCATGACTTGCGTGTTGGGCGGGGTGTTGTTAATGGCCATCGGCTATGTTACCTCTCCGTTGTATTTGGGATTAGGGGCAGCCGGGATTGACGGCCCCTTAAGCGGCCAAAGTCCCGAGGATCCGTTCGGCTTTTTGTACAAAATATTCACTACTTCCATTACGTTTGCGGCCGGTGGTATCGGCGGTATTGTAACCCCCATCTTTTTCGTTGGAGCGCAAGCCGGAGCCATGCTTTCTGACTTCTTACAAGTGGATTCGGCCACCTTGGCTGCGCTCGGATTGGTTTCCGTACTGGCAGGAACCACCAACACCCCGTTGGCAGCCAGCATCATGGCCATTGAATTGTTCGGCCCGAGCGTAGCTCCTTACGCCGCCGTATCGTGCGTCATCAGTTTTTTAATTACCGGCCAACAAAGTGTGTATCCCAGCCAGCGTATCTCGTGGGATAGCGGCAAAATGTTGCCCGCCCCCCTTCCCGCCGTTTCCCCCCATTTCGGCCGCCGGGCAACAGACCGGCGCACCACTTGCCGTTCCCGCAAGACATTTGTCAAACGCTTTTGGCGGGAAATGGAATCTCTTTCTCGCCCCGGTCCGTCCCAACGTAAAAAAAGAAAATAAATCGTTGGTATTTTCCCCCCACGCCATGGACCAAAAGACCTAGACGGATCTGGGTCTAAAGACCCTGGTAGTGTCCCCAAAATTTAATTACAATAATTAAAGAAGCAATTTATTTAACTTATAAGGATAAAATATGAAAAAACAACTTTTAGTTACCGCCTTATTGTTGGGTTGTATCGCTACCGTCCAGGCAGCAAACGAAAACAAAATGATGTCTCCGGTGCAACAGGCCATTTCTGTCGCCGTGCAAACGGCCCAAACGGATTCCCAGACAGAGGTAGATGAAGCGGATATACAAGGTTTTTTGATCCGTAATCCGGCTATGCAACGGATGGTCTTTCGGTATGAAAAAGCACGTTTACTGGTCAGAAATCCGCTGTTCTTTATCTTATTAGATCAAAATCAGAAAATGCAACAGCTAATATTGGATTGGCCGCAATTGTTGGACTTGATGTATGAGCAACCCCAAACCATGTATTTGCTGATTCAATGGCCGCAATTGTGTCAAAAGATACGCAATAATCCGTCGCTAATTCTCAGCATGCGGCAAAACCCGCAAAAAGTAGAAAAATTGGTGAACCGGGTCGCGCAAGTTACGTTGGAAATTGACCGGCAGATTCAAGACGATTTTCACCCGTAAAGGGTTTGGTACTTCCCCGTAAAAACGGCAGACGGATGTCTGCCGTTTTTGTTGGAATGTTCCTTAAAACAACGGAATATTGTATTCAGTTGCCAACGCGTTGTAACGATCAATCACCTGACGGATGAAACGGTTTTTCTCCCGGTAATCACCGGGGAAAAAGCCGCTCTTAAATCCGGCAATGACCAGATTTTTGAGTTGTTTGGGGGTTAAATCCACTTGTTTCACCAACAGTTCCATTTCATGAGTTACCGTCGTGTGAGACACCAACCGGTTGTCCGTACAGATAGTAACGGGCAACCCGCGTTGGATCATTTCACGCACCGGGTGATTTTTGATAGATTTGATTTCCGGCAAGGTTTGCAAGTTGCTGGTCAAACACACTTCTATGCCGATACGGGCACTGGCCAAGTAATTGGCGAGTGCTTCCACGTAACCGGGTTTGTCGGTCACCTTGCGGTCCTTAATATGTTCGGCAGAGAATAGGTATGTTCCGTGACCGATCCGATTGGCATGACACTCGGTAATGGCCTGAAAGATAGATTCCGGCCCGTATGATTCCCCGGCGTGTAGCGTTTTGCGAATAAAATGCCGGTGTACATACTCGTATGCCGCCGCATGATCTACCGCCGGATAACCGGCTTCTTCTCCGGCCAGATCAAACCCGACTACGGGCAATTTTTCTTCCTGTACCAACTGTACAATTACTTTGGCCAGTTCCAACGAAGCAATCCCCACCACTTCCGCTTTGGATAAGTGAGAAAGAGTAGCCATCAGGGCCGCATAGTAAGGGGACATCGCCCGGTTAAAATTGCGCATGGCGCAAGCAATCACACCAAAGTGAAATTCCAAATCCCGCCCGGAACGGACCAAAACTGAGGAGTTGTGTTCCCGCTGGGCCCGTTGCAACCCGCGTACAACCGCCCGAATGGATTCTTCCACACTCAGTAAACCGTTAGCGTGTAACTGCGGGGCAAAACGTACTTCCATATAGCGTACGTTTTCCGCGATAGCATCCTGCCCCAGTTCGTAGGCAATCCGCTCTACGCTTTCGCGGTCTTGCATCACGGCATCCGTATATGCAAATCCATTTAAATACTCCGCCAACGAAGCATACTTCTTTTTGAATACTTTCTGGCAGAGACCCTTCTCCGTATAAGCCGGCAACTTGACTCCTTGCTCCCGGGCCAGTTCAATGAGTGTACCTAACCGTAAGGAACCGTCCAAATGGACGTGTAAATCTGCTTTGGGAATCCGGTGTAAAAATTCAACAGGAACCGATAGTTTCATATTATTTTTTCTCCGTTTCTTGACCGTGCGGCGTGTCCTTGACCAGATACCCCGCCCGGGCAATGGCATCCCGCAACTCGTCCGATTTTTTCCAATCCTTGGCTTGACGTGCCGCAGCTCGTTGGGCTAATAGGTCTTGCACCTCGGCCGGTAGTTCCGGTTGTTCTGGTTGCGAAACAACTTGCAACAAATCCAATGATAAAATATCTTCCGCCGTTTGTAAGAAGGCCCATTTTTCAGCGGCTGACAACTGCGTGCTGCGCACGGCTTCCCACGTCAACGCCAAGGCCTTGGGAGCATTCAGGTCGTCCTCCATGGCAGCCGTAAACTGTGCTTGCCACTCTTGCACCCGGGACGTGTTTTGCGGCGTTCGGGCACACGCCTCTGCGATTTGTCGCACTAACGTACGCAAGTTCTTTAAACTTTTACTCGCACTGTCCATGCTTTCGTATGAAAATTCCAATTGCGTCCGATAGTGCGCCCCCAAACATAAGTAACGGTATGCCAACGGTTCGTATCCTTTTTCTCTCAGCACATCTAGGGTGACAAACGTACCGCCGGACTTAGACATCTTACCGGAACGTAAAATTAAGAATTCACCGTGTACCCAATAGTTGACGTATTTTTGCCCGGTAGCGGCTTCGCTTTGTGCAATTTCGTTGGTGTGGTGAATCATCACGTGGTCAATACCTCCGCAATGAATGTCCAATGTATTTCCCAAATATTTCATGGCCATTGCCGAACACTCAATGTGCCATCCCGGGAATCCAACCCCCCACGGGCTATCCCATTCCATCTGGCGTTTTTTGTCGCGCGGGGAAAATTTCCACAAAGCAAAATCGGTCGGATTTCGTTTTTCACCGCTCATTTCTACGCGGGCCCCTTCTTGCAGCCCGGCCAAATGAGCCGAACCCACTAAGGCCCCGTAACGCGGAAATTTAGATGTATCGTAATAAATACCGTCCGAAGTGCGATACGTATATCCTTTTTCTTCCAAGGTCTTTACCAGCGCAATCATTGGCTCAATATGTTCCGTAGCCCGGCTGACAATCGTCGGACGGGAGCAGTGTAAGGCATCATAATCTTGCCAAAATTTTTGTTCGTAAAATTTCGCAATATCCCACGCACTTTTTCCTTCCCGCGCGGCACCGAGTTCCATTTTATCTTCCCCGTCATCTGCATCGGAAACCAAGTGGCCCACATCTGTGACATTCATCACATGAACCAAGTTATACCGCTTGCGTAAGGTGCGCGCCAATAAATCTTCAAAAATATATGTGCGCAAATTTCCGATATGGGCAAAATTATAAACGGTCGGCCCGCAGCAATACATCGTTACGCGGGCCGGATCTTGGGCAACAAATTCGTCTTTTTTGCGGGAAGCCGTATTATAAAGCCGAAACATCTTTCCCCTCTTTAAGTTGCAAGTACACAGTACGGATTTCGTCAAACAACATCTTGCACGCTTCCTGACCGTTGTCATTGGCGGAACGCTCGCTCATACGGCAATTGACCCGCACATCAGACAGCGGGTTAGAGGCCCCCACACTGCTAACAGCATATGTAAATCCGCTGGGCTGATACACACGCAAGGCCCGGCCGTAAGCGGTTTCAATGGACTTCATCAAAATAGCCATCTCTTTGCGGGTAGCCGAATTACCCAGTTCAAACTTACGCGAAGACACCGTAACAACGACGTCCCCGTATGTGCTATACGAACTGGCGGCATTTTCCGCTACAAAATCTTCATCCTCCGCGCCTGGTTGCGGCACGGATACGTCCTCGGTTCCGACTCCTTCTTGAGGAGCAAAGGATTCTTCCGCGATGACGGACGGCTGCGGAATAGCGGATGAGAATTCATACGTGACCCGGTTTTTGGTAGAGCGGGAATAGCTGATACCTTGGGTTACCTTTTTCCCTCCCGTGGCACACGCGCTGATTAAAACGGCTAACAAACAAACGATACTGATACGAACTTTCATACTGAACTCCTATTGTCTAATTTTGAGGGTGGCTACGGCTTGACACATCGCTGCTTCGCCACGGCCGATTTCACCCACTTTTTCGTGGCTTTTTGCTTTAAAACTAACACGCTCCAATGGCATTTCAAACACGCGCGCCAAACTACGGCGAACGGCTTCGTAATGCGGTTTAATTTTGGGTTCTTCCGTAATGAGTGTAGCATCTATATGGTCCAACGCTGCGCCGTGCTCACGCATCACCGCAAGCACCTTCTTGGCGATATCCACACTGCAAATACCCTTAATGGACGGATCTGTCGGCGGGAACAAAATGCCGATTTCCCCCGCGCACAAGGCCCCCAGGATGGCATCACATATTGCATGCAACACCACATCCCCGTCGCTATGGCCCAAAAAACCTTTCGCATGCGGAATTTCCACTCCGCCAATCACTAATTTCCGCCCCGGTTCCAACCGGTGCAAATCAAACCCCAGTCCTGTACGATACACAGTAGATGCTCCCACCCACGCCTCCGCACAAACCAAATCTTCCGGTGTGGTTATTTTGTTGTTTTTATAGTCCGAAGGAACCAACCGCACTTTTACTCCGGTTTTTTCTACCAATTGCGATTCATCGGTAGCCTCTTTCTCGCTACCAAATTGCGCCAACGCCCGCTCCAAAATATCCCGCTGATAGGTCTGCGGCGTCTGCGCCGCCCACAACGAGGAACGGTCCAACGTGCGGGTTACAAATCCGTCTGCCCCCGTTTTGACCGTATCTTTTACGGGAACGGCTAACACGGCGGCCCCATACGTCTTGGCAGCGTGCAAGCAATCGGTAATCTTTTGGGCAGAAACAAGCGGTCTGGCTCCGTCATGCACGGCAATCAAAACGGCTTTTTTATCCACACACGCCACACCGTTTTTAACGGACTCCAACCGCGTTTCTCCGGGTAGCGCAAAGACCAAATCCGAAAAGTATTTTTTCAATATTCCTTGATTTTCCGGCGGGGTAACTACCACAATTTGCCGCACGAAAGGCACCTGTTTAAATGCCTCTATCGTGTGCACTAATACGGGCTTACCGCCCAGCGGTAACAGTTGCTTCGGGCGGCCCATCCGGCGGCCGCTTCCCCCCGCAACAATCACTGCCGAAGAAAATCCAAGCGCATCTGCCATACGGTTTATTTCATCCGGGCAAAAATCATACGTCCCGATGACGTTTGCAAAATAGAATAAACGGATACTTCTACCCGTTTGCCGATACACTTGCGGCCGTCTTCCACGACCACCATTGTTCCGTCGTCCAAATATCCGATGCCTTGTTCTTTTTCTTTACCGTCTTTCATCACGAAGATAGACATCGTTTCCCCCGGCAGGACAACCGGTTTCAACGCCGTCGTCAAATCGGCAATGTTTAGGGCAATTACGTTTTGCAACAAAGCGGCTTTCGTTACATCAAAATCCAGTGTAACCACTTCCGCATCCAAACTCTTGGCCAATTTAACAATCTGTTCCGCCCGGGTAGTGGCTTTCACGTTTTTGTTCGTAATGCGTACAGTAATTTCTTTCAGCTCTTGCAAGCGCGTGACTACGTCCAACCCGCGGCTGCCGCGGGCGCGTTCCAACGGATCGCTGGAAGCCGCCATCTGGTTCAGTTCATCCGTCACAAACACCGGCAATACCAAGATACCCGACAGAAAGTTTATTTCACACAAATCCACGATACGTCCGTCCACCAAGGCCGACAAATCCACCACTTTCAAATGATGCCCCTTGTAAGAAAGTCCTTCCAAATCACGTGATTTCCAAACACTGGCTATCACCCCGAACAATAACAAGGCCACCTTAATATCGTAGGCATACATTTTCCACCAATTCAAGGCCTCTTGGTGTTCAAAACGCACAACACCGTACGTCAGCAGGATAAATAGCATATATCCCAAAAGCAGCCCCGTGCAGGCAATCATGATTTTAATTAAACGCAAGCGTTTAAAAAGCACTTCACCGGCTACCACGATGGCCCCGCACAAAAGGCCACCCAAAGTAGTCCGGTAATCGCGGTTGATAAAAGTGTACGTCAACAACGGAAAAGCCGTTAAAGTAGCAATACGAAAAATCCAAATCGGCATACAACCTCCCAAAAAATTGAGGAATACTCCTCATATGTATTCTTCTATATTTTAGCACTTTTTGACTACCTTTTGTCAGACTCCACGAAATGCCCCTTTTTGCCGCAAAAACTGTTACAATGTATTTGTCCCTTCGCGGGCCAAAAGGAGAACAATATGATTAAAGAAGGTTCCAAAGTAAAGTTTGATTACACCCTCACCGTGGACGGTAAGGTAACCGACACCTCGGCCGGGCGCGGCCCGTTGGAGTACACCCACGGCAGCGGGCAAATTATCCCCGGGTTAGAAAAAGAATTGGAAGGCATGAAGGTAGGCGATAAAAAAAGCGTGACCGTGTCGCCGGAAGAAGGATACGGTAAAGTGCAAGAGGAAGCCATCCGCCGCATTCCTACTTCGGCCGTAGGCGGAGCCGATAATTTAAAAATCGGCGATATGGTGGGGGCCAGCAATGCGGGCCACACCTTCCGCGCTATCGTCAAAGAAATTACGGACACGGAAGTCGTGTTGGATTTCAATCACCCGTTGGCCGGAAAAACACTTCACTTTGACGTAGAGATTAAAGAAATCAATTAGCCTTTACGCATACAAAAACCCCCGCTTGTGGAGCGGGGGTTTTGTTATGTTTATTTCCCAAACTTTTCCAAAAACCACTTCAGCACCCAATCCGGTTTGTAATTGACGATTTTACGGTTGAAATGCGTGTAACTTTCCGGCGGGGCCATAACTTGTTTTTCCCTCGGTAGAAATGGGTAATAATAGTTAGTCACCACTTCAATATTGGGGTACCACAAATTATGCACCTTTTTATCCACCCAATGCTGCAACCCTAAATTAGGCAAATCAAGCCCGGCACTGGCCGCCCAAAAAACAGAATTGACGGCAATTACATATAACGGAAATTCTTTTTTGAGCAAGGCCAACCATTGCCACGTTTGGTTAATCGTCAATTTTTTAATATCTAACTCCACATAATTCGGATTTTCCGTCGGTCCGCCTTTCGTTACACTTATAACGGTATATCCTTGCCCAATCAACCCTTCGGCCAACTCACGCACGTGTGGATAAATATAATTGGAACCACGCGAATCCAATTGCAAAAATACGATCCCTTTTTTCCCCTTCATTTTGGAACGCACCGTTTGCAATCCTTCGCTCACTACGGCAGCCGGCTCTGACGGAAAGTACATCACCGGAACAGGAGGTTCGGCCGGGACATCCAATCCAAAAGTTTCCAACAAATTGATGACACGGTGCGTTACACGCCTGCTATACTCGTAATACACGGGGACTACTAAAAAGCCGGGCGGGATTTGTTGAAATACACTTTCGTAATCGTAATTTTTCCAAATCAGCGGGTGGCGCGTACCGTTAAAATACGATACTTTGTCAAAGTGGGGGTTTTCAGCCAACAGTTTACCAACTATCGGCGAATTATTTCTATCAAATTGAGCCCCTACATAGGCGTAAAACGGCAATTGGGGATATTTCTTCTTGAGGGCTTCCCATACAGGGGTGGTGTATAAATAGTCGCCAATGCCCATAAAAAAAACAAACGCAATCCCTTTCACGGCTCCGGGAGTACGGACAGCGTAATCTAAATTATAATGTACTTCCTCGTGGCGGTACAGTGGCCGCCGGATGCGGTAACCGCGCGAATCTGCCGGGGATAGGACACCGGGCCGAAAAGGCCGGGAACCCAACCGATACCACGGGGCCGTTTTTTCCGGCCACCAACCCGTGCATTGATGCCAGGTCCAACGAAACATTTCATACGGCACACAAAAAAAACGTCTGGAACAAATTTTACGGTAGAGTGTGCGTTTCATATCGTTTCCCTTTCGTCCGTTTTCCATAAAAAATCCCCGCCTATACAAGCGGGGAAAATTGGCGGCTGCCGCTCACTGATAGTACTCACTATTATCCAGTTGAACAACGCCTAAATCTATAAAGAATTCTTCGCAATCACCGCTCTGGCACACCCAGTACATATCTCCGCTAGCTAGTCCGCCAGGAATTTCCTCAGCAGTAGTTTTTTTGACCAAGACGCGCCGGGCCACATAGGTCCCGTCGGCACTGTAACGCGGCGTAACATCCACGGCACAATTGCGTTCAGCCAAGCCCCCTACATTCGTAAGCGTAAACTTCCAATCCTTTCCCGTAGCGATTGAATTCGTCGTAGCAGAAACCCCGGCCACCGTTATATCCAATTCAGACAAATCGGTGGGGCATCTGCGGTATGTAGCCGAGTACACGGAAGTGGCATCCAAAATAGATTTGGTTGTCATCAAAACTTCCGCGGCACGGGCACGCGCCACACTCTTTTCGTACTGGGGTATAGCAATGGACGTCAAAATACCGATAATTAATACAACTACTAACAATTCAATAAGCGTGAAACCTGATTTACGCATAACAGCCTCCTTTTTAAACCTACCTATAGTATAACAAAAAAAGTCAAAAAAAACTCTTTGTTTTTTAGGATGCAACAATCAACAAATAACCATTTCAAGCAATGTTCGCGTGTAGCCCGCGTTCAAATCTCCTACAAACTGCTTACTAATACCACGTTCTTTTATAACTTTTCTATTTCTTCCAGCCACGCGGCGGACGAAGCATCACTGGGCATCTGCCAATCGCCCCGCGGCGATAATCCCACTGTTCCCACTTTCGGCCCGTCCGGTAAACAGGAACGTTTAAATTGTTGGGTAAAAAACCGGCGGAAAAATACGTGCAACCATTTTTTAATGACTGCCGCCGGGAATCTCCGCGCGAACGCCTGTTTGGCCAACTGATAAATCTTTTCCGGACTGAATCCGTACCGTACAAAATAATATAAGAAAAAATCGTGCAACTCGTACGGACCGACCAAATCTTCCGTCTTTTGGGAAATACGCCCGTTCTTTGCCGGCAACAATTCCGGGCTGATAGGCGTAGCCAGTACATCTTCCAGTACACGCTTTACTGTTGCTTTTGTCTCTTGAGCGCTGACCCACGCCACCAATGAGCGCACCAATGTTTTGGGCACATCCGCATTAACGCCGTACATGGACATATGATCCCCGTTGTACGTAGCCCACCCGAGGGCTAATTCCGATAAATCTCCCGTCCCGACAACCAGCCCTCCCGTCTGATTGGCGATGTCCATCAAAATCTGCGTACGCTCGCGCGCTTGCGAATTTTCATACGTGGCATTGTGTACTTTTTCAGAATGACCGATATCTTTAAAATGTTGCAAGCACGCTTTTTTAATATCTACCTCACGCCGGGTAATGCCCAGATTTTTCATCAGCAGTACCGCATTACGGTACGTCCGGTCTGTCGTACCAAAACCGGGCATGGTTACCCCGATGATATTTTTACGCGGCCAACCTAACCGGTCAAACGCTTCCACCGTCACCAATAACGCCAACGTGGAATCTAACCCGCCGCTACAACCAATCACAGCCCGCGTCACACGCGCCGCCGTCAACCGCGTCGCTAATCCGGTAACTTGTGTATTAAAAACCTCGTAGCAGTGTTCGGCTAACTGTACCCCGTCCGGCACAAACGGAGAAGGAGAAATTTTCCGCGTCAATACAAGCGGTTTTTTGGCAGCGGGCAACCCGCTTGATACCGTCCAATACGGCTCCTGGGTTTCGCAAGCACTATCTACCCGGAAAGAAGTATGCATAGCCCGCTCCGCCCGCAAACGCGCCACGTCCACTTCCGTACAAACCCATTGGGCTTCCCACGCAAATCGTTTGGAACACGCGAGCAACGTGCCGTTTTCGTAAATTAACGCTTTGGCATCAAACGCAGCATCCGTGGTGGATTCCCCAAACCCGCACGACGCATACACATAGCCGCTTAAACACCGGGCGGATTGTTGGGCAACCAGTTGCTCTATGTAAGCCGACTTACCGACTAATGCTTGGCTCGCCGATAAATTGCAAATAATATCCGCACCCGCTAAGGCAGCAACCGACGAAGGGGGCACCGTGGCCGTTAAATCGTCTCCGATTTCAACCCCGATTTTAGCCCCGCTTACTTCAAACAACAAATCTGTAGCGGCGGGAACTCGCTGAGCGCACAATGTTACTTCTTCCCCATTCCACTCCCGGGCGGAAACGAACCAACGCGCCTGATCTCCCGCACGGCAACCGGACAAATAGGTTTTCGGCACAATACCCAAGATTTTTCCGCGGCAACAAACAACCGCCGCGTTGAGAAGAACCGCCCCCGCTTGCACCGGCATCCCTACCATGAATACTACCGGCAAAGTGCGCGTACGCGCCAACAAACGGGCCAATTCTTCTTCGGCCCGGTGCAGTAATGTCGCTTGCAAAAACAAATCGCCGCACGTGTATCCGCTCACTCCTAATTCGGGCAAAACCATTACAGATACCTGCTCTTTAGCCGCCCGGCGCAACAACTTTTCCATTTCGGCAACGTTAAAGGTAGGATTACCTACCTGTACCCGCGGCACTCCGGCCGCTACTTTGATAAAACCGTATTTGTCCATTTTTGTTCCTCCGGTCTGGCCCTTTTTAATTATAGTAATTCCGCCACCCTTTTGACTACTGGATAATTACGCCTTTCCATCGCCTGCGAGAGATTCGTCGGTTAAACCCAAAAATTGCTATACTAATAATACCATGGTAACCCTACTGATTATTTTAGTCATGCTGGCTGCCAACGCACTCTTGGCGGCCTATGAGATGGCACTTGCTTCTATCTCCCGTACGCGGTTGTCGTTACTCGTACAAAGCCAACAAACCGGTGCCGAAGCCGCCCTCTATATGAAAGATCATATAGAAGGCAGTTTAGCGGTGGTACAAATCGGCATTACACTGGTGGGAGCCGTAGCGGCCGCGTTTGGCGGTTCGGACGCCGGAAGCCGGTTGGCCCCGTGGTTGCGGCAACATCTTTATTTATCCACGCACGTAGCCAATGCACTGGCCATGATTTGCGTGGTATTTCCGCTCAGTTTCTTGACTATTGTATTTGCCGAATTAACCCCCAAAACCTTTGCGATCAAAAACAAAGAATTTGTGGTGTTACATTTATCGCCGTTTATGCGCGTTTTATATGTTTTGTTAGCCCCCATTGTGCGCGTTATGGAATCCATCGTGCGCACGTTGACACGCCATTTTTCCCGCACACCCGACCCCAAAGAAATACAGCGCGTCGCTCTGGAAGATTTGCGCACAGCGGCTGCCATTGCCTCCTCTTCCCGCCTATTTGGCAAAGCTGAAGAAAAAATGGTGCTCTCCAGCGCGCAGTTTTGCATTCGCAAAATACGCGAAATTCAAGTACCGCTGGAGCAAGTTTACACTTTAAATGCGGACGATTCTATTGCGGATACATTTGTAAAAGCGCATTTGGATATGCATACCCGCTTCCCCGTGCGGGGTAACCCGGAAAATCCGCAAGATATTATCGGATATTTGAATTTTAAAGATATGTTTCTCTCCACCAAAGTAGCCCAAGGCGGCCCAACCACCGCCCGCAATATCATTCGCCCCATTCTGCGCCTGGAGGCCGATACCATCATCTCTGCCGCGTTGGAAAAGATGATGAAAAACAAACAACACATTTGTCTGGTGACGGAAGGACAAAATATTACGGGTATCTTAACGCTGGAAGATATTTTTGAAGAAATGGTTGGCGAAATTGAAGACGAGTACGACTTTTTCCCTGCCTATATCCGTCCGTTCGGGCAAGCCCTGGTTGCCAGTGCGCCGGCCAAAATGAGCGATATTTTTGAGCGGTTGGATTTACCTGTACCGGCAGATGTTACCCCCACTACAACCGTAGAACAGTGGGTCAGCCAAAAACTGGGACATGAACCCACCAAAAACGAGAAAATCCGCCAAAGCGGTATTTTGTTGGAAACCCGCAAATTTCGCCGCCACAAAATGATGGAAGTACTCATCAATAAAGCCGCATAACCGAAACCTTTTACCAAAAATAATTGCGGGCGTAAACTTACACAAGTTTACGCCCGCCGCATAATAAGATATGTGTCTTTATGCCTGTTGCGTATGTTTGTATTTAAAACACACCGCAAACAACACGCCCACCACAAACGCAAATCCCGCAAAGATAAACCAAGCGTTGCTCCACCCCGTCATAATCGTTTGTGAAAGTGCCTGCGGATACACTCCGTCCACTAGTAGCGCCGGGTTTTGGTGAACAAACACCAACCGGGTAACTACGGCCTGCGCCGCCAAGGAACCAATCGTAGCCCCGAAACCGTTTGTCATCAGCATAAAGACCCCTTGCGCGCTGGAGCGGATGGCCGGATCGGTTTCTTGGTCCACAAACAGCGAACCGGAAATATTGAAGAAGTCAAACGCCACCCCGTACACAATCATGGAGGCCACCAACAATACAATACCCAACGCAGTGGACGGATTGCCTAGGCCCAAGAAACCAAAGCGAAGTACCCAGGCGAACATACTGATTAACATCACTTTTTTAATACCGTAGCGTTTTAAGAAAAACGGAATCAACAAGATACACAACGTTTCCGACATCTGCGACAACGAAATAAGCGCGTTGGCATTGTTTGCTCCCCAAGAACCGGTAAATCCGGCCAAAGAATTAAACCCGCTGATAAACGGTCCGGCAAATCCGTTGGTAATCTGCAAGGACATTCCCAATAACATAGAAAAGATAAAGAAAATCGCCATTCTTTTCTCTTTAAACAGGGCAAACGCTTTGAGACCCAATGCATCGGCCAAGGTTTTCGCTTCCCCTTGGGCAACCGGGCAGGCCGGCAACGTTAAACAATAAACGGCTAACATAATTCCCAACACGGCCGAAAAATACCACTGGGCGTAACTGCCTTGAAATTGGGCGAAATTGGTGGTCAACATGGCGCAAATGAAACCCACCGTACCGAATACACGAATCGGCGGGAATACCTTAACGGTATCCAATCCTTGCTGACGCAAAGCCGTGTACGCTACCGAGTTAGACAAGGCCAAGGTCGGCATATAAAAGGCCACACTTAACGTATAGCAGGTAAACAGACAACCGAACGCAATCACGTTTTGCGCCCCAAAGTAGGCCGCACCGGCCATAAATACAGCCGCTAACAAGTGGCAAAGAGCCAACATCTTTTGGGCCGGCACCCAACGGTCAGCCACGATGCCGATGACTGCCGGCATAAATAGCGACACAAAACCTTGTACTGCATAAAACCAACCGATATGTTCCGCCAGTCCAGCTCCCGCCAGAAACGTGCCCATAGACGTCAAATAAGCACCCCAAACGGCAAACTGGAGGAAATTCATCACTGTTAAACGAGTTTTAATATACATAGTTCCCTTCCTGCCGGCACAACCGCTCCGGCTTGTCACCACACAGGTTTCCTCCGTAAAAATAACGCCCCGCTAACCGGACCGTCTTACTTACATTATATAAAAAAGATATAATATTAGAAAGAGACCCCGGAACGACCGGGCCCGAGGAGGAATAGTATGGCTGATTACAGTTTTGACGTGGTATCCAAAGTGGATTTAAATGTGATTGCCGAAGCAGTATCCGCGGCCAATAAAGAAATTGCAAACCGCTATGATTTTAAAGGGACTTCGTCTTCTATTGAACTCAACAGCAAAGATAACGAATTAAAACTCGCTTCCAGCGATGAGTTCAAAGTAAATACATTGCGGGATATTATTTTCACCCGTATTGCCAAACGCGGCGTACCGCTTAAAAATATGCAAGCCCAAAAAATAGAAGCGGCTCTGGGAGGCAATGCCAAACAAACCGTCAAAATACAACAGGGAATCCCGGCGGATAAGGCCAAACAGATTTCCAAAACTATAAAGGACGCCAAACTGAAAGTGAGTGCCTCTATCCAAGGGGATCAGCTGCGTGTGTCGTCCAAATCTAAAGACGAATTACAGAACACCATGGCTTTGCTGCGCGGGCAAGATTTTGGTGTAGAACTCCAATTTACCAATTACCGGTAACTCCTATGCAAAAATACATCGTAACACTACTTGCTGTAACAACGCTGGGAACAGGCCTGTGGGCAGCTGATGCCCAGCAAACGCTGAACTTTTATAAAAAAGAGTTGAGCAATTTTCCGACCCAATCCTCACGTGATACCCGGGCTTACGCCAAGACACTTGCCGAAGGATTGGAAACCTGGACGCTGCAGAACATTCAACAACCCGCGGCGCAGGAAGCCCTGTTGTTTCAAACCCGGCTACTTTTGCGGGCAGAAGAAAACGGCGCCGCCGTTGTACCGCTGCTCCACTTGCAGCGCCTGTTTCCCCAAACAGATTCCGCTTTGCTTAACCCGTTAATCAGTGAGGCCGTATCCGGGTTAGATGCAGACGCCCAAGCCCCGGCCAAGACCGCGTTTACGCAAAAACCCGCGGCCTCACAAAATACCATTCAGCGGCAGGCCGATATTTTGTACGTTTTGTCCAAATTATCCGGCAAACAGTTTTATCCGACGGCCCGGCGGGCTTTTGAATCATTCTTCCAAAGGAATCCTACGTATCACAATTTAAATGAAGTAGAACTGTGGTACGGCGATTTACACCGCGCAAACGGCAATTATCTGGCGGCTATTTCCCAATACAAAAAAGCCGATGAGTTGTATCCGAATTCCCCGTATCAGGCAGCCAGTCTGCGCCTGATTGGGGACATTTATGCCGATAATTTACACGATACGGCCGCGGCCAAACAAACCTATACGCGTGTGTTAAAACAATTCCCCGATTCCAAGGAAATCGGCACTGTGTACAAACACTTGGCCATTTTGGATGAAAACAACAAACAATACGAAAGCGCCCTCTTGTATTACGACAAAGCCATTGAACACTTAGGGTCCGCTCCCTCCGCCTACGAAGCCTACCGCGGCAAGGCGGATGTATACATGAAAACCAAAAATTACCAAGAGGCCTATCAAATTTTGCACAAAGCAGCGTCTATTTTTCAAAACGATAAAAATAAATCTTTTGATGCCTTGGTCCAAGCCGCTGATCTAGCCAAAATGAAATTGAAAGATACGAACAAGTACATCTTTTCACTGGATAAAGCGTTGGCTCTCAACACCCGGCACAAACAAGTACCGGAACTGATGTATGAGTTAGGTTTTACGTGCGAAATGAACGGTCAAACAGACCGCGCGCAAGAAGTCTATAAGAAGTTAGTGCTTGAATATCCCACCAACCGACACGCCGGACGCGGCCACGCCCGCTTAATCCGGCTGGCTAACCCCAAATAACCGGCTCAAATTAGATAGAAAAAAGGCGCACCTTTTACCGGGTGCGCCTTTTTTAAGAGGGTAAACGGCTCTACCGACCACAGCACTTTTTATATTTCTTGCCACTGCCGCACGGGCACGGGTCATTGCGGCCAATCTTCGGCCCTTCGTTAACCACCGTTTCTACTTTTTGGGTAGTCTCCTCCACCGCCCCGCCGATGCCGCGCAATTCGCTTTCGTGTTCTTTAAGCCACTTCTTCATTTGGCGGATACTCTTCAAATTCACGCCGTCCCGTTCCATGCGTTTGGCAATTTCTACGAATTTTTGTTTTACACCGGGTTCTTTGAGCTTTTCTTTAAACTGACCCGGCAACGATTCAAATTCCCGGTCAATACGTTGTTCAAGAGTTTCTTTCGTTTTTTCGGAGGCGGGTTTATCAGCCGCGACAGGGGTTTCCGTCCCGGTAGCAGGTTTTTGCTCCGCTTCCTCTTTTTTCTTAAATAAATTCCAAAACATAACAATCTCCTTTATTTCGTAAGCATTTTTTCTACAAAATTTTTGATGATTTCTGCCTTTTCAAAATAATGTTTTTCACGCGCAATCACCAGGCGGTTAGGGTGCTTTTCCCATATTTTTAAGATTTTATCATCTATCTCAAAAGCCTGTTGCAAATTTTCCGTGCGCACGTTGGTCGCTTGATAAAAATCTTTTTGCGGCGGCGGGGACAAATGAATCACCGCATCATACCGGGCCAGTTCGGCCTCTAACGTCGTACCCATTGCCGTAAAAAAATTTTCCGGCCCGTAAGGCCAATACACAGCCCCGTCAATGGAGCCACGATCGCACACCATTACAGCCGCGTCTGATGTACGCTCGGCCAACTGTTCCAACTGATGCACCGTATAGAAAATAATGTTCTGGGCGTGCTCAATATGTACAGGACTGTTATCGGTACGCGGGAAACCGCCGCTATACACCAACGTAGCCGCTTCTTGTACCAACGCAATCCGGTTGCCAAACGTTTCCTTCAAAATAGAAAGTGCTGTCGTTTTACCGCCGCTGGGACCACCCGTCAACACAATTTTTTTCATAATGTATCCTTGAGCAGTTTTTCTACTAAATTCTTAATGGTTTCGGCTTTTTCCAAAAAATGTTCCGTACCGCCCACAACTACCCGGTGGGGGTGTTTTTCCCAAATGTGCAAAATTTTGCGGTCAATTTCAAAGGCCTGATCTAAATTTTCCGTGCGCACCTGCGTAGATTGGTAAAAAGCCGGATTATCAGGCGGGGACAAATGAAGCACCGCATCATACCGGGCCAATTCCTTCTCTAAAGAAGTATTCATCCGCCGGAAGAAATCTTCCGGGCCGGACGGCCAATAAACGGCCGCGTCCACGGTACCCCGGTCGCAAACGATAAGCGGCGCGGAGGACGATTTTTCAGCCAATTCCTCCAGCTGTTGGGTGGTAAAAAAGATAATTTGCTGGGCGGCTTCTATATGAGGGATGCTGTTATCACGCCGCGGGAATCCGCCGCTGAACACCAACGTAGCGGCTTCCTGCACCAGTTCCACTTGCGGGCCGAATGTTTCCCGTAAGATAGACAACGCCGTCGTCTTGCCGCTGTTGGGTCCACCGGTTAAAGCAATTTTTTTGCGTTTCATGGCTACTCCTTTGGAGCGGCCGGATGCTGGGCCTGTGTAGCCGCCTCCAATTCTTTTAAGTATAGCACTTTTAATTCTTCAAATTCTTGTTTTTTTTCAGTCGGGATATCCCGTACCGCCGAATTGCGGTTTTTCATCTTCAAAAAATCAATAAACTTATTGCGCTCTTTGATACGGAAGTCCAAATGCGGCCCCGTGGACAGTCCTGTACTGCCAATATACCCCACCGTCTGCCCTTGCTTGACTTTGGCCCCTTCGCGGATGCCGCGGCCGTAATTTTTCAAGTGTCCGTACATCGTGGTGTAATTATTGGCGTGCTTGATTTCCACAAATTTGCCAAATCCCCCTTTCCAACCGGCGACCCGCACCGTTCCGTCGGCCACCGCTTGAACCGGTGTACCTATCGGCGCGGCATAATCAATACCTAAGTGCGGGCGGCGGATTTTTAAAATCGGGTGCAAACGTCCGTATGAAAAACGCGAGGAAATGCGGTAATTGCGAAAACTAATAGGCGACTTTAAAAACATCTTTTTACTCATCTTCCCCGTTTCATCGTAAAATTCATTATCAAAATAGAACGCGTACGTGGTGTGGTGATTTTCTACCCCCGTATACGATGCCGCCAACAAATCTTGCCGGATAATTTCCCCCTGCGCAGTATATTGTTCTTCCCACAAGGCAGTGTAATGGTCGCCATTGCGGGTATCGGTATTAAAATCTATCGTCCACGAAAAAGCATCCGTAAAATCTAAGATAAGCGGCACTTGGAGTCCTTGTTTGGTCATAGCGTTAAACAAGGAATCTTGAATTTGCCCGGAAGCCGAACGGATACGAGTCTGAATTTCGGCCTCGCTTACCCCGGCCACTAACATCCCGTCCACATTGGCAACAAAAAACCGCTTAAATCCTTGCGTAAGCAACAACATAATGAACTGTCCGTTTTCCACGGACAACACATACGTATCGTGCTTTTGTAACTTGCGGGTATTAATCACCGTACCTAATTTGCTGACAATCTGGGCCACTTCCTGCTTAGGCAGCCCCGACTCCAGCAAAGCCACATAGATGGGTTTTTGCCCAACGGAAAACTCCTGCGTGGGGATATCACGTGTCTGCAGGGCTTCCCGGTCCAATTCGTTTTTTTGGCGCGTAATTTGCAAGGCCATCAGCGTAGCCGCGGCAATCACCGCAAGCGAGGCAGAATAAAACAATACGTCGTGATAGCGGCGATAGTGGACAGCCAAAAATGCGAATATTTTTTCTTTCATAGTTAGGAAAAGGGGCGGCAACTGGGCCGCCCCTTCCGGTTTATTTTTGATCTTTTAAGAAAGAACACAACGCAATCGCATTGAGTTTGACTTTGGGGTCATCGGCGCGGGAAGGCAAGATGACCGGGATTTTCGGCCCGACCAGTACCGCCGCGGCTTCCATACGGTCGCCAAAGAAAGCCAACGCTTTATAAAGCGGGTTACCGGCATCCAAATCCGGCAACATCAAAACATCGGCGTCTCCGGGAACTACTTTATCCGTAATTCCTTTTTCTGCCGCTTTTTGGGCCGAAAGCGAAATATACAAATCGTACGGTCCTTCCACGGTGCAGCCGGTAATTTTACCTTCTTGGTTCATTTGAGCCAATGCGGCGGCATCTACGGTGCTGGGAATTTTTTCGTTCACTTTTTCCACCGGGCACACACAAGCGATTTTCGGGTTTTCCACTCCCAGCTTGTGCATGGTGTTGGCGGCATTTTGAATGATTTTTACTTTCTGTTCCAACGTCGGGGCGATTACGACGGCGGAATCTGTCACGGCAAACGGTTTTTTATATTTGGGCGTGCTGAAAAGAACAAAGTGCGACAGAAGCGCCCCTTCCGGCACCAGATGGGCTTCTTTATTTAAAATGGCTTTCATGTAATATTTGGTATCCACGAGCCCCTTAATTAAGAAATCGCCCTTACCGGCCAAGATTTGGTCCACAGCCAATTTACACATAGTGGGGACGTCTTCGCAGTCAATAAATTCAAATTTATCTTCTTTCAGTCCGACAGATGACACCATTTCTTTTACGGCGTTTATCGGTCCAATCAAAATACCGTGGGAAATAAGGCCGTTTTCATCTGCCATTTTGATGGCTTCCAACGCCTCGCGGTTGTTGGCTCCGGGTACGACAACGCGGTTAGATTTGCCTTTTACTTGGGCAATCAAATCCGCAAAACTGTTAAACTTCATAGTTCACTCTCCTTAGTACTGAATTAAAATTTTATGTATACTGCTGTACAATAGACGGGTCTGCCAAAGCGCGTGTGGCGGCTACCCGCAAGGCATCTTTTTCTTCACTGCCGGGGAACACATACATTGGCGCAATCCACCCCACATACCGCCCGATTTCCTGCGGAATATACTTGCTGTACATCAGCCCGCCCGTCAAGGCAATAAAATCCACTTTCCCTTCCAGCACCACCGCCATAGAGCCGATGTATTTAACCATTTGGTAAATCATGGCATCCAGTGCCTCTTGGGCTTGTTTGGCGGAACAGGTGATTAACGAGCCCGGCCGTTTTTTACCGGTGCGAATAAACTCTTCCAATTCCTTCACATCCGAAGTACCGGTATAGGCCACAAGTCCGCCTTTGCCACGCATTTTAAGGCGGATTTCCCGTTCGCTGAACTCGCCCGAAAAACACATCTGCACCAGTTTAGCCCCCGGCACGCTACCGCTGCGCTGAGGTGTCATGGGGCCGTCACCCTCGTACCCGTTAGTAACGTCCACCACTTTCCCTTGGCGGTGTGCGCCGATGGATATACCACCCCCGCCGTGGCAAACAATGCAATTCATTTTTTCATACGGTTTACCCAACTTATCGGCAATCAACCGGGCCACCCGTTTTTGACTCAGCGCGTGAAAAATAGAAATACGCGGATTATCCGGCATGCCCGAATAACGCGCGAGCGGTTGCATTTCGTCAATCACCACCGGGTTAGCAATAAAACTGGGGCACTTGGCATACCGGGCAATATCGCGTGCTAAAATTCCCCCCAAATTACTGGGATGGATACCGCCGTATTTCCCGGTTTCCAAATCGCGGACCATCTTATCGTTGACGGCATAAACTCCCCCCTGTACCGAACGGACAAATCCTCCCCGCCCGATAACGGCCTGAATTTCCGTCAGCGGTACTTTATGATCCAATAAATAATCTAAAATGAGTTTACGGCGAAGCGGTAACTGTTCGGTGACGTTTTTTCCTTCATAGGGCTCTAAATCGGCGATGGAGTAGCGCACAGTTACTTCAAAGACGGGTTTATCGCCCCGATAGTAACCGATATCATCCGAGGTGGACCCCGGATTGATGACAAGGATATTAAAGTCCATACGTCCCCCGTTTATCTTCTATATTTTAACAAAATATAAGGCAGTTTGACAGTCAAAACGGGTTTTAAAAGGACTATTGAATTAAATAACGTGCACCTGTGGAATCACTGGCATTAGTAATCTCGCGTCCCCCAAATGACTTACATAAACGAATTCCTTGATTGTTTGTACTGGAAGCCCAACAATAAGTTTGATCTTCCACATTGCTAAAAGTTGCCCTACTACCTGTCGGTCCATAATACCGGATAATGACAATTCCGGTATTGTCATGTCGGGCTTGCACTTTATTAAGACGCTCCACCCCATCAGTATCAGTTCCCACAGCACAAGTCCACCCCTCCGGGCATGTAAAATTCACGGATAATTCATCTATAGTCTGCGCGTACGTATTATTGGCCAAAAAATAAACTTTTTGTGCATCAGCCACGGCCCGGATAAACGGAAGCACTTGCATCACACGTGATTTCATAACGGCTTGCTGGTATTGTGGGACTGCAATGGCCGCCAAGATACCAATAATCAGCACTACCACCAACAGTTCAATCAGTGTAAAACCCACCGTCTGTTGGGCTTGCCAGGCAAGGTCCATTTTTTCTTTCATACAAGCTCCCACATTTTTGGAAACGCGCATACAAAAACGGCTGTATGCCAGGATAGATAGAGCCCACCCAAATACACAACAGCCGTAGTTTCCCATTGAAAAAATGGGAAACATTAGACACATCCGGGTGGCCGCCCGGGCATGTCTTTTTATCGGCTGTTTTTGGGCTCTATCTATTGCCGAAGCAACGGACCGTAATGATACGGTTCCAAAAACAGAAATAAATTTTAATACATCTTACAACAAATCAGTATAGCAAATTTAAATAACTTAAAATGCATGCAACCTTCCTTCGGCCCGGCTCACCGCATGCGTTGGGTAATACGTTGAACGAGCGATTTAGCAAAAAAGAGTTGCACTTCATTTAACGACAAATTCCCCACCAACCGCCGTAAAAACGCTTTGCGCTGGTCCGTAGTCAGGTCGGGACGCAAGTCGGCTTTTTCACACAAGGTGTAGAGATGCTCTACTAAAATCTCTTTTTGGGCATCGGTCGGCACGTCAGCACGGAAACTGCCCGCGGTACGCAGCGGTGTAAAATCGGACCGGCGGGATAGTTCGTAACACGTTAAAATCACGGCTTGTGCCAAATTGATAGACGGTTGTTTGGAAACAGTCGGGATATTTAACACGGCTACGCACCGTTCAATATCGTCACCGGACAGACCTGTTTTTTCGTTGCCGAAAACCAGCGCAATTTTCCCTTCCGGAGCCGTTTGCAAACGGGTATTTAATACCGGCAAAGTGACAATTTCCTGCTCCAAATGCCGGTTGCGAAGCGCCGTAGCCGCTAAAGAAAAAACGGTATCCGCCAACGCTTCATCCAATGTTTTGTATTGAACTGCGTTTCGCATAATATCTTCCGCTCCCACCGCGCTGACGGCTTCGCGCCAAGCCACGGCAAACGGATCTACTACGCGCAAATCGGACAACCCAAAATTAGCCATCGCCCGCGCAGCGGCTCCAATATTATTGGGGTCGCGTGGGCGCATAAGTACTACACAAAATGAGTTCATCTTGCTAGCGCCTCCGACCAACTTTCGGCAAACGTGGGATGCGCAAAAACCACTTGCCGCATTTGTTCTACCGTCAGGCCGGCGGCCAATGCCACCGCCGCTACGTGAATTAATTCCGTGGCGTGCCCCCCCACGCCACATGCACCTACCAAACGGCCTGTTTTTACATCACTCAACCATTCCACGTATCCGTCCGTTTGGCTTTGCGCCACCGCACGCCCATTAGCCAGAAAAAAGGCCTTGTGTGCCTTGACTTCTATTCCTTGCGTCTGGGCTTGTGCGCGCGATAAACCAACCGCCGCCACTTCCGGTTGCGTGTATACGGCACGCGGCACAAATTCATTATGATAGTCAGCGCAAACCCCGCACAAATTACTGGCGGCTACTTCTCCTTGGCGCGTAGCAGCGTGGGCCAATTGCAAAAGGCCCGTCACATCTCCGGCGGCGTAGATGTGGTCTTTCACTTGCATTGTCTGCGGATTAACCGCCACACCTTTGTGGTTCCATTCTATACCAATCCGTTCCAAATGCAAGGATGTTAAATCTACCGTGCGGCCGATAGCGGCTAACACGGTTTGGGTATGTATTTTCTCTCCGTTAGAAAGAGTCGTTTCAAAACCGTTCGCTTGTTGGACAACAGACGTAGCACCGGCCCCGGTATGTAACCCAATCCCGCGTTTGGTAAATGCTTGCGTAAGTACGCGCGAAACATTTTCATCTTCCAGCGGCAATAAACGCGGTTGCATTTCTATCACGTGCACTTCCACGCCAAAGGCCTGTAAGAAATCTGCCATTTCACACCCGATTACTCCCCCGCCGATAATGGCCATACTGGCGGGCAGTTCTTCCATATCAAAAAAAGTAGTATTATCGTAAATTTTCCCGCGCAGAGTATCCAACACCGGCGGATAAAACACTTGCGAACCCGTCGCGATAATCGCCGCATCAAACGAAACTTTCTGTTCCCCGTTAGATGTATGCACACAAAGCGTATGGTCATCCGTAAATTCGGCTTCGCCCGTCATCACGTCCACGTGGGCTTTTTTGAGAAGTAGCGTGATTCCCTGGGTTAGTTTTTGGGTGGCCGCCCGTTGGCGGGCTTTCACTTGCCCAAAATCCCGCGCGTCAAACAGCGCTTGGGCGGCCGGACGGGCAGCTGTACTGCCCAAAGAAGCCGCTGTAAAAGCCCCTTGAAAACAGTGGGCTGCCTCCAAAAACGATTTGGACGGGATACATCCGCAATTCAAACACACCCCCCCTAATTTGTCTTTTTCAATCAAGGTTACGTGCGCGCCCAACGAAGCGGCTTTCAGGGCGGCCGGATAACCTGCCGGACCTGCACCAATAACTGCAATATGTTTCATATTTTCCCCCACAAACAAATGTACATTCTCTTTACCATTGTAGCATTAAAAGCGGTATAATAATTACTGTGATGAAGAAAACAAATTCTCCGGCCCATACCGGCCACCGCCAACGCTTGCGGCAACGAATTAATACAGCGGGTACGGACTCTCTGTTAGACCACGAAATGTTAGAGGCTCTGCTGACATATGCCATTCCCCGTAAAGACACCAAACCGCTGGCGTGGGCGTTGTTAAAACGCTTCGGCTCTGTGGCGCAAGTACTGGATGCCAGCAGTATCGCGTTAACCGCTCAACCCGGCATCGGCCCGCGGACGGTACAATTACTCCGGTTGGTACGCAGTCTGTTTAAACGCTATGCCAAATCCAGCATACCCCGCCATGTGGATGTGCGTAACTCCCGCCAAGTAAGGGAATACTGTAAAATTTCGCTGGCTGGAAATCCGGAAGAATTGTTAGAACTGATTTTTGTTTCTTCCCGCTATACCATTCTGGGTACACGGGTTATTGCTTCCGGCAGTATTAACGCGCTACACATTACCCCGCGCCAAATCTTGGAATACGTCTTGCAAGAAAAGGCCTTCGGAATTATAGTCGTACATAATCATCCGTCCGGCAACCCGGAACCGTCGTCGGATGATATTGCTTGGACACAACACCTTGAGCAAGCCGCCCGTTGGCTGGAAATCAAACTGATAGACCACGTCATTGTGGCGCGTAACGGTTATTTTAGTTGTAAAGAGCAGGGGTATCTCAATTAGGTTGTCCGGGATTTAATTTTCCCGTGCGTATGTAAGCGCAAAAACGTATCGGGCCCCGGCCGCGCGCAAGGCCGCAGCACATCCCTCCAACGTAGCCCCGGTAGTTGCCACGTCATCCACCAGCAAAATAATTTTCCCGCGCACCCTTTGCGGTTGTACACAGGCAAAGGCCCCTGTCATATTGGCCTGCCGGGCCTTACGGCCCAAGTGGGTCTGGCTTTGCGTATCACGGGTGCGAACCAACGCGCCGGACGTCCACGCCAACCCGGTATGATAAGCCAGACTGCGCGCCAACAGTTCGCTTTGATTGTACCCGCGTTTGCGCAGACGTTTGGCAAATAACGGAACCGGTATAATCAGTTCCGCAGCGGCCAATTCCGGCAGTTGCACAAACCGTTGGGCCAACTGACGGCCCATAAAATCGGCGGTATAATCGGCAAAATGATACTTAAGCCCGTGTACCAGTGCCCGGGAAACCGCATTAAATTCCCACGCCGAACGAATGAGCCGGCACGCATACCGGTTGGCCTTACTGCCCCGACACGCATAACAATGCGCACCGCCCGATGGCAAATTAACCCCGCAACGCAAACAAATATGCGGCCCCGGACGTTTCAACAAAGCCGTACACGAGGTACATAAAAATCCGTCCTCATTCCACGGTAGGTCGTTCCCGCACGACACACACGTGCGTGGAAAGAAAAAATGCAATAGCAATTTTTTGAGGGTATCTGCCGAAAATTTCATATTAAAATTGAACCGTCATATTGGCGGCGATGTTGTAAGCGGTATAATCTTCCGTTTCCACGTACGCATGATCCAAAACGGTTAATCTGCCCGATAACGTGAAACGCAAGTTTTTAGACAGTTCATAATCCAGCGAAGTCGTTGCGTCAAATTTACGGTAATTGTCTTTGACTTCTACTTCGGAACGTTTATCGGTAAAACTAAAGTTGGTATTCCAAATAACCCGGTTACTGGTGGAATAAATCCGGTTCATAAAGGGCAGTTTAAGCCCATGCGGTAAATTGAAATCCCACCGTAAATTCACACTGGGAGTAGTTTCGGTAGTGTTTTGGCTGATCTGCCCGCCGACCAACCATTTTTCATATGTAGTGTGCGTAATTTTAGGCGTTACCCGCATGGACTTAATATAAAAGGATGTTTGGGCGGAAAGATTATTTTCCCGTTGGCGCTCCAACAAGGTATAGCGGCGTAAATCGTCTTTGTTGGATTCTTTATACTGGTAGTTAAGCACCGTATCAAAAAAGTTGAATAACATAAACCGCAAATCGGCCCCGTATTGAACCGTTTGTTGTTCATCGGTTCCTTGGTTCGTTTGTTCTATCCAGCTGTAACGTAATTTTAAGTTACTGTTGGCTAACCAACGGCCGGCACAGAAAAACTGTTCCAGGTCGGATATAGAAAAAGTCAAGTCCGGCAGCGTCATACTGTTGGAATTATACAACGTGCCGGTTTGGTCGTTTTCCTGCACGGTTCTACTGAAATTGTTAATAATAGATACCGTTTTAAGCGGGGCGGCTATACCGTTGAGTTCGTATTTAGAGAGCGGCATCCACCGCTGGGTGGAAGTAAAGGTATCGCGCAATGTCATACTTCGGCGGTAACCGTACGTTCCCACTTCCTTAAACGAACGGCGAATCCACAACTCTTTGCGGGCATCAAAATCGCTATCCACATCACTCCAAGCGTCAGCATCCTGAATGCGGTACCCCGATGATATCACCAATGTATTTAACAATTTGCTGCGCGGGAATAATTCATTTCCGTTCAAAGTCAACGAAACGCCACCGTCGGCACTACGGGTAATTGATTTGACTTGCCCCACCCCCAAAGCAACGGACGTACCGGCCGCCGTAGACATCTTTTCGGAGAGATTATTATTCTCTACCGTACTGATGTTGTAACTGGCAGACGGGGCTAACCAATTCGTGATTTTCCAGGTACTGTTAAACCCGGTACGCTGCGTAAGGGCCTTGGGGTAGTGGATATCTTCGGACGTGTAATGATTCGTTCTGTCCTCGGTACTTTTGCTTAAACTGTACGAAGGCGTAACGCTGAAACGGGTCCCCGGTTGGTAGGTAAACTTCATGTTCATACTTTGCGTGTTTTCATCCGTATTGTAGTACGTATCGGAATGGCGGAGCGGCTGATAATCCACTTTCGTGGCAGCCAGCGTATAACCCGCGGCTATATTTTTGAAAGAACCTGCCGAATGAGATAAAGTGGCCGCGTAGGTTTGATTATCATCCTTGCGTTGTAATAATTGATAATCTGTTTGATCGGCTGTATAGGTTAAACCGATTTTAGGGAATTTTTCTTTGATAAACTCTCCGCGTACCACCGCATTTTGCCGCTCCACTTTGCCTTTGTCCAAGAGTGAGATGGTATTGTAATTGGCGGTATCGGTTATGAGCGGCGTAACGACCTCACTGCGGCTGAGCGTAGCCGACATAGGGAACTCTTTCACGCGGTCTATTTTTAAGAAATATTCTTCTTCGCTCGTTTCTTGATTTTTAGCCACTGCCAACGGCGTTTCAAAATTACTATCCTGGTGTTTATATTTGGCTCCCGCACTCCCCCAACCGTCCCATTTTACTTCTACATCCCCTTTATAGGCATCTCCTCGTAAAATAATGGCATCGGCCAAATGGATAACATTCAGCCACACTTCCCCGGCACTTCCCAACTGCCCTTGCGGCCGTTGTACCCCGGCCAAAATTAAACTGACCTCGCGGAAATTAAGCACCCCGCCCGGCGCACGATAATTAACTACCTGCACTTGATAAGCAACGTCCGATGCATTGACAAAAGAATCGGGAATCCCGTCTCCGTTCGTATCCTCCATCCGCACGGAAATCAGCCGCCAGCCCTCAAAGTTCATCGGCACGATAATTTTATCGTAATTGGTTTCCGTTCCCACCTTGAGGAAAAACTCCGACCCGGCATTGGCCATCGTACTGTGCAGAAGGAAACGAAACTGGCGGTGCTGGGAAAAATCCATATTCTTAAAATTCCGGTTGGCGTACCGCTCACCCGTGAGCACGGGGGAAAGCGGATCATCGGTTACTTCCGGCAAGGCCGTGGTATCAAACACCAAGCGCAAGGATTGGTCCAACACATTGGCCGAATGTTGCGTGGAACGGTAATTTTGGATAGAGCCGTACAGATAATCAAACACACGTTGACCATCGCCGCGGTCATTAAAAATCGGCTCATAATTCATATTATCCACGTTGTTAATGCCGGAAACGGCCAATTCGGCAGGGTCGGCTTCCGTATGCCAAGACGTGCCGGCCAGCGCCGCATTGGCAATTTTGATTTGCCCCCGAAGATTAGCCCCTTTCTTTAACGTAATACGCAGGTGGCGCACGGCCGTCCATTGAGGTTTTTCTGCCTCGGAAATTGTCAACGGAACGGAGTACGTTTGCCAGGTAGTGTTTTGCCCGGGAAGTTGCTGGCCGGGAGCGGTGGGGATCGTTGTCCCCGCAAAGCCGAAATTGCCTTGCGTGGGGATTTCCTCGTCGTCAAATCTACCGTTACCGTTTAAATCTTGCGTATCAATGCGTCCGTTGGGTTGGGATTCGGGGTTAAAAACGTTGTGCACAAACGGATTGTAGCGTTGTTCGCTACCGTCCGGGTTTGTATATAACCAACCGATATCCTCGTCAGGAGCCAAACTGTTGCGGCAAGAAACGTCTTCCGTCTTGGGTACTCCCGTACCGCATTGGGTATTCATTCCCAGAGAATTATCGGAAATTTCGGAAATATTACCAAAGGCAAAGTTTACCTGCGGGCCGCCCGCTTCTCCCAACATGGTAAGTTCAAACGAGGTTTTGGAAGATAAATCCACCCCGCTTTGGCTGAGCGGATAAACAATAGATACCTCATCCCGGCCATCCCAATCCACTCCCCGTGAAAAATCGTAATTGATGACAAGAACCTGTTGTTTATCGTCGGAATTAGCAATAGCATGCGGATTAATTTCCAAGGAAGGAAGGTCCTGCGTGTCCCAATGAATAGCATCCAAAAAGTTAGGTTGCCCGCCGGGGTTGGAAGCAATGACCCAGTCTTTAAAAATCATAGACCCGCCCACTTGTTCCTTGGAGTCATCCATACTGTCCACCATCGCATAACCAAAGCGGTTTTGTGTCTTTTCGCTATGGGCCGCCTCCGCCGTGAAATTTACTCCTACTTTTTCCCCCAGTTTAATATCACGTCCTTTAATATCCGCCCCGTACACCAACAATTCTTTGCTGTACGCGCCGACTTGCGGCACCGTGGAAGGTTTCTCGCCTCCTTCTTGGATAGCCGTGGCCCCCATCACAATTTTGTCAAACAGTTTATAATCCAACCGCCCCCCCAATACCGAATTATTGGAACTGCCCCCGGTGGTAGTATCGTATGTGATATCTATGACGGAATTTTCCGTGATTTCATCTCCTTTGTAAAACGTAATGAAACCGGAAGTATAATCAATGTAATAATCGTTATTGCGCTGTAAGAAACGGCCGTTCAGTTTTACTTTTTCGGATTGCACTACGATACCCGATTCAATAAAATACGTTTTAACCGTGGACTCATATTGAATTTTAAAGGTACGGTTGCGCGCGGAAACCGGCGTAACGTTGTACAATCCCAAATCATCCGTCATACGGCTGGCTAATTCAAAAATACCTTTATCAAAATCCATCGTGATCGTAGTAGGATACACTTGCGCCGGGGAAACCGCAGCCCCCACTTCTTGACCGTTGGCGTCCAACAGAACCAACATAAAATTGCCTTTACCGTCATCTTGCGTAATATTTTGGGCCCCCACACTATAAAAAGTTTTCATTTCCATTTTATGGGAGGTGGCATCCATACCGGTTTCTAACGGAAGGTCGTTTTCTGTCTTGATAAGTTTGAGTGTATTAGCGGTGGTACCGACGCTGCTTAATTCCGTCGTGCCCGATAAGCTGCGGTAATTAACGGCCAGCACACTTTGCGGACTCACCGAACGTTTTAAGGTTAAAATGCCGCGCGCGTAATCCACCGTATAATCCACCCCGCGTGTGAGAAGTTCCCACGGAGCGCTGTAGCGGGTCGTACCCAGATAGTCCGTTGCTTCCAACGTGTGCGGCACATAGGTATAAGAAGTCACGTTACTGTACAGATAAATTTCTTCACTACCGGGTGAAATACCCCCCATCACCGTAACCCAATCGTTGTGGGCCGTATCTTGCAACGTGGGGTCCCCGTGAATATTACCGCCGAACGTCAAATCGTAATACGTACGGCGGATGTACGCCGTATCGGCCAGAGAAACTATTTCCGACACGCTGGACCCGATAAATTGTTTCTGTTTACTGGTTCCTTTCGTTTGCGAACCGATTAAATACAAATTGGCGTTTTGATATTGCAGGTGCATTTTCGCACCGAACAACTGTTTTTGATAGGCAATCAGTTCCGTCTGCGGTAGTGATAAATCAATGTCGCCGAATTCCGCCAATTGAACCACTTCGCCGGGCTTGCCGCGGTACGCCACGGAAATAGTTTTTTCCTCTTCCCGCTGGTCATCGTAGTCAATATCCACGAATACCCGGTCCATAATTTTGCCCTGCATTTTTAACTGCATTTGTTGATTCATTTCTACGCTGTGCCCATTGGTATTGGAAGTGCTGCCGCTTTTGGAAGCCGTTTTGTACTTCTTCCCGGCCATTTTGACCCCCAATAAGTACCGCCCCGTTAGCGCAATGCTGGTTCCGTATAACGGTAGCGAAAGCGTGGGATTGAGTAAAGTTAAGTCCGGGATAGGTTCCGGTTCGTCGTCCAATTTATAAGCCCCCTCTACCGAAGTCACCGCTTGGCGCCAAAAAGACTGGGAATAATGCAACAATTCGGCATCATCCGGCGGGTCTTCCAAGGTCAAAGCGGCCTCCCGGGCGGCGGCTTGTTCTTCGGCAAAGATGGCGTATTGGTCCTTATCTACCAAGTGATAGGGCAATGTTTGTGCATTTGCCAGCGGCGCAAAACACACTTGCAGGGTACACACAAGGGCCAAGCCAAAACGTAGTATCTTCATAAGACGGAAAAATACCTCATTATTTCATTTTATAATATTTCTCCGCACCCGTTGGAGATGAAATACCCCCGACAAGCGGATATTTGGTAAAATGAAATCATGCGTATCAGCATCTTCAACCGGTATATCGCCAAAAGTCTGCTGACCTTCTTTGCGGGGGTCGTGGGGGTATTAACGTTTGTTATCTTTATGAACCACTTTATCCGGGTGCTGAATATGGCCATGACTTATGGCACCAGTTTCGGGTGGATCGTATCTTCTTTGCTCAACATTTTGCCGGATGTATTTTGCCTTAGCGCCCCCATGGCCTTTCAAATCGCTATTTTACTTACCCTAACCAACATGAGTGAACAAGGGGAACTGATTGCCCTACGTTCGGCCGGATTTTCCTTTCGGGAAATTGTACGCCCGTTGTTGGTATGTGCGTTGGTACTATCGGTCATCTTGGTGATTATGGGTAACTGGCTGACCCCACGCAGTTACAAAAAATTTATCAATAAGCGCGAAGAAGCGTACAGTAAAATCACCAAAGTTACGTTGGAACCCAAGACCTTTATAGATTTGGGAGATTGGGATTTGTATTTGGAAAATTTAGACAAAGTAACCAATACCGCCCAGTTAATTCACCTGGTAAACAAAAATGATTCCGGTGCCTTAAGCACTAAAGTCAATGCATCCTCGGGCCGCATTGTACTGGGAGAAACGGCTATCGGGCTAGAACTTAAGGACGGTCAAATGCAACGCGTGAGCAAGAAAGACCCTTCTGCCGTTATTGCCGCCAATTTTGACGAATACACGATGAGTATTTCCTTGGTTAAAGCACACAACCGCCGGCTGCGGGTAGGCGAAATGACCACCACCAAGTTGCTACGCACGTTGCGCAACGACCCGCTGACACCTAAACTGGCGAATGAATTTCGCACCGCCATCAGCATGCGCAATGTGTTAGCTCTTTCCCCGTTGATTTTATTATTTGTCAGTTGCCCGATCGGTTTTTCGTTAGGCAAACGTACCAACAAAGGGTGGGGAATGCTGTTTAGTGTGGTCATCATATTTTCGTTTTATTTGCTGATGACGCTGGGACTTTCCCTCGGTAAAAAATACACGTGGATTTCTTACCCGGGGCCCTGGTTACCGGTGGTAATTGGTCTGATAGCTGGATATTATTTATGGAAAAAAAGGTTAAACATCTAATGCCGCCGCGGTTAATTTTCCGTTATATTGCCCGGAAATTCTGGGGGCCGTTTTTCTTTGCTATGGGTGTCTTTGCCACACTGGTCGTGCTGGGAGATACCTTTGAAAAAATGAAAAATCTGGGTAACGGCATTACCACCTTAGGGGATGTACTTTCGTACTCGTTGGTTACGTTTCCCAATTGGCTGGCTACCATTATGCCTGTGGCGTGTTTGTTGGGGGCCATTTCCGTCATTTCGGAAATGGTATCCAACGGAGAGTGGACCGCTTGTGTAGCGGGCGGATTTGCCCCGCGCCAACTGTTCAAGCCCATTGTGGCGTGCATCTTACTCGTTTGTGCGGGTACGATGCTGATGCAGGAATTTATCGTTCCCCCGCTCAATGTTAAAGCCAACTATATTTATTATACCCGCATGAAGCCGCGTCCCAATTACAACCAATATCTGGAAACCAATGTGCTGATTAAGATTTCCCCCTCCCAAATGCTCTATGCCAAAGAAGTGGATTTAACAAAAGGAGCCATGAGCGATGTGTCTTTAGACACCTATGATGATAAGTGGAATATTTCCCAACAAATCATTGCCAAACAAATGGTATGGGACAGCCAACGGCAACAGTGGCTATTTGTGGACGGACTCCAACGTACGTTTACCGGGCAGACCCAAACGGCTGAAAAATCCTTTCAGGAATTGGCTTCTCCGGTTACTATCCGCCCGGACCAAATGTCTATCGGCCGTGTATATGAAGAATTGATGGGCATACGGGGGCTGACCAAACGGATTCGTTTTCATAAACAAACGGGGATTGCGTCCTACTCGGCAGAAACGTTACGCCAGACGAAACTAGCAACTCCGTTTGTTACGTTAATTATGTGTTTGCTAGGCATGCCGTTTGCCATCAGCACCCGGCGAAAAAGCAAGATCTTGAACATCATTGCTTCTATGGTAATTGCCTTTACGTTCTGGTGGTTACTGTCCATGTGTTCTTCCATTGGGCAGAACGGATATATTAATCCGTTTGTGGCGGGGTGGGGCCCAGTCGTATTGTTTGGGGCGGTCGTATTTTTTGAATTTAAGTGGCTTAAGTTGTAGATTTGTTAATTGTAGCAATGCGCGGATACTCTACGTGAGTATCCGCGCATCATAATCCCAACAAAATTATTTTACCGAATTTTTCTAAAAGCCCGCCACAACACAGCCAACATTCCCACCAATACGTACAGGGAAAATACAATGAATACTACGTCTTGCGGGAACTTAATCAGCATCACTACCAAGAACACGATAAACAACAAAAACCACGGACGGTGGGCTTTTTCGCGCTTAGCTTTAAAGGCGGCATACGGCACATTGGACACCATTAATAACGACAGCACCAACATGGCAAACCACACAAAATTATAAAGATGCGGTAAATAAGCCGTTAATAAATGTATGTTTCGTCCGCCGGCTGTTCCTTCCATAATACTGTACGAGATAGCAAACGACGCTAAAATGCCGGCTGCGGCCGGAGTAGGAAGTCCGCAAAAATATTTTTTGGAACCTTCCCCCGCATAAGCCATGGCATTAAATTTAGCCAATCGCAATACACCAAAACATACGTACACACACGCAATCGGCGCGCCCCACGTGGGCTGTGTGTGCAACACAAAAAAGTACATCAGCATGGCCGGGGCCGTACAAAAGGAAACAGCATCTGCCAATGAATCCATCTCTATCCCAAAATTGCTTTCTGTCCCCAATAGCCGCGCCATGCGTCCGTCAAACATATCAAAAACCATGGCGAACAAAATCAGCCACCCGGCTTGGGCAAAATTTCCCTTGGCCGAAGCCAAAATAGAGAAAAATCCACACGCCAAGTTGCCTAGCGTAAATAGCGAAGGAACCGTTACTGCGCCGGTCCGTTTGAGTCTGGTTACTACCTTTTTTTCTTGGTTTTCACTCGCCATATTTATTTCCACAGTGCCAATACGGTCAACCCGCCCTGCACTTTTTGGCCCTCTCTCACCAGTACACGTACTTTGTCTTTAGGTAAATATACAGCCACTTGCGACCCGAAACGCACAAGCCCAATGTGGTCCCCTGCTTTCACTTCTTCCCCGGGGCGCACCCAACATTCAATGCGCCGCGCAATGGCCCCTGTAATTTGCTCTACATGGGCAAAACGGTCATTTTTCCCGTCTTGAAAAATCTGAATTAAGTTTCGTTCGTTTTGATTGGCACGCGGGTTATTGGCAAACAAAAACGTGCCGGGGTGGTAAAAAATATCCCCCACTTTACCGGAAACGGTAGCCCGTTGGATGTGTACATCAAAAATAGATAGGAAAATACGTACTACTACCGAGTTGGGGTCTTCTTCCGTTTGAATAGATAAAACCGTGCCATCCGCCGGGCAAGCAATTTCATCTTCCGCAAAGGCAACCTCCCGGTGCGGGTCACGGAAGAAATACGCACAAAAACTGGCCGCCGCCAATGCGACGATTCCACACGCACGCCAACCGAGCAGCAAACACACCACCGCTACCACCAAGGCCACGACTGCAAAACGGACGCCGATGGGTAACACGGTAAACACCCAACCAAAAGTTTTTAAAAGGGTACGTTTGATATCTTCTAACATAAATCTTACAAATGCCGGTGGGATAATTTGAATGGCAGATTTAAAAGAGTGGGCAGGGGGGGACTTGAACCCCCACGACCTTGCGGTCAACAGATTTTAAGTCTGTCGCGTCTGCCATTCCGCCACCAGCCCTCTATATATGTATTGTAGCAAAAAATTACGGCTCTTGTACAAATTTCAACCCGAAAGAGGATTATTTCCCAGGTAAGTGTAAACTAGTATAAAATTTGCGGCAAAATAAACTTTTGACCCCCAGTTCCTTTAAGGTTTCCTGCAACTGGCGGTCATCCGTAACGGCAATTACGCGCTGCCCCGTTTGCGCCAAGTAGTCTGCGCGTTCGCAAATAATTTGGTCAGCCGTATCTTCTTCCGTAAACGAAATATGCACTCCGCCGCGGTAAGTCGGTCCTACCGGGCGGTATGACCCGTCAAAAATGACCTCGTAAGTGTTCATAGCGTAACGTTCGGAAACGGAAACTTCTTCCAAAAAATCAAGGAAATCAGCGGTTACTTCTTCCTCGCTGCGGGCAAACTCGTACAAAAAACTACGTACTAAATTTAATCCGTCAATCAGGTAAATCGTCGGTTTGGTGCTGGTGTACATAAATTCGGGTTGCCTTAGGCCGTAAAAATTGTTATAAGAAAATGATACAATATAATACCGTTTGTTTTAAAGCGGTCTTTGACAATTTCTGTATTGCGGGGGTGTAATAGATTCGACGGGTATCTGTTGCCACCCGGGAGCAAGTGCCGGTTGGCCAGGCCGGCTAAAATAGGGCCAAAAAAATAAGCAACAACAATCAAGTTGCCTGGGCTAACGCTTAGTCCACGGTGCCTTTGGTGTTTTCCATGCGCTAAAGGAGCACCGTCAAACCATGGAATGCTGCCAAGTAGGCGCGGTTCGTCCGCCTTGGCTTAAGACAAACGAACTAAACCGCCGTCGTGCTGTCTTGCGCTTAGACGGCGGTAACCAGCAAGACTAAACTTGTAGCGTCCGGGAGGAAAAGATGTTCGGACGGGGGTGCGAATCCCCCCACCTCCACTTTCTATAATAAAGCAGGGCTATCCATACAGAAATTAGTGAAATAGATTTACCTAACTTACAGGGAGAATATATGGCATCGGAAATTAAATTTGGTACCGACGGTTGGAGAGGCATTATCGCCTGGGATTTTACCTTTGAAAACGTGCGCCGCGCCGCACAGGCCCTGGCCGATTACATCAACGAAAACGCCCCCGCGGAGGAAAAAGGAAAATCCCCCAAAATTTTCGTCGGTTTTGACCGCCGCTTTATGTCCGACATGTTCGCAGCGGAAATTGCCCGTATTTTCCGTTCCAATAAATTGGATGTCACCTTGTCCGACAAACCGGTTACCAGCCCCGTGGCCGCGTGTTTAAGTTTACATAAATTTTGGATGAGCATAATGGTAACGGCTTCCCATAATCCGGCCCAATACAACGGCATCAAAATTAAATTGGCCGGGGGATCGGCACCGGAACGCGTCACACGGGACGTAGAGGAACTGCTAGGCAAAAGCCCCGTGTTGTCACTATATGGCCAACAAGCCGAACAAAAAGATTTAACGGATATCTATTTAAAATATGTATCCGGGCACGTCAATCTTAAAAAGATTAAAACATTTAAAGGCAAAGTGGCGGTAGATTATATGTACGGGGCCGCCGCAGGATATATGGAAAAAATCCTCGGAGCCAAGCAAATAATTGCTTTGCACGATACACGCGACATTACTTTTGGCGGCGGACAACCGGAACCGGTAGAAAAAAACTTAAGCGAACTGAAAAAAACAGTCACCGCTAAAAAAGCCGCCTTGGGAGTGGCTTTTGACGGCGACGGAGACCGCTTGGCTTTGGTGGATGAAAAAGGAAATTATTTAACTCCCTGCTTAATTGCCGCAGTGCTGTGTCATTATTTCATCCGCAATAAAAAACTCAAGGGTAAAATCGTACAAACCGTATCTATGGGATATCTACTCAAGCGTATTGCCCGCAAATACGGCCTGTTGTTTGAAGAAGTCAGCGTGGGCTTTAAACACGTTGCCGAACTGATGGCCTTGGAAGACATTGCTTTTGGGGTGGAAGAATCCGGTGGGTTTGCCTGGAAGGGCAACCTGCCCGACCGCGATGGTCTGATTGTGGCGTTGGCCTTCCTGGAAGTAATGGCCGCCACCGGCAAAAAAGCCAGCGAGTTATGCGCCCAAATTGCCCAAGAGTACGGCTCGTCCGTCTATCTGCGGCGGGATGTGGCGTTAAACAAACCGCTCGTTAAAGAAACGTTTACCGACAAAATCCGCAAAAAATTACCCAAAAAAATCGGTACGCACAAAGTAGCCGAGATCCTAACATTGGACGGATTGAAAATTTTGTTTGATAATGATGAATGGTTATTGTTACGTCCGTCAGGCACGGAACCGGTTTTGCGCATTTATGCGGAAACCAGCACCAAAAAAGAAACCTTGGCACTCTTGGATTTTGGAGCCAAGTTGGCCGCACCGTTTTTGAAATAAGCTATGTTGACATTGGCCTTGGTAGATGATTCCGGCATTTTGCGTTCTGCCCTGAAGAATGTATTAGAAGCAGACGGTTACCGTGTAGCGGTAGAGGCGGAAAATTCGCAAGAACTTTTTGAACGGTTGGAAAAAACGTCCGTAGATGCGGTGCTGTTAGATGTATTTTTCCCCGGAGAGAGCGGCTTGGATATTTTGACACGCCTCAAACAGCGCTATCCGCACATCAAAGTGCTGATGGTAACGGGCATGCAACAAAATAAAGTATTGGAAGAAGCCCAAAAACGCGGGGCGGACGGAGTGCTTTACAAACCGTTTGATTCCGGCGATTTACTTTCAGCCGTGGAGCGGCTGCGCTAGAGGATTACTTATTAACCTCAAGCCTTACCCGTCTCGATACATGATATCCGCTTATTTTTTATCCAACGATTTGGTTTTCGGAAATTGTTTCTCAATTACCGGATGTTGCTTACGTTGCGAGTTAAACGACCACTCGGCCGCGGCCTTCACTATCGGGTTTTTGCCCTGTTGAGCCGTGGTAGCAACCACTTGGACAAAACGCGTATCTCCCGTAGCGGAAAAAGCCCCCCACATCAAATCCAACATTTCGGCATTGTTAACCGTTTGGTTAGGATTAGCCAAAAATTTCTCAAGTATCGGCTTTTGGTAAGGCACAGAAAATACTAAATCATTCAGCTCATCTACTGTGTCAAACCGCCCCTTTTGAATTATTTTCCAATCTTCCGGCCGCTCCAATGCTAACGCAGAAAAAAAGCCCATCAGCGGCGCACGCATTTCTTTGCGATATACCTCTGGCGTATCCAAAGCCGATAAGGCACGAAGCAACCGATTCACATCGGGTTGTTGATAATAAAATTCTATTACTTGTTCGGCCTCTTCTAATTCAAGCGGCTCTATGGGCTCCCATACAGGCTCACATGCCATGGCTAAAACAGCCAAACAACTTACGACAATTGCTTTAATCGTCCTCATTATTTCACCTTTACCAATTTTTGTGCCGCCAATATATCATCACTAACCACACCAAAATCAAACACACACCCATCAACATCCAAAATGCATCCGGATGTCCGGCCAACGGCAAGGCCACGTTCATTCCGTAAGCACTTACCACAAGCGTCGGCACCATCATCCAAATGGTAATAACGTTTAACTTTTTAATCAGCAGGTTTAAATTGTTACTGACAATAGAGGCGCGGGCTCCCAACAGTTGGGCTAAAATATTAGAGTGAATATCGGCTTGTGTTTTGCACTGCAAATTTTCCACAATCATATCATCCAACATTTCTTCGTCCTTTTCTTCAAAGCCGATGCGCGCCGACAAGTTGCGCATTTTTTCAAACACAAATCCGTTAGAAGTTATAGCCTCGGCATAATACACCAGACTTTTTTCCAAACTAAACAAATTGAGCAGGTACGTATTATCCATAGATTCCGTCATTTTGTCTTCAATTTCTTCGGATATCATATGGATAATGCGCAAGTGTTCCACATAGTGGGAAATCGCGTTGTAAATCAGTTTTAAAAACACTTCTTTAATGGAACGGACGCTTTGGAACCGTTTGCCCACAAACAACGGAATATCGTCGGCCAGCACTACTACCAATTTATCCTCAAACAAAAACATTCCCACAGAAGCCACTTTAAATTCCAACTGGTCTTTGCCGGAATAATTTTTGGGGCGTTTGTAAATCATGACAATATGTTCCGGCTCAAATTCCAGCCGCGGCAGTTCATCAGGATCCAAGGCAGAAGAAAGCGTATGTTCATCAATGGTGTATGTATCCACCAAAAAACGTTGTTCATCCACCGTGGGATTGGTATAAACGTAGATCTGGGCGTTCTGTTCCCCGGCTTCTACCAGTTTTTTCCCTTCAATGTTGTACTTTTTCAACATACTGACTTTTCCTCTAAACGGCACACGCCACCGGCGTGCACCGCCTTAAAAATGGGTCTTTTCTTCCGTTTCATCCAACGGTTCAATCGCTTTCATCCGGTTCCAGAAATCTTCAATAGATTGTACCCGTTCTTTGGGGTCTTCTTTCAACGCATCTTCCAACAACTGATCCACTTGCGGCGGGATATGTGGCGCTAGGGAAGACACCGGTACGATTTTCTTTTGAGCGATATTAAATCCTTTCACCGTCCACGGAACCTGCCCCACCAACGCTTCATACACGCATAACGCCAGTGAATATACGTCCGATTGTTTGCGCATAAATCCTTTTTGCTGTTCCGGAGCCATATAAGCCGGTGTTCCGGCCACGGTACGCGCACCGGTATCCCGGTCAATAGATTTTTTGGCTACGCCGAAATCCATTACCTTGGCTTTATCGTCGCCATAGATCATGATATTGCCCGGTTTCAAATCACAATGGATAATATCTTGCGCATGTGCGTATTGCAACCCGCGGCACACATATTCAAAAATCTGTTTCACCTTGGAAAACGGCAACCGACCGTCAATATCCAACCGGGTTTCCAACGTTTGTCCGTCCACATATTCAAACACCAAATAGAGAGAACTTTCCGATTCAATTACGGTATAAATTTCCACGATGCACGGATGACGCAGTAACGCCACCATACGGGCTTCGGCCAAAAATTGCTCCCGTACATACGCGCTGCGCACTAACTCCGGGCGGACACGTTTAATAGCCACTTTACGCTTGAGCACTTTATCATAGGCCTCGTACACTTTCCCCATACCGCCTTCACCGATTTGGCGGATAAAATCGTACTGCTCTTTAATTTCCACTTCCCGGCGGGCAAAAGCATTTTTAGGACGGCGCAATACATCTTCGTATCTCCAATAGAAATACAACACCGCCGCCACCCCCACCAACACAAAATAGATAATAGCTTCCCGCGAAAGAGGCACGCGGTTCTCCTTTTCTTTGGGATCCCCGGATTTAGTAATTTTTTCATCCAGTTGGCTTTGCAATTTGGGAGCCAACACCGAGTCCGGATTGAGTTGTTTGGCCGTATCTAAATCCAGTTGGCTGCGTTTATATTGGCCCTGGTGCAAATACGCGTTGGCACGCAACAGATACGCGCGCGAATCCTGTGGCGAAACAGCAATGGCGCGACCGGCGTTATAAATGACTTCTTCATCTTGGCCTAAACCGTCGTAGGCAATGGCCAATAACCGGTAGAAACGGTTATCCAAAAAATTACGGGCCGTCAAATCGTTAATACGCGCGATGACCTCGGTATATTGCCGTTGTTGCAACTGCCGGTTGAGTGCCGCCACTTCCGCGTCACGCGCTTCTTGGTCAAATACCGCTTCCGCGGTTGGGGTAGCGTGCGAAGAAAAACTCCCCTCTATCAAAAGCGGAGCCGTATCGGCAGCCGTCCCTGCTTGGAAGGCAAGTCCCGTCAGCACCAGACCTATCAAAATTTGCGAAAACCGTTTCATATAGATATTCTAGCACAAAGCGGGCCTGCGCGGAAAATCTTTTTCGCACGCGCGGGGCGTAAATAATTCATATAATAAAAGTATGAACAAAAACGCCATCGGTATTTTTGATTCCGGACTGGGCGGGCTGACTATTTTACAAGCCCTGCGCCGCACGCTCCCGCACGAAGATTTAATTTATTTCGGCGATAGCGCCAACGTACCTTACGGTTCCAAATCCAAACAAACGGTAACTCGTTTTTCGTTGGCCATTGCTCACTTTTTAGAAAGCCAACACGTAAAAATGATTATCGTGGCGTGTAATACGGCCTCGGCTCTGGCTCTGCCGGAATTACGCCGCCAATGCCGCGTACCGGTATTGGGCGTCATAGAACCGGGAGCCCAATGTGCCGCGCAATCTACTCACAACAACAAAATTGCTGTGCTGGGAACAGAAGCCACGGTTAAGAGTAACGCTTATGCCAAGGCCATCCGCAAACGGTTGCCACAAGCACGCATTACGCAACAGGCCTGTCCTTTATTTGTGCCGCTTGTGGAAGAAAATTGGGCCCATGCTCCGGCCACCCGGCTAATTGCTCAAACCTATTTAGCCCCTGTTTTACGCAGTAAGGCCGATACCCTTATTTTAGGATGTACCCATTATCCTGTACTGAAAAGCGTGATTGCCGGCATCGTCGGTCCGCGGGTAAAATTGGTGGACTCGGCCGAAACAGTAGCCCAAGCTACCCGTTGCTTTTTAACCCAACATCACCAAGCCGAAACTGCCGGACGTGGCAAACTGACCGTGTACGCCAGTGACGATCCCGCCCGTTTTAAACGGTTGGCTGGTTGTTTGTTGGCGGATAGAATCGGCACGGTACATTTAAAGAAACTAAACGTATGATTTATACCGACCCACGCTTACTTTCTGCCGGGCTGATTGGCGGCACTGTCTCGCGCCAGGTGGGCAATATGCGGGAAACGGCTGCCCAAACCCCGGTATATACCCAACTGGGTATCCCTCCGGAAAAAATCCTACACTTCCACCAAGTGCATAGCGATATACTGCTGCACGTTTGCACAGAAGCGGACGCATACCGTATCCAAACTTCCGCAACGGCAGATGCCGACGGGTGGCTGAGCACCGTACCCGGTTGGGGTTGTGCTATTTTAACGGCCGATTGCGTACCTTTGTTTTTATGGGAAGAAACAGGCACGGCGTTTGCCCTGGCCCATTGCGGGTGGCGCGGGGTAGTCAAACAACTACCGTTTAAAGCGGCCCAATCTTTGCGAAACGCCGGTGTGAACGGACGGATTTGCGGCTGGGTAGGACCGCATATTCAAGTATGCTGTTTTGAAGTACAAGAAGATGTAGCCGCCCAATTTTCGCCCGGCAGTTTACACCGCAAAAACGGGAAAATTTTTGTCAACTTAAACTTGGAAATTTTGCAACAACTTCAAGAAGCAGGGCTTCACCCCACGGACATCAAAACCCCCTACTATTGCACGTGCGGTGACGAAAAAAACTTTTTCTCCTGGCGGCGCGACCACACCAAAGACAGTTTGCTTTCTTTTATTTATAAGCCGTAACTATAATTTTTTGTTATAATGAATTGTAAGAAAGGTGTATCATCCACACGTGAGTTATTTAGACAAAACTGTTACAAAAGGATAATAACATGCAAGTAAAAAACGGGACCGTTCAAAAGGAAAACTTTATTCATACCCCCCCCCCCCGTCGGTGGTGGATTCCTTCCGTCGTAAATAATAAAAAAAATGTCATTCCGTGCTTGACACGGAATCTCTCCGGTTTTACATTAATTGAATTGTTGGTCGTCGTTCTTATCATTGGCATTTTGGCAAGTATTGCCGTGCCGCAATACCAAAAAGCCGTGGAAAAATCCCGCGCTACCCAAGCCTGGACGGTATTGGCGTCACTCATCCAAGCGCAGAAATCCTATCACCTGGCCACCAATAATTATGCTGCCCACTTTGACGAACTTACTCTGGAACTCCCTTGGACCGGGCAAGAAATGTGGGCCAATACAAATGTTACTGATACCCGTTCTAACGGTAGGTGGTCTTTGCAACTTTGGAACGGATCAACCACCCAAGGTAACAATGGCCTCTATATAGGACAGATTATCGGTCGGTATAAAGGAACCGGCTTCACTTATTATTTTCAAAACAATATTTCTATCCCGAACGATCGGATTCTTTGTGCAGAACGTACCGGCAGGGGGGTTTTATTTGACCAAACCCCCGGGGATTATTGCCAACGGATTTTCAAAGGCACGTCGGTGTTCAGTGATTCAAACACCCGCCTCTACGCCATACCTTAAATTAGTTCTTGCACGGCGGCTCCTTTTTAACTACAATATACGCTATGGAAACGAGCGCAAAAATTTTACTGGCGGATGATTCACACGCTATCCGGTTTTTGGTATCTGAAATTTTAACCCGGGCCGGGTTCCGCGTTATTACGGCACAGGACGGGCAAGAAGCCATTGAAAAAACTTACAAAGAAAGCCCGGACTTGCTCATCCTGGATTACGAAATGCCTAAAAAAACGGGCTTTGAGGTGGTGCAGGAAGTCCGCAGCCGTACGGGTTATTTGCATACCCCCATCATCATCTTCACCGCCAATACCGAAAAAAACACCAAACTGGAAGGGTTGGGTATGGATATTGACGACTACCTTACCAAACCCGCAGATGAGGATGAAATTGTTGCCCGCGTCAAACTCTTACTCAAACGCAATAAACAAAAAATGGATTGTAACCCACTGACCCGTTTGCCGGGTAATCCGTCCATACAAGCCCGTGTAGAAACGGAAATTGCCAGCGGCAAACCATTTGCTGTCTTGTATTGCGATTTAAACAATTTTAAATCTTTTAACGATAAATACGGTTTTGAAGCCGGGGACCGCGTACTCAAACAGGAGGCCGATATCCTCGTCCAAGCCGCCCGCCAAGACCCTAACTCTTTTGTAGGACATATCGGCGGGGATGATTTTATTATCGTAACGACTTTTGATAAAGCGGAGAGTATCGCCCGGGAAATTATCCGCCGCACCGACGAAGCCGCTCCCTCCTTCTATAACGAGCAGGACCGTGCCCAAGGTTTTATGTTGGCCCATAACCGCAAAGGGGAATTGGAGAAATTTAATTTCCTGGCCATGGGTATCGGTATTGTGCACAACACCCGTCGGCCCCTGCAATCATTTGCGATGGTCAGCCATATTGGTGCGGAACTGAAGTGCCTGGCTAAACAACACGAAAACGGCAGTTACTATGTACTGGACCGGCGCTGCTAACCTCCCCTTTTTCTCCTTCCGGCTGTTCTAACACAAATTTGCCTTTTATTTTTACTTGCTTTTTGGTACTATATAGTAGAGGAGTTCCCGGCTCAACGCTGGGGTCTTTCGTTTTGTATTTTTAAATGAAGAGGAATCATTATGACTAAAAGAACACCCATTATTGCCGGAAACTGGAAAATGCACAATACCATTACTGAGGCCGCTGCCCTTATCACAGCGTTGACGAAAGCGGAAAATAAAAACAATGCGGAAATTATCGTCGCTCCTTCTTATACAGCTTTGCATATCGTGACCCGTTTAACCAAAGATTCCCCCATTCAAGTAGCCGCCCAAGACGTTCACTGGGAAGATAAAGGGGCTTTTACCTCTGCCGTTTCTCCCGTCCAAGCCAAAGATGCCGGCGCCACACTCACGTTAATCGGTCACAGCGAACGCCGCAGTGTATTTGGCGACACCGATGAAATTTTAAATAAAAAAGTGGCCGCGGCTATGCGCCACGGGTTAAAGGTTATTTTTTGCGTCGGGGAAACATTGCAACAACGCGAAGCCGGCCAAACCATGCAAGTTATTGAAAACCAACTCAAAAACGGCTTAGCCCACTTTACCGCCGACCAATTAAACGGCATCATTATTGCTTATGAACCCGTCTGGGCCATTGGTACCGGCAAAACCGCTACGCCCGATCAAGCGCAAGAAGTCCATGCCGCCATCCGCGCTTATTTGGCCAAAACGTATGGCGACAAATTCGCCCAAGCCACCCGTATTTTGTACGGCGGAAGTGTAAAAGATTCCAACGTGGATGAAATTATGGCACAACCGGATGTGGACGGTGCGCTTGTGGGTGGGCAGTCGCTCATTGCGGAAAAATTTGCCCGCATTATTAACTTTAATTAATTTATGAACCCAGCCAAACTGATTGACCATACCCTCTTAAAATCCGCCGCTACCCGGCAGGATATCCGTCGTTTGTGCGCCGAAGCCAAGCAATATGGTTTTTGTAGCGTATGCGTCAATCCGTTTTGGGTAACTTTCGCAAAGGAAGAATTGCGCGGCAGCGATGTAAAAGTGTGCACCGTAATCGGGTTTCCGTTGGGGGCCACTACCACCGCTACGAAAGTATATGAAACCACGGATGCCGTGAATAACGGGGCAGATGAAATTGACATGGTACTCAATATCGGCGCTCTGCGCGCGGGGGAGTACGAAGTTGTGTTAACCGATATTCAATCCGTGCGCCGAGCTTGTTTAGGCAAGGTATTAAAAGTAATTGTAGAAACTTCGCAATTAACCGAAGAAGAAAAAATAAAAGCCTGCGAATTAGCCACCCGTGCCCAAGCCGATTTTGTTAAAACCTCTACGGGGTTTGTCGGCGGCGGGGCTACCGCAGCGGATGTAGCGTTGCTGCGCCGCTCTATTGCGCCGCAAATGCACGTAAAAGCATCCGGCGGGATTCGCACGCGAACCGATTTTGATACGATGACGGCCGCCGGAGCAGATCGCATCGGCGCCAGTAACGGAGTAGCCATTGTGGAGGGAAGATGATCAGCAATTGGGATATCCTTTCGCTGGCAACATCCGCCCAAGGCAAACGGTTGTTTACGTTGGTGATAGACGGTACGGAACAGGATGCCCGCATCATAGCCAAAAAATTAGCCGGTTATGTACAGGCCCCGATTACTGCCCAGGCGCCGTTTACATTTGCGTTTCAGTTGCCGGATAATTTAGACGAAGATACGCTGGGCCAAATCCGCATTGCCGTGCAAGAAGGAACGGCCCAAGCCAACAAGGTGGATCAGTTTGCCCCCGGTGCACGTGTGGGAAATCCTTTGTTTGATGTTCCCCCGGTTCCTACCCAAAAAGGAGCCAAAGCACCCGCAGCGCCGCAAGTGGATCCGGCACTGCAAGACAGTTTTTTACGGACGCCGCAGGCGGCACCCGGCAGGGTCAATCCCCCCACCGTGGAAAATATACCGCCCCGGCCTGCTCCTTCGGCGGAAGTAACACCTCCGCCGGACGCCAGCCCGGAAAAACCGGACGACCGTACGGAAGATATTTCTTTGCTCAAGATGCCGCTGGAAGATATCTTCTCGGCTGAAACGAAGTATGATATGTTCTTGGATGTGGACGGAAACGAAAAACTGATTCCGCCACCCCAAGAAGAGTCACACGAACAAAATTTACAAAAACTGGCTGATGGTACCAGCAGTTTAGAGGATGATGTACAAGAATTGGTCCCTCAACAAAATAACGGAACGAACATGACAAACTTATCAAATAATAATCCGGGTTCCAACGCACCCCGGGATGAAAAATCTGCCCATAAGGCAAAACCCGCTGCAGGCCAAACACCTGCCGCTGCACCACAGACACATGCGGCGTCTTCCAATCCGAAGCCCGCTCATCCGGCTGCCGGCACTCCCCCGAAAAACAACGGGGATGCACTTGTTTCGTTGCCGGAAGAAATGTCCTTAGGGGATACTATGCCCCCCGCTGCAAAAGCCGACTCGCAAGGCGGCGTAAAGGATTTGGTCCGCGGACAATCCGAACAAACGTTGGAAAAAACTTTTAATTTAGAAGCCACCGTCAGCACCGAAGTCATGCGCTCCCAGTACCAAAAATCGTTCCGAATGGAAGAGCAACCGGTTGCCCGCGTGCGTGCTAAAAATCCGTCGCAACCCGCCTCGGAAGGGACTACCGAAATATTGGGGAAAACACAACTGCGGCTACGCCGGAAATCCTCTACCTTGAACACTTCTTTAAAAGATCAAGCCCCCGGTAAAACATTTTTACGTTTGCGGCGTAAACAGGTGGACCCTTCGGCTCCATCTTCGCCGCAGCAACCGGCCCCTGCAACGCCCAAGCCGGCGGCTTTTTCTAAACCGGCCCCGGCCCCTCAACCCAAACCGACACCTAAACCGGCGCCGGCCCCCCATCAAGTTCCGGTACCCGAACGTACCACCAGTTTTGAAAAAACCCGAACGATTGACCATTCTATTGAGTTGCCTCTTTCGGAACTGAAAAAACACAACTGGCCGTTGGAAATTCCGCTTCTTCCCACGTATACGTTGGAGAATTTGGTACTTTCCGTCAACCGTTTTGCTCACGCGACGGCTATTTCCGTGCTGGACAACCCGGGCAAACTGTACAACCCGCTCGTTTTCCACGGAGCCACCGGAACGGGTAAAACACACTTTTTGAACGCCATGGCTTACGGTTTCTTCAAAAAATACGGCCAGGAAAATGTCTTCATGACCAACGGCGTACGCCTCTCGCGCGGGATCCAACGCTACGTAATTGAAGGCAATATTGAAAAGTTTGAAAAATTTATGGATAGCGTTAAAGTGCTCCTGATTGATGACATTCACCTGTTAGCCATCAACGAGCAAAACCGCCTTCATATTTCCAAACTGCTCAATAAATTTTTGAAAGAACAAAAACAAATTGTGATTACTTCCAAGTATCCGCCGGAAAGCTTGGAAAAATTGGAAGACTTAATCCAATTCCACTTGGACTCCGGTTGGATATCGGAATTGAAAACCACCTCCGGGGCTGCGCACTTTAAAATTGTTAAGACCATGCTCATCGGCAACGGAGTGGATTTAACAGATGCGCAGATTTCCCAATTTTTTGACGGACCGCACATGACGTTAAGCACGATTGTGCGCAGCATCCGCCGGCTGAAAGTGTTGGAAAATTTGGTGTTTCCCAACCTGCCCGAAAACGAACGTTCCCAGGCCAATATGTTTGAAAAATTACTGGCCACCAACGGGGAAGACACCAACAGCGAAATCTTGGATAAAGACCCGAGCACTGTTACGTCCATTACCCCAGTAGGAAACGGGGAATGGGGCCGCTTGGGGTTCTTCTATCCCAGCAACAGTTCCAACACCATGAACTGGATGGTTTATGCCCTGCAACAGCGGGCCAAAGAACTGGGGCTAACGGGCGGTTTTGAAATTGCCGTACGGTCCTCATACTCAACGGAAAATATCATTTCCTCGGCGTTTAAAATTGCCAACTTATGTGACAATAAAAAACTGCGTGGGGCCGTTATTTTAGGACCGGCCGCGACTGTATGCGAGCCGTCCATCCGGGAGAATTTCTACGATATTCTTACGCACATGCTGGAAATCATGCTCATCCGCTGCGGCATCATCAACACCGAAGCGTTGCGCTTACCCAGCACGTATGTGAAAGTACTTTCCGAATTATTGAGGTAATTATGAAAAAGTGGATATCTGCTCTTACAGTCATGTGTTGTTTGTGTGCTTGCACGCCGGCCTTGAAATCGGCGGTAAAGAACGGGGCAATCGCTCCTTCTTTTAATGATACTCTCTTGACGGACGACTACTTGTGGGTACGTGGTCTGGGCGCCGCCAACCCGGCCCACACGACCGACTCCCAACGCCGCATTATGAGCCGCGAAGCCGCCATTGCACACGCTTACCAACGCGCCACCGAAATCTTGTACGGGGCCCAGCTAGAAAGCCACGTCCAGGTAGTGGATGCATTATCCGTGGGCAGTACGATTGATTCTTCTGCAGAAGGCATTGTCCACCAAATGGAACTGGTGTCCACCGAATATCTGGAAGACGGCGGTTGCACGGTAATTATGCGTTTATCGCGCCAACGGCTTAAACAAGCCGGCTTAGACCCGGAGGCAGCCCAATGAAAAAAACTTTATTTATACTTTTAGCCGCTACACTGGTACTAAACGCCTGTCACTCATTACGCCTTGGCCCCAAAGGAGAAGGGGAATACGTCATTGCGGAATCACTCGTGCCGTATGACGAGAACAACATCCGCCAGATGAAAAAAGACGGTATTTTAGCCGCCCAACGCGCGGCGGTAGAAAAGGTAGCGGGCGTATTTATTTCCTCTGCCACCACGGTGGACCAAGCCCAACTCGTGGAAGATAAAATTGTATCCAAATCGGCCGGGTTTATCCGTCACAGCCATGTCCAAAAGGCCTATCGCAAAGGGGATGAGTTTTACACCAAACTTAAAGCCATGGTACTCGTAAAAGATATTGGCGAAATTATCAAACAATCGGAAGCCGATACCTTTGCCAAAAAAACGACTCTTTTGGTGGCCTCCCATGAAACAGTGGGCGAAGATATCTCGCTGCGGCAAGATTGCAAACAAGCCATTTACCGGGCGTTGAAAAACCAGCCGTTTGCCCTAGTCAACGGGGATAATTTGAGCCACAACAACATTGAAAATCCCAACTCTTCCATTGATAAAGCCCGCAGTGAAGGCGCCCGCTTTATTATCATCGCGGACGTAGCCACCAATCCGCTAGAGACATTAAATACGGCGGCCATGTCCCCCTTTACTACCTACCGCGCCCGCGCCAATATACGTGTATATGCTGTCAATAACTATTCCGTAGTGGCAGAAGGAGCCCAACAACAAAGCGGTTTGGACCCTTTGCCGGAAATTGCGGCGCAAAAATCCATTTCCGCCGCTTGCGAAGCCGCTGCTAAACAATTGGCCGAACCGGTAAATGCGGCCATTAACTCGGCCAAGATTTTTGAATTAACGGTTAAAGACGTCAATACCATTGAACGCCTCAAACAAATTCAAACTATTTTCAAAGACTTGCGCGAAATTGAAGACTTCAATTTGGTGCGTTATGCCAACTCCAGTGCTCAGTTTGAAGTCGCGGCGAACATTGCCACTCCGGAAGAATTGGCCGCCAAGATTATCCGTAAATATAATGTAAACTTCACGGTGGTAGCCATTACGCCAACTGCTATTGTACTTAGTTTTAACTGATTATGTTAGCCAACGTTTGCACCGGTGCCATTAAAGGCATTGAAGGTTTTTCCGTATCGGTAGAGGTGGACATTGCCCCAGGCATGCCCACCTTGTCCGTTGTGGGCCTACCGGATATAGAGGTGCGCGAAAGTAAAGACCGCGTGGTGGCCGCCATACGCAATAGCGGATTTGATTTTCCATCTAAACGTATTACTGTAAACTTGAGTCCGGCAGAACTACGAAAAAGCGGTACCCATTTTGATTTGCCAATTGCATTGGGAATTTTGGCAGCCAGCGGTCAGCTCTCCGCCACGGCCAGTGGTAAATTACCCTCGTTACTTGTTTTAGGAGAACTGGCTCTGGACGGTTCCTTGCGGCCGTGTGCCGGCGTATTACCCATGTTAATTGCTTGCCAGAAACTAGGGAAAACAGCCATCATCCCCCCGCAAAACGTGTTGGAAGGGCAAGTGTCTTCGGCTTCGTTTTTAACGCCCCACACCCTGCGAGAACTGGTAGAATATCTGGAAAACCGCGCGGATGAATCCACCGTTAAAATAAGTTTTGTGCCAACAGAACCCAATGAGCCGGAAACCGAGTTGGATTTTAGCGACGTCAAAGGCCAGGCACTCGCCAAACGCGCTTTGGAAATTGCCGCCGCAGGCGGGCATAACGTCCTGCTGATTGGACTGCCCGGTACCGGTAAAAGTATGTTGGCCAAACGCTTCCCGGGCATTCTTCCGCCTTTGACGCACGAAGAAGCGCTGGAAATTACAAAAATTTATTCTATTTGCAATCTCATTGGTAAAAGCAGACTCCTTACCCAGCGGCCGTTTCGCGACCCGCACCATACTATTTCCGACGTGGCTCTTATCGGGGGCGGTTCCAGTCCGCGGCCCGGGGAAGTATCTTTGGCCCATAACGGAGTTTTGTTTTTGGATGAATTTGCCGAATTTTCCCGTTCTTCGTTAGAAGTGCTACGGGAACCGTTGGAAAACGGCCAAGTCACCATTTCCCGCGCGAAAGAAACTGTTTCGTATCCGGCCCGGTTCACACTGATAGCAGCCATGAATCCCTGCCCGTGTGGAAATTTGGGCAATCCTCTTAAGCCGTGCACCTGTACTCCCATGCAAATCAACCGCTATAAATCGCGCATATCGGGCCCGCTTTTGGACCGCATTGATCTGACCGTTAATTTAAACCCCGTGAAATACACGGACTGGAACCAATCCAGCGAAGGCGAAACATCCGCCCAAATCCGCGAGCGCGTCTTAAAAGCGCGGGACATCCAACGTAAACGCTTTGCGGGAACGGCTACCACCGCCAATGCTTTTATGTCGGCCAAACAGATTAAACAATTTTGTCCGTTGCCTGCCGGAGCAGATGCTATTTTGGAAGCTGCCATGCGCAAATTTGGTTTGAGTGCGCGTAGTTTGGATAAAATTCTCAAGACAGCCCGTACGATTGCCGATTTGGAAGGAACCGAAACGATAGAGACCAAACATCTGGTGGAAGTCATGCAATACCGTCCGCTAGACCGCAAGGGGGTAGCTGACTGATGAACACTTCCGTCTCTACACAAGAACGCTTGGCGCGCATCCAACTCAATGCCTTTTTGTATTTTCGGGCCGATTGGTTGGAACGGTTAATTGAAATTTTCGGTTCCGCACAAGAAATTTTACGTCAGGATGCACCTACACTGGCGCGGGAAGCAAACCTTAATCCGGATACGGCTGCCAAATTATTACAAGCGGCCCACGCCATCAATCCGCAAGAAGAATGGGATAAAACAGCCGCCCTGGGCGGACATATTTATCTGCCGGAAGATGAAGAATACCCCCAATCCTTACGCAACTGCAAAGAAGCCCCTTTGGCCATTTACGTATTGGGACATTTGCCAACAGACGGGCGGGCGTGTGTAGCAGTGGTAGGAACACGCAAAATCACCCCTTACGGCAGACGCGTTACCCATAAACTCGGGGAAGAGTTGGCCCAATGTGGCGTAACGATTGTCAGCGGATTGGCCCGGGGGATTGACAGTGAAGCCCACGCCGCCGCCGTCCGGCAAAAGAAACCCACTGTTGCCGTTATAGGAACGGGCATTGGCCGATGTTACCCGGCCGAAAACCGCGCGTTGGAAAAATCCTTATTGGAACACGCCGGAGCCGTGGTATCCGAATTACCGTTTAACAGTCCGCCAAACGCTTTTCATTTTCCGCGGCGCAACCGTATCATTGCCGCGTTATCCCAACCCGTCGTCGTAGTAGAAGGGGAAACGAAATCCGGCGCCTTAATTACAGCCAAGTTGGCTTTGGAAATGGGCAAAGACGTTTTGGCCGTTCCCGGCCCGATAGACAGCCCCCAGTCTGGTGGGCCTAATTCTCTCATACGGCAGGGGGCGGGGGTTGTAACTTCCGTCGCAGATATACTAGACTATATACCACAGCAGTCTCGTTTCGGGTTGGATACGCGTTTCTTTGAACATACCGATATCACCCCGGATAAACCGCTGGAAAAATTATCTCCGCGCCAGCAGCAAGTGATGCAGGTTATCGGTACGGGATCGTGCAGTTTGGACCACGTGGCGGAGGAACTCCACGCCACCGTGCCGGAAGTCGCCGGGTTGTTATTTGAACTGGAAGTACAAGGATTTTTGGCCTGTGAGAACGGGCTGTATAGTAAAAGCAAATTTTAGGCAGAAGGAAGTGAATTATGGCAACAAACATAAAAGGGAAAAAATTGGTCATCGTGGAGTCTCCTACGAAACAAAAGACCATTAGCAAAATTTTAGGCAGCGAATATATCGTGCGCAGTTCGTTTGGCCACGTGCGGGATTTACCTTCCAAAGATATAGGGGTGGATATTGAACACGATTTTACCCCCACCTATCAACCAGTGGACCGTGCCAAAAAAATGTTAAAAGAATTGACTGCTTTGGCTAAAGCCGCGCCGGAAATCTACCTCGCTACCGACCCTGACCGCGAAGGAGAAGCCATTGCCTGGCATTTGGTGGAACTTCTTAAGTTGCCGCAAGAACGCTACCAACGCATCTACTTTCACGAGATTACTCCCTCGGCCATTAAAGAATCGTTCGCCCATGCGCGCAAAATTGACGATAATCTCGTCAATGCGCAACAGGCACGGCGCATTTTAGACCGTATCGTCGGCTATAAATTATCTCCGCTTTTGTGGCGGAAAATTACTTCCGGCTTATCGGCCGGGCGGGTGCAATCGGTAGCGGTGCGGCTACTGGCCGAACGTGCCAAAGAAATTGCCGATTTCAAAGAACAGGAATATTGGACCATCGGTGCCCGGTTTGAAAAACCGCAAACGGCCCCCCAGTTTTGGGCCCGCCTCATCAAATGGCAAGATAAAAATGTAGAACAAACAACCACATATCATTTGTTTGCGGAAGATTACAAAGTCAAAAATACCGTCTTTGATACCGAGGCTAAACTGGCCCCCGTATCGCAACTTTTGCGTCAAGGCCCTAACCGAGTAATCAAGGTAGAAAAGAAAGAGGTCAAACAAAAACCCAAACCTCCGTTTATTACCAGCTCCATGCAACAGGATGCTTACAACAAACTGGGGTTTTCTTCCCAAAAAACCATGATGACGGCCCAACACCTCTACGAAGGTATTGAAGTGGAAGGCCAAACCGTTGGTTTGATTACCTATATGCGTACAGACTCTTTCAATGTATCTAAGTTGTTACAAGAACAGACTAAAAAATTTATCGGTGAAAAATACGGATCGCAGTTTGTCCCGGCTAAACAACCCGTTTATAAAAGTAAGGTAATGGGTGCCCAAGAAGCCCACGAAGCCATCCATCCCACGGATGTTCGCCGTACTCCCCAGAACATGAAACCGTTTTTAACGGCGGACCAATATAAGTTGTACGAACTCATTTGGTTACGTTTTGTGGCCAGCCAAATGGCAGATGCCGTTTTTAATACGGTAAGCATAGATATTTCCGCCGGAGAGGATAAATCTTGTCTTTTACGTGCCACCGGACGGACCGTCAAATTCCCGGGATACTTATCTATTTACAAAGACCAGGAAGAAGAGGAAAATTCGGAAGAAAATACTTCCGCCCTGCTGCCTATTTTGGCGGAAGGAGACGTATTAAATTTAGTAGACATCAGTACCAAGGCACATAAAACCACCCCGCCTCCGTGTTACAACGAAGCCAGTTTAATTAAAACGCTGGAAAAACACGGCATTGGACGGCCTTCCACGTACGCTCCGACTATTAAAACAATTTTGGACCGCAAATACATCGCCCGACAACCCAAGACCAGTAAATTAGTCGCCACGGATTTGGGCATTACGGTTACGAACAGTCTAAAGGATTTCTTTAAAGAAATTATGGACCTGTCTTATACCGCCGGCGTAGAAGAAAAATTAGACCAAGTGGCCGAAGGCGCCCAACCGTGGGTCGCCCTACTGAGCGACTTTTACACCAACTTCAAACGTGAACTGGACGAAGCCGACAAAGGAATGCAACGTCCGGCCCCCCAGGAAACGGAAGAAAAATGTCCCATCTGCGGTAAATTTATGCTCAAAAAACGCAGCCGTTTCGGTGAGTATCTGGTGTGCAGTGATAAGACGTGCAAAGGAAAGATTAACCTCTCCAGCTCCGGCGAAAAAGTAGCCCCACAACCCACTAACGAGGTCTGCGATAAATGCGGCGCTCCCATGGTCATACGCACAGGAAGACGCGGCAAATTTATGGCGTGTTCGGCTTATCCTAAATGCAAGAATACCTTTTCGGTAGATGAAGCCGGTAACAAAATAGCCGCCACCGGCCCTATTGTAACGGACCGTTTGTGCGAAAAATGCGGCAAACCGTTTGTATTACGCTCTTCCAAACGAGGCGAATTTTTGGGTTGTTCGGGTTACCCCAAATGCAAAACGATTGTAACCGTCACGCCGGAAGAAATCGCCCAAATTAAAGCCGCACACGCAGCTAAGACAAAACAATAAGTGAGGAGTTTCTACCGTGGACGAATGGGTTGACGCGTTTTTGTTGCAATTGCAAAATAAAAATTTTTCCCCTTTAACCGTTAAAAGTTACCGGGAAGATTTGACGGAGTTTTTACATTTTTGCAATGCACGCGGCCAAAACAAATTGCGGAATTTCACCTCTTCCACGTTGCGTGCTTTTTTGGCCACCGTACAAACCCAGCGTAATCCGTCCCGTAATACGCTACTACGTAAAATTGCTTCTTTGCGCAGTTTTGCATCTTATTTGCTGGAACAAGGGGAACTCTTGCGCAATCCGTTTAAATTGCTCCCCGCGCCCAAACGTCAACGCATATTACCTAAGTTTTTGACCGTACCGGAAACAGAAAAACTGTTAGAAACAGCCACGCATACGCGTATGGCTCCGCGGGACCGCGCGTTATTTGAACTCCTTTATTCCAGCGGACTGCGGCGCAGTGAAATTACCGGTCTTAAAATTCAGGATGTAGATTTTTTCAACGGCTTAGTAAAAGTATTCGGAAAAGGATCCAAAGAACGTTTTGTACCTGTTACCGATGAGGCCCTGGCCGCTATCAAAGATTATTTGGCCTGCCGGCAAAACCCACAACCGCAAGACCCCCTCTTTTTAAACAGCCGGGGGAAGGCTTTGACGGGAGACGGCTTGGCTTATATTTTCAAAAATACGGCTATTGCGGCCCACTTGGCACGCAAGGTAACCCCGCACAGTTTGCGCCACTCGTTTGCAACGCACCTACTTAACAACGGGTGCGACCTGCGCAGTTTGCAGGAAATGCTCGGGCATAAAAGTTTAGCTGCCACGCAAGTATATACGCATGTATCCGTAGAAAAACTGAAAAGTGTATATAAGCAAGCACATCCTAAATGTAAGGAGTAAGTTATGATAGGCATCGGCATTGATATCGGCGGAACTTTTGTAAAATTTTTTGTGTTAAACGACCGGGGCAATATCCTGCATACCGAAAAAATGGAAACCGATTACCAAAAAGGCGCAGACGGTTTTATTGAACAACTGAGTGATTTTATCAACCGCATGAAGATCCAACATACCGGTCAACCGATAGCGGTTTGCGTGGGAGCTCCCGGTGCGGTAGATAACCAAAACGGCGTCTTACGCTATAACCCGAATTTAAAATTCACGGACGTCACCAATTGGCCTATCGCCCAACTGCTTTACGATAGAACCGGCATTTTGCCCCGGGTCGTGAACGACGCCACGCTGGCAGCGTGGGGGGTTTACGAAACCGATTTACATCGGCAAGGCACCAACGTGCTGGTAGTCACATTAGGAACCGGGGTAGGCGGAGGGCTTATTCTCCAAAGGGAGTTGTATCAAGGCTCCAACGGTACCGCCGGAGAAATCGGCCATATGAAAATTGCTGACCCGCAAACCGGCCCGTTGTGCGGATGTGGTGCGCGCGGCTGTCTGGAAGCATTCGTAGGCAGTATCGGTCTAAAAAGGCGGGCGTTGCAAGCCGCGGCCGAAAACCCCGATTCGCTCTTAGCCCAGTTACTCCCGGCGGATGATAATTTTAAAATAGAAATCGTTTTTCGCGCAGCGGAGCAAGGTTGCCCGGCAGCCTTACGCGTATGGGAAGATACCGGTTATTATTTGGGAATCGGTATTGCCAACGCCGTTTTAACCTTGGATTTGGATACGGTCGTCCTAACAGGCGGCGTCTCCGGAGCAGCCACCTATTTCATGCCTGCCTTAGAACGTGTCCTAAAGGCGCAAACTTTTAAAGTACCGTTTGAACGGTTAAAATTATTGATTTCCAAAAACCCGGATGTGGGAGGAGTAGGAGCTGCTTTGTATGCTATGCACGCTTCTTCCAAATAACGATAGTTATGTCTAAATTACGCGCAACGGTATTATTTATACTTCTGGCAACAACAACCCCCTTAAATGCGGCCGAACGGACTTTGCCACCTCCGGCGGAAACGGGCTTTGTCTATTTCACCGCAGACAACGCTATAGTTGAACCGCAAGAAGAAAAAGTAAACCTGACCGGGCACGTAACCGTTATTCAAAAAACCAGTGACGGGAAAACCCGTACCTTAACCGGTGAAAATATTACATACGACCAAAAAAATACAACCGTCTCCTCTGTGGGAGCCGTGACCCTCACGGACGGACAAGGCGGCGTTATGCACGGGAACAACGTTTCGGTTAACTACACTACGCACGATTTTAAAGCCGATACTTTATCTACGCAATATCCCCCCTTGCGGGTATTGCGCGCCAAAGAGATCTCCGCCAAGCACGGCAAATACCGCTTGCGCAAAGCGGAAGTTACTTGCTGTGATTGTGAAGATCCCCATTACACGCTTTCGGTAGGGAAGTTAACACTTTCCCCGCAAAAGCGCGTTTTTGGTACAAACGCTATTTTACGCTTGGACGGCGTGCCGGTGCTATATCTTCCGGTATTTTGGCGATCGCTCGATTCCCAAAAACCGTGGACAACGTATGTAGATTTCACACAAAGCAATAAAGTAGGGTTTGGGGTATTAACTTCTACCGTCTTTAAACCGATATTCGGCCTACGCCCCGTCTTGAATGCGGATTACTATACCAAATCCGGCATTGGATTAGGAGCCGGCCTAAAAGCTATTACTTCCCCCACCTTACGCGGCAGTGCCGAATATTACTACATCAACGATCACGCCGCCGACAAACTGAAACTGGCCGATACCAAACGTTGGGGCTTGCAGGGCGGATACTGGTGGGAAATTTACGATTCTTCCAACCATTTTTCCAACGAAACCGGATCTCTGTATCAAGCGCAGACAGAGTTTCGCAAAGTGTCCGACCCGTATTTTAACGACTCGTTCTTCCGCAGCAATCCGTATATTTTTATGCCGGACCAAGAAACGAACGTTTCCGTTTCCCGCCAGACCCGCCGTTCCACGCTGCGCGTGAGTTACCAGGAAAAAGAAATTTTTGCTTGGAACAAAAAAGAATTTATGGCCGCAAAACGCACACTGCCGGAAATTAAATATTTAGTGTTACCTTCTAACGACCCGTTACTTAAATTCTCTCACCGTTTTGAGACCGATTTCAATAATACCTCGTCTTTGGTATACCAGAGCGACCGCCCCTATGAAGAAGGTCCTTATAAGCGCCAGGCCCACGCCCGTTGGACGACGGAAAAATCTTTTCGTTTGGGCCGGCGGCTGACCTTTATGCCCAGTGCATTCTATGACCAATCCGTTACCTTTGCAGATGATGCCCACCAAGATAAAGACGCTTGGGTAGGACGTTTGGGTACGGATGCTAATTTGCAAACCCGTTCCGTACTCGGCACCACCAATTTCGGCCATCAATTTACTAAACGCCTTTCCACCAATACGCTCCATTCCGATCATCTTTCCCCGGATAAGGGCTTGGAACGCAACCGCCTATACGTTAATCACTATTACCGTCCGACGCTAAAAACCCACATCCGTTTGGGAGCCGGATTTAATTTATCCGACTATGCGTACGACATACACACCGGACTGGGACATGAAATTACGTGGGATCATTTGAAAGAGCGGGTGGAACCCTTTTTGATAGAATGGGGATACCACAATACAGACGGAACTGTCAATTTCCTCTTGCAAGACCGGTACGATTTAACGACTAAAAATATTTATTTTCTTGCCCAATCTAATTTCAAAATTAAAGGTCAGTTACTGGGATTGGGATTCAATAACTTTGCCGATTATACCGACCCCAGTTCCCACTACCAAACCAATGCCGACCGCTACACCGTTACCACCACTTGGGGACTCCGCCCCCATAGTAACAAATGGAAAATTGATTTAGGTATAGACGCTTCCTTTTTCCGCGGCCACACGGTTAGTTTTAACAAAATGGTGCGTGTGGTGCGGGAATTCCACGATGCCTGGTTGGATTTCACGTTGCGCCACCGCAACCAAAATTTTTCGGCTGCGCTACGGTTTAATATCCGTTGCGGTAAACCGGCCCCCCGTACGGCAGAATACCAACAAGAGGATACCTATATCTATCCTTGGTATCAGCCCGGCGGATTTAGAAATTAGGAGTCAAATATGGTTCGTCCCCTCATGTTACACAGGCAAGGATGGATAGAAGTCATTTGCGGGTGTATGTTTTCAGGCAAGACGGAAGAACTCATCCGCCGCGTACGCACGGCCTTGATTGCCAAGCAAAAGGTCCAACTGTTTAATTCCAAAATAGATACCCGCTACGGGCTGGACAGTATTACCAGCCACAACCAAACGAAGGTGGCGGCGTTGTGCGTCAAATCGTCCGGTGAAATTTTACCGCTGGTGGAAAAAGATACACAAGTGGTAGCCATTGACGAGATTAACTTTTTTGACAAAGGCATTGTGGACGTATGTACCACATTGGCCAATAACGGTAAACGCGTGATTGTGGCAGGGCTGGATTTAGACTACCGCGCCGAACCGTTTGAAGTCACCGCCGCTTTACTGGCCAAGGCAGAATATATTACCAAAAACCAAGCCGTATGTACCCGTTGCGGCAACCCGGCCAGTTTTACCCAACGCATCAGCAAAGACAAAAAGCGTATCGTGGTAGGCACCACGGATGCCTACCAAGCCCGTTGCCGCCGTTGTTTTAAAAAACCGCGTACCTAAACCGCTTGCTTGGTATTCGGTAATAAAGTAGAATAAGGAAAATAATTAACAGGAGAATATATGCATAACAAAATTTACCCTTATGCCGGATTTTGGAAGCGCGTAGCCGCGGCTTTAATAGATGGTCTTATTGTGGCTGTTCCCAATTTAATTGTAATGGTGTTGATAATGGTTTTGCTAATCTCCCAGGTCGCCCAGGGACTTTCTCTGGCAGACCCGGCAGCATTCGCACGGCTCCAACTGATTTGGCTATTGATGTTCCTAAGCACCACTGCGATTTATTGGCTCTATTTTGCGTGTATGGAAAGTGGTCCCCGGCAAGCCACTTGGGGCAAACGCGCGCTGGGAATTAAAGTGGTCGGTGCGGATGGCAATCGCATTAGTTTTGCCCGGGCTACCGGTCGCCGTTTTGCTTCTTATATTTCCAACTTCTCTCTTTATTTTGGTTTTTACATGGCTGGGTTTACCCAAAAACGCCAAGCCTTGCACGATTTAATGGCCGATACATACGTCGTAGAAAAAGAGTACCAACCTACAGAACCGCTACCGGCTCTTCCCTTTAGCAAAGGCGGTTGTATTACCGGCGTTTTGGTGGCAGTCAGCCCGTTTATATTGTGGTTTTTGATGATGTTGGTTGCGATTGGATTAATCGCAACCGGTTCCCTACAACCAACCGCCCGGCCACCGCAAACTGTTCAAACGTCCAACGGGGCAACAACCCAACCTAATTTGTTAACAAATCAAGTAGAAAAGGAGTAATTATGAAAAATATTTATCCGTATGCCGGATTTTGGAAACGCGTAGGCGCGGCAGTCATAGACAGTATAATACTTTCGATAGTAGGACAAATCGGGAACCAGTTTTTGGCTCTGTTCTTCACAATACCACAACCGACGCCGCAAATGTCCCCCTTGCAATTTCTATCCGAATACTGGCCGTTTTATGTTCTGCTCATGGGTTTTGGGATAATAGTCAGTATTCTTTATTTTGCCATCATGGAAAGCAGTTCCCTTCAGGCCACCGTAGGGAAAATGGCCTTGCAAATCAAAGTAGTGGACTACAACGGTCAACGTCTTTCTTTCTGGCACGCTTTTGGCCGCCGGATGGCCAAAATTTTGACCGGTTGGACATTTTATATCGGATATATCATGGCCGGGGCTACCCGAAAAAAACAAGCCCTGCACGATAAAATCGCTCATACATATGTGGTAGTAAAAGATTTCCAACCGGGGGCGGAACTGCCGGAAGTGGAACCGCGCTGGGGCGTATTTTGGAGCGTTACCGGGATACTGGCTTTATTCTGGGTGCTTCTTGTAATGTCTTTTGTGGCATTATTCGCTGTAGCAAGCCGGGCAATACAAGCCTCCCAGCAAACACAAGTACAACAACAAGGCGCGACACCTACGCCTGTGTTCCCGGGTGATGTACCTAACCCGATGAATGGGAATTAACCTTCCGTTCGGAATTTACACAACCTAAAAACTAACCCCCGGCTCCGCCGGGGGTTTTTAAATACAACCGGATGATTTTCTCTGCCCTTATCCCAACAACTTCGTCAGGATTTGGCTAATGGCACGGGGGTTGGCTTTACCTTTACTCATCTTCATCACCCCGCCGACAAGCGCCCCGATAGCGGCCTTGTTGCCTTTTTGGTAATCGGCCACCGCTTTGGGATTAGCGGCCATCGCTTCTTTGGCCCACTGTTCCAATTGGCCTTCATCACTGACTTGCACCATACCGCGTTGGGCAATAATATCGGCTGCTTTACCGCCGTGTGCATAAATTTCATCAAATACTTCCCGTGCTTGTTTGCGGTTGATTTGTCCGTTTTCCGCAAAGGTCAGCAGTTCTGCCAATTGCGCGGCGGAAATGGGAGAGTTTTCTATTTCCTTCTTCTCCGCGTGGAGCATACCCAACAAATCCGTTTGAATCCAGTTGGAAGCCGTTTTGAGCGACACCTTTCCCCCGCGTGTAACTTCTTCAAAATAATCCGCAATTTCGCGCGAACTGGTCAGCACCCCGGCATCATAGGCAGACAATCCTGCCTTGATAAACCGAGCTTCCTTGCTAGATGGCATTTCCGGCATAGCAGCTTTTACTTTTGCCAACCAATCATTGGCCAGTACAACCGGAGGTAAATCCGGCTCCGGGCAATAGCGGTAATCCAAGGCATCCTCTTTGGAACGCATCGGGCGGGACACCCCCTCCACTTTATCCCATAACCGCGTTTCCTGCTTAACGGTACCGCCTGCGTTTAAAATCTCCGTTTGCCGGTTGATTTCATAAACCAGGGCATCCTTCACCGCTTTGAACGAATTAAGATTTTTCAGCTCCGTACGCGTACCGAATTTTTCCTGTCCCATGGGACGGAGCGACACGTTCACGTCCACGCGCAGTTCGCCTTTTTCCATATCACAGTTAGATGCACCCACCCAACGCATGAGCCGTTTGATTTCGGTCAAATAGGCGTACGCCTCATCCGGCGAGCGCAAATCCGGCATGGAAACAATTTCCAACAACGGACTTCCGGAACGGTTATAATCCACCAGAGAATGATCGGCCAAGTGGGTAGATTTGGCCGCATCTTCTTCCAAATGTGCGTGGTGAATACCGATTTTTTTCTTCTGTAAATGATCCTTGGGACCGAAGGTAATTTCCACATACCCCGCCCCGTTAATCGGTTCGTCGTATTGGGTAATTTGGTATCCTTTGGGCAAATCCGGGTAGAAATAATGTTTCCGCGAAAATGAAGAACGCGCGTTGGTTTGACAGTTTAAACTTAATCCGGCGCGTACCGCCAATTCCAAGGCTCCCTCCGTCAATACCGGCAGGACTCCCGGGTGGCCCATACAAACCGGGCAAACGGCGGTGTTGGGCCGAGTGTCGTCCCCCACCCCGTTGGGGCATGCACAAAACAATTTTGTTTTGCTAGCCAATTGGACGTGGATTTCCAGTCCGATAACAGGTTCCCATGAAATAGTCACAATAAAACTCTCCTAAATTATTATAATACTAAATATGGTTAATCTTTTTAAGCCCACTTCCTACCGTACGGGGGCTGTTTTGGCGGTCGGTGCGACGGCAGTGTGGAAGACAATCTCCTTTATCAATGCGTTGTTACTAGCCGCTTATTTCGGGGCAGACAAAGCGACTGACTTGTATTTTTATCTTATTTTAGCTATCGGACTGGGAAGTTATTTTTTACAACGGCTCAACGCCGCCGTGATTATCCCGCAAGCCATGGCCCTGGAAATGCAACAACCGCAACGCGCACGCGCTTTATTAAACGGCTATTTATATCTTTATGCGCTGATAGCCCTAGGACTTATTGTGTGCGGGGGCCTGTTTCCCATTACGCCGGTGCGGTGGTTTTCGCGGTTTAGTCCAGTATATTTGGATACCCAACGGGCGCTCATTTTTTCGTCGTTTATTTTCTTTGCCTTGCAGATTTTAGCCACTTATTTACTGGCTATTTTGGAAATGCACAAACGTTTCGCCACCACTTTGTTTACGCCCCTAAATGCCCTCCTGCCGTTTGCTTTTTTGCTTATTTGGGGCCGTTCGTACGGAATTATCAGCATGTTGTGGGGATTTATTGCCTCGTACGGTGTGCAAACACTGGCCTTTACTCGTATGCTTAAAAAAGAATTGCAGTGGCAATTTATCCGCGGCGAAATTATCCATTCTCGTTCTTTCGTTCAAAATTTACTGAGCAACCAATGTTTGGAAATGGGAAACATTATCAGCGGACTATTGCCGCTCTACTTACTAAGCGGCCTAAACACCGGCACGGTCAGTGCGCTTAATTACGCCCGCCAATTATCCGACTCCACCAACGAAGTTTTTACCTTGCGCGTAACAAATGTTTCTAAAATCCAATTAACGGAATATAGCACCCGTCACGATTGGAACGCCTTGAATACGGCTTATCATTCAACCCATTATATGTTGTGGTTCCTGCTCACACCGCTGGTGGTATTTTCTATCGGGTACGCGCCGCACATCATTACCTTGTTTTTTAAGCGCGGTGCATTTTCGGGGAAAAACGTATGGGAAACGGCGGCGTTTTTGCGTCCGCTTTTAGCGCTCATGTGGCTCATGGTGCCGATTCTCATGCAGAACAACGTCGCCATAGCGGTACGGAAATTAAAAGAATTCTTGCCGTATGCCTTAAGCGGCATTGTTTTATTTATCTTGGCCGTTCCGTTTGCGGTAACGCATTTCGGCGCGGTGGCTTATGCATATACGCAAGTTATTTCCTGCGTGATAGGACTAACCATCAACGCGCTATTCTTCCGCAAACATATTCCGCAATTACGATTACGCCCGTCTATACAAGACGGCTTGCGGCTTTTATCGTGTAGTATTCTTGCGTTTGTTCCGGCGGCGGTGTACGACTGGTACTGGGCCGGCAGCAACGTATGGCTGACGGTAGGAATAGGTGGAACGATTTTCGTAGTCACTTTAGCCGCGTTAACCTATTTTAGCGGCGACTTCAGACGCTTTTTGCGTGCGGTGCATCAAACGGTGTAAACCGTGCATCAAACAGCTATACGAAAAATATCCTTTTAAACTTTTTTCAAATAACCATTGGCGCACACGAAACTTAAACGGCCGCAAAGCAAATAGTTCCGGCGGTACCTGTAAGTCGGCCCGGTGGGTACGCAAAAAATTTTCTTCCTCCGGGCTGATTCCGTATTTCTCCATAAAACTACATACGGCCACACGAAAGATGTATTCAAATCCCGAAGAAAAATCAGCATACATTCCGTTGTCTTTTAATGCAATACGTGCTTGTAAAAATCCTTGCACTAAATCGATAAAGCGTTTATCGCCGCTATGGCTTTGTGACGTTTCACGCTGACGATAAAAATAGTGCGCGTTGGGAGAAAAAGCAATTTTTTCAACCCGCGAAATAAGTTGTACAGCCATCGCGATATCTTCCCCGTTGTGCAAGGAGCTCGCTCCCCACGCCAATTTCTGGGCCAATTCGCGTGAAAAAAGTTTTCCGCACAGAGCCATTGCGGCAGAAGCGTCTTCAAAAATTGTTACACGGGTTTTCCCGGATAACGTGCCTGTTTCAAAAAGCGGCGCGACGCAAACAGGTACCGGTAATTCCCGTACAAACCGGATAAGCGGGGCTACCGCAAGTGATGCGCCAGTCGCTTGTACGGTTTGCCACAACGCTTCCATATAATTGGGTGACAACACATCATCGCCGTCTAGAAAGGTAATATATTTCCCACGTGCTTGGGCAACACCCAACGCCCTAGCCGCCGCTAATCCGGCGTGCATTTGACTCAACACCCGCGCGAATGAATGAGTAGCGGCAAAAGCAGATAGGATTTTTTTGCTATCGTCCGTAGAACCGTCATTGACGGCAATCACTTCAAAGGAAGAAAACGTTTGCGCAGCCAAACTATCCAGACAGGCCGGCAAGTAGGCAGCTACGTTATAGACAGGAATGACAATACTTACATGAGGGCTTGGCGGCATAGATTTTCGTAAGTGTCCAAGTAATCTTGGAGCGAAAAACGCGTGATTACTTCCCGCGCCCGTTTTCCAAACTGCCGCCGCAAATTCTCGTCATCCATCAGGGTTTCCAGTTTACGGGCAAACAAATCCGTTTGATGTTGCGGTACTAAAAATCCGTCCACATCGTCCCGAATAATCACATCCGGTCCCGTGCAAGCGAAACTAACGGCAGGCAACCCGACAGACATGGCTTCCAACAGAACAAGCGGAAATCCTTCTGCGCGGGAAGACATAGCAAAAACAGAAGCATGTGCGTACACCGCCGCCAATTCTTTTTGCGGCGGAATAAAATCTACGCTGTACTGTACATCCAATGTTTCCGCCAACGCTTTTAGTTCCGCTTCGTCCGGACCGCTACCGACAATAGCGAGCCGCCAATCTTCGTGCGTATCGCACACCCGCCGCCAAGCTTCCAATAAACGGTCAAACCCCTTTTGTTGCGTCAACCGGCCGACAGCCAATACATACTTCTTCCCCGGTTTGAAAAAAGTGGGACGTTCGTTGGTTTTGCCTTTGCACGGCAGCGCCGGATTATACACAAGTACCGGTTTCCATTTGGGGAAAAAACGGGTTAAGTATTTCAAATCCCGTTTGGAAAGCACCGTAACTGCCCGGGCACGACGCAGCAAAATACTCCGGGCGATACGCCACTTAGTAGACGGGGTACGCCGTACATCTAAGTGGTCAGCGTAGATATACGGGATACCCAATAATAAACACGAGGCTAATACGTTAAGCGTAATAAAACTGATCACCACCTGAGGGCGGGTAGCCCGCAGCGCCCAAGTCAGTTTCCACACGCGCGCAATCCCCCCAAACACGCCGGCCATCCGCAACGGGGGCAAATGTAAACACACCCGTTTAACCGCTTCCGGCACCGTGTAAAAATCAGGGATTTCGTGGTCGTATAAAGTCAGTAGGGTAACTTCGTGCCCACGGGTAGCCAGCCCCCCGCACAGGTAGAGCATAGCACGCTCGGCACCACCGCCGCCCAACGAACCGATCACACACGTAATACGCATAGATTCGCTTGCCCCCCGTTGCTTGCCTAGTTCAAAATTTCCGCTACAGCACGCAAGAAGGGTTCAAACGGATACCGGTCTTTAAGTTTGCTGGCTTCCACCGCCATACCTACCCGGCGTCCCCAGTTGACCATCATTTCATCCAAGGCTACCGTTAACGGTTCTTCTTCCCCGGCGTTGACAATCACCCCATTGACTCCGTTAGTGATTAGGGAAGTAACCGATTCGGCCTCGCTGGCGACACACGGTAACTTACTGGCCATGGCGTCCAACAATACATCCGCCGGTTGCTCACCCACCGCCGGATAAACAAACACATCCGCATTGCGTAATAAACTATACACGTCGCTTTGGGCCGGAACAATTTCGGTACTGCCTTCCAATTGATTTTTAGTAATGAATCGTTTATAGGCCGTTTTTTGCAATCCGTCACCCACAATCGTTAAATGCCAGGTAGTATGTGCCGGTGCCAGCCGCGCCCACGTTTTGAGCAACGTATCAAACCCGCTGGATTTAGCAAGCGGCCCGACGGCCAAAACATTGTTTTCCTTTTTGAAGCAAGCCGGTTTACTGTAGTTGTAATGTTCCACCCAAATAGCCGGCGGCGTCACACGTACGGCATTGGCTCCGTATATTTTTTTGTTAAGAGGTTTATCGCTTTCGCCGAGTACCACTACACGCACCGCTTTTTGTAACAGTGCTTTTTTGGTGGGCACCGGTTTATCTTCTTTGAAATTTTCATACTCCACATACACAAACGGAATCCCCGCCATAACAGCAGCTTCACAGGCACGCAAATTCATTACGGCAAAGACGACTTCCGGATTGGACTTAGTGAACATACCCGCCATCCGTTTGGTGGTAGTGAGTGGTGTATATTCTTGCAACGGCACCGCAGAAAAGACTTTCCCCTTTCCTTTGGCGGCCAAAACGTTTACTTCGTGTCCTTGCGTCTTCAACGCCTCGGCCAGTTTGACACCTAAGCGTGCGCCGGACTGGGTTTTATTACCCCCAACACAAACAATTATTTTCATGACCAACTCTCCTTTGGTGGATTAAAGACCTCTCTTGTATTGTACATAAAAAGACGCCTCTGTGGCTAAAAATTAAAAAACCGTCCCAAAAGGACGGTTAAAAAATCTTGCGGGGACTGGATTTGAACCAGTGATCTCAAGGTTATGGGCCTTGCGAGATACCAGGCTTCTCTACCCCGCAACACTATTATAGCAAATTGTTTTTACCGATGCAAATACGACGGCAGAAACACCTGAATTCCGCCCAGATACTAGAACTCAGGATGGTGGATCCGGTACCACTGCAACGACAAAATGGTTTTAGCGTCCGTAATTTTTCCCGTTTTAATCATTTGATAGGCCTGCTTAAGCGGGATTTTCTTGACGTTGATAAATTCATCCGCATCCAAATCTGTCTTCCCGCATGAAAGCCCCGTAGCCACATATAAGTGTTGGACTTCATTGGAAAATGCATTACACGGATGAAATACTAAAATTTCTTTAAGCGACCGTGCCGTCAGTCCCGTTTCTTGTTTCAGTTCTGCCCGCGCACAAGCCACAAAACTCTGCCCCGGCTCACGCTTACCGGCCGGGATTTCCAACGTAGCTTGCCCGATAGGATAGCGGAACTGTTCTACTAAATAAATGTGTCCGTCCTGCACGGGCAAAATACCGCTCGCTCCGCGGTGTTTCAAATAAACGCGCACCCCTTTTTTCCGGTTCGGTAATTGCACTTCATCTAACTTTACATCTAATACACCCTTGTATAAGGTTTGGGAAGAAATTTTTGTCTCTTTTAATTTACTATAATGTTTCATAGATATATTTTACCTTTTTTGACCTGCTTGCGGACAGGTGGCTTCCCGCCACCCCCGCTAACAAGGAACACCATGGCTGAATTTGTACAACTGCATAATCATACCGAATATTCGCTTTTGGACGGAATGTTGCGCGTTTCGGAAGATCACAAACCCTCCCAATTCTTGCGCGGCTTGGCCCAACAAGGTATCCCCGCCATGGCCATTACCGATCACGGAAACCTTTACGGCGCGTTGGATTTTTTTGCCTCCGCCCGAGAAGCGGGTTTAAAACCTATCGTCGGTTGTGAATTCTACATTACCGAAGGGAACTATAAAGAAAAAGACAAATCCCGTACCGGTCATTTAACGCTGCTAGCACGCAATTACGAAGGATACGTTAATTTGATGAAGTTAAATTCCATGGCTTGGGTAGATGGATTTTACTATCATCCGCGCATTGATAAACACATCCTGTCCCAGCACAGCGGCGGGTTACTCTGCCTGTCAGGCTGTTTAAAGGGATTTTTATCACAATATGTGCGGGAACCAAACGGCTTTGAAAAGGCCTGCGAATTAGCCAAAGAATATGAAACGATCTTCGGCGCAGGTAATTATTACATTGAACTCATGGACCACGGCATCCGCGAGGAAATAGAATCCTTGCCGCTACTCAAGGACGTCGCCAAGCGCACAGGCATTCCCCTCGTAGCTACCAACGATTGCCACTACGAAAAAAAGGAAGACTGGGAAGCACACGACGTGCACGTCTGCATCGCTACGGGGAAAACCTTAAATGACCCGCACCGCCTGAAAATGTCCCATGAGTTGTATTTTAAATCGCCCGAAGAAATGTGCGCCCTGTTTGACCACACCCCCGAAGCGTGCCAAAACACCTTGCAAATTGCCGAAAAATGCAATTTGGAATTTCCGAAACATGGGTTTATCCTGCCCAATTTTGATATTCCGCCACAATATCCCAACTCGGCCGAATATTTCAAAGACCTGTGCCGCAAAGGGCTTACCGCCAAAATGAACGGCCACGTGCCGGATAATTATTGGAAACAACTGGAATTTGAATTTAACGTCATTATTACGATGGGATTTGATTGTTATTTTCTTATCGTGCAGGATTTTATCCATTGGGCACGGCAACATGATATTCCCATCGGGCCCGGCCGCGGCTCGGGGGCGGGTTCGCTCGTGGCATATAGTTTGGATATTACCCGTATTGACCCGATTCAAAACAAGCTGTTGTTTGAACGCTTTTTAAACCCGGACCGCATCAGCATGCCGGATTTAGATATTGACATGTCCGATGCAGGACGGGAACGGGTCATCAACTACGTACGCGAAAAATACGGTCACGATAAAGTTTCTCAAATTATCACGTTTGGAACCATGAAAGCAAAATTGGCCCTCAAAGACGTCGCTCGCGTCATGGAAGTACCATTAGCCGATGCCAACCGTATTGCCAAAATGATTCCCAACGATCCCAAGATGACGTTGGAAAAGGCTTTGGAAATCAACGAGCTGCGTAACGAGATTACCAATAACCCGCAAAGTAAACGTCTCTTTGAAATGGCGCGAAAAATTGAAGGGCTCAAACGCCATACCGGCATCCACGCCGCCGGCGTACTGATCACCAAAGAAGCCGTATCCGAATATGTTCCTTTGGCACGCGGAGCCAAGGATATTATTACTACCCAGTTTGAAGGAGAACCGTGTTCCAATTTGGGCTTGTTAAAGATGGACTTCTTGGGGCTACGTACGCTGACCGTCATTGACAATGCCGAAAAAATGATCCGTGCCCGCCACAATCCGGATTTTGATATTAACAAAATTCCCCTGGATGATAAAAAAACGTACGAAATGCTTTCGGCTTGCCAGACCCTCGGTATTTTTCAGTTGGAAGGCGGCGGTATGCGTGATTTAATTAAGCAAATTCAACCTTCCGAATTTAGCGATTTATCCGCGTTGGTGGCTCTTTACCGCCCCGGTCCTATGCAATCGGGCATGATGGATACCTATGTACGGCGTAAAAACGGCCAAGAAAAAATTGTGTACGAAACACCGCTGTTGGAAGAAGTATTAAAAGACACCTATGGGTGCATGCTCTACCAGGAACAAATCATGCAAATTTCCAAACGCTTGGGGGGGTTCACCCCCGGGGAGGCCGACTCCCTGCGCAAAGCTATGGGGAAAAAGAAAATAGATATGATGGAAAAATTCGGTCACAAATTTGTGGAAGGGTGTAAAAATAACCACATCCCCGAAAAAACAGCCTCTCATATCTACGAACAAATGAAGGCCTTCGCCGGATACGGATTTAATAAATCCCACTCGTATGCTTACGCCCTGGTTTCGTATCAAACGGCCTACTTAAAAGCCAACTATCCGGTTGAATTTATGTGTGCCGCTCTCACCAACGAAATCGGTCACAATGCAATCGGTTCCGACGATAAAGAAAACAAAATTGTTACCTACCTGGCCGAAGCACGCAAATTGGGTTTTGAAATTTTACCGCCGGACGTAAATGCTTCGGAACCAGATTTTTCCGTGGAAGAAAAAGATGGCAAAGAATGTATCCGCTATGCTTTAAATGCCGTTAAAAACGCTGGAGAAGAGGCCTGCATTGCCATTGCGCGGGAACATAAAAAAGGGAAATTCTCCTCGCCGGAAGATCTGTGCAACCGGCCGGGCGTAGGAGAGCTGATTGGCAAAAAAACATTGGAAAGTTTAACCAAGGCCGGCGCGTTGGATAGCACGTGCCCCGGCCAGGACCCGCGCATTACCCGCGCACACGTTTTAGGGAATTTGGACCCCTTGCTGGAAGCCTCCCATCTGATCGCCCGCGAACGTCAAAAAGACACCGGCAATTTATTCGGGGATGATTTTTCTTCCGTGGTCAGCGTGAAAAAAGCCAACTTAGTCCCCACTACACCGCTGACGCGCAACGAATTGTTGGGCTTTGAAAAAGAAGTATTGGGGCTATTCTTCAGCGGACATCCCATTGAAAAATATCAACCGCACCTGGCCCAATTACACGTGACCCCGATTGTGGACATTTTGGAAGGCCGGGCTGCCGGACGGCTAAATGTACTGGGCATTATTACTTTATACAAACGGCGGCAAAACAAGAAAACTAAAAAGGATTGGGCCCAACTGGTCATTGAAGATTGCACCGGGTCATTACCGGTCAATGTATTTTCACGCACATTTGAAAATATCGGGGCTTTGCTTACCCCTAATGCTATTTTAAATTTCACGGGGGATGTCCGCACCGATGACGATAGTGCCCGGATTGAACTTAATTTGCAAGACGTAAGCAACATTACCGATTTGATAGCCGGAATTGCTAAAGAATTTACGGTGCGGCTGCCCGCCGATTATACTCCCCAACAACTGCAAAAACTGAAAAGCTATTTGGATATGACGCGCGGAACAACGGCTGTTTATTTGGAAATTCCCTCCAAGGCGGATCCGACCAAATATCACCGTATCCGTACGCAAAAGAATATCCTACTCCACAAGGCACTACTGGAATACATTGAAAATACGTGGAACAACGCTTGGACGTTCAAATAAGAAGCTTATTGTGGTATTGTTCATCCAGGCAACGCATAGTACTCTAACCCGCTACTAATAGTCATTTTATAGACTCCGCCCAGACTTTTACACACTTTCTTAGCAATTTCCGTTTCGGCTCCGCAATAATTATGCACCGCATGGTACATAAGTCCCCCACCCCTGCAGTACATTGTCAAACTCCGTCCTTGGCTTGCCCCATCTTGTAGAAAACACCGAGTCTGCCTATCCTGCGAATAAATGGCTCTTCCCTCGCTCACCACCGTCCAGCCGTTGGGAAGATCTATATCCAACTCCAAAAAATCAAACGTGTAGCTCCCATTGGCCATGCGATAGCGCTCTTCTGCCTGCATGTATGTTTTAGCCAGTGTCACCAGCTGTACATAGCGGCTTTTTGCTACTGCCACCTGGTACTGCGGTATAGCCACTGCCGCCAAAATACCAATAATGAGCACGACGACTAAAAGTTCAATCAGCGTAAAGCCTTTGTTATTACCCTTCACGCTATCATTTTTTAATTGGATCTTCATACCTCTCCCCACCCACAAAACACCCTACGGCAGTATCCTAAAAAAAAAAAAGCCGAATGTCAAGCTTTTTGCGGGGAAAAATCCCGTGCATCCAAAAACAGATAAAACGAGAAAAACTAGTATAAAATTCAAACAATTGTTTGAATTTTACTTCGTTTATTTTGTATAATCTATATGTGAAAGACACTCGTCAAAAAATTATTCGTTCTGCGGCCCGTTTGTTTGCTCAAAAAGGGTTTTCCGGTACATCCGTGCGGGACATTGTATCCGCCGCACACGTCAATGTGTCGGCCATACGATATTACTTTGGCGACAAACGCAAACTATACCAAGCAACACTAACCCATTTAGTACAACAACACAGTGCCCATGTATGGGGAACCCAAACGTCTCTCCCCTCATTAGACGAGGTTCGCGCGTACTCGCGCATGCAAACTTTGGATTTATTACACCGAATGTTGGATTGTCTATTAGAATATGGGCTAAACCGCAAAGAACTTCCCCTGGAGCGTATTTTTACGCAGGCAGAATTAGAATCGGCCCCGATGCGCAAAATGCTTTTCTCTTATATGGCTCCCTTTCGCGAACTTCCTTATAAAATACTGGCGCGCCTAACGGGACTTAAAGAACAATCACCCGAACTGTTGGTGGTGGCTCATAGTATTTTTGGACAGATCATGCTTTCGGAATGTCACCGCTTTGTGATTTTAGATCAACTGGGCGTAAAAACCATTTCGCCCGCGCTTTGCCAACGAATTAAAAAAGTAGTGTGGAAAAACACGTTGGCCATTTTAAATTCGTATCAAAAAGGAACACAAAAATTATGAAAAAATACGTCTTATTAGCCGCTTTGTGTAGCGTGGTGCTGCCCGCCGCGGCCTTGGATCCGTTGGGGGCCTACCAAGTGCGCCCGCCGGAAGGGTGTGTGGATAAAGATGTCACCACCCAAATGCTCACGTTGGATGATGTACTGCAAATCAGTTTGTGTACCAATCCGGCTTTAGCGGCCCAATATATGAGCGTCAAAGCACAAGAGGCCGCCCTGGGCGCCTCGCGTGCGGTCTATCTGCCGTCGGTTACCTTAACGGGAACCGGGCAAATCACAGGGGAGAAAATAGAACACGGTAATTATCAACAAAATGAGCCCCTCACCGGCAAAGCAGAAGCCGCTTGGCTATTATTTGATTTCGGCGGACGGGAAGCCCGGCAAAGCAGTGCACGGTCGTACGTCCGCGCGGCCTCGGCCCAATACCGTGCCACGATGCAAGATTTATTATTATCTGTCCAGACAGCCTATCTTAATTTGCTGGCCGCACAGGAATCTTTGACCAGTGCCAAAGCCAGTTTGGAAACGTACCAACGCTCTTACGAAGAAGCCCAGAAACGCTATAAACTGGGAATGGTTTCGTTAAGTGATAAATTGCAAGCCCGAACCCGTTACGAACAATCGTTATTAACGGTTGTCCAGCAAGAAAACCAAGTGGAGCAAACCCGCGGAAACCTGGCTATGCTACTCAATTTGCAACCGGGAACTCCCCTCATGTTGGAAGCCCCTGTTTTTGACGACAACCTGACCCGCTTACCAACCGAAGACGTACAAACTTTGATGAACCAAGCCCTTGCCAACCGCCCGGAACTATTGGCCCAGGAGTACAACCAAGATGCCGCCAAAGCCAACCTCCACGCAGCCCGAACGCGCATGATGCCCACAATCAGCGCCGCGGCCTCGGCCGCGTTGGGAGATAATTGGAAGCACCACCAACTGTACGGTGTACAAAATGCAGCGGGACTGGTGTTATCATGGCCGATTTTTTCGGGCTTTTCCAATATGTATGCGGCCCAACAAGCATCCTATTCCTATAAACAAGCACAAAACCAAACCCAACAAGTTAAACGCCAGGTAGAAAATGAAGTATGGCGCGCTTACCAGAATTACAAAACAGCCGTCAGCTCTTACTTAATCAGCCAAACGGTTTTGGAAAGTGCCGAAGAAAACCACCGGGTCGCGTTTAAATATTACGAAGTAGGTAAGACCGACATCCTTAATCTGCTGACGGCTGTTGCCCAACTGGCTGATGCCCGGCAAAACAAAATTACCGCTTTTTATAATTTACTGTTAAGTAAAGCAAATCTGTATAGAAGCATTGGGGAAAACTAATTATGAATAAAAGAAATGTAAAACGATATCTTATTTACGTCGCTATATTTATTGTTGGCGCGTTGCTCGGCGGGTACATCACCCCGAAATTATTCGGTGGGAAGCCGGCAGGCATGATGCCCGGAGGAGCCGGCATCAATAGCGTGCGTGTCATGCCGCTTGTCAAAACGCCGATATTGCTGGGCAAAACGTTTATCGCCAAGGTGGAAGCCATCAATGCCGCCAACATCACACCGGAAGTATCGGGTTATATTGACGAAGTCCGTTTTAAAGACGGTTCCTTTGTCAAAGAGGGAGATGTTTTATTCGTCATTGACCAAGCCCGCTACCGCAATGCCGTTGCCGTAGCGGAAGCCGCCCTGGAAAAAGCCAAAGCCAGTCTTAAGCAGATTCAAAGCAACTACAACCGCGAACAAGCTTTGTTCAAAGACAGCATGCTCTCCAAAGCCGATTTGGAAATGGCCGAAAGTAATTTAGCCACTGCCAAAGCCAATGTCAAAGCGGCTCAAGCCAGCCTGGATTTAGCCAAATTGGATATGGACCGCACCGAAGTCCGTTCCCCGATTAACGGCTATATCGGCAAGGCTTTCAAAACAAAAGGAAACCAAACCGCCGCCGGAGACCCTCTGGCCCGCGTGATTCAAATGGACCCGATCCGCGTCGTGTTTTCCATGACAGATAAAGAACGCTTGTCCGGGTTGGATCAATTGACAACCGGCACGCCCGATTTGCAAATTGCACTCCCCAACGGAGAAACCATAGAGATGCCACATGCGACGGTTTTTGCGGATAACGAAATTAACGCTCAAACCGCTACCATCGCCGTTTACGCCCAGACCGATAACGCCGCCAACAAACTCATTCCCGGCAACTACGTCAACGTAAAAGTCAGTTTGGATAAATTGCGCCCGGTACTGCTCATTCCGCAAACAGCTGTTTCCCAGGATGCTATCGGCCAATATGTTATGACAGTCAACGCCGATAATGTGGTCGTACAAAAATATGTAACGCTCGGTGATGTAATTGACGGGAAATACATCGTGGTCAACGGGTTGGAAGAAGGCGATTGTATTGTTCCTATCGGACAACAGAAAATACAAAACGGCCAGAAAGTTACCCCCAACGTTATGAACACCCCACAAACGGCGGAGGAAAAATAATGTTTGCTAAATTTTTCATCAAACGGCCCCGTTTTGCGGTAGTTATTTCACTTATCTTGTGTTTAGCCGGAGCCATTGCGCTTAAAATGCTGCCGGTGGCCCTATATCCGGAGATTACACCGCCTGAAGTAATGGTTCGGGCGGTCTATCCCGGAGCCAGTGCCGAAGTAATTGCAAAAACCGTCGGTATTCCCATAGAAAATAGCGTCAACGGTGTGGAAGACATGTTATATATGTCCTCCAACTCGGCGGATGGTTCCTATATGCTGACTGTTACTTTTCAGCCCGGCGTAGACCCCGATATTGCCCAAGTAAAAGTACAAAACCGCGTGTCACAAGCCTCGCCTTTACTTCCGCCGGCCGTTACCGCCCAAGGGCTCACCGTATTCCGCCGTTCGTCCAATATGTTAGGATTGGTGGCATTCAGTGACCCTACCGGGAAAATGAGCACGCTAGAAATCAGCGATTACCTTAATAACAACGTCCAAAAGAACTTAAGCCGCATCACCGGTATCGGCGAAGCACAAGTATTCGGTGCAGCCAAAAGTATGCGTGTGTGGCTAGATGCGGACAAAATGGCCGCCATGAATATTTCCGCCGCAGATGTCAAAACGGCTATTGCTACCCAAAACTACCAACCGTCTCTGGGGAAAATCGGCTCACGCCCTAACGACGGAACATCCCTCGTTGTATATGCCTTACAAACGGAAGGACGGCTTAACTCGGCCGAAGAGTTTGAAAAAATCATCGTCCGCACGGATGCCCAAGGCGGGCTTGTACGTTTATCCGATATTGCGCGGGTGGAAGAAGGGCAAGAAAGTTATTCCCACGCAGCCGCTATCAACGGCCACGCCACTATACCGATTTTGCTCAACCTCTCTTCAGGAGCTAATGCATTAGCTACTATTAAAGAAGTCCGTGCCGAACTCAAACGGTTGGAAGAGTTTTTCCCTAAAGGACTCACCTACGAATTTGCCTTTGACACGACCGATTTCATTAACGCTTCCGTACATGAAGTAATTATCACCTTGCTTATTACCTTTATCTTGGTGGTAATCGTCTGTTACGTATTCTTGCAAGATTGGCGTGCGACACTCGTACCGGCGGCGACAATTCCCGTATCGTTACTGGGTACATTTGCCGTGATGATGGCCTTGGGGTACTCCATCAATATGTTTACGCTGTTCGCCCTTGTACTGGCCATTGGGTTAGTGGTGGACGACGCTATCTGTGTGGTAGAGCGCGTAATTGTGCTAATGAACCGCGAAAATAAAACTCCCGTAGAGGCCGCCACACAAGCCATGGAAGAACTCTCCGGCGCGCTAATTGCCACAACGCTAGTGCTGTTGGCTATTTTCGTGCCGATTACGTTTATGGGCGGCATCACCGGTAAAATTTATACTCAGTTTGCCGTAACCATTTCCGTGGCGGTATGTTTCTCTACGTTAAATGCTCTCTCGCTCTCGCCGGCGATTTGTTCCACCATGCTACGCAAAATCCCGGAAACGAAAATCTTTGTGTTGCGGTGGTTTAACGTGGCTGTACAACGCGGGGCCCGGGCCTACCGCGGTTGGGTACGCCGTTTGGCACGCAAAACGGTTATCGTCGTGTTGTTCTTGGGTATTGTGATTGTGGACGTATTTCTGTTAAATGTCTTAAAAACCTCGTTTATCCCTCAAGAGGACCAAGGCGTTGTACTTATGAACGTACAACTTCCGGAAGGGGCAACGTTTAACCGTACCGAACAAGTCATCAAACAGGTGGAAGAGGTCATTAAAGAAACCCCCGGAGTGAAGCGGTTTACACACATTATCGGGTTCAGTTTGATGAGTGGCGCGGGAGAAAACGTTGGGTTGGTATTCGTCGCGTTAGACCCGTGGGACCAACGTAAACAGGAAAACTTCCTAGTCAGAGGTTGGAAAAAATTACGTAGGAAACCGGTTACGGATAAATCACAAACAGGTATTGTCAATCGCTTAAATGCACAGTTTGCCTCGTTCGCCGATGCATCCATTATGGCTATAGAAATTCCGGCCATTCCCGGTTTGGGCACTTCCGGCGGCTTGGAAATGTTAGTACAATCGCTCAATGATTTTGACTACCAAAAGTTAGCCAATGTGACTAACATGATGAGTTTCAAAATGATGAGCGACCCCTCTGTGGCTTTGGCCTTTACTACCTTTCAAGCCAACACGCCCAATTTGTTTTTGGATGTTAACCGCACGAAAGCAGAATCCATGAAAGTGCCCGTTTCCAGTATTTTTTCCATTTTGGAAAATTACCTGGGATCTTCGTACGTAGGGGATGTAAACTTCGGCACGCAAATCAACAAAGTAATTATCCAATCCGAAGGGAAATTCCGCATGACGCCGGAAAACATTAACAAAATGTATGTTACCAGTGCAACCGGCGAACTTGTCCCGCTCATGGCATTAGTGGACATAAAAAACATTCTCTCTCCGCGGCAAATTACGCGCTACAACCAATATCCGGCCGCATCTGTTCGCGCCAATGCCGCCCCTAATGCCAGTACCGGCCAAGCCATGAAAAAAACCGAAGAAATCATGAAACAACTCCCCCCCGGATATTCGTACGAATGGACCGGTATGAGTTATCAGGAAAAACAAAACCAAGGCCAAATCAATACCTTGATTTTGCTGGCGGTTGTGTTTGCGTACTTATTCTTGGTAGCGCAATACGAAAGTTGGACCATCCCGATACCGGTGCTGATGTCTGTAGTAGCCGCGGTGGGAGGCGGATTATTCGGGCTATGGCTAACCAGTTTATGGATGCCGGGTTTCTCTTTGAGTATTTATGCGCAACTCGGGCTGGTGTTACTGGTTGGATTGGCGGCCAAAAACGCTATTTTGATTGTAGAGTTTGCCAAGGACGAGCACAAATCCGGTACGTCTATTTTCCTATCCGCTTTAGACGGACTGACCCAACGGTTCCGCCCCGTACTCATGACGGCATTTACGTTCATCTTGGGTATGGTTCCTATGGTACTAGCTACCGGAGCCGGAGCAGCCAGCCGCCGCGCACTCGGAGTGCCGGTGTTCTACGGGATGCTCATTGGTACGCTAGCCGGGTTACTGTTGATTCCGCTATTCTACTTATTGGTACAAACGTATGTGGAAAAATGGAGCCGGCGTAAAACCCGTTTACACCAACCAATCAACCGTTAAGTGGACACGAACCAGATAATTACCATAATAATCCCCCGGCTTTTACCGGGGGATTATTATTTCTAATAAAAGTTTTTATACTAATGAGGCCCTCCGTGGGATCCCCAATAACACCCGCAACGAACCGGATATTTCTGAGAACAGGGTACCGGCCTCCATTCTCCGTTGTTTTCACAAATAAAACGGTCCCCTATTAAGACGGCATCCCCATCTTCACATTCGGGAGCAGTACTCAGCAGACCGGTGAGACAAGTTTCTATACATTCACCTGTATAATAGAACGAAAAAAATGAATTTCCACCCGGTACAGCAACATGGGCTGAATTATCATCATCTCCCGGATTATCTCCCGGCAAATCCGGAGCGACCCATGCCTGACACTCATAACAATAGGCACTTAATCCAGTAGTATTTTTGGTGGACTCATCACAACAACTATTGGAACGGGCACAACGGCTCCACGCGCTCCAGTGCCCGTCCCTACAAAACCGCTCTCGCTCGCCACAAGGAGGATGGTGCAAACCTCCGTAATCCCAGGAAGCCGTACACGATTCAACTTCCCGAGTACCTTCTTGCGAACACGCCTCCCCACAGGACGATGACGCATTACAATCCCCCCAGTCACCCCACTGCCACTGTCCGGTATATTCATTACACGTTTGACTACGTGACTGCGTACCGCAGGCCGTATTATATCCATCCGGTGTGCAGGATTGAGTTTGCGGATTGGCTGGCGTTCCTTCACAATTTTGGCAGTCCGGTACGGAACAAGCACTCCAGCCACCCCATTGACCGGTGGCCGTATTGCAGGCACGCGTTTGCGTTCCCGTATCATGACAACCACAAGATCGCGTGCTACTCCCCTCGCAATTATGCTGAACATTTTCCCCAGTACATTCTTGCGGAGCTGCTTCATAATCCGCCCGGGCGATTAACGTCTCACAGGCGATATAGTCCTTATTAAGCGCGTTACACCCGTCTCCCGTACAGCAAATACGTCCGTCCGCATAGGACGGCATTTGCAACGTATAAACCGTGTCCTGGGTTGTTACCTGTTGGGCACTTACGCCTCCCTCTTGCAAGGTATAGGTATATTTGTCGGTTTCACGGCTGGCTTGACTTCCTCCGTGTTCGGGCAAAGAAGCTACTTGCGTCAAGTGGGCAAAATTCGTTGTATATGGCTTACTAAGAGCGCAACGCGCTTCCTGTTCCGTGCGGATGGCCGTCATAATTTCTTCCGCTTCCGTCGTATTGCGCGTTTCCATAACACGGGTAAACTTGGGTAGCACGAGCGCCGCCAATACCCCTATCACAATTACCACAATTAACAACTCTGTTAATGTAAATGCTTTTTTCTTGTTTTTCATCACACATCTCCCGGGGAATAGAAAACTTCATTCATTCCCCTTAGTAGAATAAGTCTAGCAAAACAATACCACCCTGTCAAAGATTTTTTTCTCCAAAAAGCCCCACAAAAACGTATTTTTGCGGGGCTTTTTACACACTATAAACTTGAGCCGTTTACTTTTCTTGCAATTCCGCCACCTTCATATTTTCCAGTTCTTCAATCAAACTCATTAGCGTGGGTTGCAATTTATTGACGTATTCCTGTTCAAAAGTTGCTACGCGCTCCTCCAAACGGGCCAACTGCTGGACCAGTTCATCGTTGGCTTTTTCACAGCGGATTTTCATTTCTTCCAGTTGGTATTGCAATTCTTTCATTTTTTCTTTTACGTCTGCCATTTCCAAGGTGGAAGTTCCCTGGGCAGATTGCAATACCGCCGCCCGTGATTTGAAAGACGCTTCCGCCGCGCCGGGCGTTACCGTCATTTCTTCCACGGAACTGTCAAAATCCGTCTCACGCGCAAGCGCCGCGCGGTACTTGGCCGTAAATACGAACAAGAGGATAAAACCTACTACAAAACCACTGGCTTCTAAGAAAAGTGTAGTCTCCATAATTCACATCATACCATATTTCAGCGTGATTCACACATTTTTATTTGCGTCCGACCGCCACAAAACACACCGCAAAAACTACGGCGCACAAGGCCAACGTCACACACGTGCGTCCCACAGAGCCGAAACCCGGCCCCCATACGTAGATAGCCGCGCCGAATATCGCCGACGCAATAAAACCTGTGATGTTCCATTTTACATACATATTATTTAATGACCGTTCCGGTCTGCCCCGTTTGATAATACACAATGCGGATTTCAATGCCCTTTTCTTTGGCCAAACGTACCGCATCCGGGTGCAAGACACTCGCTCCGTTCAGGGCCAATTTGTACATTTCGTCAAAATCAAGCACTTCGTATCTTTGGGCTTTTTCGTCCTTGTTGGGATCGGCGGAGTAAACGCCGTCCACGTCTTTAATCATTTCCACGTGGCTGGCCCCCAACTGAAACGCCAAAAATACTGCGGATACGTCAGACCCGCCCCGTTTCAAGGTGGTAATTTCTTTATTTTCGCCAATCCCTTGGAAACCCGCCACAACCGGCACATGCCCGGCAGAAATTTCTTTTTTTAAACGGTCCCCTTTCAAGGTTAAAATATCGGCCCCCGTATGAGAAGATGTGGTAATAAGCCCGATTTGTGACCCGGTAAGCGAAACCGACGGCACCCCCACCGCCCGGAGCGCAATAGACAAAAGAGCCACACTGACGCGTTCACCGGTGGTAATGAGCATATCTAACTCGCGTTTGTCGGGCTCGCGCGCAATGCTATAGGCATGGTCCAACAAGACATCCGTCAAATTTCCGTTGGCAGAGGCCACCACCACCGGGATAAACCCGGCTTCATAACGGCTTTTAATCAGCTGGGCCGCCAGCAGCAATTTTTGTTTGTTGGCCAGCGTATTACCGCCGAATTTCATCACGCAAACTTTCATATCAGTTCCAATTCTCCCGCAATTTCTTGATGGCTTTTTTGACTTCGGGCTTTAATTTGGGATCTACTAAATCAATAAACAATTTGCCGTCCAAATGGTCCACCTCGTGTTGGAACGCCTTGGCCAACAGCCCGCGTGCCCGCTTGGTGTGCGGTTGTCCGTTTTCGTCCAAGTATTGGATAGTTACATCCGTAAAGCGTTTAACATCCGCCCATAGACCGGGCAACGAAAGGCATCCTTCTTCTTCCGTTTTTTCGCCGCGTTTGGAAATAATTTCCGGGTTGATAATCACATACTTGGTGGGTGGGTCTTCCTCTTTTTCGCCAGGCAGCAGAATAACCGCTAACCGCAACGGCAGGCCGATTTGGTTAGCCGCCAACCCTACTCCGCGCACAGCCAGACACGTCTCCTCCATGTCTTTGAGGAGCGCAGGTAACTGCGGAGCGATTTGGTGATAATCTACCGGCTTTAACTTTTGGCGCAAGATCGGTTCGCCGTATTTGGTAATGCGTAAAATAGACATAATTTTATTATATCATTTGCCGGCCAAATCGTGCCGGTTTCTGTTCCTCACCTGACTACGGACAAAGTCCCCGGCGAAAAAAGTTTCCTTTTCCGCGTAAAAAAAGATACAATACTTGTAGATGACCGATAGCGATTTTCAACAATTATTCCTCACTTTTTCAGCCGGACGTACCCCGGCCCGGACCGATTTTAATGCTTCGCGTATGTTTTCTTTGCTGGAAGATCCCTTTGGGGTGTGGTGTTCTTTCCACGCTCCGCAAGAAGAAGCCGTGCCGGAACCCAACCGCTACGAAAGCCTAAAAATCCGCACCGACCGCCGAAGCCGTGACGAGTGGATTAAAGAAGAATTTCCCGAAGTTGTCTTCATATCCGGCGAAACGGAAACCGACCGCTTTAAAAATACCTTACGCGCGATGGCCGACGGAGCCCGTGCTATTGCCAATGCTACGTTATGGAATTTGCCGCAATCTGTATACGGAAGCGTCAATCTGCTCGTTAAAAAAGAGGAGAACACCAGCCGGTTTGGCCCGTTTTACTACGAAATTTTTCAATTTAAACGTGCCCACGATTTGAAAGAACATTATGCCTTACAGGTAAGTCTTTTGGGGCAAATATTGGGTGAAATCCAACAATTTTCTTCCCCCACCGCACGCATTTATTTAAAAGGGCATCTGGCGGAAATTCACTACGATAAACACCGCGAACGGCTGGAAAACGAACTGGCCTTTTGGCGGGCCATTCGCGACGGGAAAGCGAAGCCCGAAGCCCACAAACCGCCCAAGGCCGCAGCCGCACCGTGGCGGGTATATGCCAATAAATACGTCACCCAAAATAAGGATTTACTCTTGCTCCCCGGCCTCAATACAGAAATGCGCCAGTGTTTAAAAATTAACGGGATGTTTAACACCGACGACGTAGCCCGGGCCGGACTGGCCAAATTGCAGGAAATTTTGGAAGAACCCCACGCAACCGACTCTTTTTACAACGCCCAGGCCTACTTGCACCAACAACCTGTTTTGCACGAAAAGGGACATTTCCCGCCGCCGACCAAAAAATATAATTTGTATTTTGATTTTGAAGCCACCGAAACCTTTACCAAGGATAACGTATCGTTTGTGTACTTGATTGGACTTTGGGACAAAGAGAAGGACAAGTACGTCAGTTTTGTAGCCAGAACACCCGAAGAAGAACTACAAATCTTTGACCAATTTTATAACTACGTTCAAGATTTCAGCCAAACCGCTTTGTACCATTGGACGGATTATGAAGTGCGCAAAATGAAAAAACTGGCCGACAAACACCCCGAAGCGGCCGATAAATTAAAATCCCTTTGCTCCATTTGCTATGATTTAAAGGTAGCCGTACAAAAATCATTTTACTTACCAGCCCCCAGTTTTTCGCTCAAAGCGGCTGCGCCGGCGTTTGGGTTTCACTGGCGGCAGGACGATTGCGGCGCCATGGACAGCATGGTTTATTTTACCAATTGGCTTAAAACCGGTAACGAAGATCTATTAAAAAAAGTACTGATGTACAACGAGGACGATTGCAAGGCCATGTTAGATTTGGAAACACGGCTCCAAGCCGCAGATGTATTGGAGATTTTGCCATGAAAAAAGAATTTACCGTCTTACAGCAAGCGCTGCAAAAGGCCGCCGAAGCGGTACGCCGTAAATTTGGCAAAGTGGGATATGAATTAAAAGGCAAAGCCAATCTGGTTACTGCGGCCGACCTGGCCAGCCAACGGGCCATTTTGGCGCTTATCAAAAAGCACTTTCCGCAACATGACTACTTGGCTGAGGAAGGCGCCGTCAAAAGCACCCATGCTGCCTACACGTGGGTTATTGACCCGCTGGACGGAACCACCAATTTTGCTCATACCTTCCCGCAATACAGTATTTCCGTGGCTTTGTTCCACGGGAACACACCGGTGTTGGCCGGAGTCAGCAACCCGTTTAGCGGTGAGACGTTTTTAGCCCAAAAAGGCAAAGGAGCCACGTTAAACGGGGAAAAAATCCACGTATCCCAAACCGGCACGCTCTCCCAAGCGTTACTGGTAACGGGCTTTCCGTACAACCGTTTCTATCACATGCCCGAACTAATTAACCGCTTTGGGCTTTTTTTAGATGCTTGCCACGACGTACGCCGATTAGGTTCTGCCGCGTTGGATTTATGCTGGGTAGCCGCCGGACGGCTGGACGGATATTGGGAAGAGAGTTTGCAACCGTGGGACGTGGCAGCCGGTACGCTTATCTTGCAAGAGGCAGGAGGACGGGTAACGTCCTTTTCCGCCAAACCTTTTGGTAAAATAAATGAGTACGGCCAAACGCTGGTGGCCAGTAACGGAGCGATTCACGCACCGATGTTGCGTATTATCCGCCAAAGCCAACGCATCAACCGCTACGGGGGGCCGTCTCTCAAAAGAGCACATTAAAAACAGAGGTCTTTTTATGCCACTTAGTGTAGTCAAGCAATACAGTGTGTTTCTAGTCAACGAACCGGGTACACTCAAAAGTGTAGCCGAGATTTTGCTACGCGAAAAAGTGAATATTATTGCTATGTCGCAAGGGGTTCATTACGATGCCGCTACGTTCCGCCTGGCCATCACGCATGAACAGGAAATCAGCCACATTTTAACGCGGGCCGGTTTTACCAGCGTCAAGACCGAGGCTATCTGTATTGAAACAAAAGACCGCCCCGGACTCGTCTATGATATCAGTTCTGTGCTCACCAAACACGGTATTAACATTTCCACAATCTACGGTGCTGTTACGTCCGATGGGCAAAGCCGGTGGATTGCTATCGTCAACAACATCACCAAAGCCCTCAACGCCTTAGAACAGTCGGACTTATTCAACTAATCATTCTTTAGGGGCCAAAAGACCTAGTACCCACTAGGTCTTTTGACCCTTGTTTCGCCGTTCCGTAAATTTTTATACTACTTGTAATACAGAACGTTGATAACGCAAACCTTATGAAAAAGATAACTCTGTTTTTACTGGCAATCAGTCTCTACTCTGCCGGGTTGGCACAAGCCCCCCGGTATGACTTTGGGCCGATAACCCATAAGGGTCTTTCCCTTATTTCCCCGGCTGCGGAAACGGTTGACTCTGGCATTTCTTTGGATACTTATCTTCGGCGTCGCATTCAACAGGATTTACAACGTTATCGCATGGACCAACTGCGCCAACATCCTTCTTGGGAGCTCATACAAACTTTACGGCCGCATTATAAACGAGATATTACTTATGTTGAAATTTACCACAGTCCCACACACCCGGATATTGTATTCTTAATTGCGTATTTGGAAAGGCCGGACAAAAAACAAATTCAAATAGAAGCCGTGGGACTCATTGCGCAAGGGCTTATCCAATTTATGAAAGAAGTTTGTCCGTTGGAAAAGTCTTCCTTCGGCTTGGGTTCTATCACATCAAAGCCAACGAAATCCGGTCAAATTTTCAACCAGGTACGGAGCCACTTGTACCGCACCATGATGCACCAATACCAAATAGCCGAAGAGGATATTGTACATCAATATATCAACCGGCCTTTAAAGATTTCTTTGTAATTGGCGAGACTGCTTACCAACGAGTTTATTTCTGGAATTATAGGTTCTTTTGGTAAATACGATAGCGTTTACTGAAGTGACATCCACATTCTTCAATACCGCGTATCATCCCGGCGTTATCTTCTAGCACCCAAGACAATTCCGCTTCATTCCACACGCTTACCCCGTGTGTAACAATGTGTTTAATTAAAATCAAATCAAGCCCACGTTTGCGAAATTCGGGACGAACCCCCAACATAATGAGCCGCGCGTCTTTGATCCGCTTCCAAGCCCACAAGGCCCGGAGCACCCGCCACGGATTTTTAAACGAACCGTTTAAAATTTTCAATACATGGTTCATGTTCGGGATACAGATATAAAAACCAGCCGCTACGCCGTTCTCTTCAATAACACATGTGCCTTCGGCGCGCAAAACCGGTTTAAGTCCGCTTACGATATCGGCCATCGCCGATTGGGTTAACGGAACAAACCCCCAGTTTTCGGCCCAAGCCTCGTTATAAATTTGCCGGATGAGTTCGGCTTCTTCGTCTATTTTTTGTAGATTAAGACGGCGCAGTTTAATTCCCGGTGCACGCTCACAGCGGGAACAAATCCGCCAAAACCGGTCCGAAAATTTATCATCCTTGGTGCGGTGAAAAGCCAGCAAATCTTTGGCTTTAGTAAACCCGGCTTCTTCCAATAAATCCGGATAATAAGCAAAGTTATACGGCATCATAATAGCCGGCATCCGGTCAAAACTATCTATTAGCAAGCCATAAACATGGTTACTGGACGGATTGGCCGGACCGCGTACCGCCGTGACCCCTTGCGCTTTGAGCCAATTCTCAGCGGCAGAAAAAAGAGCGGCAGAAACACTCCGGCTATTGATACAATCAAAAAAGCCAAAAAAACCGATATTTTCGTTATGATAGGTATTGTGCGCCCGGTTAACCAGAGCCATAATCCGCCCTACGGGTTTTCCCTCATCATACGCCATAAATAACGCCCGCGAAACATCTGCCCAAAACGGATTTTTTTCATCCAACAGGTGTTTCGTATCGGCTTGTAATTCTCCTACCCAATACGGATTTTCTTTATATAAGGTAAAGGGGAAACGGATGAAGGCCTCTATATCTGCCTCTGTACAAACGGTTTTGATTTCCATACAACTCCCATACAAAACCCCGCCGAAGCGGGGTTCAATCGTTTCTTATTTAATAATTCCCAATGCACGACCTGCTTGCGCAAAGGCATCCACAATCTTCCGGACGTGTTCGTCCGTGTGGGTAGCCATCAGCGTCAGGCGCATAAGTGCATGGCCGGGCGGTACCGCCGGACTCACCACCGGATTGGCAAAAATACCCATTTCGTGCAAGGCACGCCACATTTTAAAACAGTTCTCGTTACTGCCCACATGTACGGGCAAAATCGGCGTTGTGCTGGTACCCAAATCGTACCCTAAATCCTCTAATCCTTTTTTCAACTTCGCCGTCAACCGAAACAAATTATCGCGGCGAGAAGTATCCTTTTCTATAAGGTCCAACGCCTTTGTGATAGACGCAATACAAGAAGGCGGCATGGATGCGGAAAAAATTTGGCTGCGTGCGTTGTGACGCATATAATGGATGACGTCTTTATCTCCCACTACAAATCCGCCCACCGTAGCAAACGTTTTGGAGCACGTTCCCACAATCAAATCTACTTCTCCGTTTTCCAATCCGAAATACTCACACGTACCGCGGCCCGTTTTGCCAATAATTCCCGTAGCATGTGCATCGTCCACCATAATACGTGCGCCGTATTTCTTACCGATTTTTACAATTTCCGGCAACGGGCAGATATCCCCTTCCATACTAAATACACCGTCTACAATAATCAACTTACCTGCTTCGGCCGGTAATTTGGCCAACACCCGTTCTAAATCGGCCATGTCGTTGTGTTTGAAACGAACCATCTCCCCATCGGACATTTTGACGCCGTCCAAAATACTGGCATGGTCCAACTTATCTACAATGGCATAGTCGCCCTTTTTAATCAGACAGGATACCACTCCCAAATTCATTTGATACCCGGTAGCAAACAATAACCCGGCTTCTTTGCGTTTGAAAGCAGCTAATTTGGCTTCCAAGGTATCAGCCAACTGCGTATTTCCGTTAAGTAAGCGGGAACCGGCCACCCCTGTACCGTATTTATCCACGGCTTCACGGGCAGCTTTTTTCATTTCCGGATCGTTGGCTAGTCCCAAATAATTGTTGGATCCGGCCATGATGTACGTCTTTCCGTTCAAAATTACTTCCGGTCCCTGTGCAGATTCAATCGGTTGGAAATAGCCATAAATGCCCATCCGCATTGCGATTTTTGCATCTTGATAGTTCCGGCACTTCTCAAAAATATCAGCCATAATTTATCCTCTTCAACGACCGCCGTAAGTTCGGTTTCGGACGTTTACTTACTTACTTTTTTAATAATGTTCGTGGTAGAGCGCCCTTTTAATAGCGCAAAGCGAACCACTTTTTTTGCAAATTCACGACCGACGATTTCCGACGGTTTGTAATCGCCCCCCTTGACCAGTACATCCGGGCAAACCCGCTTAATCAAGTTGAACGGCGTATCTTCGGTAAAGATACATACGGCCGATACGCTTTCCAGCGCCGCCAGTACAAGCGCACGATCCGCTTGCGTATTGACCGGGCGGGACGGCCCTTTCAAACGACGTACGGAAGCATCGCTGTTGAGACCCACTACCAGTTCGTCCCCTTGCCTGCGCGCAAACTCCAATATGCTCACATGGCCGGCGTGTAAAATATCAAAACAACCGTTGGTAAATACTATTTTCTTTCCCGCCGCCCGGGCTTCTTTTACCCATTGGGCCAAAGCACGCGGACTTTTAATTTTATTTTTGGCTTTCATCCGTTTTTCCTTTCGGAGAAGAATTTTGCGCAGCAATTATACGCTCAATAAGTCCCGTGTCTGTATTTCCGGCCACAAAATCAGGATTATTGACAATCTGTTGATGAAAGGGAATTGTTGTTTTAATACCCCCCACCCAAAATTCACCCAAGCAACGGCGGCTACGCGCCAACAATTGTTTACGGTCCGGGGCCGTTACAATCAGTTTGGCTAGCAAACTATCGTAATAACTGGGTACCGTATACCCGGTGTAAACGTGGCTGTCCACCCGTACCCCTAACCCCCCCGCGGGAATCCATTCCTCTACCGTACCGGGGCACGGAGCAAACTGATGCTCGCTATCCTCGGCATTGATACGGTGTTCTATAGCGTGGCAACGAATTGCGGCAGCTTGTTGTTGGGTAAGCGGCAATTCTTCACCTTGGGCAATTTGAATTTGTAATTTGACCAAATCATATCCGCAAACAGCTTCCGTCACCGGATGTTCCACTTGCAGGCGCGTATTCACTTCCATAAAATAAAATGTTTTGTCCGGCGCCATTAAAAATTCCACCGTTCCTACTCCGCGGTAACCGGCCGCCAGTACAATTTTACGCGCGGCGGCTTGCAATTGGGCGCGGGTTTTTTCATCCACAAACGGGCTGGGCGATTCTTCCAGTAATTTTTGGTGACGGCGCTGCAACGAACAATCCCTTTCGGCAAACGCCACCGCGTTTCCGTAATTATCAGCCGCTACTTGCACTTCAATATGACGCGGATTCAATACCAGCTTTTCAAAATACATCCGTTCGTCGCCGAAGTTCGCACGCGCTTCGGCTTTGGCCGTAGCCAACATACGGTCTAATTCCGATTCACGCCAACAGGCGCGCATGCCTTTACCGCCACCGCCGAGAGCCGCTTTAATCATAATCGGAAACCCGATTTGACGTGCAACCGATCGGTAATCTTTCCCGATTACTCCGTTAGAACCCGGCGTAACGGGTACCCCGGCTTTGACGGCCATTTCACGTGCCGTGGATTTCACCCCCAACGCGGAAATTGTTTCGGCAGTCGGCCCGATAAACACACATCCGGCCTGGGAAACAGCCCGGGCGAAATCGGCATTTTCGGACAAAAATCCATACCCGGGGTGGATGGCATCCGCCCCTGTAATTTGAGCTGCGGTGATAATAGCATCTATGTTTAAATAACTTTGATTGGACGGAGCCGGCCCGATACAAACAGCCTCATCGGCCAAGCGTACCGCCAAACTGTTACGGTCGGCCTGCGAATACACCACCACGGAGGGAATACGCATTTCTCTGAGCGTACGGATGACACGCAGCGCAATTTCGCCGCGGTTGGCTACCAAAACTTTGTGCAAAGGAGATACACGAACGGTCATGCTACCGGTTCCGCCTTTTCAATAAAAAATAACGGCTGACCGTATTCAACGGCTGTACCGTCTTCGGCCGCCGCTACATGCAGTTTCCCCGCGTGGGGAGCCGTGATAAAATGTGTTTTAGAAGCCGTTTCCACCAACCCGAGCGGAGCGCCTTCGGCAATTTTTTGTCCGTCAGCAAACGGACCGTTCTTCCCTTTTTCTGCCACGTGATAAATACCTATCGCCGGGGAACAAACCGGAGTTAACGAACAAGGAAACCGGGCCGGTTCGGGCAAGGCTTCGCGTGTCTTAATCTCCAGACTATCACCGTTTTTTTCGTAACAAAATTCGGCCAAATCGGTAGTTCGCAACCAATCGGTAACTTCTTGAATCAGTTTGGTATCCATAAAAACCTCTTATGTGCGTAAACGGCACGTAGTATTATTTTACCATTTTTTCGCTTGGGCCGGCAGTTTCTAATCTTTTTTAAAACTTTACGGGCCGCGCAAAATCCGGTAGCATGAGCGTATGAAACTGATTACTTTATTCCAATGGATTGTTTGGGTAGCCATTGCCCAACTGCCCGGCATACTGGGCGTGCAGTTTGTGTACCCCAATATGACGTGGTACAACTCGTTGATTCAGCCGCGGTTTACCCCGCCGGATGCCGTCTTTGGTATCGTGTGGGCCGTGTTGTATGTATTGTTGGGGACCGGAGCTTTTTGGGCTTTTCGCGAAAAGCTGCATAGCCGGGCTATGATGTTATTTATCGGTCAGTTGGCGCTAAACGCGTGCTGGACGCCGATATTTTTCGGCGCGCACAGCTTAACGGGCGGGCTGATTTTAATTGTGGCGATGTTGGTGGAGTTTATCTTTTTGCTACGCGCATTTGGGAAAATTAACACGGCGAGTGCCTGGTTGTTAACGCCATACGGGGCGTGGCTAGCCTTTGCCACCTATTTAACCGCCGCGACGTGGTGGCTCAATTGATCTCCGGCTTGTGACCAGCCGGGATTACGGAAACACCCGAATCCAACGAGCAGAAACCCACGAAAATTCTTTTTCCATACTATACGGAACAGGTAATGTGCCGGGTACCCTTGCGATTGTGTCAATCACACAAACAATTATTTATCTTTGCGGAAATGTTTGACTAACTCCGCCCCCGCTTTGGCAACCCGAAACAGTCCCGAGTCCAAAAAAGACGACACATTATCCAGTAACGTAAATGTACTTTCGGTTTTGTCCACCTTTTCCGCAGCCGATAGGGCCAAATACTCCACGGCCTCGGCTGTGCGGAAAATTTGAAGTAGCGTCCGCACCGCAAACACTACCAGCACCAAAAATGCTATTACTGCCGCCAACACACATCCCTGGTAAAGATCCATAACACCCCTCCTTAAATTAAAACGTATTTTCTAAATTAAACCAGTTTGCACCGTGCGCGTCAAGTCCTGCCAGTTAATTACTCCCCCAACAAGGGAAAACCGGTTTTACTTATTTTTTCACGGTTATGTGAAATAAGTTTGACAACAAAAGTGCTTATTAGTAATAATTATTATTAAGAAAAGGGCACTTTAGCCGCCCCTAAACCGCCAAAAAGGGAAATTTTACCGACGAGAAGAACTTTTTTTGGCCAAAACCGAAATTTTGGATGTCGTCGTAATTTGCATTTTTGGTCCGTTTTTGTCAGAATTTTAAAAGCCGCTACTTTTCAGCGGACATTTTTACCCAGGATAAAATAATTATGGAAAACTCGGAAGTAATCAATCACATCGTCAAACGGGATGGGAGCACCCAGCTTTTTGACTCCAAAAAAATTACAAAGGCCATCTGCAAAGCCGCCGAAGTCACCGGAGAATTTAACCAAGATACCGCTAAAAAATTAACCATTCGCGTTATCAACATTATCCAACAGTTGTACTCAAATTCTGTGCCCAACGTGGAAAATGTGCAGGATATTGTGGAAGACGTATTATTGACTTCCAACTATCATAAAACGGCCAAGGCCTATATCTTGTACCGCGACCAGCACGCCCGCATGCGTGAAATTTCTTCCAAATTCAACGTAGATTTGGTGGACCAGTATCTCCAACAAATTGACTGGCAAGTCAACGAAAACAGCAACATGGGTTATTCGTTGCAGGGATTAAACAACTATATTTCTTCCGAAATCAGCAAAGTGTATTGGCTCAATAAAATTTATCCGGCCAACGTCAAGCGGATGCACACGGAAGGCGATTTTCACTTGCACGATTTGGGCTTGTTGGGCGCGTACTGCGTCGGATGGGATTTGCAAGATTTACTGCTCAGCGGTTTTACGGGCGTGGTGGGCAAAGCGGAGAGTAAACCGGCCAAACACTTACGCACGGCTCTGGGCCAGGTGGTCAATTTCTTCTACACCTTACAGGGCGAAAGTGCCGGCGCGCAAGCGTTTAGCAACTTTGACACGCTTTTGGCTCCCTTTATCTACTACGATAAACTAACCTATGATGAAGTTAAACAGGCCCTGCAGGAATTTTTGTTCAACGTCAACGTGCCTACCCGCGTAGGTTTCCAAACGCCGTTTACAAACTTAACGCTGGATTTGACCGTTCCTTCTTATTATAAGGACCAGCCGGTCATCATTGGCGGGAAATTACAGGATAAAACGTACGGCGAATTCCAAAACGAAATGGATATGCTCAACCGCGCTTTCTGCGAAGTCATGCTCGCGGGAGATGCCAAAGGCCGCGTGTTTACGTTCCCGATTCCTACCTATAACATCACGCGCGACTTTGATTGGGATAATCCCAAGCTGACCCCTCTGTGGGAAATGACCGCAAAATACGGTATCCCGTATTTTGCCAACTTCATTAACTCGGATATGAACCCGGAAGATGCCCGTTCCATGTGTTGCCGGTTGCGCATTGACAACCGCGAACTGCGCAAACGCGGCGGCGGCTTATTCGGTTCGGCCCCGCTGACGGGTTCTATCGGCGTGGTAACCATTAACCTGCCGCGTCTAGGGTATTTGTCCAAGAACGAAGATGAATTTTTTGCTAACTTAAAAGACCGCATGGAAGTGGCTAAAACCAGTTTGGAAATTAAACGCAAAGTGATTGAACGCTTTACCAAAGGTAACCTCTATCCGTATATGAGTTTCTACTTACGCTCGGTGCGCCAACGCTTTAACGAATACTGGAAAAATCACTTCTCTACTATCGGGTTGGTGGGTTTAAACGAAGCCGCTCTCAATTTGATTGGGGAAGATATCGGTTCCGAAAAAGGCCGCGCTTTTGCCGAAAAAGTGCTTACGTTTATGCGTGAAACCTTGGTAAAATTCCAAGAAGAAACCGGTAACAACTATAACCTGGAAGCCACCCCGGCCGAGGGCACTTCGTACCGCTTGGCCAAACTGGATAAAGAGCGTTACCCCGATATCATTTGCGCAAACGAAGAAATGTATAAGCAAGGCCACCAACCTTTCTATACCAATTCTTCGCAATTACCCGTTAACTATACCGACGACGTATTTGAAATGTTGGACTTGCAAAGCACCATCCAATCCAAATACACCGGCGGAACCGTGCAGCACATTTTCACCGGGGAACGCATTAAAAATTTAGAAGCGATGAAGAAATTTATCCGCACCGTATGCGAAAAATATACGTTGCCGTATTTCTCCATCACGCCTACATTCAGCGTTTGCCCCAAGTGCGGCTATATTGAAGGGGAACATTTTGAATGTCCCAAATGCAAAGCCGAACGGATGCAGGAATTGGACCGCAAGGTCAAAATGTTGGAAGAACAGCTTTACAGTAAATAATTTTCCTTTTGGGATTATTTGGGATAGGAGGGATAATTCCAAGAGGCAGCGGCGGCAGGGATAAAGACCGAGGGTATTTCACGGTCCCCCGGTTGGGATGTATACCTGTTGCACCGAGAGATAATTAGGAGAAATACTACATGACAGCACAAGAAAAACAAGCCGTAGAGAATCAAATTTCGGAACTCAAACAAGAGATGAACGATGTTCACGGTTCCAAGTGCGAGGTTTATTCGCGCGTAGTGGGTTATTTGCGCCCGGTACAAAACTGGAACAAAGGTAAGAAAGAAGAATTTGGAATGCGCAAAAACATGAACGTCAACAACTGCAATTGCGGTTGCGGATGTGAATGCCAAAGCGATAAATAATTTTCACACTAGGGGCGACGGGAACGATGAAAATCGGCGGACTGATTAAATTTACACTGATTGACTTCCCGGGCCGGCCGGCGGCGGTGATTTTTACCCAAGGGTGTAATTTCCGTTGTCGTTATTGCCACAACCCGGAGTTGGTCTATCCGCACCTATTCACCGAACCCGTTCCCCAAGAGGAAATTTTTTCATTTTTACAGCGCCGCCAGGGCACCCTGGAAGGCGTTGTTATTTCTGGGGGAGAACCGACCCTGCAAGAGGGGTTGATTCCTTTTACGGCCGATATTAAAAAAATGGGCTACGCCGTCAAGCTGGATACCAACGGGGCCCGGCCCGATGTATTGGCAGAACTGTTAGATAAAAAACTGTTGGACTACATTGCCATGGACTTAAAAGCTCCGTTGGATAAATACAGTCTGATCACGAGCGTGGATACCCCGCCGGAAATTTTAATGAAGTCCATGCAACTCATCCGCCAAAGCGGTGTCGCGTATGAATTTCGCACCACCTATGATAAAGAAGTTTTAACGGATGCGGACATTCAAGCTCTTGAAAAACTCACCGATAAAGAACACTACCGCGTGCAAGAGTGTCTGCCGGTAGCCAAAGAAAAAGCCGCCCTCAAAGTGCTGCATAAAGAAATTTAACGGGATATAAACCCGTCATATCCTTTTTTACTGCCCGGAAGATCACCCCCGCGGGTGATATTTTTTGTGTTTGTTTTTCAGATCTTTTACATCCAAGTGGGTGTAAATCTGCGTCGTTGTTAAATTGGCGTGGCCCAGCATTTCCTGCAAACTGCGCAGGTCTGCCCCCCCTTGCAATAAGTGTGAGGCAAACGTGTGCCGGAACAAATGCGGGTGCAGAGGCTGAGACAAATTGGCTTTGCGCCCGAGTACAGCCAAATCTTTCCATACGGTAACCCGGCTTAATTTCTTACCGCGATTATTCAAAAACACTTCCGAATCCACTTCCTTCCCTTCAAAATGGGCCGAGCGCACCGCCAAGTATCTCTTCAGTCGCTCACAACAGGCCGGATGTATGGGAACCAAACGCTGTTTGCCCCCTTTACCAAACGCCAACACCCATCCTTCTTCCGTATTGATGTTTTCCAGGCGCAGGCCAAGCATTTCACTCACCCGCAGCCCCGCCGCATACAACAGTTCCACCATGGTTACGGTGCGGATTTCGTCAAATTTTTCCGCCGGGAAAGAAAGCAACCGCTCTATGTCTTGGCGGGTGAGTTGCGCGGGCAGCGGCTGCGCCAATTTGGGAGATTTTAGAAAGCGGGTGGGATCGTCCTGAATCCGTTCTTCAATCATCAAAAATTTATAAAAACTTTTCACGGCCTCCATTTTGCGGAACACACTCACCGCTTTCAGTCCCTCTATTTGTTTTAACTGGTAATTATACTGGTCCAAAAACCGCGGGCCGACGTCCTGCGGCAACGTTTCGTTAGCGGCGCAATATTCCAAATAGTGTGCTACGTCGCTTGTGTACGACGCTATCGTATTTTTGGACAGCTGCCGTTCAAACGATAAGTGATTGGCAAAATCTTCTAGTAACAGGCGGTCTGTATCCATATCGGTATTATAGAAAATTTACCTTTCCCGTGTTTCTAACACCTTTTCATTTCCCCGGTAAAAAACTCAAAATGATATAATAACTATGTATGGAACCTGTTTCTACTACCGTTTCTGTAGCCCTGTGGGTGGCTTTTTGGCTAGTGGTATTGATTGCATTGTTTGTGGATTTAACCGTACTGAACAAACATCACGGCAAGGTCAGCCTCAAAGAAGCCGGCGGCATGGTGTGCGCGTGGATTACGCTGGCATTACTTTTCGGCGGCGCCATTTGGCTGGCGGAAGGGCCGCAACACGCGCTGGAATTTTATACGGGCTACGTGTTGGAATATTCGCTCTCCGTGGATAATATGTTTGTGTTTATCCTCATCTTCGGCTATTTTGCTATCCCCCACGAGTTGCAACCCAAAGCCCTGTTATGGGGCGTATTGGGGGCTGTTATTTTACGGTTTTTATTTATCTTCCTGGGCGTTAAACTGATTTCGCTTTTTTCCTGGACGATTTACGTGTTCGGCGCACTCCTTATCTTTACCGCACTTAAAATGCTCTTGCAAAAAGAGGACGATAAGTTTGACCCGCAAAATTCCGCGGCCCTTAAATTACTGCAAAAATTCTTCCCTTTAAAGACCGATTATCACGGTGAAAATTTCTTTGTGGTGGAAAACGCCAAACGCTTTGCGACTCCCTTGCTGGCAGCCGTGGTAGTTATTGAAATGTCCGACCTGATTTTTGCGGTAGATTCCATTCCGGCGGTTCTCTCCGTAACCCAGGATACGTTTTTGGTTTATTCTTCCAACATCTTTGCGATTATCGGGCTACGCTCTTTATACTTTTTGCTATCCGGCATGGCAGGCAAATTCCCTTACCTCAAATACGGCATTTCGGTCATTCTGTTCTTTGTGGGAGTAAAAATGCTACTCTCCCACCTGTTCCATGTGCCGGTAGTTGTTTCGCTGGGGGTCATTGTCAGCATCCTGGCCCTGTCCGTACTGGCCAGCCGGGTTTTCCCGCCCAAACAGGCCTAAAACTGGACAGTCTCCCCATTATTTACTACAATATAAGGAGCAAATTTATTTCAGATAAGGAAGGATATTATGGCGTATAAATGTGCAGTATGTGGCAAAGCCCCGGTTTCCGGCGGTTCGTATAGCCACTCTAACTTAAGAACCAAACGGACGTTTAAACCGAACTTGCAAAAACAGAAAGTCGTTTTAGACGGCAAAACCCAAACGGCATATGTTTGTGCCAACTGCATCAAAAGCGGTAAAGCACAACGGCCGGCCAAATAGTTTATCTTTCAGCAATTCGCCCGCGCTTATGTATCAGTGCGGGCTTTTTGCAAGGAGTACGATTTTGTTTTGTAAAAAAATGGCCGTTACGGCCGCAGGCCTTTTGGCCTTTTTCTCTTACGCGCGCGCGGGCGAACCAACCCCCGCCGAAATGGACCCCAACGGTCCTTGGATGATTTGTCAGGTTTCCGTGGACGGTCTTAAAAACATCCGTAAAAAAACCGTTACCAAGGCCGGCTCGGCCAAAAAAGGCCAATTTTACGACCGTTTTCAAGTATCCGAGGACGTACAATCTATTTCCGCTTTGGGCAATTTTGACTCCGTGGAAATTGATATTTCCCCGGTAACGGGAGCGCGCTCCGATTCAAACGGCGCGCAAGCCCCGTGCCATCGCTTGACGTATATCGTGCGAGAAAAACCGATTTTTGACCACCTCTCTTACGAAGGCCGCAAACACTTGGGCAAAGGAGCTATCACCCAAGCGATGACGTTAAAAATCAAAGACCCCTTTAACGAACTGAAACTCCAGGGCGATTTAGAACGTATCAAAGCCAAGTATGCCGAAAAGGGATATGTCAACGCCGCAATTTCTTATGACCTAACCCGCGACGAAAAACAGAACGTAGTATATGTAAAATTACTCATTAACGAGGGCGAACGTGTACGCGTGGGAAACGTAACTATCAGCGGAACCGCCCAACTGCCCGCCGACAAAATTATCAAACGTTCCGCCAACCGGCCCGGGAAAGTATTTAAACCGCAAAAATTACAACGCGACTGGGTCAAAATGATGCTCTACGGCCGCAACAAAGGATATAGCGAATTTAATTTGACCCAACCTCAACTGGCCTTTGATAATACGCAAACCCTCGTGGATTTATCGTACCAGGTCACCGAGGGAGAGAAAGTAGATTTTGGCACCGTGCAATTTGAAGGTAACAATGTATTCACCCCGGAAGAACTGCAAAAACAGGTTTTCTTCCGCGAGGGACATCTTTACAATCAAAAAGATTTTGACGACACGCTTGCCGCCATCCACGAGCAATATGCCGAAAAAGGCTACCTGCAAGCCCGTATTGAACCCGTTAAAAACATTGAAAACGGGAAATTAAATTTAACCTTTGATATTTCCGAAGGACGTATTTTCTACATAGATAACGTGGATGTTTCCGGCTACCATGACACTAAAAAATTTGTCTTCACGCGGGAATTGGCCATTCACCCCGGGGACCTGTATGACAGTGCCAAAATCCGCCGTAGCCAAACCAAGATCATGAACTTGGGTTTCATCAACGACGTGCAAATTGATCTGCAACCCACCGCCGACCCGCAAAAAGTAGATGTCAACTTCAACGTAGTGGAAGGCCGGCCCGGTATGTTTACTGCCGGTGTAGCCATGAGTTCCATGGACGGTTTATACGGGGAATTGTCCGTCAATCATATGAATTTATTCGGCCGGGCGCAACGCTTATCGTTACGCACCTTATTCGGGAAGGAAATTTTAGATTATACCGTTAGTTGGTACACCCCGTGGATCTACAGCAACCCGACCTCGCTGGGGGTAGATGCTTTCAATACCCGCCGGTACCGTTCCTTTGCTACCGATAATCAGGCCTATACCGAAAAACGCATCGGGGGACGCGTCAAAGTAGGACCGCGGTTTAAAGATGATATTTATTTGTTGTCTTTGGGTTATTCTTTTGAAAATATTGATATTTACGATGTGGATAATACGTATCGTTGCGCCCCCGGGCAAGACCCGACTACGTGTATTGCCGAAGGTGACACCAACTTATCCACCTTTAGTGTAGATTTTGCTATTGACACGCGCGACAACATGTGGGATCCCACCACCGGATGGCGTAATTCGTTGGGGCTTGCGTTAGCCGGCGGGCCGATTGGCGGAGATTTGGATTTGTGGTATTTAACAGCGCGTTCTATTTTCAATTACACGGTGCTGAATATTGGTGGGAACTACCCCGTTGTATTTGTATTTTCCAATAAATTCGGTTCTGTAAAATCCTACGGACGGACAAAAGACGTGCCGCCCTTTGAAAAATTCTTTTTAGGCGGTGCCGATACCGTACGCGGTTACGAACGCGCCGGAGAGATCGGCCCCAAATACGGCGGAGATTTGTATTATGTCATGAACGCGGAATTGCGTTTCCCGCTGGCCCGTGAGGGACGGCGCAATATGGCGCAATTCGCTTTCTTCTTTGATGTAGGAAATTCGTGGAATCACGCGAGCGATTTGAAATTTTCGCTGGGGCCGGACCCCGAACAATTTAAGGCCGGCGTCGGGGTGGGATTGCGGTTTACAACTCCGTCTCTACCCATTCGCATTGATTGGGGTTACGGGTTGAACCATGCTCCCAATCAAGACCATTCCCATTTCTACTTCAACATCTCCAACATGATGTAGTGTGCGTATGAAAAAAAGTTGGATGTATATAGCCGTAGCATTATTTTTAACCAACCCTGCCGGGGCGCAATCGTCCCCGGCAGATGAGTTTTCTCCGGAAGAACAGGCCGCCGTGGCTGCGTTGCTAGCCAAAACAGCCACCCAAGAAGAAACGGCCTCCCCGGCTCAAAAAGACACCGAACCCGCCAAAGTATCGGAAAAATCTGTACCGACCGTTCCGGCAAAATCTGTTCCTGCCGAAAAACCAGCCGCGGCCCTCGCACCGGCCATTGCCGCCGACGAAACTCCTTCCCCGGAAGAACAACCAAATCCGCAAGATGCTTCTTCCTGTCTGCCTGTTGCCTTTATTGACATTGATATGGCTTTTAACGAACACCCGCGTACGGTAGCCGTCAAAGAACAAATCCACCAAAAAATTTTAACCAAAGAAGAAGAAGTCAAAGAAGCCCGCCGGCAAATTGAGTGGTTAGCCACGGAGAATGCCCAACTGTCTGCCCAACTGCGCGAATTAAAACCATTCTACGAACGTATTGTCATTGAGCCACAGCCCTTATTACCGAAAGTAGAAGAATCGGCAGACACGTTGGAAATGACAAACGTGCTGAATCGGTTAACGTTTTCGCACACGGACGCGTTGTCTGCCAGCCCGCTCAATACGCCCGCCCGGCTGGAAGAAATTACCGCCCGTATTTCCGCCAATAAACAAACCATTACCCAGCGCAGTTTCTTCATAGACAATTACCGGTACACCACCCGGGAAGAAATTTTGAAACTGGAGCAAAAAGAAGTCAACGAGATTTTGCAAGATATCTATAAAGAAATTAAATCCTTCGCCCAAAAGAGAAACATCGGCGTCGTGGTACGCAAAGATGAAATTCTCTACGGGGCCAAACCGGTCAATGTCACCAAAGATTTTATAAACCGGCTTAAGAAATCCAGAAAATACCGCAAACGCGGTAAATAGTGAGGTGTTTTATGACCCAATTAACGTTGGCACAAATTGCACAAATCACCGGGGCAGAACTGGCCACCGATACCGGGGCCGTCATTACCCGTTTGTGCGCGTTGGATGAGGCCCAACCGGGCGGCCTCTGCTATGTAACCAAGCTGGAAAAGCCCGAACAACTCAAAGATTTGGCTGCATCTGCCCTGTTGGTACCGCAACAAGCCAAAGGAATGGATTTACCGTTTAAAGGAACTTTGTTATACGCAAAAGACCCGGAATGGGCCTTCATTCTTTTAATGAAATATATTGACGCGGCACATACCAAACACACGCCGGGCATTCATCCCACTGCCGTCATCAGCCCCAACGCTCGGCTAGGTAAAAATGTATCGGTCGGCGCGTACACCGTGATTGAAGACGGAGTAACCATTGGGGATGAAACTGTCATTTTCCCTCAATGTTATATCGGCAAAAACGTCACTATCGGTCGTCACGGATACATTTACCCCCAGGTAGTTATTCGCGAAGATTGCGTGCTGAAAGATTACGTCATCTTACAACCCGGAGCCCGGATAGGGGCAGATGGATTTGGTTTTACTTTTCACGAGGGGCGTCACCAAAAAATCCCGCAAATCGGAAATGTGGTTTTAGGTAACGACGTGGAAATCCAAGCCAACACGTGTATTGACCGCGCTAAGATTTCCAGTACGGTCATTGGGGATAATACCAAAATTGACAATTTGGTCCAAGTCGGGCACAATGTACGGGTCGGCCAGAGCAGCATTTTTTGCGCCCAAGTCGGTATTGCGGGTACCACCGATATCGGTAGCGGTGTTGTATTGGCCGGGCAGGTAGGGCTGGCCGGACATATGAAAATCGGCGATCGGGCACAAATTGGTGCCCAATCCGGCGTGATGAACGACGTTCCCGCCGGGAAAACATATTTTGGTTTTCCGGCTATGCCGCAAAAAGAGGCTTTCCGCCAAATGGCAATTTTACGTAAATTGCCCGATATGTACAAAGAGTTTCAACAGTTTAAGAAACAATTGGAACAAACCCAACGGTTATCGTTTTGGGGCAAACTGAAAAAATGGATAGGACGGTAATCTATGCGAAAAACTTTATCTACCAGTACTACTGTTCAGGGAATTGGTTTACATACCGGTAAACCAGTAGTAATGACCTTTCACCCGGCCGAGAATGGCATCACCTTTCTGCGCACCGATATCCCGGGCGCACAACCCATCCCGGCCGACGTTTGCCACGTTGGCTCTACCCTGCGCGGCACCAATCTAAAAAATGAAACGGCTGAAGTCTGGACGGTGGAACATGTACTCTCTGCGCTGCACGCGTTAGGTATCACCGACGTCGCCGTAGAAATGGACGGCCCGGAACCCCCCGTCACGGACGGTGCCAGTGATGAATACGCCGCCGCCTTTTTGCAAGCCGGTATCAAAGAACTTCCCGCCGAGCAACCTCTTTTGGATGTACGGCGAAAAATTACCTATACCAGCGGCAACATTGCTTACAGTGCCGAACCGGCCGATAAACTCACCTTTCATTTTGTGTACGAGCATAAACATCCGCTCGTATCGCACTTGGAATATACCTTGGAATTTTCTCCCGATAATTATCTGAATGAAATTGCCCGGGCGCGCACCTTCGGTTTTGAAGAAGAACTGGAATTTTTAAAAGCGCACGGGTTAGCCAAAGGCGGTAATTTGGAAAATGCGGTCATTATCGGCAAAGACCGCTTTCTCAACGAACGCCGCTTCCCCGACGAAATGGTCCGTCATAAACTATTGGACCTTATCGGGGATATCAGTTTAACAGGCCGCCGCTTGCCTCCCCTCAAAATCTCCTGCAAAGGTGGCGGGCATAAACATAACGTAATTTTTGCTAAAATCTTGTTAGGGAACCAGGAGGAAAAATGGGGGTAGTAAAATCTGTATCGTTAAAAGATTTTCTGACACAACCCGTATGTGCCGTGTACGGACCGGAGCACATCAAGGCCAACATTCCGCACCGCGAGCCGTTTTTGTTGGTAGATGAAATACGGATGTTGGAAAAAGGTAAAAAATATATTGGCGTATATCGTGCCCGGCCCGATGAATATTATTTTAAAGGGCATTTTCCGGGGCATCCGGTTATGCCGGGAGTGCTGGTGATAGAAAGTATGTCCCAGGCATTTGGCGGGGCCGTGATGCAGGACGTGGCGAACGGTAAAAACGCTACGCTTCCGCTGTTCTTAAGCATCAGCGAGGCTAAATTCCGCGGCATGGTATGCCCGGGCGACTTATTGGAAATGCCTATTGAAATTTTGCGCTTAGGCCGTATCTCTAAAATTTACAGCGAAGCGTACGTGAACGGAAAAAAGTGTGCGCAAGCCACACTCAATTTTATGTTAGGAGATTCCCCTCATGAATAAAATTCATCCCACTGCTGTTGTTGATCCCTCAGCCAAAATTGATCCCTCTACCGAGATCGGTCCTTATACGGTTATCGGAGAAGGCGTGATTATCGGAAAGAACAACAAAATCGGCCCTTTTTGCGTGATTGAAAATACCACCATGGGCGATAACAACCATCTGATTGCCAGTGCGTTCATTGGAGTAAAGCCGCAGGATTTGTCCTACAGGGACGAGCCCACGCGCGTTACTATGGGCAACGGCAACCAGATTCGGGAATGTGTAACCATTCACCGTTCCACAGACGTTGACTGCCCCACATCCATAGGTAATAATTGCTTGCTGATGGCCAACTCGCACGTGGCGCACGATTGCCACTTGGGTAACAATATCATTGTGGCAAACAGCACCGGTATTGCCGGGCACGTAATCGTGGAAGACCGGGCCGTCATATCGGGACTCATTGGGATTCACCAATTTTCCCGCATTGGTACTATGGCAATGGTCTCCGGCGGTTCCATGGTACACCAAGATGTAGCCCCGTACTGCATCGCCCAAGGCGAGCGGGCACGGTTGGTGGGTCTAAATCTGGTTGGCTTACGCCGCAACGGATTATCCCGCGAAACAATTTCGGCTATCAAAAATGCTTTCAAAACGTTATTTAGAAGCGGTAAATTGTTGGCAGATGCCATGGCAGAGTTGGAAGCAACCCATCCTTGTGCGGAAGTGCAGCATATGATTGATTTCTGCAAAAATTCCAAACGCGGGTTGGTGGCCGCTAAACGCAGCATGAGAGAAAATGACGACGAATAAAATTGGAATTATCGCCGGCGAAGGGAAGATGCCTGTTTATATCGCCCAAAAAGCCTCTGCCCAAGGGGTAGAGGTCGTGGTGGTAGGCATCAAAGGGAATGCCCGCGCCGACGACTACGCTTGTGCACGTGTATTCCAAACCCTTCGGATAGGTCAGATGGGTGCGTGTATCCGGTTTTTTAAACAGCATGGGGTAACACGCATCATCATGGCCGGGCGGGTGCAGCACGGTTCTATTTTCTCTAACTTAATGCCGGATTTGCGCGGGGCTAAATTTTTAACAACGCTCAAAACCATGCAACCTAAAGACATTTTGTCCAGCATTATTAATGAATTTAAGAAAGACGGTTTAGAATTTGTTAATTCCGCTTCTTTCTTGGAAGATTTTCTACCCGGTCCGGGCGTGCTATCGGCGCGTAAACCCACCCAAGAAGAACAGCAAACCATAGATTTTGGGTTTCAAACAGCCAAACAAATAGCCGCTTTAGATATCGGCCTTACGTGCGTAGTCAGCCAGCACGCCGTCATTGCAGTAGAAGGTATGGAAGGAACAGACCGCTGCATCCGCCGGGCGGGAGAACTGGTGCGGGAACACGCCGAAAAATCTTCCGTGGTGGCCGTAGTCAAAGTAGCCCGGCCCGATCAAGATTATCGGTACGATTTACCCGTTATTGGTAAAGGTACCCTGGAGAGTGTCATTCAAGCCGGTTTTAGCGTATTAGCGTTCGAAGCAAAAAAGACACTGGTGATAGATTTAGAAGAAGTAGTGAAACTGGCAAACCAACATAAAATTTGTTTGTGCGCTATCTAATAACTTTTGACACATAGAAACCCCCGGGTAACGCGTTACCCGGGGGTTTTTTATTCGGAGTTTAATTATTCCTTGAGAACAATTATTTCGCCTCTGGCGCCGCTTCGGCTTGGGCCGTTTCGGCCGTTTCTTCAGCCGCATCGGCGGTGGGTTTTTTCAGTTCTTGCAAGCGGGCTGCTTTACCGGACAACTTGGTCAGGTAATTCAGTTTTGCACGGCGCACCTTGCCCACCTTCAGGACTTCAATGCTGTCCACCCGCGGTGAGTGCACCGGGAAAATACGTTCCACCCCTACGCCAAACGAAATTTTGCGTACGGTAAACGTCTCGCCAATGCCGCTGCCTTTGCGCGCGATGACAACCCCGTCAAACGCCTGCAACCGTTCCGTATCGCCTTCTACTACTTTCACTTTTACGCGCACGGTATCGCCAGCTTTAAACGCCGGGACATTGGTTTTAAGATTATGTTTAATATCGTTGATGTTCATAAAACTACTTCCTCCGAATTTTCTTTTCCTTAGCAACCTTCATTACTTGTTGAGAGGCGGTTTGAAGTAAATCAGGTCTTAATTTTTTTGTCAATTTAAGTGCCTGTTCGTGTTTCCACGCGGCGATTTCTTTATGGTTACCGTTAAGCAGTACTTGCGGGACTTTAACCCCCCGCCATACTTCCGGCCGGGTATACTGCGGGGCTTCTAACAAGCCCTCCTCAAACGATTCACTAACCGTTACGTCTTGTTTTTTAAAAGTTCCTTTCTGCAACCGCGTGATCGCGTCTATCATTGCACAAGCGGCCAACTCGCCACCTGTTAAAATGAAGTTGCCCAAGGACACTTCTAAATCCACGTGCGGATAAATCCGCGCGTCTATTCCTTCATAATGCCCACACACAAAAATCAAATGGCGCTTTTTGGCTAACTTTTTGGCCAGGGTCTGGTCAAAAGTTTGCCCGCGCGGGCTGGTTAAAATTACGAAGGACGTTTTCTTACGTAACTGCTGTATCGCCTGGTAAAGCGGCTCGGCCTTTAAAAGCATCCCGGGCCCGCCGCCGTAGGGGCGATCATCGATCGTTTGGTGTTTGTCCGTTGTAAACCGGCGCGGACTTAACGTCCCCAACTTAATTATCCCCGCTTGGCGCGCCCGCCCGACAATACTGTGGGAAAGCGTTTGTTCTACCATTTCTTCAAAAGCGGTGATAACGTCAATTTTCATTAGTCTTCCAACTTTAGGGTAACTTTTTTGTCCTGCTTGGCACCGGCCGCACTCAATACCGTACGTACGGCTTTAATAATGCAACCGTCTTTGCCAATGACTTTACCTTTATCAGCGGCGTCCACTTTCGTGAACAAAAAAACTTTATTCTCTTCCACTTTTTCTTCCACTACCACATTGTCCGGCACGGAAGAAAGCGATTTTAAGAGTAGCGTGGCAAGTTCTTTCATAACATGCCCCGCAGCTTACTTGGCGCTTGCTTTTTTAATCAGGCTAGCGACCGTTTCCGACGGCTTCGCGCCGACTTTCACCCAATATTCCACCCGGGGCATATTGAGTTTAATTTGCTCGGCTACATTCGGGTTGCAAGGTTGGTATTGCCCCAACACTTCTTTGGCTTCTTTGCCGACCGCGGAAGTTTTTTCAATCGCGACGACTCTGTATTGAGGTTGGGCTTTTTTGCCTACCCGTTGTAATCTAATTACTACTGCCATGTATGACTCTCCTTATGTCGCTTTTACTTATGTAAAAGACGGATATTAAATGTCCGGGGCCGCCTGTCTGATTTGATTGAGGGCGTGAACAGGGTCCGCGGCGCTAAAAATTGCATTCCCGGCGACTAACGCATCCGCCCCGGCCCGGATAACCGGCCCGGCTGTTTGTGCGTTAATACCGCCGTCCACTTCCAACCACACGGGGTGGCCGCAAGTGCGGATGAGCGAACGGACTTGTTCAATCCGCCCCAGCGACTGTGGCAAAAACGATTGCCCGCCAAAGCCGGGATATACACTCATCACTAAAATTAAATCTACTTGCCCGATAATGGCTTGTAATACGTGCGGGTCAGTGTCCGGCTTGATGGAAACGCCGGCTTTAATACCCAACGCGTGAATATGGGCCAGTATATCGGTTATACGACCCTCCGCTTCCGCGTGCACCGTCAACAAATCGGCCCCCGCTTGTGCGAACGGTTTTATAAATTGTAACGGCTGCTGCACCATTAAATGCACATCTAACGGCAACACCGTTTTCCCTTTCAAAGAGCGAACAAAAGCCGGGCCGAAACTCAAGTTCGGCACGAAATGCCCGTCCATTACATCCACATGCAGCCAATCGGCTCCGGCTTTTTCTACGCGCCGGACCTCTTCCCCCAGCTGCCACAAATCGGCAGATAAAAGAGAAGGCGCAATACATATTTTACCATTTGCCGGGGCTATTTTGGAAGTCATTTTTAGGCAATTTCCCGTTCCCGTACCAAAATACCGTCAATAAAGATACGTAACGTAGCTTTGCCGGAATACGGGATTTCCAAATCCACCTTGGAACCGGGCTGTTTAGCCTCGTTCAAAATTTCCGTTTCGCCGGTTTCGTCTTCCAACACAATACGCACGTGACCGCCCTTCTTCCCTTGCGGCAATTCGTAATGCAAGTGGTAGGCCTTTTCGTCGTCTGCTATCGGCCGGCGGCTGACCGTAATTTCCACATCGCTGCGCGGAGCCACTTGGCTATCCGGCTCCGGCGATTGTTCCGTCACGGTTCCGTTGCGTAAAGGGGACTCCGGATCTTCTTTAATGATCAAATTGATATTCTGGGCACTGGCCCACAACGTGGCTTGAGCCAATTTTTTACCCTTCAAATTGGGCACCAAAATAACGCTGGCCGGCGGCTGACCGTTGGAAATCACCAACGATACTTTTTCGCCTTTTTGGACCATACTGTCCGCCTTGGGCGTTTGAGCCACAATTTGCCCTTTCTCATACGTCAGGGAGTAAGCGTTTTCCGTTTTTCCGACGATTAACCCCGATTGCCGCACCGCCAACTGCGCACTGCGCAGATCCGTACCGACGAGATTGGGAACGAACACCATTTCATCACCTTGGCTGAGCCACACACGGATGACGCGACCCTCGCGCACGGTAGAACCGGCCGACGGAATTTGGCGCAGGACCGAACCGGGCGGCACATTTTGGGCAAATTCCACTCCGGCTTGTTTAAGTGCTAAATTTTGCGCTGCCAATAACCCAAGCGCTTGGGAAACGGGCTTTTTAGTTAAATCGGGCACAGGGACTTCTTTGCGGGTATGCACCAAGGCACCCATCACCCAATCCAACGACAACAAAGCCGTTACGGCAAACACGGCCACAATAACGAAAAATATGATTAATTTGCGTAACCAATGAGATTTCGGTTTTTTATCTAGTATATTTTCTACTTGTTTGTCTGTCATAAATTTTTCCAATTCGTATATTTTCTGTTTCCGGGACCGATTATCCTTCAATAAAAACGACGGCTCCTTTCTTTAGACTACGTCCGTGGGCAAAATCAGCCCCCGACATTGGACTCTTTCCGGCAGGTTGCACTTCTTTAAGCCATAAAGAGCCTTTTAGACATTTTACTAAAATTCCGCGGTTACGCTCAACGGCCAACACCGTACCGGGAAGCGAAGCATCCTCTTGCGGATAAATCTCGGTTTGGCGTACCCGCAACCACACGGTTTCCCCTTTGTGCCAAAATGGGATTTTAGGTTTGGGGCCGCACGCTAAGCCGCGCACCCGGTTGTGCAATTCTTCTGCCGTTAAAAAAGCCGGCCGTAAAAAACCCTCTTCTTTTTGCAGCATATGGGCAATCGTCGCTTCGCCCGTTTGAGGTGTGCGAATGATTTCCCCCCGCTCCAAGCAAAAAATAGTTTCCTGCAAGGCCACTATGCCCAACGCCGTTAATTTGGAAAACAACGTCTTGGCATTATCTTGCGGAGCAATGGGCAGTTTTTTCTGCACGAACAAAGGCCCTTTATCCATACCTTCGTTAATCCAAAAAGTGGAAACACCCGTCATTGTATCGCCGTTCATGAGGGCACGTTGAACAGGGGCCGCGCCACGCCACTGCGGCAGTAAAGAAAAGTGTACGTTAATTAGTCCCATGCGCGGCAGAGCAATAAACTCCGGCCGGAAAATTTTTCCATACGCTACTACAATTCCCACATCAAAAGGAATCTGGGCAATATCGTTAAAACTGGTTTTTAGTTTTTCGGGTGAGAGGACATCCAAATTCAATTTTTGGGCGCGCTCTTTGACGGGACAGGGGAGAATCTCCAACCCACGCCCACGCGGACGGTCGGCCTGTGTAACGACTAATTGAACATTGGTTAACTGACAAGCAAGATCCAAAAACGGAACTGCGATTTCAGGCGTACCGAAAAAAATGGTTTTAAGTCTGGGCATATATATTATTTTAGCAAAATAAGAGTGTGTTGCCTACCCGGAGGAAAAGAGCATTACGTGTTACACAAACATATCACGGCGTGCTTGGCACGGAATTTCTCTGCCTTCAAAATAACATAAATGGCGAGAGAGCAAGTCAAGTTCAGCATGACACCGTTTTTATTGTTCAACTCCGTGAGACTGTCATACAGTTCACAAAAAACCCCCGGGAATCCCCGGGGGTTTTCTGATTACAAAACACCACTTTTATTGGCAGGCGTGGCGGATACATTTGTATACGGTAAAATCACAATCCCATCCGGGATCATAATGATTATTATCCCAACTACAGGGAGGTTCTCGATCTGGTACACAAAGTGTCATGTTTTCATGCGCGGCATCACATGAAGGCATATTTGTTGCTAATGAATGCAGGTCAGCATTAGCACAACTAGCAGGGGACATAGCCACCCGGATGCTTTCCCACCCATAACTCACCGTACAACAATTAGCAGTATTCCAATTTCCTGGTGTTGTAGTTACTGTACCATTTACACAAGAATGAAAAATATTCCGCACAGCCGTTCCTTCATCATAAGATGAATCATACTCAGAACACGGAACAGTCTCGGTTTCTCTTCCATGGTAGGATTGGCAGGCGCTCGTATCCCAATTGAGTGGGTCCCAGTTACCTGTGTCCGAATTACATTCATATGCTCTCGTCTTGCTTCCACACATTTGCATTCCTTGACCGGGGCGTGAGATTCCTACATCCGCGAACACACAACTGGCTGTATCTGCATCTGGTCTTTCACCGGAACAGTCGGAGTCACAACTGCTCGGATCACAGGAGCCACAATCGGTCCACTCCCATTGGTGTGTATTCTCATTGCACACTGGATTACAGT
>CACWYV010000003.1 GCA_902765225.1 Candidatus Avelusimicrobium intestinale
CCTCAACCAATTTGAGGGCAGCCAGTTCGAGGGAAACGGAGGTAAATGGGCCTGTTCATGTGTGAATGCCAATGATGGTTTCTGTAGTAAACTGTGTAAAACCGTCAATAAGAGTTAATATAATTCCGGCCAATTGAAGGATAACTGCCCCCGGGTTTGTGCCCGGGGGATTATTTTGTGCTTGCGGGGCCTATGGGGGTCTAGGCCTTTTGGTCCTGTTTTCGTGGGTCTAAAGGCCCTGGCGGGAACGCTTGTTTCTTTTCTATACTAATTAAGTAGGCTATTTCAACGAAGGAGTTTGTATGAAAAAAATAAGTTGGGTCGTTTTATGTGGTTTGGTTTGCTTTCCTGCCTTTGCTATGTCCCCCATAGAGACGGCGGTTTTAGGGGTTGTAAGAGCCCAAGAAAAGATGACATTGCAAAACAAGCAGCAGTTGCCCAGTCCGCAAGCGGCGGTTAATTTTGTCAACGAGAAATACCATCTTAACGTCACGGAACTCACGCAAATAGATCCGGTTTACTTATACGTATATGCGAATTATTTATATGAAAACGGGCGGGAAAATGATTCCGTATTTTGGTTTTATGATGCCCAATACCGCGGGAAAATAATTGGGGCTATGGAAAATGAGAATAGCCTTGTTCCTTTGGAGCAATTCCGCCAACTGGCTGAAGAGGCAGGTTCGTATATGCTGGGGCAAACGACTGTTATCGGGCGCGGCCTGAACCGGGAGTATTGGTATAATTTTATTCAATCCGGTTTGGGATATACCATTAATTATTACGCCGGAAGTAATATCAATAATTGGATAGAGCAGATGAAAAAAGTATTGGCTTTTGAAGAAGCCAATCCCTTTGACCCGTTCCAAGCGGTTCCGGCCGAGCAGTTGGATGCTTCCAAATTAAAAATGGCCAGAAAACGTGCGGATGGTTTGAAAGAGTTGATCCGTTATATGGAAGAACACAAAGCCGAAATTGAGCGGGAGCGTGCCGCTAACGATGAACAGATGGAGCAACTGAAAAACTTGAAATAAGGGAAATAAGATAAAAAATAAGAGTCGGTTTATGGGTCTGAACTTGTTTGAGTGTGGTTTTTGCTTTCGCCCATAAGGAAAAGATTCTGCGGTTACTTTTAACGGAAAAGCTACAATTTCCCATACAGTGCCGGTGATAAATCGTGAACCAAGAATTATAAATTCAGTTCTCCGAATTAGCAGGGCCCCCGCGTTTTTAACTTGGGGGCCTGCTATTTGGGAAAAGCCGGAGAGTTTGTCACAAAATCTTGATTTCTTGGTACAATAACTAGATAGGTATTCCCTAGGTAAGGAGATCGTATGAAAAAAGGATATTTGCTGTTTTTATACTGTTTGTTCTGCCCTTGCGCCTTTGCCTTCTCTCCCCTAGAAACGGCGTTATTAAACGCCGTAAAATCACAAGAGAAAACGGATTTGCGCCGGGTGGCCCAAGCGGCGGTTGACTTCGTCAATGGAAAATACCAACTCGGTGTTACGGAACTCACGCAACTGGACCCCGCCTATCTCTACGTTTACACAAACTATTTATACGAAACGGGAGCCAGAGATGCGGCTGTCGTTTGGTTTTATGTGGCGCGTTATCGGGGGGAAATTATTGGGAGTATGGAGAGTGAAAACAGTGTGATCTCCCCGCAACAGTATCAGCAACTCTGCGCGGATGCCGGCGCGTTGTATCCACGGGAGGTGCCTAAAAACGGACGAAACGGCCTGACCCGGGAGCAAGTATACACAACGATGAGAACCCGCTTATGGGGACGTCTTTATTACTATGTGGGGAACGATATAGACAATTGGATTGTCCAAATGAAAAAGGCGCTGGAATTGGAGAAATCCGATCCCTTTGATCCGTTTCAAGCAATTCCGGCCGACCAACTGCGTAAGTCCGAGTTTAGGTACGCTAAAAGACAGGCCAAACGTTTGACGAATATGGTTCAGGATATAGAAGCCAATAGGGTCCGTTGGGAACAATGGTTGGGTCATCAGGAATTGATACGGTTTAATGGGGCAAAATATCATTTGCAAAGTAGCCGGGGAAATAGTGAATATTGGCTCAACGAGTATCTTCCCGCGGGTGTTACCTTTGATGACTATATCCAAATGTTTGCGGTGCGTGCTTATGACGGCGTAGAAGCCACGCCGGAACAAGTGGCCGCAACTTTGGTATCCCGTTTTTTGTCGCGCTATCCGCAGGGACAGTACCTGTTGGCTCCGGGCGCTCACCCGGATGAAACGGAATTGTCTTTTCATATTATGACGGATGCTGAATGTGAATTTAATTTGCTTCGTATTGTGCCCGGGATAAAGGGCCATCCGGTTGTTTTGCAATACATATATCATATATCGCTCCCGGCCCTAAATGATCCGCAACGGGAGCCGGAAAAGGAACGGTTTACGGCCACGGTAGCGGAAAAGAAAGAGTCGTGGTTCAAGGCCATTCGCACCATGCCGATTCCCTTTGTCAACCGTACCCCCAAACCATAATCAGCAGAGTTCCACGCTAGAAAATAGAAATAACAATCCCCCGGTAAAACCGGGGGATTGTTATTTTTTATACTCGGATAAAATGTTGCGAGCTAGCCGGGGGGGATCCCAATCCGCCGGTTTTTTAAAAGTCAGTCGGTGAGCGTTTGTGTAGCGGTTGAACCAAGTGCGCTGGCGTTTGGCATATTGGCATGTCAAAGTACAAATGCGTTCTTGGGCTTCCGGGGCAGATAGGTGCCCGTCCAACATGGCAAGAATTTGTGGATATCCGACGCTTTTAAAGGCCGGTAATGTGGGGGGAAAACCGGCATTTAATAACGAACGGGTCTCGGCTATCATTCCCTCCATCATATTTGCTGTACGCGCAGCAATTCGCTTACGCAGGATCTCTTTTTCCCAATCTAAATAGACCCAATACGATTGTTTCTCATCAGGAAGTTGAAAAAATTTTCCACTTTTTAAGGTGCTAGCCGGTTGGCCTGTCAGCCAGCATAATTCTAAAGCACGCATGGTGCGTTGAACATTGCCCATCGGAATTTGGGCGGCACTGATAGGGTCTTTGGCTTGCAATGCCCGGTGAAGCCCTTCCTTACCTTGTTGGGCCAATAGTTGTTCAAGTGTGGCCCGCGTTTGGGGCGTTCCGGCCGGCAGTTGATCCATTCCCACAAAATAAGCGTGCAGGTACATGCCCGTTCCCCCGGCAAAAATGAGCGGCGTATGAGGGAATTCTTGGGCAAGTTGGCGTACCTGTTCGCAAAAATTCCCGGCGTTAAAAGATTGGGTAACCGGCAAAAAATCCACCAAACAATAATTTACGTCCTCTACCCAATACCGTCCGTTTTTCCAAGTGCCTATCGGTTTGGCCGTACCAACAGTCAAGTGTTGGTAGATTTGGCGGGAATCGGCCGAAATAATAATTCCTTTTAGTTCATGGGCCAGTTCCAGAGCCAGTTCCGTTTTTCCGGAGGCAGTAGGACCGCATAGTACGATTGGTTTCATACGTATATTGTACTTTTTATGGAAGTAAAAAACCGGGCTTATGCCCGGTTTTTGCTATAAAGGATTAAAAACATCATACTAAAATCATGCAAATAGCTATGACAATCAGTACGGCACCGGCAGCCAGTTCTATCTTTTTGCTAGCAATCGTTTGGGAGGTCGGTCCTCCTAAATGAAACCCAATCAGCGTGATGCAGAAAGTAAGCAAGCCCAAAAAGATAAACTGCGGGAAAAAGGCGGTACCCATCGTTTCCATGGCATAACCCACCAACAGGGCATTCAGGCCGATCCACGACGAGATACTAATTAGTTTACGGGTGTTATTTACGTCCGGAGTACCAAAACTGGGGGATTTTTCCACAAATTCCAAGGCCAGTTTAATGCCCAATAGCAACAAGAAAGCAAAGGCTACCCAATTGTTGACCGGGTGTACCCAACGAGGGAAAAAAATCATACTTAACAGGTAGCCCACTCCCAAGAACAACATGTTAAATCCGGCAAAAAACAGGGCGATTTTGATGGAAAACACACTGCGTTGGTCCGTGGCTAACTTCATGGAGGACATATTAGCACTTACCATGTTATCTACACACAGACAGAGAAAAATAATCGTTACGGTTAAAACACTCATACGCACCTCATTCAGATAAGGATACTGCTATTCTACCAAATGCCTAACCCTTCAAGCAACAATTTTACACCCAGCCCCAACAAGATCACACCGCCCAGGGCTTCCATGCGCCGGCCGAATTTCTCACCCAACCAAGCGCCAAAGTAAAACCCCACCCAACTAGTGACAAATACGGACACCGTCATAGCCAGTACCGTCAAGGTAAACGGGGCTGATGTAAACGCAAGCCCCATTCCCACCAGCCACGCATCCAGACTGGTTGCCAAGGCCAACCATACCAATGTTTTTCCGTGCAGACCTGCTGAGACATATTGGGGGTTGGTTTGTTTATAGGTGGCTCGCACCATGTGTATCCCAATACAGGTTAAAATTCCGAACGCTACCCAAGGAGCGTAGCGATGTACAAAATGTCCTACCCCCGTTCCCAAACCCCACCCACCGCTAAACATAAGCAGGTGGGCTAAAGCAAATGACAGTCCGGCTGTCAGTTCTTCGCGCAGAGGAATGCGGCCCCCGGCAGCGCATCCGGCTGCCACCGTAACGGCTAAATTGTCCATAGACAATCCCAAAGCTACTAACAGAGCCGATAATAATACCATGGAATTATGATATCATTTTTATATCAGCATAGCGCAGGGGGAAGATATGGAATCGTTAAAAGAATTGTACAAGATAGGCATGGGTCCTTCCAGCAGTCACACCATGGGTCCGCGTAAAGCCGCCGAAGATTTTAACGGGCGTTATCCCAAGGCGATGTCTTTCCGGGTGACGCTGTATGGTTCGTTGGCCGCCACGGGTAAAGGACATCTGACCGATTTCGCCGTCAAGGAAGCATTATATCCCAAACCTGTTTCTATCAGTTGGGAACCGGCTGTCTTTTTGCCGCGCCATCCCAATGCCCTTAAGCTGGAAGCATTGGATCAAGCCGGCCATGTATTGGGCGCAGAAACGGTGTACAGTGTGGGTGGCGGCGCGGTGCGTACCGATGAAAATTTTAAAATTCACTCCCGCGCGGTGTATCCGCTTCATTCCATGGAAGCTATTTTGAAATATACCTCTCAAAACAAAATGCTTTTGTGGCAGTACGTGGAAGAATGTGAAGGTCCGGAAATTTGGGAGTATTTAAAAGAAGTGTGGGCCGCTATGCAAGGGACCATGTCCCGCGGCTTGCAACGCAGTGGTGTATTGCCGGGTTCCTTGAATTTAGAACGCAAAGCACGTAAGTATTTGCATAAGGCAGAAACGTCGCCGCGTTACGTGCGGCGGATCAATAATTTATTTGCCTATGCGTTGGCGTGTGCCGAGGAAAATGCCTCCGGCGGACAGGTGGTGACGGCGCCAACGTGCGGTTCCTGTGGAGTTGTGCCGTCCGTATGCCGTCTGATGAAAGAAGTTTATGAGTTTGATGATACCGTCATTTTGCATGCATTGGCCACAGCCGGACTTATGGGCAATTTGGCCAAAACGAATGCATCTATTTCCGGCGCGGAAGTGGGATGTCAAGGCGAAGTGGGGGTGGCTTGCGCCATGGCGGCGGCAGCGTCTTGCCAAATGGAAGGCGGAGATAACCGTCGTATTGCCTATGCGGCGGAAATGGGCTTGGAGCATCACTTGGGCTTGACCTGTGACCCGGTGGATGGATTGGTGCAAATTCCATGTATTGAACGGAATGCGTTGGCGGCTTCGCGTGCGTTGGATTGTGCAACGTACGCACTTATGTCAGACGGAGATAACCGTGTTTCGTACGATGATGTGTTGGCGACGATGATGCAAACCGGTTTGGATATGCACCACGATTATCGGGAGACATCCCGCGGAGGATTGGCCCGGTTTTTTAAGCGGCATTTGCTTAAATTAAAACGCCGGCGTAAACACAAAAAATAGAAAATTTGCCGGAAGGAAGTTTTAGGTCACAAAAAACACCCTGCCTTTTAGGCAGGGTGTTTTCCAATTCAATCTAACATTACTTGTTTTCTGTTTCCGAGGAGTTTTCGGCAGCCGGTTGTGTTTCCGTAGCGGCGGCTTGCGGTTTTTCCTCTTCTGTTTCGGCAGGAGTTTCTTCTTCCGTGGTGAAGGAATCCTGTAACAATTCCCCTAACGTCGGGCGCGGGGCCTGTTTTAAGTATTGGGCCACCACTTTGCGGTTTTGGGCCTGGTCGTATTTCTTGACAGACAAATTTACCACAAAGGTTTCTGGATCTACGCCCATCACAAGAGCCGTAATCGTATCGCCTTCTTTAGCGTTAAAATCGCGACCCATTTCAAACGGACTGATGTAGGCCTTGGTATTATTTTTGCCAATGGTGCATTCCACGCCTTCTTCGGGGGAAACCTTAACTACCGTCGCTTTTACGGAACTCTTGTACGGATAGCGGCGTTTCAGCGCATCGGCCGGATTTAAGAACAGTTGTTTGAGGCCAAATTCCAAACGGGGGGTTTCTTTATCCAAGTGCAATAATTTGGCTTTGAGGCGTTGACCGCGGCGGAAGTTGGCAATCGCGGCGGAAGGTTCCTTCCAAGCCACGTTCTCCAACCGGACAATGCCTTCTATGCCGTGGAAACGCAAGAATAATTTTTCTTCATCCACCTTGGAAACAACGACCCGCAATACATCTCCCTCTTTAATTTCGCTGAGTACTTGGGCGCGCCGGACGGCTTCATCTTCTTCCAGCACTTGTTTGCGGGAGATAATTAATTTCTGCTTTTCTTTGTTGAATTCTACAATGACGGCTTTGATTTTGGCTCCTACCGGTAAGTAGTGCTTATACGCCATGTGCAACTCCGACAGAGACAGCGGCATAAATCCGTTTACCCCAAATACTTCCACCATGTAGCCGCCTTTGACGCATTGGACAATGGTCCCTTTGGTCCGTTCTTTGGCTTCGTATGCTTTTTTGCAAATGTCCCAGCCCAAGAATTCCAATGCCTTTTTGTGGGACAAGAGTGCCGGACGTTCATCCCCGCCACGTTTTACCAGAACCGCGGAAATACGATCGCCTACAGCCGGCAAAGCTTTTCCGTCAAATTCGCTTTTGGCAATGGATGCCTCTTTTTTGGCCCCAATATCCACTAAAATATAATCTTGGTTGATTTGTACGACAGGAACTTCTACGATTTCTTTCTTATACAACTTTTCTAATAAAGACTCTTGTTGTGCAATCAACTGATCCATCGTCATTTCGGTTTCGTTGATTGTTTCCTCAGTTTGTTTAATTTCTTCGTTTGTCGTCATAAGTCCTTATTTTGCAGTCTGGCCCGGTGGGTGACTGCGTTAACCTCCGTTAGATTTGAATTGAGTTTATCGCTTCCATTATTTGTTTTGCAAATTCTTTGTATTGGGCTTTCGGTTCCAAGTTTTCATCTTTCTTCAGATGCATGACCGTGCCGAACTTAATGCGGATTTTGCGTACCCACGGCCAGCCGAAAGTTCCCTCTATTTTTACAGGCAGCACCGGAACACCTGTTTTGTACACCAAGAAACCGATGCCGCTTTTCGGTTTTTGCGGTTTACCTGTTTTACTGCGGGTGCCTTCGGGGAACATAACAACGCTTTCCCCGCGGTCCAACGCGTGTACGACTTCTTTTAATGCTCCAAAATCGCCAATCACGCGCGTCCGATCCACCGGGATATAACCGCTACGGCGGAAAAACCACCCCAGCCCCGGTATGGCAAATAACTCCTTTTTGGCCACAAAGCGAGAATCGCGTACCAACCCCGCAAAACCGCCGATGGCCGGCGGGTCCGCATTGGAAAGGTGATTCCCGGCAATAATGAGAGCACCCGTCCGCGGGATATTTTCCAATCCTTCTACTTTGAAATTATAACAGGTCTTAAAAAATACCCTTGCAGTTAATTTTACCAAATTAAGAAGCATGATGGGGGAGTTTCTCCAAAACGGTATCAATTACTTGTTCTAAACTTAACTCCGATGTATCAATCAGCACTGCATCAGAGGCCGGTTTTAACGGGCTAGCTTCTCGGGTTTTATCCCGGTGGTCGCGCTCTTCAATGGAGTGCAAGATTTTATTGTAATCGGGTTTCTGACCGGTTTCTTTTAATTGCAAAAACCGGCGTTGGGCACGTTGTTCGGCCGTGGCATCCAGATAAAATTTAATATCGGCGTCCGGGAATACGACCGTGCCGACGTCCCGTCCTTCCATCACAATCCCGCCGTCTTGTCCGACTTCGCGCATTTTTTCGGTTAATACGCGGCGGGCTTCCCGGTTGGTAGACACACGACTGGCCACATTGCCGACTTCCTCCAGGTGTAACTTGGGCCCTAAAAATTCTCCGCCGACAAACATCTTGAGTGAGGCATCCGGCTGTCGGGCAAACGTGAAACGCAAACCTTGCGCAGCCGCTAGCACCGCGTCGTGATCCTCCGGCTCAATGTGTTTGGCAAACACGGTGTAGGCCAGAGCCCGGTACATTTCACCTGTGCTGACAAACCCGTATCCCAGGCGGTCGGCCACCGCTTTACCGACGCTGGTTTTTCCGGTTCCGGCCGGACCGTCCAGGGCAATCAACAGCCCGTTTAACCGCGCCATGATTATTCGCTCTCCGCGGATAAACTATCCGTTACACCGCGCACCGCTAACATGATAGCATCCGGACTGGTAGCGGCATTTTGGGCGGTTTCCAAATCAATCAGTTTATCTTTGTACAGTTTGGCCAACGCTTGGTCAAACGTGTTCATACCGTAGAACTCACCCAGCTGCATGGCTTTGTGCAAATCGTTGGGTTTGTTTTCCACAATAAGTTTGCGTATCTGCGGCGTAGCCACCATAACTTCCAAAGCCGGACACATGCCGGGGTCAATGGTGGGTAACAAACGCTGGCAAACAATTCCGCGAATAAGTTCGGCTAACTGTTGCCGGGCTTGCTCATGTTGTTCTGTGGGGAAAGCGCCTACTAACCGCTCTAAGGTTTGTGTGACGTTAATCGTGTGCATGGTACCCAAGACCAGTTGACCGGTTTCCGCAGCGGTGATGGCATTGCGCATAACCTCGGCATCGCGTAATTCCCCGATTAAAATAACATCGGGGTCTTGGCGCATGGCGTAACGCAAGGCTGTTGCATAAGAAGGCGTATCTACACCCAATTCCATTTGGCTGACGATACTGGTGATATCGTTGTGAATAAATTCTACAGGGTCTTCAATGGTCAAGATGTGGTTTGCACGGGTACGGTTGATGTAATCAATCATGGCGGCCAACGTAGAGGATTTACCGGAGCCCGTCATCCCGGTCACTAAAATAAGACCGCGGCGGTTATCGGCCATGCTTTGCAAGACTTCACCGGGCAAGCGTAATTCTTCAAAGGAAGGAATTTTATAGGGAATGTGGCGGATAGCCATACAAAACTTGCCCATTTGACGAAATACGTTGAAGCGGAAACGTCCGAAGGATTTCGCATCCAGCGAAAAATCCACCGTATTGTATTTTTCAAACAGTTTCCGTTCCCGTTCACCCATACAGGCAAAAGCCATTTTTTTGGCTTCTTCGTTGGAAATAAAACTGTCTTCAATCGGTTTCATGATGCCGTGTAAACGCACATATGCGTTGGAATTACCGCGGATATGTAACCCGCTGGCTTTATTATCTACGACCGTTCGTAACAAACTTTGTAATCCTACCGCCATAGTATTCTCCTGTTTTCCCTATTTTTTTTTGCGGCGTAAATACGCCGGAACTAAAAATTCTTCTTCTTTCGGTCGTGCATGCGTGTTTTCTACGGCGGTAAAAAATGGGGTTACCGCCGGTTTGACCACCCCTGCCGGTTGCGGCAGGCGGCGCACGGTGAAAACCTTGGCATTATCCGAATTGAATCCCGTTGCAATGACCGTAACTTTAAATGTACCCGCCAGTGAAGAATCGTACGTGTGGCCAAACATAATGATGGAATCGTTACTGGCATATTGGCGGATTAAATTCATCACTTCGCCTTGTTCCAGCAGCGTCAAATTTTCTTCCGCGGAAAAATGGACAATAAACCCTTTGGCACCGCGGATATCGGCATTCTCCAGCAAGGGGGACGAAATAGCTTTTTTGATGGCTTGCAAATGTCGGCCCGGGCCGCTGGCCTCGCCGATACCGATTAAAGATTTTTGGGAGTGACACATGACTTTGCGGATATCGTTGAAGTCAATGTTTACCTCACCGGGTTTTGTAATTACTTCGGAAATTCCTTTTACGGCTTGCAACAGTACCTCATCTACCATTTTAAACGCATCTTTGGAAGAGGTCTGCGCGCTAATGTTGGCAAATAGTTTGTCGTTGGGAACAATAATCATGGAGTCCACATACTTGGACATTTCTTTAATACCCTCATCGGCCTGTTTTTCGCGCACGTATCCTTCAAAATCAAATGGCCGCGTGACAACGCCGATGACCAACAAGTCGTCCCCGTAGATTTCTTTGGCCAAGCGGGCCAAATAAGGCGCAACGCCCGTACCCGTTCCGCCGCCCATTCCGGCGGTAATAAATAACAAATCGCATTTATCAATGATGAGTTTAAGTTCTTCTTTGGATTCCTCGGCAGCGCGTTTGCCTTTTTCCGGATCTCCGCCCACCCCAAGGCCTTTGGTGATTTGTTCGCCCACTTGTACCCGTACGGGGGCTTGGTTGCGGCGCAAATCCTGTGCATCGGTATTGACGGCAATGAAATCTACATCTTTAAGGCCGGAACGCACCATGTGGTTGATGGCATTTCCGCCGCCACCACCCACGCCAATTACCTTAATTTTGGCTTTTTTGGATTCAAACAACCCGCTATCTGACGGTAAATCCGTAATCATACCTGTTTCCTCATCCGCCGAAAATATCCAACCCTTTGAACCACTTGCCAATCTTACCCAGAACAGGTTCCTTTTCATAGGAACTTCCTACGTAAGATTCGTAGCCGTTCGCACCGGCCGCATAAACGACCAAGGACATGGCCGTGCTGTAGGTGGGATCAAAAAACGCATTGTCTCCGGCGATCATATCGTGCGGAACCGTTCCGCAGCGTACTTCTTTAAGTCCTAGTAAATTGACACAATGGTCCGTAATACCCGGCATCAACGAACCGCCGCCTGTTACTACTCCCACGACGGGAAAATCTTTATAGCCCGAAGTTTCCACTACGTGGGCCACTTGTTCCATCAATTCTTCTACCCGGGGTTGGATAATGTCCAGCACGTAACTTTTTTTGATGTTGTGCGTACTGCGCCCGTCCAGAGAGGGTACGGGAATTTCACCTTCTTCATCTAAAAAGGAGGGGAAAGATACGCCGTATTTCTCTTTAATCTCTTTGGCGTTTTGGCGCGACGTATGTAAAAGGCGCGACAAATCGCTGGTAATTAAATCGCAACCGTAGGGAATATCCCGCGAGAATTTTAAGATGCCGTCTATGTAGATGCCGACAGACATGGTCTCTCCGCCCAGGTCCAAGATAAGCGCACCGATTTCTTTTTCTTCTTGAGTCAGCACGGTGTCGGCCAAAGGAACTAAACTGTACAGTTTATCATCCATTTGATAGCCGGCCCGCTCAATGGCCTTGCGTAAATTGTTAATGTGCGTGGCGGAACCGGTGGTGATGTGAACATCTACTTCCAGTAAGGATCCTTCCATGCCTTCCGGATTAGTGATGCCGCGTTGTTTATCAATGGCGTAACCCTGAGTGAGGACATTGACGATTTCGTTATCGTTTTTGATAGGCATAGACTTGGCGTTCTCAATCGCTAAGGCCATGTCCTCTTGGGTGATTTCTTTATCCATGCGGGAAATGTTGTACGTTCCGTGGTTACTGAATGATTCTAAATGGGCTCCGCGTAGTCCCACGGATAATAAGCCGATGTCATGCCCGCTTTCCCTTTCAATGCTGTTCAGCAAATGACGCACCGCCGAGGATGTTTCTTGAATGTCTGATACGACGCTGGCACGCAATCCTCTGCATGGAATGCTTCGCCCAGCCACTACTTGCAATATGTTATTCTCTTCGTCTCGCACGGCCGCGATACAAGTCATCTTGCCGCTGCCGATATCTAACCCCGCTATTAAATTTGTCTTTGCCATAAAACCACCTAACAGGTATGAATAAATTCTAGTATAAAAAAAGCGATCGGTCCAGCCGTTTTAGGCCCCTCTTTGTATTATAAAATTTAATGGGGCTGTTGTGCCAAAAAAACTTTTCCTTCTTCGTAAAACTGAAAATTTAACATAAACGGACTTGCATATTTCCCCCGGGCTAACGTCATGAGTTGGGCTGCGCGTTCGGCTTTTTGCTTGAGATGTTGTGCCGGGCCGAAGTCAATACGGCAACCGTCCGGCATATACAAGACGACGGTATTGTTGGTTACATCCATACGTAAAAACGAAAAGGGTAAATCTTCCTGTAGCGTGAGAACTCCTTGGATTAAATCAGCCAGTTCGGTGTGAGAGGCAGAAGGTAATTTCCCTTCTAATTCTACCCGCGGTAATGAGGTTGTTACTTGTAAAGAGGGGTCGGAATAGATGAAACCGTCCAAATCAATGTAGTTTGTATTTTTATCCGGAAAAATCAACTGGGCGATGGGAGAGCGGCGTACGGTCGATACGGTCAGTTTACCGCTGAACAGACTTCGTTTGAGCCGGATTTGGGTCAACATGGGATAATTTTGTTCAATTTGTTTCCGCAGAGAAAGGGCCTCTTGTTTGGTAAAGGGTTGGTTCTCATACGGTTGTGCCAAAGCGGTCAGCGGCGTGCGGAATTCTTCCGGTATATTTTGTGTGATAATGTGTCGCACGGGCCAATGGGTGCGGGCCGCTTGCAGCAAATACCGGGAACCTTTGGTTAATCCCATTGCCAGTAGTGTCGCCAGCATAATTAAGAGTATCCATCCCGTACACCGGCGCAAAAAAAAGCGCACTCCCGACGAGGAACGAGCCGTTTTGTTTTTTCGGTGAAAAGAAACAGCTGCTTTCCGGTAAGAGTTACGCATTTTCATCACAGACAACCTGCAAAAAGAAATGGGCGGAAAGGGACTTGAACCCTTAAGGACTTTCGTCCATACGGTCCTGAGCCGTACGCGTCTGCCAATTCCGCCACCCGCCCAAGTATGTATATTCTAGAATATTCTACGGAAAAAATCCAGTTGTTTATAGAACTAAAAACGGATTTTGTTTTTAAACTGTTGCTCCATTTCCCGGTTTAAATCCCGCTTTTTAATTGTATCGCGTTTATCGGCTGCATGTTTCCCTTTTGCCAAGGCCAGCTTGATTTTGGCCCGGCCGTTTTTAAAGTATACTTCCAAGGGAACCAGTGCATACCCCTTGATATCGGCTTTAGCGGCCAGTTTGCGGATTTCCTTTTTATGCAGTAACAACATGCGCGGGCGGGTAGGATCCAGTTCCGTTGTCGCATTAAATTTGTATGGTTTGACGTGCATATGGTAAATATAAGCACGGCCGTTTTCTATGCGCACAAAACTGCCTTCCAAACTGAGTTCTTTTTGCCGGATAGATTTGACTTCCGCTCCCAACAAAGAAATGCCGGCCTCATAGTCAGCTTCTACAAAATAGTCGTGATAGGCCCGGCGGTTAGAGCAGACCACTAAAACAGATTGTTTTTGTGCCATGGATATATTATACAAAAAAGAAACTCCCGCTCCGGGTGGTTGGCGGGAGTTTCTATACAATTTGTAAACTACTGGGGAAGCACGCAGAACGCGTTGTTGACAGCAGAGGGCATACCGTAAACCTCGCATCCGCCGGCCACGCCGCCATCCTGACATTGAAATTTAACGGTTACATCGTTGGTTTCTTCTCCGCGGTAGATAAAATTAACCCTGGCATAATCCCCGGTGCGGCGGACAGCACAAACAGCGTTCGATTGGGCCTGGTCTAGCGGTTGCATAAAAAACACAAAGTCCTGTGTAGCGCAACTGACGATATGGTTATTCTGGACGGTTGTTCCCTGCGGACAATCCAACGAGAACCCTAAGTTTTCAAACCCAAACCGGGTCGAAGAGTACACATCGGGGATACTGGCATCCTGCATTTGCATGGCGTCCATTACTTGCCGTTTGGCGTCATAGATACGCTTGAGGGTCGTACGGGCATCAGTCACGCGCGATTTTTCCACCGCGCGTTCGTACATCGGAACGGCTATCGTTACGAGTACAATCATAATCATGATGGCAATTAAAATTTCTATTAGAGTAAATCCTTTCCGCATAGTTTTTCTCCTTATTCGGCAAACTCAATACCGAGCGCAGTGATGTCTAATCCAAAAGTGTCGCAGGCCTCTGCATCGGTAGATTGGCAGGATAACTGCCGGGTCTCGCGGTGTAACAAAATATATGTTCCGGCGTAACGGCGCGCTGTTTGGCGTATCCTGGCGGCCACGTACGATCTTCCATCGTTGCCAAGAACGCTAATCCGGTAAGAGAACCGTGCACAACGCAAGGTGGTACCGTTGTTGACCAATTCACAACCACGGGGTAACGTGCTAGCCGAACCGCCGAACATATCTAACCGGGCAAACGAAACATTTGCTTCTCCGCGGTCTTGCACCAGTGCTTCGTACGTGCGGAACCCGAATTCTCCGGCTAACCGGTCGCTGCTATCATAGATAGTGCGTAAGAGCGTTTCTGCTTCCGCTACGCGGGCTTTGTCCACCACCTTGTTGTACTGTGGCAACATAACAGCCGTCAGGACGCCGATAATGAGTACTACCGTTAGTAATTCAATCAGTGTAAAACCGTTTTTAAGTTGCATGGTTTTCTCCTTTAGTTATTGGCTGGGCACCGCGTGGCCCGCGGGATGCCGAGTAACAGACAAAAATCTTCGGTGGCACCGTCTGCCGGACAGCACCGCAACGGGTCGTTCCCGTTGGTCTCCAGCCCGTTGTAATAAAGCATGGTGTTGAGAAGATTAAAACGGCCCGAGCCGCGTTTCCAACGGGCGGATACGTCATTAAATACAGAGGTGTCTCCTTGTTCGGAGGCGAATAATTGGTATTCAAAATTGGGCGTTTGCCACGTCCAAATATCGCTTCCGGCATGCCCTTTGAAGGTGGTGTCCAGCCGGGCGAAAGAAACCTGATTGGCCCAATTGGGTCTGCCGGCATCGGTAGCTGTGTTCCAATTGATTCCGGGTGTTTCCACAATCAGCCGTTCTCGGGCATCAAAGATGGCCGGTAGTACTTGCCGTGCTTCGGCCACGCGTGCCCGGTTTAAACTGCGCCGGTACTGCGGTAATGCCACTGCGGACAGTACGCCGATAATTAACACGACAACCAATAATTCTACCAAAGTAAATCCTGTTTTTTTCATAGTGCTCCTTGCCCCGAACGGGGATAGCCTCCTGTATGCTTACTAAATCATTATAACTAAAAAAGGGTTTGAAGGAAAGTTTTTTTTGCTATTCCCCGGAAAACCGCTTGACAAGCCACCAAACAGATTGTTACTCTTTAAAATAAGAGTTTAAAAAGATGGGAGACATTATGAACGAGGTTATTGTAAACGATAGCAATTTTGAAACAGAAGTTTTAAATCATCCCGGGCCGGTGATGGTAGATTTTTGGGCCACCTGGTGTGGTCCGTGCCGGATGTTGGCACCCGTGGTGGAAGAATTAGCAACGGATTACGCGGGTAAGGTAAAAGTATGTAAGTTGGATACAGACCAAGGGCCGGAAACAAGTCTCAAATACCGCATAGCCTCCATTCCTACCATTCTTTTCTTTAAGGATGGAAAAGTGATTTCTCAAGCGGTAGGGTTGCAATCTAAGGCGGCTTTGCAGGAAAAATTGGACGCTTTGCTTTAAGGGAAAAGCACTGCTTCAGCCGTTGGCTGAAGCAGTGTTCCGCCCGCCTGCCTTCGTATATCAAAACACCAACCATGACAAATTTTTCTCCTCAATTTTTTCTTATAGATGCGCATAATTTCTTACACCGCAATTACCATGCGTTGCCGCCGCTAACCACGTCATCCGGGCAAGAGGTCGGAGCGCTTTACGGTTTTGTGCGTTGGTTGGTGCGGATGCTGCGGGAATACCACCCGGCTTATGTGGCGGTATGTTTTGATTCCCCCGGAGGTTGCGCACGGAGAAAGGCGTTATTGCCCTCCTACAAAGGTACGCGCAAAAAACCGGACGAGGCCCTGGTTACGCAACTGAGTTTGGCGCGCGAAGTAGTGGCGCGGCTCGGGTTAGCCGTGGTAGCAAAACCGGGAATTGAAGCCGATGATTTAATGGCTTTTTTAGCACGGCGTGCGGCGGCATTACAAGTGCCCAGTGTGTTGGCTACGACGGATAAGGACGTTTACCAATTTTTAAATGAATTTATCCACATTTGGCCTGCCGGCGGAAAGGAAGGGTTTAAAGGGCCGGAGGCCGCCCAAGAAAAATTTGGAGTAGAAGTGGATTTCTTGCCCGATTATTTTGCCTTGGTAGGAGATACGGCGGATAATATTCCCGGCGTGCGCGGCATTGGTCCGAAAGGGGCTGTGTCACTGATCAAACAATTTGGACATTTAGCGGATATTTTGCGGGCGGCCCATAACGGTCATCCGGATTTGAAGCCGGCATTAGCGAAGAAATTGGTAGAGGAGGAACCTTCCGCGCTTTTATCGCGGCAGTTGGTTGTTTTTGATTCCAATTTGGATATGCCTTTTTCTTTGGAAGATTATACGGTTAAAATTCCTTCCCGGCAGGATATAGAAGCGTTATCGGCACAATATGAGTTTAAGAATTTATTGGAATGGGTAGATACCGCTTTGCCGGCGGCAAGTCCGGCAGGGATGCAAGAAGCGGTTGAAATTCCGTTCACGCAGGCGTTGGAAAAAGCCCCGTCCGCAGAGCGCGTTTTTTTGCACGTGCAGGAAGAATACGTGTTGCTGGGGGTAAATCCGCAAGAATTTGCCACAAAACCGGTGGCGCAGTTGCTCCCGTGGGAATTGGACAGTTTGAAAAAATTGGTTCAAAATGAAGCCGTGGAAAAATCCGGGTACGATTTGAAATTAACGCTGCGCGAATTGGGTATCAATGTTCACGGGCAAATTTTGCGTTGTTTTGACGGGCGTTTGGCCCGGTATTTATTAAATCCGTCGGGCGATTTAAGCTTCGCCGGGGCGTGTGAGGAGTATTTTTCTGTTCACGTGAATGGAGAAAATCCACCGGAACTGTTGCGTGCTTATCACCAATTTGGTTTTCGGTTGCAGGAAGTACTTACGCAGAAACTGAAGGAAAGCGGGCAATATGATTTATTGAAGACCTTGGAACTACCGCTTATGTCTGTTTTATCAGCCGTTGAATTTAATGGGCTGCGCGTTGACCCGGGATGGTTGGAGAGTTTTCAAGTTGTTTTGGAGAAGGAATTGGAACAACTGCAACAATCCATTGATGCGCGCGCCGGGTATGCGGTCAATGTCAATTCTCCCAAGCAATTGGGAGTGCTCTTATTTGAACAGATGCAAATTCCGCCCGTTAAACGGACCAAAACCGGTTATTCCACAGATGAAGAAGTATTGGCACAATTAGCGCAAACGTATCCTATTGCCCAAGAAATTTTGGATTACCGTTCCGATGCTAAGCTCAAATCTACCTACGTAGATAATTTATTGTTGCTGGCGGATGAGGAAAATAAGGTCCACTCGTATTTGGACCAAACCGGAACGGTAACCGGGCGTTTGTCCAGTTCCACACCCAATTTGCAGAATATTCCCATCCGTACGGAAAAAGGCCGGCAACTGCGCAAGGCCTTTTGCGCTGCACCGGGAAATGCGATGTTGAGCGTGGATTATTCCCAAATTGATTTGCGTGTATTGGCTCACGAAAGCCAAGACCCGGTGCTGGTGCAGGCTTTTTTAGAGGGGGAAGATATTCACACCCAAACGGCCGCGCAAGTGTTTAATGTGATGCCGCTGATGGTGACTAACGAGATGCGCGCTAGTGCAAAAGCCATTAATTTTGGTATCATTTATGGACAGGGCCCCATGGGGCTTTCCCAAGCATTGGGTATTTCCTTGCGGGAAGCCAAAGAATACATAGATAATTACTTTAAAAAATTTCGTGTTGTGCGGCAATGGATTGATGACAATATTGCCGCTGCTCGTAAAAACGGGTATGTCAAAACAATGTTCGGGCATGTGCGGTATTTGCCGGAATTTAACATGGGGGTAGGATCCGTAACGTCGTTTGCCCAACGGGCGGCTATTAACACCATTGTGCAAGGCGGTTCGGCGGATGTTATTAAAAAAGCAATGATTGATGTGTTTGAGGCCTGCCGTAATTCCTCCGTACAAATGACCATGCAAATACACGATGAATTAATGTTTGAAGTCCCGCAGGAAACTTTATTATCTACAGCGGCGCATATTAAAAGTTTGATGCAAAATGCCGTTACGTTGCGTGTTCCGTTATTAGCGGCAGCCAAAGCCGGACCTAACTGGTACGATATGGAAAAGCTATCACTATGACACAGACACGGGTACTCCCTTATGTAGTGGGACTTACGGGTAGTATGGCCAGCGGTAAAAGCACGGTACTCGCGCAATGGGCCGCGCTGGGAGCAGAGACGATTAGCGCCGATGAGATCGTGCGCGAGTTATATAAAACGCAGCGAGTCCGCCGGTGGTTGGGTGCCCAGTTCGGTTCCTCGGAGCCGGCCCAAGTGGCCCGGGTGGTATTTCGCCAACAGGATTTGCGTCATAAATTAGAGACTTTTTTACATCCGCTGGTGTGGCAAACGGCCCAAAAAAAGTTAGCGGTTTGCCGAAAGCCGTGGGTTGTATTTGAAGTACCGTTGCTATTTGAAGCCGGATGGAATAAACGAGTCAGTTTGACGGTACTGGTGAGCGCAAGCCCGAAGACGCTACCTGCCCGTTTAAAAGCTCGGGGAATATCGGTGGCGGAATATGAGCAACGCCGTCGGACACAAGGACCGGAAGAAGAGAAAATCCGCCAAGCTGATTTAGTGATTTATAATAACCAAACGAAACAACGATTATGTGAACAAGCCGAACGTCTATACCGGGCGTTTGAGGATTTGTATGTATAATTAAGGAGTGAATATGGAAGACACAACTGCTCCGGCTAACGCCGGGAAAGCCCCCACCAAAGAAACAACTGCCCAGACCGCTGCGGCTTCGTCGCAACCGGCCCGGACGGATCGTCCCTCCCGCACGGCGGGGGACAAACGCCCTTACCAACGGCCGAACAATGCAAGCCGTCCGCATCCTATGCCGCGCCAGCCCAACGGCGCTAAACCCATGGATGCGCGCGAACTGAACAAACTCAGTGTGCCGGAGCTGACTAAGTTAGCGGTTAATTATAACATTGAGGATATTTCGGGCCTGCGTAAACAGGAACTGATCGGCCGCATTGTAGCGGTACAGGCCAAACAAAACGGTTCGGTGTATGGCGGCGGTGTGTTGGAAATTTTACCCGACGGCTTTGGTTTTTTACGTTCGGAAGAAAATAACTATTTGGCGGGGGGGGAAGATATTTACGTGTCTCCTTCGCAAATTAAACGTTTTGGGCTGCGTAAAGGTGATACGATTGAAGGACTTATCCGCCCGCCCAAAGATAACGAACGCTACTTTGCCATGCTACAAGTGCAAAAGGTTAACGGGTTGGACTCCGACAAAATTTACAACCGTCCGTTATTTGAGAACCTAACTCCTTTGCACCCGAATGAGCGTTATACATTGGAACTGGACAAAAATTCGCTGACGCAGCGCGTCATTGATTTGATTGCGCCGATTGGCAAAGGTCAGCGCGCCTTAATTGTGGCTCCGCCCAAAAGCGGTAAAACCATGATTTTACAAGCCATTGCCCACTCCATCGCCGAAAATTACAAAGATGCGGTGCTGATGGTGCTGCTGATTGACGAACGTCCGGAAGAAGTAACCGATATGAGCCGCAGTGTCAAAGGCGAAGTGGTGGCTTCCACGTTTGATGAACCGGCCGACCGTCACGTACAAGTGGCCGAAATGGTCATTGAAAAAGCCAAACGCCTGGCGGAGCAAGGTAAAGACGTGGTGATTTTGTTAGATTCTTTGACCCGTTTGGCCCGTGCCTATAATACGGTAGCTCCGTCTTCGGGCCGTGTGCTGACCGGCGGGCTGGAAGCGACGTCTTTGCAAAAACCCAAACGCTTTTTGGGAGCAGCACGTAACATTGAAGAAGGCGGTTCGCTGACTATCATTGCTACGGCGATGATTGAAACCGGCAGCCGTATGGACGAAGTAATTTTTGAAGAGTTCAAAGGTACCGGTAACAGCGAACTCTGTTTGGACCGCAAATTGTCCGAGCGGCGCATTTTTCCGGCGGTGGATATTAACCGCAGTTCCACCCGTAAGGAAAACTTGCTTTTATCGGAAGATGAACTGAATAAAGTTTGGATTATGCGTAAAGTGCTGGCGCCGTTGGGATCCGTGGATGCGATGACCATGGTGTTGGATAAATTGTCGTCCACGAAGTCCAACAAAGACTTCTTCAAGCAAATGGAACTGGGTACGTTTTAGGTAACGACCTTATTATACATATGAAAGCCCCGGGGATTATGCCCGGGGCTTTATATAAGTACCGAAAAATCTCTTTTCCCTTTTTCTCTTGTAATTTGCTATAATAATCAGGAAGCCCGTTTGGGTTAGACCATTTTTTTAGAGGAAAAACTATGAAAGAAAAAATTCATCCGACGTACGACTTCGTAGAAGCCGTTTGCGCGTGCGGGAATAAATTTATGACCCGTTCCACCGCTAAAACCTTAAAATTGGACATTTGTTCTGCTTGCCATCCGTTTTTCACCGGAAAACAGAAACTGTTGGATACGGAAGGTATGGTAGATAAATTTAACAAACGCTATGCCAAAACCGAGGGGAAAACCTTGGTTCGCAAGCCGAAAACGGAAGTAAAAGCCAAAGCCAAATTGGTCCGTAAACCGGTAGCTGCCAAAAAAACAGCCGCCAAGAAACCGGCCAAAAAAGCCGCGGCCGCAACCAAGACCGCTGCTCCGGCCAAATAGCGTTGCCGTTTCCAAAGAGCAGATACCTTTTGGTGTCTGCTCTTTTTCTATAGGTAGGTGCACGTATGGATACTTCCAAATATATTACCGAATTTCAACAATTAGAACAAGAACTTTCGTCGGGTAATTTGGCAGCACAGGATTTAGCTGCTAAAGCCAAACGCCATGCTTTCTTAAAACCCATTATTGAGAAAGAACAGGAAATTTCCGTGATGGAAAAATCCATTGCCGATGACCGGGCTCTTATTGAAGCAGGCGAAGATAAAGAATTGGTCAAAATGGCGGCAGAAGAACTGGCGGAATTGGAAGCGCAGCTCCCCGTTTTGCAAAAACAATTGCGTATTTTGGTGCTCCCGCCGGATCCCAACGATTCTAAAAATATCTACTTGGAAATCCGTCCCGGTGCTGGCGGAGATGAAGCCGCTTTATTTGCCGCGGAACTTTTGCGGGTGTACCAACATTTTGCCCAAACGAAAGGTTGGTCAACTGAAATCCTGGATTTTACTCCTACCGGGCTCAAGGGATGTAAATACGTGAGCATGTTTATCAAAGGGGAGGGGGCGTATTCGTGGCTGCGTATGGAAGCCGGTACGCACCGGGTGCAGCGCGTGCCGGATACGGAAACGTCCGGTCGGGTGCATACCTCTACGGTAACGGTGGCTATTATGCCGCAAGCCGAAGAAATTGATATTCAAATCCGTCCCGAAGATTTGGAAATGGAAACGTGCCGTTCCGGCGGTGCCGGCGGTCAGAATGTCAATAAGGTGGAAACGGCTGTACGCATTTTGCACAAGCCGACGGGTATTGTGGTTTCTTGCCGCGAAGAACGTCACCAGGGTGCTAACCGCGAAAAAGCAATGGCCATGTTGCGGGCTAAACTTTACCAGATAGAAGAAGAAAAACGTAATAAAGAAATTTACGACGAACGAAAAAGCCAAGTCGGTACCGGGGACCGTTCGGAAAAAATCCGCACCTACAACTTCCCGCAAAGCCGCGTGACCGACCACCGTACCGATATTTCCTACCACAATTTGCTGGAAATTATGGAAGGCAATATTGAGCCGATTTTAGAAGATTTACGCGCTTGGCGCGTAGAGCAGAAACTTAAAAATCTGCAAATTTAATCATGTCCTCCCCGGTACTTTTTGATGTCTTGGAACAAGCAACTGCCCGTTTGCAGGCAGCCGGTTCAGATGAGCCGCAAGCCAATGCCGAGTGGCTTTTGGCGTGTGTATTGGGCGTGACGCGGACGTGGCTACTGGCACACCGGGATTATCCCCTTTCCAACGAAGAATTATCTCAATATCACAGTTATTTAACGCGTAAAGCCTCCGGGGAACCCTTGGCCCATATTGTGGGGCACCAGCCGTTTGGTGGGTTGGATATACGGGTATCACCGGAGGTACTCATTCCGCGGCCCGAAACGGAAGAATTAGTGGATATAGTAACGGCTCTCTTTGATAAAAGAGGTACATATCATTTTTTGGATATGTGTACGGGAAGTGGGTGCATTGCCTGTTTGTTGGCGAAACGGTTTGCGCGTGCCCAAGTGTTGGCTGTGGATGTAAGTGAGAAAGCCCTAGCTGTGGCCCAACAAAATATTCGCCAATTTAACCTGCAGGAACGTGTGTACTTGTTACAAAGTAATTTATGGGAGCAGGTGCAAGGTACTTTTGATTTAATTGTCTCCAACCCACCGTATATTCCTACGTCAATCGTTGACACACTCACCCCGGAAGTCTTGTGTGAACCGCGCCTGGCGCTGGATGGCGGACCGGATGGATTGGAAGTTGTGCGACCTTTGTGCCGCGTGGCGGAGGATTATTTAAATCCCGGCGGGTGGCTGGCGTTGGAACTTTGTCAGGGACAGGCGGCGGCCGTAGCCCGGGGATTAACGGAAATCGGTTGGCAAGCAACGGTAAAAAAAGATATAGTGGGGATAGAGCGTTTTGTGTTGGCGCAAAAATTGAACAAGTAAAAAGGAGTCACTATGGATCGGTTTTTGGTTCGCGGCGGTAAAAAATTGAAGGGTACGGTACATATCAGCGGCAGTAAAAATGCGGCTTTGCCGCTTCTCGTTGCCACTTTACTGACGGACGAGCCGTGTACCCTGCACCGGGTACCGGACTTGCGCGATGTGCGCACTACGTTAAAAATCCTGGAGTACTTGGGCAAGAAAGTCACGTACCGGCAAAATACGGTAACAGTGGAAGCCAACGGCCCGCTCAAAAATAATTTGCCGTATGAGTTGGTCAAACAGATGCGTGCCAGTTTTTGGGTGGCGGGGCCGCTACTGGCCCGCTTTAAGCAGGCAGAAATTCCGCTCCCGGGCGGATGTGCGATTGGGGTGCGTCCGGTAGATATCCATTTGAAAGGATTTGAAAAATTAGGAGCCGTATGTGAGGTGCAAGGCGGCAACGTGTTTATCCGGGCCAAAGAATTAAACGCGGCTAAAATTGTACTGCGCTTCCCCAGTGTGGGGGCCACACAGAATTTGTTAATGTGTGCCAGCTTGGTGCCCGGGGAAACGGTTTTGGAAAATGTTGCCAAAGAACCGGAAATTGATGATGTGATTTCTTTCCTAAACAAAATGGGAGCCCGCATCCATACCGATGAAAAGGGACGTTTGATTATCCAAGGTGTGGAAGTGTTGCACGGGGCCGAACATACCGTCGTGGCGGACCGCATTGAAAGCGGTTCGTACATGTTAGTGGCAGCGGCTACGCGCAGTGATGTGATGGTCGCGGATTGCGTGCCGGAACATAACGCCATTTTATTGGAAGATTTGAAAGAAGCCGGTTTTACATTAGAGGTGGGGACGGATTTTGTACATGTGCATGCGTATGAAGGCGATATCAAACCGTTGCGCATACGCACGGCTCCTTACCCGGGTTTTGCGACGGATTTGCAAGCGCCGTGGATGACGCTTATGACATTGTGCAACGGAACGGCGGAAGTAGATGAAGACATCTTTGAAAACCGTTTTATGCATGCACCGGAACTGGTGCGGATGGGGGCTCAAATCGTTACGGAAAAGAGTGTGGCCCGGGTGACGGGAGTGAAGGCCCTTTCGGCCGCGCACGTGCAAGCGTCCGATTTGCGCGGTGGCTTTGCCCTGGTGATGGCCGGCTTATGCGCTAGTGGCGAAACGGAAGTGGAGCGCGTGTATCACGTGGACCGCGGGTATGAAAAATTAGAAGAAAAATTAACTGCTTTGGGCGCGGATATCCGCCGGTACAATCCCGATAAAGATGAATTTTAACGACTGGTTTGCCAACTTGCAGACCCGCACCGCTTTACATAGCGGAGCGGGTCTGTCTGCATTTGGAAATCTGTTGGAACGGTTGGGAAATCCACACCGTACATACAAAATTATTCATGTGGCCGGAACCAACGGAAAGGGAACGGTATGTATGTTGTTGGCTCAGGTGCTTTCTGCGACAGGATATAAGACGGGGTTATTTGTATCACCTCATTTAATTTCCCCCACGGAACGTATACAAATTGACGGGACGGAAATACTACCGGAAGATTTCGTGCGTATGGTAGAAAAAGTATTGGCGCAAGAAAGAGAGCCGTTGAATTTATTTGAAGTGTTAACGGCTAGTGCGCTTGTATATTTTGCAGAAAAAAAAGTTCAATACGTAGTGTTGGAAACGGGGCTTGGGGGACGTAAAGACCCTACGAATGTGTGCCTGCCTGTCTTATCTGTCATTACCTCTATCGGCCTGGACCATACACAAGTATTGGGTAATACCTTGAGGGAAATTGCCGCGGAAAAAGCCGGTATCATAAAACCCGGTGTGCCGGTGCTGTGCGGGGAGTTGCCCCCTGACGCTAGGCACGTAGTGGAGCAAGCGGCACATGAAAATAACGCCCCGTTGAAAATAGTACGATCCCTTTTACCCACAGGCAATGCCCGTGTTCAAAATGTGCATTTGGTTGAGTACGCAGCCAACGCATTAGGAATTGCAGACAACGCGTTGGTTAACCGTATGGAAAAGATACAACTGCCGGGCCGGTTTGAGATTTTTCACCAGGGGGATAAAACCTTTATTTTGGATGGCGCGCATAACCCGCCGGCTGTGGAAAACTTATTGGCTTTTTGGCAGACGACGCCCTTTCGTAAGCAACCGGCGGCGGTATTGTGCGGATTTATGCAAGACAAAGATTATCCGCAGATGCTTACCCGGTTGGCGGCTTATTTCTCCCAAGGAACGGTAACGGTTCCTCCTTCGTCGCGCGCGGCCGGTGCTTGTCATATCGGCTCTCTTTTGTCCGCTGGCTGGACGTTTATGCCCGATGTGTCTGCCGCATTGGCTCACGTTCAACAAGAAGCGGACGTAATTTTATGCACGGGTTCTTTCTACTTGGTGGGAGCCGTGCGGGCTCAACTATTGAAATTGTCATAAACTACGTACATCTTAAATGTCTTTTTGTTATAATTGGAAATAGTAGGGGGAGTTCTTTCCTGCGAAGAGATAGGTAGGTCACAAAGGGGAATTTTATGAAACAGGTCAATTCTCATCGTGGTTTTACGTTGTTGGAATTATTGGTAGTCGTGCTTATCATCGGTATTTTGGCATCTGTCGCGTTACCGCAGTATCAAAAAGCAGTGGCAAAGGCACGGTTTTCCGGTGCGTTGCAGCGCATGTCTACCTTTAGAAAACAGATACACCTACTCAAAGAGGAAAACCCGGTTCTTCCTTCCCCCAATATAGCAGTTCTTTATGACCCTGACACTTATTCCTGTTATACTTCCAGTCATATCACTGCTTATGAAGGTTCCCTAGATATACGAAAAGGATTAATGTGTCGCGGAGGGAGTTGTGATATGACTTGCTACGATGATCATGCGCAGTTCGCTTACATAGTAGGCTGCACAACGGAAAGAAACGGACAAGTTATGTGTTTTATAATGGCCGAAATGAAACGGTGGGGGAAAATAGCTCCCTTTAATTTTTCCATGGAATCGGATCTTGATTTCGGGACGGGTAGTTGGACAACCACGGCTTATTGTGACGGGAAAAGCATGTTCTTGTGCCGCATGACGCAAGACCTTTTGGAAGAGCCGGTTACGATAGCGCCGTATGAACGCCTCATTTGGTAAGGGGAATTTTATGAAACAGGTCAATTCATATCGTGGTTTTACGTTGTTGGAATTATTGGTGGTTGTGCTTATCATCGGTATTTTGGCATCCGTCGCGTTACCACAGTATCAAAAAGCAGTGGCTAAGTCACGGTTTTCCGGTGCGTTGCAGCGCATGTCTACTTTTAGGAAACAGATACACCTACTCAAAGAGGAAAACCCGGTTCTTCCTTCCCAACAGGTAATGTTGCTCTATGACCCTGACACTTATTCCTGTTACAATTCCAGTAATACTACCGCTTATGAAGGCTCCCTGGATATACGAAAAGGATTAACGTGTTCCGGGGGAACTTGTAATTCTAATTGTTACGAGGATAGCACGCACTTCGTTTACTTTGTAGGCTGTTACATGGCTAGACTCGGGAACACCACGTGTTTCATAGAAGCCCAAATGAAACGGTTTGGTGGAAATCTCGCTCCAAGAGTTCCATATAATTTTTCCATGGAATCAGAACTTGATTTCGGAACGGGTAGTTGGACAACCACGGCTTATTGTGACGGGAAAAGCATGTTCTTGTGCCGCATGGCGCAAGATCTTTTGAATGATCCGGTTACAATAGCCCCCTACAGGTCTCTGTTTTAGGGTATTTCCGTCATAAAAAGATTGACAGTAACCCCGTGTTTGTGGTTAAATTTAAGTAGGAAGATTTTTGCGGAGCGAGTATGGCTAGCGAACAAAATTCACCCAACGAATCGGGCGATTTAACGCAGTTTTTGGAAAAGTTTAAACACCCCAAAGGGACGGCTTTTCATTTGTTTTCGTCGGTCAAATTCCCCAAGCGGGATAAATCCTTGCCCGAAAAATCTACGCAGTATGTGCGCTCGTTTGAAAAACTGGCGCACAAAATCCAAGAATTGGAAAATAAATTTAACGCTTCCGAACAACAAAATGCGCGTATTTTATCCGAACTTTCCTATACGCGCAGTGCTTTGGAACAACAAAAAAACAAAGACGCTTTTCTGGAGCACCTCTCCCGTTCTATTGCCGATTTAAAAACGAGCATGGAAAATCTGTCCCGCGCCCAACAGGAGGCCGCTTCACGGGCTCCGTCGGTCCGGCAATCTTTTGATATTTCTGCCCATATAGCGGATGCGCCTGCGCTCGTGGTGCGCGGGGTGCCGGTTTTTTCGGCTCCGTCCGACGAACGTCATCAGCAGGAGTTGCAAGCTAAAGAACGGTTGATTGCTACATTACGTAAAAAGGCCTCTCAATTAAAAGCGGTCAGCAGTGCCTTGGACCGTGAAATCAAAAAAGCCCAACGCGAAAAAATTGAGGCCCTCAAAAAATCGGCCGGACAGGCCCGCGAAATTTTGGCCTTGCGTGACCAATTAACCGCAGCCGAGGAACGGTTAAAAACATTTTCTTTTGATAACCGGGTGATTTCCATCCGCCAAGAGTATGAGCAGCGGGTCAGTCATTTGGAAACACAATTGCAGGAAATTTCGGATAGTTGTATGCGACAGGTAGAAGAAATTGAACTTTTACGCACCGAAAATACTAAACTGCAACAAGTGGCCCAGGACAAAGAACAGGCCCTCATGAAATTATCCGCCAAAGAGCAGGAATTGCAATCGGTGCGGGGCCGGTTGTCGGCTTTGCAATATGCGCATGACGAACAGACCAAACAGCAAGCGCAGCAATTTGCCCAGCAGGTGCGTACGTTGGAGACTGAGCGGGACCAGCTAGCCAACCAATTCCAAACCGCCCAACAAGAGTTGGAAACCGTGCGGAGTGAGAAGAATAAACTGGAACAACATTTTAAAGAATTATTGGTGCGGATGAAACGTAATGATGTGGTTATCCGCAAATTAAAACAAAAGATTGCCGTGCTGAATCGTCAGGGAGGGCCGGTGCAGGATAGGCACGGAATTCCGACTTGGTTGGATATTCCGACTAATCCTTCCGCGGAAGATTTAAAAGCAGCGGCGGCTATCTCCGGCGCGGAGGACGCGTTGGTTTCTACCCCGTCGGTCAAACCGACGGCCCCGCATTCAGCCCTTGTAGCTGCTTTAAAAACGCGGCTGGTACGTAAAAAACCGGCTACGGTTGAAAATTATTCGGATGCAACTGCGACGGTTCCGCTTCGTAAGCCAGATGCCCCCGTTATTTTGCCGCAACAGTTTGCGGTAATTGCCCCCATGGCCCCGACTCAACCGACCGATAAACCGGTGGAAATTACCCACCGGGCCAAAGTCACCGTTCAGTCGGCAGACGATTTGTCAGATGTAAAAATTGCCCGGAAGGAAAATTCTTCCGGAGAGGATAATTCAGCTAAATTTCTCTCTAAAACGGATAGTTTTATCGGGCGGATTAAGTGGTCGGTGTTTCACGACGAAAATCACTAACCCCCGTCATCCTATCCGTTAAATAAGGATAAAAAATGCCCAGTTTACAAGTAGTCGTCTTGTATGGCGGAAAATCTACCGAACACGAAGTTTCTGTTCACAGCGCCCAAACGGTGTGCCGCTTGTTGGCAGCCCGGCCGGAGCGCTATCAATTGCATCTTGTTTTCATTGATAAGCAAGGATATTGGTTTTTGCAAAAAGAATGCGGGTTTCGGCAACCGCAAGACGTGCCCGTTACTCCCGTGCTTATGCCGGATGCCAATCTGTGTGCGTTGGACGGTTCTGTTAAAATTAAGGCCGACGTGATTTTCCCGGTGCTGCATGGTACCAATTGCGAAGACGGTACTATGCAAGGTTTGCTGGAAACGTTGGACGTGCCTTATGTAGGGTGCGGGGTAATTACTTCAGCTATGGGAATGGATAAGATTATTACCAAGCAAATCGCGCAAAGCATTGGGGCTCCGGTATTGCCCTTCCGCACGGTCCATCAAGGGCAAGCGTATGATGAAAAAGCATTGGCTGCTTGGGTGCATGAGCAGGGATTCCCCGTGTTTGTAAAACCGGTGCGATTGGGATCTTCCGTCGGGGTGCGGAAAGTAAAAACGATAGAAGAATTGAAACCGGCCGTAGACTTTGCGTTGCAGTTTGACAGTGATGTGATGATAGAAAAGGGCGTAGATAATGCCCGCGAAATTTTTTGTGCATTGTATGGCGAAGGATCGTCTTTAAAATCCTCTGCTTGCGGTGAACTGCGCACGTTGGCTGGGGAATTTTTTGATTATAATGCGAAGTATTTGGTGGTAGGAGGTTGTGAAACCAAGGTTCCTGCGGATATCCCGGCTGACACAGCCGCTCATATGCGGAGGGACAGTGAGGCCCTTTTCCGGGCTTTGCACGGAAGCGGACTAGCGCGGGTAGATTTTTTGATGGATAAATCCGGGGCGTATTACTTTTCCGAGATCAATACGTTGCCGGGTATGAGTGAGACCAGTTTGTATCCGCAATTATTTGAAGCCAGTGGGGAGAGTTATCCTGCCCTCTTGGACGGGTTGATTGAACAAGCGTTGCAGATTCACGCCCGAAAACGAGCTTTATTATTGAACCGGTAATTATGAAATCTTTTTTAGAACGTTTTTCAAATCTCAATATCTGGGTAAAAATTGTGTTTTGGTTTTGCCTGCTAGGGGGATTGGTGAATGTGGCGTTCATTGCAAAAGACATCACGCAAGGTGGAATATTGTTGCGGTTGCATATGGGTTTTTGTGTTTTGTATTTTTCCCAAGTTGTATTTATTCTTCTGGAGGAACGGTTAGTGGGGGTGTTGGCGGTATTGCAAGGTTTGTTGGCGCTGTTGACCAGTGCCGATTTTACCTTTATGCCGCTTGTGCGCGTGGTGGTTAATTTGGTTTCTGGGTTGCTGCCGGAGCCGTCATTGGAATCTGTGAAGGTGTTCCGGTATTTGTTAGTATCCATGTCGTTTACCTTGCAGATGCTAAGCGCTTACATTTTATTTAGTTTACTTCCTAAAAAAAACGTGCGGACAACGTCTGTGATGGAAAGTTAATTTTATTTTAACAGGAACGGAAGGACTCCCGGGGAGGAGTCCGGCCGGGTTTATCCTATCCCGGAATAACAAATCTCATAATCAAGGAGTGTAAGTGATGAAAAGCAAGACATCGGCCGCTAGGCGGACTCATACATTACGCAAGGCAATTTACGCGGGCATATTACTGGTGTTGTTGGGGGGAGTGAGTGTATTTATTTATCACAAATTGAGTGCCCACCGGGTAGAGCTGACGGCCGATATGTTAATTTCTTCCTCTTCGGAAGTGAGCGAAGAGGAGGATGACAAGTCCGGACCGATGTTCGGGAAGTTAGTGATCAACGCCGAACGTCCCGAAGCGGAGGGGGATGCTTCTGTCCCTCTGTTTCGGCAAGATATATTACAAAGTAACCAACAACTAAATTCTCTAATTCGTATTACGCCGCAAATCCGAGGTGTGTGGAGTGTTTCCCCTGATGAGGATGCATTAATTTTTAAACCGGAAACGGCTTGGCAGCCTGCCAAAAAATATGAAGTTCAAGTAAACCCTAAAATTTTTCTGCCCAGGTTAAGTAACCGGAAAGTATCTTTTACTACCGAACCCAATCAAGTGACGGTTGATGAGTTTTTTTCATATCCCGGTACACAAAAAAAACATATGTCTATCAGCGGTAAAGTACATTTTGACTATGCTGTAGAACCGGAAGCGGTCAAAGGTGTATCACTAACGTTGGATAAGAAGGCCCTTACGCCGCAGGTCACTTTAAGCGACAATAAACGGGTACTTTCCATCCGCTACGATAATATTAAGTTGACCAACCAAGACCAACAAGTGGCCCTGCAATTTAAATGGGGAAAGATGTCCGCTAAGTCTTTTTTAACTTTAGACAATGTAAATAAATTTTTTAACCTCAAAGAAGTAAAAATCTTGCCGCCTGCCCGTATAGGAGTTCCTTATACGTTGGCGGCCGAATTTACCGATTTGGTAAGCGCGCAAAAGTTGCTGGCGGAAGGAAAAGTAAAAGCCTGGCTATTACCGTTAAGTAAAAAGCAAAATTGGGGAGAAAAATCCGTGGAAGAAGTTCGTGCCGTGCTGGATAAGGCCACGGAAATTCACTTAAAAGCCATCCCGGGGGTCAGTACGATTCCCTCTTTCCAAATTGTTACCAATTTGAAAACCCGTGATCAAAAACGGTATGCGTTTGTGGAATTTGCGGCAGGAATTACTTCGGAAGGGGAGTTTGTCAGCCAAAAGGTTCGTGCTTTTGTTTTGCCCATCCAAAAACATCCCAAACGTCTGAAAATCATTGGTACCGGGGCTCTTATGTCCCTCAAAAAGGACCCCGTTTTGCAATTTGTTTCCCAAGGGATTGATAAAGCCAAAGTGGCTGTGTCCCGGATTCGCCGTTCGGATATCAATCATTTGGTGTCCCAAATGAAAGGAGATATCAGCAAGCCCTGTTTCGGCTATACGTATGAGCCTTATGATGAAGAAGAGGGAGATTCGGATTCCGGACGGGAATACAGTTGCGGCGGATATCCTTCTTTTAGTGAATATGATATGGCCGAAGTGTTCCGTAAAGATATTCCGTTAGCGGATTCGGATATAAAACCCAACTTTTTTTCATTGAATTTAACTCAGTACCTGAAAGCCGACAGCAGCGGGCTGTTTATCGTAGAGGCGACGGATGAACAAGAGGATACGAATGCGCGGCGTTTAATTTTAGTTTCAGACATTGGGCTCCTATATAAAGAAGAAGAAAAAGGGCTCAAAGTATTTGCCCTTACGTTGTCTTCCCAGCAGCCGCTGGCGGGTGCTAAGGTGGAACTGTTAGCACGCAACGGTACGATTGCAAAAACCCGCTATACCAATGATCAGGGCGTTGCCGACTTTGAGATATCTTCGCAAGTCAGCCCCGAAAAAAAGCCGGTAGCCGTGCTGGCATCTCAAGGGGAAGACTACTCGTTTATTCCGTTAGATAACGGTAACCGGGAGGTCAGTTATAGCCGTTTTAATGTAAGCGGGGAAGACCCGTATGCGCAACAGAATAATTTAGACGTGTTGCTTTTTACAGACCGGGGAATTTATCGGCCCGGGGAGGAAATTAAATTTGCGTTGGTGGCCAAAAATAAACGGTGGTCGTCAACGGCAGGATTACCTATCCAACTGCGTATAGAAGATCCTAAAGGGAAGACCGTGTGGGACAAAAAGATTTCTTTACCCGCTACGGGGCTGCGTGATTTTACGTATGCTACGGAAGCTTCTTCCCCCACAGGGGAATACCAAATTCGCGTTTATCACGAGAACAAACAGTATATCTCCGGTATTTCTTTTGAAGTAAAAGAATTTCAAGAGGATAAATTAAAGGTGAAAGCCGTTTTGGAAAGCCCTGCCCACAAGGGTTGGCAACCTTTAGAAGGTCTCCAAGGTAAAGTGGACGTGCAGAATATGTTTGGGGTTCCGGCTGTGGGGAATTCGGTTCATATGAAAGTTCAACTGTATCCCACTTCTTTTACGTTTGCTTCCTATCCGGAATATTCTTTTGCGGATACGATTCAACGAAAAGGACCTGCAAAAACAGAAACAATTTCTTTTGAGGGATTAGTAACGTCTGATAAGGGAGAAGTTATACAGCCGATTGATTTGTCTTCCTACGATAAAGGAACGTATCAGCTGGTTTTGCGTGCAGAAGCTTTTGAACAGGAAAGCGGGCGCAGTGTACCGGCGCAAGACAAGTTGCTGGTTTCCTCTCATCCGTATGTGGTGGGATACAAAACGAAGGCAGATTTATCTTATATCCCGCAACGTTCCCGACAGACGGTAGATTTCATTGCATTGGATGCTAATTTAAATAAAATTGAATTGAAAGATTTGACGATTCACTTGTTGAGCAGACAATATGTTTCCGTGCCGGTGCGCTCTAATCATTCGTTTCGGTATCAATCGGTTTTGCAGGAAACACCGTTATCTGCTAAACCGTTTCAGTTAACAAAAGAAGGAACTTCGTACGTACTGCCTACGCAATCGCCGGGTTTGTACGCACTGGAACTGCATAACAGTGCGGATGAAAAGGTGATGCGGCTGGAGTTTATGGTGTCCGGCGATGCGGACGTGTCCTATAATATGGAGCGAAGTGCCGAGTTGCGGTTAAATTTAGAAAAGGATACTTTTTCACCGGGGGAAACGGTTCGCTTTAATATCACGGCTCCTTATACGGGCATCGGCCTGATTACATTAGAGAAAGATAAAGTCTATGCGTACAAGTGGTTCAAAACGGATACAAACAGTTCCGTGCAAAGTATCACCTTACCGGCCGATTTGGTGGGGAGCGCTTATCTTAATGTTTCCTTCTTGCGGTCGGTCGGTTCCAAAGAAATTTTACTGAGTCCGCATAGTTATGCGGTGGCTCCCTTTTATGTGATTCCTTCACAACATATTTCCCGCATTGATTTAAAAGCGCCCACTCTGGTTAAACCGGGGGATACGTTACATATATCGTATGCCACCTCGCATCCTGCACAAATTATTTTGTACGGAGCCAGCGAGGGTATTTTGCAAGTGGCTCGGTATCAGTTGCCCAATCCGCTGGCTTATTTCTTTCCCAAACAGCGTTTGGGGGTGCGGACATACCAGATGTGGGATTTAGTGATGGCCGATCCGCGCGTGCTGAAAGAAGTATATGGTATCGGCGGAGACCAAGATTACGGGGGTTCGCTGGCCGAGCTGGGGCTCAATCCGTTTGCGCGTAAAACAGACAAACCGGTTGTGTTTTGGTCCGGAGTATTAGAAGCATCTGCCGCAGCGAAGACGTATACCTATCAAGTGCCCGATTATTTTAACGGGAAAATCCGCATCATGGCGGTGGCGGTTTCCGCCAAAACGGTGGCCAGTGCGCAACAGGACGTAACGGTTCGGGCCCCGTTGGTGCTCAGTGCCGGCGGGCCGGTGGCGGTTTCTCCGGGAGATACTTTTGAAGCCTCCGTGAAAGTGTCCAATCAGTACGAGAAGACCACGCAGGATGACATCCGCGTACAAATTAAAACTTCCTCCAATTTGCAGGTAGTGGGTAATCCCCGGCAAACGGTTCGTATACCGTATCAAAAGGAAGGAACAGTTTCTTTCCAAGTGAAAGCCTTGGAACAATTAGGGGAAGCGGAAATCCATTTTGAAGCCGCGTTGGAACCGGCTCATGTAACGGCAAAACGTACCATTACGTTGAGTGTACGTCCCGCCAGTGCGTATCGTGTGAGCATGGATACGGGAAGCGGAAAGGGAAATTTTTCTATTAAACAGTTTGCTAAACGTAACTTATACGCTCCTTTTTCTAAACGGAAAATTGCCGTTTCACCCAGCCCACTCGTTGTGGCATTGGGGTTAGGTAATTATCTGGAAAATTTCCCGCACGGATGCACCGAACAAATTGTCAGCCAAACTTTCCCCGCGATTGTGTTCTATGCTTCTACCGCAGACAAAGCCGCGGCCCTGGAAACGTTTGAGAAAACGCATAAGAAATTGCAAATGCGTCAACAGCCCGATGGCGGTTTTTCCTTGTGGGATACCGGTTCTAAGACGGATGTGTATGCTTCATTGTATGCATTTCATATGTTGACGGAAGCCGAACAATTGGGGTATCCGGTGTCTGCGGCTTTAAAGGAGCGGGCTTTGGAGTGGGTGAAACGAACTGCGCGGGATAATTCTTACCCAAATCCGCGTTGGAGTGCTTACGCGTATTATTTGGCGGCGCGCAGCGGCGTATTACTGACCAGCGATTTGTACGATTTGGAAGAATATTTAAATAAACACCAAACGGATTGGCAAAACTCCGTAACGGGTATTTATATGGCAGCCGTCTATAAGTTGCTTCAAAATGACGAAAAGGCCCTGCGAATCATTAAAGCCTATAAGCCGCAAAAAGAGTATGCGTTTTATGATGATTATGATTCTTCCTTCGCGCGCAATGCCACGTATTTGTATGTAGTGGGGATGCATTTCCCGCAATTATTGCAAGAGAGTACTACGCGCAAATTGGTGGACAGCGTGCTGACCGATATTCGGGAAAAACGCTATAACACGATGACGGCGGCTTTGTCTATGCTGGCTTTGCACGCTTACGCCCAAAACTATACGTTGGCGGCACAAGAGGTAGAAGTATTGGCAGACGGTAACCGGTTAACGCCGACTCCAAAAAGTGGGTCTATCGTGGAGGCTGATTTCCCCACGGGTGTCAAAGCATTTGAAGTAAAGACAAAACTGACTGCACCGTTATATTACAGTATTGTTCAACAAGGATATGACCAAGATCCCGTTGCAGCCACCGCCAAAGGGATAGAAGTATCTCGTGTGTATCAAGTGCCGGAGCCCGTGGGTAAAATCGGAGAAGAAATTGAAGTAAAAATTACGGCGCGGGCTTTTAAAACTTCCTTAACCAATGCCGTTATTACCGATTTGTTGCCGGGAGGCATGAGTATTGTGCCCGGCTCTTTCCGTTCGTCGGGGTATGTGGATTATTATGATGAGCGGGAAGACCGACTGCTTATTTACGGACCTATCGGAACGCAGGGCGTTACCTATATATATAGAGTGAAATTGACGGCCGTGGGTAATTTCCGTGTGCCGGCTATTACGGCGGCAGGGTTATATAATACGGCCCTTTCCGCCACCGGAGCCGAAGGTTCTTTTGTGGTAAAACCTAGGCAATAACGTATGGCTTTTCCTCGTTTTACTCCCCGCAAATACGCCGCTGTTTTATTGGCGGCGTGTTTGTTGGGGCTACTACTTATTCGTTTTTATCCGCGTCCTTCTTTGCTGGCAGATTATTCTTTTTCCAAATCATTTTTTTCACAAGACGGGCAGTTGTTGCGCCTCAGTGTTTCCTATGATGAAAAATACCGTATTTTTATCCCGTTAAAAGACGTTCCTGTTTCATTTCAACAAGCCGTGTTATTTTATGAAGACCGCTATTTCTATTATCACCCCGGTTTTAATCCAGTTTCGTTAGTGAAAGGGTTCTTGACCACTTTTGTTAAAAAATCCCGTCGGCAGGGGGCTTCCACTATTACCATGCAGACGGCGCGGCTGTTGTATCATTTGAACACAAAAACCGTAAGCGGAAAACTCAAGCAGATCGTGCTTGCCGTATGGCTGGAATTACGTTACAGTAAAAAAGATATTTTAGAAGCGTATCTCAATTTGACCCCCTACGGATATAATATAGAGGGTGCCCAGGCCGCTTCCCTCACCTACTTTAAACGCCGGTTGGAAGATATCAATTTAGTGCAAGCATTTACCTTGGCAGTTATTTCCCAAAACCCCAATCAACGTCATCCGGATACGGCTACCGGTTATCAACAGATGTATCAAATACGCCAACAAGTTTTTGAACGTTGGCTGCGCACGCATCCGCAAGATAGTGCCCAACGGGATTTCTTTGCTATGCCGCTTACTGTATTCGGGCCCAAGGACCGTCCGTTTTCGGCGGAGCACTTGGTCACTTATTTGGATGCGCGGGTTCCTAAAAGCGAGGTGTTTTCCTCGTTGGATTTATCTTTACAAACGCACTATGAGCAAGCCGTGCGTGAATATGTGAACCGCAAAAAATCGCTGGGTATTCATAACGCTTCCGTTGTCCTACTGGACGCAAGAACGATGCAGGCGCGGGCGTGGATCGGCTCTGCTAATTTTTACGACGAGCAAATAGCCGGCCAGGTGAACGGTGTTACGGCTAAACGGATGGCGGGTTCTGTGCTAAAGAGTTTTTTATTCGGCTTGGCTTTGGACCGGGGGCTGATTCATCCCATGACGTTGTTGCGGGATACCCCGCAGTATTTTGGTATTTACGCGCCGGAAAATTCCGACCGGCAATTTGTAGGCCCGGTTTTTGCGCAAGAGGCGTTGGTACGCAGCCGGAATATTCCGGCCATAGAACTGATCCGGCGGGTAGGAATTGAGCAATTTATTGATTTTTTAAAAAGGGGAGGGGTTTCGTATTTGCGGGATGCCACCCATTATGGGTTGAGCGCGGCAATTGGGAGTTTGGATATTTCCCCGTTGGAGTGTGCCCGGTTGTATGCAATGGTGGCTAATTACGGCAAGCTACGGCCGATTCATTTAACCCGTGATCCGGTCCCGGACGAAGGAGAACAGTTGTTATCTCCGGAAGCCGCTTTTATATTGTTTGATATGCTAACTACTAATCCGGCTCCTTCCCAATCGTTGCGTTTAGTCAACGCGTCCGGAGACCCTGTTAAAGTGGCGTGGAAAACGGGAACCTCGTATTCTTTTAAAGATGCCTGGGCGGCGGGAATTTTCGGCCCGTATGTACTGGTGGTGTGGGTGGGGAATTTTTCCGGGGAAGGAAATCCGCACTTTTGGGGAAGAACGGCCGCGGGGGAACTTTTTTTTGAATTAGCGGCCCTCACCGTACGTAACCAACCCGCGGAGCCTTTTTTGCCTTTGTCGGCTGACGGGCTCAATGTAAAACGGGTAGAGGTTTGTGCTCCCACGGGTGATTTGCCGGGTCGGTTTTGCCCGAAAACGACATTTTCGTGGTTTATTCCGGGGGTTTCTCCGCTAAAAATTTCTTCCATTCACCGGGAAGTTTTACTGGATAAAAAGACCGGCTTGCGTGCTTGTCGCTATCAAGAATCCGAAACCGAAAAACGTGTTTTTGAATTTTGGCCGAAAGATATTTTAACACTGTTTGAGTCCGCCGGTATCCACAAAACACCGATTCCGCGTTATATGCCCGGTTGTGATATAGAGGAAACGGCCCGCCAAGGAGTCCCGCCGGAAATTGTATTGCCCGTGGCGGGTATTTCGTATTATATTGTGTCGCCGGCCCATACCGCGCAGGTTCCGTTTAAAGCCAATACAGATGCCGATGCCCGGCAAGTATTTTGGTTTGTGGATGACGTCTTTGTGGGAAGTGGCCGCCCGCGGGAAAGTTTAATATCTTCCTTAGGACAAGGGAAACACTTGGTGCAAGCGGTGGACGATCTGGGGCGTAGCAATTCGGTAGAGATAGAGGTTGTTTTGGGAGAATAATTTTAACCCCCGACGTGACGCCAAGCAGTTGGTGTGGATTCGCCCTGCATAAATTTCCTGACGGAAATTTTGCCCGGGCCCGCCCTCGCGGTACTCGCCTTTGCCTACGGCAAAACTCGTACATCGCTCCGGGCTTCGAATCCCGACGTGACACCAAGCAGTTGGTGTCACTCCACCTTCCCAAAAAATTAAAAATCCCGCTTTTGCGGGATTTCCAATTTTTCGGAAGGGGAGGGATTCGAACCCTCGGTAGAGTTGCCCCTACATCAGTTTTCAAGACTGACGCCTTAAACCACTCGGCCACCCTTCCTTAATGATGTAGTTGAATAATTGGTTGAGGAACGGAAAATCAGTGGTTCAGTTGATACACGTTCCACGCGGCCGCAGTGTGGCCTTCGGAAGCGTCACTGTGCCAGGTACTGGTTCCCAGTAATTCTCCTTCCATTTGTTGGCAAACACGAATTGCCCGCGGATTGGAGGAGTCTGCCCAACATTCCCGGCGGCCCCGCTTAAAGACGTTCGGGCTATTTTGCAGATATTGTATAAAAGCCAACCCTTGGGAATTACCTAAAAAACCGCCTACGGGTTGGTCTGCCTCGCTAGAACCGAAACTATATGCGTTCCCATTATTACAATTCAGGGTATCGCCGGTCACCGTACATCCGGTAATCCCTATATCCAAAAGGGATAAATCTCCGTTCGGGTATTCCCCCATGGCCAGGTTATACATTTCCAAATCGTCTGCTAACAAACGCACATTACTGCGTAAAGTAGCCAACCGGCTTTTCAAGACGGCTGTGTGATATTGAGGCATAGCAAACGAGGCCAAAATGCCGATAATTAGCACAACCACCAGGAGTTCAATTAACGTAAAACCTTTCCGATTTGCACACATAAAGGCACTCCCACATAATAGCATATAATACTATTATAAACTTTTTCTGGCAGGTAAGTCCAGCCCTTCAAGTGGGGGGACGGTCGGGGTTGGCTTCTTGGGGGAAAAGGTAATTTGTTTTTAAAGGACATTTTGGTATCATAAATATATCCCAGTATAGGAGACAGATTATGGATGCTTCACGAAAAATTGCATTGGTTACAGGGGGCAGCCGCGGCATTGGACTGGCCATTGCCCGGCAGTTGGCTCAAGATGGTTTTGATATTTGGTTAAATTACCGCTCCAATCATGCGGCGGCGAACGAAGCTAAAAAATCAATAGAAAGTTTAGGGGCGGCGTGTACATTACTGCCGTTTGATGTAGCGGATGAGGCAGCCGTGGCGGCCGCATTAGAGCCCTTGTTGGCCCGGAATACGCCTTACGCGCTTATCAATAATGCCGGTATCCGCAAGGATAACTTGCTGATCTTTATGCAAAATAAAGAGTGGCAAGATGTTTTGACTACTGTTTTGGGGGGATTCTACTGTGTAACCAAAACGGTGTTGGCTGCCATGATTCATGCCAAACGGGGACGTATTGTAAATATCGCTTCTTCCGCTGCGCACGCGCCGGTACCGGGACAAACCAACTATTCGGCGGCCAAAGCCGGTATCGTCGGGGCGACGCGCAGTTTGGCGGCCGAGGTAGCTAAACGTAATATTTTAGTCAATGCCGTATCCCCGGGATTTATTGAAACCGATATGTTGGAGGGACTACCCATAGATAAAATTTTGCCGCTTATTCCGTTGCACCGCCTGGGTAAGCCCGAAGAAGTGGCCCATTTGGTTTCATTTTTATGTTCGGAGAAATCCTCCTACATTACCGGGCAAGTGTTCCAGGTAAACGGCGGTATTTGTATGTAAGGAATTTGGGTTAAATTGATATAATGTAAATATGGATGATTCAAACGCCGTTGTAATCACGGGAATGGGGGCGGTGTCGCCGTATGGTTTTGGAGTGCAACCCTTGTGGGAAGGACTCCTGCAGGGCCGCACGTGCATGCATACCGTTGCGGAATTAGAGGCACTTCCCTTAGTACGTACGAAGGTAGCAGCCACCGTTCCTGCGGCTGATTATTCTTTTATTCCCCGCAAATATCGCCGTACAATGAGCCGCATGGGATTATATGCCTATTGCGCCGCACAAGAAGCGTTGCGGCAAGCCGGCTATGAGGCAGCCCCGGATAAGTTGGGCTTTTTCATGGGGTCTACACTAAACAGTATTTCCGTCTGGATGGAACTGGCGCAATACATTCAGGGTACCCGGTTGGACCTGGTTAAGACGTCCGATTTTTTACAAATTATGAACCATTCTCCGTTGGCAGGTGTGTGCCAGGCACTCAAAATTAACGGTCCGGCTATGGGGGGCAGTGAAGCCTGTTCAACGGGGCTCATGAACATCGGGCTGGGATTTTTGGCTGTTCGTTCGGGGCTGGTTAACCAAGCCTTGTGCGGCGGTACGGAAGAATATCATCCTCTGTTCAGTGCTTGTTTTGATATTATGCAAGCTACTTCCACCCATTCTAACGGGAATCCGGCGGCCGCTTGCCGTCCGTTTGACGCAAGCCGTACCGGATTGGTAGTAGCGGAGGGGTGCGGACTCGTTTTTCTGGAAAGTAAAAAAAGTGCGCTGGCACGTCATGCACCGATTTTGGCTGAAGTGCTCGGTTTTTATGCCAATACAGAGACGGAGAACATGGCTTATCCCTCGGCAGGAACGCTACAAGAATGCATGCAAGGGGCATTGGCGGCTACCGGAGTCCGTGCGGAAGAGGTAGATTTATTGAATGCACACGCTACGGGAACCATTGCCGGTGATATTGCCGAAACGCAAGCCGCTGCCGCGGTATTCGGCTCCGGCTTGTCTGTTAACAGTTTAAAGGGACATATCGGGCATACGATGGGAGCCAGTGGCAGTTTAGAAAGCATTGCTTGTGTGCGGATGCTGGCCGAACAGACGGTACTGCCTACCCAAAATTTGGACCAACTGGATACCCGTTGTGCACCGTTGCAGTACGTGACGCAATCCGAGCAGCGGCCCGTGCATATCATTTTGAAAAATAGTTTTGCGATTGGAGGAAATAATTGTTCGTTACTACTTAGGAGGCCCCTGTGATTACACGTGAAGAAATTATTCAAAAAACGAATGAGGCATTAAAGAAGGAATTTGAATTTAAGGAAGAACAATTGATTCCCACGGCCAAACTGAAAGATGATTTGGGACTGGATAGTTTGGATGCGGTGGATATGGTGGTCGTACTGGAACAACAGTTTGGCGTGACATTGCGGCAAGGGTATGATTTACGCACAGTTGTCACGTTGAACGATTTGTACAATTTTATTGAAACCTTGGCACACGCCCATTCCAAATAATATGGAGCGGTTGCGCACAGGTTTTAACACGGTTTTTATAGGAGGAGCGGCCCTCTTGTGGTTGTTTTTTTCCACTTTGTTGGCGGCACCTTTCTTATGGTTGTGGCGCGACAAAACCGGAAACCGGGTGCGTAAATTTGTTTTTATCCAGTCGCGCGGAATTATGGCCCTCGTGCGGGCTGCCAGCCGGGGAATGTGTGTGAGTGCCACTTCCCGTCCTTCGGGCAGTTGTGTGATTGTAGCCAATCACGCTTCCGCGGTGGATTTGTATACAGTTAGTTTGTTTGGCTTTCGCAATGTAGTGTACATCACCAAGGGGTGGGTATTCCGATTACCTTTTTTCCGCTATGTGATGAACGAAGCCGGATATATTGACGCGGAAAAAACATCCCCCCAGCAGATGTTAACTCTGTGCCGCCAGGCGGTAGAACACGGGTGTGATATTGTTTTTTTCCCGCAAGGATCCCGCAAAAATCCCCAGGCGCGTTTTAAAAGTGGGGCTTTTTATTTAGCCGGGCAACTCAACTTGCCCGTTGTGCCCATAGCCATTGTCGGTACGCAACGGATGCTTCCGGCAGGCACTTTCCGAATTCGGCCGGCCCGTATTGTGCTTAAAGAGTTTCCCGCGGTACAACCGGCTGATTATCCGGGAGAATTAGGCCCTTTGCATATGGCGCAAGCCGTTAAAAAACAAATTATGGAATTTGTGGATAAAACCCGTGAACAAGAACAGGAATAATACGAACAAGACCGATATTATGACCACCTATCCATCCGTTACGTCGCTGATTCCGCACCGGTCCCCCATGTTGTTGGTGGAGCGGGTTTTGGACGTACAAGAAAAAACGGGAGTGGCTCGGGCCGTGGTAGGGAAAGAGCATCTGTTTTTGCGGGAGGACGGCACGCTGGCCCCGGAAGTCCATTGTGAACTGATTGCACAGGGGTTTGGTGTGTGCGAAGGATATCGGCGTACGCAAAAGGGACTGAGTATGAATGGCGGCGGATTCTTGTCCAGCTTGCGGGAAGTACAGTTGTTTGCACCGGTTTACGCCGGAGACGAATTAACCGTATATACGGAAAAAACAGATACGTGTTTTGATACACACATTGTCCGCGGGGAAGTGTGGCGCGGTAGCGAAAAATTAGCACAGGCCGTCGTTTATGTTTTTGTATGGCAAGGAGAAGAACCTCCGTCTTCGTTATGAAAAAGTATTTAGTGGGGATGATGATTTGTCTGTGGAGCTATGTTGCGTTGGCCCAAGCGGAAAACTTGGGAATGCAGGATTATGCGATGCGTTTTGCGGAAGTGAAAACGTTGCAAAGTGATTTTACCGAAGAAAAACACCTCGCTTTGCTCAATCAGCCAATTCAGAGTGAAGGGAATTTGGTGTTTGATAAACAAGCCCAACAGTTGCGTTGGCAATATCAAAAACCCTTTAAGAACGGGTTTTTAATGCAGCGTAATCATATTTACCGGATACAGGATTCCCGTAAAATTCCCATACAGAACGTGATGGGTCGTATCTTGGCAGCTCAGATGTTGGTGTGGCTGACGTTGGATTTAGAAGCGTTGCAAAAGGAGTATGCCATTTCTTTTGAAAAACGGGCAATCCGTTTTACTCCGCGTGCGAAAGACCATAAACTCATCAAACAAATTACCGTTTGGCTGGATGCGCAAGATCCCCGGTTGGTCACGCAAGTCAAAATGGAGGAACCTAATGGCGATTTTGTATTATGGAAGTTTCGTCACACACAATTAAATCCCACACTTTCCGATGAGGTTTTCTTATGAAGTGGCTGCGCGGGCATGGTCCGTTGCTCGTGTTTATAGCGGGAGCCGTTGCCTGTATAGCAGGTGTTGCCCATGGACCTATTGAGGAAAATGTTTTGGCTTTAATACCCCAAAGTATTAAACAACAAGTGGAACTTTTTGGGCACTCTCCGCTAAGTCAAAAAATGATGGTCGTGGCACAAGCTCCGTCCGCTACCCAAGCTTTCCAAACCGCTCAACAAATACGCGAGCAACTCTTGCAAGAGCAATTGATTCGTCCGGTGGGTAATCCTGCTGCCGATTTTATACCACAAGTATTGGACGTGTTGCCCACACTTTTTACCTCGCAGGACCAGCTAGTTGCAACCCGGAAATTGACTCCGCGCGCAGTAGCCAGTCAGTTTGACCGCTACCAAGAAGGATTATTCTCATTAGAGAGTATGTTTACTAAACAGCAAATGACGCAGGACCCGTTGTTCTTGACGGAAATTTTTTTTGATAAATGGAAAAAACTGGGCCAAGGGAATACGGAATACCAAGACGGTTTGCTGGCTTCTCCGGACGGAACGGTACAGGTGGGATTGTATGATTCTACGGCGGTCGTATCGGATTTGACGGCGGCCCGGCGGTTGCAACGTTGGTTTACACAACAACAGCAACGGTTGCCGGCCGGTGTGCGGGTGTTTTTTATGGGCGGATTACGTTACACACTTGAAAACATGTCGGTTATCAAGCGGGATTTGCTGCTGATTTCACTGGTGGGGTTGGCATTGTTGGGAAGTGTTTTCGGTCTTTTTTTCCGTAACCGGCGTGCCCTGCTGATTTATTTATTGCCAATAGGCATTCTGCCGCCGGCGGCGTTGGTGACGCAACTTGTGTTCGGCCGGATAAGTGGTATTACGTTAGGGTTTGGCAGTGTGGTGGCGGGTTTATCGGTAGATTACGCAATTTATGTGTATTTTGCGTGTCAAACTTCCTCGGTTGATTCGGCTAAAATGCATAGTCAAATCCGCAAACATTTGTGGTGTAATTTCTTAACTTCTGCCCTTTGTTTTGCGGCACTTTTTTTATCTTCGGTAGAGGTGTTTAAGCAGATAGCCGTTTTTGCATTGGTGGCTTTATCGTTGGCGTTAGGAGTGGCACTAAAGGTATTCCCGGCTTATTTTCGCTCGCCCGTATCGGTTGCGCCGCGCGGGATAAAGATAAAACCGCTTTCGTGGCGTTCGGCGTGTAGTGTGAGTGTCCTGTTGGTAGTGTGGGGTATATGGGGAATTACGCATACATCCCTGCGTCAGGGGTTAGAGGCATTAAATTCCACTTCATCCGCTTTTGCACAAGATAAAAAGATAACGGATCAACTGTTTACGGCAGACAAACGGGCGTTGTTGTTTTCGTTAGGGAAAACAGCTGATGAGGCGCTGGTACACAATGAGAATTTATCGGCTGTTCTGCCGGTTTCGTTGCCGGTGAGTGAACTGTTTGTATCCGCTAAAACCCGGGCCGAAAATCAAACGCGTTGGCAACAATTTTGGACGCCGGGGCGTATTCGCTCCGCCCGTCAATCGCTGCGGACGGAAGCCGTCCGTCACGGGTTGAATCCGGCTGCTTTTGAGTCGTTTTGGAAACGATTACAACAACCTCATTCTCCGACGGTAGATTTTACGGCTTGGTACAATCCGATATTGACTCTGACAGACGGTTCGTATGCGGTTATGAACATAGTGGAAGACACCCCTGTTTATCAAACGGTCGCGCAGCAGCACCCGGCCGTTTTCGTATCGGCCTCTCAGCTGCAACAAAAATTAGCACGCGGCGTGAAAGACGAGGCCGTACAGGTAGTCATTTGGGCGTTATTATTCAATGGGGTAGCTGTTTGGATGATTTTTAGAAATTTCAAAGAAGCTCTTCTTTGTTTTGTGCCTGTTATTTTAGGCGGATGTATTTTATTCGGTTGCTTGGCGTTTTTTGGAATAACCGTCAATATATTGGGACTGATTTTCTTGCCGCTTTTAGTAGGGTTGGGGATTGATTACGCTATTTTCCAACTCATGAAATACCGGGCCGCGCGCGAGCAATTGCACGAGGTATATCCTCCGCAAGCGTTATTGGCGGCGGGGTTGTCCACGTTGGCCGGTTTTGGGGTATTGGGGTTAGCGCGGCACAGCGTTCTGTTTATGATGGGAATATGTGCCCTCATCGGTATTGGGGGGGCGGTGGGGGTAGCGTTGTTTATCTTGCCGGCCTTCCGGGAGCGTGTTTTGTGAAAAAATTAGCTATTTTATTGGCAATAGGGTGTGTGGGATGTTCGGCCACGTTGGTGCGCGTGCCGGCTGTCGGGCCGGGGCTGGATATGCAACAAGCGGTCCGGGCGGTGGGTGTAGACAATCCTTCCGGATTTTCTTTTACGTTGATTAGCCAATACCAACAGGACCGGGCCCGGGTGGTGATCTTGGCGGAGCCGGCTTTTAAGTTGGTGGATATGACGGTTTATGCTACGCAGATACAAGTACATGAACAGGCACCGCATATTCCCACGCAGTGGGTGCGTCGGTGGGGAAAATTGGTACAGGCGCATTTTTTAACGGCGTGTCCGCCGCGGCAAATTACGTACCGGGAGCAAGGTTCGTCCCATACATTGGAACTGGAAGTAACGGGGGGATTATGTTTTTAACGCAAGCTATAAAAACATGCTACCGACAACAAACTGCGACGGGATTTCTGTATCATATCGGGACAGATTTCCCGGCTTTTCGGGGACACTTTGAGGGGCATCCGCTGTTGCCGGCCGTGTGTCAAGTTTCTTTTTGTGTGGACGGAGCCTGCCGTTTGCTGCAAAAACCGGTGGAATTGACGGGTGTGAAACGGGCAAAATTCTTGCGGCCTATTGTACCGGGTACGTTGGTGGAAATCCGTTTAAGCGTGCGGCCGGACGGTTGGTTAGCCGCGGAATTAGTGCAACCGCAACAGAATAAAAAATTCAGTCAATTGGTTTTACAGGTGACGGAGAAGAATAAATGAAAACATATACATACTTCAAACAAGAACCCGGCGATCCGCTACCACTTGAGAAATCTATTTTTCACACGGTACGGTTTCACGAAATAGATGCCATGAAAATTGTTTGGCACGGGCATTATGTGGCTATGTGTGAAGACGCCCGCATGGCGTTGGGGGATTGCGTCGGTTTAGGATATGCCGATTTTTTTAAGCGGGGCATTTTGCTCCCGGTCCGACAGATGCATTTAGATTACTTGCTCCCGCTTACCCATGGAAATACATATGAGGTAAAAGCCCGGTTGTTTTATACACAAGCAGTGCGTTTGAATGTGGATTTTACAATTTTAGATGAGCATAAACAAATTATGACACGCGGTTACAGTGTTCAGTTATTGACGGATAAAAATCAACAAGTCTTGTTTGAACGTCCCGCTTTTTACGAAGAAATATGCCAAGCATGGAGAAAAGGCACGCTGAAGAAGCCTTAAAATTTTTGGTCGTTATTCCGCATTATAATCACGCGGCAACTTTGCGCGAGGTGGTACAACGTTGCCGGAAAATATGGCCCCATGTGCTGGTGGTAGATGACGGAAGTGCGCTTTCTCCGCAAGAAACGCTGCGGGGATTGGATGTGGCTTGGGTACAACATCCGATCAACCGCGGAAAAGGATGTGCTATTTTAACGGCCGCTGCCTGGGCACAGGAACACGGTTTTACCCATATCATCACGTTAGATGCCGATGGTCAACACGATCCGGCGGAAATTCCACTTTTCGTGCAGCGGGCTCAGTGTGTTCCCGGTGCATTGGTTGTAGGCGTGCGGAAATTTGATGCTTCCGTGCCTTTCGGTTCCCGGTTTGGGCGCAAGTTCGGCAATTTCTGGGTACATGTGCAAACGGGAAAAGCCGTGCAGGATATTCAAAGCGGATACAGGTGCTATCCGGTGGGAATGTTGCAGGTGTTGCCAACGTGGAGTAAACGTTACGCTTTTGAAGTAGAAATTGTTGTGCGTGCTTTGTGGGCCGGTTTTGCGGTGGAAGAAGTAGATATATCGGTTACATACGGTCCGGATCGGATTTCCCATTTTAGTCCGTGGAAGGATAATTTCCGTTTAACGGTGCTTAACACATATTTAACGGTGCGTTCTATGTTGCCGCTGGCACACCGGCAATATCAGCAAACCCCGCAAGGACCGGTCCGACAAAGTTATTTTGTTACTCTTCGGGAAAACTTGACGGCTCCGGGTAGTGTGGTGCGTAATGCGCTTTCTGCCGCGTGGGGGATTTTTTGCGGGTCTATTGCTTTTCCGGGGTTGCGTCAAGTATGGTTATTTTGGGGGGCCGGTTGGTGGAATTTGAACCGGCTTGTATGTGTCGGTTTTGAAAAATTGTGTGTAGGTCCTTTTGTGCCGGCAATTTGTATAGAAGTAGGGTATTTTTTGCGTCACGGATATTGGCTGACGGAATTTAACACGACGACCTTGGGCCGTCAAGTCATGCAGCGGGTGTGGGAATGGCTTTTGGGTTCGTTGGTGGTAGCACCGGTGTTGGCGGCAGTCACGTTTTGTGTAGTAGCGACGGTAGGGTGGGCGTTACGCAGGGGGTTACATGAACACGCTTGAGGAAACAACCGGCCGGAGTTTGGCTTCCCGTTTTAAACATCGGTTTATCTATGCACTCATTGCCTTGGGCGGTCGTCAAGCGGCGTATGGATTTCTGTATCCGTTGGTGGGGATTTATTGCTTATATCGGTCGGTACGGGAAAAATCCCGGGCATATATTGAGCGGCGTTTTTCTCCCAAAACCAAAAGCGAATTTTGGAAACATACGTTTCGGCTGAATGTAATGTTTGGAAAAACGTTGGTAGATCGGGCTGCGTTGGGTATTTTAGGAAAATCGGTGTTTATGACCGATGAGCCTGCGCGCCGCACTTGTGAAAAACTAATTAAGCAAGGCAAGGGCGTCCTTATGTTGACGGCGCATGTAGGATGTTGGCAGAGTGCGGTCAATTGTATGGAGTTTTTGCACACGCCTATGCATGTGTTATACTACCGCAATCCGCGCGATAACGATAAAACCGTGGCCGAACACCGGGGAAAACAGGCCCCTTTCACTTTTATTAACCCCGCCGGGCCGTTGGGAGGGGTGCCGGAAATGATGAGTGCTTTGCAGCGCGGAGAAATCGTTTGTGCCATGGCAGACCGTGTTTTTGGAGATCCTAAAAATTCCGTGGAAGTACAATTTTTAGGGGGCACGGTACGGGTTCCGTACAGTTTTTATCGCTTGGCTGCGGTAACGGGGGCTCCGGTGGTGGTAGCCTTCTTCCCGTGGGAAGGGCGCGGGAAGTTATCCGCGTGGGTATGCCCGCCTATATACGTAGAGGACCAGGGGGCCGGGAAAGCGGGGTATCAACCGTATGCCCAACAATTTATAGACGCCCTCACACAATTTTGTATAAAATATCCGTATCAGTTTTTTAATTATTTTGATTGGTGGAAACAACATGCAACAACAGACGATAGAGGAAGTAAAACAACTAATCGCCGAGAACATTGACCTCGGCGGGAATGATATTTCGGCTTTTGGGGCCGATGCGGCTATTTTTGGCGACAGCGGTTTGTGCCTGGATAGTTTGGACGCGGTAGAACTCATCATGGTACTGCAAAAAAAATACGGTATTTTGATTGAAAATATGCAACAAGGCCGCGAAATCCTCAAGACATTGGGCTCATTAGCCGATTATATTGAAAAAAATCGTAAAAAATGACCTCTTCGCAAAAAGTATCGGTAGCCGGGATGGGATGTATCTGTGCGTGTGGGCACACGCCCGAATCGGCTTTTGAGGGTGCCCTGCGGGGGGAAGCCTATTTTGCGTTTCCGGTAAACCGGGTGGAAAGCACCTATACGTCTAAATTTCCGGTATTTATGGTGCCCCCGGACATATGTGCCGCCAAACCGGCCGATATGACCTTCAGCCAATTCTTTTTCATAGAGGCCGCTAAACAGGCTTTTGAACAGGCCGGGATCTCTCCCCGGCAATTATCCTCTAAACGGGTGGGTGTCGTAGTGGGTTCGTCTGTGCACCCTTCTTTTCATTGTTTTGAAATCTACAAGCGTTGGAAGCATCATACACTGACGGCACAAGATGTGACCGGACTCAAAAATTATTTAGCCACGCCGCTTGCTCCGTGGGTTAGCCGTTTTTTCGGTTTTAAGGGACCTGTCCAAACCGTGGTGACAGCTTGTGCCAGCGGAACGGATGCCATCGGAATGGCCAAGAATTGGATTGAAACCGGTTTGTGTGATGCTGTATTATGTGGGGGAACGGATGAAATCAGCGAGAGTCCGTACGACGGTTTTATCCGGCTGTTGGTTTCTACCCCGCAGAAATGCCGCCCGTTTTCTAAAGACCGTACCGGTATCAATATCGGGGAAGGGGCTGCCGCACTTTTGTTGGTTAATGCGGATACGGCCCGGGAATTTCATCTTCCCTGCCACGGTTATGTGTTAGGGTATGGAAATGCGTGTGACGGTTTTCATCCCACTGCGCCCGATCCGCAAGGAACGGGACTGCAACAAGCCTTAACTTTTGCGCTGCGGGATGCGAATGTGCAACCGCAGGACTTAGCCTTTGTTAACGCACATGGTACGGCCAGCCAGGCCAACGATAGCGCCGAAGCGGTTGCCTTTCGTGCGGTTATTCCAGATGTGGCAGTATGGGGGTCTAAAGGCGTTACGGGGCATACGCTCGGAGCCGCCGGAGCGGTGGAAGCGGTGTTATCGTTACAGGCGTTGAACAAGTGTATTTTACCGGCGACGGTTGGGTTTACTATGGCAGATGAGAAACTAGGACTAACCCCTACCATGCAAACGGTGCCGATTGCAAAGCGGGTAGCTGTTTCGGATTCACTGGCGTTTGGCGGGTGTAATGCGGCTATTGTGTTGGAGGCATGTGATGCTGCCTAAACTATACGTGAACGGATGGTCTTGTTTGGTGGGCGATTGCTCCGCGGAGAATTTTGCATCTTTTATGGATGTGCGCAAACTGCGCCGCGCGGAAACCGTTTCTAAAAATGTGCTTCTGTGTGCGTTTCGTGCGTTGGAACAGGCCGGAGAGAAAAGACAGGAAAAATCAGGTTGGGGAATTAGTTTGGCGATGGGCGCAGGGGCGTTGGGCAGTACGTTAAAATTTATGGATAGCATTATTGAGGACGGAGATGAGTTATCTTCCCCTACTGCGTTTGCCAGTTCGGTGCATAATTCCACGGCTTTATTGCTTTCGTTGTTTTTACATATTCACGGGCCGTGCGTGGTGACGGGACAGTTGGATTCTTCTTTTGCGGGCGCTTTATTAACGGCGCAACAATTTTTAGCCAAAGATATGTGCCGTCAAGTGTTGGTAGCAATTACGGAAGACGTAAATCCGTTACTTATGGAACAGGTACAACGGGATCCACATGTGTTTGACCCATTTATGTATCAGCCCTCGTGTCCGCCCCAGCGTGTAGCCGGAGTGTTTGCCGTCAGTGCGGTCCCTACAGAGGCGACCCGGTTTGTGTTGGATGATTTTCAACTTTCCGCAACTGCGGACGTAGCATCTTGCACAGAACCGCAAGTGTCTGTCTGTTCCTGCGCCCATACGGTGTTGGCATTAAAACAACAATTGGAAACCCAGGCTCCTTTTGTGTTTCACGAACAATTTGCAGGATCGGTTTTTGATTGTAAGGGGGAACCGTATGTTCGGCCGTAAACAGGTAGCGTGGATAGTGGCGGACATCCTCCGCGCGGAGTTAGTTAAACAACGCCGCGACACGTTTGCCTTTTTTGATGATTCTGCCGCCTGGGACGCAACCTCTGTTCCGGCTCCGGTCATAAGCCGCGCTGCCCAACAGGTGGGGCAATTTTTTGGAGTTTCTTTATCGGAAAATGATGATAAAGCTGCCTGGATAGAACAAGCCACACGCGCCTACCAAAAAAATCGGGCCATTTATCTTTCCACTTCCGGAAGTACCGGCGTCCCCAAGTTGTGTTTACATACACAGGCCATGATGGAAATAGAAGCGCGAAGCGTGGGTTCGCATTTTCAACAGGCCAAACGTTTGATTACCCTTACGCCGCGGCAACATCTCTATGGTCTTTCGTTTGCTGTTTTCTTTCCGTTTGTCTATCATACGGTTACACTCCCGTTGCCACCGTTACCGGTACAGCCGTGGGCTTCGTTGTTACGGGCGGGAGATGTGCTGGCGGGATTTCCGCTTTTTTGGGAGTATTTTTTAAAAGCCGGTAATACATTCCCGCCCGGTGTAACGGCTGTTACGGCCACGGCTCCTTGCCCGAAAGGATTGTTTGCCCGGTTGAGACAGGCCGGAGCCGAACGGGTGGTAGAATTGTACGGGGCCAGTGAAACGGGAGGAATCGGGGTGCGCTACAATGAAGAAGATCCCTTCCAAATCAATGATTTTTGGGAAGTATCTTTGGAAAAATCGGTCCCCCTGATTCGTCGTCAGGGTCCGGGGGGTTGGGTTCCCTTTCCCGATGAGGTACAGTTCGTACCGCCACGGGGGATTTTCCCGCTGAAACGTACGGATGCTGTGGTACAAGTGGCCGGGGTCAATGTATCGCTCAAAGCCGTTGAGAACGTTCTGCGGCAACATCCGGCAGTAAAAGATTGTCGCGTACGGCTCATGCGTCCCGAAGAAGGAAAGCGGCTCAAGGCTTTTATCGTGTCGCACCGACAAGACGCTGAAAAAGATTTACCCGATATTCGTTGTTACCTGACGAAACACTTGTCTTCGCACGAACTTCCCCGTTCGTTTACGTTTGGCGAACAATTACCCCTAAACACACTGGGAAAAGACAGCGATTGGTAAACAGGTGGGAAAGCGGCTATTTAGCCAAGGCTTGTTCCAATGCGCAAGCCAATTGGTCCGCGCAAGACGTTCGCTTATCCCCGCAGGTGTTTCCTTTTAGCAGTCCGGCTACTTGCCGTGCGTTGGCCCCTTCTACCAGTTTGCCAATGGCTGCTAAATTACCGGGACATCCGCCGATAAACTGTACGTTGTGCACGCAGCCCTGTTCATCTACTTCAAATAGAATTTCTTGCGAACATACCCCTTTGGGCTGAAATGAAAATGATGCCATATCCTTTTCCTCCTGGTTAGATAGTATATTATACCAAGTTGTATTCGGTTTGTTTATGATATAATAAGGGGAAAAGGGCGTAAAAATTTTAGGGGTGAAGGTATGAATACAATTCTCACGAATGGTCCGGTGTCTGCACAACAATTGGAAAACGCTGCTCATATTTTATTATCCTTACAGCAAGAGTTAAGAACGTGTATTGCGCAAGGGTCGGGGCCTTTTTTGGCGGCAATTTATGATGAGAAAGGCAACCTGATTTCCAAAACAGCCAACTCGGTTGTAGCGCAAAATTGCAGCCATTGCCACGCGGAAATGAATGCCATTAAGCAAGCGGAAGAAAAATTGCGTACCTTTGATTTAGCTCCGCACCGGTTGCGTTTGTATGTAACATCCGAGCCTTGTTTGATGTGTTTGGGTGGTATTTTATGGTCGGGTATTCGGGAAGTGTATTTTGGGGTGCCTTCTAAACGGGTGGAGGAAATTACCGGATTTGACGAAGGGTTCGGGACCGGTTGGATGGAAGAATTTAAGAAGAGGGGCATTTTGGCCTGCGGTAATATAGAACCGCAAGCCGGTGAAGAAGTCCTGGCTGCTTATGTGCAAGCCGGTAAACGTATTTACAAACCGTCACGTTAAATGGCGGAACGGATATTTTGCTACAATATAATTGTTTATGCGTTACTTGTTTTATTTCTTGACGATGGCCCTGTTGTTTGCGGGGGGAATGTTGGTAGGGAATAATTTTTTACCTACCCGGGATGCTTCGTTGGCGGCCTCGGTGTCTGTGCCGGAGTTATCGTCGGACAATCCTATTTTCCAAACACTAACGCGTGAACAGGCACAAAAAGATTTGGAGCAACTTAACCAAGCACTTACGGCGTGTCCTGTGGTGGTAAGCGAAGAAAAAGACCATTTGCTTCACCGTATTTTGTTGCGATTGGCTATAGAAAATTTTGAACTTAAAAAGACGGTGTTGGAACTGGAAATTGCCAAAAACAATACCAGTAACCGTCCGACTAAACAATTTACCCAAGCGGCCACGGAATATAACCAGGCCCGTGAAAATGTGGAAAAATTAGCTACAGAATTTTTTCCGCCAGTAACTGAACCAAAAGCGGTGGAGCAAGCCACGGTAGAAACCCAACCTGCCCCCGTGAATCCGGTTACTCCTGCAATCCGTCAGCCGGACAAATCCCCAACTACTTCTTTAACCGAAACAGCCACCCCGGAACGAATTACCGTATCGGGGTCTTCCGATTCAGCAAAATCCGGTCAAAAGTAAGAGCACGACTTGTGTTAATAAAACACGAGCATGTTTATTTGCGGTGAGTTTCGGCTAATAATTCCCGGAACATTTGCCATTGTTTGGCATATACTTGCGCGGCTTCTTGCGGCGTGTAGGCACTGCGGTATGTCCAGTTTTCTTCGCCGACGGTGCCGGGTGTATTGATGCGGTCGGTGGTGCCGATGATATCCTGCCACGAAAACATGACCAAGGCCGAAGCACTGTCTAATACCCGGTGCAAAATCGCACGTTGGGTGGTATCGTTCCAAGGCACGTTTCCGTCCGTTTTTTGGGCGGAAATCATTTCCCAGATGTTGGCCCGTTCGTGGGTATCCATAGTTTCCCACCACCCGCGGGCGGTTTCGGTGTCGTGGGTGGAGGTTGTGGCCAACGATACGACGGGATATTGGCGCGGTTCACGGTAGTAGCCGTTGTCCTCGCGCTCCCATCGCAGCACTTTGTAGCCGGGAATTTTTAGATCAATAAGTATCTTGCGCACATAATTAGGAATGACACCCAAATCTTCTCCGACGGCTAACTTCCCGCGTGCTTCTTCTAATACCATTTTCAAAAAAGCCTTGCCGCGCGCGATTTGTTTTTGTTCGGTAGGTTCATCAAAACCGCCGACGCTATCGTCCGGCCCGAATACATAGGTGCGGAAAAATCCCACCAAGTGATCCAAGCGGAAGATATCGTACAATTCCGTCACACGGCGGATTTTACGCCGCCATAAATCCAAGTGGTGCGTATGTTGGTACGTCCAATCGTACGCCGGGAGACCCCATTTTTGACCCCCTTTGGAAAATTGATCAGCCGGAGCACCGATTTCAAAATCCGGGCGGTAGTTGACCCGTTCGGACCAAACTTCGGCACTGTCCAAATTCGTACCGAAAGGAATATCGCCGAAAATCAAAAGTCCTTTTTCGGCGGCGGCAACTTTGGCTTGGCGCAGTTGTGTGTCTAAAATCCATTGCATGTAGGCAAAGAACTGGATATACTCACGGTATTTGGCTTCCCACGCGTTGATAGCATGTGTCTCAAAATCGCGCAAGCCGTTGGGCCAAGTAGTCCACGTTTGCCATTTAGTTAATTCCTTGAGTGCGCGGAATAAAGAGTAACCGCGTAGCCAACCGGCCTGGGCGTTTTGATAGGCTTCAAAAGCCAGAAAACGGGCCGAGCGGACGCTTTGTTCGGCAGATAAAAAATGCTGATAGCCCAACCACAGGGCATGGATTTTGGCTTGTTTGACCGCACCAAACGGTACTTTGGGGGCTTGGTGCCAGACGGCAATCTGCGGTTTGGTTTGGGCTATAAATTGCATGGCTTGGGGGCTGCGTTGGATATCTTCCACGGAGTTGATATCTGTATAAATCGGGTCGGTAGCGAAGGCAGACAGAGCCGAATACGGGCACGTCGTGCCGGGGGCTGTTTCTTGCAAAGGTAAAATTTGCAGAATTTTTACGCCTTGCGCACTTAAAAAATCTGCCCATTCTTGGAGTGCGCGGAAATCTCCCACGCCCCAATCGGTGTCCGTTTTCATGGCAGACAGGGGTAACAAAATTCCGCACGAACGGGAGGAGAGTAATTGTTCTTGGATGGTCATATTATTTTTTAGCGATGGCTTCAATTTCTACGGAACTTCCTTTGGCCAGACCCGCCACTTGGACGGTCGTTCGGGCGGGGGGATTGTCTTTAAAAAATGTACTGTAGACGGCGTTCATTTCGGCAAATTGGGTCAGGTCCGTCATAAAAACGGTTGTTTTGAGCACGTTTTTAAGCGAGCACCCGGCCTGCTTTAACACGGTTTCCAAATTTTTTATAATTAGTTCCGTTTGTACACGTACATCTCCGTTAAAAATTTCTCCCGTTACCGGATCAATGGGTACAATACCCGTTGTAAAAATAAATCCGCCGCTTTCCACCGCGTGTGAATAACAACCGATGGCTTTGGCCGTACTTACGTTAATTACTTTTTTCATAAGACCTCACGCTTCAAGTAGAATAAATTCCTTTTTTATATGGTAGCAAGGGGAGCAAAAAATGTCAAACCGTTTGCCCGGGCCGAAAAATATTTTTTGACGGGGTTGCTTAAAAACTGGTATAATAAATTATCGCTTACAACGCAGATGGGTACAACCCAAAAAAGTTGTGTAATCCCATTGGTTTTTGATATAATAATAAATGTCGGGTTTAACCGATATTGGATTAAGCCCTTGATTTTTTTGCGCTCGTAGCTCAGTGGTAGAGCATCCGCCTTTTAAGCGGGGGGCCGTGAGTTCAAGTCTCACCGGGCGCACCAGTAATGCCTTCTTCGTCTATCGGTTAGGACGTCGGATTTTCAATCCGAAAAGAGGAGTTCGATTCTCCTAGAAGGCGTTTTTTTTGTGCCTTCTAGGGCAGAAGCGAACTCCTGCGGCCGTCAGGCCGGATAAATAAAGTGCAAAAGCCAAGAGTTTGTTTATGCGCAGCATAGATTGGCTTTTGCAAGGGTTTGGCGGAGGCCAAACGCGATTCTCCTAGAAGGCGTTTTTTTGTGCCTTCTAGGGCAGAAGCGAACTCCTGCGGCCAATCAACCGGGTTAAAAATTGCTATAATGAAAACAATGAAGCGTATTTTGTGTTTAGGATTTTCTCTTGTAATAGCGGCCTGTTCAACGGTACTTTTCCCTTATAAAGACCACAGTTTGGACGATTTGCAGAATTTGGAACAGTCGCCTACCGCTTACCGCGGGCAGGTAGTAGCTTTTGGCGGAGAAGTAAAAGTCATCACGGAAGATGCGTCCCAAGTGCGTTTGGGGCTGAAGATTGCGGTGCCGTTGTATTATGGAGTGGCGGAAAAACGCACCTTGTCGTATGAGTTGTTGTTGGTCACGTTTGATAAGCAGGGAATGACCCAAATGACAGGCATTAAAAAGGGAGCGCGTCTAAACGTGTTGGCCCGTGTGGACGGATACGAAACGCGCAAGAATTTAATCGGCGCGGAAGTGCGGGTGTTACACTTGGAAGCCATTGCCTTGGCCGACCGCAGCCAAGAGAAAGACTTTGTCCGCCCGGAAGCCGCATCCCAATCTTTGTACGATTCCTGGAAGAGTGGCCGTTTGTTTTATAAAGAACAACCCCAAGACGTTGAGAAAAAAGCCCACCGGTAGTATTCTGCGTATTAAATCATAACTAAACATCATCCTGAACATAAAAATAGGCGTCACCCTGAACCCCCGTGCCGTCATCCTGAACTTGATTCAGGATCTCGTTGTTATTACGGTTGTTCAAACAGCGAGATTCCGTGTCAAGCACGGAATGACAACAAGAGGGCACGGAATGACAGTAAGGGGCACGGAAGGACACTTATTGGGAGTGCAATGACATTAGTTGGGGCAGAACGACACTAATAAAACGTTGTCCTGCTGAACATTTTTCTTGCTTTTAAGCCAAACAAAAAACCCCGCACCAGGCGGGGTTTTAAAACTCACACAACTCTGATTAGTCGTTCGCAACCGGCGCGTCGCACGCGCTGGATTGACCGTTGCTGCAACATGGAGTGTCCTTAGCCAACGAATCAATACCACAGAAGTCAGCACACAAAGCGGCTCCGTTGTCATTCTTTCCCTCACAAGAAGTCAAGTTGCTGGCATAGTAGCGGCGCAAGATGTACCGGTATTGCAAACCAGTCGTGTCGTCAGCATTGGCAACACGGGTGGCCGTCGCACTACCTGCTGTATAGGAGTCACCCGCCAAGTCAACGCGGAACCCGTTTCCATTGGCACCGGTCGTGGCGCAACCTTTGGTATAGTACATATTACCAGAGGCACCTTTCGGAGCTACGTCCAACCCAGTATACTGAAGCGCATACTTGTTGATTTGCAAGTATTTGCGTTGTTGGGCTTGGGCAATGTTCGCAAGCAGCGTCACGGCTTCAGACATTCTGGAGCGTTCCACGGCTTTGAAGTACTGCGGCATGGCCATCGCGGCCAAGATCCCGATGATAAGCACTACCACCAGGAGTTCGATGAGGGTGAAACCCTTTGTATTGTTCATAAAACCTCCAATAGGTTTATCTATTTAATTTTGTAGCCCTTAAAAGGACTACATCCTTAGTTTAGCAGTAAAAGAGTAAAAAATCAAGGCCCTTTTTTGAAAAATCTTTTATTCCGTCGGAGGTTTTTCCTACCCGGCTGTGCATACGCGTACCAGCACGGCCAAGGCCAGGGTGGTTACTAAACCGATAGCGGCCGCCAACATTTCTTCCGGTTTAGGAAGGAGGGAAAAGGTTTCCCGCGTGAGGGTGTTGATGCGCCGTTGAAATACCGTCGGCACGGTGCAAAAGAGGGCGTACCCCGCTACGTGCAGTAAGGCAGATACCGGGGAAAAGACCAATACCAGCCCGCCCCACCACAAGGTAACCCATAACCCGGCCGGCCAGGAAGTTTCCTTCTTCATATATTCACAGGTGCGGTTAATGAGGTTGCCCAGCGTAAAAAAGGTGAGGCCCCCGCCTACAGTCCGCCACCAGGCGTTGCCGCGCAACGGTTGCCCGTCCGCTTGCCGGAAGCCGCGGCGGATGTTGCGCCATTGCCGGTAAAACCAGTAAAAGGTAAATAACCCCCCGCTTACCAGCGTCAGTACCCACTGGGTGCGGGCGTGAATAAAGTAAAAGCGGGTGGATAGCCCGTCCTCTTTGAGTGCCTCGCGCCGCCGCGCTACGTCCGCCTGGGACGTGTAATTCCATTTGCCCGCGGTCAGTTTGTACCCGGCATAGAGGCAGGCCATTACTACCAGTATTTCAATCAGCCGTTCCATACCTGTATTATAAAAAATTTAGGCCCGCGGCAAAAGCGGATTTTTTGGCAGAGTGCCTTAAAAAATACTAAAATATAAATAATCACAAGTATTGCAAGCCGTTACCGGATGATTGCAATCCCGCCCTTCGCGGGGTTTTTTGTGGAAATTTAGTAAGGAAAAAGAATCATTTGTTATGACAACGAATACCCGTCAGGATGTACGCAATGTGGCTATTATTGCCCACGTGGACCACGGCAAAACTACCGTGGTGGATGCTCTGCTCAAATTTGCCGGAGAATTTAAAGTAAAAGAAGATGAAGCGCAAGATACCGTGCTGGATTCCAACCCGTTGGAGCGCGAACGCGGGATTACGATTTTGGCCAAGTGTACGTCTATCGGTTACAAGGGCCATACCATTAATATTGTAGATACGCCCGGCCATGCGGATTTCGGTAGTGAAGTAGAGCGTGTCTTGCGGATGGTGGACGGGGCTATTTTGATGGTGGACGCCGTGGAAGGCCCTATGCCGCAAACCCGGTTTGTGTTGCGTAAGGCCTTGGCGTTAGGATTGCGACCGATTGTGGTAATTAACAAAATGGACCGCGACCACATTCGCCCCAGCGAAGTGGTGGATGAAGTGTTTAACTTGTTTATGGAGTTGGGGGCTACCGACGAGCAGTTGGATTTCCCGATTATTTACGCTTCCGGGCGGGCCGGGTGGGCCAGCTTGAAAATGGAAGAACAAGGCAAAGATATTGCGCCGATTTTGGATACTATTTTAAAACACGTACCCGCTCCCGAAGCACGGCCCGATGCGCCTTTGCAAATGCAAGTCACCATGTTGGATTACAATAATTTTTTGGGTCACGTGGGGATCGGACGCATCTTGGCAGGGAAAATCAGCAAAGGGCAAACGGTGGCCTTAATGCACCAAGACGGCAGCGTTACCCAAGCCAAGGCCGCCAAAATTGAACGCTTTTTGGGGTTAGGTAAGGTGGAAGTGGAAAGTGCCCAGGCAGGGGATATTGTGTCCATCGCCGGATTGGAAGGGGTGGACGTAGGGGATACGCTTTGCCGACCGGATGCGTTGCAAGCCCTGCCGCCGCTGACTATTGATGAACCTACGATGTCTATGGATTTTATGGTCAACGATAGCCCGTTCTCCGGCCGGGAAGGAAAATTTGTTACCAGCCGCCATTTGAAAAACCGTCTGGAAAAAGAAGCCCAAACCAACGTGGGTTTAAAAGTAGAACAATTGGAAGGTGAAGGAAAATTTAAAGTGTATGGCCGCGGAGAGTTACACTTGACCATTCTGATTGAAAATATGCGCCGCGAAGGGTTTGAGTTGGCGGTGTCTTCGCCGGAAGTCATTTATAAAGAAGAAAACGGCCAAATTTTAGAACCGATGGAATATTTAATTTTGGATATCCGCTCGGAATATCAGGGAGCCGTATTCACGATTTTAGGTACGCGTGCCGCTAAGTTGGAAAATATGGTTTCGGAAGGGGAAGAACGGCTACGGCTGGAATATTTAATTCCGTCGCGGGCACTACTGGGTTTTAAAAACGAATTTTTGACCAGTACCCGCGGTACCGGTATCATGCACCACAGTTTCCACGGGTATTATCCCAAAGTAAACTTGCCCGACTTGCGCCGCAACGGTGTGCTTATTGCCAAAGAGGACGGCGAAACAACGCCGTACGCCCTCTTTGCGTTGGAAGATAACGGCGAACTGTTTTTGGGCCCCGGAGTAAAAGTGTATGCAGGGGAAATCGTAGGGCAAAATTCCCGCTCCAACGATTTGGTCGTCAACCCGTGCAAAGCCAAACATTTAAGTAATATGCGCAGTAAAGCCAGCGATGAATCCTACGTGCTTACTCCGCCGCGCACCATGAGTTTGGAACAGGCGGTAGAATATATCGCCCCGGATGAACTGGCCGAAATTACGCCCTCGTCCATCCGGTTGCGTAAGAAAATCTTATCGCATCTGGTACGTAAACGTACCGAACGCGCCAACGAGGAAGCAGAAGCATAGGCGACGTCTATTTTTTGTCATAAACCGGCGGACCTTTTACGGTCCGCCGTTTTGATATCAACAGTAACCGAAAAACGACTATCACAAAGGTTCCATTTCCCGCTCGTATCCTTGGGCGGCTACGACGCGCGCTTTAAAAATAGTTCCCGGCTTGACCGGGCGTGTAAACGTGACTTTCCCGTCCACATCCGGGGCATCTTTGTATGTGCGGCCGAAATCCGGCCCGTCGGCAATTACTTCCATAACAGTACCGGTGAGGCGCTGGTTGATTTTATCAATCACGCGGCTTTGTACGTCCACCAGTTCCGCGGCGCGCGCGTGTTTAACAGCCGCCGGGATTTGTTTCATGGCATACGCAGTTGTGCCTTTTTCGCGGAAATATTCAAACACGCCCATATTGTCAAACTCATATTGTGCGACAAATCGTTTCAATTCGTTGAAATCTTTTTTGGTTTCACCCGGAAACCCGACGATGAAGTTCGTCCGCAGGGAAACGTCCGGAATTTCCGTTTTCAGCATATCCAACGTGCGGCGGATTTGTGTGCCGTCGCAATGTCGGTTCATCCGTTTTAAAACCGGGTCGGCAATGTGCTGCAAGGGAATGTCTACATAATGAAAAATCCGGTCCGTTCCCGCTATCAGTCGTGCCAATTCCCGCGTAACGCGGTGCGGATAAGCGTACAGGATGCGCAGACGTCCCAATCCGCGTATTTTCAATAATTTTTCCAACAGCGGTAAAAACTGTACTTTCCCGTATAAGTCTATTCCGTAAGAGGTGGTATCTTGTGCAATGAGCGTGATTTCTTTTACACCGTGTTGAGTCATTAGCCGCGCTTCCCGCACGACATCCTCCATCGGCTTGGAGCGGTAAACCCCGCGGATAAACGGAATAGTGCAGTAGGCACAGCGGTTGTTGCAGCCGTCGGCAATTTTTAAATACGCCGTATGCGTGGCTGTTAAACTCATCTTATAGGCAGGTAAAGCCAACGCCGTTGGTAACGGGGGGAGGATAGGACCTTTCTTTTTTAAAGTGTGTTCAATGGTCTGTTGGGCAGAGATGGAAAAAAGGGTGTCTATGGAGGGAAATTCGCGGGCGAGTTGCTCTTTAAAACGTTCCACCAAACAACCCGTCACCGCAACCCTTTTGACTACTCCCTGCGCTTTTAACTGCAAGGCGCGGGCGATTTCTTCCCGGGCTTCTTTGACGGAAGATGCGATAAAACCGCACGTGTTAATGATGATTTCATCGGCCTCTTGCGGGGAAAAGACCATTGTATGGCCGCAAGCCACTAACCGGGCAGAAAATTCTTCACTGTCGGTTAAATTTTTCGGGCATCCTAAACTGATTACATAAAATTTCATATTAAACGGCCAAATCTTCCGTGCGGGGGGATTTAGGGGTTTCGTCGTCGTCATCGTCATCGTGGTTGAGTAACGCAATTCCAAATGTTAACACCCCGATACGGCCGATAATCATCGTTCCGATAATCACCAATTTTCCCAGCCAAGATAACTCAGGCGTTGCTCCGGCCGACAGGCCGCTGGTGCTCAAGGCCGCCGTAGATTCAAACAGCAACTGCAAAAAAGGTAATTTTTCCGTCCAAGTAAGTAGAAAAACACTCGTTAATAGAAAAATAGTATATAACAAAAACGTAGAAGTGGCCGCATATAACCGCATCATGGGGATGCGCCGGCCTAAAATTTCCACGCGTGTGCGCATTTGCAAGCGGGTATACATAATAGCTATCACGCTGGCGAAGGCCGTAATCTTCATACCGCCGGCTGTGCCGGAAGGGGCTCCTCCAATGCTCATCAGTATAATCAGTATGAGTAGGGAACAAGAAGACAAAAAGCCCACATTAATCGTATTGAACCCGGATGTTGTCATGGCCGCAATGGATTGGAAACAGGCTTCTCCCCAGGTAATTCCCGGCGAAGTAATAAACAGAGTGACTGTCCCCAACGCCAAAAGAAGCAAGGTCGCCAGGACAATAATTTTGGTCGTTAATGAGATGGCTTGTGTTTTGCGCCGGATAAAATTAAATACGTCCGTAACAACGATGAATCCCATGGACCCGGCCAGGGCCAGAGCGGAAATAACAATATTAATGGTTTTGCTGTCTACAAACGTTTCTAAACTGTTATTCCACAATGAATACCCGGCTGTACAAAACGCCGATATACTGTGGAAAATGCTATACCACGCCGCATTCAGGATGGAATAATCGTGATGGCGGAAATAGTTGAACAGGAAAACGGCCCCGATACTTTCGGCAATAATCGTAAAAATAAAGGCAGAACGCAGGAAAAGGGATAAATCCAGCGTTTGAGGCAGAGAAACTTCGGCCGACAGAGATTCCTGTTGGTGATGACGTAAGCGGTGGCGTTGCGAAAAGGATAAATAGACAAAGGAAGAGAATGTCATGTATCCCAACCCGCCGATTTGAATCAAAATCAAAACGACAAACTTGCCCAGCCAGGTATACGAGTCAGCAAAATTGACGCTTTGCAGCCCGGCGGTAGAAACGGCCGCCGCAGCCGTGAAAAAATTGTCAATAAACGACACGGGAAGCCGGTTCATAAACGGCAAAGATAACACAATCGTACCGAGGATGGTGTACGATAACACCGTTTGTGCAATGTTCTGGTGCGGAGTTAAGTGCAACAGAAACAGAGAATACTTGCGCACAGTGGCCTTTGCCAAATCTTTTGTTTTTATAAAAATTTCTTTCCAGTTAATTGCCATATACATATATTATATAAAAGCCATAAAGTGAAATAAAACTTTTATCATCCGGGTTTTATACAGGACAGGACTTTACACAGGAGGTAATTGTATGAAAAAGATACTTGTTTTACTAGCGGCCAGTGCTCCCCTGGGCGGGTGCATGGCCATGGTAACCCCGGATGGCAACGTGCAAACGGCTTTGTTAGTTCCGCCGGTAGAAACAGTAGAAGTCTATCATTATCAACCGGTTCCGCCGGTTCCCGTTTGGATTGCTCATCGGCCCCATGTTTATCGGGTGGCTCCGCGCCCGTACCGCCCGTACCGGGTCACACCGCGTCCGCATCGGGTAGCCCCACGTCCGCATCGGGTAGCACCTTCACCCCGCCGTCCGATTGCCCGGCCGACTCCTTCCGGGAAGAATGTTCGCCCTAATCCGCAATATAAACCAGCCAAGCCGCGGGCAGAGCAACCCCGCCATAAACCGGGGACTTCCGGTAGCCGGTCCAAGCCTAAAAAAAGGTAGTTAAAGCAACCCCCGATTTACCCGGGGGTTGTTCTTTTTGCCGGTGGGGGTATTTTGGAACAGAATATGCTATGATAATAGATAGATTGGGCTTTCTGTGATAACAGCCGGGCGGAGGATACGTTATGAAAGTGTTGATATTGGCGGGTGGATTGGGTTCCCGTTTGAGCGAAGAAACCGAACTCAAACCCAAGCCGATGGTAGAGATTGGCGGGCATCCCATTTTGTGGCATATCATGAAAATTTATTCCCACTATGGGTTTAATGATTTTATTATTTTAACGGGTTACAAATCGCACATTATTAAAGAATATTTTATTAACTATTACCACCGTTATTCCGACGTTACGGTCAATATGCAAACGAACACCGTTACGGTACACAAAACCCGCCAAGAACCGTGGTCGGTGACGATGCTTTATACCGGCTTGAATACTATGACAGGCGGACGCATTAAACAGGCAGCCCCGTACGTGGGGAATGAGCCGTTTTTGTTAACATACGGAGACGGGGTAAGTGATATTAATATTGCCGATCTGGTGGCTTCGCACCGGGCTTGCGGTAAGTTGATGACGATGACGGCCGTGAAACCTTCGGGCCGTTTTGGCGCGCTGGTTATTGACGGGCAAGATACGGTTACTTCGTTTATGGAAAAGCCCAAAGGAGATGGCGCGTGGATTAACGGCGGTTTTTTTGTGTGTGAGCCGGAGGTGATGAAGTACATCGGCGAAGGAGACGACGTAATTTTTGAGCGTGCCCCGCTGGAATCTTTGGCCCGGGCCGGTCAGTTACACGCCTACAAGTACGAGGGATTTTGGCAACCGATGGATACGTTGCGGGATAAAATCCAACTAACGGAGTTGTGGAAAACAAACAAAGCCCCGTGGAAGAAATGGGAGTAAATACGCATGTGGCAAAACACCTACAAAAATAAGCGGGTACTAATTACGGGCCATACCGGGTTTAAGGGGGGATGGTTAGCGTTGTGGCTTCATAAATTGGGGGCGGAAGTATGCGGGTATGCTTTGCCGCCCAATACAACTCCTAATTTGTTTGAAGCGGCCCAAATCGGAAGTGTGATTACCAGTGTGCTGGGGGATCTGTCCGACCGGGATAAACTCAACCAAACTTTTCGTAATTTTCAACCCGAAATTGTTTTTCACTTGGCGGCCCAACCGCTCGTTCGTTTGTCGTATGCCGAGCCGGTACAGACGTATCAAACCAACGTGATGGGAACACTCTATGTATTAGAGGCGGCGCGCCAAGTTTCTAGCGTAAAAGCGTTTGTCAATGTAACCACCGATAAATGTTATGAGAATAAAGAGGTCCGCCGCGGATATAAAGAAGAAGACCCTATGGGTGGGTACGATATGTATTCGTCTTCCAAGGGATGTGTGGAAATTTTGTCTTCCTCATACCGTCGCTCTTTTCTGCAAAACGGAGGGTATGCACTGGCCACCGCGCGGGCCGGGAATGTGATTGGCGGCGGTGATTGGGCCGTTGACCGCTTGGTGCCCGATTGTATGCGCAGTTTACAGGCAGGCAAGCCGATTGAAATTCGTTCTCCAAAATCTACGCGTCCCTGGCAGCATGTATTGGAACCAATTAGCGGTTACCTTTTGCTGGGCCATTTGCTGTATACGTACGGCCCCAAATATGCCCAGGCCTTTAATTTCGGGCCTGACGATACCAGCGTGCTAACGGTAGAGGATGTCGTGCGGCAAGTGATAGCGGCTTACGGTACAGGGACACTGCAAGTGCATCCGCAAGATCAGTTGCACGAAGCCAAACTGCTTATGTTGGACATCACAAAGGCCAAACAAGTGCTTCGTTGGAACCCGGTATATACGGTGCAACAGGCCATTGGGGAAACAGTCAGTTGGTACAAGTATTTTTACGAAGGACAACTCATGCGGGAATTTACCATGGCCCAAATTGAGGAATATGCACGGAGAATCTCATGGAAAGCAAATTAAGACAGGCTGTTAAACAAGCCGCCAGTGAATACTACCGTCATGTACACGGAACAAAAAAAGAATTGACTTATATCCCTCCGTCCGGCAAGGTATTGGACGAGGAAGATTTGCTTAGTCTGGTGGATGCCAGTTTGGATATGTGGCTGACAGCCGGCCGGTTTAACGACCAATTTGAACGTGAATTTGCCCAGTTTTTGGGGGTAAAGTTTGCGTTATCCACTAACTCCGGTTCGTCCGCTAATTTATTGGCGCTATCCGCGTTAACGTCACCTAAATTAGGGGACAAGCGGTTAAAAAAGGGAGATGAAGTGATTACGGTGGCTGCCGGTTTCCCCACCACGGTCAATCCGATTATCCAACACGGACTGGTGCCCGTATTTGTGGATTGTGAAGTCGGTTCCTACAATATTGTTGTTTCGCAGATAGAAGCGGCACTTTCCCCCAAAACGAAAGCTATTTTTATTGCCCATACTTTGGGGAACATGTTTGATATGGAAGCTGTTTTGTCTATCTGCCAAAAACATCATTTGTGGTTGATTGAAGATTCCTGCGATGCGTTAGGGGCTGAGTGGAAAGGGAAAAAGGCCGGTACGATTGGACATATCGGTACATATAGTTTTTATCCGGCCCACCACTTAACCATGGGGGAAGGCGGTGCGGTAGTTACCAACGATCCGCAACTCTACCGTATTATTTTGTCCTTCCGTGATTGGGGGCGGGATTGTTGGTGTAAGCCCGGTACGGACAATACATGTAAAAACCGTTTTAATATGCAATTGGGTCACCTGCCGTTTGGCTATGACCATAAATATACCTATTCGCATGTGGGTTTTAACCTAAAAATTACCGATTGGCAAGCCGCGTTGGGGCTTACCCAATTAAAAAAGTTGCCCCAATTCTTGCAAAAACGTACCGCGAATGCCGCCTATTTGACCCGTGCGTTGGCCGATTTGCAAGATTATTTCATTTTGCCCACGGTGGCCCCGGATGTGAAACCGTCTTGGTTTGGTTATCTGATTTCCGTTAAAGCGCAGGCGCCTTTTACCAAACAACAATTGGTGGAATATTTGGAAGCACATGGTGTCGGTACGCGCCAACTGTTTGCCGGTAATCTGTTGCGTCAACCCATGATGGTGGATAATGACATCCCCTTGCGTATTGGGAGTTCACCTGTTTTAAAATCGTGCGATTTAACCGAAAAAGAATACGCACTATTACCGCAAACCGATTTTATTATGGATCATACTTTTTGGGTGGGCACTTTCCCTGCACTCGGAGAAGCGGAGATGGAAAAGATAGCCCAAACCATTAGGCACTTTGTACATGAAAATCAACGGTAAACGAAAACGGATTTTACTGACGGGCGGTAGCGGCTTTATCGGCAAAAATATCCGCGAAAGTTTTTTGGCCGAACAGTACGAAATCGTGGCTCCGCGCAGCAAGGAACTTAATCTTACTGATACGGCGGCCGTGGATGCTTTTTTTCAGCAAAACTCATTTGATGTCGTCTTGCACGCGGCTACCAAACCCGGTCATCGTAATGCCAAGGACCCCACAAACCTTTTTTATACCAATGTGCGGATGTTTGAAAATCTGGTTCGCCATACCGATAAATTCGGCAAACTCATTAATTTTGGGAGTGGGGCTGTTTATGATATCGCGACGGATAACCGCTTGGTGACGGAAGACCAAATCGGCTTGCGTATGGGTACGGATGACCACAGTTTTTGCAAATATGTTGTGCACGAGCGCATAGAAGCATTGCCTAACGTGATAGACTTAAATATTTTTGGTATTTTCGGAAAATACGAGGATTGGGAAATCCGTTTTATTTCAAACGCCATTTGCAAAACCTTATTTGGATTGCCCATTACGATGAGGCAAAACCGCCGGTTTAGTTATTTGTATGTAAAGGATTTGATGCCCATATTGGCCTATATGATTGAGCACGATATGGCCCATAAAAGTTATAACATAACGCCCGACGGAGAAACCGAGTTGTTGCAGGCTGCCCAAACGGTCCGGCAAGTGGGGAACAAAAAAAACGATATCCGTATAGCCACACCGGGATACGGGCTTAACTATTCCGGCAGTAATGCCCGGTTGAAAACAGAAATAAAAGATTTGGCGTTTACGCCGTTTGAACGAGCTGTTAAGGAGTTGTTCGTATATTATAGCCAACACCAAAGTGAAATAGATAAAAACTTGTTATTAACAGATAAATAGGAGAAATTATGAAAAATAAAATTTTTGAAGATTTATTTGTGTTAGAACTTGCCAATAATCACTGGGGTAAACGGGAGAGGGGCATTAAAATTATTGAAGATTTTGCCAAAGTGGTTCGTTTTAATAACGTGCGGGCGGCTATTAAGTTGCAGTTTCGTGATGTAGATACCTTTATTCACAAAGAATTTAAAGACCGTCAAGATATCCGCTACATAAAGAAAACGATGGCCACCAAAATGGATATCAAAGATTATCAAATTCTGGTAGATGCGGTGCGCAAAAACGGGTGTATTGCAATGAGTACTCCTTTTGATGAGAAATCGGTGGATACATGCGTAAAACTGGGCGTTGACATTATCAAAATTGCCAGTTCCGACTTAAACGATTGGATACTCATTGAGAAAATTGCCACCACCCGTAAACCCGTTATTGTATCTACCGGGGGTAGTTCACTTAAAGATATTGATGATTTGGTAACGTTTTTTGAACATCGGGATATCCCTTTGGCGATCAATCATTGTGTCAGTATTTATCCCAGCGAGAAGGAAGACCTGGAACTCAACCAGATTGATTTCTTAAAAAACCGTTATCCCAATCACATCATTGGTTTTTCTACGCACGAATACAACGAAGATCTTGAAAGCGCCATGTTGATGGCTTACGCTAAGGGCGCCCGGACTTTTGAGCGGCATATTGATATTGAGGCCGACGGTATTCCGGTATCTCCGTACTGTTCGTTGCCCCAAGATATAGACCGTTGGATCAAAGCGTATCAGAAAGCGGTTATTATTTGCGGGCACAGTTCAACCGCTAAAAACATACCTCCTCGCAAAGAGATTACTTACTTGGATGCCTTGGTGCGTGGCGTGTATGCCCGGTGGGACTTGCCGAAAGGTCATAAGTTGACGGACGAAGATGTTTACCTGGCTATTCCTTTGCAAAAAGGCCAAATTTCGTGTCGGGAACTCATGCGCGGAGAAGTGTTACTTGCGGATATTAAAAAAGACCAGCCCATTTGTATTTCGCAAATAGATTGCCCGTATGCGCATGATCCGGCTCTGAAAGCTCTTATTGAAAAACGTGGGTTATAGAAAAATGAAACTGGCGGATTATTTAGTTCACAAATTGGAATCTTACGGTGTGCACCATGTGTTTATGGTGACCGGCGGCGGGGCGATGCACTTAAACGACAGTTTCGGCAAAAGTAAGAAAATTAAACTGCTTTTTAATCATCACGAACAGGCGGGTGCCATGGCTGCCGAAGGCTACGCGCGTACAAAACAGCAATTGGCTGTTGCGTGTGTGACAACCGGGCCGGGGGGGCTTAATTGTTTAAACGGAGTCTTTGGGGCCTGGACGGATAGCGCGCCCGTATTGTTTATTTCTGGGCAAGTTAAAGCGTCTACTACGCTATCTTCGTGTCCGCAAATTCCGCTACGGCAACTGGGGGACCAGGAAGTCAATATCATCCGGGTGGTGCAGCCGCTCACTAAATATGCCAAAATGGTCACCAACCCACTGGAGATAGACGCTGTATTGGACGAGGCTATTTTTCAAGCCACCACCGGGCGTCCCGGGCCTGTGTGGATTGATATACCGCTCAATGTGCAAGCCGCGCAAATTGATCCCGGGAAATTAAAAAAATTTCGCGCCCCCAAAATAAAAACGCCCGCTATCGCTCCTGCTTTGAAAAAAGCAGTCACCTGGCTTACGCAGGCGCGTAAACCGTTGGTGGTGGTGGGGCACGGCGTGCGGCTAAGTGGTATGCAATTTGTGTTGGAGCAATTACTTCGGCAAACAAAAGTTCCGGCCGTAACTACTTTTAACGGATGTGACCTTCTGCCCGATACGTGTCCCAATTTTGCCGGACGCATTGGAACAATCGGTCAGCGTGCTGGAAATTTTACGCTTCAAAATGCGGATGTGATCTTGTTTTTAGGCACGCGTAACAATATTCGCCAGATTAGTTATAACTGGGAAAATTTTGCCAAGAATGCTAAAAAAATCGTTGTAGATATTGATCCGGCGGAACTTAAAAAACCGACGGTCAAACCCGATTTACCCATTTGTGCCGACTTAAAGTATGTTTTACCGCAATTTGTAAAACGGCTTCAACGTCCTTTGGGACAAAAGGGTTGGTTGGAACACTGCCGGATTTTGCGCAAAACATACCCGCCGCTACGGGAATTCACCGTCAGCCCGGCGGATAAAGTTCATCCGTATTTGTTTGCGGAAACACTGTCCGCCCAAGTACCGGCTACTATGCCGGTGGTAACTTCTAACGGTACAGCGAGTGTGGCCTTTTTCCAGACAGCCGCAGTAAAAAAACATCAGCGGATTCTCTTTAATTCCGGCGATGCCTCCATGGGGTATGGCCTTCCGGCTGCCATGGGGGTATGTTTAGCCAGCGGAAAACCCGTTATTTGTTTGGAAGGGGACGGCAGTATCATGATGAATTTGCAAGAATTGCAAACCGTCAAAACAAACCGTCTGCCGCTGAAGATTTTTATTCTCAAGAACGGTGTTTATAAGTCCATTATTCAAACGCAGACGAACTTCTTTGACGGTCGTTTAACGGGTTGCAATGCGGCCAGCGGAGTAGAAGTCCCCGATTTCGTACAGGTAGCCCGATCGTTTGGCCTTTCCGCCGTGCGTTTGACAAAAAACCGCGATTTGGAAAAGGGAATTAAAAAAATACTGGCCATGCCCGGGCCGGTTGTGTGCGAAGTGGACTGCACGGAAAATTATACTTTCATGCCCAAACTTTCTGCCCGCAAATTGCCGGACGGAACGCTGGTAAGTCCTACCCTAGAGGATATGTTCCCGTTTTTGGACCGGGAGTCCTTTGCCAAAGCCAAATACTAAAACTAGATTGCGTTGACGGTTAGCCCGCTATTTTGGCCATCATGTCGTACATGATGATACTGGCGGCTGCGGCAGCGTTTAAACTTTCTACCCCGCCTTTTTGCGGAATAGAGATAATTTCGTCGCAATTCTCTGCTGTTTTTTCGCGGATTCCAAATCCCTCCGAGCCGATAACCAGCACCGCCGGAGAGGCGTATTTCATTTTTGTAATGGGTTTGCCGGCCATATCAGCGCCGTAAATCCAAAAGCCTTCTTCCTTTAAATCGTTTAGGGCGGCAGACAAATTGGCTACTTCCACGATATTGATGTTCTCAATCGCGCCGCAAGCCACTTTGTAAACGGCGGGCGTGATGCCCACAGTTCGGCGGTTGGGCAGGATGATGGTAGAAAATCCCAAACACGCTGCGCTACGGATAATCGCTCCTAAATTTTGCGGGTCGGTCATTTCGTCCACGGCCAGCCAAAGATCTTTTTTGTTTCCGTCGCTTTCGTAGAGAGCATTGGATAACTTCATAAGCCGCACCGGCTGAATTTTAGCCATTACGCCTTGGTGGTTGGCGTTTCGGGTTAAACGGTCTAAGGTTTTATTATCTATGCGGTCAATCTTCACGTTGGAACGTTTGGCCAAGCGGATAATTTCTTCCACTCCGCGGTGTCCGGCCTTGGTATCGGACACATACAACTGCGTGACATTGCGCTTCTTGCTGCGTAGTGCTTCCTGCACGGGATGAATACCGTAAATGAGATCTAAATTTGTATCGTTCATACGTTTACCTCTCAACCAATTTCGCGCGAGCCGAAACTCATGCCTACTTCCAATGCGGCTTTTACTTCCGCTCCGTGCGGGTCCACTCGTTTTAATCGGGCCACGGCATCGGCAATTTTCACTTCGTTCATGGAGAACCCGCGCAAGGCCGCCATATAACCGAATTTCCCTTCCAACACCATATCCAACGCTTTGGCCCCGTAAAGCGTAGATAACCACCGGTCAAACGCTGTGGGGGTACCGCCGCGTTGGGTGTGTCCCAGTACACACGCACGCGATTCAATGCCGGTTTTCGTTTCAATCATATCGCTTAATTTGTTGGCAATGCCGCCCAAGCGGATGGCATCCGTGCTGCCGGCTACGGTGCGGGCCACGGAGGCTTCGCCTTGTTCGTTTTTGGCTCCTTCCGCTGCAACCACAATGCTGAAAGTTTTTCCTTTGCTTTTGCGGTTTAAGATATATTTTACAATGACATCATCATTGTAAGGGATTTCGGGAATCAGAACGACATCGCCCCCGCCGGCGATGGCGGAACGCAAGGCAATCCAACCGGCATAACGGCCCATTGTTTCCACAATCATGACACGGTGGTGTGATTGGGCCGTTGTGTGCAAGCGGTCAATGGCTTCCGTTGCAATGTGAAGGGCCGAATCAAAACCGAAAGTTTGGTCGGTTGCGGATAAATCGTTGTCAATCGTTTTGGGAACGGCTACAATCGGCATGCCCAGTTCCACGAATTTTTGCGCCATGTGTAGGGTGCCGTCCCCACCAACTGTAATGAGCGCATCAAGCATATTTTCCTTAAAATTATGTAATACTACGGAAGACAAATCGCGCGGTGTTTCCGGAGTGCCAAACGGCGGCAACGTATAATTGAACGGGTTGGCGATATTGCTGGAACCCAAAATGGTGCCGCCCAACGTTAAAATGCCCGAGACGGTTTCATTAGAGATACGGATTTTTTCGTTACGTACGAGTCCGTCAAAACCGTTTTTAAATCCCAAAACTTCTATGCCGTGGCTGAGTGCATTTTTACTTACAGCCCGTACAACGGCGTTCAGGCCGGGGCAATCGCCGCCGGCAGTTAAAATTCCGATGCGTTTGATAGTCATTTAATTCCCTCGCTGGTAGTTTCGGTGCGCAAGGCACGTACATGCTGAGCCACACGATCAATCACCCACTCGGGTGTGGAGGCACCAGCAGTAATAAAAATCCGTTTGGCCTGTAAAATTTGTGTTTTGGCCAGTTCTGTTTCTGTTTCTACGTGTTGCACGGCGGAGCCAAGTTCTCTGCACAGTACGGCAAGCCGCGCCGTGTTGGCACTATGCTTGCCCCCAACTACAATTACTAAATCGGCATTGCGGGCACACTCAATAGTTTCCTTTTGACGTTCTTTGGTCGGTTGGCAAATGGTATTGGAAACTTGGCAAAGATCAGCATGCTTTTTTACTTCCTCGGCCGTGGCATAAAAGACACTTTCTTTTTGGGTCGTTTGGGAAACCACATTGACCTTTTGAAAATGCGGCAATCGGGTGGCTTCTTCCGGCCCGGATACAACGGTCCCGTGGCCCTGGGTGTAACCCATCAGACCAATGACTTCGGCATGATCTCCGTCACCTACAATCACGGTATGGTACCCTTGCTTGGCAAATTTATCAATAATGTTTTGCGCGTGTTTCACAAGCGGACAAGTGGCATCCACTACTTCCATTCCGTAGTCCTCAATTTCCCGTTGGAATTGCGGCGTGATGCCATGCGCCCGGATAACAAGCACCCCGGATTTATCACGGGCTTCTTGCGGGGAATCAATGGCCGTGATGTGTTTTTCGGACAACATATCGGTTGCTTGTTTGTTATGAATCAGCGGGCCAAGTGTATATATGGGAGTCTTGCCGGCGGCTTCCAATTCCAATACTTTTTCAATGGCGCGTTTGACGCCCGGGCAAAACCCGGCACACGTGGCAACGGTTACATCTTGTTTTGTATCCATACTCATATTATAGAAAATTACAAGGATTTCTTCCCGAAGGATAATGGACGTACGGCGGATTTCTTTACGATCTTCTACCGCATTTTGTGCCTTATTTGCTACAATAAGAGTGTGCCCCGTTAGTTCAACTGGATAGAGCGCTAGTCTTCGGAACTAGAGATATGGGTTCAAATCCCGTGCGGGGTATTTCTTTTCAACCATTCCTTCCTGTGTCTGTCCCGGTGTGTTTATAACCCTTTTACAAGGTTGGGTTAAATTGGTTACAATATGAAGAAATGACGGGAAACCGTAAAATCTAATATAAAATAATAGCCCTCGGTTGGTAAAAAGGGGTATTATTTAGGATATAATATACCTATGAAATCAATTAAGAATGCGGCCAGCGTATGCTGTCCAAACCATTGTGAAGAATTTGACGTAGAGTATTGGTCTGTCATCAGTGCGGACCAAGACCCCGATTTGAAAACAGCTGCTTTGGGAGGGGAATTGAATTTAGTTCAGTGCCCGGCTTGCGGAACGTTTTTTCACCACGACGGAGATTTTATTTACTTGGATGCCCCGGCCCAACTGTTGGTTTTTGTGTTTTCCCCCAAAAACCGCTCCCAAGAGCAGGAACTGCGCCAGCGCATGCAGCAAGATTACCAGATTATTAAAAATACGCTTGCGAAACAATTGCATATTGATTATCCTCCTGTGTGCGTGTTTGGGTTAGATGAACTCAAGCATTTACTCCAACAAGAAGAAGACAACTCGTTTGAGTCGGAAGCTGTGGCGGCTTCGGCTGCTGCTGCCGGGTTTGGGGTGGTGCGGTTAAAACCGTCTTACGCGCGGGAACACCATTTTCCGTACTATGTTCCCGTTCCAACGGGCCGTGCCACGGCCAACGGATATGCGGTAGCTGCCAGTCAAGTGTTAAAAACGGGACTTAAAAGTCCGCTCTTGCTGCACTTTAAGGACCAAATGAGTCAGGAGGGGGCTACAGCACCGTTAACATTATGATACCGGAAAAATACAGAGAGCCGTTATACACCGTGGGAGCATACGCCAGCAAACTGGGCTTAAAGGCCTGGGTAGTAGGTGGGGCTGTGCGCGATTTTTATTTAAAACGCGATACGCAGGATATTGATTTGGCATTCAGCGGTAACCAGGAATCCGTGGCTGGGTTTTGCGTGAAACAATGGGGGGGAGATAAACACAAATTCTCACGTTTTTTTACGTACCGCGTTTCTTTGGGTAATGGGGTGAAACTGGATATGGTGCGTATCCGTAAAGAGAGTTACCCTTACCCCGGATGTTTGCCGGAAGTGGAGCCCAGCCCGTACATCAAAGATGATTTGTTCCGACGGGATTTTACGACCAACGCTTGGTGTTGTTCCATTAATCCGGATTCATTTGGCAAGTTGTATGACCCTTTCGGCGCCCAGAAAGATATTGCGCGGGGGCTGGTGCGTATTTTGCACGATAAAAGTTTTTTAGATGACCCGACGCGTTTGTATCGGGCGGTTCGGTTTGCGGGTCGGTTTGGTTGGAAACTGGCTCCCAAAACAGAACGTTTGTTGCGTCAAGCAGTGCAGGGAGAATATCCTTTGTTGGTGTCACGGGACCGGTTCAGCCATGAATTTTTGAAAATTTTAGAAGAACCGCGTGTTAAAGAAATTTTCGCGCTGATGGAAAAGTACGATTTACTTAAATTTGCTTGGCCCGGCCTCCGGTGGCAGGGATCCTTGTTGCAAACGGACAGTGTGCAGGAACGGGTAGGTATTTTGGCTTGCGCGTTGGAAGACAGCGGGGAAGAATTTGTGCGCAGTCTGCACCTGCCGGCAGATTTTTCGCGTGAGGTATTGGATGCGTGGAAAACAGCTCAAGAAAAAATGAGTCCGCTTGCCCCGCTTTCTTCAGTTAAAAAACGGATTTTACAGGCCGTGTGCCCGCACTTGCCGGCTACCGCGTTGGAACCGTGCGTGTTAAGCGGGCGGGAACTCAAAGAAATGGGATTAGCCGGCCGTCATATTTCCTCCACTTTGACCCGTATCCGGCAAGCCCAGTGGAACGGACAGATTCAAACCCGGCAGGATGCTTTAAAACTATTGAAGCAAAAGGTGGGTTAGGGGCTTTTGAAAAAGTAATGTAGCGACATATAAAATTTAGTACAATAAAAAAGAAGGTCCTTTACTTATTTTACGGAGGTCGTAAAAATATATGTTGCAAGAACGATCAGGGTTTACCTTGTTGGAATTGTTAGTGGTCGTATTGATTATTGCTGTCTTAGCCGCGGTGGCTATGCCGGAATATTTAAAAGCGGCGGAACGTTCCCGTGCGACGGAAACGATAACGATGCTAGAAGCTATTGCTAAGTCGCAACAACGCAAATATATGCAAACCAGCACGTTTGCAGGAGAATACGGGGGATTGGATATTCAACCGGTGGGTGCCGTCGGGTCTCTCTATTACACAAAAGGGGATCCCAGCACCGGTGCAGGCGGTAACGGTTTTGCTATTACCTTGTATAACCCGGGCGGTTACGAAGCGGGCTATGCTGAGGGAGAACGCTATGCGGGTGGACAAGTACTGCGTTTTCCTTATTCGTTGCGCCGTTACTATGCGAGTACCGAAACGACTTGCTTGAGCGATCAACCCAGCGGACAAGCCTTGTGTGCCGACTTATGTGGGATTGATGCACCGGTGGCTGCGTGTTGCACCAACGGCTCTTCTTCGGCATGTGAGAATCCAAGCTAATCCTTGATTTGTTGAAAAAACAATCCCCCGGTGAAAGCCGGGGGATTGTTTTTTAGAAAACTACCTTACGTGTTACTTCGTTTCAATCTGGTCCCACAAAAACCACAGCTTCATGTATTTAACAAACACATAGAAACAAGAAAAGGAAGCCCAAATCAATCCACGTATTCCGTCTAAAAAACCCAGTTTTAATACGTAGCGCCGCATAAATTCAAACGGTACGGTGAGCAATACACGCAGCAAACCGACCCGCTTGCCACTGTCAAACATCGTTTGCGCGGCCAACGTGGTGTATTTGTTAAATTTGGCAAAATAGTCCTCTATGTTGTCATACGGGTGATGGACGAACACGTTTTTTAAACGGCGGGTGCGGCCTTGAACTTCCAATTTTTCATGTACCTTTCCGCCGACAAATTTAGCTTTTTCCGTGCGGACCAGACGTACGATATATTCTTTTTTGATGCCGCTATGCTTCATCCGTTTACCCAGAAATTCGTTTACGCGTGGTAGCCGGTAACCGTTGGCTTTTCCGGTGAGCGTAATTTGATAGATTTCGCTAGCCAGTTCGGGAGTAAGCGTTTCATCGGCATCTAGCGATAGGGCCCATTCGCGTGTCACTTGACTTAAGGCTGTATTTTTCTGTTGGGTAAAATTCTCAAACGGATGCTGATAGATACGGGCACCAAATTTTTCGCAAATGCGGACGGTGCCGTCCGTGGAATAACTATCCACGATAATAATTTCTTGCACCAAAGCCCGCGCACTATCCAAACAGGCAGCAATGTTGTGTGCTTCGTTTTTTGTGATTACGAATAAAGAAATTCCGGGCTCTTTCATAACAGTATTATTGTAGCATTTCTGGCCGGTACTGCAACAGGAGCTGTTTTTGATATAATTTAGTGGGAGGAATTATGAAAAAAATATATCTTTCTTTACTTAGTATGATGTTAGTAGGAGCGTGTACGACGTTGCCGACGTCTACGGAATATGTGACGCGGGCTGACGGCTATTTTTACGACGGGCAGCCACAGAAAGCCATTGACGCCTACAACCGGGCACTCAAAAAGAATCCGCATAATTTGCAAGCATATGCTTCGCGCGGAGCGGCCCATTTCTTTGCGGGGCAGTTGGAGTTGGCCCAGCAGGATTTTGAACATGTATTGCAGGAAAACCCTTACCACGCTGACACCTATACAGCTTACGGTAGCGTGTTGGCTGCACGGGGAGACTTCCAAAGTGCGCTGCAAGTATTGGAAATAGCTATTCGTTTATCGCCAGATAAGGTGGAGAATTATTTTTCCCGGGCCGGTATTTATTTTATGTTAGAGCAGTATGATCAAGCCATTAACGACTATACCCGCGTCTTGCAGACACATCCGGCGGCGGAAGTGTTTAATGCGCGCGGGGCGGCTTATTTGCGTCTCAACCGCAACGACTTGGCTGAGCAAGATTTTCAAACAGCTCAAAACGAACGGTTACCCGCTACGTTAAGCGTATATAGCAAGATGAAATAGTCTTGCGGGCGATTTTTCGGAAGAAATAATTGCACGCGGCCGTTGGTTTTGCTATAATACCTATATAGGCTTTACGTCACCGTAGCTCAGCTGGTTAGAGCGAGCGTTTCATAAGCGCTAGGTCGGTGGTTCGATCCCACCCGGTGACAGTTTTTTATCCCTCTTGCCAGCAAGGGGGTTTTTTATGTGCAAAAGTTGTCAAAATGTACTATCATTATAATAAGGAGTTTTTATGAAAAAATACATAGTGATGGTTTTATTAGGTGCGGCTACAGGGGTATTGCAAGCCGCTACTACTTGTGAGATGCGGGTAGATAAACATCCCGGAGCCTCCACGCGGCAGCGTGTGGAGTATTGTTTAACGCAGGAATCTGCGGAGACACCTAAAGAGAAAGGGCCCGTCTTATTGTATTCTAAAATTACGCGGGCGCCCCGAGCGACCCAAGAGGAAGCGACCCGTGCCCGTAAACAGGTTTATTTTGAAGATGAAGAAGTAGCCATTGCCCGCAAATATGTGGGGACCAATCGCTTCCCCGTTTTTCAAAATGAAATTCCTAGCGAGCAAGAACGTCAGACTCAGCCCAAGACCCGGGCATCGTTTGCCCGCCCGCAAGATAAGCAGGTAAAGGCGGAAAAAGAGGACAAGCCCCAGCCGGTTGTTGTCATTGAGCCGGAAAAAGATAAAACAGTAAACAAGTCGAGCGGAAAGAAAACGGGCCGGAATAAGAAATCTAAAACAGAGGAAAAAACAGGCCTTTATTCCCGCATTCGCGTTAATGGGGAAGAAATGCCGGAGCAAACCCCCACGGATGCCGACGATATTTATTACAGGGCGTTCCGTTAAGGTGGGCCTTGACAATTCGGCCCGGAGCGAATAGAATAAAACTATGCAGAACCTACTTACTTTTCTAAAACGGCCTTACACCGAAAAAGGTATTTTTTGGGGCACCTGTGATATGGTGTTGAAACTGGTTGTATTAAGTTTGTGGTGCTATGTGACGGTGATTTTGATCCGGCTATTTATCGGGTCTTTATTAACGGACTATAATTTTGCCCGTAAGTTTTGGTGGTTCTCGTATTGCTTTTGGATGTTTTTCGGCGGGTCGTGGTTGACGTATATTGTGTTTTTTGTACGGGATTACAACGGGGATGATTAACCGTGTTTCCCGTAACTTTTAAAACCGTCCTGCCCGGGCGGTTTTTTGTTTGCCGGGAACCCTACATAAAATTTGGATACGTAGCGTAAAAACTTGTTATAATAAACGTACGAGGATATTTTATGCCAGAATACAGAATTAATATCATGGAGCCGCAACCACAGCCGCAACGCCCGGCAGAAGTTTCCACCCAAGAAGTGGTATATGGGGCCGTGACGGAGCGGTTTGTTGCGTTGTTGATTGATTACGGAGTTGTCTTTTTACCGTTTAATTTGATTACGCATTTGTGGTTGAAATTTTTCCGTCCCGAACTGGACTTGGCGCAAGCCTTGGCGTTGATGGGGGGAATTAACGGGCTATTTATTTTGTATGAAGCTATTTTTTCTTGTGGCGGCCGGATGACGCTAGGGAAAGCGTTAGTGGGGTTGGCCGTTGTCAAAAAAGACATCAGCGGGCCGCTTTCGTTCATGCAGGCTTTGCGGCGTGCAGTAGGGTACTATGTAAGCGGCGCGCTGCTGTTTGGCGGATTCTTGATGGCTTTTTTTGATGACCGTCACCGGGCGTTACACGATATCTTCGGCGGAAGTGTGGTAGTGCAAATACGCCAAAAGTCTGTCGGAGAGCGTCTTGTTTTACGGGCGGCCGGCGGATTGTTGCTGGTGGCTTTTTTGTGGATGATTTATGCCCAGTTTTTTAACAAGGGAGCCCTGTTAGACGAGTATTATATCCGCCACGGACGAACGCAGTTGCAAAAAATTGCCTTGTTGGAAGAAGCGCACTACGTTAAATTTGGATATTATACCAACAATTTGGAACGTTTGTTCTTGATGTCCGGGGATCCGGTCCAATTTCAGCGCGATACCTTAGGTATCTTGGAGCCCCGCGGTGTCAAAATCGGAGTGTCTAAAGATTCCTACGCCATCAGCGCAGTGGCTAAAGACCGAAACCACACCCGCATTTCTTTTGCGCCCCAGCGGTAACGTAGGATGCGTTTTTACAAAATAAATCCGGTAGTTCCTTTGCGGAACTACCGGATTTATGTAACATACTATTATGGTTCCAACGGGTTAAACCAGTTTCTAAATCTAGATTTGAGAACAGGATCCGTTGGTTTTTCTCCGGCGGATGGGTCCATGTCGTGTTTCAAAAAGAGTTCTTGGGTTTGGGAGTCCAGGGGTTCCTCCGCAATCTCATAGGATGCCAATATCACATCAAAGGCCGGTACGCCAATAGAAGGTACGGGTGAGGTAAGGTCGGCCCGGAAATCTTCTAAGAGGAGGCGAAGGGTTTCATAAGGGCCTGCTCCTTGCAGGGATACTGCGGGCAGTTCGTACCGGGCAAGTTTATACACACGTAAGGTAACCTCCCACTTGTCTGCCAAGTGACCTAAGAACAAATTGATATTCATGCCGGCTTCTTGTACTAGGAGATTTAACACCTCCTTTTGTACAGAAGACGGTAGGCACATCCAATACTCTGGCAGATCACTTTTGAATACAGAATTGACATCTACGTGGTATTGGGTAATCATTTCCCGCAAGAAATTCAAGGTTTCTTCATAGGTCGCTTTACGGATGGGGTAACCTAAATCACTGGCTACCCGCGTAAACAAAGCATTAAAGAGATCCGGGTATTGCTGTAGATTTTTTTCCGCCAATTCACGGGCCATATCACGCAGATTGTTCAGCTGGTAGCTCATCATGCTTTTACGGGATATGGAGAAAATCGGGTTATGCGATTCTTCCGCGGGCTCTATTCCTTTTGAAATGCCTTTGACAAGATCGTTCCGGTCCCGGTTAAAACCAAAATTTTTCATTACTTCGTATACCGGTCCGCCATGTTCCACGATGGCTTCCTTTTCTTTTTCGGAAAATACAGCATCCAGACGTACTCCATGCTCTGTTAAGAACCTTAGGCCGGTTTCATCGCCTTCCCAGGCCATGTTACGCACGAGGTCGTCCGGTCGGATTTGGCCGGGAGCCTGTTTTAAGTCAGGTTGTTCAAAAACAGTTCGGAAATCCGCGTCTTTTTTGGCCAAAAAACTTAGGGCCTGATATCTTTTTGTCAGTGTTAAAAACAATACGTCTTGGTCGGTTATTTTTTGGGCGAAATCAGGAATACGTTGGGCTAATTTTTCCAGCTCGGCCGGGTTTTCCCGGGCTAGAATTTGCGTAATCAGAAGCCCCTTTTGCGCCCACGCGGATTGGGAGACAGATTCGGTTCCCCGAACCGTAGGAAGTTGGGTGCTACGAGGCGTGTGTGACCCTGCCGAAGCGGGGTTACTCAGTAAGTCTGCCAGAGTCATCCGTTGCTCTAGGGCAGTATATAAGTCCAGTCCGTACGGATTATGTTCCGGGGTAACCGTGTTGTTGGCAAAAGTGACGTGATTAAACGGTTTTCCGGTGATATTTCGCATGATTGACCAAGGCAGTTCTATTGGAACGGTAAATTGGGTTGCCCGACGGGAAGCCTGGGTGAGTTTTAGGGTACTTTTGGCTATTTCCCCGCCTTGGGCATAACCCGTAACCGTCAGTATGCATAAACAAACCGGAGTGAGGGCGAATTGAAAAATACGTGTCATATGAGTTGTTCTCCTGAATTGGAATAAATACACCTATCATTTATTGTAAAAATGTTTACCGTTTTGACACAAGGGCCTTTGGACCTAGACGCATCTAGGTCCTCGCCCCCCAAAAATAAGAGGACTGACAACTCCATTCTGTACGGGATACGGAATTTTTTCCTATTGCCGAGGAATAAGAACAACCGTTGTTACTCGTGGCGGTGCTCGGTAGAGTGCTGGCAGTTAATGCAATAACGGGCAAACGGCAAGGCTTTAATTCTTTTTTTGGGAATGGGTTGGCGGCAGTATTCGCAGATGCCGTAAATGCCTTTGTCCATTTTGCGTAAGGCCGCTTCAATTTGTTCAATCGTGTTGTGGGCATTTCCGGAGAGTTCAAATAACATCTCTTTATCCAAACTGCGGGTAGCATCGTCAATCGGGTCACCTACTTCGGCTTCCGGCATATCCATATTTTTCTTATCTTTCAGCCGGGCGGCGGCTTCTTCTTTTAAGGTTAGCAAATGTTTTTTGATTTCTTTTAATTCGGTGGCAGTCAGTGCCTCTTTGTTGGTCTTTTTAATTGCCATAATATAATTCCTTTAGATGTTTTCAAAAAATGTGCGCACGGCCTATGGGACCGAACGCTTGTCTGATTAGTGTAGCAAAGTACGCTGCGTTTTGCAAGTCTTTTTCCTCGGAGAGAACCCGCCTACATATCCCCGGACTTAACCGGGGGATATGTAGGCAAACATTCTTCCGGAAATTAAAGACTACATTTTGATACGGCGGGTGACGTTTTCTTTCTTGAAACATTCAATGGTGTCACCTTCGGCGACTCCCTTAAATCCTTCAATCAAGATACCGCACTCGTATCCTTTTTCTACTTCTTTTACGTCGTCTTTAAAGCGTTTCAAACCGCCGATTTTCCCGTGGCCGACTTCTTCTCCGTTGCGTTTGATGCGCACTTCATAACCGCGGTAAATCGTTCCGGTTTCTACCAGTGAGCCGGAAATCAAACCGGAACTCAACTTCATCACTTTTTTAATCGTGGCGGTACCGACTACGGTTTCTATAACGTCCGGTTCCAACAAACCTTCCATAGCGGCTTTAATGTCTTCCAACAATTCAAAAATGATAGTATATCGGCGTATCTCAATGCCTTCGCGTTCCGCTTCGGCCGCGGCTTTGTGTTCCGTATCCACGTGGAAGCCAATGACAACGGCATTGGAGGCCTTGGCCAGTAAAATATCCGATTCATTGATATTACCCGGGGCCGAAAGGATGATATCTACTTCTACTTCATCCGAAGGAATACGCAAAAGCGCATCTTTAATGGCTTCAATGGAACCTTGCACGTCTGCTTTCAAAATTAAACTTAATTTTTTGGCAGTGTTGGCATTTTCTTCCGTTTTGGCCAATCCCATCAGCGACGCTTGTTTGCGGTGTGCCTGCGAGTCTTCCTTTTGCGCCAGTTTACGTTTTTCCGCTGCGTAGCGGGCTTCTTTTTCGCTCGTCATGATATAGAGCGTATCCCCTACTTGCGGCGGTTCGCCGTTAATGCCCAAAATTTCAGCCGGTACGCTGGGGCCGATTTTCTGGTAGCGTTGGGAATTTTCATCAATCAGCGCGCGGATGCGGCCGTAGTTGGTTCCTACGATAAACGGATCGCCCACTTTCATCGTGCCTTTCTGCACGAGTACCGTAGCCACGACGCCGCGCTTGTTATCGCGTTTACTTTCCAGGATAACACCCACGCCCGGGCGGTCCGGATTGGCTTTTAATTCCATCATTTCAGCTTGCAGCGCAATCATTTCCAAAAGTTTATCAATGTTGATATGCTTTTTGGCCGAAATTTCTACAAAAATAGTATTCCCTTGCCATTCTTCGGGTACGAGTCCCCGCGCCGCCAAATCCTGTTTGACACGGTCCGGATTGGCTCCGGGCAGGTCAATTTTATTCACGGCTACGATAATGGGGGCTTTGGCCGCTTTGGCGTGTTCCATGGCTTCAATCGTCTGCGGCATGATACCGTCCGTAGCCGAAACGACTAATACCACAATGTCGGTAGCCTGTGCACCGCGGGCCCGCATGGCGGTAAACGCTTCGTGACCGGGGGTGTCTAAAAACGTCAAGATTCCGCGCGGCGTTTTGACGCGGTACGCCCCGATGTGCTGGGTAATGGCTCCGGCTTCGCCCGCTACAACGTTTGATTTGCGGATGGCGTCCAACAGACTGGTTTTACCGTGGTCCACATGGCCCATAATCGTAATGACGGGACTGCGCGGCTGCAAAGAGGCCGGATCGTCGGCTGTTTCCAAGAGTTCCAATGTCTCTTGCGCTAAATCTTCTTCTACCAGTTCCGCCTTAAAACCACATTCGTCCACGATCAATTCCAACATATCTTTTTCCAACCGTTGGTTGATGGTGGCAAAAATTCCCATCCCCATCAATTTCTTGATGAAGTCATTGGTTTGAAAATTCATTTTCTCCGCCAATTCTTTGACGGTGGGCTGCCCCACAATGCGAACAACCTTTTCCTCTTTTTTAGGAGCAGCAGGTTGGGGGGCCTTCACGTGACCGTGCCGGTCCACACCGGTTGCAGTTGCCTGCGGCTGTTTGACCGGCGCTGCAGGTGCCTGCTGTGTTTTAACGGGCGGGGCCGGGGGAACAACCGGCTTAGGGGCCGGAGGTACTACCGGAGCGGCCGGTTGCACTTTAGGGGCTGGCGGTACCGGGGTCGGTTGGGGAGCCACAACTGCCGGTTTCGGTTGTGCCGAAACGGGTTTTTGCGGTTTAGGTTGAACAACGGTCGGAACCGGAGCAGTCACCTCTACGGCAACAGCTGGTTTTTCAACTTTCGGTTTAACCGTTTTTTTAGTCGCCGATTTAGTCGTCGTTTTAGCGGCAGTTTTTTTGGCCGCTGTTTTTTTAGCTGCCGGTTTAGTCGCTGTTTTTTTAGGTGCGGCTTTTTTGGTGGCAGGTTTAGCGGTCGTTTTTTTGGCCGTTGTTTTTTTAGCCGCCGGTTTCTTTTTAGTGGAAGTTTCTTCCTCTGTACTAGTTTTCTTGGGCATTAGCGGCCTCCGGTTGCGTTTGGGCCGCTTGGGCGGCTTTGTCGGCTAAGTATTTTTTAGCCCCTTCTATAATTTTTTCAGCGGTTTTGTCCCCAATACCTTGTACGGCAGATAAATGCTCTGTAGTGGCAGAAGCTAACTGCTCTACACTGGAAAAACCGGCTTTCTGTAGGATTTCAGCCATTTTGGGGCCCACGCCTTCCACATCGGCGAAAAGTCGCTGGATGTTTTCGGTAGCTGTTTTTTCGGCCCGGGCTTTTTGGATTTCACTCTTGACGTCCAAATCCCATCCGGTCAGACGACTGGCCATTTTAATATTTTGCCAATCTTTACCTAAAGCGATGGCCAACTGATCGTCCGGTACATAAATAACAGCCCGTTTTTCGGTGGCACTGAGAATTTTGACGGAATTGGCTTTGGCCGGTGAAATGGCATTCATAAGTAGGGTGGAAATATCTTCGGTGTAGTGGATTAAATCAATGCGTTCGCCCGATAGTTCGTTCATGACCGCATGAATGCGGATTCCGCGCATTCCCACACAGGTACCGACGGGGTCAATCTTGCTGTCCGTGCTGGATACAATCACTTTGGCGTGGAAGCCCGGGTCCCGTTGGACTTTTTTAATTTCCACAATACCTTCTCCGATTTCCGGTACTTCTACTTTAAACAGTTCCTCTAAAAATTTACCATTGGCGCGCGACAAAATGATGTACGGCCCACGTTGCCCTTTATCCAACCGGTAAGCGGCGGATTTATAGCGTCCCAGAGTGGGGTCGTCGGTTACTTCCGCCAAATCGGTCGGGCTGAGCACTTTGGTAATGACGGCTTTGATACGGGAACCGGTGGTATAGCGTTCCTTTCTGATTTGTTCGCAATACGGGAAAATGGCTTCCACTTTCCCCAAGTCCACGATAATATCCCGATCGGAAAACCGGCGTACGGAACCGGTGACAACTTCTCCTTCACGCGGTTTGTATTCTTTATAGAAATTCTCACGCTCAATTCCACGTACTTTTTGAATGAGGACTTGTTTGGCGATTTGGGCCGCAATGCGCGAAAAGTCTTTTACATCTACCGTTAAGGTTACGGTATCACCCGGTTTCGGGTTTTTCAAGTGCTGTTTAGCATCTTCTACGTTAATTTCCGTCTCCGGGTTGGATACAATTTCAACCACTTGCAAGGTCTGAAATGCCTTGATGGAGCCGTTTTCTACGTCAATTTTTGCACTGATTTGAGCCGTTTTCCCCAAATTTTTGCGTAACGCAGAGACGAGGGCATCTTCCACGGTTTTCAAAATATCTTCGCGTTTAATATTTTTTTCTCTTTCCAGCCCTTCCAGAGCCAGAACTAAATCTTTTGCATTGCCTTCCATTTTTATTCTCCTTGTGTATTAAAATTCCAGGACAGGGTCCAAGTTAGCCTTCTTTATATTGTCGTAGGCGAAATGATACTGGTTGGTACCGTCGTCTAACACAAATTCATGTTCATCGGCAGAGGCGATAACGCCGGTAAAAAAGCCGCGGCCTTCCAACGGCACTTTGAGTACAATTTTTACCCGTTGGGAAATAAATTGCTTAAAATGGGCCGGTTTTTTGAGTACCCGTTGCACGCCGGGAGAAGATACTTCCAAGATATACGCCCCGCCAACCAGGTTTTCCATCTCCAAAACAGCATCTATTTTGTCGGTCAATGCGCCGCAGTCGTCTAAGGTTACGCCGCCGACTTTGTCCACAAAGAACTGCAGGAGTGTCTTTTTGCCCTGATGTTGGATGACCAAATCTACCAGTTCTACGTGTTCGTTTTCCAAGGCTTGGGAAACTTTTTGTTCAATCGTTTTTGGGTCTTGCATACAATACTCCTTGCGGCTGATTAACGAAAAAGCGACTTGTACTCAAGTCGCTCTTACTTTATACATCATAACATTTGCAAGAGCCGTTGTCAACTTTTTGAAGTTCGCAAAGGACCTAGGAGGAAGGCCCAGACAACTTTAGGTCCAAAGACCTATGGACATTCCGGGGGACGCTATTATAATATCTATATAGTTCCTATGAGGAGAGTATATATGAAGAAAATAGCGGTTATGTGTAGTTTGTTGTTGTTGGCTGGGATGGCCCAGGCCCAAATAAAGGGGAATTTGGCCTCTGCAATTGCCGGAGCAGTTGTTTCTACGGAGAAAGCAGATAAATTTTTGGAAGCCGTTGCTGCCGCGGATTTGCGCACAGTGAGATGGATGCTAGCCGATACCCGGAAGACGTCCCATCTGGTGAATGTGAAAGATAAAGACGGCAATACGCCCCTCATGCGGGCTATTCAAGGGTTGAATAGCGATCTTTCCACCTATACGCGGGGAGTTGCTGCCAAAAAGCGCGAAGATTATATTCGTATCATTGAATTATTAGGGGAGAGCGGGGCCTACGTGAATACGACCAACGAAAAAGGATGGACGGCTTTGTGTATGGCGGCCCAAGGGAGTTACCCCAGAGTGGTAAGTTATTTACTGGCCCGAAATGCGCATGTGGACCATTTGTGCGGAGGTAAAAAAGAGGGAGTTACGCCTCTTTTGGTGGCGACCCATAGTAAGGATTTGCCGGAGATGATCCAATTATTAGTAGATGCCGGGGCCGATGTTAATTTTCTGAGTCCGTTCCGGAGTTATCTTGAACTTCGTAGTACTCCGTTGATGGGGGCGGTTGACCACGGGGATGTTGAATCCGTGGGAATTTTGCTGGACGCGGGGGCAGATATCAATGCGGAAACCCGGGGCACGGTGGAAGGAATGACCGCAGCTTGGATTGCCGTTCAAAACCGGGATTGGTTTATGCTTCAGTATTTAGTGGAGCACGGAGGACATTTGTTCTCGTACTTGGATGGTGATGTATTGGTGGGTATTCGGGAGAGGGATTATATGTTCCCGGGCCATATCCGGGAATATCTGGAAAGCAAGGGATATGATTTTAACAGACCTACCAGACTCCGTGTTTTCTTGTATCAGGGCGGAGATTATGTGAATGAATATTCAGCAGCGGAAATGGAACAATTGTATAAAACGGGAAAGCTGAAAAAGAAGTAATTTGTTTTCGGAGTTTGTGATTTAAATAACCGGGCGGTCCGTTTTAGACCGCCCGGTTGTTTTGAGGTTAAAACCGCTTGCCAGAACAAGAGTACCGTGTCCCGGAAAACGATTTATAGCCGGGTTATGACTTCTGCAACAGATGTCATAACCCGGTAAATTTATTTGTAATTGGCTTTGGATTTCAAAAAGTCAAACACTTTGCGTTCGGTGAGTGTAGCCAGAATGTGGGCCTTGCGTTCCGCAAAGAATGCCTTGATTTTTTGTTCGTCCGATTTGTTTTGGGCAGAAGTTAAACTTTTATCCAATTCTGTTTTCCAATCTTCTTCCGTGGCTTCCAAGTTTTCTTTCTTGGCGATGGCATGCACAATGTATCCGATGCGCAAGTCTTTTTCCACAGTCGGACGGATGCGCTCTTCAAACGCTTTGTGTTGCTCGGCCGTCAATTGGTCGGGTTTGATTTGCGTCATGTTGTGCACAAAATTGTGTAAAGAAGATTCCGTATATTCTTCTACCAAACTTTGCGGCAGGGCAAAGTTGTTCATTTTAACGAGGTGATTTTCAATTTGTGTCACTTCGTCGCGTTGGGAATTTTGCTTGGCCTCGGCATCCAGACTTTCCTTTACCTTGGCTTTCAGCGCGTCCAACGTTTCAAATCCCATATCTTTGGCAAAGTTATCGTCCAAATTGGGTACGATTTTGTTCTTGATATCATCTACCACTACATGGTACGAAACCGTATCGTTGCCGTCTTTGGTTTCAATGTCTTTTTCGTCCCCTTTTTTGAGCCCTTTGAGTCCTTCGGCCAAGCCGGGCATGGTTTGCGGAGCGGACATGTCCACCAGTTCGCTATCGGCACTTAATTTGTAATCGTCCGTACCGTTGCGCTTGCCGGAATAATGAATCACGGCGTAGCAAGTATCGTTAATAGTCGCTCCTTCGGCGGCACTTTCCAGCCGGGCATTGGCTTCCAATACGCGGGTTAAATTGTCTTGAACGTCCTTATCGGTAGCGGTATCCGGTTTTTTGGTAATTTCTATACCGGTATAATCCTTAACGTCAAATTCGGGGGTAACGTCCACTGCCATTTCAAAACAGAGGGACTTGCCTTCTTGAAAGGCGGCAAAATCCGCTTTGGTTAAAGTCGGAACACCTACGGCATCTAATTTAGTAGTGTTTACAGCCGCCCCAATAGCGGCCTTTACGGCTAAATCCAAGGCGCGTTCCTTAATATGCCCGGCGAAGTTTTGTTTCACCAGATCCAACGGTACTTTACCGGCGCGGAAACCTTGCATTTGCGCGCGGGATTGTACCTGTACGGCTGCATTTTGAAAACTGCGGTTCACTAATTCTGCCGAGGCCTCTACTGATAAAGTAACCCGGCATCCTTCTTTGCCTATTTGTTGGGCTTTGACTTCTCCGGCCTGGGCCGTTTTGAAAATGGACATCTTTACACTCCTTGTATCGGACGAAGCCGAAACTATGGACGGAGAGGGACTCGAACCCTCACGGATCACTCCATACGCTCCTAAGGCGTACGCGTCTACCGATTCCGCCACCCGTCCGTATATGTTGATTTTTGTTAGAACTTCAAAAAGTGGGCCATGTGAGGCTCGAACTCACGACCTTACGCTTAAGAGGCGTCTGCTCTACCAACTGAGCTAATGGCCCGAACGATACCTTATTATACCATATTTGCAGATCTTATGCGCTACAGACCGTTGTCATTGCCGGGGTAAAACCGGTCGGCTGTTTGTAAAAGTGCTCATCAGGTTGAGCAGATTTTTATCCGAGGGACGGGTAGAGCGCAAGGGTACCACCTGTTGACGTTGGGAGGTGGTTACAATGGCAAAATCCTCTTTAATATCAAACACGCTTCGTTTGGCGTTTACATCAAACAAACTGTGCCCGAAAAATGCGGCCGGCGGTTCTATATTAAGCAGGTCTAATATAGTCGGGGCGATATCCAGTTGGCTGGCCAAAGGGTCCGCGGTGACGGGGGCGGTGATTTTTTTGCGGGTGAGGATGATAAACGGTAAATTATCAAATTCAGGCCGGAACGGAGTGAATAAATCTACCGTTGGCATATTGGAATACGAGGGATGGTCCGGCGTAATGAGAACAAGTGTTTTGTCATCCCATAATCCCCGCTGTTTTAGTCCATCCAAAAAGTGTTCCACGTCTTGACCAAAGCGCGCAAATGCACGGGGCAAAGTCGGTGTTTTATAATCTTTATGGTCAATTTCCGTGTATGGTTCTTCCAAGTAATCCAAGCGGCCCAACGGTACGTGGGAATCTACCGTCAGGACGGTAATGAAGGTGGGTTCGTTTTTGTGTTCACTTAAAAATTCAAGTGCATAATCAAATAGTTTTCGGTCTAATAAACCCCACCAGTTCACGTGTTTTTTATAATCGTCCCGAGTTTTGAAATAGGTAGCTCCGATGACTTCTTCAAATCCGGCCTGTTTAAATAACAAATGCTCATCCATATACGTTTCGTTGGCTCCGCGTAAAAATGCCGTGTGAAAGCCGCGTTCTTTGAGCATCCGCACAAAGGAAACGGGATAGCCGTTTTCATACGTCAGTTTGACAAACGGGTGAGAAGTAAAAATAACCGACAGCCCGTACAAGGTAGAAAGCGAAACGTGTTTGAGTGAAGCCGAGGGATAATTTTTATACAAGGTATCCAACGGGGCACTGGCTTGCGGCGGGATACGGGGATTGAAATGGTGCATATATTTATTGGATAACGATTCGGCCGCAATCAAAATGACGCGGTTGTAAGGGCGTCCGACTCCTGTATTTTGGGCGGAAAAAACATTATATTCCCGTGCCAAAGCGGCTGTTTGCTTATCCAGTTCAAAGCGCGCCGGCGGCGTTTGGGCCAGTTTGGTTTGCAGGGTATAGATGATGGAAGGAGGGACCAGATAAGAAGTATAAAAATCGTTGGGTGCGGACAAAAATTGGAGCGGTGTCCACGTCAGCAGTAGCAAAAACCCGGCTAAGCACACAACGGCGCGGCGGAGCGTATCCTTGACGGGGGTGGCAGTAAAAAACCGGCGGAATACAAACGCACAAAACAGAAAGACAAGAGCAAAATAGGTAAGTAGCCGCCAATCGGTCATGAAATTATAATCGCCGCCTTGTACCGTATCCAAATACTTGGCCCCGAAGCGTTCCCGGAAGTAGATTAGGAGCACAAAATCGGCCGTCATCAAAAAATAATATACAAACCCGATGACGGACAAAATCCACTTGTTTTTCAACCCGATTAAATTTAAAAGTGCCAATCCCAGCCCAATAAAACAACACTCGCACAGGCCCTTAACTAAGCTAAGCGATACGGCATTGGCGGGGGTAAGCCGTCCCAGTTGGTGCAACCCAAACAATCCCAGTAACACCGCCGGAGCGGATAAAATGAGAAGTAACTTCCAGTGAGTTTTAAACGGAGATAATAAATAATTGCGTACAAAAGCCATAGGATCCTCTTAATTTTATATAATTATTATATCTTATTGAGGACCTTCGCTGCCCGGCCCGGTCGTGGTGGCCGGCGGGAGCGTAGCGTAAATCACATGGAAAATAATGAACTTGAAGTAAAACGCCACTCGTGCGCGCATGTCATGGCGCAGGCAGTGCAGCAGTTGTTCCCCGGTACGAAACTTGGTATCGGTCCGGCTATTGAAAATGGTTTTTATTACGATTTTGATTGTCCGCACGCATTTACGCCGGAAGATCTAAAAACCATTGAAACAAAGATGAAAGAAATCATTAAAGCGCGTCAACCCTTTGAGCGTAAAGAGATGAGCAAAGCCGAAGCCAAAGAATTTTTTGAAAAACGCGGCGAAACATATAAATTGGAATTATTGGAAGAGTTAGAGGACGGCTCTATTACCGTTTATATCAACGGCGATTATGCCGACCTTTGCCGTGGCCCGCACGTGGAACATACCGGTAAAGTAAACAGTTTTAAACTCACGACTATTGCCGGGGCCTATTGGCGCGGAGATGAAAAACGTCCGATGCTCCAACGCATTTACGGGTTGTGTTTTGATACGAAAGATGAATTAAACGCCTACGTCAAACAACAGGAAGAAGCCGCCAAACGCGACCACCGTAAACTGGGGCCGGAGTTGGACTTATTCAGCATCAATGACAACATCGGGCCGGGGTTGATTTTAATGCATCCCAAAGGTGGTATGTTGCGCAAAATTTTGGAAGACTGGATTAAAGACCAAAACTTAAAACGCGGTTACGATTTAGTGGTCAGCCCGCATATCGCGCGCTACCACCTGTTTGAAATCAGCGGGCACGCGGGGTTCTATTCGGATAGTATGTTTAAACCGATGGAAATTGATGAAGAAAAATATCAAATCAAACCGATGAACTGCCCTTTCCACGTGGAAATTTATAAAACCCACTTGCGCAGTTACCGCGATTTACCGCTGCGCTTTAGCGAACTGGGTACGGTGTACCGTTACGAACGTTCCGGTGCACTCCACGGGCTGATGCGGGTGCGCGGGTTTACACAGGATGATGCGCATATTTTTTGCATGCCCGAACAAGTGGAAAGCGAAGTTAAACAGGCCTTTGAATATGCTAAACATATTTTTAAAACGTTCGGTTTTGAAAAATATGCCGTGGAACTTTCCACGCGTGATCCCGAACATCCGGAACATTTTACCGGTGATGTAAAAGAGTGGGAACGCGCCGAAAACGCGCTTAAAAAAGTGTTGGAAGAAAGCCAGATTCCGTACACTACCCACGCCGGGGAAGCCGCCTTTTATGGACCGAAAATTGATATTAAAGTAATGGATGCTATCGGCCGGTTGTGGCAGTTATCCACTATTCAGTTTGATTTTAATCTGCCCGAGCGGTTTGACCTGGAATATGTGGCGCCGGAAGGACGCCAACGGCCTATTATGGTGCACCGCGCGATGTTTGGCAGTATTGAGCGGTTCACCGGAGTGATTATTGAGCATTTTGCGGGATGGTTCCCGTTGTGGCTTGCCCCGGTACAAGTGAAAATCTTAACGCTGACTGACGAGCAGATTCCGTTTGCACAGGAAGTTGCCGCCCAAATGCGCGCGGCGGGCTTGCGGCCTGAATTGGATGTACGTCCCGAGAAATTGGGCTTAAAAATCCGGGAAGCGCATATGCAGCGTATCCCGTACACGGCGATTATCGGCAAGAACGAAGCCGCCAACGGTACGCTTACCCTGCGTTTGAAGGATGGTACAAACACCCAGCCGCTACCGGTGAACGAAGTGATTAAACGGATGCAGGAAGAAGTAAATACGTTTAGTTTAACAAACCTACTTAAGTAAAGAATAAGTGTTTGCTTGATTGACTCCCCCGGCCTATTTATGCGGCCGGGGGAGTGTTCTTTCAATTAAAAAAGCACCCGTTGAGGTGCTTTTTAAATTTCAGCCAAGACGGGGGATCGAACCCCGGACCTATCGCTTACGAAGCGATTGCTCTACCAGCTGAGCTATCTTGGCACAAAGGGAAATTTTTACTTCTTTTCTATATTTTACAAAATAAGTTCATTTTTTGCACGCGCTTTTTCCCGCCGGGTTGCTATCGCAGGTGCGCCGACCAAATTGGTATAATAGAATAAATGAAAACAAAGGAGTTGTTGTGTCTGCTTTAGCCGCCGCGTGGGTGTGCTGGGCGATTGTCGGATTTTCCCCGGTAGTCGGTAAATGGGCGGTCGGGGTGATTAGTCCGGCTTTGCTCGTCTTTCTGGGAACGTTGAGCGGTGTGTTGTATTTCGCTCCGTGGGTTACCCAACACCGTCAGTGGAAACAATTATTTGCGCCCAACTTGCTCGGAAAATTCTTATTTATCGGTACGTTTGGCACCGCCCTTCCGTTTACGATTTCGCTGGTGGCTCTCCATTATACCACGCCGGGAAACGCTGCCATTTTGCAGCAATCGGAGTTGTTTTACTCCCTGTTAATAGCATTTTTTTTCTTGCGGGAAATTCCTACCAAAAGCCAATTGGCGGGTAGTGCTCTGATCGTGGCAGGAGTGTGGATTATTCTGGCACACGGATATGATACGGCGCATTGGACGGGTGATTTGCTTATCGTGGGCAGTACCTGGATGTTGCAAGCCGGCTCCGCCGTAGCCAAGCGGTTACCCAAAAATTTAGATTACCGGCTTATAGGCATGGCACGGAATTTGTTTGCCGTTCCGGCACTACTGATTATTTTGATAGTTTTGTACCTGCGGCAGGAGCCGTTTACTTTCGTATTTTCACCCCGTTTGTTGGGGATATGGGGGTACACCGGAATTTTAAAATACGGGCTGGCGATGGTCGTTTGGTATAAGGCCATCCGTGCGTTGGATTTAAGTAAAGTAACCGCCATTTATTTATCGTACCCGGTTTTGTCGTTACTGATATCGGCCGCAGTAGGAATGGAAGTACCGTCGTGGCAACAGGGAATCGGGCTCGTTGTGACGGTTGCGGGGGCCTATTGGATTAGTCTGACAGTCCAAAAAGAAGGACATTAACCTTTCCATTTTCGTCTAGAATTAGGTACAATAGAATATATGTCTAAATTATCTCCCTTGGTGGCTATTTGGTTGTCGTGTGTATGTACGGCAATCAATGTAGTTATTTCCAAGATGGCCACACCGTACGTTACTTCGGCCCTGTTTTTGTTGGGGGCTTGTTTTAGCGCTTGTGTGTTACTGTCTTTTCCGTTAGGGAAACAGGGGTGGCGGCGCATCTGGGCCCCGGATGTGCGGTGGAAAGGGTTAGGCATGGGTACATTTGGTACGGCGCTCACTATGACCGTGTTTATGGTGGCATTAAATTATACCACGCCGGTAAACAGTGCCGTAGATAACCAGTTTGAAATTATTTACTCGCTGATTTTATCCACCCTAATCTTGAAGGAAAGGCCGACGTTCAAACAAATCAGTGGGTCTTTGTTCATTTTGATGGGTGTAATTTTGATCATTGTAAAAGGCGGCAGTTTTATGCAGGCTAAAGGTGATTTTATGATTTTGGGTAGTTTGTGGATGTTCCAAATCAGTCATATTTTTGCCAAAAAACTTCCGGCAGATTTAACGGCTACACAAATCGCCGCCGCGCGTGCTTTCTATGCCATGCCGGCCCTTATCGTTTTGTTGGGGGCGCTTTACATCATTCAGGGACCGTTTTTGTTTGAGAGCAACACCGTTTTGTGGGGAACCTTACTGGGAAGCGCGGTCATCAATTACGTGACGGGTAATATTTTGTGGTATCACACGATTCGGAATATGGATTTAAGTAAAGCCACTGCCATTATTTTGTGTTATCCGGTGTTTACTTTTATCTTCTCGGTGCTGTTGGGACAAGATGCCTTTTCTGTTTACAAAGTGTGGGGCCTGATATTGGCAGTGGGCGGGGCCTACTTGGTGACCAGTAGTGCCAAGCGACAAGGAGCCAAAAGATGAAAAAACTCGTTTTATTTGATCTGGACGGAACTCTGGTGGATGCCGGAGGTTGCGGGCGACGGGCGTTGGTGCATGCCATGAAAAATTTATATGGCGTTACCCCGCAGTTTGACCATACGTTGATTTCCGGTCGGACGGATGAAGACAACTTTACGGTTGTTTATGGGTTAATCAAAAAAGGTAAAAAACCTTCCGCCACGGAAATGAAAAAAATGAAAGCCGCCTATTTGGACCTGTTGCCACAGGAAGTACAGGCTTCGGTGCGGGGGAAAAAATATAAATTGGTGCGCGGGGTAAAAAAATTCTTGGAGTTTTTAGCTAAAGATAAGGACATGATTTTAGGGTTAGGTACGGGTAATTTGGAGGAAGGGGCCCGGCTTAAACTGGAACCCAGCGGACTGGGAAAATTCTTTACGGTAGGTGGATACGGTTCTGACGGACGCACCCGCGAGGAGATGCTTAAATCCGCGGTTAAACGGGCCGAAAAAAAATACAAAACCCACCTGGAGCCGCAGAACGTGTTTGTCATCGGAGATACACACCGAGATATTGTGGCCGCTAAAAATTGCGGATTTCACAGCGCGGTGTTGACCAACGGATTCGGAGAGGCACAGAAAATTCAGCGGGCCGCGGCCGAATTGGAAGCGCGGGATTTTGTCAAAGATTTTACCTTATTTTGTGTGTGGCTCGGTATCAAAGCCGACCCCAAAGGCATTAAGCGGGGCCGTTATATTATGCCGGCCACGGCCATTGAACACGTTTTTTTCAGCCGAACCGGTATTGATGAAGACCGTTTGAAAATGTTGCGTATTAAAAAATACGAGGATTTGGAATCCGGTACGATTATGTAAGAGGAACAAAGTATGGAATGGTTCACCGCTGCAGAACGTTTTACGGCCGCCTTGGCCAGTTCTGACCCGACTCCGGGCGGGGGGGCGGCTGCCGCGCATGCGGGGGCAATGGGCTGTGCGTTAGCATTGATGGCTGTTCAAACTACGCTGAAGCGTAAATCAACGCAGACAGATGCCAGAAATCGATTGGAAAAATCAAGAAATCGTTTGGTGGCGTTAAAAAAACAAATGAACGGATATGTGTCCCAAGACGGCGAAGCGTATACGGCGTATTTAACGGCCAAAAAACTTCCGTTGGACGATCCGTCGCGGGAGGAAGCCATCCAACAGGCCCTGGCTTTTGCCGCCAGTGTACCTGCAGATACGGCGAAAACCGCAGTAGAAATACTGAAAGAAACCGAGGTGCTCAAAGACGATGTTTGCGCGGCTATTGTGCCGGACGTATATTGTGCCAAACACTTGTTGCAAGCGTGCATCCGTTGTGCGGTGGAAAATATCCGGGCCAATGCGCAGTTCATTCAAAACAACGATACCAAAACAATGTTGGAAAAACAAATCGCTGTTTTGCTAAAATCGTGTTAACGAGGAATCTTTTATGACCGAACAATCTACTTTGCGAAGCGGGATGCTTACGACCATTTATGAAATGCTCCCTGCCATTAACGACGATTATGCGGCGAAATTGGTTTATACACTGGAAGATAAGAAAACCCTTGCCCAACTGCGCCAGGATATCGCCGATATGTCCGCCCAACTCAATTCCGATTCTCCCAGCACGGATACGCTCGTAGCTAAAATGTTGTTGGATGAAATTACGCTGCCGGCGGCCTTGCGCCAACTGCGTATTTACAACAACGCAATTTCGGTGGCGGAGTTATGCCAATCTGTGGCAATGGCTCCCCAGGATACCCAAAAAATTTTGGAGGTGTACGCCTCTTTTTCCTCGCGTCATTATTTTGATCAGGCGTTTTCGGAATTGTTACAGGAAATTCCGGAGGACTCTCCTTTAACGGATGACGAAAAGGCCAGCCAAGCCGCCAACCGCCTCTTGGACCAAGCCAAAGCGTGGTTGGAGAAACAAACCGGACAGGCGGACAAAAATAAGCAAGATATCGCCGAATTGGTTCGGCAATATCACTTGTCTGCCCAAATTGCGGCAGAATTGGAACTGTTGTATACCCAGCCGGCCAGCATTTCGCTTCGGGAAGAAATGACCCGGCTGATAGAACAGTTGTCTTTTCACAACGGGGATACCCGTTTATGTGCATTTTTGGCGGCGCAGGTCATGTTAGGAAAGTTGACCGTCAAAGATGCGGAAGAAACGGCCCAAATTTCCAAACTGGCCAACGGACATATTTTGGAAGAAGATTTGTTGGTGATTGCGTGCCGGTATTTAAAAACGAAAACGCCCAAGGATATTGTGACGGTATTTAACACGGTGCTTTCCAAGTTACCGCATGTCAAATACCCGGCTGAAAACTTGGGGTTAGCGGTGCGTGTTCTGTTGGAAGGAACACCCGAAAGTTTCAACCGCTCCTGCCGCAAGGCGGCCATGCGCCAGGAACGCGAGTTGTTACGCCAGGGTTTGACGGAATACGTTGCATTTGCCGGTTATGAACACGATTTGGCAGAACTGTTTGGCGGTAAGAAAACGGCGGAGCAATTACGGGCTTCCTTAGACGAAATCTTGCAGGCTCTCCCTTACTGCACGGATCCGCTGGAAAATAAAGAGCTGGCCTGCAAAGTATTACTGGGTACGCTCAGCCAAGAGGAGGCCGTTACCCAGGCCAAATATTTACAGAATTTGAAAGCCCAGTCGTTAACCAAAGGGTTGGCTCCGGGGTTGCTGAGAGATTATTTGGGAACACAACCGGCGGAAGAAGTGTTGGCCTTTTTGGAGGCCTCATTGGCACCCTATACGTTTTGGAAAACAAATCGCCCGCAACACGAGTTTGCACTGCGGGTGCTCGTTGGGGAATTGAACGGGCAATATAACCGTCAAATTTCCCAATTTGTATTAGATATGTTTGAAAATGGTTCTTCGCTGGAGGTCATGGCGGATATGTTATCCAACATCCAAACGCGCAAGACCAGTCCGGCCGATTTAGAGAAATTACTCCACCTGTACAAGCAGGCACGGGCGGAATCTAAGTTGTCCGATTAAAAAGTACTGTTAAAACAGGCCATAATTTGCTATGCTTTTAACAGGTCATTATTGTGTTGTTTATATTGTGCTAAGGGTGAAAAAGAATGAGATATTGGGTCTATATCAACGATAAAGTGGAAGGTCCTTTTACCGAGGATCGATTGGTGATGTTGGAGGGTTTTACCCCGGATACGTTAATTTGTTCGGAAGATACTGCAAACAGCGGTAATCAGGCGTGGGTGAAGGCCTCTACCGTATTTGAATTTGATGAAACAGACGTTACGTCGGGCGATCCCGAGGCCGCCGCGCGGGCGGAAGCCGTACAGGAACACGCCGAAGCATTAACTACGATGCTGCTGTCAAAAATTGATGCATTGACGGCCCAATTAAGCGGGATGCAAGAAAAATTAGACGGCATGAAGGCCAAGTTGGATGAATCCATTTCTACCCAACAAAAGGCCGCCGAAGATGCCGCGGCCCGCGCCGATGCAATTGTTGCCCAAGTCCACAACATATCTTCCCAATACGCCGATCCGACCCTTACACGCACAAGTTTTTCAGGATTCCCCGGTAGCGGGCCCAGCACACAGACGGTGGATTTATCTACGGACAGGAATAAACCGCTGGATATGTTAGAAGGAATTGATCTCGGGCCGGTGGAAACGACCCCTGCAGAGAACACGACCACGGTTGCCGAACAAACGACCGCTCCTTTGGTTACTAAACAGGAAGGAACTGTACCGGTGGTAGATTTGTCGTTACCTTCGGATCAACCTGTTCCGTTGGCGGAACAACCGCAAGAGGAGAACCAACTGCAGCCGGATAAACCGGAGCACGAAGTTGGTTCCACAGACATTACCGACGATTTGTTGGATAAAGGGGATGACGGCTTGGCGTTGAGTTCCGCGGTGGACGCGTTGCGTGCTAACAGAATGCAAGGCCCAAACAGAGTGCAAAGCCAGGAAGAGAATGAAACCACCTTCCAAGATTTGTTGACACCGCAGCAAGCCGAGCAACTGGCACAAGATGCCCCCGAATTTTTAAAAAAGGACTCACAAAAAACGCAGGAGCAGCCGCTCCCTGCCGATGATAAAGATGCAGAAACAAAGCGGGAAGAAGTTTTGGCCGAATTTTCTGCTGCCCCCGCCGGCGATAATGCCGTGGAACAATTGATTAAAGAAAAACAGGCCGAAAGCGAAGGGGAAGAAAAGCAATCTGTTACGATGCGTTGGGTAGCCGCGGCAGCCAGTTTGGTGGGCCTGAAGAAAAAGTTTTCCAAAGAAGATACAGAAGTCCCCGCACAACCGGCCGAAGAACCGGCTGCGGAATCACAACCGGCTGAAGCTGTTGAACCGCAAGCGCAGCCCGAAGAAGCAGCGGCACCTGCTGCTGAAGTAACGGCGGCGGAGCCGGAAGTGCCCGCCGAAACGGTTGAACAAACGCAAGAGCCGGCGGCGGAAGAACAACCGCAAGAACAAGCAGCCGCGGAAGAACAGCCACAGCCGGAAGAACCAGCCGAGCAGGAAGCTCCGCAAGCGTTGACAGAAGCTTTTCAACCGGTCGTAGAAGAAATCAATGTAGATACGCCGGCGGATGAGTCCGCCGCTCCGCAAGCCTTGACGGAAGCTGCTATCCAAATGGAAGAACCGGAACAAGTGCAACCGGCGGCCGAGCAAGAAGCTGCTCAGCCAAAACCGGTTCACGAAATTGAAGAAATTAATTTAGAGACGGCCCCCGTACCCAATATGGAGCAGCCGGAAGCAGCCGAAACACCGGCCCGGCAAGAAGAACCGGTAGCTGAACAGCCGGCTGAAGCTCCTGTTTTGGAGGAACAACCGGAGCCGGTTGCTCAGGAACCGGCGGGTCCTGCGTTAGAGGATTTGTCGGCGGTACCGGAGTCGGCCCCTGTGCAGGAAGAAGCTCCCGCCCCGCAACCGACCGATGCGGAACCTATGGCGATTCCGTCGTTAGGGGAAGAATATAAGCCCCAAGCACAAGAAGAACAAAAAGAAGACGAAGAAGCTCCGCAGGAATTGGTACCCAATGCCAAAGTAGAAGAGCCGTCCGGCGGAGTCATTACCGATTTAGACTTACAGGAAGCCTTCACCGAACGTGCCAGCCAGGGAGATGACCCCTCCGTGGAGCAGTTGTTTGGTTTGGCCAGCGCGCAAGGAGCCGTTACGACGCAACCGCCCGCCGAAGGAAGCGACGAAATTGAAGAAAAAGACATGCCGACCTCTTCGGAAATCTTCACGCCTTTCTCGGATGATATGACGGCGGTAGGCAATCCGAACGATTTAACGGAAATTGAACTTAAAGAAGGGGCTACGTATTTAATCTCGGACTTTGTACCGCCGGCTACATCGGCTGATTCGGTGCAAGTGCCCACCTCGGATAATACGGTCGTAGTGGATACCAATCAGGACGCATCCAAGAAAGAAGAAGTGTTGGAAGTGCAGGATATTGTTAACAATACTTCTTCGGATAATCAAGCACAGGAAGCGGCCGCGGGAAACAAAGAAATTGAGCTGGCTGAAGAGGATCCGGAGATTTCCGTATCAAAAGTTATCTTGGAGCAAACCATTCGGGCCAAACGCGGAGCCAACTTGGATATTAAGACGGTGCCTATGGTGCCCGAACCGGCCCAGGCGGAACGCCTGGCGGTTGATATGGGAGATGATGATATCAACACCCAGCACGATATGAAAGAGGCCGATATTGAACCTGCCAGCAAAAATGCCCGGTTGATTGTGGCCAGTGTGTTTATGTTGATTTTGCTGTCGGTAGTTTACATTGTATTGGCTTGGATGCGTGTCATTCCGGCTAAACTCAATGTGTTTCCCGCCAAAGCGACCGTTACTCAGCAGGCCGAAGAGGAAATGCTGGGGTTAGATGACGGTACGCCGGTGGAATCACCCCGGCCCAGTGTTTTGGGAGCAGGTACGGACCCGATGTTGGCCGAAGTACAACGTTACGTGCTTGCCAACGGTCAGACGCTCAAGGCATTTATAGAGGCGGAACACGCGCCTGTAGCATCCGCTATTACGTGGGAAATTTCTCCCGCAGTAGATCCGGATAACTACTCGGTGTTGGCTAAAGTACCGCCGGATAATCCACAAAGTTTTAAAACGCCGTATCGCTTTAATTACAATGCGGTTAGCAAGGAGTTAGTGCCTACTACGTCGGATGCTAAAAACTTACTGGCCAAGGCGGTTGCTGTTAAACCTGCCGGGAAAACCACTAAATAAGTTTTAACAAACTGTCAGGAAAACCGCCCCCGATTGAATAGTCGGGGGCGGTTTTTGGATGGGTTTTACGTGGGGTTGCATAAATAATTGCAGGCAGGTGAGTTTTTTTATATCATAGAACGTAGATTGAAAAAATTACTGAAGGGGGGGATATGTTTCCACAAAACGATTGTCACAAAACAAAGAGCACTGTGAACTCTAAAAAGGCACTCATTGTATCTGTGACACACAATCTATCCGCTTTTACCCTTATTGAATTGTTAGTGGTTGTTCTTATTATCGGTATATTAGCCGCTATCGCTGTGCCGCAGTATCAAAAAGCGGTAGAGAAATCGCGCGCCACGCAGGCCTTAACGTTATTGAAATCAGTCGTTCAAGCACAGGATGCCTATTATATGGTCAATGGCGACTATGCCAGCCGTTTTGATGAATTGTCCATAGATATGCCTTGGACAGGTAATACCAGGTTTGTCACTACCAGTGCTGCGGATAGTAAATCAAACGCAGATTGGGTGGTGGGAATTCAAAAGAGCAATAACAATAATTATATGAACGTATATCTAGCCCGTATTTCCGGTAAATACAAAGGGGCCGGATTTATATGGGTTTATAGGACATTAACCCGTGGCATGCGGACGCAAGAAATGTTATGCTTTGAAAGAACGAGTACCGCCTCGCCTTTATTTGATACGGCTTTACCGGCGGGGGCGTATTGCGCTAGACTTTTTTCCGGTACGTTAGTTGGCGGAACTACCGGCCGTTATTATTCCATTCCTCAATAGTTTTGATTTATTTCTATTAAAAACCCCCGCTTTTACAAGCGGGGGTTTTGCAAGTTTTTGTTATGCCAAATGACCTTATTTGTTTACGCTAGCCATGTGGGCAATTAAATCAAGCACTTTGTTGGAGTAACCGATTTCGTTATCGTACCAAGAAACTACTTTGACGAATGTGTCGGTCAAAGCAATACCGGCTTTCGCGTCAAAGATAGAGGTGCGTTTATCACCCAAGAAATCGGAAGACACCACAGCGTCTTCGGTATAACCCAAAACGCCTTTCAGTTCGCCTTCGGAAGCATCTTTCATGGCTTTGCAGATTTCTTCGTAGGTGGCGGGTTTGGCCAAGTTAACGGTCAAGTCCACTACGGATACGTCTAACGTAGGTACGCGCATAGACATACCGGTCAGTTTCCCGTTCAAAGACGGAATGACTTTGCCTACGGCTTTCGCAGCCCCGGTAGAGGACGGAATGATGTTTCCGCAAGCCGCCCGGCCGCCGCGCCAATCTTTCATAGACGGGCCGTCAACGGTTTTTTGCGTAGCGGTAACCGAGTGAACGGTGGTCATTAAACCGTCTTTAATGCCGAATTTATCGTTCAACACTTTGGCAATCGGAGCCAAGCAGTTGGTCGTGCAGGACGCGTTAGACACAAATTGGGTGCCTTTTACATACGTTTTTTCGTTGACGCCGACCACAAACATCGGGGTCGCATCTTTAGACGGAGCAGACATAACCACGTATTTGGCCCCGGCTTTGATGTGGGCTTGTGCTTTTTCTTGCGTCAAGAAAAGCCCGGTAGATTCTACCACATATTCGGCACCGACTTTGTCCCAAGCCAAATTGGCGGGATCTTTTTCCGCGGTGACACGGACTTTTTTGCCGTTGACGATCAGTTGGTTGTTCGCCACATCAGCTTCCACCGTACCTTCAAATTTACCGTGCATGGTGTCGTATTTAAGCATATAAGCCAAGTAATCCACCGGGCACAAGTCGTTAATAGCAACGATTTCAATATCTTTGCGTTCTTGAGCCGCGCGGAACACGAAACGACCGATGCGGCCAAAACCGTTAATACCTACTTTAATCATAAGTTGTACATCCTCCATGGATTTTTTACTTCCTCTATATTTTACCAATTTTTGAGCCGTCCGATATAGTATAATTTAGACAGACAGGAGAATAAATGAAACTGGTTTTCCCTATTAAAAATACCCGGCGTTCCCCGGCTTTGATTTCTCCCCGTGCTTACGTAAATGTAACGGCCCGGGGGTTGCAGTTGCCGTCCAAGGCGCTTGTGTGTCCTTTTTCGCTCCTGGCCAAAACCATTACGGCCCAAGGGACGTGGAAGCGGTATTTTTTGTCGGCAGATGTCTATTGTGCCGAGTCGCAGGATTTTTGTTTTGTTACCGGTTTTGGGTGCGGCGGCCCGGCGGTGGCGTTAGCGGTTGAACAGTTGATTGCCTTGGGAGTCAAAGAAATACTTTTTATCGGCTTGGCGGGCAGTTTGCAAGAAGAAGTCCGGCCGGGGGATATCGTGTTGTGCGACCAAAGTATCTGTGCCGACGGAACGTCGGCGCGTTACATCCAACGGGAAACCGTTTCTTCCGATCCGGCGTTGCAGAATCTGTTGGCGCGGGTATTGCGTGCCGAACAGGTTAATTTCCACACGGGGCGCAATTGGAGCACCGATACCCTTTTCCGGGAAACAAAGGCCGAAATTAAGCATTACCGACAAAAAAATGTTTTGACGGTGGATATGGAAACCTCTGCTTTTTTGGCTATTTGTAAACGGCGGCGTATCCGGGGCGCGGCGGCTTTTGTAGTGAGTGATGTGTTGCATACCGGCAAGTGGTCGCCCGATTTTAGTGATCCGTTAATTTGGAAAAACGTGCGCCAATTGGCCCAAACCGGCCGTTTTGTGTTGGGCAGGTGATACATTTTGCGGGTGCAACTACCGGAAAAACTTGTTTTTACGATAGGTATTTTATAAGATAAAAGAAAGATGATAGAGGAGGCCTCATGCAAAAAGGTTTTACGTTACTGGAATTATTAGTAGCAGTGTTAATCATCGGAATTTTGACGGCGATAGCCGTTCCGCAGTATCAAAATTCCGTAGAGCGGGCGCGTACAAGCGAAGCCCTTTCCAACGGGCGGGTGTTGCTAGACAGCGTCAACCGGGCTTTTGCCCTTACCCCCAATACGCCACCTGTAAAATACACGGCGTTGGATGTGCCGTTAGGGGGCGGGTCGTGGACCGCGTTGAATAAATATACCACTAAGGATTTTACATACGAGTTAGCCAACAATGGGCGTGTTATCATTGCCCGCAGAAGCCCCGGTCCGGCCTATACCTTGTATTTTTACACGCAATACAACGGAACCGATAGCGGGTCCCGGAAATGTTATGGGGCGAGCAGTGAAGGAATTGCCTTGTGTAATTATATGAAAAAAACCTTTTGCGGCCCGACGAGTACCGCTTCATGCAAGTTTACCGTGGTGACAAGCGCTCCCTCTTGATGGGTAGCGAGAATTTTATAAAAAACCAACCCCCGGCGAAGCCGGGGGTTGGTTTTTTTGCGGAAAGAGATTATTTCTTTTTCAATTTGTTTTTAAGTTTGTCTTTGAGCTTGTCTTTCTGAAGCCAACTTCTCACAACGTTTTGCAACGTAGTCGGTTCGTTTTGGGCGGTATGCCCAAAGAGAGAGAGTCCCGGATGCCAAATAGCGCTTGGCAATACTTTTTTAAGTTTATTTTCGCTGCTATCCATCCCACTTCCTTCGTGGGTGGCAAACGGATATACGTGTTTACCTTTCCAATCATACGATTCTATAAAGGTATATACGGCCATAGGGGCAGTTCCATACCACACAGGATATCCCAAATAAATAGTTTCATACCGATCAAAATGCGCCAACTGTTCAGTCAGTTTCGGCCGGGCTTTATCCTGCAGTTCTTTTTTGGCTTCTTCCGCACATTCTTTGTAATTTTCCGAATAGGGTTTCACCGTTTGAATGCGAAAGAGGCTACCGCCCGTTTGACGCGCGATTTCTTCCGCCATTTTTTGCGTATTGCCTACTTCCACTACGCCCACGCTGTGGTTTTCCCCGGCGCGTGAGAAATAGGCCACCAATATTTTGGGATTGGTGGGGATGGGTTTTTCGGACGGCGGTGTCGGCGCTTTGGCGTTACACGCCAGAAGCATACTTGAAGCTAACAACAACACGAGAGTTCGTTTCACAGTGACCTCCTAATTTATAAATTGTTTGGCCCAGGCCGCCAGTTCCTGCGCGGAAACATTTGCCGAGAACCGTTGTCCGTTTTTGACGACAGCTTGAGGAGCCAGACGTTGCATGTTTTGCATGGAATCACCCAAGCCGCTTCCGCCGGAAGTTGCAAACGGTACGACAGTTTGTCCTTCAAAATTACCCTTTTCCATAAAGGTATCAATGATACTGGGTTCTCGGTACCACCAGACGGGAAATCCTACGAAAACAACCTGATAATTTGTTAAATCGGGAATGGCTTTTGCTAACGGCGGGCGGCAGTCCGGGTCGCGCATTTCCACGGAACTGCGCGACATTTTGTTGGTCCAATCCAAATCTGCCGTACTGTAAGGTTTTTGCGGACGTATTTCAAACGTATCCGCTCCAATTGTTTGAGCTAACCGATTGGCCAGATCGGCGGTGATGCCGCTGGCACTAAAATAACTGACCAAAACTTTTTTCATTTACTCCTCCTACCCCAGATATCTCTATTATAACAGTTAGGGGGGGTTATCCGTCAAGGTGTTTGAAGAACTAGGGCCGGAGCCAACGGTTGAAAGAATCGGACGGAAGGAAAATAAACCACCGGGTCTTCAAATAATTGTATAATAAACTAACACTATTACACGAGGTTATTATGGAAGAAATTACCGCTTTACTCAGCAAAACCAAAACGGAAATGGCCGAACACGTGGCACGCTTGGAGCGCGATTTGGCTACCATTCGTACCGGTCGTGCCAGTACGGGACTGTTGGAAAATATCCGCGTAGATTACTACGGTACTCCCACGCCTATTAAACAAATGGCAGTCATCAATATTTTGGATGCCAAAACGTTGGAGATCCAACCGTGGGATATCAGCGCACTAAATGATATTGATAAAGCCCTTCAACAGGCCGACTTGGGGGCGAGCCCCGTTAATAACGGGAAAGTAATTCGTATTACACTTCCCTCTATGACGGAAGAACGCCGCAAACAACTCGCTAAAAATATTTCCAAAATGAGTGAGGATTTTAAAGTGGCTGTGCGCAATGTGCGCCGGGATGTGATGGAAAAACTAAAAAAGGCGCAAAAAGCGTCCGAAATCACCGAGGATGATTTGAAACGGTATGAGACGGACGTGCAAAAAACCACCGATGCCCACATTGCCCAAATTGAAAAGGTCATCGCCAATAAAGAAGCCGAAATTATGAAAATTTAGTTGTTTGATATCGGTTTTTAGGCAGCCTGCGTAACCCGCAGGCTGTTTTTGTATGCAAAAATCTCTGGGTCCAAAGACCTAGAGGGGCTTGGGCCCTTTGACCCTTGTATAGGCTTCTTTAAATTATTACACTGGTAGTATCTTACATTTGGAGAAAATCTAATCCATGAAGAAATTGGTATGTCGGATGTTGTTAGTTGGTTTGTGCTTGGGGGCTCTTTCGGTAACGGAAGTACGAGCGCAGAATTGGATGAAAGCCCTGACGAAGACGGCGAGGGGGGCGGTTGTGCGAAACCCGTTTGTAGAGACAACGATATTCGTGTTTGGAAAAGCGGGAGTGTCACGCACGCGTGCGTTGGAGAAGGTAGTCACGGATTATTATGCCGGTTTACCCGAACGTCCCGTATCAACGATAGAAAATTGTCTTCTTAATGCGCGGAAAATTGCGGCTTCCCATCCCGGTTTATTTACTCCAGAGCAACTTGCGCAGTTGCAGAAATTGGAGTTGGATCCCGTTGCGCTCCCGAGTACGATCCCGCAACGATACGAGCCTCCTATCACCCTAGAGTCTTTCTTGGAACGAGTCGCGCGGGAAGCACAAGTTCCTGCAAAGGAGCAATTGTTGCAAGCGGTAGCGGCAGGCGATTTGGAAGGAGTTAAAGCGAGTTTTCAGAACGGGGCCAGGATAGTTAACCAAGAGGAATTTAATCAATTTGTTAAAGCGGCCTTGCCTCATCCGGATATTGTGGAATATGTGTTCACTCTCCCCGGAGTTCAAGATTACATATCGAACCACATAAATTTGTCTATCTATGCGGAAGATGCCATTATGGGTGGTTATCGACAGACTGCTGCCAAGTTGATGAAAAGCTGGACGTTGTGGCGGTTAGAGGAGGGAGCAAGCCCCTCAGCTATTCTTAACGGTATGGAATCTTTCCTAAGGATGGCCTTGGATTCCAATCAACTGGTAATAGCGGGGGATTTGATTGACGGATTAAGTGATCGAATTCCGCAGGTGTTGCGGGCCTATCTAACCGATAGATCGTATAAATTAACTGAGGAGAATTTGATGTTCTTATTACGGAACGGCGGAGATTCTCCTTCATTGTTCCGAGACGAATTAAAAATTTTTAATGAAAAGCTTCGCATAGTGAACGAGAGAGGGTCTATTCCTGCTATAACTGTTGCGGAAGTGGAGGCGAGTTTCCAATACCAGGCTCTACATAAATTAGTTGCTATTCCTGATTTACCTGCCCGGTTTGGATTAACGGCGGTAGAATATGCCAAAAAATGTGCCGAATCGCCGGGTATTGTTAGAGAGCCGGATTGGGAAGTGACGAATGAATGGTACCAGATGTTGTTGCAAATGAGGCTAATTGATGCCCCTGGGTTCCTTCTCGATTAGCGTGTTTGGTCTGTTTGCGTAAAAACGCCCTCCGTTTTCTGGCTACGGAGGGCGTTTTAATTTCGGGCAAGTGCTTATTTGTTTTCTTTAATTACTTCGGCTAACCGTTTCAACCCGTCCACAATTTGGGCGGGAGTGGAGTAGGAAAAATTCAGGCGTATATCGTTTTTGACGTTACACTGCGGGTAAAAATCTACGCCGGCTACATAAGCCACTTTGTGTTCCACCGCTTTGGGTAACAAGGCGGTCGCATCCATGTGTTTGGGGAGCGTTAGCCACAAGAACAGGCCTCCGTCCGGCCGCGTCCAGGATGTCCCTTCGGGCATGACTTCTTCCAAAGTTTTGAGCATTAAGTCGCGTTTTTCGCGGTAGCAAACAATTAAATCTTGGATATGGGCAGGTAATTTGCCGGCCTGTAAATACTTAGCCGCGGCCAGTTGCAGTACAGAGGAGGAACACAAATCCATCGCTTGTTTTAAAATAACAAATTTACGGATGACTTCCGCCGGGCCAATGATGAAACCCAGCCGAAAACCCGGGGCCAGTATTTTGGAAAAAGTGAACATGGTCAACACATTCCCACGGCCTTCATCCAGCGCATAAAACGTACGCGGGGCCGTGCCCTCAAAGCGGATTTGGCGGTAGGGGGAATCTTCCAAAATAAACGTGTGGTATTTTTGGGCCAATGCCAACAGTTGTATGCGGCGGTCTTCGGGAATGGTGGTTCCCGTCGGATTTTGAAAATCCGGTACCAGGTAAATAAATTTGCACGGACGGCCTTGGGCTTGCAGGGCTTTCAGTTTGTTTTCTACATCCTGCGGCAAGATACCGTTTCCGTCGCTTTCAGCCCCTATAATATCGGCTCCGGCCGCTTGAAAAGCCTGTAGCGCACCCAAATAGGTGGGCGAAGCAGTAATGATAGCATCTGCCTCGTTGACAAAAGCGCGGGCGGTCAAATCTAATGCTTGTTGGGAAGCCGATACAATGAGTATTTGTTCCGGTGTGACGGTAATATTTTCGGTTTGTTTCAACAACGGAATAATCTCTTTTTTCAAAGCCGCCTGCCCTTCCGTAGCCCCATACTGGAGGGATGTTTTCGGATTGTTTTTGATGATGTCATACATCATTTCGGCAATTTCTTGGGCGGGGAATAAATCGGGGGACGGCAGCCCTCCCGCAAACGAAATAATCTCCGGTTGCGCAATCACTTTTAATAATTCGCGTATGGCAGACGCTTTGGAGCGTTTTACTGTCTTAGAAAATAAAGAGGTATAATCCATAATTCATCCTCACCGTACAGACTTATTTTGTGTAGGTAACTATTTTAAGACTCAAATCTTTGGCCGGTACGGAGTGCGTCAGGGCTCCCACCGAAATTACATCCACACCCGTCTGGCAGTATTCTTCCAAATTCTCGCGGCGGATACCGCCGGAAGCTTCCAACAAGGCCCGTCCGTTTACTTCCTGTTTACAACGCACAATTTCCGCCGGGGTCATATTGTCTAATAAAATAATATCCGCACCGGCTTGTAGGGCCTCTTTGACTTCTTGTAAGCACGTAGTTTCTACTTCAATTTTAGGAGTATGCCCGATCACGGCTTTGATTTTTTCTACGGCCCGGGTAATAGACCCTGCCGCCGCGATATGATTATCTTTAATCATTACCGCATCAGCCAAACTGATCCGGTGGTTACGCGCTCCCCCAATCCGTACGGCGTATTTATCCAACCGGCGCATACCGGGTTGTGTTTTGCGGGTGTCAGTTATGAATACGTTGTATTTGTTCCCGATACGGGCATAGTCGCGCGCGACAGAGGCAATGCCGCTTAAGCGTTGCATAAAATTAAGGGCGGTTCGTTCCGCTTTTAAGATAGAAAGGGCCGGGCCGCTCAACTCTACTACGCTTTCACCTTTTTTTACATCGGCTCCTTCCTGTTTTAAAGGAGTAAACAGTACCGAGGTATCCACAGCGGCAAATACTTCTTGGGCAGTAGGTAAGCCGCATAGTACCAAATCTTCTTTGGCCACAATGATAGCGCGGGCCTTGTCGGACGGGGTAAAAATCGTGTCCGAGGTAATATCCCCTAAACTCAAATCTTCCGCTAAGGCCAGTTCAATTATCTTATCCAATATCATTTTGTCGTCCACTCAAACATGGCTTCAATAGTTTTTCGGGCTTGGGCAGCCACTGTCTTATCCACTGTAACGATTTGCTCGGGTCGCGGGTCAATCAGCGTACCCAAGGTGTTCATCAGCGTGTTTTTTTTCATATTACCGCATACTCCGGCCGGGCCTACAAATTGTTTGTCCGGGTGTTCGGCTTCCAAGCGGTTTACCAAACCGACTTCCGTCAGTAATCCAAATGTTTTGTCCGCAGAGGAGGCCACATAATCCATCATCCCTTTGGTACTGCCCACGTAATCGCACCGTTCACACACTTCCGGGGAACATTCGGGATGTGCCAACACTCGTACACCGGGATAATCTCGGCGTAATGTTTCCACGTGTGTCGGACGGTAACGGTCGTGCACGCAACACGAACTGCCGTCGGAGATGATTTTTTTAGGCGTACCGCGCCGCTTTAATTCCGCGGCGATATTTTCCGCCATGAGTAAGTCCGGCACAAAAATCAGTTCGTTCCCCGGCATTTTTTGAGCGATGTCAAATACATTGCCGGAAGTGACACACACATCACAGACGGCTTTTACTTCCGCCGAACTATTGATGTAACACAAGGCCGGAACGCCCGGGTGTTTTTCCCGCAGCGCGCGTACCTGGTCCGCTGTTAAAGCGTCGGCCAACGTGCAACCGGCTTTTCCGGCCGGGATGAGCACTTGCTTGGCGGGGTTAATGATCTTGGCGGTTTGGGCCATAAACCATACTCCGGCAAAGATGATTGTATCGGCGGAAGAATCGCGCGCCCGCAAGGCCAATTCATACGAGTCTCCCCGGTAATCCGCTACTCCGTATACCAAATCGGGGGTCGTGTAGGAATGGGCCAGGATGACGGCATTTTGCTCTTTTTTAAAACGGTTGATGGCTAACGTGTACGGAGCGATCGCCATGCAATCTCCCAGCGTCCACCGTTGCGTCGGAGATTTAGCCACTCCGCGCAACAGTTCCTGCAACCGCTGGGCCTCTTGCAAGACGACTGTTTCTTTTGCCACCGTTTCAAGCATCATTCGGCCCGGAAAAATCAATAATTGCCCGACGAGGACGTGCTGGTTGTGTACGTCGTCACCGTGGTGTTAGAAGACGAACGTGCCGGAACCGCCGGAGCAGGCCCGTCAATGTAATGGATATTGACGTTATTGATTACTTTTTTCTTACTGGTCTCCTGCGAAACAACTACCTTTTTGGCGACAGCAGCCTTATCCACCGTGGGGGCTTTAGGCGTTTTTAATTTGGTAGTAGGCGGTACATAACCCGTGTTGCACGACTGCATTTCGCTGGCGGAAAGGGTGTCGTAATCACTATCCGGCGCGAGCAGATTGTCAAATTCTTGGTCAATGATTTGGTACTTGGCCTCTTTGAGTTGAGCCGTTTGTTGGGCGGGTTCGTAGGGAACTACTTCGCTATCATCTAGCATGTTAGCGGTTTTACTGGCACAGGCGGCGGCCACCCATACGGCCGCGAGCAAAACTAAAAATTGTTTCATAGGTTCGTTTCTCCTTAACTAAGTTATACAAATACGTATACTAGATTATACCATATTGGGCCGGATTGGGAAGGGTTATCCGGTTGATTGTGTTAAATATTTCAACAAGCAAGATATAATTTGTTACCATATAAACATGTCTAAACAACGCCGGTTTTCCCAACAAACGAAAACTTCCGCCGCAGCAGGTCCCGGCGGCCGTGTCTTGCCGGAAGTAAACGGCGATTTTTCGCAAGCGGCCGAGACTTTTTTACACCGGGCTCTGGTACAGGTAACCGGAGTGCTGGGGTTGCTGATAACGGTTTCGTTTTTTACCGCGACGTATGATACGGCCCAAGTGAAATTAACGCTGCTACACATGGGGGGGCTTTTGCTCGCGGGGTTGTGGGGGGCGTTGCAACTGGTCCGTCGTGAAAATCCGTTTACAAGGAAAAATTTTCCGTTTTTACTGCCGGTATGGGTGTATTTGGGGTGGAATATTCTTTGTTTTATCTGTGCGCCGTACCACCTCAATGCGTTGGAAGAATTTATCCGCTTTTTGCTCTACGGCATGATTACGCTTTTAGCGGCTACCCAGTTTTCTACCGAAGATGTCAAAACCGTTACGAAGTGGATTTTGGCCGCTGCGTGGATTTCGGTCCTGTATGCGCTTGTACAGGTGGGGAATATTTTTTATCCGGGAATGGATATAATGCCGTGGCGCGGATTTTTCGGCAAGCGGGTTTTTTCCGTACATGCCAATCCGAATTTCTACGGAGATTTTATTGTTTTTACTTCTTGTTTGGCCGGCGGCGTGTTCTTGATCAAACGCCAAAAATCCCTGTTGTTGCTGATGGGGTTGGGGCTTATCACGCTATTCTTTACAGAAAGTAAAGGGGCGTGGTTAGCCTATGCGGCGGCCTTGGCCGTCTTTGCTTTCTTTTACACCAATGCGTGTGCCGAAAAATTAAAGAGATATCGTAAACGGTTAAATATCCTGGCTTTGGTAACGGTTGTTTTGGCGATTGGACTGACCGGAGTGTACACAGCCAAGCGGTTTCAATCGGTCAGTTTCCGTACGCACACGTGGTTGGGTACGCTGGAGATGATTAAAGATTCTCCGGTGCTGGGGGTGGGTGTTGGAAATTTTAAAACAGTATATGCGGCGTACCGCCGGCCTCAAATTTTTTATATTGAAAACTCGCACAATACCGAAACACAACATGCCGAGAACGAACTGTTGGAACAAGCGGCGGTATCGGGTGTCGTCGGGTTGGCTATTTTCCTGGGACTCATTTCGTTTTTGGGGATTTTGTCCTGGCGCACATGGCACCAAAAAGGACTTTCGCAAGATCGCCGGTTTTATCTGTTGGGATATGTAGCGGCTTTGTTGGGAATTTTTATCCATAGTTGGATGGATATCAGTATCCACTTTGCTTCCAGTGGTTATTTCTTTGCGTTATTTATGGGTATTATTCTGGCTTTGTGCCGGCCGGAGGCGGAAGAAAAGCCGCGGAAGGTTTTCTCTCCTTCTGCCGGATGGGCGTTGGGAATAGGCCGGGGCGTGCTGGCCTTGGGTTTGTGTTTTTGTGCGGGGTGGATTATCTATTCATTTTACCACATTACGATTTCACTAGGGAAGAAAACGCTGGGAGAAATGTTGCTACTCGGGCTGTCATGGGCGGTTTTAGCGGGCAGTTTGGCCGGGGGAGGGTATGTGGTTTGGAAAAGCGCGCGCAAGATTCGGTCCTGGCCGGCGCTCGTGCCGCTTTTAGTACTAATTCCTTTAGAGGCCCTAGCGTATTGTCCTTTTCAAGCCAATCATCTGTATAGTTTGGGGATTGCGGTGTACAAGATGCGCGATATGGAAGGTGCGCTGGCTTGCTTTACCCAAGCCATTAAATGGAATCCGCTCAAAACGGAAATGTATCAGTTCCGCGCCAATTTGTTGGCGGATATATTGGACCTAACCCCCCGGTTGTCCATAACTCACGGCGATCGCCAAACACCGTCGGACGATTTTACCCGTGCGGTGCGGGATTTCCAGGTGGTGCAAGACCGCGCTCCCAATCACCCGCTGTTGTACCATAATAAAGGCCAACTGTACTATAAGATGGCACTCAACCGCTCTGAAGCGGCCCGCCGTGCCCGTAACATAGTAGAATATGAAGAACTAAAACGGGCGGCTCTGGATCAGATGGTTTTGGCGAAAAAATCATTTACGCGTTCCTTGGTAGCAGATCCGGTCAATCCGGTTACGTATACTTATCTAATACAAATTGCGTTGCTGGAAAATAATTTAGAGGAAGCCGAACGTTGGATTGCCCGTTTTGAAAAAGGACATCCGCTAATCACGGAAGAAGAATTTTTGCGGCGTAACCGGGAATACCAACCGATACAACAACTCAAAAAGCAGGTACAATTACGGCGCGCACAAACCGGGCAGCCGGCACATTCGTAAAGGGAGAAATAGCCTATGTGGAAAATAGTTTGTTTAGTGGGGATCTTGCTAGGAAGTGTCATAGAGGGGAAGGCCGGGGTACCTTCTGACGTGTTAGCAACACGGGTGGCCCGTGCGGCGGCGCAAGCCTTGACCGCTGCAACCGCTGAAAATAACAGCGGGGCTATGAAAAATCACCAGATGGTGCAGTTCCGGGTATGGGATTACGAACATTTCCCGACGCATGCCCAGTATATTGCTTATGATATTGGTTGCAAGGCGTATGTGCTAGATAGTCATTGGCTGATTGTGAGCAGTGCTTGTATCCAGGCGCAGAACGAACTGATAAGCGATACGAATGTTTATGTGGAAGGCCACACGATAGCCCCGCTACAAAAAGAGGTTTCGCTAGAGGAAGGATTTCGCTTTTCCTTATTGTGGCATCCCAAACCCGTATATGCGGGGCCGTTTGTAAATGTGCTGGCTACTTTTTCTCCGGAACAGTTGATAGCTTTGGGCGATTCGGGTTATACATTACGGATGAATACTTCTCGGTTGGGATTAGACGTCATTCGCCGGCGAAGCATTTCGGGCCCCAGTATTTTGGGAAATCTGTTTCACTTGGAAACAAATGTATTTCAAGTGACCGGTACGGCATTGGATCCGTTATTTGTTACTTCGCCTGAACAAAGTGAATTTTTGGTGGCTTATAATGCCGGGTATATTACCTATAAAGCCGGGCCTCGGCCGCGGTGTTGGCGGAAGCATAAGTCCTCCGCGTGGTACAGCCTGGATAAGTACGATTTGGAATTTATCCAAAAAACCGTTTTGCAACATCGTCCGCAAGATTGGCCCCGTATTAAACAACGGCTTTTTTACAACCAAACCCACACCCCTTATTTCCGCTAGAAAAGGGGGCCAAAAGACCTAGATCTGTCTAGGTCTTTTGGCCCTTGTGAAAGCTACAAATATTACTTACAATAAAAGAGGAAGGACCCTGCCGGCCGTTGTAGGAGTAGAACCGGGTAGGGGAAAATTCATATATGGCCCCATGCGGGCCCGACGTAAAAGGTTGTGATGCTGTTGCATACTAGGGAGAGAATATGAAAAAAATACTTGTTGCCGTAAATGTCTTCCTGCTAGCGTGTACTTTTTCTTTTGCTTCTGAAAAGAGTAATTTGGACGCTAAGTTGGAAGCCGCTATTGCTGCCGCTGCCAAACCTGTGGGAATTAAAAAGGAGCCCCGGCAGTATAATTTGTCTCTGACCGCCCAGGAAGGGGTGTGGGGAAAAGAAGATAACGTTTTTACAGCCGAACCCGCCGATACACGCCAAAACACGACTATGAGCAACACGTGTAACGTGTATGCGTTGAGTGACCGTTGGGCAATTACTTCGGCGCAGTGTATACAAGATATATTCTCGCACAATTTCCGCTCCGTGGATGAGGCGCATGTGCGTGTGTACCGGCTTGAAGATTCTTCCAAAAAAGAGGCCAAGCCAGCCGATCGTTTCTTGGCCTTGGTGGGAAAAAACGGTATTATGAAAACGCGCCACCAACGGATTGCTTCCAACGGGAATATCATGTTGGTGTGGCACCCGAACGGGGAATATGCCGGCCCCTTTACCAATGTATTGGCCATGGAGGAGTACCAAAAATTAACTTCGCTCATGAAATCTTTCTTCTTTGTGGGCGGTCGTATCCTCGTTACAAAAAAGTTTCCGCATAGCCGTTCCTTAACAGTGAAATCTATTCCTCAAGAGAACAATTTCCGCCTCTGCCGTACCTCTTTCCCGACCAACAACGGATTTTACGGACAAGCGGCTTCAGGCCTGTTGGGTTTTGATAAGGCCGGTGATGGATTCCTGACCGGATTAAATGCGGGGGTAGTGCAGTGGAGTCCTATGGCGGCGAAAATTTATTCGCAATATGATACTTCCTCGTCTAATGTATGGAACGGTTTGACGAAAGATGACTTGATGTTCATTAAACAAACCGTCCAAGCCATTTATCCCGAAGATTGGGAACAAGTCAAAAAGCACTTGTTTTACAAGGTGACCGATTCTCCGTTCTTCCGTTAAGACGAGCGGTTGAATGTTTTGAGTGTGCCCGCCGGATATTATCGGCGGGCACTTTTAACGCAAAAAAAGACATGGCTTAGTTCCGCAATTTTATAAAATATAAACAAAACTGATAAGGGGGATATGTATGAGCAATCCGATGTTTAATGAAGCTGCGTTTGAACGTGCTAAACAAGAACAAAGTCGTCCAACCGCCCACGCGCAAAGAGAAACTTTGCCCACGGAAGAATTGACTCCGCGCTACCGGGTAGCCGGTGCAAGCGTGATGACACTGCAAGGAACGATTAATAAAACATTTTTCTTATTGGCTTTGTGTGTGGCCGGGGGATATGTGGGATGGAATCATTCTGAGAGATTATTGTCTTCTTCGGAGTGGTGGCTTAATGGCACTATGTTAGCGGCCTTTGCTATCGCCGTGCTTACTGGTTTCAAACCGGTCCTGGCTTCTATTACTGCGCCCGTTTATGCTATGGCAGAGGGCTTTTGTTTGGGAATAATTTCCGCTATTCTTAATGAACAAGTGCCCGGTATTATATTGCAAGCCGTATTGGCTACCGGATTGGTATTGGCGGTTATGTTATTTATCTACAAAACCGGAATATTAAAAGTTACCCAAGGTTTCGCGACCGCCGTTGTTTCTGCCACCCTCGCGATTGCCATTATGTATTCAGCGTCGTTGACATTTTCATTATTTGGGGGAGATACTTCGTATTTAATTTCTTCCTCGCCGTTATCTATCGGGATTAGCGTAGTGGTGTGTATCGTGGCCGCACTCAACCTGATGCTGGACTTCCAATTTATTTCGGACATGTCTTCTGGCGGGGACGCACCTAAATTTATGGAGTGGTATGCGGGATTTGGGTTGTTGGTAACTATCGTGTGGTTGTACGTTGAGATCTTAATATTACTGAGTAAATTCAAACGCCGGTAAACCCGGTTTTGAATACTGCACCAAACACCCCGGGCTTTTGCCCGGGGTGTTTTTGTATGCTGTTTTAATTGCCCTTCGGAGTCACACGGACCGTAGGGGCCAAAAGACCTAGGCAGGCCTAGGTCTTTTGGCCCTTGTAGCGCAAGAGAGAAAAAAAACATAATATAGAGGCAGTAACCAAAACTGCAACAAAGCAGTTCACTTTATGTAAACAGGAGAAAGTATGAAAGTAAGTAAACGAACAAGTATCATAGCGTTGATTCTGGGCATATGTTTTATGTCTACTGGGGTCAACGCCGCAGATAGAGTCCCGGCAGGTAAAAAAGCGGTTACTCTATCCACCGAAACCTTAAGCCGTATTATCACGCCGATGATTCAAAACGAAACACCGTCGCAATGGAAGCGGCCCGGCTATTTATCGCAGAAACAATGGGATTGGCTCGTGTCCGTTGCTAACCAAAACAAAAAAAACTATTTCATCCGTGATTATATGGAGTTTTTGAGCCATTTGGATATAGAGGATCCTTATCAATTTTCCGATATCCTTCCTCTCATAGAAAAATTGGATGCGGGCTATAAGCACTATGTAGAGATTTTGCAACGGAATTCGTTAGAAATTTCGTCAGATGAACAAAAAGCTTATGAAATGGTGCGCAACGTTTTGTACAAAAAATATTCTTCCATTACTAATTTGACACCTGTACAGCGGGAATTGGCTCTGTTTTGCCCCAATATGAGTGCCAAACAGGTCCAGCAATTGATGCCGGCAATTGCTGCGGATGCGCAATCATATGAGAAGGTTACCGTGAGATGTTACCCGAAGGCGGAATTAGTAACATATCGGGACAGAAATTATCCCGAATTTCATAATCCGATGTTGGGAACGACTGTCAGACAACAGGTGTTTACAAACAAAGTATTTGTGATACCTTTTGATATGGATGTTAACGGACACCAAAAAACCGACAAACTGGTTGTATATGATGCTAATACCGGGGAAAGAGAGGAAGAAATTGCCCTTTCTGGAGCGGAGGGTTATATCACACTTTTAACCCATCTGACCAACCCGGAAACAGAAAGAATTCGTTTCACTACTACGAATGCTTTTTATGTTGAACAATGGGGCGTATCCCTTGGGAACCCCACGGTGTATGGTTACAACCGTAAGCGCTAATTGTTGTAACGACGTTGATTAAACCAATACTTTCTTTGGACCCACCCCCGGAAGTCAGCCAACAATCTAACTTTTGGGGGGTGGGTTTTTTCGGGCAATGCCGCAGGAAATGTGTTGTAACCGGCCTGTGATTATTTTTCCTTCCACGTAGGAAATTTTGTAAAATATAAAGGTCGCGGTTCCGGGAGGGACCGACATTATACAAGGAGTCAACCGTATGAATTTTAACAACATCAAAAAAATGCAAGATATGGACCTAAAAAACAAAAAAGTACTTGTGCGTGTAGATTACAACGTGCCGCTTAAAGACGGGAAAGTGGATAATGCCAAACGCATCGTAGCGACGGAAAAAACCATTAAGTATTTGTTGGAGAATAACTGCCGTGTGGTACTCATTGCCCATTTGGGTCGTCCGAAAGGTAAAGTTTGCCCGGAATTTAGTTTGGCTCCTGTAGCGGCAGAAGTGGAGAAATTGTTTGGCGTGCCGGTGCACTTTGCCAAAGATTGCGTAGGGCCGGAAGCCGATAAAGTGGTAGCCGAAACGAAAAACGGCGAAATTGCTCTTTTGGAAAATTTACGTTTTCACCCGGAAGAAGAAAAGAACGATGCCGAATTTGCCAAACAATTGGCCAAACACGGTGAAGTATTCGTACAAGAGGCATTCGGAACCGTCCACCGGGCGCATGCTTCCACCAGCGCGGTAGCGCAATTGCTGCCCAGCGGTGCGGGATATTTGGTGCAGAAGGAAGTGGAATTTTTGGGTAAAGCGTTGGAAAACCCGGCCCGTCCGTTTGCGGCGGTGATCGGCGGGGCTAAAGTGTCCGATAAAATTTTACTGCTTAACAATTTGTTGGATAAGGTCAATGTACTGATTATCGGCGGCGGAATGGCGTATACGTTCTTGAAAGCCAAAGGTATTGAAGTAGGTAAATCTTTATTGGACGAGACAAAAATTGACGAAGCCAAACAAGTCATGCAGAAAGCCGCGGATAAAGGCGTCAAAATGCTTATGCCGGTAGATTACCGTGTGGCCAAGGAATTTTCCGAAACGGCTACCGCCACAGAGGTAGATCAAATCCCGGCGGGCATGGAAGCGATGGATATCGGTCCCAAAACGGAAAAATTGTTTGCCGATGAAATCTTAACCTGCAAAACGATTTTCTGGAACGGGCCGATGGGTGTATTTGAATTCCCGAATTTCGCGCACGGCAGTTTTGCTATTGCCGATGCCATGATTGCCGCTACAAAAGCGGGTGCGGTTTCCATTATCGGCGGTGGTGATAGTGTCAACGTACTTAAAAAAGGGAAAATCAACCAAAAAGAATTTTCGCACGTTTCCACCGGTGGCGGTGCCAGTATGGAGTTTGTAGAAGGCAAAGAACTGCCGGGTTTGGTGGCACTGGCCAAGTAAATATATTTCGCGGAAATTGTAAAAATTCAATCAGCCCCACATGGTCTTGTGGGGCTGATTGAATATAGGGAAACTGAGCGAGGTCTCCCACGAGGTTTAGTATAATACATGTATGAACGGTTTTTGTAATAAGGGAATGTGGCTCATGGGCCTGGCAGCATGCACTGTGCTAGTCGGTTGTACTTATCACGGCCGGGTGCGACGGGGTATTTACGTGCAGCCTGCCCAAGATGACCGCGTAGTCGCGCGGGTGTTAGTCGTGTCGGATAAACATATCCCGGAACAAATCTCATTGGTGGAGCCGGAATCCTCCCAACTATACGCTTTTGATATAGAAACAGCTGACGGAACAGCTGTGGCGGCTGCTGATGCCCTAGGTACGTTGTTTACGCAAGTAGATGCCGGGTTGCAACGGTTGGAAAACGAATATGACTTGGTGGCCGAGGTAACGTTGGAGTCGGGGTTGACACGTAGCAATTGCGAGGGATCCTTGGATAAATGGGCCGTGCGGGTAACGGGATTATGCACGCAAGTGACGGTATCAGTCCGGCGGCCGCAAACGGCGGATCCGGTAGCCGTTTATACGGTGCGTCGTTGGAAGGAATTGCATAAGCCCGGTTTTCCTACCGCGTTGCAGTGGCTTAATAAACATACGTTCTCTATCTTTTCTCCGGTTTTGCTTCCGTTGTACACCCAAACACAAGGGGCGGAGTTACGTCGCCAATTGGAAGAACACTTACGTGAAATCTTACAAGAAATTATGGAACAGTTGGGTACCCGGAAGGCAGAATTTAGGCGCGTGTTAGGTACCAGGCCCCCGGTTCCTTAAAAGGATTGCGCCAACGGGCTTAAAATTATGTAAAATAGAGAAAAGCAGTAGATGGTTTACGGAAATAGAGGTTACGACGTTATGAGAAAGACTATGATCAAAAAAACAATGCCGGTCCGCAAGATTAAACCGGCTACCCAAGCTGCCACAAAGGAATCTCCCATTTTAAAAGAAGTTAAGCAACTCTACAGTTTTATGCAGGACAATCAGTTAGACACCATTGAATACAACCAAAAAGGGTTGTATTTGCGGCTGGTCAAAACACGGCCGGCAGTGGTACCCGTACCGGTGGCCGTAGGCGGCAGCGCTGTAGCGGCTACGGGGGGAGCCGTGGCGGTGCAAGAACAATATAAAGAAGTATTAAACGCGCCGCTGATGGGTATTTTCTTCCGGGGGTCAACGCCCAGTGCCCCGCCGTTTGTAAAAGAAGGCGCGCGCGTGGAAAAAGGCGACGTAATTTGTTTAATTGAAGCCATGAAGGTGTTTAACGAGATGCGGGCGGAATTCCCCTGTATCGTCAAAAAAGTGCTGGTGGAGAACGGAAAACCCGTTAAACAGGGAGAGCCGTTGTTTGCCATTGAACGGGTATAAATATGAATCCATTACAAGAAAATATTAATTTAGCTGCCAATCAAATCAGTACATATTTGGCCAAAAATAATACGGCCACTTCGTGGCAATTAAAAGTGATGTTCCGTATGTCCAGTTCGGTGTTGTATTTGGCCTTAGGAACGTTGTACCAGCAGGGAAAAATCTCGCTGGAAGCCGACGGCATTAACTACAACATTACTTGGGGTAGCGCGCCTAAGCCGCCTGCCGCGCCGAAGGCATTAAAAGAAGATATGTAAACGGGGAATACCCCGCCGGGGTATGTATTTCCGCCGATATTTTAAAGCAGGCCCGGGCCGTAACCCCGGGCCTGTGGTTTAAAGGAGGGGCAACAGAGCATATGGATAATTTTCAACAAGCAGTCCAACTAATCAAAACCGCCTCGTACGGGGTGGTTTTCACCGGTGCGGGGATTAGCGTGGAAAGCGGTATTGCGCCCTTTACGGGGGTGGGGGGATTGTGGAACCAATACGACCCCAAATACATTGAAATTGATTTTTTTCGGATGCACCCGCAAGAAAGTTGGCGGGAGATGAAAAAGATTTTTTTTAACGATATGCACGACGCTGTCCCCAATAAAGCGCACGAAGTCGTGGCGGCATTGGAACAAAGCGGGCGTTTTAAAGGGGTAATTACCCAAAATATAGACGGGCTTCATCAAAAGGCGGGCAGTAAAAACGTGCAAGAGTTTCACGGAACGATTTATACACTTTCCTGCCAACGGTGCGGCAAGCAATATCAGTTGGCGGATGTTGATTTATCGGCGGACCCGCCGTGTTGTACGTGCGGGGGCGTATTAAAGCCCGATTTTGTTTTTTACGGGGAGGGAATCCCGCCGGTTGCATATCAAGGTTCGCTGCAGCTGGCGCAAAATTGTGATGTGATGATTATTGTAGGTACGGCGGGGCAGGTAATGCCGGCGTGCAGTATGCCGCTGGTAGCCAAGGAGTACGGGGCTAAAATTATAGAAGTCAATCCGCAACCCTCGTCCTTTACGGATAGCATTACCGATTATTACTTCCCGCAACAAGCAACACAATTTTTTGGTGCCTTGGAAAAAAAGTTATAGGAAGAATTATTGATACAAAAAACAAACCGCCCTTATGGGCGGTTTGTTTGGCATCAGATTATATTAGTTTTTAGAAGGCAACAAGGTAAAAATAAATACAATCAAGTTAGTAATGAAATACAACAGACCGAATATGACGGGAATTGTTATAAACTGGCCAAAGATACTTATGATCGTAGAAGGTATAGCTGCCGCCAGAACCCACCAAGGACTAAACCCAGCATCTCGCACTCGTCGGGTAGTAATTCCCCAAACCGGCAAGAATAGTGCCAATGTTTCCAGTATCATTAGTTGAGGGGATAATATGAGCAAAAGCACTATATTAATGGGTACAAATACAATGAAGAGGTACAGCATAAACATCCAAAACTGTTTGCGCGTAGCGCGGCCCGAAAAGTCCACGTAATGGTGCATCAATACATCTAGGAAGTAAGTTTTCATTTTTCTCTCCTTTTGGGAAACGACTTCCCTGTTAGTATATCATAAAATAGTCCGGTGCAACAATAAGGAATTTTTCACTGAGAATTTAGCCCGTAATTCGGTAATTCGGTGAAATTTCTTAAGGGCGGTTTTGGAATTCCGTTAAGGTTCCGTGTGAAATACGCAGTACCTATAATTTTATTATGCTATAATGGGGAAAAGAAGTAATTTTATCTTTACACAGGCGTTGATATGGCTGAAAAACAAGCTCAAAATATAGTCAATAATTCCGCTCAAAATCTAGGCGAGTCACAGGGAATGGCAGCAGCCAATTCGGCCGCACCGGCCCCGCAAGACGTAACCGCTTCCGTTAATACCAATCAACCGCAAGCGCAAAACCCGTTTGTCGTAAATGCCCCGGCTATTCCTACGCAGGAAGGGCCTATGGGTATCCGCTACGATTTTAACGACGGGGCGCGTGTGTTGCTGCCCAAAGGCAAATGGCACGTGCAACTTGAAGACGACGAAACGGATAACATTATTTTTGCTTGTGATGCCGACGAAGGATGGGTGTTAAGTACCAAGAAGTACTATATCCCGTTCCGCATCCGGGTGTGGGTGCGTGGGGAGCAAGAGCCCATTTTAAACCATACGCTGGACCTGAAAGGCAAAGAAGTGCAGATTAAATTCCCTGTCGGTACGTTAGGGGATATTATCGGGTGGATGACATACGCGGACCGTTTTCAACAGAAACATAAATGCGCGTTGGAAGTAACCATGGCAGACAATATGGCCGAAATCTTTGAAGGCCAATATCCTAATTTGTTTTTCACGCATCTGCCCGGGAAGACACGTTTTGAGAAACCGTATGCCAGTTATCTGCTCGGTTTGTTTTTCAAAGGGAATGATACGTACCAACCAATTGATTTCCGTAAAGTGGGCCTACACCGCACCGCAGGATATATTTTAGGGGTGGACCCGCGTGAAGAAGCACCGAAAGTCAAACTGGGTAGTAAACGCCTAATTAAAGAGCGGTATGTGTGTATTGCCACCAAATCCAGTTCACAGGCCAAGTTTTGGAATAACGGCTATGGGTGGGAGCAAGTAGTAGCGTATTTAAAAGATTTAGGTTACCGTGTGATTTGTATAGATAAAGAACCGGTAACGGGTTTTAAATATACGTGGAACCGTATGCCGCACGACGCGGAAGATTTTACGGGAGCCAAACCGTTACAGGAGCGCATTGAATTATTAGAACACGCCGACTTTTTTATCGGGCTTTCTTCCGGGCTTACGTGGCTTGCGTGGTGCACGCATATCCCAATAGTTTTAATTAGCGGTTTTACGTTGCCGATTTGTGAATTTTACACGCCGTACCGTGTGTTTAACTCTCACGGATGTAATGGTTGTTGGGATGACATAAACTGTAACTTTGACCATTACGATTATTTCTGGTGTCCGAAGTTCAAAGATACCGACCGCCAATATGAGTGTACCCGTTTGATTACGGGCAAGCAAGTGATTGGCCACATTAGGCAACTGATGAAAGATTATAAATTAACCGCGCCCAAAGACGCAAAAACACAGGAGAAATAACATGTCAAAACCCCGTCAAGAAGAAAACATCTATTCCAGTGCATGTATTCAGGCATTGGAGCAAGAATATTGTTCCAGCTGTAGCGCTGCCGTAGTATCCAGCCGAGGGCTGGGGGCACGGGTGGTGTCCCGCATTTATAACGGTGGGCGGCAAGCGTTATATACGGCTACCGTGGGGGCCATGCTGATGAACAATATGGCTGCTCCTGCATGGGGAACCACCACTAATGTGGCGGCCGGGCACACCTCTACCGGACTTGTAGCCAATAGCGGCGATTTGATTAACGTATATGGTACAACCCGCAGTAGCATTATCAATAATAACGGAAGGGAGATCCTTTTCAACGCTGGAGAAACCCGTAGTACCACCGTCAATTCCGGCGGAGATCAACTTGTGTCCGGCGGAACAGCTAGGGGTACAATCATCAAAAATGGCGGAACGCAACATGTGGCTTCCGTAGGCGGAGCGAGAGCCATATCTGCCGTTATATCCGCTGGTGGTGTACAATTTGTGCGCGGAATCGCGGAGGATACAGAAATCCAGGGAGGGATACAGATAGTTTCAAACGGGGCAAGTGCGTACGACACCACCATATATCAAGGGGGGCAATCTGTGGAATCCGGTGGGCGAGCAGGCCGTACCACCATATCTTCCGGTGGGCAAACCATTGGTTCAGGCGGAGCAGCTGTTTGGACTAATATACAAAACGGGAGTCAAACTATTCTTTCGGGCGGACGTGCCACTGTGACTTCCATTTATGCAGGCGGGAGACAATATATACAGGGGGGAGGAAGCGCTAATGATACCACCCTTTATGGGGGAACGCAAATTGTCTCTAACGGTGGGATTGTTACCAGTACTACTTTAAACGGTGGGGACTTAACAGTTTCTGTGGGTGGCAGTGCGGTTAGGGTAAGCCAAATTGTCGGAAATGTGAATGCAGATGTGGTTGGGGGACTTACAAGCAATACGTATATTTCCGGTACCAACCAATATGGTTCCTCTTTCACATTGGAAAGCGGCGTAGCCAGTAATTTTGTTTTAAATGAAAATGGCCGTCAAGTTGTTTCCTCCGGTGGAGTAGCCAATCATACGATTCTTAATGGTGGCACACAGCATATATTAGCCGGGGGCTCCGCTATAGGAATTACCAATACGGCTGGAACCGTGACATTATCTTCCGGAGGGACGATAAGCAATTACAGCGGAAATGGAGATTTATATGTACGTGGCACCAATGTGTTAAGGGGGACTGCTAATTTGGGCAATGGTCAATTGGTTGTTGATAACAGCACTCCGGCGGATGTATCTGTACATCATTTGTCGGCGAATAATGCCGTCATTTCTATGGGAGTCAACTTACAGGAGCAGACGGCCGATAAGTTGATAGTTACTAGCAGTTACAATGGAGATGCTCACCTGAAATTGAGAAATATGGCCCCTGTAGCTGGCGCAACTCCCGAAGACGGCATCAAATTAATTGACTTTAACGATAGTGCTACCGTAAACGGTACGTTTGACCTTGTAGGTGGGCAGTGGGATGAAGGTGGTTTCGTCTATCAATTAGCGCAAAACGAGGGTGATAACGATTACTACCTCAAGTCCACGGGACAGTTAACCGATACGTTTAAAACGATGCTCAATATCCCCATAATGAACGTGATCGTTGCTCAAACGGGTATGAACTCGTTGCAACGGCGGTTAGGTGATTTGCGTGGTATGAATAACACGCAAGCCAAACAAGGTATTTGGGTGCGCAGTTATTACAAGGATATGACTGTTAAAGACTTGGCCAAAACAGATATGAGTCTGTTTGGTGCCGAGGCCGGATATGATTGGCTATTTAATGCCGAGGAACCTACTAAATTGTATGCAGGGGTGTTGGTTGGTTTTGTATCGGCGGGTAGCATCAAGACGGAGAAAAATGATGGTATGTATGAAAAAGGGGACGGTCAAGCCCCCACGGTAGGTGTATATGCTACACTTGTCAACGAAAACGGTTGGTTCGTGGACATTGCCGCGCGTAATTTTTGGACGAAGCTGGATATGAAGAACCATACCAGTGACGGTACGGAACTTGCCTATAAACCCGAACGCAATGTATTAGCGGCGAGTGTAGAAGTAGGTAAGAGTTTTGATACGGAATTATCCCGCGGTAGTTTTATTCGTATAGAACCCAAAGTAGAAGTGAGCTATATGAATGCGGCCAGTGATGAAGCTAAAGTGTCCAATGGTAATAAACTCACATATGATGCGGCTAATTATGTGGATGCCAAAGCGGGCGTTTTGTTCGCGTATGAGGCCGTGCGCAGCAACGGGTTGTTGATTGAACCGTTGTTGGAATTGGCGTATCGGTATAACTTTAGCGGGAAAGACCCCATTTCTTATGCCGGAGCGACTGCCGATAGTGATTTAAAAGGTGGTACGGCCGAGGTTAACGCCGGGTTAAATATGCAACTGACCGATAATTTGTACTGGTATAGTTTGGGAAGTTATGAAGCCAGCGACAAAGTAAAAGGTTGGGGTGTACACGCCGGTATCCGCTATGCGTTTGGGGAGCCAGATATCAGGCCCTACAAAAAATCTGGTAAGCGAAAATAGTATCTGAGCGTATAAAAATCCCCGTCTATGCGACGGGGATTTTTTAAACATGGGGCAGAAATTTTTGATGGGTCGTCGGTTCTTAGAACGCCGGGTGGCAATGCGCAATTCCCTGTTTAACAGGCAATTAACAGGCAAAAACAGGCATTTGAAAAGTTTACCCGTTGGATTCTAAAGCATTGTTGGGATTGCATCCCTCTTCAGAGAAGTATCCGCCAAAAACACTCCCAATTCCCTACTCAGAGTAACAGGGAAGATGCAGGGAAAATTGTTATGAATAAATAGTCCCAAACAACATTAATGTGATATTAGTGAATATACGATGAATTATAACTATTTTATATGATAAAATCACTAATGAGAGGGGATTATGAAAAAAATAATTTTTTTAGCAAAGAGCAAAATTGGAGTTTTTTTAATTTTTTTAATTGTGTATATACTTGTAAATTGGTTTTTCGGTACACAAATAATTCCTAGCGCGGAAAACTCAGGGTTATGGTTTTATTCTGGGTTATTCATGCTATATTTTTCTATTCTGTTTATTGAACCGTATTATACATCGCCTAAAAATGTTATTTCTAATGTTATTCCAATTTTATTATTGTTATTGCCAATAAAAAAATCTTTTGGGTATCCTTCAGTATGGTGGTTCTTCTTAATTTTTTGTGGTATTCTTTTGCTTATTTCTCTTTTGGCTATGTATTGTGAAAACCCAACAAAAAGTCCAAATGTTTGGCAAAACAGACTATCTGTTCAATTAGTTAAAGTTGTAAATATTTTTGGTCGAGCAAGAGTTGTATATTCTCTATGTTTTTTGGTATTTTTGTGTCTATTTGGTACTTTGTCGATTCAGCAACAGTTGGCAATGTTTGTGCTTTGGTTTGTCGTAATTTCGCTAGATCCATCGAAGTTACATAATCAACTGTTTCCTCAAGAATCACAAAAACAAGAGCAACAGATAGGGACTATTTTCGGTGTTCAATCCAGAAAAGTATTTCTGGTTAAGTTATTTGAGGATAGAAAAGCGATCAAAAAGTTTGATGTTGTACAGTTTAAGTATAAAATGGCAGAGCAACCAGAGCGAACATTTATCGGGATAGTATTTGATACTTATCTGTTGAATCAAGAAAAATGGGCTAAAATTCTTGCGTTAAAACAAAAAAATATTGAGACCAATACTTTGATTGATAATGTGGTATATTTGTCAACAGAGTCAACGGCAGATTTGAATCTAGAGAATTTTGTTGGGATAGTAGATTCCGGGTCCGATATAGGAAAGTTGAAATTTGAGTATTCAAAGAAAAATGATGACTTACAAGAAGGTGATTTATTATTTATAGAGATTGGTAAACGGAAAATATATTATCAGGTATTAAATGGTTTGGTTACAATTGAATCTTTGGAAGCTCGCAATGAAATTGGATATATTGAGGGAGAGGCTATACAAGTGGGAGAATGGAATCCATCTGCTCTTTCTTTTCAAAAATATGGATGGGTTCCTCCTGTTAATACGCCTGTATTTCGTACTTCTCCACATAAAAATAGTCAAACATTTGAGTATCCAGAACTACAGCTTGGGAATATTCCTGGAACCAATTTTCCAGCTGTGATTAATATTAAAGACATGATCTCTCATCATATTGCTATATTGGGTGTGACGGGATCTGGCAAAACCTTTATTTCTCATAAATTAATTAAAGAAACGATAAAGGAAAATAAAGTGATATGCATTGATTTCACGGGAGAGTATTTCTCAAAATTAAAGGACCTTAATCCTTTGGCGATTATTCAAAATCCTGCGGGTCTAAAAAATAAGGAAAAAGAATTTCGTGCCAAAATGAATAAAGAGGAACAGAATAAATTTAAAGAGAATATATCGAAACTTTTACGAGAATATGTAAATAAATTTATGCTCGATTCGAATCCGTTGGGTATATTAGAATTACCCGACTTGTCGAATACTAGTTTTTTATTAGAATTTACGCAATTATTTATTGATATGGTTTTTTCGTATGCTAAAGAGCAATATCAAAATAATAAACCATTTAAACCTATTTTAATTGTTTTTGAAGAGGCTCATACTCTAATTCCAGAAACCACATCATTGGGGGATTTGGGGGACTATGGCGTGAATAAGGCATTAGTAAATAAAATCGGACAAATTGCTTTACAAGGACGAAAATATGGAGTTGGATTTATGATTATTGCCCAACGTACGGCAAATGTATCTAAAACAGTATTAACGCAATGTAATACGGTTATATGTTTTCAGGCATTTGATGAAACAAGTTTTGCTTTTTTGGGAAATTATTTAGGTAAAGATTTAGCTCATACATTGCCACACTTGAAACAATACCATGCAGTATTAGCTGGTAAAGCCATGAAGTCAGCAGTCCCGATGATTGTGGACCTAACCCAGAATGATAACTAAAATTTTAATTTACCACATTGTTCTTTTTATTTATCGGCAAAATATAGTTATTTATTTGTAATATATTGCTTGATTTTTTGCCGATAATTCATTATACTACTAGTATAGGGAGAATTTATGAAATATATATCTGTGGCGGAGGCGGCGAAAAAGTGGAAGATTTCGGAGCGGAGCGTGCGCAACTATTGCGCGCAGGGCCGTATCGCGGATGCTGTACTGACGGGCAAGACATGGAACATTCCGGCAGATGCCTCTAAACCTACCCGCAAGCCAAAACAGAGTAAAAAGCCTCGTACTCTGTTGGATATCTTGCAGGAAGAGCAATCTTCCAAGCAACACGGCGGCATTTACCACAAAATACAGATAGATTTAACCTATAACTCCAACCACATAGAGGGCAGCCAACTCACGCACGATCAGACTCGTTATATTTTTGAAACAAACACGATTGGCATGGAAGATAAAAGCGCCAAAGTGGATGATATCGTGGAAACCGCTAACCATTTCAAATGTATTGATAGAATCATTGAAAATGCGAATTATAAAGTTAGCGAGCGGTTTATCAAAGAATTGCATTCTCTTCTTAAAAACGGTACCTCGGACAGCCGCAAGGCCTGGTTCGCGGTAGGGGATTATAAGCGGCAGTCCAATGAAGTTGGGGGACACGCCACCGCTAGTCCGGAACAGGTTGCGGCTAAAATGAAAACCCTGCTGGCCAAATACAATCGCAAAGCTAGACACACCTTCGAAGAACTGCTAGATTTTCATTATCAGTTTGAAGCCATCCATCCGTTTCAAGATGGAAACGGACGTATTGGGCGGCTGATACTCTTTAAGGAATGTCTGCGTAATAATATCGTTCCGTTTATCATTACGGACAAGATAAAGATGTTTTATTACAAAGGGCTTAATGAGTGGCCGAAAAATCACGAACGCTTAACCGATACTTGTTTGGCAGCCCAAGACCAAATGAAAGCTGTATTGGATTATTTCAAGATTTCTTACTGATTCTAGGATAAATTTATGCAATCTAAAAACATTAAAAAATTAAATCGGTTGTTGTATCTCTTAAACCAGTTGGACGGTGGAGAGGTGCGAGTTCTGCGCGAATCCGAAGAAATGGATGTTACTGAGCGCACGATTCAGCGCGATTTAAAAGATATTGAAATGGGTGGCTTTCCCGTCTACAAAGCCGCACCAGGGGTATATAAGTTTATTGAGGGATTTTCGCTTAAGAAAATGGATTTAACCGATAAAGAAGCCTCTTTGCTGCTTATGATGCAAGAATTGATCGCGCCGTTCGGAAAGCGATTTCAGGAGCCGTTTGAGCGGTTGCGTCAAAAGGTGTTGCGCGTGCCGGACGAATCACCGTTTTATATCAAAATGCCGAAGGGAAGCCAATACAAAGAAACAAAAATCACGCGTGTGCTGGAAAAAGGTATTTTAGAGCACACGGAAGTGCGTATGTCGCTGGTGGCTGATACCTCGCGCAAACTAACTTACGAATTAAAGCCGCTTAAAATTATGAATTATGACGGTTTTTGGTATCTGCTGGGTATCAATGCTTATAAACAGGTGCGAAAATTCCGCCTAGACCGCATTTTGGACGCTATCAATACCGATAAACCGTTCAAGATCACTAAAAATATCCAAAAAATGCTGTCGGAAAGCCATAATATTTGGTTTGGGGAAAAACGGGATAAAATTGTGTCGTTTATTGTACCTGCTCAATTTGCACCGTATTTTAAGCAGAAAGATTATTTCCCTATGCAAAAAATCCGCAAAACGCAGAAAAACGGGGATATTTTGGTGGAAACAAGAGTGTCTAACTACCGTGAAATTATCCCAACGGTGCTGAGTTGGCTGGAACATATCACGCTAGTCAGCCCGGCTGATTTTAAGCAACTGATTTGCCAAATTATACGTCAAGCCGATAAACGGATGAAATAAAAAGCGGGGCAAATACCCCGCTTTTTGATTATTTTAGTAGCAATTCCCACTTATCTTTATATTCTTCCAGCCAGTTAGAAGATATATCTGGTGACTCTTTGTATGACGGTTTAATGCGTCGCATGGTTGTATCTTGATGCGGTTGTCCCTTTTGCCCTGGCGTATTGAGCCAATCTTGGTGGGTTTTTTTGAGAATTTGCGCTACTTTTTCAGCAGGCATGATGTATGTTTTTGGCTGACACTCATCGGTCCATTTTTCAGGTAAAGTTACAAAAACATAAAACAAATCTTTGTCGCAGATTTCCTCATGTTTTTTGCTCATCATCCAACCATTATCAGCCGATTTCCCTTCAGTGCGAGTTTTTACCTGAATGCGGATAGGGCACTCGTAGGAAGGGTGAATTGCCAGAATGTCTATGTCTTTTGTGTTCTCCGGTGCTAATCCCGCGGGAATTGCCAATTCTTTGGCAATGCGCGCGAGGACGTAATGCTCTCCCGCAGACCGGATAAATGCTTTATCATTTTCTTGCTTGCTCATAACCTCTCCTTACTTGAATTTTTTACTAAATTCTTCTTGTTTAATTTCGTATTTTTGATATTTGGGGCGTGGTTTTCCGCCGGGGGAAAGTAAAACAAGGGATGTTTTATCTATATTCTTACCGCTTTTATGCCGCGAACATTCTTTCAAATATTCTTTTGCTGACAAACACCACATCGTGTTAAGTTGTTCAACGATAAAAATATAGTAATAATTAGGGCGATCTACAGGATTTTTGACTTGAAATCTCCCACTACCCATTGTGCAAAATCCCGGCTCATTTTCTTTTAATTTGCGGGCTTTGACTTGTAATTCAATAAAACGCCCTGACGAGGTTTTAGCCACAAAATCTGTTCCATTGTCATCAACGGCTGGTATGAAACACTCAAAACCTTCCGCCATAAATCGGCTGATAATTAGTAACTCCATTCGTCGTGCATAACAAGCACTTGATTCTATCCAGGGTGGTATCATGTAAATTCCTCCTTGTGTGTATTTAGCCTTACTTTGGCCTAAACATCAAGTAAATTGTAGGACATAGTTCCGACAAACGTTCGTCGCTTTTTACTATTAGAATAAAAAAGGCGGCAACCTTTTCGAATAGCTGAGAACCGATCCGAAACGCTGCCGCCTGCCCACCCCGTAAAGGGTGTGCAAAAGACGACTTCGTTTTCGTTTCTCAGCTCGCCGGATACCGGCGGGGCTATGCCAGACGCATAACGCCAAAAACAAGTCCAAAAGCAAATTGTGTACAACTGCCTATATTATAACTTTTTGCACAGGATAAGGGGGAGGTTGATAAGAAGGTTTAGTTTTTGTATAGAGAGAATATAGGAGAATTTTATGAAAAATCTTAAAAAGCCGTTAAAAATAGGGATTTTGATTTCCTGTTGCCGTTCCTACAAACATCCCCAAAATGAATTTGAAGAAATGGGGTATGTGGAGCGAAAGATTGTATATTCTTGGGAAGATATACCAAAAAACATCCAAAAACGCTTATCGAAAGAGGAATGTTTGTTATTTCAATCCCTTGTTTATAATTCTACTTTGGCAGAAGCAATTGTACAGTTTCGTAAAAAATTTGGCTTGCCGGAGGAAGGGGTTCCATTTAAGAAATATGAAAAGTTAATCTGCCGCATCGGCAAAGGCCCGCTATACAGATTTGATACTATTCCGGAAATGCAGCATGGGAACGAGGCAAAGGCCCGGCGGTTTTTACGATGTTTCGCAAAGGAAAATACAATAGCAGATCCGCTTAAAATTCATTTAGAAACAATTTTTTATGCCGGATTTGTAGATCCTAAGCCATATAAATATGGCCCTCTTTCCATTCATATTCCTTCCATCCCGGATGATACAACCGGGAAAATCGAACAATACCGTCCTCCGGTGATGATAGCAATCAATTCTGATGATGTATCGCCAAGTGAAATCCAAAAATATATTCGTACGTATTGGGGCGATATTAAACGGTATTTTCATAAGCATCACTTTGTGTCAGATGTGCGTATTCCTACTGAATGCCTGCATAGTTTGGTACTCAAAACAAAAGGAAAGACATCCAAGCAAATTTTAGAACTGTTAGATGCTCAAAATATCAAACAAGGTAAGGATGTTATTAATAAGGGAGAAGAAGCTATCCGGCAGGAGATTAAACGGACGAAAAATAAAATACAAAAGCTCATTTTTCCTTGTAAGAAATAAGCGTGACAAAATTTTTCATTTTGTGTCACGGTGGAAATACTTCAGTCTTACTATACTTTACTCTGTGCCTATCACTAATTACAGGCACGGAGTTTTTTATGCAAACCATAAAAATCAACAAACTTAAACCGCATCCGCACAATGCACGGACGCATAGCAAAAAGCAACTGCGCCAAATCGCCCAAAGTATTGAGGCGTTTGGCTTTACAAACCCTGTTCTTATAGACGGGAAAGATAATATCCTCGCCGGGCATGGGCGCGTAGAGGCCGCAAAACTAGTCGGCCTTACCGAAGTGCCTTGCGTGCGGATTACGCACCTCACACCCGCTCAAAAAAGGGCGTATATTTTGGCCGATAACCGTTTGGCCGAATTATCCGGCTGGGACGAGGAATTGCTCAAAGTGGAACTAGCCGAAATCAATCAGTTGGACTGTGATTTTGACCTTACCTTAACGGGTTTTGAAACGCCGGAGATAGACAATCTCTTGCAACCAGATACGGCGCCTTCCCCGGAGAAGGCCGATTTTCTGTCGGTCGATATTCCGCCTCGCGTTCAACCCGGTGATTTGTGGCAATTAGGCCCGCATAAACTTTTTTGTGGGGATGCCACAAAGCCGCAATCATACGCTATTTTATTGGAGAGTGAAAAGGCTCATATCATTGTGACGGACGCACCGTATAACGTCAACATTGTGGGCCACGTACGCAGTAGTAAAAAATACCGCGAGTTTGCTATGGCCTCGGGTGAAATGAGCCAAAGCGAATTTACGCAATTTTTGTACGGCGTATTCACATTATTAACCCAATACACTACGCCGGGGAGTTTGCATTACGCTTTTATGGATTGGCGGCACGTGGGGGAAATTTTACAAGCTGGGCGGGTATATAGCGAACTAAAAAATATCTGTGTGTGGAATAAATTGAGCGGCGGTATGGGCAGTTTGTATCGCAGCCAGCACGAACTGGTTTTCGTATTCAAAAACGGGAGTAGCCCGCACACCAACAACATTGAACTTGGGGTACACGGCCGTTACCGTACCAATGTGTGGGACTATCCCGGTATCTATCTAAACGGCAAGGCCAACCGCGCGAATATTCACTTGCATCCGACGGTAAAGCCGGTGGGATTACTTTCGGATATTTTGCTGGATGCGAGCCGTCGCAATGAGATTGTGTTGGACCCGTTTGGGGGGAGTGGAAGTACCTTGCTGGCCGCTGATCGTACGGGACGCCGCGCGCGGCTAATGGAAATTGACCCGCACTATTGCGACGTGATTTTGTACCGCTACGAACAGTTGGGCGGCAAAGAAGTGAAACTTTTACGTAGAGAGGTAAATGATGAAAATACCAAGAAAACAAGTAGAAAATGAGGATGCTGGTTATACCATCGGCTATTGTAAGCCGCCTGTTCATACACGGTTCCAACCCGGTCAGTCGGGTAACCCGAGAGGGCGTAAAAAGGGACATAAAAACCTTAACACGTTGCTACGTCAAGGACTGAATCAGTCCATAACGGTATCGGTGGGTGGGAAAAAGCGTTCCATGCCCAAATATGCGGTAATCATTACCACGCTTATTAACAAGGCCGTGCAGGGGGAGGCAAAGGCCGTTCAAATCCTTCTGCCCTACATCCTCAAAATGGAGCAAGCAGAGGCAAAATTAGCCCAAGGAATACAGGCGTTATCTGCTAACGATAAGGAGATCTTAAAAGAATATGTCAGTAGAAATAATAAACAATCGTGAAAAAGAAATTTTAAAGGCCTTGTTGCGGGTAGACTTTAAATCATTTTGTATCAAGGTTTTTTATGAGGTGGCTGGCGAGGCTGCCTATTTGGATAATTGGCACGTGGACGTTATTTGCCAAGCGGTGGAAGATATGCGCCTTGGGAAGAATACCCGGCTTATTATCAACGTACCGCCAAGGTATATGAAATCTATTATTTGCTCGGTGGCGTTGCCTGCTTTTTTGCTGGGACATAACCCCAAAGAGCGCATTTTGTGCGTCAGTTATTCCGACGAACTTTCTGCCAAAATGGCGTCTGACCAACGTAAAGTAATGGAGAGTGAGTGGTATCAAGCATTGTTCCCTTTTACGCGCTTATCTCGCCGCGGGATAATGGACTTGGAGACAACGCCCGGTGGTGGGCGGTTTTCTACATCCGTAGGTGGTACGATTACCGGGCGCGGAGGAAATTGGATTATCATTGACGACCCGATAAAACCCGCTGATGCAAGTTCCGACACAATTCGCAACAAAGTGAACGATTGGTACGGTAATACGCTCCTTTCCCGGTTGGACGATAAGCGCAACGGAAAAATACTGGCTATTATGCAGCGTACGCACCTAAACGATTTAACGGGCCACTTGCTGGAAACTGACCCTTCGTTTCAGTTGATAAAAATGCCGGCTCTTGCTTCGGAAGATGAAACATGGTCTATTGCCACACCGTTTGGGGTGCCGCGCATTGTTAAACGCCCAATTGGAGCGGCGTTACACCCTGAACGGGAAAGTGTGGACGAATTGAGACGTATCAAATCCACCGCAGGTAGTTATACGTTTGCCAGCCAATATCAACAAGCGCCGGAATGTTTAGGGGGGAATATTATTCGCCGGGAATGGTTGCATACATACAGCGCGCCTGAATTGTATGAGCAAGTGCGCACCAGAAGATTGAATTTAGGGCTAGGCCAAAGTTGGGATACAGCGAGTAAAGCCGGAGAAGATAACGATTATTCTGTCTGCATTACCTATGCGCACGATTATTGCAAGAGAGTGTGGGTGCTGGATGTATTTAGGGCTAAACTGGAATTCCCTGCCCTATTGATGACGGCGGAACGGTTGATAGAGGAGTGTGCCCAGAAGTACAAATTATTAAACCCTTATTTGCCGGACGTGTTGATTGAAGAAATGAATAGTGGTGTGGGAATGGGGCAAACGCTTCAAATTAAGTTTGGGGAACAAATCAAATTTGTTAAACCCGTGCAAGATAAAGCTACGCGGCTTAAATCCGTGTCACACTTGCTTGAAAATGGGACGTGTTTGTTCCCGGATGACAATCCCGCGTGGTGGCCGGATTTTGAGCGGGAATTATTACAGTTTCCAAACGGCCGGCACGACGACCAATGTGATGCTCTTTCCCAGTTATTGATGTATGAGCAGAACGAACGCAAAGACATCTCGTGGCTTGAACATGTGTAAGGAACAATAACGGAAGTGACCAAGGCCTATTGTTTCTCTTTTGTATCATAGGTCCAAAAATAAGTTAGATAATTATTTGCTAATTTTCCAAAAATGTGGTCCGCTAATATTTTTGGAGCCCGTGATCTTTCTGGTAACGGCGGTTAAAGAAGGATATGTTTTTCTATTATAGACAATTTTACCGTTCTTCTTTATAATAACCCGATATTGTTTTCCTTTATAGATCCGAGTGATTGTCTTTGCGGAATTTAATACGTCTGGGAATAATTCGCTGAGATGTTGTTTTTGTAATTGTTGAATTTCTCTAGCTAATTCTTTCTTGTATCGCATTTCATTTTTAAATAGCGTAGAGTTTCCAGAGGGTTTTAACAAGGTAACAAGAAGTCTCTCTAAACTATCCAAAAACCGATTGTCATTTACAACATATAGAGAAAAGGCATCCCAATGGTTACTGTGTTTGTCTGAAAAATGCTGTTTAATTCGTTGGCGTAACTTGGTAGCTTTGCCAACATAATAAATTTTCTTGCCGCGATGGAGTATATAAATCCCGCCTTTATCACCAATTTTGTTGGCTAGGACGGAATCATATTCCTGTAATATTTCAATAGGAGCTTGATAGAGTTGATAGATAATCATGTTTCCATTATATCAGTTTTTTTATAAAAAATACTTGACTTATCTCCCGATAGTAAGCGTGAATGTAGTACGAAGTAAAAATCGCTTATTTAAGGAGATAAGTTATGAAGAAAAACACTAAAAAATCACTAACAAAAACTAAACCCGCGCAACCTGCTGTTTTACGGGTCGTGAGTCCTATTATTACCAAAGAAACACCGCTTGAAAACTTGCCTATCCGGCCACGCGATAACCGCTTGCCTGCACCGGGTAGCATCATCACTAAAATCTACCGAGGCAAAACCATAGAAGTAAAAGTGCTGGGAAACGGCTTTGAATACGAAGGGAAAGTATTCAAAAGCATCTCACGTGTGGCAATGACGATCGTCAAACGCCAAATCAGCGGTTATGTATTCTTTGGGCTTTCCAAATGACACCGCGCCATTTACCACCCACTTCAGGGCGATTTGTAAAGGGCCGCTCGGGCAATCCATTGGGGCGGCCTCCCCAAAATTTACCCGAACGGGAAATCCTTTTAATAATTGCTAAATTTTTGGAAACTTTGGCCAAGGCCTATTGTAATCAAAGCCGTTCGGTGGAAAAAATCCGTCAGATTAAAGATATTTTATCATGAGAAGAAAGTGCTATTTGCCCAAAAGTTATGAAGAATTAAAAGGCCTATCCCCCAAAGAACTGCGGTTTTATTGGAATGCTTTTTATACCTGCCCTTTGAGAGGTGTTAAGGCCAAGTTGCGCCCTTTGTGGTATGCCATCCAATGTGAGCTAGGGCGTTGTAAATTACAAGAAAAATACATCACGCGGCTTGACCGGTATGCGAGCAATCCCGACAAGTATATTGAGCATGCGCATAAAAAGCGTTATGCACTTGCCGCCGGAACGATACTGACTAAAACCTATAAAGGGCGGACGTATCAAGTGACCGTAAAAGGGGAAAACGCTTACGAGTGGGAAGGTAAAATATATCCTAATTTAACAGCATTAGCCGAGAAAATAGTGCGTGCCCACGTTAGCGGCCCCAAATTTTTCGGATTAACTAGATAGAATTAGTACGAATAAGGGGTATAAGTATTTGTTCTACCTTTTTAATGATGTCATCGATTGGAGTTGGGCTTGCATAAAGATCCCAAAGTTGTCTGCTATATGGTTTATTATCTTTATTTATTTGACTGACTCCTTCCAGTAAGGTGGATATTTTGAGCCATATGTCATTGGATAAAAATGATGAGGTTTCTTCAAAACATTTTTCTAAATTTTCTCCAAAATAGATGCGTGCTTTAATTTTCAATGACATGAGATGATTAATATTTTCTAATTCATTATTCCAGCGGTGTAAAAACACAAGACCTCTTTTAATGATACGTGGATTTTGATCCGAAAGGTTTGAATTCTTCATTATTTCTTTCAAAATGTCTTCCGCTTTTTGTTCTTCCTCTCCTGTGCTTAATGGACTGCAAATTCTTTTAATAGATTGATTGACTTTATGAAAAGCTTCTGTAATTTCTGCAGCAAGTTCAAGTTTTTTCTCTTCTAATCTCTCAATAGCCTTATTATGAATATCTTTAATTTCTTCGTTTTGTTTATTTCCCCATGATGTAATGCTATGGGTGCTCAAAATAACCCCTAAGAAAGCAGTTATTGCTGCCAAACAGCCGGAATAACTGTCTAATTTGATGTGATAATTTTTGTACAACACGATTTCGAACACAACCAGTAAGATTATTAACGCAATTATATCCAATGATTGACGATTTTCCTTTAAGAATTTCATACTTGACTTATCTCCCAATAGTAAGCGTGAATGTGTATAGGAGAATTATACTAAATGGCAAAAATTAATTGTGCGATATATACTCGTAAATCTACGGAGCGCGGCTTGGAAATGGAGTTTAACTCGCTCCAAAACCAAGAAGAAGCGTGCAAAGCTTATATTCTCTCACAAGCGTTTAACGGGTGGGAGTATTATAAAACCTTTGAGGATGGTGGAATTAGCGGCGGCACGATGGAGCGCCCCGGCTTGCAGGCGCTTTTGGAAGAAATTCGCGAGCGCAATATACAGGTGGTCGTCGTTTATAAAGTGGACCGTCTTTCGCGTTCTATATTTGATTTCCATAAAATGATGCAGGAGTTTGCCAAATATGAGTGCAACTTCGTATCTATAACCCAATCGTTTGATACGAGCAATTCTATGGGGAAACTCACGCTCAATATGCTTTTATCCTTTGCCCAGTTTGAACGCGAGGTATCTGCCGAGCGCGTGCGCGATAAAATCGCTGCCAGTAAGGCCAAAGGGCTGTGGATGGGCGGTACTCCACCGATTGGGTATGATGCCAATGAACGGCAGCTTATCGTAAACGATGGTGAGGCACAATTAGTGCGGCTGATTTTTCAAAAATATATTGAAACCGAGAATATGTTTGCGGTGGCTGATTATCTTAACGCACAGGGTATTTGTACGAAGAAATGGGTGGCACGGCGAAGTAAGCGCGAACATGGTGGCGGACAGTTTTACAAAAGCAATATTCAACGCATTTTGACAAATCCGCTTTATATTGGGAAAATTGCACACTACGCCCAAAACAAAATATACGATGGCAAACACGAAGGAATTATATCGCGTGATTTGTGGGATAAAGTTCAAGAACTTATTCGCCGTCGTATTAACGATCCAAATGCTTTTCTGCACTATAAATGCCATAAAACAGTTTTGGCAGGTAAATTATACGACGAAAAGGGGCAGAATTTTCGGTTCACTTCGTCAAAAAAGCAAGGCAAAAAGTTCCTGTATTACTACAACGGCGTGGGCGGGCATTATCTATCCGTGGAGCAGTTGGACAGATTTGTACTAAATATGCTCAAAACGGCAGATTTTGACGAGATAGAGCCATTGGCGGATATGAGTGCCATTACTGATACTCAATTGAGCGCGTGGATTACCAAAGCTACCTGCCAAACGGTAGGCAAGAAACATTATTTAACGGTGTTTTTGGATGAAAAACAGATAAAGACCGATTTGGGAAATTGTCCCAAAATGTCAGGGCAGGTGGATGCCAAGCCACTTAAAATAGAACGCATAGAAGATACAATTTATCTGCGGAATAGTTTTATGGTGGATAATATTTCATCTGTGCGGCTACGGAATGGGAGGGCCCGAAATATTTTAACCGTAAGGCAACTCAATGAGAGTTTAGTGCGTGCCTTGGCGCGTGGTTGGCAACTTAAAAAGAGGATGGAGCAAGGAGTCATTATCCGGGAGTTAGAAAAAGAAATGCACATGACCAAACGTACGATTACGCGGTATATTAACTTATGTTACTTATCCCCACATATTGTGGGGGATATCTTGGAATATAAGAATCCGGACAATTTAACATTGCGGGAGCTTATGAATTTGGCAGAAGGCCAAGTGGATTTTGAGAGGCAAGAAAAGGTATGGCACAAGCAGCGTATATGACATAGTAATATAGAAAAAATCGATTTTTTCCACTCGAAATGTTATACTAAAAGATATGATAGCCAATGTTCAAAGAGTAATCAAAAATTTGAAAGAAATTTCTTTCATGCAGCCCATTTATGAAGCTGTAAATAATGCGTTGGAAGCTTCAGCTAGTGAAATAAAAGTCCATTTTCATACCACAACAACGATGTTTTCAGAGAAAGAAGTAAAAAAATATGTCATTGGTGTTACTGTCGAAGATAATGGGGAAGGATTTAGCAAAGATAATATCATTTCTTTCTGTGAATATTTAACTGATAAAAAAGCTGCATTGGGGTGTAAGGGGATAGGGCGTTTTACTTGGTTAAAAGTATTTCAATATGCTCTTATATCAAGTGAAATTAAAGAACCCCAAGGGCATTCTTCTATCCAATTTAAATTTGATGCTAATTTTACGGATATATTGCCTAGTCAATTAGAAAAGAAGAGAGTTTTTGATGATAAGCCTTTAACCGAAAATAAAACTCTGATCCAATTGGAAAATATATCAAAGAAGTATTTTGATGTAAGTAGAAAAGAGCAATGTGTTCCAGAAGCTAATTTATTTGAATTAACAGAACACATTCGTTTGCATTTACTTCCTAATCTCATTTTGCGCAAGCAAGCGGGGAAGAAATTTACTATAGTCCTCACAATGGATGATAGTGACGATAGCCAAATTATTAGTAATACGTCGATTGTGGAATTGCAGAAAAAAGAATTTCTAGTAGATGTTGAAATCGGCGATAGCAAGGAACAAGTGCCATTCAATTTGTTTATGAGTATTACCAAAGATGGGAAAGGGCGTTCTGATAATTATTTCTGTGCCCACAATAGAACGGTTACAAAATTTGAGGATGAAGGCATTAAGATAACTGTTCCCAATCAGGATTCCTCTGTTTTTTTATTGACTTCAACTTATTTAGATGATCGGGTAAATCAAGAACGAAACGGTTTTGATAATATTAAACCTAGATCTTCTGATTTGGCTAGTCCGTTATCTTGGGAAGGAATTAAACGGCCTTTAATCACTAATATTGCTGATGAAATTGATAAGTTATATCCTGATATGAAGAAATGGAATGCAACCACTCTAGAACATTTAGTCCAGGAACATCCTCACTTAGCAAAATATTTACGTAATGAAGAGAAAAATCTTGGAGTTTTGAATACTGAAGAAATTTTAAAACGATCGAAAAAACATTATGAGGATGATAAGGACAGAATCGAAAAAAATTTTTTACAAGCATTGGAGCGTAATAAAGTGGATAGCGCTTCGTTTAAAGAAGCTATCTCTGATATACAAGAGATGTCAACGTTTGAATTGGCCCGTTATGTCATGTATAGACAAAATATTATCAAAGCACTAAAAAAGATATCCGAAGAAACTGAGGGAAAGGAAGAGAAGTTGCACTCTCTATTTATGCAGATGATAAAATCTGCTAAGAGTGGCAATTACTTGGATTCCAATTTGTGGTTGTTTGACGATAAATATATGACATATGACTATGTTGCTAGCGACTGTAGTATTAAGCGGATTTTCGAGGAAATGAAACAAGAATCCCCTAGATCGTTTGGAGGAAGAGAACCGGATTTAGTTATTTTTTACTCGACTTCTCAAGAGAAAGAAAGGAAAGATTTGGTCGTAGTGGAATTTAAAAAACCGCAAGCAACCCGACAAGAAAAAGATATTTCTATTACTGAAATTACGAATAACGTTGCTATTTTTAAACGGCATATACCTAATTTGGGACAAGTTTGGAATTATATTGTAACTACAATAGACGATTCTTTTATGGAAACCCTACGCAATCAGGATTTCCAACCCTTATTTGCTCCGGGTAAAGATAAGGAAAGAATATTTTATAAATATTACAGAAATCTTGAAGCTCACTGTTATGCTGTTTCCATCGAAGCGATTATTCATAATTCAAATCTTCGCAACAAGACATTTTTAAATATTTTAACAGGAAAAGAGCTCGGTCATAATGAAAAAATTTAAATTTGGATCCTGAAAAATTTGCAGTTAGAGAAAAAGGCCCAAAATAGGCCTTTTTTGCGCCCATCTAAAAGCACTCTAGGACCTGCATGGATAAAAACAGCTATATTTTCCCGACGAGCGTAGGAGAAATAGGCCAACAAAAAAGGCACCTTCTGCAAGGTGCCTTTTTAAATGGTGGTCCGCGTGAGACTTGAACCTGTGACCTTCTGGATTTTTCTCTCGTGTGAGGGATGTTGTGGGGGCAAATTCGCCTAACGTGGGCTTTATAGAGCCGGGTAGGTATAGGTACCCGCAGAAAAACCCACAGAGACAAATGTTAAGAATAACCTATTAATTCCCCGAAGATAAATTGTTGCCATGTTAAGATTAAATGTGGAGCAACTTTTTCCGTTATCGGCAAAATATAATTGTTTATTTATAAAATATTACTTGATTTATTGCCGATAATCGGTTATACTAGTAGTAACAGGAGAGGGTTATGGAATATATCTCGGCAGTACAAGCAGCTAAAAAGTGGAAAATTTCGGAGCGGAGCGTGCGTAATTATTGTGCGCATGGCCGTATTGCGGGGGCTTTTTTAACCGGCAAGACATGGAATATCCCGTCGGAGGCCTCTAAACCTATGCGTAAGCCCAAACAAAGCAAGCACGCTAATACCTTACTTAATATATTAAAAGCCGAGCAATCTTCCAAACAACATGGCGGTATTTATCATAAGATACAAATTGACCTTACTTATAATTCCAACCATATAGAAGGCAGCCAACTTACCCATGACCAAACTCGTTATATTTTTGAAACAAACACGATTGGAGTGGAAGATAATACCGTAAAGGTAGATGATATTGTAGAAACCGCTAACCACTTTAAATGTATTGATATGATTATTGATAACGCCAACTATAAACCCAGTGAACATTTTCTAAAAGAATTACACGGTGTGCTTAAAAACGGGACTTCGGATAGTCGCAAGGCCTGGTTTGCGGTAGGGGATTATAAACGCAAACCCAATGAAGTAGGGGGACACGCCACTGTCAGTCCGGAACAGGTAGCGGCTAAAATGAAGACCTTGCTAGCCAAGTACAACCGCAAAAATAAACATACGTTTGAGGAACTATTAGATTTCCATTACCAGTTTGAAGCCATTCACCCTTTTCAAGATGGAAACGGACGTATCGGTCGGCTGATACTGTTTAAGGAGTGTTTGCGTAATAATATCGTTCCATTTATCATTACGGACAAGATAAAGATGTTCTATTATAAAGGACTTAATGAGTGGCCGAAAAATCACGAACGCTTAATTGATACCTGTTTGGCCGCACAAGACCAGATGAAAGCTGTGCTGGATTATTTTAAGATTACCTATTAAAACAGTTTAATACCGCGCAGGACTTGAACCTGTGACCTTCTATGTGTTGCTAAAAAAAGTAAATTTTGAAAAGTGGATCTTGCGGTTTTTGCCGTTAGAGAACTGGGGCTGAATTATCCGTATTTTTCACAAGGGATAAAGTACTCTAAGACGGAGAAGGATAGAAAGTTAAAACTTTCCTCGTCGGAAAAAGATACAAACAAACACAAAAAAATCCCCGTTCTATCGACGGGGAAAATCAATTTGGACCGGAAGGGACTCGAACCCCTGACCTCCTGCGTGTAAAGCAGGCGCTCTACCAACTAAGCTACCGATCCGTAAATATACTTTATTATATCAAATTCTGATTAGCTACTTCAACCGGCTGTCACTACTTTTGTTTGTGTTCCAAGCTCGGTCCGCAGGTGCACTCTGCAGGCACTTCAGGCGTAGTACGGGCCCATTCCTCTTCTTCGGCTCCCCATTTGGCGCGCACCTCTTCCGGTAGTTTATAAAGCAAACTAACGCACTTGGCCGATACGGTTCCGTCCGGTAAAATGATTTCTCCTTCTACTTGCGCACGTGACCCGCTGTTACGTATCACCCGTCCTACTGCACGCAACGGTGTGTGCGTAGGAGTGTTGTGTTTGTAGGTTACTTCCATCTTCAAGGTAACCATTAAGTTGTTAAAATCGTTACTGAGCAAAATTGCCCGACCGGAGGTTTCATCTAAAATGGTCGCCACAATCCCACCGTGCACGGTGCCCGGGTAAGAAGCATAATCGTCCCCTAGTGTAAAGGATGTTTCCACTTGTTTGTTTTCATAGTCATTGAACCACTCCAAGTGCAGCCCGAACGGATTGTTTTTCCCACAGGCAAAACAATTAAGCGAAGTAGGTTGGCGTAATTTCTTCATAAATCCTCCTACCTATATTATACTTTTTTGCTAAACTTAATTTATGAAGCATACTGAGATTGAATTTAAATGGGATGCCAATTCCCTGCGGGCGTTTGGTAAGATGAACCGGGCTTTGCACGCCACCGGAGCTTCGGTTGGGAGTGCCCAACTGTGGCGCATTACGGATACTTATTTGGATACACCCACGCGTGATTTTGAAAAACAACACATTGCTTTTCGGGTACGATGCGTACGGGATAGTTGGGAAGCTACCTTCAAAACCCGTACGGAAATCAAACGCGGGAAGGCCGTCCGGCGGGAGGAAACGTGTCAACTGACTGAGGCGCATAATTTGGCCCAGGCCTTGCAGATTCTCCGTCGGAAAAAAACGTGGAAAAACCTTCCGGTAGCCAATTTAACTCCTTTGTTTACGCTTAAAAATAGCCGTCGGACATGGACCGTGACGGAGGGAAAACTGCGGGCCGAGTTGGCATTTGATACGTGCGAGATTAGCGTGTGCGGCCGCCGTGTTTTTTTTAAAGAAATTGAATTGGAACTCCAGCACGGATCTGTTGCCACTTTTGAAGAATTGACTGCCCGATTGACAGAAAAAAGCGGACTGGAACCGGCGCGGATTTCAAAAGTAAAAACAGCATTATTATTGCGCAAACTGTGGAGGGGAAAGAAATGACAGCGGTGGCCGCATTGCTGGCAAGTTTAATCGCTCCCGGGGTAGGACATGCCTTGACGGGGAATTACGTCCAGGCCGCGGTGTTGGGCGGGCTGTTTGCTTTGGGAAAAAATGCGTTACTGCCGCTTAGTTTGCGCGTGTTTCGGGTGGAGTCTTTGCGTAACACATTGAAGTTTTTTTATGCATGCAACTGGTGTTATATTGCACTTATTTTTTATGCGGCTATCAGTGCATTTTGGCAAGGGTTGCATGCAAACGCATGGCATGTTTGGAGTGCATTGTTGTATGCGGTGGCGATAATCTCTGTGTACAAAAAGACAAAGAGTAAAATTATTTTTACTTTTCTTTGCGGGCGCAGCGGCGTGTATGAGTGGCTGCAGAAAATGCATCAATCTGCGACGGAGAGAAAATAATTTTGGAGTGATAGGACGGTAGGAAAACGGACTTGATTTTGAACACAAAATTTTTTTATGACGAGAAAATAGTTGATTTTTTAAAATATTTGTGCTATTATTTTTATGAGGTTAAAACTAATTGTCTTAGGAGAACAACATGGCTGTTAAAAAAACCGTGAAAAAAGTAACCAAAAAAGTAGCCGCTAAAAAACCGGCTAAAAAAGCCTGCGCTAAAAAAACTTGCAAAAAGGCTTGCGCTAAAAAAGTAACCGTCAAGAAAGCAGCTGTTAAGAAAACGGCGAAAAAAGTAGCTAAGAAACCGGCAAAAAAAGTAGCTAAAAAACCGGCGAAAAAAGTAGCAAAAAAGAAATAATTTAGTGCCGAAACAAAAATCCCGTCCGTTAAAAAACGGACGGGATTTTTTTCTCCTGGAGGGGTATGAGGCCCATAGTCCAACGGAACTATTGGGAAAACTGTTCCGCGGTTTACCGAAAATGATATACTATTATAGACTATGTTAGTATTACTCGTTATCCCTATTTTATTTTTTATTATCCCGGTAATAGTAAAAAAAGGTACGCGCGGTGAATATAAAGCGCACTATTTGGGGTTAGGTTGGTTTTTGTTCCTATCGGCGGTGATGATTGTATTGGAATACAAATGGTTAGCCGAAGGGGTCCCTTTGTCTTCCTTTTTCCCGCGTTATCCGGTGATCAGTTTATTGGTTTTGATTGGCCTTTGGTTACTTTCGGCGTTTACGTTTACGACAAAAACCGATGTAAAAATTTGCAATGAAATTGATGATTTATATGAACAGGCCTTCTTCCAAAATGACGATGATGCCTTGTGGAAGCTAGTTTGCCGGTATAAGGAAGGCAAGGAAAATGCCTTTTTTAAAAATCATAAAAATCAAGCCTACGAAGTTTTTAAAGGGCACCAGCGTTGGTTACAACTGGCCGAATTGGAAGGGAAAGATTCGGAATATGGTCCTGTACTGGAAGATTATTATTGGTTGGGCCGTATGTATGAGGAAGGATTTGTAGGCGATCCGGATTTTGCACAAGCCAAATCATACTATGAAAAAGCCCTGGATACTACCACCTGTAATTGTGGCCGGCGGCGTCATTATTGGGCGTTGTGCCAGGAAATTAAAAGACGTTTGGACTATTTGGAAAAATTAAGTTAATGTTTGTTCAATGAAAAAGCCCCCTGCGAAGGGGGCTTTTTTGATGTGGGTTTAAAATAAGAGTGGGCGGAACTACTCCGTTAACGGAATAATTAACGAAGACCCATCAATGCCATTTTCCCACGGCACCAGCCAATCCTGCACCTTTTCAAAGGGAATAAACTCATAAGGAGAATTATGCCAAAAATCCAGGACGGACAATTCGGGTCGGCGCATTCTTTGGCGTACAAAATCTCGGATGACTTCGCGTTGGAACGAGTCGTAAGGGTTTTTATATCGGGTCCATGATTGGTTAAAAGATTTCAAATAGCGGACTAGCGTTTCATAGGAAATATCGTGGTGTTGGGGAGAGTTCCTATAAAATTGTTTGGCTGTAATAAAAGGATCTGCCAATTTAGCCGCTCTAAAGTCTGCTACCACCAGCACACGTTTGGCAGGGTCGGTCTGGAGGTGTTCGGTAATTATGCCGGCTGCACGAAGTTCACGGGAAACGGTAAGAGAAGGGATATCCCAGTATCCGTATGTTTCACGGAATTTACTGACGGAAATGGGGCCTTCTTCGCGCGCTCTTTTAAAATCGGCAATCATCTGTTGCAAACGTTTGGGGGAAATTGTAGAGGGCGATATATTGTCTACCGGCGTCAGTATTCCGGGGGTAACTCTTCCGGTCGGGACTCGCACCGATGGGGACGTCACTTCTTCTTCCGGCAGATAGACAGAATTCGGGCGGTTGGCTTCTCCCGGTGTGCGTGTGGGTAACGGCAATTCCAATGCCAGTTGCATGGCCCGGTCACTCAAATCGCCCACGCGGATTTGGGCTACCTGCAATTCCAAATCTTCCCGCGGAAGACCTCTTTGCAATCCTTCTAATAACGTTAAAAAAGCATCGGTGTCCCGGGCATAACGTTTGGCATCTATGGAAGTTTCTACGGATCTATAGGCGGTTATGCACTTACTCCACGCACGGTCCAACAACTCTTGCAATTCAGGTACCTCTTCTCTGGGATACAAGGAGGAAAAAGTTTTTCCGTTTAAAGGATTGGTAAAACGGGTGTAGGAAGTCCGTTTACGGGGAGTATTAATAAGGGCTCGTTGGGCGGCTCTTGTAATCGCTTGTGTTAAATTGGTCCCGGTTGTACCGGCGATTAACTCTGTGACCGTTGTGACCGCGTTGGATCCACTTGGGGGCATAAGTTGTGCGTGGGAATCTGTCATTCCAACCAGCATCAAACCAGTCACATAACTTAAGAACATCCATTTCTTCATACAAACAACCTCCCGGAAAGCTTTTATATATTTTATGAAAAATACGTTTAGCTTCGCGAGTAGCAAAAGACCTAGACGCTTCTAGGTCTTTAGACCTATTTTCGGAGGGGGGAACGACGGGCGTTTTCTTCTTGATAGACAAGCAAAAAGCCGCTGGTCAGGGATACGGTGAACCGTTTGGCGGTGGCCTGGTTACTCAAACTACGGGTGGTACCAAGCGGTAAATACGCATTTTGAAGCGGGAACTGAAGTCCACGCAACGTAACGCCGCGGCAGTTTTTAAGTGGCAGTAAACTTACTCGGGCCCCGGGTTGAGCGGTAAACAATCGGTGACGAAAAACAGGGTAGATGCGCCACCCATTACCGGCTAGGCATATATCTAATTTTTTGGCATAGGGATATATGGCCAATAAATTGCCGAACGAAAAATCGATTCGTCCGCCGGTAAATCCGGCTAAAGTGACGCGCCGGCAGTGATGTTTTACTAAAAAATCCAATGCTTTTTGTAAATCGGTTCTATGAGGATCGGGAAGATGTTCCCAAGCTGTTGCGGCAAATGTGCGGCGGGTGGTTAAAGAGACGGAATCCAAGTCTCCGATAATCAAATCCGGCGTAAGTCCGGCGGCGCGGGCTTGTTCGGCCCCTCCGTCCGCCGCTAAAATAAAATCAGCTGTTCGGGCCCACGCACGTAACAAACGGGATGAAACAGGTTCTCCGTTACCGATCAACAATGTGTGATTCAATGCTTGCACGGTGGCTCCTGAACAATAATAGAATCAGTAAACTGACACATACACCGATATAAAACGGGTCGCCCCAATCCAGCCATATCGGGGGAACGCAAAAACGCCACACAGTCATCGCGATAGCACTTAATACCGAGGAAGCTACAAACAATTTGTCGCTGATTCGACCGGGATAAACATAACCCATTAAAATTGGCACCAGTAAACAGGCCGAAAAATACGAACCAAACACGAGCCAAATGGTTTTAAAACTTCCCTTAAAGCATAAGGCCAATGCAATGGACAGGGTTCCAACGGCAAAAATAGCAATCCGGTTGGATAAGATAATGTTGGGGAAACGTTTGCGCAGTAAGTCAAAACTGAGCGTATTAGAGGCGATGAATAAAAAGGAATTGAGGGTGGAGAGGATAATAGACAAAATACCCGCTACAAAAAATCCTCGTAAGCCGGCCGGGAGCAGCTGGATCGCATAGAAGAAATAGGCCTGACGGGGTTCAGCGTACGGCAACAAAGCACGGGCATAAAGAGCCCCTAGCGTGGTGCATAAATCAAAACAAAACCAGATAAATGTGGAGATTACAATTCCCGTTTTGACGACCCGGGGACTTTTGGCTGCAAAACACCGTTGGTAAAAGCTGGGGTCAATCAACGTGGACAGGGCAATGAATCCCCACACCAGTGTATTGAGCCAGGAGTTACCGCCCGTGATCGTAAAATGGGACGCAGGCAAATGGGCTTTTAAAAACGGGATTCCTCCGAATACCGATACTGAAAACACTACCACCATTAGCACGGCACTGCACATGACAAAAAATTGGACTAGGTCGGAGAACACAACGGAACGAAATCCGCCCCAGGCAGTATACAGACAGGTGAACAAAGTACCATAAATCATTCCCATCAGCACGCTGGTTCCAAACATCATATGCAAAAACAGTCCTAAACTGAGTACATAAACCACCGGCATAATGTAGAACAGGGTGAGCACGGCAGAAACTTTGGCGGATTTGGGGCCAAACATACGTTCGGTTAAGTCAGGTAGCGTCATGGAATGGTAACGTGCAATTTTCCCGGCTAAAAAGAACGCAAAAATCAAATAGGCCACATACCAGAATAATCCCTGCGTTACAAAATTATAAATGCCATAGTTGAATGTAATCTCGCTGATACCAAAGATACCTCCGTACCAGGTAGCCACTAGCGTGGCCACAAATAGCGGCAATGTCAACTGTCGGCCCATCAGCAAGTAATCTAACAGCCGCCGGGAATAAAGGCCCGTGATAGAGGCCTGCTTGGTTAAACGCAAGTGCCCGTAGGCAGCGGCCAAAGCCGTAGCCAGTAGAATGGCTGAAAATACTAGCCAGTCCTGCCATTGAAAATAAGCCAGGGTGTTGATTTCAGGTAACATAACATACAGCCCTTTGGAACGACAAGGGCTGTATTTATTTTACTAAATAATGATGCTTTCGGCAGCTGAAAGGATTATTGCCATTGCATAAAATAAGGCGGAATCAGCAGCAGGAAGGAAAGCAAATACATGACTACCAGTAGCGGCAACATCCACTTGAGCCATTTGGGGTAAGCGATGCGCGCAAAGCCGATGGCCGCGATAGTGACGGGGTCAGTAGGAATAACCATATTCATCCAACTGCCTCCCAACTGAAAGGCCAATACCATCGTTTGGCGCGTAATGCCCAAGAGGTCGGCTAACGGTGCCAGAATCGGCATGGTCAGTACGGCCTTGCTGGAGCCGGACGGGATGAAGAAATCAATGACTGTTTGTAACATCATCGCCGCCCACGAGGCACAAATCGGGTGCAGGTGTTTAATGACGCCGGACATGGCCTCCAATAACGTATCCAAAATATGTCCGTTATTGGCTACGATCACAATGGCTTGGGCAAAGCACAACAGCATAGCGATTTCCGCCATGCTACGTACCCCGTCAAAAAAGGCGTCGCTAAATTGTTGCATTTTCATTTTGCCTAAAATCCCGCACAAAAATCCAATGCCCAAAAACCAGGCGGCAATTTCGGTGATGTACCAACCGGAATTTTCCAGTTTCAGCCACGTCATCAAATCTAGGCCCCAGGTTTGGTGAATAAACGCACAAATCTGCGGTTTTAATACGCCGATAATTAAGCCAGCCATTCCCAGGCCGAAAGCTGTCAGTACCCATTTTTGACGCCGGGTGATGTGGGTATCTGTTTTGTTCAATTTAAGTTCTTTGCGTTTCTCAATATCAAATTCGTACGTGATACTGCGGGTAGGGTCCTTTTGTACCCGCCGGGCATAGATAGAAAACCAGACAATGATGACCGTAGTACAAATGGCCCAAATAAGTAGGCGGTATCCCAAACCGGAATAAAGCGGTACCTGGGCGATCCCCTGAGCAATACCGACGGTAAACGGATTGGTAAATGCGGCCGCAAATCCAACGCCGGCTCCCACAAACGGAATTGCCGTACCCAGGGCGGAGTCATAGCCCAGAGAGAGAGCCAGCGGAATAAAGATAGGTACAAAAATAAGGGCTTCTTCGCACATACCGAAGGTGGCCCCGCATAGCGAAAAAACAATTACCCCCAATGGAATAAACAAAAAGCGCAGTTTGGGGTTACGTTGGAAAAATCCGCTAGCGGCTTGAATACCGGCAGCAATGGAACCGGTTTTTTCAATGATGTTAAGGACCCCGCCAATCAACAACAAAAATACAATGACTTCAGCCGTCTTGGAAAATCCTTGTACGGGGGCTTTTAACAAATCAAACAATCCTTGGGGGGCGGCTTCCACCCGGTGGTAAGTGCCGGCTACCACTACTTGCCGACCGTCGGCATCCGTGCTCCTTTCATAAGCGCCGGACGGAACAATCCACGTCAGGGCGGCTACAATCGCCAAAATGGATAGAATAATGGCGAAGGTGTTTAACTTAATTTTAGACAGTACTCTGGACATTTCCTTTTGAGTTTCCTCCTTATAATTACATACAAAAAACGCTAAGTTCTTATTATACAAAATCCGTCACATAAAAAAAGATTTATTTTTACCGTATCCGTCCACGTCATTATTTTATATACTCTATCTATGCTTTATATCGTTCCTACCCCCATTGGGAATTTGCAGGACATAACGTTGCGCGCGTTGGATATATTGAAAAGCGCGGACGTGATTTTTTGCGAAGATACACGCCGCACACAGGGGCTATTGTCTCATTTCGTTTTGTCTAAACCCACCCTTCGCTACAACGAAAATGATGACCGTTCCGTTTCCCGTTGCGTAGAAATTTTACAACAGGGGAAAACGGCCGCGTTGGTGTCCGATTGCGGCACGCCGTGTATTTCGGATCCGGGGTGGAAGTTAGTCCGGCAGGCCCTCAAAGCAGGGGTCAAAGTTTCCTCGCTCCCCGGGCCGAGCGCAGTGGCGTGTGCGCTGGCCGGGGCGGGCATTACCGGCGGGGCATTCACTTTTTTGGGGTTTTTGCCGCGTAAACCCGGTAAGGCCGCTAAATTGATTTCCCAGGCCTATGCATTGGGGGTGCCCGTTGTGTTGTATGAATCCCCCTACCGCGTAGTAAAAATGTTGGGGTTGATTTCACAAACATTGGGGGAAGGTACCCCGGTCATTGTAGCGCGGGAACTTTCCAAGGTGTACGAAGAATGGTTGCGTGGCTCGGCAGACGAAGTGGGCCGGACGTTGGCAGCGCGGGCTAAAGTACAAGGGGAATTTGTGCTGATTATTGATCGGCCGGGTACGGAACAGAAAGAGGAGAATTTGAATGAAGACCCGCATTTTTGAAGCCGCCCAAATGACACGGCAAGATAAAGAAGAATTAAGCCGGGCGTTATCAGCCGGGGCGGTAGCTGTGTTACCGACGGATACGGTGTACGGTTTGGGAACAGGGGGAAACCGGGAACGCGGTATACAAACAATTTACCGGCTGAAAAATCGTCCTGCTACCAGTCCACTTCCTTTGTTAAGCGGCGGTACGGAACAGGTGCATCCGTGGGCGCAGTTTTCGCCGCAAGCGGAACGCTTGGCCGCTCGGTTTTGGCCCGGGGCCCTTACACTCATTTTGCCGCCGACGGAGGACGGGCTTGTGTTGGCGCGCGGATTTACCGGTTTGGGATTTCGTGTTCCGGGGTATGCTTTTTTGGTAGAATTACTGCAGGGGATGTCCGTACCGATGGCGTGTACCAGTGCTAATTTGCATGGGCAACCTGTTATTACGGACGAACACATTTTGGTGGAAACCTTTAACGGTCAAGTAGATTATATTGTACGGGCGGGTACGCTCAGCCCGGTGGCTTCCAGTGTGGTAGATTTGACGGCGCAGCCGCGGCTCTTGCGGGAGGGCGCTTTGACACGGACAGTTCTGGAGAACGTGCTGGATTGTCCGTTTGCAAATTGAGGAGGGATTTATGCCTTGGCAGGAAGTGGTCGTATACAGTATTATCGCGGCGACATCTATGGCGTTGATAGCGTCGCTTATCACACGGAAATTTGTGTTGCGCCGCATGAACCGCACCATCATGAAAGCGGAGCACAACTATCAACAGCAAATTGCCACGTTGCAGATGCAATTATCCGGTAAAGTAACGGTGTTGGAGAGTATTGTCAACAAGTTGCGTTTGTCCAACCAAGAGTTAACCCGCTTAAATGAAATTCGTTCCAAGTTTATGTCTATTGTAGCGCACGATTTACGCCAACCGCTGACGTCTATCCAAGGGTTTGCATCCGTTCTGATGATGGATAATCCGCAAGGGGATGGAGCCAACGACCAAATTGCACTCAATAACATTTTAAAAGCCACCGATAACATGAATATGTTGATGGCCGACTTGATGGATATTTCTATGATTGAGTCCGGCCGTTTTAAAATGGAAGCACAAGCTTTTAATTTTAACACCTTAATCAATGATGTGGTTACTTTGCAGGCCGTCAATGCCCAAAAGCGCGGGATTTTCCTACAGAAATATGATTACCCTACCGAAGTTACCGTGGTGGCGGACCGATTCCGTATTTCGCAAGTATTGAGTAACCTTATCGGTAATGCCGTCAAATTTGCTCCGCAAGGGGGCCGGGTGGAGGTGGGATTTTACGAGGAGCCGGACCAGATTGTTTGCCGCGTGTCCGACAATGGGCCGGGTATTTTACACACGGAAAAAGAAAAAATCTTTCAAAAATTTCACCAATCCGAAAACGACCGCAACCTGCGTAAACAGGGGTGGGGATTAGGACTCTCTATCGCGCAGGAAATTGTTCACGCGCACGGGGGTACTATGAGCGTGGAAAGCGCCGGATTGGGGCAAGGGGCTGTGTTTTGGTTTACACTTCCCAAAAATCCGGTTCCCGGTGCCATAGCCCGGGTAACGGTGGAAGATAAAAAATAGAAATGGGATGGCTGCCGGTATTCGTGTTTTTTCCACGGTTTTTTGATATTCCGGTAGGCAGTTGTCATCAGGATATCGCTCGTCAAATTGCGACGTATTTCTATCAGGGTAAACCCTACAGTCCGCTGTGGGGTTTTCTGATTTTATCCCGTTGCGGTAAAAATTATTTTACTTGGAGCAATTCCTTCAAAATATCTTCGTGGATGCGGAATAAAGATTCGTCTTTGCCGGCCAAATTGTTTGCCATAAATACGAAAGCAATCAACTGACCGTTTTCTGCCCGCACATAGCCGGCGGCGGCTTTGACACTGTCAATGGTTCCGCCTTTGACGCGCACATCATTGATCTTCTTTTTGGGCTTTAGATAGCGTCGCAAGACTAACAAATCCCCGCGGTCATCGGGAGTCGCCAGCGAGTTATAATAATACTCAAAGTTGGGACTGCGCGCCATAAACAGGAGTGTATTTAATAAGACCCGCGGAGTAACCAAATTGTCTCGGGAAAGGCCGCTTCCGTCGTGCAGAACTACTTCATTCGGGGCGGCAATTCCGTGAGTGACTAAGAATTTTCTCAGTTGCGCTACGCCGTTTTCTACGCTGCCTTTTTGTCCCGCCTGTACGGCCAAGTGCCGCAGTAACATGTCGGCATACAAATTAAAACTGCGTTTGTTGACAATCCACACAATGTCTTTTAATTCAGGCGATTGATACGTGTGCAGCAATTGTAAGGAATTATAATCGGGTGCCCGAGAGAGTGTTTCCCAGGTGCCGGTTACAGCAATGTTTTGCTCGGCCAATGCCTGGCGTAAAGCCTCCAGGGCAAAAAGCGCCGGATCGGGTAACGCACCTTTAATAGTAAATCCTGTCAAACTGGTGGGAATGGTTCCGAAAATTTTTAAATCATACTGGCCGGGTGCTGCATAGACATATGCATTGTCTTGCTTGGTTTTTCCGTCAGTCGTTACAAAAGATTCTAACCGGATTTGTGGCAAATCCGGTACAATATGGCTGACCGGAGCAGGTTGGTTGCCGCGCAATTGAGGTTTGAAATGAATTTCAAACGAATTATCATTGAAACACAACGGACTGGCCGGTGCCGCAAAATAATTGCCCATGTTTTCCCAGTTCACCTTGGGAGCTATGGAAGGACCTTCAAACAAAGATACATCCGCGTATAAGTTGCCTTCTATTTTTTTAATCCCGGCCTCTTTAACGGCTTTGGCCCAACGGCGGGCCACGATTTCCCATTTTTCCGCACCGGTTACACGCGTGGAACCCAAAGTCATATCCCCGCCGCCTTGCAAATAAAGTGCTCCGTGTAATACCCCCTGCGCATCGGGGGTGCCTTGCGCATACAACCGGGTCTGAAAACGGTGGTGCGGGCCAAATACTTCCAGGGCGGCGGCGGTCGTTAGTAATTTAAGGGTGCTGGCCGGAGTCAGGCGGGTGTGTTCCTGCACGGAAAAAAGAGTCTGGGAACCGCCTTGCGCCATACTGGCCGCACCACCCCACAACGCCCCCTGTAAAAAGGGGTGCTGGAGTTTATTTTCTACAAAAGTTTGCAGCGGTTGGGCAGAAATTGCCAGGGCTGCCGTGCTCATCAAAATAGATAATATCAAACGCATATATAGTTTCTCCGATTTGTATGCCGTCAAGTCACCGCATTTCACCTATAAATTCAACAGAACCACGGATACCATTTGTCCCGGTCCCGGACGTTAATTAACAGGGAAAGTACTAACATATCCCGGGCGGAAATGGCCTGCGGTTTATCCAGTTGGCATGTGGAACAATTAAAGAATGCGTGGTCGTTAAGCAATACGCCGGTGCTGTCCATTGGTCCGCGGATGGTATAATCGGCGCGGAAAAAACCCCACAAATGGCCGAATAAATGGCGCAGGAAAGAGCGTTTGCCGTGACGTTCTTGTACATCCGCCAGAATATGTCCTTGGGCGTTACGCAGTTGCCAGGTATGGTATCGGGTAAAACGTTGGCGGGTAGCGGTGAGTACTTCGCGGGAGCGGGAAAAATAAATATCATAGCGCTCCTGTTGGAAACCGGCCCGTATTTGTAAGATACAAGCGGCCTCTTGTCCTTTATTGTCAAACAGGACAATTTCCCGCAGGGTCACTTGCGACCAAATTGCCCCGCCGATCAGTACTACGACTCCCAACGGCAAAAAGAAGGAGCCGGCTCCGTACATAATCGTGTATAACCAACCGGGCAAGCGGATGGCTTGGGAATTGTCCAACAGCCCCGTCAGCGCTAAAAGAAAACAAGTCCCGGTAATAATTACAATACCCGCACTGAATAGGATACTATCCCAGCGGTCTGCCAAAGACGTTAAAATGTGTCCTTGGTTATCTTTGGCACGGAAAATGACGGATGGAGTTCCGTAGAGCCGGGAGATACGAATGGGATAGAGCGAGTGGGGATTGGCCGGCGGTAAGTTAGGTTTACCGTGTACAAAACCCCGGATAACCAACGCGCCGCACACAAAGAGAAGAAACAAAAGCCCCAATACAACAAACGTATCAAACCATCGACCCAGCCAACGAATGTAACGCGGCATACGCGGGGAAACAAGGGTGTTGGAGGAGGGGGTTGTTAAGTTATTCTCCTCTTCTTCCAACACGCTGGGTTCGCCGATTTCTTCCGTAGGCGTCGGAGCAACGGGGGCCTCAATGGTTACTTGGGCTACGTCGGGCAATGCATCAATCTCGTAAGCGCGTGAATCTGCTAAATTCAGTTCCATGGCTTGTGGGTGGGAGGGAGGTTCTTCGTTGCTGGCGGGTAAGAGGAAAGAGAAAATCAATTCTGTTTCCGCGTCGGTCAAATCTTGGGAAGTGATGTGATAGGCCTTATTTTGGATTAAAAAATACCCGGAACTGGAGTCCACGTTGTTGTCCGTAAAACTGAGATACAACAAGGTGGCCCCTCCTTCCAAAGAAAGGCGTTTTACATTCTCATCACCGTAAGTACCGCTGGGAGTTTGCAGGTGTTTGCGTTCTAACTCTTTTAGTTCTTTGTTAATTTGCTTTTCTATGCAGGATTTATTGCTACAGGAAAACGGTTTTACGTCCAGCCGGGCCGGCGGTTTTTCTAACGATAGCACGCTGCGCGCTAACGGACGGGACGCCGGGCGCCAACCGGCCGGCATATCCAGCGTGAACATATTGTCGGAAGAGGAAAAAACAGCAGCCCGCCCTACCGGCACGGCCATCATGCATACGGCCAATCCTATTAAAAAGTATCCAATCCTGCGTCCCATATTTCTTCATTATAGTAAATTCTAACTTCTTGTGTTGGGCTTTACGCGTGGGGGTAGAGAGGAGAAGAATTTAGGGTGGCACACCACGGGGAAAAAGTGTTATCATATATAAAAGGTTTTTCAGGGGAGAATATTGCTATGGCTTTTGAACAAATTAGACACAACCGCCTCCAGGCCGTGCGCCGTTTGCTTCGGAATTATCATGTATCTTCGTTGATAGTGACGCACCACATAGACCAGTTTTACGTGTCCGGTTTTTCTTTCTATCCGCAGGAGTCTGTTTTTGTTATTTCTCCCAAATCCATGGCGTGTTTTACCCGGGCGCTTTACCAAGAGCCGTTCGGCCGCTTCGCTCCGGAAGTAGAAGTGTTTCCGTGCGATGAAGGCCAACTGGAGGCGGCCCTGGCATATGTACGTCAAAGGAAACTTTCCTCCGTCGGTTTTGATGCCGCTAAGGAAGGATACCTGTCCGGCAAAAAAATGCGCGAAGCCGGCTGTGTGGAATTGCCCAGTTTGATTTCTTCTTTGCGCGAAACGAAGGATGCGGATGAGCTGAAGAAAATACGGGAGGCTTGCCGCATTGCCTACAACGCCTACGAGTACGTCAAACCGCGTGTCAAAACAGGCATGATGGAGTGTGAAGTAGCGGCGATGTTGGAAGGCTTTATGCAAACGCGGGGATCTATGGGTACGCCTTTTCCAACCATTGTTGCTTTTGGCGAGAACGGAGCCAACCCGCACTACAAAACCGGCACGCGCGTGCTGAAAAAAGAGGATGCTATCTTGTTAGATTTTGGTTGTATTTACAAAGGATACACATCGGATATTTCACGTTGTTGGTGGCATGGACGGCGTGAACCCGGTGAATATACGAAAATTTGGAAAATTGTAGATAACGCCCGCCGCACGGGTGTGAAGACGGCTCGCATCGGAACGCCGACTAAACAAGTGGATGCCGCCGCCCGCGGAGTGATTGAAAAAGCCGGTTACGGGGTTTATTTTACCCACCGCACAGGGCACGGCATTGGTATTGAAAACCACGAGGAGCCGTGTAACAGCCCGCAGTCCAAAGCCGTTTTAGTGGCAGGAAATGTGTTTTCGGTAGAGCCGGGGATTTACCTTCCCGGAAAGTTTGGGGTACGGTTAGAAGACACGGTAGTGGCTACTAAAACCGGGCCTAAAATTTACACAAAGAAATGAGCGAAATTTGTATGAATAATAGTAACTTATCGGCTAAACGTATGCGGGATTTCCGCCGGGTACTCCGGGATGCGGGAATAGAGGGGTATATCACTGTTTCGGCGGTGGAACAGCGGTATTTGTCCGGCATTGAGTTATCAGGGGGTGAAGCCGTTTTTCTCATTACGCCTACGAAAGCTTACTGTATTACCAAAAAGTTGATTGTCAGTAAAATGGTTCCCGCCCGTGCCTTTCTGAAGACGGAAGATGTACCGTTTGGAACGATGTTAGACGGGGCTTTAAAAAAGATTAAACAACTGGGTTTAAAACGGGTTGCTTTTGATCCGGCCCAAGTAGATTTTTTAACCGGGCAAGCATTGGTGCGTGCCGGACTTTCGCGTGCGGAAGGACTGTTGGGGGAAATGCGTAAAAGCAAATATCCCGACGAACTGGCCAAATTGCGTAAGGCCTGTAAAATTGCGTGGGAAGCGTTTGTTGAAGTGAAACCGAAAATCAAAACCGGTATCACGGAAGAGGCGGTGCGGATTTTAATGGCCGAGGCCATGATTCACCGCGGGGCGGATAGCGTGCCTTTCAATATTGTTTGTTTCGGGGAAAATACAGCGGACGCGCATCATATGCCTGCCAAAACGCGCAAATTGAAAGCCAACGAAGCGGTCTTAATGGATTTTGGATGCTTTTATGAGGGATATACTTCCGATATGACCCGCAGTTGGTGGCACGGTAACCAAGAGCCGGCGTTGTATTCGCAGATTTGGAAATTAGTAGATAGAGCCCGTCAGGCCGGAGTAAAAACCTTGCACGCGGGCGTTACAGCCGGAGCCGTGGATAAAGCTGCCCGCGATGTAATTGAAGCAGCCGGATACGGGAAAGAGTTTTTCCATACGACCGGGCATGGCATTGGGTTAGTGGTACATGATGCGCCGATTCTGCGTAGCGGTTCGCCGATTACCCTGCCGGAAAATGCCGTGGTTACGGTAGAACCGGGCGTTTATTTTTCCGGGAAATGGGGAATCCGGTTGGAAGATAGTTTTTGGGTTACTAAAACAGGTTCCAAAAAATTGACACAAAAATAATTTCGGGCCCAGCCCGCAAAAGGAGTAAGTTATGTTAAGCACGAACGAATTTAGAGAAGGACTCATTTTTGAGGACGAGAACGGCCAGTTGGTGGAAATCATTGAATTTCAACATCACCGCAAAAGCCAAGCCCGCGCCGTGGTGCGCGTAAAACTGCGCAACATCAATACGGGTTCTGTCATTGAAACGTCCTACCGCCCCGAAGATAAATTTAAAGAAGTGGAAGTGGATAAACGTCCGTTTACCTATTTGTACACCTCGGGCGATATGGCTACGTTTATGAACGCGGACACGTACGACCAAGTAGAAGTTCCGGTTAGCAAATTGGGCGATTTGACCAAGTATTTAAAAGACAATATGGATGCCACCGGTATCTATATTAACGACAAATTGTTCAATGTGGAATTGCCGATTAAAGTGCCGCTTAAAATTGCTTCTACCGTGCCGGGAGTGAAAGGGGATACGGTAGCCAATACGACGAAGGAAGCAACGTTGGAAACGGGGGCCGTTATCAAAGTGCCGCTTTTTATTAACGAGGGCGATACGGTACTGGTGGACACCCGCACCGGTAACTATGTGGAACGTGTGGCTGCCTAAATTTGATTGGATCAAACGAGCGGCGCTAGGATGTGCGTTGTTGTGTTTCGCAGCCACGGGGCTGTGCGCGTTTGATTTGCAGTACGGAGATTTCTTTCGTGTGTCCGGTATTACGTTGGAGGGCGATCGCCCGGTTATGCCGGTCACACGTGGGCAGTATGTGAATGCCCGTGTGTTGGATGCCGCTACGTTTGAATTTTTAAAGACGTGCCCTTCCGAATGCCGGCAAGACGGCGTGGGTGAAGTGCATTTGTCGTCCATACGCCAGGCGTTGACTCGGCCGGGCATGTGGATTGCCGGAGTAGCGGTTGACCAAAAATGGTTGCTCACATTTTTGGTATTTGAGAACGAGCATGGCATCGGCGTGGTGGTTCCTGAGCCGATAACCGTGCTCAGCAACGATTGGTCTTTACGGGTGGAACGCTTATTGGAAGCGGGCGTGCAAGAAGCCAAACAGGGGAAGTAAGTATGCAATGTGTGGTACAACGCAGTGGGGTGGAATTAGCTAATCAGGTAGAAAAAGCGAATACATTTTTTACTCGGTTAACAGGGCTGATGTTCCGCCGTCAGTTAGCACCGGGGTGTGGGCTATTGTTATGGCCTTGTCCGCAAATTCATACGTGGTTTATGCGTTTTGCCATTGATGCTGTTTTTTGTGATAAGGAAGGAACGGTTTTGTTCGTGCAGGAAAATATGAAACCGTGGCGGTGGGGACGGTTTGTGCGGGGGAGTTATTACACGCTTGAACTGCCCGGAGGAAGTTTGAAGGGAAATGTGCAAAAAGGGGATACGCTTCTTTTTGCGGAGAATTTAAAACCAGGTTGTACAGGGGAGAAAAAATGAACATCAAGCGAGTGCTAATGGGGGTATTGGTTGGGGTTTTGTGGACGGTGCCGGCGGCGGCGCACGGCCATTGGGATGATTTTGGGGACTATGTTTCCCAAAACAATATGCGTGCTTTTACCAAAGATTTGGGAGGCATGATCGGTTCGGGTACTTATACCACCGGTCGTATTTTGGGATGGGGTGGCTTTCAAATCGGTCCGCGTGCGGGAATGTTGTTTAAGATGAGTCAAGCCCAGGGAAACACAGAGGCCGAGCGCAACCAAACAGCGTTGGGCGACCGTGATGAAGTGGGGGCCATGTTTAATCCGTGGATACAGGCCGATATCGGGATGCCGTTTCGCATTGACGGTTTTATCCGGGCGAGTAGTTTCCAAGGATTGACGATTGCCGGCGGTGGTTTGCGTTGGGGCATTACACGCCCCAGTGAGGAGTTGGGTTCCTTACAGCCAATGTTGGTGTTGGCCGCGCATAGTGCCAGCGCGCAGGATTTTTCCGCTTCCCATTATAATGCCAGCTTGGTGCTTTCCATGAAATTCAAATATTTTGTGCCGTATATCGGTGGGGGAGTAGATTATACAACGCTGACGGCCGGAAATGGAGTGGCCGATGTGACCGTGCGCAACGAGCGCGAACATGCAGCCACGGCCCGGGCCACGGCGGGGTTTAATTTCAAATTGCCGTCTTATATGGACTTAAGTTTGGCGGCTAACTATGCCCACTACGGCATGGGCGCGGAAGCGTCTTTGTCGCTACGCTTCTAACGGGATATATATTTACAAACGCAGTAAGATTTATTATAATAATAGTGTAGTCGTACAACGATTTATTCCCCGATAGCTCAATGGTGGAGCGACCGGCTGTTAACCGGTAGGTTGTAGGTTCGAGTCCTACTCGGGGAGCCATATAAGAAACTCCCTCAACTTTCGTTGAGGGAGTTTTTATATGCACAAGAGCGGGCCCACAAAAAAAACCGTTACGATTTTTCCGGGTGGGTTTTTAGATATGTTTGTACGGCATCCAGTTCCGGTTTTAAATATTTACCGGTGTACGATTTAGCACACTTGGCCACGTCGGCCGGAGTCCCTTCGCAAACGATTTGCCCGCCTTTGTCGCCACCTTCCGGTCCTAAATCAATGATCCAATCGGCCGTTTTAATTACGTCCAAATTGTGTTCAATGATGAGGACCGTGTTCCCACGGTCGGCTAAGTCGTGCAGAACGTGTAAGAGTTTATCAATATCGGCAAAGTGTAATCCGGTGGTCGGTTCGTCCAAAATATAGAGCGTATTGCCGGTGCCTTTGCGGGAAAGTTCATCGGCCAGTTTAACGCGTTGTGCTTCACCGCCGGATAAGGTGGTGGCGGCTTGGCCCAGTTTGATATATCCAAGGCCTACGTCGTGGAGCGTTTGCAAGTAGCGTTTGATTTTAGGGATGGCATCAAAAAATTCCAACGCTTGCGATACACTTAAGTTCAAAACATCCGCAATACTTTTCCCCTTAAATTTTACTTGCAAGGTGTCTTCGTTGAACCGTTGTCCGTTACATTCTTCGCACTTTACGTAAATATCGGGTAAGAATTGCATTTGAATTTTTAAAATACCGTCTCCTTGGCATTTTTCGCACCGCCCGCCTTTGACGTTAAACGAAAACCGCCCCGGTTTATATCCGCGCCGTTTGGCTTCCGGCATTTGCGCAAACAATTCGCGGATGTGCGAGAATACACCTGTATATGTAGCGGGGTTACTGCGCGGGGTTTTGCCAATAGGGCTTTGATCTACGATAATTACTTTATCAATGTTGTCTAACCCTTTAATAGCTTTATGCGTGCCGGGTACATCCTTGCCGTCGTAGAATTTACGTGCCAGGGCTTTGTATAAAATTTGATGAACCAGCGTACTCTTGCCGGAACCGGATACACCGGTAATACACACCAGTTTGCCCAGCGGAATTTTGACATCTATATTTTTTAAGTTAAATTGGCGTGCTCCCTGAATGGTTAAAAATTTACCGTTTCCTTTGCGTAGGGCGGGGCGTGGCAAAATCAGGTTGCTTCCGTTAAGATACGATGCCGTGAGCGAGGTTTTGTTTTTCAGGAAATCTTTTGTGCTCTGTTGCGCCATGATTTGCCCGCCGTTTTCTCCGGCGGCTGGGCCGAGTTCTACCACATAATCAGATGCTAAGATAGTATCTTTGTCGTGTTCTACGATAATCAGCGTGTTATCCAAATCACGTAAATCTTTTAAGGTGGTAATTAAGCGGTCGTTATCGCGCGGGTGTAAACCGATAGTCGGTTCGTCCAACACGTACAATACGCCCGTCAAGCCCGAGCCGATTTGGGTGGCCAGGTGAATGCGTTGGGCCTCGCCGCCGGAAAGGGTTTGACTCTTGCGGTTGAGGGTTAAATAAGAAAGCCCGACGCTGTTTAAAAAGTCCAGCCGCGCGCGGATTTCTTTTAATACATCTTTGGCAATAATTGTGTCTTTTTCGGACAAGTGAATTTTGTCAAAAAACGCTTTGGCCGCAGATACTTGCATAGAGGTTACTTCATCTATGTTTTTGCCGTCCACTTTCACGGCCAGTGCTTCGGGTTTGAGACGTTTCCCCTGACAAACGGGGCACTCAATTTCGCGCATAAAACGTTGGGTGACTTCCTCTTTTACAAAGTCGCTTTCACTCTCGGCCACGCGGCGTTTTAAGTTCGTAATCACCCCTTCAAATTCTTGTTCTCCGCCGGAGATGATAGACGTATAAGTCGCTCCGCCCGTACCGTACAAAATTAAATCGCGCTGGGCTTTGGAAAGTTTTTTCCACGGCGTGGTCATGGAAATATGTTGTTGGCGGCAGACTTGTTTTAACATATCGTAATAGTAACCGCTCCAGGAGTTTTTCCAACGGTGTGTGCGGGTGGTAACAGGGTTTTCCCACGCTTCAATGGCGCCTTCGTTTAACGATAATTCCGGATCAGGCACTACCAAGGCTTCATCTACTTCTATTTTCACACCCAGTCCGTTACATTCCGGGCAAGCGCCGTAAGGCGAATTGAACGAAAACAGCCTCGGCTCTAATTCGCTAAATCCGATGCCGCAATGGGCGCAGGCATTACTTTCGCTATAAGTAAAATCTACAGGTTGTTTGCCGGAAGTTTCCAAAATATGGACGAGTCCTTGCGCATATTTAAGCGCGCTTTCCAAACTCTCTATTAAGCGTTCACGGTCAAACTCATCTACATAAAATTCATCCACCACCAGTTCAATGGTGTGTTTCTTGTAACGTTCCAGCGTAGGTACGTGGTCTAAAGTGATAACCTCGCCGTTTACGCGTGCTTTGACGTACCCTTCCTTTTTGAATTTGGCAAACAATTCTTCGTACGTGCCGGCTCGCCCACGTACAACCGGGGATAAGATGTACAAAGTTTTATCGGCAAATTTATTTAAAATATCCTGGGCGATACCTTGCACGCTCCAAGTTTCCACGGGGCGGCCGCAATGCGGGCAATAACGCTTGCCCACCCGGGCAAACAATAAACGCAAATAGTCATAAATTTCTGTGACGGTGGAAACGGTAGAACGCGGATTTTTGGAAGGGTTTCTTTGTTCAATGGAAATGGCAGGGGAAAGACCTTCTATGTGTTCTACGTCGGGCTTTTCCATCAGTTCTAAAAATTGCCGGGCATAGGCGGACATACTTTCCACGTAGCGCCGTTGGCCTTCTGCATAAATCGTATCAAACGCCAGCGAACTCTTGCCGGAGCCGGATAAACCGGTTACGACCGTCATCTTATCTTTCGGAATTGTTACGGTGATATTTTTGAGATTATGGCCTTTGGCACCGATTACTTTGATGTATTTCATACCTGGTTCCCTATTTGTAACGGTTAATGAAGATCTGTCAACGGAGAAAAGTATTCCTTTTTCTTAAATAAATTATATAATTTATGGGAGTAATTGTTCCAGGAGTTTGCCGTGAAAAAACCGTTTAAATATTCGCTTTATACATTGGGGATGTTCTTATCGCTGGGATTGCTGGCTGTGTTGATTTACCAGGCCAAAGGAAGTTTTGTTAAAATCTGGCAGACGGTACAGACCAAATACTTAGTGCTTTCCGTTGTCTCTTCGGCGCTTATTTACATATCCATGGGGATGAGTTTGTACGAAGTGCTGCGCATCATGGGCCGCCGTATCGGGCGGAGTGCGGCTATCGGGATTGCGCTCGTTTCTACGACGGTAAATTATGCGGTATCATCGTTGGGGGCTAGCGGATTTGCTTTGCGGGCTCATTTACTCAACCGCCGTCGTGTGCCCTTCGGAACGTGTGTAACGGCCAGTATTGTGATTACGGTGTTGTTGTACTTTGTGCTGGCGGTGATTATTTTGCAAGGATCCATCCTGATGTTGTTCCACTCGTCGGCTACGCCGGTGCAGTTGCTAAAAAATTTTGGGATTATCGTGGTGATGTGTGCCGTATGTGCGGTCATCACGGCATTACTTTTTAACAATGAATTGCGTTATAAATCCATCCGCAAATTATTTCGTTTATTAAACAAAGTTTTATTTCACGGGTTCGGTGCGCTCATTCGTAAAGGTCATTATGATGATTTTATGGACCAGTTGGATGAGGGAATTGCGCTTATTCATAAGAAGAAGAAAAAAATGACGTGGACCATTGTGTATGTGTGCGCGGATTGGTTGTTTACGATTTTGGTGTTGTTTTTTGCCTTCCGGGCGGTGGGCGTACACATTACAGCGGGTGTTTTGGTGGCCGGGTTTGCCATTGGGATGGTGACGACATTAATCCCTATTTTGCCCGGCGGATTGGGGGCGATGGAATTGGCGATGACGGCTGTATATGCCCAAATGGGCATTGATTGGGATGCGGCTTTGATGGCAACGCTTATTTACCGGGTCGTGTATTATATTTTGCCGGGAATTGTGAGCGTATTTATTTACTGGGGACTCCAGTTATCTGCTACACCGCTCCCCCGAAAAAAAGGAGATTTGCGTGAGAGAAAGTATTAAAAACCGCGCACCGCGTGTATCGTCCAACTGTTTTATTCATAAAACAGCGGTGGTAACCGGAGACGTAATACTGGGGGAAAATGTGTCCGTTTGGCCGGGGGCTGTATTGCGGGGGGATATCGCGGCTATTTATGTGGGAGACAATTCCAACGTCCAAGACAATGCTTGCGTACACGTCAATTATGATACGCCGGCGCGGATCGGAAAAGGAGTAAGTATCGGTCACGGTGCGGTGGTACATGGCAGTGTTATCGGGGATAATTGCTTGATCGGGATGAACGCCGTAGTGATGGAAAGCGAAATCGGGCCGAATTGCATTATTGGCGCGGGAGCGGTAGTGCCGGCAGGTAAGCAAATTCCGGCGGGGTCGTTGGTGATGGGTGTACCAGCCAAAGTAGTACGCAAATTGGACGAAGACGAAGTAAATGCTATCTTGAAAAATGCCCAGGAATATGTGCGGGCCATCGGGGTATATCAAACCCAGTGTAAAGAACTATGAAAAAAATTGTACTTATAGAAGATTCCAAAGTGTTAGGAACGGCGCTTGCCGGAGCCCTGAAAGTAGAAGGGATTGACGTGCACTGGGCCAAAAACGGGGTGGAAGGAGTGTCCGCGGTCAAACAACTCAAGCCGGATTTAGTATTGCTGGATTTGATGCTACCGAAATTAAGTGGCTTTGAAGTGTGTAAACTGTTGAAGACGGATAACGCAACGTGGCGTATCCCGGTGATTGTCATGTCCACGTTGGCAGATGCCGAATCGCAGGACCGTGCCAAAGAGGCGGGGGCGGACTTTTTTATTCCCAAACCGTACGATTTGGCGGATACGTTGCAAGAAATCAAGAAACATTTAAAATAGGAGCGTGCTATGGCAAAACCGGATATAGATTTAATTTACGAATTGTTAGAAATGAATGAGCCGGAGCGCGTATTGGCGCTGCTTAAAAATCAACGGCAAAAAGATGCGCTGACATGGTTTCTACAGGCAGAAGCTGAGCGGCAATTGGGTCATTTTGAAACGGCTCTGCTGACGTATGCCAAGGGGCTTAAATTAGCCGATGTGGCAGAAGAGCGTATGGATATTTTGCTGGCGATGGCGGCGTGTTACCGTACGTTGGGGCACGCAGCGGCTGCCTACGAACTTTCTGACGAAACGTTGCAAATGGCACGGGAGTTGGAAATGGAAGATTACGAAGTACGCGCTATGCAGGAAATGGGGATGGCTCTGCGGGCGTGGGGCCGGTTGGAAGAAGCGTTGGAATTATTGGACACCGTGTTGGCTGCCTACACACAAGACAAAGATTATGCCGGAATGAGTTTTATTCATTGGGCCAAGGGGGGGATTTTCCGCCTGCAGGGACAGTTTGAAGCGGGCATTGCCCAGTTCAAAAAATCCATTGCGCTAGCCAAAAAAACCCACGATAAAATCAGCGAGGCGTACGGGTATTGCGGACTTGCCGGCATCAGTCGGATTTGTGGCAAAGTAGAGGAGTGCGTCAAAAATTATAAGTTAGCCGAAAAGATTTTCAAACACACGCAAGATGTGTTTGGTAATGCCTATACACATTGCGGAATGGCTAACGGTTTGCGCCAACAAGGCAAATATGCCGAGGCCTTGCGCCATTATAACGTGGCCGATAAATTGTATTCTTCTATTCACGATACGGTGGATTTGGGATTTGTGAAGTGGGGACGTGCGGATGTACTGCGCCGCCAGAATAAAATGGAAAAAGCCCTGGCAGATTTGCAAGAGGCCCGGGTTCTTTTTGATAATTCCGACGAGTTGCGCGGTCAGATTTTAACGAAACTTTCGCTTGCCCAAGTATGGTATGCCCTGGGCCGGACCGAAGAAGCCGAGCAGCTATACGCCGCCGGTGTTAAACAAGCCCAAGCGGAAGGATTGCATACATACTTGGAAAGTTATACCTAATTGTACGGGAACAGGTATTTGCAGAAACGGCGCACAAATTTAGTTTGTGCGCCGTTTGTAATAGAACAGGTTGCGTTATAATAAAATCAATCGCAGTACAAACCCGGTCGCAAAGGCCAATCCCAAGGTTAATCCGGTTATGCGTAAGGTATCTTTCCAACCGTTTTCGCGCAGCATTACAAAGAAGGTAGCGATACAAGGTAAGTACATCGTCATAAACACGCAGGCCACTACCAACGCTTGCGCCGATAAATGAAACGGTTCCAACAAAGCGATGGCTACGTCTTTACGTAAAAATCCCAGAATAAGTAGCGAGGTGGTTTCGGCCGGCAGTCCCAGTATATATTCTACCGGGTAGCGCGAAAGCTGGGTGATCCACGCGGTTACACCGGCCATTTGCATTAAATCTACAAACACTACCCCGCACAGGATAAGCGGCAACGCATCACATAAATATTCCTTCATCCGCAGCCACAATTTACGTGCCAACGGGCGCAAGTGGGGGATTTGCCACGAAGGGATTTCCATAAATAATTCGGGAGTATTTCCCGGCATGAGTCGGTTTAAAATGGTGCCGGCTATAATGCCGTTTAGCACAAGTATCCCAAACACCGCCAGTACATATTTTAATCCGTGGGGGGATAAAATGGAAATAATCATGGCCGTTTGGGAAATACACGGCGCCAAGACCAACACGAGGGCCAACGCAATTACACGCTCGCGCCGTGTTTCCAACACGCGCGCCCCCATGACGGCGGGTACCTTGCACCCAAACCCGAGCATAATCGGTATCGCTCCGTATCCGTGCAGCCCTACTTTATGTAAAATACCGTCCAGTAAAATAGCCAAGCGGGGCAAATAGCCCAGTTCACCCAGAAAACCAAACAAAGCGTAGAAGGCAAACACGTAGGACATGACGTCCACTAAAGCAATTTTTAATCCGTCGGTCAGAACGCCAAAATAGTTTAGGCCGCCGTCTCCAACCAGTAATAACCCCAACCAGGAATCCCGCCAGGAACCCAACAACCGTTCCCAAAAAGGAAAGTAATAGGTCTCATACAACGGGTCTATCAGGTCAATAATACTTTCTCCGGTCCAACGTATCAAAAAGAATGACGCTACCAAAACGACCAGCGCAATCGGTAACCCGGTGAGAGGGGTGGTGGCCCAGGCCTGTAAATGTTCCCAAACGGAAGGATGTTTGTGTTTAACCTCTTGGACTTGGTGGATGATTTGGCCAATGGCTTGCCATTTTCCTTCGGGAGTATCGGGAATAGTTATTTGGGGGCGGGCCGTTTGTAAATTTCCCACGGTGTTGGCAAGTTCTTTGAGCCCTTCGCCGGTGGTAGCAACGGTGGGAATAACGGGGATGCCGATAAGTTTGGAAAGCCGTTTGACATCAATGATAATTCCCTTACGTTTGGCTTCGTCAAATTTATTGAGTAGTAACACCAACGGTTTACCCAACCGCAATAATTCCAACACAAAGTATAAGTTGCGTTCCAAATGGGAAGCATCGGCCACACAGACGATGAAATCATATTCCAGCTCGGCAAACAGGTTATGTTTTTTCCCTTCCATTTGCCATTCTTCTTCCAACCGGTACAACCCGGGGATATCAATGATCTCGTACGATTCTGCGTTAAACAGGGTGGTGCCGTAGTTTAGGCCGACGGTTGTTCCGGGGAAATTAGAGGAGATAACGCCGATTCCCGTTAGGCGTGAAAAAACTAAACTCTTGCCCACATTGGGATTGCCGGCCAACAAAAACGTATTTTTCTTGGAAGCAACAATGATTTTTTTGGCAGTCTCCCTTCCTAAGGCAACTTCGCTGCCCGATACCCGCACAACGACCGGGCTTTTACCGGGCAGACGTTCTACCCATTGGTCGCGCACCAGCCCCATGGCGGCCAGTTTGTCGGCTGTTTTGGCATCGGTTTGAATTTCTTTAATTTTGGCAGATTGGCCGATTCTGAGTTGATAAACGGAACGTGAATTTTGTTTTTTCATAAAAGTTAGTTTTTCCTTACTTTTATATTGTATCATTCTAATCCTTTTTCGGCAAGCGTTTTTGCCTCCTGAAATATACCCAAGGGGTTGATTTTTGATATAATCTAAAAGTAACTTAACATTTGTATAAGGAGATGACTATGGCTTATAAAGTAAATCCGGAAGTTTGCATTAACTGCGGTGCTTGCGAATCCGCTTGCCCCGTAACCGCTATCTGCGAGAAAGATGTGAAACGCTGCATTGATGCTTCCAAATGCATTGAATGCGGTGCTTGCGCCGGCACCTGCCCGGTCAGTGCGATTTCCTTATAAACCGCCACCTAGTTTAACGCATGAAAAAGGCCTGCCCGGCAAATTCGGGAGGCCTTTTTAGTTTCCGTCCGGATCCGGTATCATTTTGGGGGCAACAAAAAAGAGTTGGGGGATGTACCCAACTCTTTTGTCAGAACCGTTCGGGGGGTAAATCGAACCGTTCTGGGGGATAAAATCGGTGCTATACCTATTTATGATACATTGTCCGGTCCAAAAATGCAAGTGTTTGGAGCAAAAATAAATATCTATTTTTATATAATTATTTTATATTATTAAAATGAGGGTGTAAATTTTCCCGCGTATTGCTATAATATATCTTAGGAGGCAGTATGAACATTACAAAACTACGTGTAGTTTTTGCTTTGTTGTTGGTGGCGGCTTTGCCGGTATGGGTCAACGGGGCACCCCGTCAAACGACCGACTATGTCGCTGCGGATGAAATCGCGTCCGATGTGAGCGAAGCCCGCTCTGCTACGGACGTCATTGCCGAACAGGTTACACAAACTCCGGGAGATATTTACCGTGGGTCTGTGTTCGGTGTGGAGAAGAAAACATACCCCGGTGAAGTGTTGGGCAATCGCCCCAGAGCCACCAAGAAATTGGTGTATGATACGTCGCTGATTTTGGCTGTTAAGAAAGGCGATGCGGACCGTGTGCGGACCTTGTTGTTTGCCCATGTGGACCCGGATGAAAAAAATTACGCCGGTATTACTCCCATGACGATTGCCGGTGAAAAAGGTAACATGGAAGTGATCCGTTTGCTAGTGGAACGCGGTAAAGCCGATTTGAACGCGCCGTCCAGTTACGGGGTGACGCCGCTCATCGCAGCCGCAGCTGCCGGTAAAGCCGAAGCGGTGGCTTATTTGCTCAAACACGGGGCAGATGCTTCTGCGAAAGACGATTTAGGAAAAACCGCTTTGCTGTATGCTTCCGGTCAGAACCAAGCCAAAATGGTTGCTAACTTGGCTGAAGCTAACCAGCCGGTGGTGAACTTGCCCGATAATACAGGGAATACGCCGTTGTTGTATTCCGCCCAGAAAGGATTTACCAATAACGTTAAAGCGTTGCTCGCCAACGGTGCCAAGCCCGATTACCGCAACCCGGCTTCGGGGTTAAGTGCCATGGCTACCGCGGCGGCAGAAGGTCACGTGACCATTATCCGCTTGTTGGCTAAGAATAAGGCGGACGTCAATTTGCCGGATTTAAGCGGTCGCACGCCGATCTTCTACGCGGTAGAAAATAACCAGTTGCGCGCGTTGCGCACCTTGCTGATTTTAGGAGCTGACCCGAATGTCAAGGATCATAACGGGGTGTCCGTTTTGATGCGTGCGGCGGCCCAAAACCGCGAAGATTGTTTGGCTTTGCTCTTGCGTCAAAAAACAATTGACGTCAATGCACAAGATAATTTGGGGCGCAGTGTAGTGGCTTATAGTGCCTATGCAGAAGATATTGCGCCGGCTGAAAAATTAGTTGCTGCCCAAGCGGATATTAATTTGACGGATTATAAAGGGAACACGCCGCTAATGGATGCTATTAAGGCCAAAAACGACCGGGTAGCGGTGTACTTAATCCAACAGGGAGCTGATTTGTCCTTGCAAAACAAAGACGGAGAGACGGTATTCTCCTTAACGGATCAGTACTTGCCGGATTCTTCCACGTCGCGTGTATTAGCCGTCAAGCGGGATATTGTAATCCGACCGGCGGTAGGATATACGCAACGTCCGGAAACCGTACAATTGTTAGAAGGGCAAGAAGCTCAACAAGCTGCACAGGCGGCATCTGCGGAAAACGTTCCGGTTCAAACCGACTCTGTAACGGAAACGCCCATCCAACCGTTGGAAGAAAAACCGGTAGCCAAGCCGTTGATGGCTCCTTCCGTTATCGCGGAGGAAGATACCGCACTGTAAACGGATGTGTTAGAACAGAAGTGGGTTTGTCCGGCTTCTGTGAGAAGTAGTATTTGAAGATGTTATATATGCCTTTGGGGCCCGGCACGTGTTGCCGGGCCTTGTTGTTGGAAAAATCTTGACTCATATATATAATCGTAGTTTATAATAATAATGCCTTAGCCCATAAACTGTGCAGACAGGAAACAACGGCCTCTTCCCCTTGGAAAAGTAATAATTGGTATCGCTACCAATAAGGTCGTTTTAGTACTTATAAAAAGCCACCCGGTTTTCACCGGGTGGCTTTTTAATAAACCGTAGCAGAAATATTATTTGACTCTGCCGGCAGAGCCGAAAACGTTTTCGTTCTTTTCGGCGTACATTTTGATCAATTCTTCGCGGGCCGGGCCCAAGTATTTGCGCGGGTCAAATTCGCTGGGTTTGGTCGCAAAGATTTTGCGGATGGTGGCGGTCATTACCAAGCGTCCGTCGCTATCTACATTGATTTTGCACACGGCCATTTTAGCGGCCTTGCGCAATTGTTCTTCCGGGATACCGGCGGTGTTGTCTAATTTTCCGCCATATTCGTTAATTTGTTTGACGGCCCATTGCGGTACGGACGAAGAACCGTGCAGCACAATTGGGAATCCGGGCAGGCGTTTGGAAACTTCTTCCAAAATATCAAAGCGTAATTCCGGTAATTTTTCACCCGGTTTTACTTTAAACTTATACGCGCCGTGGCTGGTGCCGATGGAAATCGCCAGCGAATCTACACCGGTGCGTTTAACGAAATCTTCCACTTGGGCCGGGTCCGTATACGTGTGGTGTTCGGCGGAAACTTCATCTTCAATCCCGGCCAACACGCCCAGTTCGCCTTCCACGGTTACATCGTGTTGGTGGGCATAATCCACTACTTTTTTGGTCAGGGCGACGTTTTCTTCGTAGGGCAGGCTGGATCCGTCAATCATCACGGAGGAAAAACCATTATCAATACAATCTTTGCACAACTCAAAACTATCCCCGTGATCCAAATGCAGACATAGCGGTACCGGTTTGCCGATTTCGCTCATCATTTCCACAGCTCCGCGGGCCATCCAGCGCAGCAACGTGGAATTGGCATACTGGCGGGCACCTTTGGATACTTGCAAAATAACCGGGGAACCGGTCTGTACACAAGCCGTAACGATGGCTTGGAGTTGTTCCATATTATTGAAGTTATAAGCCGGGATGGCATAGCCGCCGGCCATAGCGTCTTTGAACATTTGGCGGGTATTTACGAGGCCAAGTTCTTTGTAAGAAACTGTCATGTCTTCCTCCTAAAAATAAACTCCTTCCCCCTTATTTTACAATTTTTTCGGCGGGAGAAACAATTTTTTTTACGAGGATAGATAAACAAAATAATAATTTTATTTTTGCTTGCAAAAAAATAAAATTGGGAGTATAATATAGGAGCTTAAATTGCCAAAAAGGAGGATTCTCAGATGAAAATGGATTTTAATACGCTTAAAGATTTGACGAATTTGGCCGGGGTTTCCGGCCGGGAATCCCCGGTGCGGGACTATTTAATTAAACTCCTTACCCCGCATGCGGACGAAATCCGTACGGATGTACTTGGCAATTTGATTGTATATAAAAAAGGTTCTTCGGACAAAAATTTACTGTTGTGTGCCCACATGGACGAGGTAGGGTTGATGGTCCGTTATGTGGATGACCGCGGATTTCTCTATTTTGTAACTGTCGGCGGTATTGATCCGCGCACGTTACTAGCGCAGCGGGTGCGCGTGCAAACGAAAAAAGGCCCGATTCTAGGCGTAATCGGCACAAAACCGGCTCATATCACCACGGAAGCCGATCGTGCCAAGGCCGTTCCGCTCAGTGACCTTTATATTGATACCGGGCTTCCCGCCGGTAAAGTGCAGGAGTGGGTAGAACCCGGCGATTCGGTGGTATTAGACCGCAGTTATGAAGAATTTGGTGATGGACGTATTTGTGCCAAGGCATTAGACGACCGGGCGGGTGTGTTTGTGCTCGCGGAATTGGTGCGTACGATCAAAAATCCGTTCTACAATATATATGCCGTATTTACGGTACAGGAAGAAGTGGGGTTGCGCGGGGCTACTACTGCGGCTTTTGGCATTGAGGCCGATTTGGGTTTTGCCTTGGATTCCACGGGTGCGGCCGATATTCCCGGTTGTTCTGCCCCCAATTATATTGTCAGTGTCGGTGGCGGAGTGGGTGTGTCAGTTATTGACGGCCGTACTATTACTCCCGATTGGTTATTTGAAGGACTTAAAGACATTTGCCGCAAAGAGAAAATCAACTGGCAGGTGCGTTGTGCTCCGCGTGGCGGCAATGATGCGGGAGTTATCCATTTATCCAAAACGGGCATTCCGGCGTGTGCATTATCGTTGGCGGCGCGCAATATTCACTCGTGTGTGGAAGTCTCTGCCAAGGCAGATATAGAAGCAATGTTCCAACTGGTTTCGTACGTGGCTCAACACGGGATTGTCCATTAGCAAGGAGTTCCTTTACCTATGCGGCAAACGATGTTCGGTAATAAGCGTGCTATCTATGTGGATGTGACTCACTATGCCCGTCGGGCCCGTTATGCCTTGGGGGGGCGTGAGGCGGCTTTGTTGGAAAAATTGGATGTGGTGTATCGGACGTTGGTAGCTTTGCTGTATAATTATGTGCCTACATCCGGGCATCCGGGAGGAAGTATTTCTTGTGGGCGCATTGCGGAGCATTTACTGCTGAAGGAAATGGCCTATGATTTACGGCATCCGTTAACGGACGAGGCCGATATAATTTCGTATGCGGCCGGACATAAAGCGTTGGGATTGTATGCCCTGTGGGCACTTCGTAATGAGTGTGCGCGCATTGCAGCTCCTGCGTTGTTACCGGCGAAAAGGGAACAACAATTGCGTTTGGAAGATTTGCTCGGCTTTCGGCGCAACGCGGCGCAGGATACGCCGCTGTTTAAGAAATTAGGCGTTAAGCCGCTCGGCGGGCACCCGGAGCCGATTGTTCCGTTTGTCCGTACGTCTACAGGTGCAAGCGGCGTGGGGGATGGTTCGGCTGTGGGGCTGGCCTTGGCTGCTGCCGACGCCTATGGGGAAAAATGCCCTTTTGTCCACGTGATTGAAGGAGAGGGGGGGCTGACAGCCGGGCGAGTCAGCGAGGCCGTCTCCGTGGCGGCTACGGCCCAGTTAAAGAATTTGGTGTTCCACTTAGATTGGAACGGGGCTTCTATTGAAAGCGACCGCGTTACGTCGGATGGTTCCCACCCCGGCGATTATGTACAGTGGAATCCGTGTGAATTTTTCCGCACCCACGATTGTAACGTGTTGTATGTGCCAAACGGACACAATTTTTTTCAAATCCACATCGCCCAGCAATTGGCGACGGATTTGCCTAATCATCAACCTACTGCCATTGTCTACCGAACGGTGAAAGGGTGGAAATACGGCATAGAGGGAAAGAAATCTCACGGGGCCGGTCATAAATTCGCTTCCCAAGGGTTTTACGAGTCGTTGGCGGAATTTGAAAAAATTTTTAAGGTATCGTTTCCGCGTTTTGAGGGGGAACAGACCCCGATCACCGTGGAACGGTATTTCTGGGACAGTTTGTTGGTCATCCGCCAAGCATTAGAAAAAGAAAAACAAACAGCCAAATTTGTGGCCAATTTGCTGACTGCGCGGCAACGTGCGCTCCGGAAAGCCAAACGAAATTTACGCAAGGGGCTTGGTAATAGCCAATCGTTGTATACCAGATTTTCACCGGAAAAAGTGCCGGCGGAATTTGCCTTTAAACCCGGTACTGCTTACACCACCCGCGGCGTATTGGGAGAGGTGTTGGGGTATTTAAATAAAAAGACGAACGGCACGTTGTTAGTGGGTTCGGCCGATTTGTACGGTTCAACCGGGGCCGCGGCTGTGGCAAAGGATTTCCCGGCAGGGAACTTTAATGCGGTTACCAATCCGGATTCGCGCCGGATTGCCATGGGTGGAATTTGCGAAGATGGCATGGCGGCGGTTTGCAGCGGGATTTCTTCCTTTGGCAAACACGTGGCGGTGAGTGCATCCTATGGGGCGTTCGTAGCGTTTGAACATGTGGCTGCACGACTACACGCCATTGGCGTGCAGGCGGCCCGTCAAATTGGGCTCAACCCCAATACGCTCGTATTATTTAACGGCCACGCCAGTTTGCCGACGGGAGAGGATGGCCCGACGCACGCCGACCCGCAATCGTTGCAACTTTTACAGGATAACTTTCCGGCCGGTATGTGCATTACGGCTACGCCGTTGGAAGTGGATGAAATTTGGCCGCTTGTTGTTCACTCTTTTGCACAGCGTCCGGCGGTGTTCGCTCCGTTTGTTATTCGTCCCGGAGCGGTATTTATGGATCGCAAGGCCTTGGGGATAGAGCCGGCGGCCAACGCGGTAAATGGGCTTTATTATTTACACCGTGCGAAGGGACAAGCGGACGGCACGGTGTTCGTGCAAGGGGCCGGTGTAGGGCGTATCGTGGTGGAGCAAGTGTTACCTGTATTGGGAAAATATCACCTCAACATCAACGTGGTATATATCACCAGCCGGGAATTATTTGAAGCCTTGCCCGAGGAAAAACAGGAAAAACTATTGCCGCTTGCCTTGCGTCAAACGGCAATGGGTATTACCGATTTTACACGCCCAACGATGGATGCTTGGCTGCTCAGCCAAGCAGGGCGCAGTCATACGCTTTACCCGCACCGCGGCGGTGCCTTTTTAGGCAGTGCCCGCGCGGATAAATTGTACGCAGAGGCGGGAATGTCCGGCGCGGATATTTTGGCCGAAGTGCGGGCGTATGTCAACCATTTAAAACAGAAAAAATCGCATTGGCAGTAAGAGGAGGAAAGCATGGCTGAAGAAAAACCTTATTTAACGGGAAGAACATACTTGTTTAAATTACCTAAGGGCAAGGATCTGTTGGAATCGTTGGCGGATTTCTGCCATGACAATCAAGTTAAATGCGGGATTGTCAGTGCCGTCGGGTCGGTTTCCAATGCCACCTTGGGCTACTACGACCAAGCCAAAAAGAAATACGATAAGAAAATTATCAACGAACCGCTGGAGTTATTGAACTTGACGGGAAATATCAGTATTCAGGATAACCGCCCCATGGTTCATGCCCACGCTACTTTAGCGGATAAAGAATATCAGGTTATCGGCGGTCATTTAATGCCGGGTACCAAAATTTATATCTGCGAAGCATATGTACAAGAAATCGTCGGCGAGCCGAAAGTGCGTCGCAGCGACAAAGTGACAAAATTAGCCCTTTGGGGTTAATGATGGCGGATTTTAAACCGCTTTAATTTACCAAGAATCCCCCGGTGTGCGGGGGATTTTCGGTTAGAAGGGGAAACAGAATGACGAATAATTGTGAGATTAACGACCGCAAAGTGGCTATTATTGGTTGCGGATTTGTGGGAGCGGCTACGGCGTTTGCTCTCATGCAAAGCGGGCTGTTTAGCGAAATGGTACTGCTAGACGCAGACAAAGAGCGGGCCGAGGGGGAAGCCATGGATATCTCCCACGGTGAGGCCTATGCCCGTCCTATGAAAATTTATGCCGGCACATATGATGATATCGCGGATGCCGCACTGGTGATTATTACGGCGGGGGCCAACCAAAAACCGGGAGAAACACGTTTGGATTTGGTACAAAAGAACGTAGGTATCTTTAAAACAATTCTTCCGCAACTGAAACAACGTAATTACCGGGGTATTTTGCTGGTAGTGGCCAATCCGGTAGATATTCTGACGTACACGGCAGTTAAATTAAGCGGTTTGCCGGAAAACCGCGTACTGGGTTCCGGCACGGTGTTGGATACGGCGCGTTTTCGCGAAAATTTGGGTAATCATTTGGGGGTGGACAGCCGCAGCGTGCACGCATTTATTATCGGTGAACACGGCGACAGCGAAATTGCCGTTTGGAGTACCGCTAACGTAGCCGGAGTACCGATACATAAATTTTGCAGTATGCGTGGGTTTCACAACCATGAAGAACAAATGGAGCGCATAGCGCGGGAAGTAAAGCAAAGCGCGTACGAAATCATCCGGCGTAAAAAAGCCACGTATTTTGGAATTGCCATGGCGGTTAAACGCATTTGCGAAGCAATTGTGCGGGATGAAAAATCGGTATTGCCTGTGTCCAATATGATGCACGGGGCATATGGAATTAGCGACATCACGCTCAGTATGCCCGCTGTAGTGGGCAAGAACGGAGTGGAAATCCAGGTTCCTGTTTCACTAGACGGAAACGAAGCCTTGGCGCTGAAAGAATCGGCCGATATACTTAAAAAAATTGCGCGCGAAATAAAAGCGGCGGAGTTATAAAGACTCTTGTTCCAACAGCTTTTGGACTAGGCGCGGTACGGCGTATCTTTCCAGCGCAGACTTTTTGACGCGGATAAATTCCGTCGGGCATTTGGCGGAGGGGGGAAGTTTCACCGTGTATAATTGCGCCCAAATCACACGGTGGGATAGGACGTGTTTGAGCGGTTTACCCACAGGGTGCAACTTTGCGCGACCGCACCAGGCAGGGGATTTTTTTAGCGGATCGTTTGTATCCGTTTCTACCAAGGGTAATTCATAGAGGTTTTGCCAAATATCGCCCGCCCCGCGCTTGTGCAGCCATACAAAACGGCCTTGTTCTACGTATATGTAATGAAAAAACCGTTCCGTTATTTTTGTCTTTTGTACTTTAACGGGTAATTTCCCTATGCGGTTTTCCCGTCTGGCCACGCATGTTTTTGCCAGCGGACAATCCTGGCACCGGGGGGCTTGCGGTGTGCAAACCAGGGCTCCAAAATCCATCAGGGCTTGGTTGTAATCTCCGGGACGTTTTTTATCTAATAATTTTTGGGCCCGGGCGGTAAATTCTTTTTTCCCCGTTGTAGTGTCTATGGGGGTTTCTATCCCGAACACGCGCGCAAGTACGCGGTACACGTTCCCGTCCACCACGGCGTAAGGCATATTATATGCCATGGAACATATGGCAGCGGCGGTATAGTCGCCCACGCCTTTGAGGGCGCGCACGCCGTCGTACGTAGTAGGGAATTGCCCGTTCATACTTTTGGCAGCTGCGTGCAAATTGCGTGCGCGGGAGTAATATCCTAATCCCTGCCACAATTTTAATACTTCATCCTCGTCGGCTTGTGCCAGAGCGGCGGGGGTGGGGAAACGGCGGGCAAATTTTTCGTAATAGGCCAGCCCCTGTGTAATGCGTGTTTGTTGAAAAATAATTTCAGACAGCCAAATTAAATACGCGTTATGTGTATCGCGGAAAGGGAGCGACCGCTTGTGCGTTTGGTACCACGAGAGTAGCGTGGCGGAGAATGAAAAATTAGCCATGACTCTATTCTACAATTTTACGCAAATTTCCGTCCAAATCTATGCCAAATTGATTTTATTGCGGGTGTTGCTGGCGGTATTGTTGCAGGTATTTGTTGATAATTTGCCAAAGTTTTTCGGGTGAAATCTCTAACTCGTCTGTTGAAATTGTGAAAGAAGTTCCGTTCCTTGTACAACTTTGAAAAAAATTACGAGAGTTTTCATCTCGTTGCTCATCTAGTGCTTTTCTTGTTTCCCAAAAATCAAGAGATAATGAAAACTTAAATACTCGCAGGTGTTGATAATGCACAATATAATGATGAGTCGGTATGCTTTTAACAGCGTACCATGGAAAAAAGGCATAGACAGAATTTTTCTGTTTAAATACATAGATGCCCTTTTCATCTACAGACAATTTCTTATATGGTTTTTGTAAGAGAAGATATAAATAAAAACATGTCATCAACGAGAATGCCAAAAACCCTGTAAATGCATGACCGAGCTGATATCTAGTATAATCATCCGCATATTGAGAATAATGTAGGAAAAACAGTAAACAGTAAACGGCTAGACCCATGCATATCCACAACGGCCACTTAAATTTGTGAGGTTGCGTATAAATAGTAACCGGTGGAAGCATGGAGTCTATCCTTAGTAGATTACCGTACCGATTTCTTCGCCGCACAGAGCACGCTTGATGTTGCCCTTGATATGTAGATTAAAAACCTGCAGGGGAATTTGCTTTTCCATACACAACGCCAGGGCGGCGGTATCCATAAACCGGAGTTGCTTGGCAATAGCATCTGCGTAAGAGATTTTTTTAATGAGTTTAGCATCCGGGTTTTTGTGCGGGTCGCTATCGTACACGCCGTCCACCTGCGTGGCTTTTAGCAAAATATCGGCGTTGATTTCGGAAGCGCGAAGCGCGGCGGCACTGTCTGTGGTGAAGAACGGGTTGCCCGTACCACCCGCAAAAATGACAATGCGGCCTTTTTCCAAGTGCCGCAGGGCTTTACGGCGCACAAACGGTTCGGCCAATTGGTAAATGTTAATAGACGTCAATACACGCGTCGGAACGCCGGCATCTTCTATAGCGGATTGTAAGGCAATTGCGTTGATGACGGTGGCCAACATACCCATACTGTCCGAGTTAACGCGGTCAATCACGCCGCCTCCGTCGCGTACCCCGCGCCAAATGTTTCCGCCGCCGATCACAATGGTTAATTCACAATTGCTGTGTTGGTAAGCGTCGGCAATTTCCACCGCAATTTCTTTCAAAGATTGCGGATGAATACCGCGGTGATTTTCTTTCATCAGGGCTTCGCCCGATAATTTCAATAACACGCGTTTTTTAGTGTGGCTGGGGGTCATAATATTCTCCTAAAAGTATTTCTATTATTGTAGCACAAAATGAGCGGCTTTTCCGGGGTTTCTGTTGGCCGAACCGGGCATAAAAAAGCCCCTCTTGCGAGGGGCTTTTAAACTAGAAACGCACAAAGCGTACAACGCTAAGTTCGCAACCAAGTTTTTTAGATTCTTCCTTTAAGTAATCTGCCACGGTTTTTTTGTTATCTTTAATCGTGGGTTGCTCTAAAAGGCAGTTATCTTTAGCAAACTTTTTAACTTTGCCGGGAAGCATTTTTTCAATGGCTTCGGCCGGTTTGCCTTCGTTCTGCGCTTGGGTGCGGTAGATATCCAACTCGCGGTCAATGACCTCTTGTGGGATGTCTTTGGCATCTACCCAACCGCTTTGCATTCCGACGGTGTGCATAGCGAGCCCGCGGGCGATTTCGGTCGCGGCGGCTTTATCGCAATTGCCTTTGATGGCCAGTTCCAAAATGGAAGCTTTTTTGTTATCCGAGTGAACGTAATATGCCATTACGGATCCTTCGGCCGGGGCCCAGTTATAGGCACCTTTTAAGGCCGTATTCTCGCCGAATTTCGGCGCGCGTTCGGTGATTTGGCCTTTGATGTGTTCATCGGTCATGTAATCTACGCCCGGATGTTTGAGCACATATTCGGCCAGTTCATCGGCTAATTTGATAAAGTCATCTGTTTTGGCCACAAAGTCGGTTTCGCAACCGAGGTAAGCCATTGCAATGTTTTTGCCGTCCGTTTTGACGCTCACGCGGCCTTCTTTCGTGTCGCGGTCGGCGCGTTTAGCCATGGCGGCCAGGCCTTTTTTGCGCAGATAAACAACGGCCTGTTCCATGTCGTTGTTGCATTCCATGAGGGCTTTTTTGCAATCCATCATGCCTGCGCCGGTTTTTTCTCTTAAGTTTTTAATATCGTCCATTAAAGACATGTTGTTTCTCCTAATCGGTAAACTGGGCGGGAAGTTCCCGCGGGGGAACTTCCCGGCGAAGCAAAAACTAGTTGGCTTCTTCTGCGGTTGCTACTTCGGCAGTTGCTTCGGTTTCTTCTTTTTTGGCTTTCGGCTTAGCGGTTTTTTTGGCGGCCGGTTTTTTAGCGGTCGTCTTTTTGGCCGTAGTCCGTTTGGCTTTCGGTTTTTCCGCTTTGGCTTCTTCGGTTTCTTCGGCCGGTTGGGCGGATTCTTTTTCTTCCGCTACGGGTTCTTCCGTGATGGGGGCTTGCGCTTGTTCGGCGGGTTGTTCTTCTTTTTCAGCAGCCAACATGGCGCTTTCAAACGCTTGCGCCATCATCGGGTTTTCGGCAGCCGGAGCATCTGCTGCGGCTTTGTTGCCTTCGGCTTCGGCGCGGCCTTCCAAAATAGAATCGGCCATGGCTGCACAGAATAATTTAATAGAACGTGCAGCATCGTCGTTACCGGGAACGGGCACGCTGATTAAATCCGGGTCGGCATTGGTATCGCAAACGGCCACAACCGGGATACCCAGTGCGTACGATTCGCGCACGGCTCCGGCGGTGTCTACCGGGTCAATCACAAATACCACATCCGGCAATGTTTTCATTTCGCGAATGCCACCGAGTAATTTTTGCAAGCGCAGCATTTCTTTGGTTAAGCGGCTGGCTTCTTTTTTGGAAATGGCTTTAAATACGCCGGAAGTTTCCCATTTTTCCAATTCGTTTAACCGTTCTACCGATTTCTTAACGGTTTGAAAGTTGGTCAGCGTTCCGCCGAGCCATTTTTCATGAATGCAATAGGCTCCGCAGCGGGCCGCTTCGGTTTGAATAGCCTCTTGGGCTTGTTTCTTTGTGCCGACGAACAAAAATTTGGCGCCTTTTTTGCTTTCTTCTTTTACAAACGCGCACGCTTTCTTCAGTTCTTTGGCTGTTTTTTGTAAGTCTAAGATATGGACGCCGTTTCTTTCTCCAAAAATAAAGCGTCCCATTTTCGGATTCCAGCGGGAAGTTTGGTGGCCAAAATGCACGCCGGCTTCCAGCATGGCTTTCATGGATACATTACTCATTATTTTATTCTCCTGTGGTTTGCGCCTAAATTAAGGTAGAGGATACCTCGGTGGCGTTTACCTGGGTGATGTCGGAACGGGCTTTGATTTACAAACTTTGGGCGCCCTTCCGCTCAAATTCACCCAGATACATTATATATAACTTAAAGCAAACGGACAACTTGTTTTTCGCACGGGAGGGATTAAGCCGCAGCTAACAGACGGGTTAACTGTACGTATTGGGCGGGGGAAACCTTTTCGGGGCGGATGTCCGGCGGCAAGCGGAGTGCGGCCAAGGCCTCTACGGTAGCCGTTTTGTCGTACCCGCCCAGGGCTAAGGCATTTAACAGTGTTTTGCGGCGGTGTAAAAAAGCACGGCTTACCAAACGGTGCAACGGGGACCACGGCAAATCCGGCGGGGAGATCCGTTCAAAGATCAATACGGCACTTTCCACTTTGGGTGGTGGCGTAAAACAGATCCGCCCGACCCGACAAAGCAGGTGTACGCGCGCCCGCAATTGACTAAAAATACTCATGGGTCCGTAAAAGTCGGTTCCGGGGCGTGCGAGGATTTTTTGGGCGTGTTCTTTTTGAAACATAAATACGGCCGTTTGAAAATAGGACCAAGCCAACACTTTATCCAAAATCCGGGCTGCGTCCAAGTAGGGCAAATTGCTGATAAACGTGGTAGGTTTAGAAGGTAGCTTCGTTAAATCTAAGTTCAAAAAATTTTTCTGCAATAAACGGATTTCCGCTTGCGGTGGCAAATGGGTGGATAGATAGTCTGTCATTTGGGGATCTATTTCTACGGCGGTAAAATGGGTTAACCCGCGGCGTACCAGTTCATGGGTCAACGCGCCTTTTCCCGGGCCGATTTCCACTACTTGGTCACAACGCAACAACAAAGCAGCATCCACAATTTGCGTGATGATGTTTCTATCGGTTAAAAAATGTTGTCCGTATTTTTGTCTCATTTAATCCGCCAGAATCCGTAGATTGTGTTTGGCTATTTTGTTTTTTGGATCCACTAAAAGTACCTGCTGGTAAAGCCGGTGGGCTTCTTCGTCATCGCCGGAAATGATAGCTGCCGCCGCCAAACCCAGGGGGGCCAATACGTCTTGGGGGTTTTGCCGGGCGGCCTGCTGAAAATATGTTTGCGCGGCAGCGCTGTTTCCCCGTGCCAAGGCCGCCAATCCTTTTAGCAGGGAACAGATATTGCCGGGCGGACAGGTATATTCTTGCAATTCTTCTTCCGCTTCAGTGACAAATTTGACCCACGTACGTCCCATTACCCATAGGCCCATATCGTTGCCGACAATATGCGGGTCATATACGGCTTTGGGCGGTGCACTGCGGTTCTGCGTGACAGCGCCGGGGGCCGTGTAATCGGGCGTGCGGCCTTGCAGCGATAAATTGACGCGTAGCCCCGGTTCGGTTTGGGAAACGGCTTGTGTAAGTCCGTTGGTAAAATCGGAAATTTGCGTAGCCCGCTGTTGCGCCGTCGCGGCAGGCAACGTGAAGATCCGTTTGAACGTACGTTGGACGGTTGCGTTAGTTGCCGTGCCGGATACACCGTCCGCCGAACGCATCTGTTGGTAGGCGCGTTCAAAAGAATGTCCGGCTTGATTTTTAGAGGTGGCGGGTGTAGCGGGTGGAATATATTCCAGCGAAACTTCCACTTGAATCGGTTTGGCGGGAGAAACTTTGGATAAGTTAGTCGCAAATTGTTCAATTTGTTTTTCAAAATCTTGAGGAGCCGAACCGGTGGCGCGGTAGACAGCGTTTAAGGCCAGACCGTCTGCGTTAAATTTGGAAATAGAGAAGGATTCTTCCAGGATGGTGCGGGCCGTTTGTTCTTGCCCCGTACGCAGTAGCAGAAATGCGTAACGCAAGCGTGCCACGTAATCGCCCGGTTTTGTTTTAACGGCCTTTTTATAAAATTTAAGGGCTTCCTGTTGGCGTTGCTGTCCTTCATACAGTGCAGCTAAGCTGAGTTGGGAATCTTCGTATGCGGGGAAAAGATGTAGGGCCTTTTTGAAAGAGTCCTCGGCTTGCAAATCCCGTCCAAGTACTTCGTACAGAGTTCCCAACTGTTGGTGATAGAGCGGTTCGCGCGGAGCTAATTCGGTGGCGCGGCGAAAGTGTTCCAGCGCTTTTTCCAATTGATTTTGGACGGCGTAGGTAGAGCCTAAGTTCATATGTGTATCGGCTTTGTTCGGGTCCAACCGGTTGGCAGTCAAGAAGTAATCTTGGGCGGATTGAATATCCCCTTTCCATCCGGCGGCAATACCCAATAATTGATGTGCCAAGGCATTGTTAGGATCCCGGTGTAGGGCTTCTTTGTATTCGCTGACGGCATCATCCACTTTCCCGGCCCAGTATAAGGAAGCCCCTAATAACAAATATCCCAGCGGGTCTTTGGCATTTTTGATAACGGCTTTAGCAAAACTGTTAGAAGCTTCCTGGTAGCGGGCTTGGTACATTTCACCCATGCCGCGGCGGATATCCGTGCGGGCCTGATCTTGCATCATTTGATCCCACACGGTTTGAGAATAATCGGTTTTGATAGACGGCTTACTGAACGAAAACGGAAAACGCGCCTGCGCGGGCAGGCTGGGTAGTATGACTGCGCAACAAATAGTAACGATTAGAGAAAATAAATATTTCGGGTTCATCTTCCATATGATAGAAAAAAGCATAGGACGCAGGCAAATGGGAGAATAGGTATACCTCGTTTACGGGGCGGTTAAATTAGTATAATAAGAAAAAGAGGAATATTATGAGTGCACCTGTCGTTGTTTACCGTTTTAAAGACGGCGTTTACATCAATTTAACAAACCGCTGCCCCAACTTGTGTACCTTTTGCATTAAAACCAAGTGGAAAATGTCGTTTTACGGAAACGACCTTAACTTAGCCGGAAATGAACCTGCCGCGATGGAGGTGATTGCGGCATTGGAACAGGAATTGAAAAAGGCTCCGTTTCGGGAAGTTGTTTTCTGCGGATATGGAGAGCCGACGATGCGGTTAGAGGTGTTGCTATTTGTGGCCCAAACGCTCAAAGGATGGCGGGCGCAATGTAAATATCCTCCGTTTTCTATCCGGCTCAATACCAACGGGCTGGGTAATTTAATCAATCATAAAAATATTGTTCCTTTACTGGCTCAAGTCATAGATGAGGTAAACGTAAGTTTAAATGCTCCCAATGCGGAACTGTGGCGCAAACTGGTCCGTCCCGAGCCGGAATACCAGGACGGTTACGAGAGCGTGGTAGAATTTATCCGTTTGTGTACAGAACATAAAATGAAACGGGTTGTGGCCAGTTGTGTAGATACGACGATTCCTGATTCGCAGGCTGTACGTCGCGTAGCGGAGGAAGCTGGCGCCGAATTTTATTTACGGAGTTTTTTAGATGCCTAAAACAAACCACCGTCCCGGGGTGCTTTTCCCGTTATTTTTGCTGCTGATAGCCGGTGTCTTTGTTTGGTTTTTGGTGGCGGCGGAAACCTATTATAAGCATACGGCGGCTGTTATAGAAAATACGGCTTCCATTGCTCCGCTTAATAAAACCAGTTTGCAAACGCCGGCCCCGGTTTCCTCATACAATGTGGATGTCAAATACCGTAAATTTTCGCTCACGGTTCCCGGGGCCAAACAAGTGGAATTGGTGGCCGATTTTAACCGTTGGGGTCGTACGCCGTTAGAACTTACCGGCGGGAAAAAAGGTTATTTTGAAATTTCCGTTGCGTTGCCACCCGGAGAATATCGTTATTGGTTTGTTGTGGACGGACGGGATATGCCGGACCCTAACAATCAAGAGTGCCTCACGGAAGACGATCGCCCGGTATGCATCAAAACAGTAAAATAATGAAAACAGGTAAACTTCAATCTTCTTCCCGTCAAGAAACATTGGCTCTGGCCGCCCGGTTTGCGCACGTATTAAAGGGGGGGGAAATCATTTTTTTACGCGGCCCCATTGGCGCGGGTAAGACAGTCTTTGTCAAAGGAATTGCGGCTGCGTGGGGATTGAAATCTTCTCCGACCAGTGCCAGTTTCAGCTTGATGAAAAAATACGGAAACCGGACACGCCGGTTATTCCATATTGATTTATTTCGTTTGGAAGAAAATGAAGTGTTTAATTTGGGATTTGAAGAAATGCTGGAAGACGAACAGGCTGTCATCTTGGCCGAATGGCCCGACCCACTGGCCCGGATATTACCGTCTGACCGGTTGGAGATGAATTTTATTTTAAAAAACGGCGACAAACGGGAAATAGAATTATCCTCTTTTGGCCGTGTTTCGGATGCTTTATTGGAGCAAATATGTCAGATATCAAACCGATAACTGTAGCATTAGATACGTCGGCTTCTCCGTTATTGGTGGCTGTGCAAGGAAACGGAAAAATAGTTTTTCGCCGTCGCAAAGGCATTAAACAAGAGCGGTTGTTATTCCCGGTGTTGCAGGAGGCATTATCGGCGTGCAACGCTACGTTGCAAGAGGTACATCGCATTTGTATCGTGCGCGGTCCGGGGCGGTTTACCGGGATACGGATTGCGTTGACGTTTGCCTCTATGATGCAGTACTTAAATCAGGCCACTGTTTACGGTACTACGCTATTTGAAATTCTACGTAGGCAAGTAGAGCCTTCGGCCTCTTTCCGGCGCTTTAAAAAGCAATATTCCAACGGTGTACTTGGGGTGGTGTTACACGCTTTTCGCGAAGAATATTTTTTGCAAATTTTTGACGGCTCGGATAGTATTCCGGTGTGGCTCTCGCGCGAAGAGTTACTGAGCCGGTTGGCCGGGTATAAACGCCCGCTTTTCTTGGCCGGTACCGACAAAGAAGGAGCCGATCTGACCACTCTAACCGATGGAAAATATCCCCTGGCAGCCAGTAAGGATTGCCGGGTTCAGCCGCAAACACTTTTGTCTTTGGCACAGGACGAGACGCTTCAAACCGGTGCGTTGGAGCCCCTGTACTTAAAACCGGCACGTTTTGAATTGGTTGCTCCTTTATGATATACCGTCCGGCTTCGTTGGCTGATATCGCGGCGTTGGAGACCATTGAACGCGCCCAACCGCGTTGTGCCGGATGGAAAGCTGCCGGGTGGCAAAGTGAATTGAAATTACCGGCTTCTTGCGTCTTATGTGCCGAGATGGCCCATCAGGTTGTGGGTTTTATAGCGCTACGTTTTACGTCAGGTGTAGGTGAAATTGTCAACGTAGGGGTAGCTCCCACTCACACGCGGCAGGGGATAGGGCGTACATTATTACAGCAAGTGCTGTCGTGGGTGCGTACCCGGGGCGGCGGACGTTTGAGTTTAGAGGTCGGGGCAAACAATTTTCCGGCGATACGATTGTACGAACAGGCCGGGTTTGTGCGGGTGGGGTTACGGAAAGAGTTTTATCCCGGGCCCGAAGACGCGTTTGTCATGGAAATAAAAGTATGAAAGCACTTTTAACAGGAGTAAGTATCTGTTTGGCACTTTCGGCTTTTGGGCTGGACATCAGTCCGGAGGGCCGGAAAGAGGCGCAGTTATTCAACACTTTTTTAGAAGCGGTTTATGCTCAAAGAACCGGGAGTACGGATGCGGTGTCCGCTTTGGAAAAAACATTGTCTTTGGCTCCGGATTCCAAGTACTTGCGCCGTTCCATCGTAGCGGTTGCTTTAGCCGCTAACCAGCCGGAACGGGCCGAGCCTTATGTGAATTTTTTTGAACAAGGTGAAAATGAAGCCGAGGATTTTGCCGTCTACGGGGCCTATTTGTGGAAGCAAGGAAAAACCGAGGATGCACGGACCGCGTACGAACAGGCACTGGCCTTGGCCGCAGATGAACAATCTGTTTTATATCCGTATTTGTTGTTATTGGGCACTTTAGATGAAGAACAACTGGTGGGGGCATTGGAACGGTTGGTATCACAGCATCCTTCTCTTGCGGCTTCCCTTTATATGGAACTGGGTCGTTTATATGTTAGCCGTCGCAACCCGGAAAAGGCCCTGGCTTATTTTGATAAAGCTGCCACGGCCGACCCGGCAGATCCTGCCCCACACTTGGCTAAAGGAGAATTGTACGAATACACTTCTCAATTTTTTCTGATGTTGCATGAGTTTGAAACCGTGGAAAAATTGGGTCATGGAAATGCGGGGATGTTCTCGCGCATGGCGGCTGTGTTTTTGTTAGTGAAAGATACTTCCAAGGCCGAGACTTATTTTCTCAAGGCCAAAACGTTGGACCCTTCCGAAGTGGCGGCGAATCATTTTTTGGCATTACTGGCAGAGCAAAAAGGGGATATAGAAAGTGCCTTGACGTACGTTCAAGCGGCGGCCGATTTCCCGATCAACGCTTCCCGTTGGCTACAGGCCAGTTTTTATTTGAGGCGGCTAAACCGGCGGGAAGAAAGTTTGCAACTGCTGGCACAGGCGTATCAAAAATTTTCAAAGAACGTGGAGATTGGATTTTTTTACGGGCTAGCTTTGAATGATGAAAAAAAATACAAAGAGGCCGTCCGGGTATTCAAGAAAATTTTACAAACCAATCCTGATTATCCCACCGCCCGTCTGCATTACGCGTATTCACTGGAGAGTTTGCAAAAATATTCGGAGATGGAACGCCAACTGCGTGTGTTGTTGCAGGCCGATTCGCAAAATGCGCCTGCCCTTAATTTATGGGCCTATAGTCTGGCCGAACGCGATACTCGGTTGGACGAAGCCTATGAATATATCACCCGCGCGTTGGCTGTTTCTCCCAATGATATTTCCTTTATGGATACATTAGGGTGGATTTATATCCGTCAAGAAAAATGGGACGAAGCCGATAAAATTTTTTCTTCCTTTTCTAAAGAAGATATTCAACGCAATCCGGAAATTGCTTACCACATAGGGGTACTGCGCCTTAAACAAGGACGCACGCAAGAAGCCCTCGTTCACTTGGAACAAGCTCGTAATGGGTGGCCCGCTGCCCAGCAATTGTATCGGAGACTTTCTCATAATTCATCTATCCCTTAACAGGGTAAATACTTTGTTTTCCTACCGTATTGAATTTACAAAAGTATTACAAGATATAGGTCTAAAGACCTATATCCTTCTAGGCCCAAAGGCCCTTGCGGAAAACACTTTCTTCTGTTAAAATACAAGTATGAAGGACTAATCTCTCGAGGTAAAATTATGAAAAACCAAAACTCTATTTTGCTAGAAATTGCTAATCGTGTCGTATGTTTGCTATTGGCCGGTGTAATGATTTTTAACTGCGCGGGGGAAGCTGTTGCCCAAATGCCTCGCAGTTCTCAACCCAGGTCTTCCGGTGCTTTTGATCAAGCATTGGTGCAAGGGGTAGTAGGCAGCACGGTGTATAGTGGGCTAATGAGTCGGGAAGCGTATGGAGAGTACATTCGCAAGCATTGGACGGGTTCGCTTTTAGAGTTAACGGAAGAGGGATT
>CACWYV010000004.1 GCA_902765225.1 Candidatus Avelusimicrobium intestinale
GAAGCGTGTCGCGCACGGCGTATATTTTGGGTTGGTGGACTTTAAGGCGCAGATGGGGCGAGAACATTGCCAGAAAGTCGTCAAAGTCCTCATCCCGTAAAACAGATTTTTCCCTACGGGGATAAAAAGGAAAACCAAAATTTATGAACATCAAAACGAAAGTTTTAACAGTTTGTTTAGTCGTTGCTTTTTGCGGCGCACATGCCTGGAGCGGCATTCACGAAAATGCCGGTACCAGCGCGGGTGCGTTCTTGAAGATTGGGGCCGGTTCCCCGGCGGCTACCGCCTTAGGAAATGCGTACGTTTCCGTGGCGGATGGCCCGCAAGCCTTGTTCTGGAACCCGGCCGGAGCAGCTTCTGCTTCCACGCGCGAAGTCGGCTTAGCGTATTTGGACTATTTGCAGGGCTATAAGGCCCGCACGCTGGCCTATTTGCATCCCATCGGCAAAACGATTATCGGTGTGTCTTTCAATTATATGGACATGGACGACTTTGACTTTCGTGATGAATGGGCCCAGCGGTTGCCGGAGGTCGGTGTGCCGGTACAAAACTTCGTGGGCGGAATTTCTGTCGCACGTGGATTTTTGGACCAGAAACTCCAACTCGGTGCTACCGCTAAATACATTACGGAGCGGTTGTATAACGGTTCGGGAAATAATCACTACGATAACATTGGTTTTGATTTAGGGGCCAAGCTACGCTTAGTCAATTGGTTGGGATTAGGCGGTGCCATTGTGAACATTGGCGACCGTGATGATATGCCCGTCGGTTTGCGGTTAGGGGCCGATTGGGATACGCGTTATTTTACCCTGTCCGGTGAGTTTATGAAATACCGGGACGATAAAGTCCGCTTGGGGTTTGGATTAGCGGTACATATTCCGGAAGATTTGCTCCAGGTGGCCCGGTTTGATTTACGCGTCGGTTACTATACGCGCGAGAACACCGGTATCAATACGGAAGATTCCTGGGTTAAAGATATCGGCTTGCAGGAAACCTCTAAAGTGTCTTTCGGTTTCGGTATTTACAGTTCGGAACTGTTTGGCTACGGGGCTTCCATTGATTATGCGGTGACGCCGTTTGGAGCGTTAGGTACGGCCCAGCAGTTATCTGTGTCGGTACAATTTTAATTATGTGGATACGGGGGAAGAAAAAACTCAATAATAAAGGCCAAACTGCCGTAGAATATATTATCGTGGCGGGGACGCTTTTTGGGGCTTTGCTTTCCTTTTATGTGTTGTATTCACATTTGGCTCCCAAACAGTTTGAACAAGGGGCGCAAGTCATTTTGACGGAGTATGAAGCAGGAAATTAGTTTTTAAATATCAGGAGGAGATGTTATGAAATTTATCGTAGCGTTGCAAAACAGAATGGACATCCTCAAAGCGCAAGCCTTGGGATGCTTGAAGAAAAAAGACGGACAAAACACAGTGGAATATGTGTTGATGTTGGTAGTTGTCGTCGGTGTGGCTTTAGTTGCCGGTGCTGCTATTAAAAAGTTTATGCCGGATTTGTTTGAGAAAGTCAAAGGTTCTATTTTGGGCGGCGTAGACAAGGCTGGCGAATATTAATTTATGAAGTGGTATAAGAGGCGTGGTGGGCAGGTAACTGCCGAACTAATGTTGATTTTGCCCGTATTCATGTTGTTGATTTTCTTTGTCCTGGAATACGGCAATATCGCTTACCACACGATTATCGCCAACCACGCTTCTTATGAGTTCGCCCGTATCGGTTCGTTGGTGGCTGTTAAAAAGCCCAGCGGCCGACCGGACCGAACGGTAATTACACAGAAGATTAACCAGGCCAAACTAAAGGTGTTTGGTCATAAGGCGGGGGGGATTGACGTAAGCGTAAAAGTGGAGACAACCGGTGTGGACCCCATGTATAAAAAGCACCGCCACGAAGATTTAGTTGTTACGGTAACGTATCCCGTGCATTTGGCGTTTCCCGGTACCAGCTACGTGCTGGCCAGCCAACCGCGCCGGGAAGGGATCCGGCGGATACGGGCCGTTACGCGTATGCCGATTGATAAAGGATACTTAAGTTCGGACGCGAAATAGATTTGAAAGTATTATTTGGAGTTGTTTTTAAGGAGATAAAATGAAAAGAACAGGAATGTTACTGCCCTTAATAGTTGGTTTGTTAGCAGCATTGGTATATTGGTGGATATTAGGGAATCAACAGAAAAAACTGAATGCGGCCAAAAATATGAAACAAGTAATTGTGCCCCTGCGCGATATCCGGGAGCGGGAAGTGATTCGCCGGGCTGATATTGGCAAGTTACCTGTTCCGGCTGCGTATGTGCAAAAAGATGCCTTTACATACATGACGGAGGCTGATTTTAAAGCGATTGAAAATACGGTAGCGCGCGTTCAAATCCCGAAAGGAAACCAAATTTCCAAATATGCAGTAACCTCCTTATCACCCGAATCCGGTTTATCCAGTAAAATTCCGGTGGGATTCCGCGGGTATGTAATCAGCGTGCCGCTTGCCACGGCCAGTATGATTAAGCCCGACGATAAAGTAGACGTTCTTTTCACCTTTGAGGCAACCATGAAAAACGGTGCACACGATAAAGTCTCTCTGACCTTATTACAGAATGTAACGGTGTTAGGGGTCGGGTCCGACCTGGGGCAAGGGCTGGACATAAAAGCCGCCGCCGCCATGAAGAACAAAGAAGAAGAAGCGGCCGCTTATTCGGATAATTCCACTATTTCGTTGGCGCTTCCGCCGCAAGATGCCCAATATTTGGCATTGGCACAATCGTTAGGGGATGTGTCCGTCATCTTACGTTCGCGCGGTGATACGAATAAGTACCGCATGGAAATCTCCAGTTTTGATACGTTATTTAATAAAAATTAGTGAATAGGATATTTTATGAATACAAAATTTATTAAAAAACTTGTTGCAGTAGGTTTGCTCTCCGGTGTATTGATGCCGGCATCGGTTCACGCCGCTAAGACGCGGTTGGTGGCCGTCAGTGCTGATGTGGTGGAAATCGGCGGGACCATGCAGAGTGTTAAGGGCTTTGCTTGGAACCAGTTGTTTGATTTTGAAGAAGCCACGATTCCGGGCATTTTATCGTTGGGAGAATTTCAACGTAAAACAGCGGTGGCGACGCGTCTTCGTTTGATGGAGACGGAAGGTCGTGCGCAGGTGCTTTCCAACCCTAAAATTGTAACGGCTTCCGGTAACTCGGCCAAGATTTCCGTCGGTGGAAAGGTGCCGATACCGATTGTGAACAACCAAGGGGTTGGTTCTCAATTGGAAGATTACGGTATCTTGCTTAACGTATTGCCCACAATTGTACCCGAACGCAATAACATCATTGATTTGCAGGTACAGTTAGCCGTTTCTACGGTAGACTATTCCCGTACGGTCGTGATTGGTACGGCGACGGCTCCTTCGTTTACCAACCGCGATGTGGAGACCCACGTGGAACTCAACAGCGGGGAGACCCTGGTAATCGGTGGGCTCAAGAGTAGCGCACGCAACGTCTCAGAAGATCGGGTGCCGTTCTTAGGGCGTTTGCCGCTGATCGGATTGTTATTTAAGAGTAAAGACGTTTCCGAGGAACAGCGTTCCCTTTTCTTATTCATTACGGTTGAAATCGTAGAGTAAAACTTATGGCAGACGAAAAAGAAACACCCCACTCCGAGGCAAAAATTATTGCTTTTTCCGGTCCGAAGGAAGGCGCCGGAAAGACGACGCTTGTGCTCAACTTGGCGTTGGGTTGGGCCGGTATTCAAAAGCGTCCGGTGTTGATTGTGCCGTTGGATCCGTTGGCGCGGCAAGAACACAATTTTTACTTAGATATTGAAAAACCGGTGAGTGTGTCGGATTTGCTCAAAGTATTGGGCGATACCTCTATTGCGGTGGTGGGTGGACTCTTGCGCGGAAAGATCTCCATGTCTCAATGGGGAGTGGGATTGTTGCCGCTGGGGAATACGCGGGCGCAAGTGGCGGCGATCAGCCCCAAAATTTTGATTCCCATTTTATCTCGCTTATCACAAACTTTTGATATTTTCTTGGATGTTGATTCCAGCTTTCCGATGCAAGCCTTTGCATTTGATATTGCGGACAAAATTTTCTGGGTATCTAATGCTACCCGCACGCACGTTAATTCCACGGTGCAGTTGTTTAATGACTATAAAGAACAACGCTACCCCATGGACCGCGTAAGTATCATTTGCAACGGATACGATATGCCCGGTTCCATCCCTTACGAGGAAATGGAACGATTCTATACCCAATTGGGGCGGGAAGTGGATGTATTCTTGCCGTGGGATGCCGATGTGATGGCCTCGTCTAACCGCCGTGAAGTGGAAATTGTTGTCAATCCGCAAGCGGAATGGGTAAAAGGGCTTCGGCTCGTGCTGGCAAAAATCCGTGATTTAAAGCCGGTTCCGAAAGACTGGACGGCTTCCGTATCGGATGAGGAGTTTACCCAAGCTGCCCAGCAGATTTGGTCTCCCATTCTGTTTAATGACGGAAAGGCGACTGAAACGGTGGACCATATTGCCCGAGAGGAAGAAGCCGGCAAAACCAAACTATCGTTTTGGGATGATTTGAAACAGAAAATCCACAAAGAAGTCGTTCATACATTGGAAATTGAGCACATTGTTATCAGCGATGAAAGTACCGCCAGCGAACAGACCCGTAAGCGGGTGGCGGCCATTGTGGATGATATCTTGCAAAAACAACCGAATTTACAATTCTCGCGGGATCAGCGTACCCGTTTTACGGCAGAGTTATTGGACGAAATTTTGGGGCTCGGTCCGCTGGAAGTGCTTATGCGCGATGCGGCCGTTACCGAAATTATGGTCAACTCGTTTGACAAAATTTTTATTGAGCAAAAAGGGAAATTGACCTTAACCAAATATAAATTCCGCAATAACGAACAAGTGATTCAGGTGATCAAGCGTATCGTAGCGCCTTTGGGCCGCCGTATTGATGAATCGGTGCCGCTCGTGGACGCCCGTTTAAAAGACGGTTCCCGTGTCAACGCGATTATTTCTCCGCTAGCGGTGTCCGGTCCGACACTGACCATCCGCCGCTTTTCTACCAAGCCTTTCGGCCCGGAAGATTACTATCGTTTCGGTACTATTAGTCCGGAGTGTATGGAATTTATCAAACAGTGTGTTAAAATTCGCAAGAACATCATTGTTTGCGGTGGTACCGGTACCGGTAAAACTACCTTCTTGAACGCGATTTCCGGTTATATTGCTGATGATGAACGTATTATCACGGTAGAAGATACGGCCGAATTGCGTTTGCAGCAACCGCACTGGGTATCGTTGGAAAGCCGTCCGCCGAACGTAGAGGGAAAAGGGGCGGTTACGATTCAAGATTTGGTAAAGAACTGCTTGCGTATGCGTCCGGACCGCATTGTGGTCGGGGAGTGCCGCGGTGGTGAAGCCCTGGATATGTTGCAGGCCATGAACACCGGTCACGAAGGTTCTTTGACCACCATTCACGCCAATACCCCGCGGGACGGATTATCCCGTTTGGAAGCCATGTGTATGCAAACCGGCGCCGAATTGCCGATTTTTGCCATCCGCGAAATGATTTCTTCCGCGGTGAACATGATTGTACAGTTATCCCGTTTTTCAGACGGTTCCCGTAAGGTAACTTATATTACCGAAATGCACGGCCAAAAAGACGGAGTCATCCAATCCACGGATTTGTTCCGTTACGTGCAGACCGGGGTGGATGAAAACGGAAAAGTGCAAGGTATTTTTGCCCCGACGGGAAACTTGCCTACATTTTTTGAGGAGTTTGCCGCCAAAGGTCAACCGGTATCCGAAGAAATTTTTACGAAGGGTGCCGTACCCTTGAACGAGAACGGGGAGCCGGATTTAGAGGCCGTTCAGCGCTTACAAGCTGCTCGTGCGGGTAGTGTTCCGCCGGCCCCGCCGAAAGCTGCGTAATTACTTGACAGGAAATATGAGAAATAAAATGCGTCTGTTTTATATCGTGAGTCTTTCTGTAGCCCTTTGGGGAATGGCCCCGTTGTCGGCACAGGGACGTGCGCTGTCCGTGGATGATCGGGTGCGTATTCAGTGCGCCCAGGAACGGATGCGCATGTTGGTGGATTGGTTTGATGTCAATAAAACAGATGAACAGAAACGGGAGACCCTTTCGGAGCAGTGCAGCAAGGACGGTAAAGCCCGCGAATTTCAGCCTCCTACTTGGTTTCGCGACGAGTTGGAACGGATGGAAGCCAATAAAGTAGTTTCTACTAAGAAAGAAGACGGTTCGTATGTGACCAACAGCGAAGCCGATCTGTGGAAGCAGGCCTTTGCCAACATAGGGTCCTTTTTATTACGGGCGGATAGTTCGTTGGATCCCAGCCAGCCGGTTGATTTGGAACACCTTTCCTACGGTTTTGTAAATGACCGCATTTGGTTGGTTCGTGCATTAGATTTACTCAATAAAGATTTAGTACGTAATGATAAATTGGTCACCATGAAGGACAGCATGGACGGTCGCGGCCGGGCTATGCTAGCCACGTTGGAACTCATCAATAGCGAGATTTTCAGCACGATTGAAGCTTTCTCCAATCCGATTTCCAAGCGTGAAGATAAATACCGCCAATCGGTTACGGCGGTAGTGGTGTTGTCCAATAATTTGTTTAAGGAATTTAGAAGTGAGCCCATTCAGATGGGGGTACCGAAGGCCGAATTGTACAAGACAACCGCTCTGGATACGCTAGTCACCAGTATCATGTTGTTGTTTGGAGCGTTTTTAGCCGGGTTAGCGGCATTCTTATTGTTAGAAAGCAGACGGGATACGATTTTGCGTTTAAGCGGAGAGTACCGGCAAAAAAGTTTAGTTTGGGCCGAAGATTTTAACCGCCAGTTTGTCACGTTAGACATCAAATATATCGTTTTAGGAACAGTCGGGGTGTTTGGATTGTTCGGCTTGTTGTTGGGATGGACGACCGGCGGTTTCTTTGGGGTGTTCCTGTTCTTGGTGATGTTAGGCGTGGGAGCCGTACTTAGTGTACGGATGCCTATGGCCGTATTGGATGCACTCAAAAAGAGTCGCGGCCGTAAAATTAATGCCCAGTTGATGGACTCGCTGATTTTGTTATCCAACTCCTTGCGGGCCGGGATGGACATCGTGCAGGGATTTGAAATGGTGTCTAAAGATATGCTCCCGCCGATTGCCGATGAATTTGGTTTGGTGGTAAAAAACTATAAGTTAGGAACGCCGTTTGAAAAGGCCTTGGACGGTTTGACCGACCGGGTGGATAGCCGCTTGCTTTCGTACGTTGTGAAAGCCATTATTATTCAGCGGCAGGTCGGGGGAAACTTAACCGTTATTTTTGCACGTTTGGTTGAAAACATCCGCGAGGAAAGCAAATTGGAAGATAAACTGCAAGCCATGACGGCCCAACAGAAATTGCAGGGTATTGTGGTCAGTGTGATGCCGTTTGTGATGATGTTTGTGATGTTTATTTTCAATCCGCAGCAGATGCTTTCGTTCTACACCAGTTCGTTGGGGCTTGGCGTGTTGTTGTTCTGTATTATCTGGATTGGAATCGGATTGAAAGTCCTCAAAAAAATGGGCGAGGTACGGGTGTAATTTATGACTTTATTCTCTTTAGTAACGACCTTTTTACTGGTGATAGGAATGTTCGCCATTTTCGTAGGGGTGATGCGGTTGTTTGCGCCCGAAGATAGAAAAGAGGACGTTACCGACATTGCCGTTAAAAAGTTCAAGTCGGCTTCTATTTTTGCCAACTTGCAACCGGAAGAAAAACTGATGGACCGGTTGGCCTTGTTTTGTTTGCGTACTTTCCACGTAGAAGATACGTTGGAGGAGCTCCATTTGTTGTTGGGCAGCCCGGATAATCCGCAACCCATCAGTATTTTGTATAGCAAGATTTTGTACGCTTTGTTTATTCCGGTAGCTATGATGTTGCTGTTTCAAGCCGTGTGGCCGGTGCTACTTGTGCCTCTTTGTTTTTACGTGCCGGATGTACTTTTGCGCAGCAAGATCCAAAAAAGGCAAGCGGAAATTTTGGGGAACTTTTCCACTACGGTAGATTTGGCAGCCCTGATCATTGAATCCGGGTTAGACTATCTTACGGCTTTTGAACGTATTATTAAAATTGCCAAGGAAAAGACGATTTTGGAAGAAGAACTGGAAAAAACGATCAACGAAATCAAACTGGGATATTCCCGCCGGGAAGCATTGGAGCGTTTCGCTGCCCGTACCGGTGTGCAGGAAGTGCGTTCGTTAGTGGGGTTGATTATTCAGTCGGACGAATTGGGTACCAGCTTGGTGGACCTGTTGCGCAATTTCTCTACGGACTTGCGTTCCCGCCGAATGAGTCGGGCCGAAAAACTGGCGGCTCAGGCCTCCACGAAGATGTTATTTCCGTTGTTTGTGTTCATCTTCCCGACGATTTTTATTTTAATTCTGGCGCCGATGGTGATGGGTTTAGTCAACGGCGGCATGGGATTTTAGAGGATAATTATGAAAAAACACATATTCTTTGTATTTGTTCTGATGTACGCGGCCGGTTGGGTCGTTGCGGCTAATACGAATAACACGTTTCGTAAAGAAACGCCGACGCGCCAGTTCGGCAAAGAGGAAGGGATGCTGTTGGATTTGGGCAAGATTTCCATGGGAACGCTCAACGATGTAGAAGAGAAAAAACAATATCTTTCTACGGTTCAGTTGGAGAAGCAACGCATCCAAAACTATATGTTGCGCATGGTATATGAAAATGCCTATACTCTTTACAAACAAGGCGATTACCAGCGTGCCCAAGAAATGGCGCAAACCATTTTAAGCATTGATCCGGAATTTACCCAGGCCAAGACGCTGGCCCGGCAAGCCCAGGATATGGGGACATACGGTACAACTTCGGAATCCCAAGTGATTGAGGCAAAATTTCAGGAGGCCTCCAGTCTGTATGCCAGTGGCCGGTTGGTAGAAGCCAATGATAAGGTCAATGAAATTTTAACCATTCAGCCGGGCAATTCCCGCGCGCAATCCTGGAAGCGTAAAATTGATCAGGAAATCGCCCGGGAGTACACCCGCCGCGGGGACGAAGCCGAACAAAACGGAGATTATCGCCAAGCATTGGATGATTGGTATAACGCACTCCTCATGCGGAAAGATGACCCCAAATTGGTGGCCAAGATTGCCGATGCGGAAAATAAATTACGCAAGCAGCAGGTGGAAGAATCTATGAAACAAGCCCTTGATTTCTATGCCAACGGCCAGTTTGTGGAGTCTTATGCTGTGTTTGAGCGTATTACGAAAATTCAACCGGGTGATCCGCGTGTGGAAAAATACATGGCGCAGTTGAAAAACGAAATTGCAGAGGGCTATTACAACGCGGGAACAAAAGCGTACGAAGACAGTCGGTTTGACCAGGCCATTACGTATTGGAACAACGCCAAAAAGTGGGGCGCAGACGAAACTTCCATGGACGGACTTATTAAACAAGCACGGGCTGCCAAAGAAGATTACACGCGTACCAAACGGCGTATGGAAGCGGTAGCCGTGCAGGAGGCTAAGGCTCAGCTGGCGGCTGCGCAAGAGGCTGCCAAAGCGGAAGAACTGCCGGAACCGATTGAAACAGTTACCGTGGATGAACCGTCCGCTATTCCGGGTGTAGAACCCTCCGCGGGAACACCGGTTACGGTGATTCCGGGTTCTCGGCCGGAAGTGCCGGTTAGTGCTCCGGGTGCCGGTACGTCCCGTGTGTCGGCGGAGGCCAGTGCGGCTTCCCGCGCCAAATACCGCGAAGGTTTGGATTATTACAACCAGGATGATTACGAAAACGCGCGTGCCTCTTGGACGGTGGCCAAACAGTTGGATCCCGGCAATACCGATGCCGAGTTAGGGTTGCGTAAAGTGGAAGAATTGTTGAAATAGTAGGGGTATAAGATGAAACTGACTTCAAAGTGGATTTTGTGGTTCGTGTTGGTGGCGCTGTGGACTTCTGTTTTCGGCGGAATTTTGTGCTTCAACTTGTTTCGGTCCGTGTTTGACAAGAAGTTGCAAAATGAAATGGTAGCCATGATTCGTTTCCGGGCGCCACAGTTAGTGCAGGCTTTGGCCGTTCAACCGAAAGGGGAAGCCACTTTCAATGAGGCCGATACCATGAAAGGACTGTCCCGCAACGATGAACGTATTAAGAGTTTAATTTACTTGAACTACGACGGTTCCATCCGTTGGCATGAAAACGGGAAATTTTTGCGGATGTCGTATGAAGAGTATAACAACGAAGTTGGATTTGAAACATCGGTTGTGGTAAAAGCCCAGCGGGAAAAACGGCCACAGGCCTTCTTGTTTGAAGACAACGACGGCACATATTACGATATGGCCATTCCGTTGATTGCCAAGAATGATGTGGTGGCCGGTATCGTAAAAGTAGTTGTTTCGCGCCAAGAAGCCGTTCGTTTTATTCATTCTTCCATGGTGCGTTATGCCTGTATTTCTTTGTTGATGATGCTCATTATCGGCGGTGTATTGTTATGGTTTTTGCGCCACCGGGTCGTGGGCCCCTTGGTACTGCTTAAGGACAGCGTAGATGCCGTTTCTCTTAATAATCTGGAGCTTTCTTTTCCGCCCCGGCATGATGAAGTGGGGGATGTGGGAGTAGCGGTGGAAGGGTTATTGGACCGTATCCGCGAAGATATCAAACGGTTGAATAATGCGGAAATTATGTCCTTGGAAAAAGAACAGCATTGGTGGAAAACTATTTTGGCCGTTACGGTGCCGAAAGGTTCGCGGGCCATTGTAGTGGATGAAAATAACAACATTCTCTATACGAATTTTGAACTTAAAGTGCCGGGCAAACAACAAGTACACTTGTTGGATTTGTTTGACGGAAAACAGCAGGCCATTATCCAGGTTATTGGTGAAGCATTGGAAAACCCGGAAAAGGTTTTGCGTAGCACGGTAGCATATAAAGATGTAAAATTTATGGTGAAGGTTGTGCAGTTGCCTGACGACGCCGGTAAGAACCGCATTGTGCTCGTGTTGGATCCGGAAAAATAAATTTAGGAGAGGGTTATGAAAGTAGAAATTAAGAAAATACATCTGATGTCGTTGTTGTTTTCGGTTTTCCCGTTGGCCGTTTTTGTAGTGATGGTATGTGTGGGAGCCGTCGTAGAGATGTTTGATCCGGAAGTTGCTTCTACGTTTACATTCGGGTATGCGGTCCGCTGTGTGATGAACGCTGTGATGGATACGGTGTTGTTTTTAGTATCCACGGTGTTTTTTGTAGGAGCGTACAATTTCCTGAACCGGTTGGGCATTCGGGGTGTGCAAATAGATTTAGAGGACAAGTAAGGAGATAGATTTATGAAAAAAATGTTGGTTGGGTTGTTTGCTGTTGCATGTATGGGAACGGCGTTTGCTGCGCCTGCCCAGAAAGCCGTTGCGGCGAAAACCAAGGCTCCCACGGGAAAAGTGGACATTGTGATTGTAGAATCCGAAGAATACGATGCCGGAAAAGAGGATAAGATGCTGACGGAGGGGTTGTCGCGCTTTTTAGAAGCAAAACCGGTGGTAACACACGTTGCATTCTCTCAAGTAGGTAAAGATGCTAAGTTGTCCGGTTTAGATTATTCTTTTTTACCGCTTTATTTAGTTAAAAAGACGCCGGCTATCCGTGCAAAATTTGTTGAGCCGTTGCAGCAGGGCTATGTGCAAGAAACGGACGATTTTGTGGTTTTGGCACGCCAAACCCGCCAAGGTGTGTATCAAGATAAGGTCTCCCAAAAAGGGGTGATGGAAGTATTTGTGATGTCCCAATGCCCTTATGGGGTTCGGGCGGAAGATTTAATTATCCAAGCCAAGAAAAACGGCCAATTTCCCAAAGACAAAACGGTTAAAATTCGCTATATCGTCAACTACGATCCGGCCCGCGGATTTTCCAGTTTACACGGTTCCGGCGAGTGGGAAGAAAATGTTCGCCAATTGTTAATTGCTAAATATTATCCTAAACAATTTTGGAAATACTTGGAAATCCGCAACAAAGATTATCGTTCCAGCCGCTGGGATAAAGCGATGGAAGACGCCGGTATCAATGTCAGCAAAATTATGAAAAAATTTGATACGGAAGGATTGGAACTTTTGAAACAAGAGGCCAATTATGCCAAGGAATACGGCATCAGTGCTTCGCCCTCCTTGTTGTGGGAAGGTAAAGTGAAAATGGGGCTGGACAAAGCTGCCGAAGTGGAAGGTTTTGGTTTCTTTATCCCCCGTAATCCATCTGGGGCGGCTCCCGCAGTGGCAGGCAGTTGCTAATGTCGTTTTAAGTAATACGGAAGGCGGGGGCTAGGAATATCCAAGCCCCCGTTTTCCCGAAGTAGGTCGGTCGTACGTGATGAAATCATGACAAAGAAAAAGTATCTTCGCGGGTTATTTTTTAATGCGGTTCTGGCCTTGAGTTTAATTTCGCTAGTATTGTTCTTGGTACTGGGACGGTTCTGGACGCAACAGAATAGCCGCATTTTACAACATGAAATTTTACAAAAGCAGCAAATGGTGGCCGCCCGGTTGGCTTCCGTTGTGCAGTTGTACGTCAATCACATTGCCGAACATATCACGGTCTTTACCGATTTACATACCGATTTTGGCGGCCACGCATTTTTAAACCAGCAAGATTTGAATTATTTGCGCCAGAAAAGTCCGGCAATTTCTTACTTGGTATTGCTCAATCCAGCGGGCCAGACGCTTTTTTCTGTCGGGAAACCGACTGCAACGGGCCGAGTTGAGAAGTTGTTGCCTAACTTAAAAAACAGTTGCTTGGAACACCGGTTGAGCTATACCGGGCAGCCGTACGTAGCCGCATCGGGAGACTGGTTTCTCCCCTTGGCCTTTCCCGTGTATCGCTACCAACGGGATACAAAGCCATCGGGGATACTATTTGCTGAGGTGGATTTATCGGGGTTAAGGAAAATGTTGGCGCAGACGTATCCGTTGGATATGGAAGCGTTTTTGGTTAATGCCAAGCAGGAAGTTATTTTTTATAACGGTGCTCCGGAAGGGTTTGTTTCCCCGAAACAAAAAAAACTCTCTGAACAAGTTAAAACCTGGCAGGAACAATTGGCTGGCCGGGCGGCTGCGGAGGTCGTACTTTCCGACGGAGATAAATGGTTGGTATCCGTAGCCAGTGTGATATTGCCCGGATGGAAGGTGTATGTAGCCCAACCGGTTTCTCCATTTATATCGGCTGATATGCGCCGATCGTACGGAGACATCATCAGTATTGTTTTATTGATGTTGCTATTTGTGGTGGGGGTGAGTTACTGGGTCATTGTTCCGATTACCCGCCCGCTGGAGCGCTTGCGGACGGTAGCCTTGCGGTTGCGGGAAGGGGATTATATCATCCGGCCGGGGGATGTGGATATTCCTCCCAATGAAATAGGTGAATTGGCTGAGGTGCTGATGGAAACTTCTGTCAGTTTACATCAGCGGCAGGAAGATTTGTTATCTGCGCAACATGAATTAGCCAAGGCCAATAAAATGTTAGAAAAACGTGTGGAAGAGCGCTCGCGCGAGTTATCGGCCGCTACCAACGAGTTAGTCAAGGCAGAACGTTTGGCGGCCATCGGTCAAATGGCATCCATTATCAGTCACGAGATTCGCAATCCGTTAGCGGTTATTAGCAACGCTGCCCGGCTGATTAAACTGCTCATTAAGACTCCGGATTTAAAAATTACCAAACAATTGGGAATTATTGAAGCGGAAATCAAACAAGCCAACGGAATTATCAGCGAGGTGCTCGGATATGCCCGTTCGCGGGATTTGATTTTAAATGTGGTAGAAGTCAGCAGTTACGTGCGGGATATTATTGTATCGTATCCGTTGCCGGCCGGAATTCAACTGAAGGAGCAGTTGAGTACGTTTACGGCACACATTAAAATTGATACGGAAGAGATGAAACAGGCCATTCAGAATTTAATTACTAATGCGGTGGAAGCAATGCAGGGGCAAGGCACCTTGACCATAGGCACGCAAGCAGGCCGTTCGGCTGTGTGTATTTACGTGGCGGATACGGGCCCCGGTATTGAAGAGGAGTTTCGCCGTAAAATTTTCACCCCTTTCTTTACCACCAAGGCCCGTGGAACCGGATTGGGGCTCGCGGTGGTGGGCAAAGCCGTCAGCCGCCACCAGGGTAAGTTGTTTATTTCCAGCCGGCCGGGGAAAGGAACTTGCTTCCAGATTTATCTAAAAATTTACAGAAAACCAGGAGATACCCGTTATGGAACAACCCGTGAAGATTTTGGTCGTGGATGATGATAATAACCTGCGTGAAACGCTGGTAGATTTGTTGGAGTTGGAAGGACACAAAGTCTATCAGGCCGGCACGGCTGCAGAATGTTTGGAGATTTGCTCCAGCGAGTTTTTTAACATCATTCTCATGGACTATAACTTGCCGGACGAAAACGGTGTGGAGTTAATCCGCAAAATCCGTTCGTTTAACAAGGATTCCCAAATTATCATGATTACTGCCTATGCTTCGCTTAATGCCATTATGGAAGCCATGCAGGAGTCGGTGTACGATTTTCTCATCAAGCCGGTAGATTTTGACTATTTAAAACGTACCATTAACCGGGCTTTGGAAAAATATTTCTTGGAAGAGAGTAACCGCAAGTTACTGGCGCAGTTGAAAACCCGCAACGCGGATTTGGACCGGCTTAACAACATGAAATCCAAATTCTTTTCCATTGTTTCGCACGATTTGTCTAATTCGCTGATGACGTTAAAAATGAGTTTTGATATGCTTCGCAAAAAACTCACCCCGGACGAAGACCAACAGAAAAAAATGATGTTTATGGATGAGTCTATCAGCCAAATTGAACATTTGATCCGGGATCTGGTGGACTGGGCGGCTATTGAAAAGGGAAAACTGCGCATTGAGAAAACCCGCTTTGAACTCACGGAAAGTTTAAAGAAAACGGCTGAAATTTTTAAAGCCAAGGCGCTCAAGCGTCAAATTCGGGTTTCGTTTGAAAGTAGCGGCACAGTGTATGTTTTTGCCGACGAGAAACGTATCCGCCAGGTGATTTCTAACCTGTTGGAAAATGCCGTCCGGCACACGCCGGATGGGGGTACCATTGAAATTGTAGTTGGCAAAATAGATGAAAAAAATGCTAAAGTGTCGGTAGCGGACTCTGGGGACGGTATTGATCCGGCCACGGCACCGCATTTGTTTACCAGCTTTATTCAGGTAGGCGCCAAGGAGCGTGTGGGCCGCTTGGGGCTGGGGTTATCAATTGCCAAAGATATTGTGGTAAATCACGGCGGGCGTATTTGGGCGCAAAGCGAAGGTCTGGGCAAAGGGGCCACCTTTGAATTTACCTTACCGGTAGCCGGTGCGTAGGAGAGCCAAACCAAGGGAGATACACATGACCAAGAAAAAAATAACAGTACTGATTGCAGACGACCAGACGTTATTTCGCGAAGGGATAAAGGACGTGTTGTCCGGCGAGAAGTGGATGGAAGTAGTGGGAGAGGCGGCGGATGGGATAGAAGCCGTTGCCAAAGCCAAAAAATTGAAACCTCATGTGGTGCTGATGGACATCCGTCTTCCTAAATTGGACGGGATTAGTGCTACGCGTCAAATCCGTCAGGCGTGCCCGGATGTAAACGTGCTGATGTTGTCCAGCTTTGAAGATGAAGCTCACGTGTTGGATGCCATTCAGGCCGGGGCAAACGGATATCTGTCCAAAATGTTACCGGCGGAAGAATTGGTCAAATCCATCAAAACATTTACCAGCGAAGGACTGATGATTCCCCAACAGCTTATGGGTAAGTTGTTGCACGGTCTGCGTAAAATGGGGGACGGGGCAGCTCCTTCCCAAACGGTTTTGACGAAAACGGAAATTAAAGTATTGGATTTTTTGGGTAAAGGTTTAAGCAACAAAGAATTGGCCAAAGAACTCAATTGCAGTATTAAAACGATTAAAAACCACCTCAACAGTGCGTTTCACAAGTTAGGGGTCAGCAGCCGCACCGAAGCGGTGGTCAAAGCCATTGAAAAAGGGCTTATTTCGTCCGAAGGAATGATATTGCCGGACGAAGAGGACGGAGAATAAATTTGTTGGGAATGAAACGGTTGTTTACGCGCATACGCGCCCGCAAGCACGGGCAGGCCACGGTGGAATATATCCTCATGCTATCCACTATCGTGGTAGTGATTTCCGCGTTTATGACGGCGTTTCACACCCATATTGTACGGTGGTTGTTTATTTTTATCGGGCAGTTGTTAACCAGTTAATGAAAAAGGGTACAGGTATCTTTTCACTCGTCAATAATTGCCGGGCGCAAATTTTGCTCCCGGCGGTCTTGTTGGCTCCAATTTTTATTCTGGTAATTTATCTTCTCTTTGAAACGGCCAAAGTGTCTATGACTAAGGTCCGCCAACAGTTTGCGTTGGACAACGCGGCCTACTCCCAAATATCGGCTGCCAGTACCTATTTAAACGCGCTAGCTATGATTAACGGGCCGCTTCCGTACCGTGTTTTGCTATCCCAAGGGCAGCAAATGGACCCGTTGCAGGCCAAAGAGGGAAGTAAAGTAGGGACGAAGGCCATTTCTGTGTTTGAATTGTTTTACCAAGGGGGCGGGGTACCGGCCATCGGGCCGGATCACGAAACGGGCATCAACAATCCTCCGTCTCCGGACGCTACCGATTGGAAAATCCAATATTATGCAGGGGATAATTTGGACGAGGAGGCCCGGGTGCGTGCCCAATGGGAAAAAGAAGACCCCGGTTCCCCGCCGGATCCCAACAAGCATTTCCCGATTATGAGCAAGAAATTAGTAGAAAATTATTTTTTCTGGGCCAGCGGTGGTGAGGATGCCCCCTTTCTGCCGGCAGTCAAAGATTATTTGGAAACGTATGCCCGATTGGGGTCCATTTATAAATCACAAGACTATGCCTATAAAGAAGTAAGTAAAGATGCTATCATGTTCCGCGAAGCGTATTATTTAAACGTAAATGATTGCAAACGTTCCGACTGCGCCCGGCAAAGTGCATCCCAAATCCGACAAGTGTTAGACTTGCCGACCAAGCCGTTTGATTTGGCTAAAATCATGCTTTATGTCTCTAACTCCGGTAAGCCGGGTACCTATCACTCCGGCTCGCGTAACATTCCGTTTGACGTGCAGGATGTATTAAGTGGGGATAGATTGTTTCAGTTTGCGTATTTGACGCAGTCTGCGCGTGGTAAATTAAAAAGTTTGAGCCATGGGGTATTACTCAAACAACCCTTTAAACTGCCGCTTAACCGGTTTAATATCAATTTGGAGCAGAAGTATAAGCCGTACGTACGTAACCGGGTGGTGATGACGTGCCCGCGGGGAGGGAACAATTGCGTGTGGCCCAACCCGCTGCCTAAATATACCATCACGTTGGAGCCGTAAATGAACTGGATACAAAAAAATCTTTTTTCCCGCCGCGGACAGGCTACTACCGAAGTAGTACTGCTGTTTCCATTTTTCATTATTTTTATCTTGTTTGTCGTCAAGATTTTCGGATTGTTGGTGTTGAGCCAGAAGATGGAAGTGGCGGGATTTTATGCGGCGCGGCGTTTTCAGTTGCAATCGCACGAAACGCCGTATTACCAGCGTACGTGGGACAAACGGTTTTTGGAAAAGGATATTCAAGAAAAGGTGGAAGCCTATTTAGGGTTTAATAATCCGGATATGCGGAAATTTTTGAGTTTAAATGACTTAAAAATGAATATTGAACGTTCCGGTACGTGGATTCACTTGACGTTGACGGCCCGCACCAACCCGCCGCGTATCCGTTTTTTATGCAATTACAATAAAGACCAAATTTGTGAACATGATGCCCTGTGTTTGAAAGGATACGCCTTTTTATGTGATACCGGGGGCGAAATTACCATTAACAAATACATCGGCCATAACGAACGTCCGAACCCGTACGCCTTGCCGATGGATAAATAGAAGCAAGTTTGTTTAGTAAAAAATCACTCCCCGGGAACGGGGAGTGATTTTTATGGGGAAGGAAGAGTAATCAGTTGGGTTTATTTTTTTTCTTCCTTGGCTTTTAAACTGGCTTTAATCAGACCGTCAAAAAGCGGGTGAGGACGCATGGGCCGGGAGCCGAATTCCGGATGGAATTGGACAGCAATGAAATACGGGTGATCGGTCCGTTCCACAATTTCAGGCAGTACGCCTTCGTGCCACCCGGAAACCATAAGCCCCACATCTTGCAATTGCTTTACATAGGCAGGGTTAAACTCGTAGCGGTGGCGGTGGCGTTCCTCAATGCGGTCTTTACCGTATAATCGGTGGGCCAGCGAACCGGCTTTTAAATCAGCTGAATAGTTACCCAACCGCATCGTGCCTCCCTTGTACACCACGTTTTTCTGTTGGGGGGTTAAATCAACCACCGGGTCCTTGGTGGTCGGGTCAAACTCGGTAGAGTTGGCATCATGCAGTCCGCACAAGTTGCGCGCGGCCTCCAACACCGTACATTGCATCCCCAAACAAATACCCAAAAAAGGAACTTTGTGTTCGCGGGCAAAACGGACCGTTTGAATTTTTCCTTCCACGCCGCGGTTGCCAAAACCGCCGGGAATTAAAATACCGTCTGCCGTTTTTAGGGCTTTAGAGACGTCGTCTTTTTCCGTATTGATATAGACGACCTCTACCTTGGCATCATTATTCATGCCGGCATGGCGTAAGGCTTCATGGATGGATTTATAGGCCTCTTGAAACTCGGCGTATTTGCCGGCTACCGCAATTTTGACCGTTTTGGAAGGATTCATGGCACGGTCAAAAAATTCAAATTGTTTCGGATCCACTTCTTGGGTGGGTTTGAGGCCCAATAACGCAATAATTTGTTTATCCACTTCCTGCTTATAAAACATTTCCGGCACGTGATAAATGGATTTCGCATCCATACATTCAATCACCGCTTTGGCCGGCACGCTGCAGAAAAGTGAAATCTTTTCTTTGAGTGCCTGGGTGATTGGCTGTTCCGTGCGGCAAATGAGCATGCTGGGTTCAATGCCCAACTCGCGCAGTTTGTTGACGGAATGCTGGGTGGGTTTTGTTTTCAATTCTTGGGCTACCGCGATATAGGGGAGCAACGTTACGTGTACGCAGAGAACGTTTTGCGGGCCTTTTTCCAGGCGTAACTGACGGGCGGCTTCCAAAAACGGCAATGATTCTATATCGCCTACCGTACCGCCAATTTCAATGATAGACACATCTGCATCATGTTCCAAGGCCGTAAAACGTTTTTTAATTTCGTTGGTAATGTGCGGAATAACCTGTACGGTTCCTCCCAAATATTCTCCGCGGCGTTCCTTATCAATGACCGTTTGGTAGATGCTGCCGGCCGTGTTGGTGTTAGCCCGCGTCATATTGACATCCAAGAAACGTTCGTAATGGCCCAGGTCCAAATCGGCTTCGGCTCCGTCCACGGTTACGAACACTTCCCCATGTTGGTAGGGGGACATGGTACCGGGGTCTACGTTAATATAGGGGTCACACTTAATCATATTAACTTTCAACCCGTTGAGTTGCAAAAGTTTACCGATGCTCGCGCCGGAAATTCCTTTGCCTAGCGAACTCACCACGCCACCGGTAATAAAAATAAATTTAGACATAATTGACTCCTTTGTATAATAAAAAAAACACCCGGTTTTTAACGCGGGGCACAATGTTTAAGATAGTACGCTTCAGCTGCGGCCAAATCGGCTGCCGTATCAATAGCCGGGCCGGAGGGGGAAATTTCGGCGCATTTGATGACCATGCCGTCCTCTAGCGCGCGCAATTGCTCCAAGCGTTCCAACTTCTCCAGCGGACTTTCCGGCAGATGCACAAACCGCTCTAACGCGGCGCGGCGGTAGCCGTAGATCCCGCAATGGTGCCAGTACGGCACACGTAAGTTTTCTTCTGTTTTTTCCCGTTTATAGGGAACGCGCGACCGTGAAAAATAAAGTGCGCGACCGTTCTTGGCTAAGACCGCTTTGACGATATTCGGGTCGTCTACCTGTTCATCGTCCGGTCGGGCAAACGCTGCCGTGGCAATATCGCATGTGGGGTCTTGTTGTAATAACTGGGCGACGGCCAGGACGGTTTCGGTTTTGATAAAGGGTTCATCTCCTTGCACGTTGATAATCAGTTGTTCCGGGCGGTTTTGGGCGGCCTCAAACACGCGGTCTGTACCGCTTTTGCACGCGTCACTGGTTAGGATGGCCGTAGCCCCGAATTTCGCGGCAGCCTCCACTACCAGGGGGGCTTCGGTAGCAATCAACACGTCACCCAGGCCTGTGTTTTTGCAAGCTTCATAGACGTGTTGAATAACGGGTTTACCGCATAGCGGTTTTAAAATTTTTCCGGGTAAACGCGAGGACCCATACCGGGCCGGAATGACAATCAGTAAATTACTCATGTAACAGTACTCCTTCAATTTCAGCGCGGGTGGCTGTAGCCGTGCCCGATTTGCCCACCACAATCCCGGCGGCATAATTGGCCAAGGTAGCTGCCTCTTTGAGGTTGGCTCCGGAAGCCAAGGCCAAGGTTAAGACAGAAATAACCGTATCGCCCGCTCCGGTTACATCGTATACTTCGCGTGCCGTAGCCCGAACCGTGTAGGGGGCTTTGGTCCCTTTTTCAAATAAACTCATTCCTTCGGCACTACGGGTAATTAAAATAGAATCCGCGTTGAGCATCTTTAGAATTTTGTTGCCCAACCGTTCTATGGCTTCCTCGCCGGGTTTTGGAGTTTCGCCCGCACCTTCCCAGGCTTCTTTGGTGTTGGGCGTCATGCAGGTAATGTTTTTATATTTTTTGAAATTATCAATCTTGGGATCCACGCAGACCGGAATATTTTTTTTACGGCACAAACTGATGATTTGTTCAATGTTTTGGTCGCTGAGCATCCCTTTTCCGTAGTCGGAAAGGATGACGCCGTCTGCCGAGTCAACGGCTTCCGTAAAACTTTTCATACAAGCGGCAGAAACAGAGGACGAAATAATTTGTTTGCTTTCGCGGTCAAAGCGGACGATTTGCTGTTGCTCTGCCATGACGCGGATTTTTTGCGTAGTCGGACGGTCCAAATCTTCGGTGATGCCGTTGATATTCACGTGCCGTTCGCGCAGGAATTTTTTGAGCAGTTCTCCACCCAGGTCTGCTCCTGCTACGGAAATCATAACCGGTTTAGCATCTAATGCCGCCAGGTTGACGGCCACGTTCCCGGCACCCCCGGCCACAAAAAACTCGTTCTTTACGTCTACTACCGGAACGGGGGCTTCCGGTGAGATACGGCTGACGGAACCTTTGATAAAATGGTCCAACATAATATCGCCCACTACGACGATATTTTTCCCTTCAAACGATTGTAACAGATTTTGTAAACGGTTTGTTTTAATTGGCATAATTCCTCCGGCAAACCAACACCTTATTATATCTTTAATTGGGGCGATATTCCAGTAATTCCGCAGATACACTGCCGATAAATACTTCTGTCTTCATTTTTACAGGAAGTTTGCGTTCATCATCCGTCAACCAAACTTGCAAACTTTTCCCTTTGCTGACAAAAATTCCTTCTCCGCGAAATTGCGGTTCTACAACTATACATTTAAATTTTCCGGCCGGTGTTTTAACCGTTTCGCGCTTAATTACTTTGACAACTAACGGATATTGTTCTTCGCGGTTAAGGATATCAAAAATAATATCTTTTCCTTTTGCTAATTCTTGTCCCCGCACGAAATACAGCGAGGTCAGCATATCCAATACCGGTTGCGTGACGGTTCCGGTAAGAGCACGCAGACCGGATTTTTTGTCCACTTCGCCTTGGTAAGTATTGTGGGTGTAATCAAACATTACCCATTCATCGCGGCGGTAGTGTCCTTCCCGCAGGCTTTGGCTGTATCCCAGAGAATGAAAGTGCTGCGCGTCCAACCACGACAAGTTAATATCGCGTACCCGGAAGACGGTATCAATGATAGAGGCCGAGAAAGCCGTTGTTTGTATTAAATAAGCATCGCGGCCGTTGATATTTACCAGCCCCCGGTTTTTGATATACGCCGTACCTACTTTAGCAAAAGAATAATACAACCCGTATTTGAGTTGTTCGCCTTGCCACGGGGAAGAAACTTCCTGATCCGGTCGGGGCGTAAGAGCCGCCAACGGGCCCAATCTCCGGCCTTCTAAAGGGAAAGCGGGTTCATCTGGAAAAACGGGTACATCCGGAACAGGGGGTACGTTGTTTTTTTCAGTTGTGCGGGGAGCCGTTTGCGGTAACGAGGCCACAGGGATAGATTGTTCAGACTGAGTCGGTTTGGAGACGGATTTAGTGAGCGGCGCAATAGACGGTTGGGCCGAAATCTGCGAGGTGGGGGCCGTCGGTACGGGGACAGTTTCCGAGGTTACGGCCGGGGTCGCAACTGCCGCGGCCGGGGCAGCGGTTTCGCTTGCGAGGGGAGAACCTGCCGGGGGGGCGGATTTATGCCAAAAACAACCACCCAGGATGCTTAAAGTCACCAAAAGAAGGGGGAACCGTCGCATTATTTTCCCTCCCGCAAAATAAATTTTGCTGCCCGTAGTAAATCCCGGGCTATGTATACGGGGTGCATATCACGGTATTTTTGCTGATGTTTTTTGCCGTTAGCCGTTTGTACCAAAATGGATGGACACCCTATGTTGTGGCCAAAATCTATATCACTTTTTTTATCACCTATCATAAAGGAGTGAGCAACATCAATGTGGTATTTTTTAATCAGTTCCAACCCCAGTTTGGGAAGAGGTTTGCGGCAAGTACAATTTTCTTCGGGAGCGTGCGGACAAAATGCGATGGCTTCAAAATGGGCCGGGCGCAATAATTCACACACGCGGCGATTAACGGCGTGAGCCGCTGTCGGCGGGAAATAGCCGCGGCCGATGCCCGATTGGTTAGATACCATAAAAAAATGATACCCGGCTTTTTGTAAAAGCAACAACGCCTCGCGTGCACATTTATAAGGCCGCACGCGGGCCGGATCGGACAAATAGCCATAATCGTAAATCAAAGTGCCGTCTCGGTCAAAAAAAACTGCCCTTATCGGAGTCATGCGCGCTCCTGCGGATGTTGTTGCAGATAAGCCAATCCTTCGGCCTCGCGTTTCCAGCGGTTGTGTGCCCACAACCAAGAGGCGGGGTCTTGCCGTACCCATTGTTCGTAGTAACGTACCAAGAGCTGCGTAAACTCACGCACATGTTTTAGACTGTATTCCAAAGGGGGAAGAATCGGATCATAGACGGTACAAACGAGCTGACCGTTTTTTTCCCGTGATACATTGACGGGGAATACGGGTACTTGCATTTTGATAGCCAACAGGGCCGTAATCGGGGCGAACGCCGCCATGCGGCCTAAAAACGGAATCCACATTTCTCCGGCGGTTGTGTTTTGGTCAAACAAGATACCAAGCATTTGTTTCTTCTTTAACCAACGCATACACGTGAAAAACGGTTTGTCCTGGTGATTGCTGTAAAGGGTGCAACCGGAAAATACATGACGCAAGCGGTTAATTTCTTTATCCACGTACGGATTATCTATACGTTGGGCTAGAACGGCTTTTTCAAATCCGTAAACCGAGGCCGCCAAACCAAACGCTTCCCAGTTGGTAAAATGTCCGATATGAATAATTCCTCCGTTTTTTGCCACAGGCGAAGTTAATTTTTCCACGCCGTCTATACGGCAGTGTTTTCTAAATTGTGCTTTGCTCATGGAGGAGAGTTTCAAGAACTCGGCAAAAATAGCACCCATATTACACCAGGAATCCAGGGCAATTTGGTGAACTTCCTGCGGGGACTTATCGGGGAACGCGCGGGCAATGTCGTGTTGCATGCGGGCAAAACGTTTGTGCATGGGCCAGCGGACGGGGGCGATGATCGTCCGGCCCATCCAAACCGCTAGCCGATACGGAAGCGCGCGCACAAACAGACACACGGCTTTTAAGGCTATGTACTGGAGAAAATGTAGCGGTGTTTTTTGGAAAGCATCCCGGGCCATATTTTTATTATACTATTTTACGCCGGACAGAAAATTGGTTTTAAACGGCTGTGAAATGCTAAAATATAACAAAGTAATTTTTTAGTGTGAGAGGTCACCGATGGATTGGGAACGTTTGAAAGAGAGATTTGAAAACAGCGCGTCCGGGCGGAAGTTCCTGGCTTTTGCATCCAAACTATATGGTTGGGGTGTAAAATTAGACCAGGGGGCCTATTTGCACGGATTTAAATGGACCAAAAAAGTACGGGCGCGGGTAGTGTGCATTGGCAATTTGACGGCAGGCGGAACGGGCAAAACAACGGCTGTCATGTTAGCCGCTATGGCGATGGCCGGGTCCGGGATCCGGGTGGCTATTGTTTCCCGCGGGTACAAACGGCAGAAAAAGACAACCCGTCCGGTTATCCTGTTTGAAAATTTCAAAGGGGATTGGCGCAGTACGGGGGATGAACCGTTTATGATGAGCCGGGTCTTGGCGCCGTACAAAATACCGATAGTTGTGTCTCCGGACCGGGTATGGGCGGCTAAGACAGCTATCCGCAAATTTAAAAGCCAATTGATTTTATTAGATGACGGATTGCAACATTACCGGCTGAAACGAAATGCTAATATCGTTTTGGTAGATGCCGAAAATCCCTTCGGCAACGGGCAGTTGCTTCCCTATGGTATCTTGCGCGAGCCGTTGACGGCATTTAAACGTGCGGCGCTCGTTATTTTGACACATTGTGACCAAGTGGATGAAGAAGATTTAGAGGATATGAAAGCTGTTATTCACCAGTACAATCCGCGTGTGCCGGTGTTAGAGAGTGTACATCATCCCCAGTGTTATGTGGACATGTGTTCTTCCCGTCGCATCCCGCTGAAAGAAATTCACGGGCCGGCGGCCTGTTTCTGTGCGTTGGGCAATCCCGATTCGTTTGAAAACACATTAGAGTCGCTTGGGTTGGAACTCAAACAAAGGTGGCGGTTCCCCGACCATCAGCACTACACGGAAGAGATGCTGCACACATTCCAAGCTACGCGCGAAGATTTACCGTTGATTACCACGTTTAAGGACTTTGTAAAACTGCCGAAAAACTGGCGCAGTATTTTGGAAAGGGACGTATATGTATTGTCCGTTAATCTGAAAATCCGCGGGGGCGAACACGAGAAAAAACTTTTCTTAAGTACCCTCTACCCGGATTTGTTTAAGAAAACCGCCCAGGCAGGGCAAACATCTGCGGTGCAGAATGCAACGCCGGTTGAATCGGTCGTTGCGCCGCAACCGCAAAAGGGAGCTTCCGCCAAGTAATGGGGAAGTGACGAGGGTGGTGTGAGGTATTAGATTGAGGAAAAAATGAATATGCAAATGAAAAACAAATTTGGTAGCAGAATGGGTTTCACACTTATAGAATTACTGGTGGTTGTGCTAATTATCGGTATATTAACGGCGGTTGCCGTGCCGCAGTATCAAAAGGCCATTGCCAAGGCCCGCTTTACACAAATGGTTACGGCATCTAATGCTATTCGGGAAGCGGAAATGGCCTACTACCTAAACAATGGGGTATTTACCCGGGAAAGATCCAAACTGTTAATTTCGTTGCCTATAAAGTCGGCAGGTGCATTTGGTAAAGAAGGATGGCAATGTCACTTGGCTTATACTTATGATGGTGTTGCTAATGAAAATATAACCACTTTGTCCGCTAGCCGGATTTCTTGTGTTTTGGATAAACCCAATATCGCCTATCAACAGTATTATTTGTCCAAACGGATTAACTGCTGTTCCTATGCCAGTGATGGATATAAAGGAGATTATTTTTGTAAGCAGTTGACCAAAAAGCAAAATCCCTACAGCAATAGTAGCAGCATGCATTGTTATCAACGTTCCTAACCGCAACGAAAATTGGATTGCCTAATTAAATTAAGAAGGGTGTTATCCCGTGCTTGATACGGAGTCTCTTACTGGATAAAAACAGCCGGCAAGACAAGATCACTTTTTATAAAAAACGCTCTTTTTAACCTGGTCGGCTTTTTCCGGCCCGAGCAATTTTTCAATAATGGCAAGTCCAAAGTCCACCGTGGCGGCGGCACTCTGCCCGGTAATGAGGTTATCGTCTACCGCTACGTACTCCCCGGTAAATGTACCGCCAAAATCTTCGTTCATGGGGGTAAAACACGTGTAGGTTTTTCCTTTTAAATAACCGGCCCGGCCCAAAATGGTGGGGGAAGCACAGATGGCGGCTACTACTTTCCCTTTCGTTATAAAATGAGTAATAAGTTGTTGCACGCGCTCGTTTTTTTCCAGCAATTCGTATCCGGGTCCGCCGGGCAGTACAAGCGCATCATACTGCGAAGCATTCAAGTTGGCAAAAGAATGTAACGGCCCACACGTCAAGCCGAAACGGCCGGTGCTGTTTTGCCCGTCCAACGCATAGACGTCTGTATCTAATCCTCCTCGCCGGAGTATGGCATAGGTGCCGACTGCTTCCAACTCTTCAAATCCGTTTGCAAATAATACAGCCACTTTTTTCATATTTTCTCCCATAAAAAATCCCCGCCGTAGCGGGGAACAGATTATTTAACGGCTTTTTGTAAGGCAGAAACTTTGTCCGTTTTTTCCCAAGGGAATTCTTCGCGGCCGAAGTGTCCAAACGCAGCCGTTTGCAAATAAATGGGGCGGCGCAATTTGAAATGTTCAATAATACCGCGCGGCGTAAGCGGGAAAATCCGGCGGGCAATTTGGGCCAACTTTTCGTCGGGTAGTACACCGCTCCCGTCCGTATCTACATAAAAACCGACGGGTTCTTCGCGCCCGATGGCATACGCAATTTGGACGGTGCACTCGTGAGCCAGTTTCGCGGCAACGATGTTTTTGGCAATGTAGCGCGCCATATACGCGGCTGAACGGTCCACCTTGGTTGGGTCCTTGCCCGAAAATGCGCCACCGCCATGCGGACAACGTCCGCCGTATGTATCTACAATAATTTTCCGCCCGGTCAGGCCGGTGTCGGACTGCGGACCGCCGATGACGAATTTTCCTGTCGGGTTGATATAGATTTTCGTATTTTTATCGGCCCACTTTTTAACGACAGGCCAAATAGCGGCGTCGGCAATTTCTTTTTTAGATTTTTCCGTAATTTGGCGGCCGGATTTGTCCAAAATCTTTTCGGTATGTTGGGTAGAGACGACTACCGTATCAATGCGCACGGGTTTGCCGTCTTTGTATTCCACCGTTACTTGGCTTTTGGCGTCCGGGCCCAGGTAATCCAATTTTTTGCTTTTACGTACGGCTTCCAATTTTTTCAAAATCTCGTGCGATAACACGAGCGAAAGCGGCATATACTGCGGGGTTTCGTCCACCGCGTAACCTACCATGAGCCCTTGGTCGCCGGCTCCGCCCACGTCCACCCCTTGGCTGATATCCGGGGATTGTTTGCCAATTACATTGACAACCGCGCAAGTATGATAGTTAAAACCGTATTTGGCGTCGTCATACCCGATGTCTTTAATTACGTTACGCGCAATTTGTTCCACATCTACCCAGGTATGGGTGGTGATTTCGCCGCCTACCATTACCAACCCGCGCGTGATATACGTTTCACACGCCACGCGAGCCGTTTTATCTTTACGCAAAATCTCATCCAAAATAGCGTCCGAGATTTGATCGCAAACTTTGTCCGGGTGTCCTTTGGAAACCGATTCGGACGTAAAATAGCAAGTACCTTGTTTAATCATAAGAGCTCCTGGTTTTAAATTTGAGGGGAAATCTTCTTTTTTAAATTATATCATTTTCCGGTAGCGGGAATGGGAGCGTCAAGTGCCGGTTGCGCGTTTTCTGCCGGAAAGAAATCGCGGGAGAAACGCAGGGATGTTCCCGGTGTAACGCCGTGCCGCGCAGCTGTTTTGGCGGACAACTCCAGCACGTATTGCCCGTACCCATAAGCCACGGCGACTTCGTTTTCCGGAGTGTAGGTATAGGAATGGGGAACTTGCGCCTCTACGGAAGTTACTTGTTTGTCGGCTCCGATAAATACCATATCCAAATCAATCAGGGTATTTTTCATCCAAAATAGTTGGGGCTGTTCCTGTTCAAAAACAAATAACATCCCTTCGTTTTCCGGCAAGTGTTTCACGAACATAAGGCCCTGTTCGTGTTCTTGCGGGGTAAGAGCCAACCGGGCAGTTACTTCAAACCCGTCCGGTAGTGTAACGGTCACCGTACGGGGCGCGGCACACGCCCAACATAGAGCGGCTAGTCCAGCCAGAATCATTTGTTTCATATATAGGTAGTGTAGCAAATTCTGGCGGAATGCGGGGGAACGTCGTTTTCTGGGGGAAGAAATTAGTATAATGATAGTATGAAGGATCCGTTCGTGTTACAAGTGAACGATTTACATATACATTTTACCGCTGATGGCCACAGCGTGCCGGTGGTACGGGGTTTGTCGTACACGTTGGCAACAGGCCGGGTATTGGCCGTGGTGGGAGAATCCGGCAGCGGCAAGACAGTGCATGCGCTCTCGCTGTTGGGGTTGTTGCCGCCCGCCGCCCACGTAGAGAAAGGAGAAATCCTATACAAAGGGAAAAATTTGCTGACGATGCCCGAAAACCAGTTGCGTACCATTCGCGGCCGTAAGATTTCCATGATTTTTCAAGATCCTTCCGCCAGTTTAAATCCCGTTTTGACCATTGGCGAACAATTAATTGAGACCCTGCGTGCTCACCGTCCTCTGCCCCCCAAAGAAGCCCGCAAGGAAGCCGTGCAACTGCTTGAACAGGTTGGGATTACCCAAGCCGATAAACGCTTGGACGAGTATCCGTTCCAATTTTCCGGTGGTATGTGCCAGCGGGTCATGATTGCCATGGCGTTGGCGCTGTCGCCCGATATTTTAATTGCGGATGAACCGACGACGGCTCTGGATGTGACTATTCAAGCACAGATTATCCAGTTAATTAAGCAATTACAAGGTAAAAACGGAATGGCGGTTATTTTTATTACGCATAATTTGGCCCTGGCCAGCCAAGTAGCCGACGAGGTACTGGTGATGTACGGCGGGCTATGTATGGAGCAAGCGCCTGTAGACGAATTATTTAACCACCCGAAACATCCTTATACGCGGGGGTTGCTGGCATCGCTGGTGTCGGTGGACGCAGAACGACCGGACCGGTTGCCGGCTATCGGCGGAACGCCGCCCGTAGCGGGAGAATGTGGATGCGGCTGTCCGTTTGCACCGCGTTGTTCGTACGCGGAAGCGAAGTGCAGCCACCAGTTGCCGCCCTTGTTAGCGCAGGTGAATCACCGGGTACGGTGTTGGCCGGAGGAACTGCCATGAGTGTATGTGTGGAAATAAGGCAATTATATAAAACGTACACCCGCCGCAAATGGTTATTGGGAGCAACGGAAAAAGTGCCTGTTCTGCAGGATGTATCGCTTTCGTTGTGGCAAAACCGGGTGTTGGGATTGGTGGGAGAATCGGGCTGTGGTAAAAGTACACTTTGTAAAGTGTTGTTGGGAATAGAAGAACCTACTTCCGGTACGGTCGTTGTCAACGGAAAAAATGCTGTGCGGGTATCCCGCGAGCAGCGCAAGGGGCTCTGCCGAGATATGCAAGCCGTGTTTCAGGATCCGTACGCCAGTTTAGATCCGCGCATGACGGTGCGGCAACTGCTCAGTGAACCGTTGGATATTCACGGGTTGTATAAGAACAAAGCCGAGCGGAAAAAATTTTTGTCGGAGTTGTTATCTTCGGTGGGATTACTGGAAGCATATTTAGACCGCTATCCGCATGAGTTTTCCGGCGGTCAGCGGCAACGGATTTGCATTGCCCGGGCGCTGGCTTTGGACCCCAAAATTTTGGTAGCGGATGAGCCCGTATCGGCGTTGGATGTATCAGTGCAGGCGCAGATTTTGAATTTGTTTCAAGATATTAAACGGGAACGCGATTTGACCATGTTGTTTGTAACGCATGATTTTGCCGTAGCGCGGTTTTTATGCGATGATATTGCCGTAATGTATAGGGGAAGAATTGTAGAGTCGGCTCCGTCCGAACAATTGTTTGCGCGTCCCCTGCACCCTTACACAAAGTCCCTGTTGGCGGCGGTGCCACAGGTGGGGAAACCCTTGAGTAAGTCGGTCTCGGCGGATCCGGGAGTTCATACGGGGTCGGTAACCGGGTGTGCGTTTGCCCCGCGATGCCCGTATGCAACGGCGGCCTGCCGTCAAGTGATACCTATATTGGAGCAAGCCGCGCCGGAACATGCGTGCGCGTGCATACACGTAACAAAGGAGAATGTATAATGAACATAAACGAAAAACGATTGGTGGACACATTTTTACAACTCGTGCAGATTGACAGTGAATCCGGTACCGAGAAAAAGATGCAGGAACGCGTGGCGGGAGAACTAAAAAAACTCGGCTGCCGGGTGGTTATAGATAATGCCGGGAAAAAATTTAATACAAATGCCCGTGGCAACGTGATGGGCTTTTTGCCCGGAACGGTCAAGAGTAAACCTTTTGTATTGGTAGCGCACTTGGATACGGTTAAACCGGGCCAGCATATCCGGCCCATTGTCAAGAAAGATTCTATCGTCACGGACGGTTCCACTATTTTAGGGGCGGACGATAAAGCCGGCGTCGCTATCATTTTAGAGGTATTGAAAAGTTTAAAAGAATCGGGAGTTCCTCATCCGCCGGTGGAGGTGTTGTTTACGTTATGTGAGGAACGGGGAATGCACGGTTCTAAAAATTTGGATTATAAACAACTCAAAGGCCGCGAAGGCATGATTTTGGATAACGAAGGCGGGGATGAACTACTGATTCAAGGCCCGGCGGTAAACGATATTGTGGTAGAGGTACACGGTATTGCGGCGCATGCCGGGGCTTGCCCGGAAAAAGGAATTTCCGCTTTGGAAGTAGCGGCATATGCTATTTCGCACATGAAATTAGGTCGTATTGACAAGGAAACGGTGGCCAATTTTGGTGCGGTGAGTGGCGGAGAAGTGCCTAATGTTGTGATGGAGAAACTATCGCTCATCGGGGAAGCGCGCAGCCTAAAGATGGATAAATTGGCCAAACAAACGGCTCATATGAAACGGGCCTTTGACCAAGCCGTCAAACATTACACCAAAAAGATTGACGGTCGTATCTGTAAGCCGGTCATTGATTTTAAAGCCGCGCTGCGTTATCCTTCCGTGCAGATTTCCAAATCGCATCCGGTGGTAAAGGCGTTATTGGCGGCGGCTAAAAAATTACATTTGCCGCTTTATGCCCGTTCTTCCGGTGGGGGATGTGATGCCAACGTGTTGAGCGGAAAAGGGTTTACCGTACCGAATTTAAGCGTGGGTGTGTATAACTGCCATACCGTGCGTGAAAAATTGGTGTTAAAAGAATTTTACGCGGCCTATGCTTTAACTTGGGCCGCCGTAACATCTTACAGAAAGTAGAGAGTATATGTTTCGTTACATTGTCCGCAGACTGTTATTGCTTCCGGTGGTGGTGTTAGGGGTTACTTTTTTGTTATTCTTTTTAACCCAACGCCTCAGTCCGGAGATGCGTGCCTCTTTGTACGTCAAAGATCCGCGCCAAATGGGAGCGTTGGAAGAAGTCATCCGGCAGTATGGTCTGCGGGACAATGTGTTTAAACAATACGGCCGTTGGTTGGGGCAAGTAGCGAAGGGGGATTTGGGGTATAGCCCCAGTGCCAATATGCCGGTGTCACAAGCCCTCAAAGAATATCTGCCCGCTACCGTTCAATTAGCGTTGGTTACCATGATACTGGTGGTGTTTTTCGGTGTGTGGTTTGGGGTGTTTTCTGCGGTGCATAAAGACAAGTGGCAGGATAGTTTAGCGCGGGTAGTCAGTGTAGGTGGTTTTTCATTACCGATTTTTGTGTTGGGGCTATTGCTCTTAATGTTGTTTTACGGGAAACTGGGGTGGTTTGCTCCGGGCGGTTATTCTTTCCAAACCGATTTAATTATCCACGGCCCTTCCTTTAAGACCTACACAGGGTTTTTGTTAGTGGACGCCTTGTTAAACGGCAATATGCGTGTATTTGGGGACGTTCTTTCCCACTTGGTATTGCCGGCCGTAACGTTGTGTATCGGCTCGTTTGCCCTGATGGTGCGGGTGATGCGCTCCAGTATGTTAGAAGAATTGAATAAAGAATACGTTCGTACGGCGCGTGCCAAGGGGCTTTCCCCGCGGCAGGTTGTTTATAAACATGCCGGCAAAAACGCCATCATACCGGTTATTACGTTGGCCAGTATTCAGTTTATCCGCTTGTTGGGGGGGACGGTCATTGTGGAAACCATTTTTGATTATCCCGGCATAGGCCGTTTTGGCGTTATGGCTGCCCAACAATTGGACATTGCGGGTATTTTGGGTTTTTCTTTGATGGTGGCGGTACTGTTTGTGCTGGGAAATTTACTTTCGGATATCTTATATACCGCGGTGGATCCGCGGATCCGGTTGGAGTAAACGATGTTCAAAAACCGTTTTATCAAACGCCTTCGTACCAATAAGACCTCATTAGTGGGGTTGGCGTTGGTGGTGTTTTTCCTGTTTGTGGCGTTGGGGGCGCCGTGGTTGGCTCCCGTACATAATAAAAACAATCCGTATCAAATGCCGCAAAAAAGTTATGCCATCACGCCGCAGCCGCCCTCTGCGCAAAATTGGTTCGGCACTACCGAACAACAGTATGATTTGTATTATGGCGTGGTATGGGGAGCGCGGCTTGCGTTTCAAGTAGGCGTAACGGTTACCTTTTTCGCTTTTTTAATTGGCCTTTTGGTGGGGGCTGTAGCGGCTTATTTCGGTGGGAAAGTGGATGAACTGCTCATGCGCTTGACGGATATCGTATTTGCGGTGCCTTCTTTGGTGTTGGCGATGGTGATTGCGGCCATGTTGGGGCCGGACTTAAAGAATATGATGATTGCCTTAACAGCCGTAGCCTGGCCGTCATACGCGCGGCTGATACGCGGGGATATTTTATCGGTTAAGCGGCGTGATTATGTAACGGCTGCCCGTACGCTGGGGGCCGGTGGGACGCGGATTTTGCTGCGTCATATTTTACCTAATTCTATTTACCCGGCGGTGGTGGTAGCCAGCTTGGATATTGGCTACATTGTGTTAACGGCGGCTTCGCTTTCCTTTTTAGGGCTAGGTGCGCAACCGGGCACGGCCGATTGGGGACAGTTAATTGCCATGTCGCGCAACTGGGTCCTGGGGACGGCGCAACACCCGTTGGCATATTGGTATACAGTCGTTGTTCCGGGGGCGGCTATTTTCCTTTTTGTACTGGGTTGGAATTTGCTGGGGGATGCTTTCCGGGATATTTTAGACCCCAGACAGGTTTGATTTTTATACAATATACATATAGTCCTATGAAACGAGGTGTTTTATGATTCGTCGCAAAGATTTATATACTTCTCTGGCAGACAGTGCGTTCCGCTTTCCGGACCGTACGGCCTTGGTAGAAGCCGGTACTGGCAAAAAAGTATCTTATCATGAACTCTTAATGCAAGTGGACCGCGCCGCGGATATGTTTTTTGAGCACGGTATCCGCAAAGGCGACCGGGTGGGTATCGTCCACCGCAATGCTATTGATACAGTAGTGGCCAATTACGGATTGTATAAACTGGGTGCGGTGAGTATTCCCATCAACTTCATGGTGACTAAGCAGGAAGAAATTCAATTTATTTTAAATAATGCCGGAGCCAAAGCCGTTGTTACGCAGGCCGAGTTTTTGCGTCATTATGTCAAAGCCGTTCCCGAAACGCCTACAGTCAATTATATTTTTACGACGGATGAAATCCCCACTTCGGTGGCGGATTGCCCCAAAGTGCAGCTGTTTTGGAAAGAGTTAGAAAAATCTACTGTTCACGATGAAACGGCTTCTCCGCAAGCGGGACTGGATGATTTGGCGTTCATCCTTTACACGTCCGGAACGACGGGACTACCCAAAGGGGCAATGATTTCGCACGGGAACTTGGCTTCCAACGTGATTTCCTGCGCACAAATTTTCAGAATTGATGACGAAGATGTATTTTTGTGCCTGCTACCGATGTTCCATTCTTTTGCGTGGACCACTTGTGTCGTCATTCCGCTCTATTTGGGACTCAAGGTGGTGATTGTAGCCAACGTGATGCCGGCCAGCAAATGGTTGGGAGCTATGGGTTCGGAAAATGTTACCTTGATGTTGGCGGTGCCGCAAATTTATGCCGTACTTTCCAAGGAAGCCAAGGGACTCAAACAACTTTACCTGCGTTTCTGGCCGTTTAAGAATGTGCGGTTTTGTGTATCCGGGGCTGCTCCCCTTACGCAAGAGATTAAGGATCGGTTTGAACAAAAATTTTCCGTACCGATACTGGAAGGATACGGGCTTACGGAAACAAGCCCGGTGGTGAGTGTCAACACGGAGGAATTGCAGAAGATTAAGTCAGTTGGTCCGGCAATTCCCGGCGTTAGTACGCTTGTTCTGGATGATAATGGCCAGGAGGTTCCACGTAACCACGAAGGAGAACTGTGTGTCAAAGGGCCCAACGTGTTCCGCGGCTATTGGGGAAACGAACAAGCATCCAAAGATGCGTTTACGCCGGACGGTTGGTTTAAAACCGGTGATATCGTGGAAGTGGATGATGACGGTTTTATCTTTATCAAAGACCGCAAAAAGGATATGATTATCATTAAAGGGCTCAAAGTGTTTTCGGCCCAAGTAGAAGCGGTGATATGCGAGTACCCGGCCGTAGCGGAGTGTGCCATTATCGGCGTTCCGGACGGACGGGGAGGCGAGTTTATCAAACTGTATGCCGTTAAAAAAGAAGGGGTGGAATTGAACGAAAAACAATTCCGTTTGTTCTTAAAAACGCACTTGGATAATTATAAACGGCCGCGTGATTTTGAATTTGTAGAAAAACTACCTAAAAATGCACTGCAAAAAGTGCTCAAACGCGAACTGCGCAAAGACGCTGTAGCCAAATTAGCCGCCCGGACGGCTGTTCCCGCGGCGGAGGAAGCCGTTGACTGATACTGTGCATATTGATTTGGCGCACCTACTGGCAGAAACAGTGCCGCAGGCCTATTATGTGGGCGGCATTGTGCGTAGCAGTCTTCTTAAGCGCGAATCTACCGATATTGATCTTACCTTGCCGCCGGCCGATGTAAAACCGGCCGCGTTGGCTTTGGCAAAAAAACTCAACGCCGCTGTATTTGAGATGGATGCCGAATTTGGGGTATGGCGGTTGGTTACCCGTCGTCATAATATCCAAATTGATTTAACTGCTTATCAGGGCCGGGATTTAAAGGCGGATTTGTTACGCCGGGATTTTGCGTTTAATGCGCTGGCCTATCCGGTAACTGCTTGCCCGCATATACAAATTCGTCCGCAAAAAAATGGGAATGCTTGCGTGTTGTTGCAACGGTTACAAATAGATAAAATTATGGATGTTACGGGGGGGTTGGCCGACGTAAAAAATAAAATTATCCGTCCCACCCATTTAACGGTGTTTGAAGAGGACCCTCTGCGTATGTTGCGGGCGTTCCGTTCGGCGGCGGAATTAAATTTTGCCATTGCTCCGGCCACGCTTTCCTTAATCCAAAAAAATGCTGCGTTGATTTCTCAACCTGCGGGGGAGCGTATCCGCGAGGAATTGGTTCGTTTGTTTACTACTTCCCGCGCTTATGAAAATTTGCTTTTGATGGATGCGTGTGGATTGCTGACGGCTTTGTTCCCGGAGTTAGAGCCGCAGCGTTCTTGTGCCGAGGTGTATTACGGAAAAGGGGGGGTGCTGAAACATACGTTACTCGTATTTAAGCGGATGGAGTATTTGTTAGAGCACGTGGACAAAGCTTTCCCTAAATATGCCCGTAAATTGGCCGATATGTGTGCACAAAAACCGCTACTTAAAATGGCGGCCTTACTACATGATGTGGCTAAACCGTCCACGGCAAAGATGAAGGACGGACGGTTACGGTTTTTCTATCACGAACAGCGAGGGGCTTCTATGGCCCGCCAAATATTATACCGGCTGCATTACAGCCGCAGCGAAATTCGGTTGATTTGTGCCATGATTGGGGAACATTTGCGCCCCAGTAACTTAGCCAGCAATGATTTTTTAACCGATAAAGGAGCCTATCATTTTTTCCGCGATTTGGGGGATGCTGCCGTCGCATTGTTATTGTTATGCTGGGCCGATTATACCAGTTATGTAACGGATGCCCAGCTGCGGCGCATTTTGCCCCACAGTGCCGACCCTATGATGAGTTTGGCTCAGGCACAACGTAAACCTTGTACGGGGAAAACGTTACGTCATTTACAGGTGCTGACGCAATTGTTCCGTAAATTTTTTGAACACCCACGGGTCGTGCGGCCTTCCCGAGTGATTACGGGGCGGGATATTATGGAAACGTTCCGGTTACCTTCTTCCCCGTTGATTGGGGAACTTTTAGAAGCTGTTTCGGTCGCCCAAGTGGAAGGGAAAGTGCAGGACAAGCGCGAGGCATTGGCGTTGGTGCGCTCTTTGGTTGCCCACCGGGAAACCCCGTGTAAAAAATAGTTGTGTACGGACGTAAACTTTGCTAAAATAAATAATAAGATTTGTACGCAGACGTAATGCGGGCGTGGTTCAATGGTAGAATGGAAGCTTCCCAAGCTTTAGACGAGGGTTCGATTCCCTTCGCCCGCTTTTTCATCAGGATAATTATGGAAAACGAAAACCTGGATTTAGATGTAAAGCCCGTCGGTAATAAAGATTTGTGGCTTTTCTTGATTTTAGTGGACGTACTGCTTATGTGCGTGCTTGGTTTTTTTATTTACCGGCAAGTAGGGGATAGTTTGTTCCGTCCGGCGGTGGAATTGGCCCAAACGACGGCCGAGCAACAACCGCAACCGACCGAATTACCGGCCGTGGAAAAGGAAGAAACTGTGGCCGCACCGGAAGTGCTTCCGGCGAAGGAAGAAACTCCTGCAGCGGCACCCGTTGAGGAAAAAGCGGCTGAGCCGGAAAAATCTGCCAAACAGGATAAACCCGCCAAACAAAGCGTATTTGTAGGTGTAAACCCCAAGAGTCAGTACCGCCGGGTCAAATTCCGTTGGTACGGTGAAGGGAAAAAAGTGGAGATTGTGAGCGGGTTTACCATGTCTAAACCCCAACCGCTTAAAAAGAAAGACGGATATTGGGAAACCACACTTTCCATTCTGCCCGGTACATATAAGTTTCTGTACGTCATAGATGGTGTCAAAGTGACTGATCCGTACAGCCCGCAGCAAGGTGGCCGTTCTGTATTGGAAATTAAATAGATATTAATGATTGGCAAGTAAAAAGTCCGGACCGCTTACTGCGGTCCGGACTTTTTGTGCGTTCATAATTTTAGGAACGGATCTGTGTTAGCAATTGTTCTACGGCTGTGTCCAACTGCCAGCGGGAAGCATCTTTTTCCCGTCGGTTTTTATATTCACATTGGCCGTCTTTAACCGTCCGGCTGCTAACAACCAACCGGTGCGGTAAACCGATAAGGTCCATGTCTTTGAATTTTACTCCGGGGCGTTCATCCCGGTCATCCAGTAGGACAGAAACTCCGGCCTGTTCCAGTTGGGTGCAAATTTCGTCCGTGTGTTTCTTTACTTCCGGGTTGGAATCGTAGTCAATAGCCACCAGGGCCACATCAAAAGGCGCCAACGGAGCGGGCCAAATGATGCCGTTTTCGTCGTGCGATTGCTCTATGGCGGCTGCCACCACGCGGCTGATTCCAATGCCGTAACATCCCATAATCATGGGTTGGGATTTTTGATTTTCGTCCAAGAACGTGGCGTTCATGGCGGCAGAATATTTAGTACCCAGTTTGAAAACGTGTCCCGTTTCAATGCCACGTTTAAACGTGAACGGGGCTGCGCATTTGGCGCATTTGTCGGCAGCGGAGGCCATTTTTAAATCGGCGTATACATCTACCTGAATATCACGCCGGGGCGTAATATTCATCATGTGTACGTCTTTTTCGTTTCCGCCGGCAACCCCGTTGATAATATTCTTGACGTAATTATCGGCGTAGATTTTTACACCGGGGTTTTTTTCTTTGAGCCCTTGGGCGCCGGCAAAACCTACGGGGGAGCCGGTGACTTGCGTATAAACTTCCTCGCTGGCTTTGGTCAGTTCGTTGCACTTCAAAAGGGCTTTTAACTTAAATTCATTGAGTTCGTGATCCCCGCGAACAAGGGCTATCACGGGGGTACCATCGGCCGTAAATACCAATAATTTGATTAGTTTTTCTGTCGGAACGCCTAAGAGTTGCGCCACGTCTTCCACGCTATGAGCGTTGGGGGTGGCGCGTTTTTCGGGCGCTTTCAAATCGGCCGGATTGATTTTTGCCTCGGCGGGGGGTTGTATTTCGGCTTTTTCGGTATTGGCCGCATAGCCGCAGGCGGGGCAAATCGCGATGGTATCTTCCCCGGTGTCAGCCAGAACCATAAACTCGTGGGAGAAATTTCCGCCGATAGACCCGGTATCGGCTTCCACGGCGGCAAACGCAAAACCGCAACGGGTAAAAATCCGTTGGTAGGCGTCATACATTTTTTGATACCAGGCAGAGGCATCTTGGTCGGTAGCGGAAAAGGAATAGGCATCTTTCATGTAAAATTCTCGTGCGCGCATCACGCCAAAGCGGGGGCGAATTTCGTCGCGGAATTTGGTGCCGAATTGATACAAACAAACCGGTAGTTGTTTGTAAGAAGATATATCTTTGCGCACAAGGTCCGTGATGACTTCCTCGGCGGTGGGAGCAATGCAAAATTCGGCTTCTTTACGGTCGGCAAAGCGTAACAGTTCCTTGCCGTAGAAGGTCCAGCGTCCGCTTTCTTGCCACAATTCTTTGGGTTGGACGACGGGTAGCCATACTTCGCACGCACCGGCTTTATTCATTTCCTCGCGTACGATATTTTCTACTTTTTTAAGTACACGCAACCCTAAAGGTAGCCATTCGTATAGGCCGCTGGCGAGTTTGCGAATAAGCCCTGCGCGTATCATGAGTTTAGCCGACAGGGTATCGGCGTCTTTTGGTGCTTCTTTAAGTGTAGGGATATAGTATTGTGATAATTTCATAATTCGTCCTTATTTCTTCCAGGTGTTAATTTTATCAATCAAAAAATCTAACCATTTTTCTTGCGGGAGTTTGAACATGGTTTGTCCGTGTTCAAAATACAATCCCTCGCCTTTGCCGCCGGCAATGCCAAAATCCGCATCGCGTGCCTCGCCAGGGCCATTTACCACGCACCCCATGACGGCAATTTTTAGTCCGGTAGCTTTTTCGCGTAAGGCGCGGTCGGCATATATCTTTTCTTCCAGGGCGTGTACGGTACCCGTCACATCCACTTGCGTGCGGCCGCATGTGGGGCAAGAAATTAAGTTGGGGCCGTATTCGCGTAACCCCAGAGCTTTTAAAATTTCGTAAGCGGTGCGTACTTGGACCCGCGGGTCTTCTGTCAGCGATACGCGAATCGTGGCTCCGATTCCTTTTTGAAGTAACGTACCCAACGCTACCGCGCTTTTGACGGTTCCGCTTAAAAAACTGCCGGCTTCGGTTAGCCCAAGGTGTAGCGGGATATCACTTTGCCGGGCGAATAATTCGTTAGCAAGCACGGTGCGTTTGAAATGGTCAGACTTTAACGAAACAACTACCTGTTTAAAGTTTAATTGTTCTAAAATATTGGCTTGTTCCAGAGCCTCGTTGACCATAATCTCGGCCCATTTTTCGTCGGTCAGTTCCATGCGGCCCTGTACTTGCTTTAAATATTTCACGCTACCGGCATTAACGCCGATACGCAAAGCAACGCCGTGATCGGCCGCGGCACGGACGACCTCTTTGGTGTTTTCCACCGCACCGATATTGCCGGGATTGATGCGTACTTTGTCCACGCCTTGTTTGATAGCTTCCAAGGCCAATTTGTAGTCAAAATGAATATCCGCTACCAGGGGGGAATGAATACGCTTTTTTATCTCGCCAATCGCTTGGGCGGCTTGCATATCGGGTACGGCCACGCGGTTGATTTCACAACCGGCTTCTTCCAGTGCACAAATTTGGGCGGCTGTTTTTATAGCGTCGCGGGTATCGGTGTTACACATGCTCTGCACGCGTACCGGATGACCGGTACCTAAGGTGTAAGGTCCTACTTGAACAGTTCTAGTCTTGTACATGGTTCACCTCGCCAGAATCGGTTTTTGGGGCGGCCGGGGACGACGCGGCGGGCCGAGCAAAGAAAATACGTTTGACATCCGAATAAGAGGCATACAGCACTAGCGCAATGAGTAGGTATAATCCTATATTCACCGCCACGTTGAGCGTCTTTTCCGTCGGTAATTTGCGGGTAATTCCTTCTCCTAAAAACACAAGGGCGTAACCGCCGTCTAACACGGGAATAGGGAACAGATTGAACATTCCTACCGCTACCGATAGTAACCCAATAAGAAAAATGAAATCCAGTAGGCCGCGGTGTGCCGCCTGATGAATAATATTGACAATCCCAATAGGGCCTGCCAAATCGGGGGCTTTCTTTTGGCGGAAACTTTGCCCGATAGATTTGAAAGAAAGGGCCGTCCAATAATAGCATTGTTGCAATCCATAACCGGCGGCTTGTAATAGGGATACGGAACGGAAAACCGGTTGGACGGTAATACCTAAAATAGTGGGATGTTGGGGATTAAAATCTTTATCCCGGACCACGACATTTTCTTCTTCATCACCGTGCAGATAGGTGAGGGCTATATCGCCTTTGCGCTGGGACAACGCCTCGGACAGTTCCTTCCAATTGGAGATAGAGGTACCGTTGACACGGATAATGCGGTCCCCTTCTTGCAAGCCGATTTTTTGCGCAGGATAATTTTCGGCCACGGTTCCCACGACGGGCGGTAAGCGTACGGGATTGGTTTCCGCTACCCCGCTGATGTAAGCAATAATACTGAAAATTACTGCGGCCAACAGGTAGTTAAACACCGCTCCGTTTACCACCATAAAGAATTTGGCATACCACTTTTTGGCGGCAAATTCGTAGGGTTTGGGCGGTTCTTGCGCATTTTGTGGGTGGAACATGGGGCCGGCCGGCTCTACAAATCCGCCAAACGGAATGGCACGGAGTTGGTAGTCCGTATCACCCATTTTTTTGTGCCACAAAATTTTGCCAAATCCAAACGAAAATTCGTTAACCCGGATCCCGGTCAGCCGGCAAGCCAGGTAGTGGCCGAACTCGTGCACAATAATGATTGGACTGAGAACAACTAAAACAGCAAAAATAGAAAGCAACATAGTTTCTCCTAAATCACGGCGGTACGGTATGATTTTTCCTGCAGGCAGGCTTCGGCCGTTTCCCGGGCCCAACGGTCGGCTTCCAACGCTTGGTTGAGTGTCGCATTACCGGGCGTTTGCGGGGCGGCCTTTAACACCGTATACACCAATTTGGCGATATCGGTAAATTTAATTTTTCCATCCAAAAAAGCAGATACAGCTACTTCGTCGGCGGCACTGAGTACCGCCGGAAAAATGCCTCCCTGCCGGGCGGCGGCCAGCGCAAGCTCCAAACACGGGAAACGGTCCAAATCCGGGGCAGAAAAATCCAGTTTGGCGGTTTCAAATAAATTTAATTTTTTGACGGGGCTGGGCATTCGCTTGGGATATGTAATGGCATACTGGATCGGCACGCGCATATCCGGTTCGCCCAGTTGTGCCAGAATGGCTCCGTCGTAAAACTCAACGGCCGAATGCACAATGGATTGCGGGTGAATAACAATTTGCACTTTATCTTCGGGCAAATTGAATAAGTTCATAATCTCAATGGATTCAAAACCTTTATTCATCAGGGTAGCGGAGTCCACGGTGATCTTTTTGCCCATTTTCCAACGCGGGTGGTGCAGGGCTTCCTCCGCAGTGACGGAAGATAAAGAGCCCTTCCGTTTAGCAAAAGGTCCGCCGGATGCTGTTAAAAACACTTTAGAAATGGTGTCCGAGCGTTGGGAATAACTGTGGGTATCCGCCACGCCGGCCAGACATTGGAAAATGGCAGACGGTTCGCTATCTACGGGAATAATGGCGGCTTTCCAGCGTTCGCATTCCTGCATCAACGTTTTACCGGCCATGACCATGGGTTCTTTGTTGGCCAGGGCGATTGTTTTGCCTACTTTAATGGCGGCCACCAGGGGTTGAAACCCAACGGCTCCTACCACACCGTTTATTACTAAGTCGGCAGTTGGCAACGAAGCCATGAAACATAAACTGTCTATTTCCGGAGGTAAAAGCCGGGTGGAAGCAGGGATTTGGTCTTTGATTTTTTGGTAGCTCTCCGGGTCTAACACCGCCGCAAAACGCGGTTGAAAAGTGTGAATTTGTTGCAGAAAAAGGTCGGTGTTGCGGTTTGCTGACAAACCTAACACTTTGTAATCCGGGCCCAACCGGGCGATTACGTCTAACGAAGAGGTACCGATAGAGCCGGTGGAACCTAATATAACAATATTCTTCATAGTGTATATAAAACCACGTAGTAAAATAACGGAGCTAACAGTAAATAAGAATCAAAGCGGTCCAAAAATCCGCCGTGACCGGGTAGCAAATGGGAGGAATCTTTAACGCCTGCCGATCGTTTGAGGACCGATTCCGCTAAATCGGATACCTGTCCGACGACCGCTACTAATAATCCAAGCCACAAGGCTTTTTGTACCGTAAAGCACTCGGACAGAAACAAGTGTTGCATAAGGGCTGCTGTCGCAACAGCCAATAAAGTTCCGCCGACGGCTCCTTCCCACGTTTTTTTAGGACTGACTTCGGGGTTTAATTTGTGCCGGCCGAAAAAACGGCCCGAAAAATAGGCCCCCGTGTCAGATACCCAAACGGTTACGATCATAAATAAAGTCAGGTATTCACCGTAGGTTGGGATATCACGCAGATTAATGAGGTGTGCCAACGCCCACGGAATCATAAAAATACCCGTAAATGTATGACAGACGCGTTCCCACGATCGGCGTGGGGTAAGTACTTCTAACAGCAGTACGCCGCAGATGACGGTACTAATGGCAAAGGGATAAAGGTTATCGGGTAATTCGCTTTGCAGCGAGGTGCGCCCTAAAATTGCCACCGCCGCCATCAGTAATCCAAAAAGGAGTAGACTAACGGTGTGAATGGGTTTTTTACCGAGCGTCAATACCAAACTGTACTCATACAAGCACAGCAAAATTACACCGCCCACAAAGGCCATGTAAAAAATACCGCCGAAGTGGATAGCGGCTAAAATAAGGGGAATACCAATAACGGCTGTTAAAATACGAGATAGTAGCATACAGTTATTTTACTAAATTTCCGTACGCGCGTGCAGGGGGAAAGAATTAATTGCGGGTAGCTAATAAGCGTTGGATTTTAGGCGATCGTAATTCCCACAATGCATTACGAGCGACCCAGCGGGCGGTTTTGTTTTCTTCGTAGAGGTCTAAAATATCGTTGGCACAGTTAATGGCATGGGGGGTTAAACGCGGATTTTTTTTGCCGATATTGCGTAGAGCCCAATTAACGGCTTTGTGTACCATGGGTCGCGGATCGGAAGCGTGAATTTTAATGAGCGGTAAAAAATGACAAAGGGCTTCATCTGACGTTTTAGCGCGCGGTACGGACAAGGCACAAAGAGTGGCAAAGCCGGCTCGGCGGGTAAATTCATCTTCGTTTTTAATCCATCGTTCGGCCAGTTGCAACGGATTTTTTACTTTGGAAAACAAATGTGTACAGCAAGCATCGCAAATGTCCCAAGAATTTAGGTCTTTTACCCAAGTGTTTAATTGGGTGCGTGTCATGCGGGCCGGATCTGCCACCATGGCTGCTAAAATCCGCGCTTCATGAACACCCGTCTGCCATAGCGCATCCGCGAGGGGTTGATCGGGGCGGGATAAATGTTTGGCCAAAAGCCGTAATTGCGTAACCGGTGTCCCGACGGCAAACACGGTATTGATACCAAAACGCGTGGCCATTTGGGTTTTAAAACGGGGAGATGACAATTTTTTGATTTGCGCCAAGATATCGTCGGCGTGTTGTTGGATATTATGCATCAAATGCCTCCAAACCGACGGGTGCGGGTGGCGTAGGCGGCCAAAGCCTTGTCCAATTCGGTTTCATTAAAATCGGGCCACAAAACGGAAGTAAAATAAAACTCACTATACGCCGCCTGCCACAACAAAAAATTAGATAAACGTTCTTCGCCCGAGGTGCGGATAATGAGTTCCGGATCCGGCAAATCGGGATGGTAGAAATAGTTGCGCAACGTTTCCGGCGTAAGTTTTTTTTCTCCGGCAGCATAAGCAGCGTTAGCGGCGTGGACAATTTCTTGCTGCGCTCCGTAATTCAAAGCCAGGTTGACGGTGAGCCCGGTGTGGGTGGCGGTTTGCGCGACGGCCTCATCCACCTGGGTTAAAATCGCGGGGGGAAGCGGTTCGCGTTCGCCACTTACCCACAACCGGAGATTTTCCTTAGCGGCCTGTCGGGTATATTTCGTTAATGTTTGGGATAATAAATTCATAAGTCCGTCTATTTCTTCTTTCGGGCGGGACCAGTTTTCCGTGGAAAAAGCGTACAGCGTTAAAAAAGCGATTCCCTTTTTTTGGGCAGCCTGAATCGTGCGTTCCACGGCTTTTGCTCCGGCCTGATGTCCGGCCAGACGCGGCAAGTGGCGGGCCCTGGCCCAGCGGCCGTTGCCATCCATGATAATAGCGATATGTCGGGGAAGGGAATCAGTCGTCATATTTATTATTCTAGCAAATTCTAAAGGGCTACTCTAGCGAAGGAAAATCGTTTTATACGGCAGAAGACGTGTGGCGGCATCCGCAAACTTTTTCCGATTCGTGGACAGGGACTTGCCGCGCCCGGCGTACAAACGCTTGCCAAGCCGCGTATAATTCCCGGGCCCGAATAGCGGAGAAAGTCGGCTCTACCGTTTTTTTGTCTGGCGTAAATTGCAGATTTTTGTCAATTTGTTTAAAAGCAAGTAGTGCGGCGCCCAATACAGTGGCATCTTCACAGGAAGAAACTTCCAATGGAATTTGTAACAACCCGGCTTGAAAAGAAATTAAATACTCCACCCGGGATAGACCGCCCGATATTTGCACCGGGCCGGTAACAGGTAATCCGTTTTCTTGCAAATAAGACCCAATATCGGCTAATAAAAACGCGATGCCGCGCACGGCACCGGCAACCCAATCGGGTTTCCGTGTACGGGAGGAAAGACCTTCCACGGCCGGGGAGACGGTAAAATCCCAATACGGGGCTCCTAAACCACCCAAAGCTGGTAGCAGCCAAAGCGGATTTTCCGCCGCCCGGCACAAATCGTCTGTTTCCACCTCATCAAAAGCAATTCCCTGGGCTTTAAGCCATAAGAGTGTACTGGCTGCCGCATTAACGGGGCCTTCCAGCAAATAGTTGCTTTTTCCGGCGTTGTCAGATGCGCCGAGCGAGGTCAACAATCCCGGTAAGAAAATGGGTTTTTCGCCGGTGTGGTATAACCAAAAAGCACCTGTACCGTAGTTGATTAAACTTTTTTGCGGTTGCAAGCCGAAGTAAACCGCTGCGGCTTGTTGGTCCGCCCCGCAAACGGTAATGGGGATGGGAATCCCTTGATACACGTAAGTTCCATAGTCTGCCGCGGTGGGTTGCAGCGTTGGCAGTATGTTAGGGTCTATTTCAAAAGCCCGGCACAAGGATTCGTCCCATCCCAACGTTTGGATATTCAAAAGCAAGGTCCGTTGGGCCAGGGCATAATCGGTAGCAAAGACATGGCCGCCGGTTAATTTCCATACTACATAGGATGCAACCGGTGCCGCGCAGAGTTGTCCGCGACGTAAGGCCTGATGCGCTTGCGGAGCGTGTTGCAACATCCACGCTATTTTAGGAGCTGAAAAGAAAGGTGTTTTGTATAGCCCGGTGCGGAGGTGAACTTCCTCTTGGGAAAGGGGTGCTTGTTGGGCCTGTTCTTGTGCGCGTCCGTCTTCCCAGGTTAATACCGGGCCGACAGGCTCTCCGGTGGATTTATCCCACAACACCACGGTAGAACGTTGGGAAACAATCGCCAGCGAAGCCACCCGTTGGGGGCCGACCTTATCCAGTACGGCGTGAAGGGCCAACCGGGCGGTTTGGTCCAACTGGGCGGCGTGATATTGCGAGATTCCCGCTTCAGTGCGTTGGGGGGTCAAAGGCAAGTAACACTGGGCTGCGGCGGAACCGTCTGCCCGTACGGCGACCGCGTGACAGCCCGAAGTTCCCATATCCAGTGCAATTACAAATTCTTTTCTCATATACGTTTCCCGGTTCTGCTTACGGCAATTTCTCCACGTCCAACCGGACGGTTTTAGTCCGTTGGATAAATGATTGCAATTGCGTTTTTATTTGTGGCGAAACCGTTTCATCTTGCAGCAATTGCAAAACCGTACTTTTAGTGGGCGCGAGCACTTTGGACAACAAATGTTTCTCCCGCAAAAAATTCACCACGCGTTGTTTGTCGGTAAAATCTGTTTGTTCCAGGTTCGTCAATTCCGCCTTGAAATGTTTCCCAAAGTGCCGCTCAAAATGGTTTTTTTCTAAGAGGGTTTGGATGTCTTGTTGTAGACGGGCAACTTCTTCTTGCAACTGGCCTAAGCGGTCAATTTTCTCACTCAGAAGGTCTTGTTCGTTTGTAAGCGGATTTTCAGCCGGAGGCAATGTTTGGGGGCGCGTGCGCCTCTCCGTCCCGGTGTATTCCTTTCCCGTAAACACAGGGCAAAGATTGCGGTAATCACACCAGCGGCATTGGTTTTCTCCGGGGGTGGGATCAAATTTCCCCGCCCGGATTTTATCGGCCACTTGCAGTACGTGTTGCCAAAATTCAAAAATTTCTTTATCCGGTGCGCGGTCAAACTTCATTTCTGTTAACGTAGGTAAGTGGTAAAAACTCAGTTCCGCTACACGTACTTCTTTGATGGACGGATCTTTGGCTTGTACGAGGGCTTTAATGGTCGGGGAATTTTCTGCTACTTTCTGGTACATATATAACTGGTCCGGTTCCCGTTGGACGGTTTTGCCCGTTTTGTAGTCTAAAATTTTAATCCGTCCGTTCCCCAAATAATCAATCCGGTCCACAATGCTAATTAAACTCAGCCCGTCTATATCCAGCGTGCTCTTCATTTCTACAGACACCGGGGGCGGAATTAACGCCGGGTTTTGGGCATAATAACTTTCCACAATACGCCGGCCTTCGGCATATCCTTCCAGTTCCTTAGCGGCCGAGGCATATCCTTTTTGCTCAAAAGTTGTCTTGTTCCATTCTTTATCTAAAAAATTCAGCGCTTCCGGCAAGGTGGGAATGGCCGTGTGCGCGGGATTGTGAATAAACTCCATGACGGCATGCAACGCCGAACCAAAAGCAAAATAGTATTTCGGTTTTTCCGGTAATAAGTGAACGTAACGGAATTTGTACTTCTGCGGGCATTCCTTATACATTCCCATTTTAGAATATGAAAACGATAAATTCTTGGTCATAAATTTCCCCGGCGTGTGTATTTATTGTAGCATTTTACCGCATTAAAAGGTAGGAACGTTGGCGGGTTAGGCGCGTTCTAATTATTTTTTGAACTTGCCCGTTGGTAAAGAGCTTGGTTACAATAAAAATGTTGTATATCTTACTAGGGGGAATTCTATGAACAAAACACACACTGTTATACTGGCCCTTGTATTTTTGTTAGCGGTCAGTTTGGCCTTTGCCCAACAAGGGCAAACGACGTATGTATCGGGGGATGTGGCCGCCGTCAATACGCCCGCAGGCGTGGTGATAGAGGGCGATCAGGTTTCCTACACCGTGCCGATGGAAGGGCACGCAGCGGGTACACACGCCAAAGCGTCTCAACACCGGGCGGCTGTCAATCAACAAGCGGCGGGAGCCAAAGCCACGCATGCAGCCAATGCGGCTTCGCTTAAAAAAGGGGAGCCGACCTTGAAAAAAACAAAAACTACGACTTCAACCGAAGTGTATGATGTAAGCGTAAAGAATAAAAAAGGTACTACCGATTATGGGGTTATGGAACAAACGGTCACGAACGCACGCGGGCAACGCACGACGGATGGCGTCATTTACAGTACGTATCAACCGAGCAAAGCTGCGCTTGTTAACGAAAGAAAAATGGAAATTTCGGTAGCGGGCGGAACGACGGTGTCTTACAACAAGGATGACCGTTCCGACCGGTATTCCACGAACGGATTTGCCGCCGGAATGAGTGCCTTGCACTATATGAGCGACCATTTGGCTGTAGGGGTAGATTACATGATGTTACACCCGGGCAAAAAAACACACGGTAGCGGTGCAGAAGAACGTCACTACCACGGTATGTACGCACACAACATCGCTTTGGCGGGGGAATTGACACTCAATCCGTGGGACAATTGGCAAGTGTATATGCCGATGGGGGCCGGTATGATGAATGCCCGTTTAAAAACGGATACTCCGGCAGCCAACACCAACGAAAACCACTGGGGGGCTTCGCTCTATGCCGGACTGGGAGTACAGTACAACGTAACCGATTGGATGTTTGCCGGATTGGAGTACCGTTATACCTTTGGTTTTATCAAGGATAAACACTTAACGGACTTTGCCAAAGACCGCAATTTGCAGTTCCACGTAGCGATGATGCGGGTGGGGGTGCGTTTTTAACTCCGTATTTTACCGACGGAAACGGACCGTAAAAAAACGGTCCGTATTTTTTTGCTATTTTTTGGTATAATGAATTATACGTTTTACAATACACAGGAGGGTGTATGAAGAAAATAGTAGCGTCGTTGGTCGCACTGTTAGTTTGTCTTCCGGTCTTTGCAGAACTTAAACAACATAATTTAGAAATCGCTTACGAACATTCCGATTACGGATACCGCGAGCCACATATGGAGCATCCTATCCGGGATCATGGGAGAAAACAAGGGGCCAGTTTGGTGTATACGCGCAACAGCGTGGTGTCGCAGGACGTCACGGATGACGACCCGTCTTTTGCTTCGTTGGAACTCAGATATATGGATGGCAAAGTGGATTATGACGGATATTTGTGGAGTGGAGCCCCCTTCAAGAGTTACGACGAAAGAGATTATTACTGGGAATTTGCTCTCAAAGTGGGGCGCTACTACAAGTGGGGAGAACCTGTTTCTATTTGGCCGTATTTAGGAATTGCGTACCGTTCATTGCGTAACGGAGAAGACGGAGAAATGGATTACGGGGGAGTCACGGGAACTACCTATCAACGTACCTCTAATTATTTGTTTATGCCGATAGGTTCTACGCTTGTGTTTGAAGCGGGGGATGTGTTTAAACTTTCGCTCAATACGGAATTTGACTGGCTCTTGCGGGGTACGCAAAGTAGTCACATGAGAGGGATGTTTACAAACACAAATGTTGCTACCAATCATCAGAATAAAGGATTTGGTTTGCGTGCCAGTGTGAAAGCGGAATTTGATATAAATGGCGTTGGAGTATTTGTAGAACCGTTCTGGCGTTATTGGAAAATCCAAAATTCTGATCCGTTTTATTATGGACATGACACAGAAGGTGGTGGATTTATAGTGACAGGATACCTGTTGGAGCCTTTCAACATTACGCGCGAATATGGTATTCGTGCCGGTGTTAAGTTTTAATTGGAATAATTGATTGTACAGATTCCCCGGGAGCATTCGCTTCCCGGGGTTTTTTATGCGAAAAAAAGCCCCTCGGTCACCAAACCGAGGGGTTTACGGTCGTCCCTTCATGGGATACTCTCCTTCTTAGTTCTACTGCAGTAATGGCAGACTAGCAGGAATTACGTTGCCTTCTCGGGAAAACCCGGCCGAAACAAATACATCAACCCGGTTCATCTCCGCCCGAAACACGGCAGGACACTGCCGCTAACCGCCCAACGTTTCACCAATATGCCCTTCACACAACTCGGGTGCTTGCACCCTCCCAGTCGCGCCGCCACCGAAGACCCGCCTACGTTCCGTCCGCCTCCATCCCGGCACCGCCGAAACACAGCCCCGGACGAACCCGCACACACGCTCCGTCAGCCAGGCACTTGGCCACAAGAGAGCCCCAACCTACAAGCCGCCTCTTGTGCGGCAACACCTACTGCCTGCGGATGATACAACCCGTATGAATAGTATAAGGGAAAAGTTAAAATTGTCAAGGGGGGGATTTGAAAAGTTGTTTTCAGATAACTTTTCCGTTGGAAAAATAAGTATTCACATGTGCTAGAATAAACCCATGATTAAAACAACATGTTGAAGAGGGGGCGCTGGTATTACATGCCTGACACATTATGTTACGTGGGTGGAACGGTCCGGATGGAATTTCTTAGATCTTTTGTATTGGTTGGGCCGTATGTATGAAGAAGGAGTGGACAGGATCCCCAATCCGCAGCAAGCGTGTAATTGCTATCAAAAAGCTCTGGCTATTTTTGAGAAGGAGTACGAATCCGGTGCCATTTATCACCGGAAGCCCGATAGAGAAAAATTCCGATATCACCAACAAATAAAAAATGATATTCAGCGTCGTTTAGCACCCTTTTTATAGTTTTGCATCATAAAAAATCTTCGGCGAAGACGAACTAAACCCCAAAAATCGGATAGAAAGAGTCTGACAATTGGGGTTCAGTTTATTATACCGGGGGTTATACACCCTATCCGGATATTCTATTAGAAACAGGTCTTAGAGGTATAACTAGTACCACTGAAAGGGCGGAGCCTTTACAAGTTTGGGAGCAAAAGTTAAACCTTTACTACGCAAAATTCCGGCAATACCCGAATTTTCGGCAAAATCATTTATATCCCGTATGGCACTGTTTCCTCCATCAAATTCTTCGTACACATTTAATACAACGGGGTTGTTGACCGGACGTCCTGCAGCAGCCAATTCCTCTAGTAATATATCCAAAAACAGCGAATTATTTATTATTGAGCCATTTTTGATTTTCGCTGCTTCTACAAAGGCATTATAGGCATAGTAATCATCTATATCTGCCCGCTGATTAACGTACGGATCAGCTCCCTTCCTTACCAATGTCTGAACCAGTTTGCGTAAGGACGGTTCATCCTTAATATACCGGGCTGTTAAAAACAAGGCAGACAGCCCGGCATGAGGATTTATCCAATCGGCAAGATATACAGCGGTGTCAATTTGGTGAGCTCGAATGGCCACCCCAAGCAGCGTAAGGTGATGAGGACCTTCAGACATTTCTGAAGAGCAAAACATATTTCTATCTATTCCGGGTGTCAACAAGTATTTTTTCATCGTTTCCGTATCACCATTTTTAGCTGCATTGCAAAAAAACATTACAATTGCATTGCCTTCAAGAGAGGGCAAGTTGTCTTTTTCGGAATAAAAAAAACGTACGAATTCATTGTGTCGTATGTTTTGTCGTAATAATTCTCTTTCTATGTTTTCTAGCTGGGCACATTGGGCAAGCGGAGCGAAACATATTAGCATGCCTAGCACGTTCAAGACCGTACGTAATTTCTTGATCATACATTCTCCTAATGTTAATTTTTACTATAAAAATGTATAGTTTTTTTATGCTACTATATATTATATTTTTTTGTCAATAGGGTACTTGCAGCATCAAACAGTTGTTAAAACGCAGATAACCTGTACGGTTCGTATTTATAAACCCGCTTCCGGTTTTACCGAGAGCGGGTTTGTTAGTGTATGATTTTATCTTTACAACCGCGTGATATCTGCGCCGGTTTGGGATAAACAACTTCGTACACGCGCAAGCAAGGCCAAGCGGTTTTGGCGTGTGGCGGTGTCCGGGTCGTTGACCATTACTTCTTTAAAGAAGGTTTCCAACGGCGCTTGAAAGGCGGTGCAGGCTTTGAGTCGGGCCAAATAGCCGTCTTTGTCCGCTCCGGACGGCAGTGTGTTCAAAGTACTTTCTACCGTTTGCAAGGTAGCAAAAAGAGCTTGTTCCGCCGGAAGCGTAAGGCGTTTTTCGTCTACGTTTTCCGTAGATACATCTGCCTTTTTCAAGATATTGTTCACACGTTTGGCGGCTTCCAAGACGGCCGCAAAAGCCGTATCGGTTTTCACCGTTTCCAACGCGCTGACCAATGCTTCCGCTTGCGTGAGCGGCAGTTCGTACCAGTTAGGCGCAGCCTCTAACAAAGCAGCAGGCCGGCCGCGTTGTTCTAGTACCAACGCTACGCGCGCTTTGAGGAAGGCGGGCAGTTCGTTAAGTCCTTTATTTGTTGTCCCCGCCGGATACAACGCAGCGGCTTTTTCCACCAGTTCCTTAAGCGAAACGGGCAATGCACTTTCCAGCAAAATCCGTACCGCGCCGAATGCTTGGCGGCGCAAGGCGAAGGGATCTTCGCTCCCGGTAGGAATTTGCCCGATTAAAAAGTTGCCCACCAACGTATCTATTTTTCCGGCCAACGATACCACTTGTCCCGCCGTGGTAGACGGCAAGGCAGACGTGCTCGTCAGCGGATAATAGAACTCTTCCAGGGCCTTAGCGGCATCTTTGCGCCCTTCCAAAGCGGCGTATTGGGCGCCCATATATCCCTGTAATTCCGGGAATTCATATACGACGTGGCTAGCCAAATCGGCATAGGCATGGGCGGCGGCATAATCCACCGTTTCTTTCAGAGCCGTTTGACCTGTCTTTTCACACAGCCACAAGGCCAGTTGTTGGGTGCGGGCAGATTTGTCATACATGGAACCGAGCCCTTCCAAAAACGAGATGTTTTTGAGTTTGTTTTTAAAAGAAGAAATCCCTTCTTTTTTGTCGTTTTCAAAGAAAAAAACAGCGTCGGACAAACGGGCCGACATCACTTTTTTAAAACCGTCGCGTACTTCGTTTTGGTTGACGGAAATTCCGTCCCGCACCGCAATAAAATACGGCTGTAATTCCCCGGCTTTGTTTAACACCGGGAACATTTTAATTTGCTTTTTTAACACGGTTGTAATCAGTTCGCGCGGAAGCGTTAAAAACTTGATTTCAAAATCTCCGCTGACAGCTACCGGATGTTCGGTAAACCAGACGGTTTCTTCTACTAAATTTTCATCTAAATCAGCCCGGTATCCGTGGGCGGCCGCTTCCTGGGAGACGGTTTTAATCAGGGCTTCTTTCCGCTCCTGCGGACGCACCAAAATAGGTTGCGGCTGATTGCGCAAAAGTTCTGCATAGGCCGCGCCGTCGGCTTGTGCTACTTTAATTGGTTTGCGCCCAAAGGACGAAAGCGGGTAGGTGTTGCGGTTGGACGTAACACCCGCAACGGTAAATTTGATAACCTTATTACCATACAAACCGATGAGGGAGCGGATCGGCCGTCCGTAACGAAGGCCCGATTCTTCCCACACCATATTTTTGGCAAATTCCAGCCCCGTTACCAACCGGGTAAAAATTTCCGACAACAATTTGGCTGTTTTTTCGCCTTTGATTTTTACGTTGGCGTAAATAAACGGGCCTTTGTCGGTTTCCACCACAGTTAATTTTTCCGGTGCAAGACCGTTTTTCTGCGCGAATCCGGCACTTTGCGGAGTGAAATTCCCGTTAGCATCTTTTAATAATTTCGCCGGCGGTCCTTTGACTTCTTTTTGTACGTCGGCCGATTTATCTGCAATGCCTTCAATCTCTACTACCAGGCGGCGATAAGTACCAAATGCGTGCACGTTTTGATACGCAATTCTTTTTTCGGCCAGTAAGTCCGCAGCCAATTTTTCCAATTGCGCCAGTGCGGGCTTCATAAACCGGGCGGGTAAATGTTCTACACCAATTTCCAACAGAGCGTTCATTGGGCAGCCTCCTTTTTCTTCTCCACACTTTCCACATACGCTTTGGCACAGGCCTTGGCTAAATTGCGGATTTTGGTAATATTATTTGTGCGGTCGGATACGCTGATAGCCCCGCGGGCTTCCAACATATTGAAGTAGTGAGAAAGTTTCATCGTGTTGTCGTATGCCGGCAAATACAATCCCTTTTTGCACAAGGCCAAACATTCCTCTTCACACTCTTGGATATAGCGGCGTAAGTGCTCCACGTTAGATTCTTCAAAATAATAGTGCGAAAATTGACGTTCTCCCTCGTGGTGTACATCCCGGTAAGTGACGTCATCATTCCAACGTACGTCAAAAACGTTGTCCACTTTTTGGCAGTACATGGCAATGCGTTCCAGCCCGTATGTGATTTCCACCGTAATCGGGTTTAAAGCGTAGCCGGCCATGTTTTGGAAATAGGTAAATTGCGTAATTTCCATCCCGTCCAGCCAAATTTCCCAGCCGACACCCGAAGCTCCCAACGTGGGGGACTGCCAATCGTCTTCAATCCAACGTACGTCGTGTTGTTTGGGGTCCAATCCGATGGTTTTTAAAGAATTTAAGTACAGTTCCTGAATGTTGGCCGGGGCCGGTTTCATAATGACTTGATATTGGTAATATTTACCCAGGCGGTTCGGGTTTTCGCCGTATCGGCCGTCGGCGGGACGGCGGCAGGGTTCTATATAGGCCCTGTTGACGGGTTTAGCCGTCAGCGAGCCGAAAAAAGTTTCCGGGTTGTACGTTCCGGCACCTTTTTCTACGTCGTAAGGTTGGACGAGAATACACCCTTGTTTCGTCCAATACGTGTTCAAAGCGGAAATAATATCCTGAAAATTCATACCGTATTTCATAGGTAACTATATTATATAAAATAACACAGAGGCCCGTGGCGGTGCCGAAAAATTATACAATAAAGATATGATTACTCGCGTAATTTTTGATATGGATGGTCTGTTACTGGATACTGAGATGATTTATTTCATCTGTTACCAACGCGCAGCCAAAAAATTCGGGAAAGAGTTTACGTTTGAGTTGTTTGAATCGTGCGTCGGGATGAGCCCGGCCGATTCCAAACGGATTATTGAGCATTATTTCCAAGGACAAGTTCCTATTCAGGAATTATACCAACACACTTACAACGAATTTGAAAGATATCTCCAAGGCGGGGGAGAGATTAATTTTCGGCCCGGCGCAGCGGAAGCGGTAGAATATTTTGTGCGCCGCGGTATGCTTGTGGCGTTGGCATCCTCCAACATCCGGCGGTGGGTAGATTATATGTTGGAGAAGAAAGACGTAAAAAAACAATTTTCCGTGATAACTACTGCCGACGATGTTTCCAAGACAAAACCGGACCCCGAAGTTTATTTAACAACTGCCGCCCGGCTGCAAGTGCAGCCCGGTGCGTGTTTGGTTTTTGAGGATTCTATTGCCGGGGCAACTGCCGCTATTACGGCCGGTATGCGCACGTGTATGGTGCCGCAAATCAAACAGCCCGATACGTTTGTGCGGGAACATGCTTTTAAAATCTATTCTTCCTTGCAAGATATTTATCCCGATATGGATGAACTATTGGGGTAAAACTGTACGGATATTGCTTCCCCGGTAAGTTGGTTAAAAAATGGTTTTTAGGCGACGATTTTAGTCTCTTGTAACGACGGATTTATATATAACTCATCTTTCAGTCCCATCGGCTGGGTGGTACGCAGGGGGTACGTTAAATATTGGTTTAAAAAACGGCGGCAGACGCTATTGCACTTGCCCAAAGCCAGTAAATCTTCCGGCTCGGTAAAAACCAGGTTGGAGAATTTATCTTCGTGCATTTTTTGCCAAAACTCCGGAGCAATTTGCAATACCGGCCGGTCTAACCCTACCCCGGCCAACGTCATCAGCCGCAGCGTGAATGCCGCTTGAAAAGCGGGGTTGGCTCCCGCATATTCCAATTCCGTTAATGCTTGGAGCAATAAATCAAATTTGTTAGCACTGGGTTGGTGTAAAGGTGTCAGGCGCAATACCAATTCACAGAAATGCAGCGCCAACGTCAGACGTTTTAAATCGGTGCGGATGGTGGGGAACACGTGGTGTATTTTTCCGCCTGTAACCGTTCCCATGACCCCACCCCGGCGGATATAAATGCGGTAATCGGCACAAACAAACGGTTCGCTGAAGGCTTTTAGTTTTCCGGCGTGGCGCAAAACACCCGGCACACGGGCATTGACGCGCCCGTGCTCGCGCGTGTAAATAGAAACCACCCGGTCCGTTTCCCGGAATTCCTGCCGTTGCAAAAGGATACCTTCGTCCGTAAATATCATCTTAATAAGGATAGCACATTTTACAGGGACTGTTCCAGTAGGATGCACCCATATCAGGTGGTTGCTTTTTAATTCTTCTTTATATTAAAATGGAAAAGAGGGGATCTTAAAATTACTTGGAGTAAATTATGATGAAAAACGTATTTTTAGTACTTGCATTAGTCATGTTTCTTCCGGCAATTAGTTTCGCACAAAAAGTGAAATATGTAGAGCCGGTAGTACGCGTGTTCACGGGGAAACAGATTCCTTCTCATGTTTTTCGTTCCTTGGAGCCCGCATTGCAACGAGCCATTGCCACCCAAAGGGCGATCCCGTCTGTTCCCGCAGCAGCCCCTTCCACATATGCGGGCGTTCCGGAGTTCCCTGAATTCAAAAAGACAGAGGTCCCCACTCTGGGAACGGTTCGCAAAATTGACCTCGGCGGACCGAACGGTCCGCACATAAGTTATGGGTTAAACGTGCCTACGCGGCGCGGTCATACGGATACTTGGGTGTCCATGGACTTATTAGGAGTGGTACGTCGCGTGATTAATTCGCACAGCTACTTGGATTTTGGGATACGTTGGCTACAGGAAAAAAAACCGTTGTACTACGCCGATTTACAGGATTTTGCTAGAGATTTGCACGCATTTTACGAGGGAAAAGGAGTGCGTGTGAAAAATTTGGCTACCGATCTGGATGCAATCATGTACATCATCCCCTCGGACCATATTACATACGCGTTGCCGGAAGAAACGGCTCGTATTTTGGACGGAAAAAAATATGTAATGATGTTCTACCCGAGTATCCAAGCGGGGGAGTTAGTCCCTGTGGATGAAGAACATTTGCTGATACCCTTCACGTTGCTCACAGAGGAATCCTTGTAATAAAAGGGACATCCATTTAAGGTGTAAGAATCCGGGCATACGGCCCGGATTTTTATTGTGAAAAGTATACTGTATACAAAATTTGGGTAAAAAGAGTATAATTTTAACTATGAAAAAATTAGGAATCCTGTTGCTGGCTTGTGGCTTGTTCTTTACGCTGGTGGCAGAGGGGCTTGCCCAACGTAACCCGGAAACCGACCCCGAAAAAATTTATTTGTTTGATTCTGTGGTGACCGTTCATCAAAACGGTTCCATTACCGTTACGGAAAATATCACACTTAATGCCAAACACCAAAAAATTAATCGCGGCATTTATCGTGATATTCCGGTTTCCTGGAAGGAGAGTGTTCATCCGGTTTCTTTAGAATTGGACGGACAAACGCACCCGTTTTTTACCCGGAAAAACGGCCAAACCTTGCGGATAAACTTTGGGAATGACGACTACATTCCGGTGGGTGAGCATACCTATACGTTTGTCTATACGTTTGTGGGGGCAATTGATTTTTATAAAAATTACGACGAGTTGTACTGGAATGTAACCGGCAATGATTGGTATTTTGGGATAGATAAAGCCCGGGTGCGTGTGCAGTTTGAGCCGGATGTAGTCGTGCAACAAGACGGCATTTCTGTGTACACCGGGCCGAAGGGGAGGAACGCTACCTGGGCCGAGAAAACGGCTCCGCTTACGTACGAAACGACCCGCCCGTTACACCCCTCTGAAGGGATGACGATTGCCGTTCCTTTTGATAAAGGTGCGATAGAAAAGCCGTCGGTTTTTCAATCGTTTGGGTTATTCTTTCAATCTTTGAGGCCTGTTCCTGCGGTTTCTTTTATCCTGCTGGCGATACTTTTTATTTACTTTGTAATCACCTGGATTTTCGTGGGCATAGACCCATTCTACATGGCGGTACCACAATACGAACCACCGGAGGGCATTTCTCCCGCGTTTATGCGTTACCTATGTGAACACGGGGTGGACACGTCGGCCATCGCCTGTGTGTTGGTACACTTGTCTATGGAGGGATATATAGAAATTAATGAAAAAAAAGATTCTTCTTCTCAAAGTAAAGTCACGCTTACGTTAAAAAACGGGGATACACAGAATTTGCCGCTAGAAGAAGTCGAGCTTATAAATCTTTTATTTCCAAACGGAATTGATACGTTGGTAATGGGGCCATCTACCGCGAGGAGTTGGCAACAGATTGTGGTAGGGATGAAAAAATTGTTTGCCCAAAACGCGAAAGCATATGTTATTAGCAACGCCACTTACATCACTACGACAGCCCTGTTGTTAGCTGTTTTGGGGATTATACCGGCTTTGTGTGTGGGAAAAAAGGTATTCCCCTTATTGTTTGTCAATTTTTATTTTGCGATATTTTTCTATCTGGCAGTGATTTGGCATTTCCACTTTCGGTTTAAATTTTGGGCCGGCCTTTTCCTAACGTCCTTTTATATCCCGTTCTGGTTGGCCATATGTGCGGGAAAACCGGATGCATTGATTTGTTGTGTAGCTTACTTGGCGGGGATGTGGGGAATGGCGTTTTATGTGCCTTTGATTCGCAACGTTACACCCGCCGGGAAAGAACTGTTTGCGCATATTTACGGGTTTAAGAAATATATGAAAACGGCTGAAATTTACCGGGTAGCGGCTTCTTCCCCAGTAGAGGCGGAAAAAATATTTTGTAATTTCCTGCCGTACGCTTTTGCGTTTGGATTGGGCAATGAGTGGATGAAAAAATTTGGAAAAATCCTTTCCCAAGCGACCTTGGAAAGATGTACGGCCTGTGTGGGAGGAACGAAATTCCTTTCAAGTGGGTTAATCCATTGCGTAAATAGCAGTGTGGGTGGGAGAAAATCCGGCGGCGGTCATGGCGGAGGGGGCGGCGGCGGACGGTAGAACGCCGTTCAACGGGCGATTTGTGGAATGTTGGGGGCACCGGTTAATTCGGTGCCCTTTTGCAAATGCGCCCCAGAAAAGATATAATAATGATGAGGTTTTTTTCAAAACCCTTTTAAATTAATTACAGGAGATACGTTTTTTCCAGTTCGGGTTCCCCGGGCCAGAGTTAACGTATAAGAATAACATGTTACCGACATACAGACCTAATAAAAGAAGACGTGCCAAACACATTGGATTCCGGGCCCGCATGGCCACCGCCGGTGGACGCCGGGTGCTCAGTGCCCGCCGCGCCAAAGGCCGCCACGAACTCATCCGGGCGTAAGGTATGCCACTTTTGGGCCTGCCGTACCGGTGCCGCCTACATCTTAAGCGGGATTTTGAACGCGTTATCTTAGGCGGTATTAAATTAAAGCATAACGGTGTTGTATTTTGGTACGGGGCAAACCATACGCGGCAACCGGCGCGTTTTGCGGTGGTTGTTTCTAAAAAATTAGGCCCGGCGGTTGTCCGCAACCGTGTTAAAAGATTATTGCGGGAAGCGTTTAGACAGAACAGAAAGAACTTGGTATCCGGAGTGGATATTGTTGTAAGTCCGCGCGAAAGCGCACGGCTGGGTACGGTGCACGCAGCGCATGAGACGCTCAAGACACTTTGCGGCAGGGCCGCATTACTCAGGCCGGATAACGCCCCTTCCAAGGGGAGTGAAAATTGAATGCAACGAATTTCGCTTTGCTGTAAACAAATTACGCTTTGGTTATTAGAGGTAGGATTGCTGTTGGTGCGCCCACTACTGGGGCCGCGCGGAGTGTGTCGTTTTACGCCCACTTGCAGTCAGTATGCCAAGCAAGCAATTTCTAAACATGGCGTGTTTAAGGGCCTGCTGTTGGCCGTTAAACGGTTGCTTAGGTGTCACCCGTTCCACGCGGGTGGCTATGACCCTGTGCCTTAGTCTTTCTTTCTGCCCAATTCTTCCCGCTTTTCTAGCCAATCGGTTAGAAGAAGTGAGGAATCATTATGAATAAACAGTTTTTGTTGACCCTGTTGATTTGTTTACTGTTTATAACAGGATACAATCAATTTGTGGTCATCCCGCGCGAGCGCGCTGCCAAAGCTGCCGCCGAAGAACAACTCAGGCAACAGAGCCGGGCGTTGGCACAAGAAAAGTCCGCAGCGCTGGCCGCTTTGGCCGCAGACCGTGCGACCGTTTCTAATTTGCCCGAAAAACTGATTACGCTTAATTTACCCCAGGCAGAAGTAACTTTTTCTTCCAAAGGGGCCGGTATTAAGACGTATTTGTTTAAGGACGATTTGGGGGATGTTAATTTAACTCCCTACGAAGGAGAGGGATATTTCGCCACGTGGCCGCAAGCGGATTTTGAGGAATCGGCCCGTACCGATTCTTCCATTACGTTTACCGGCACGGTAGTTCCCGGTTTGACCGTTCAAAAAACATATACGTTTGCCAAGAACGGCATGAACCGGCTGACCCTGCGTTTCCATAACGCTACCGGGAAGTCTCTTTCCCTGACGGATTGGAATTGGAATTTCGGCCCCGGGTTATCTACGGTAAAAAGTGAAATCAAAGATAACGAGCGTGAATCAAAAGCCGTTTATTTGGTGCAAGAACCCGGTAAACGGTTGCCTACGTTGGAAACCGTGCAGTTAGTCAAAAAATCTTTCACGCAGCGGCTCTCGGGCCAAACGGATAATTCCGCTACGCCGCCCACCGTGCAGCCGACGTTGCCGTGGCAATGGGCCGGAATTGAAAACCGGTATTTCTTGGCAGTACTCATCCCGCAAGGGTGGAAACCGGGCCGGCTGACGTTGTCTAACCCGGTTATCGGCAAACAAAAACAATGGTTTGGTCTGAGCGAACGCGATTTACGCGGGCCGCATTTCCAAATTGAAGTGCCGGGTGCGGAACTGACCCCGGGCAGTACGTTAGAATATACGTCCGATTTTTACTTCGGTCCGAAAGATTACAAACAATTTTTGCAGCTTCCGTATCATTTGGAGCGCAGTATTGCGTTTGGATTTTTTGGGTCCCTGGGTAAATTGGCCCGTAACATCTTGGAATGGATTTACGGTTGGACGGGAAACTACGGAGTAGCTATTATTTTACTGACGGTGATGATTCAATTGCTTTTATTGCGTTTTACCATCATGTCCGTTAAATCGGCTGCTCAAATGAAAAAAATCCAACCGATGATGAAACGTATCCAAGAAGAATACAAAGGCAATCCCGAAGCCATGAACCGCGAGACCTTGAATTTATACAGACGGTACAAGGTTAATCCGCTTTCCGGGTGTTTGCCGTTGTTTATTCAGTTGCCTGTTTTTCTGGCGTTGTTTAATGCCTTGCGTACTTCGTGGGCATTACACGGGGCCAAGTTTGTGGGGTGGATTACGGATTTATCCTCCAAAGATCCCTACTACATATTGCCCATTTTGATGGGAGCGGTGATGTTTTTTCAACAGCGCAGCAGTATGCCGGCCGGTACCGATCCGGCCCAGGCGGCTATGTTTAAGTACTTGCCGCTTATCTTTACATTGATGTTCATGAATTTCCCGTCGGGGCTGGTGTTGTATTGGTTGACCAACAGTTTGCTGACCTTCGGGGTTCAATTAGTTTTAAACCGTCGTCTTGCCCAAGCAAAATAAAGGAGAATTTAACCATGCAAAAGAAAATTAAAATTGAAGCCAAAGAAGTTTCCGAGGCCATTAACAAGGGCCTACGGCAGTTAAAATTGCGTCGGGACCAAGTAGATATTTCTATCTTGCAACATCCCAAAAAAGGGTTTTTGGGCATCGGAGCCCGGGCAGCCGTTGTAGAATTGCGGCCCAAACGTTGGAGCACGGCCGACCTGGACGCACAAATTTACATGGATGTTCCCAAGCGTAAATCCGGCTCTAGGGGCGATAAAAACCGTTCGGGCCGCTCTGCCAAAAATACACGCGGAAACCGGCGCAGAAACACGGCCGCTGCAGAGGCCCGTACCCACCGGACCGAGAGAACTCCCAAGGCTAACGAACCGCAACGTTTACCGTGTGAGGCTATTCAAAACGCGGTGATCCCGGACTACTTGAAAGGCCCCATGCAAGAAGCCAAAGATTACTTGGGACAAGTCTTAACCCACATGGGGATAAAAGTAGAAAATTTGAATGTGTGGTGGGATGAAAAACAACAACGCATTTTGCTCACGTTTGATTGCGACCAACCCGCCATTGTGATTGGTAAAGAGGGTAAAACGTTGGAAGCCATTCAATACTTGTGCACCTTGTCGTTAAGCCGTCATTTTGATAAACCGATATCGGTCATCACGGATACGCAGAACTACTGGCGCAAAGCGGAAGACAAGTTGAACGAAGAAATTGAACACGGCATTTCGCTCATTAAAAGCGGCCACAGCGTGTTCCGTTTCCGCCCGATGCCGGCGCAATTACGACGCTATATCCACCGTGCGTTGGAAGGAAATGAATATGCGGTAACGGCTTCGGAGGGGGAAGGAAAGTGGCGAAAAGTAACGCTTCGCCCGACGGAAAAAGCAACTGAGTGCTTACAGGCCAATAAAGCCCCGGCCGATTTTGTTCCGGGTGTTATCGGGGAAGATAAGCCCGAAGAGCAACCGGCCGAGTCAGCCGTTTCCGATGTGACAGTTACCGTAGATGCCGTAACCGCACAGGAAACTGTAAAAAACGGAGTAACGGTTGAAGAAACTTCCGTCGTAGAAACGGTAACGCTACCTCAATCCTGTGCCGAAAAATGTACGGATAACGCTACCGACAAACCGCAAGAGAACGCGGCCGATTGCGGTCCTCTATTTGCGCAAACCCCGAATACAGAAAGTAAATAACGTGTATTATTTGTTTGCTGGAACCGAGGATGCCCTCAATAATGGCATCCTCGGTTTTTTTAGGGGGGATGAGCTTTGCGCCGGTTCGGGGTATACGGCGTCAAAAAAGTATCCAAAAAACAGGTGCGTTCCCGCCCTAAAATTGATAAAATATTCGTATGCAATCTACCATCTGTGCAAAAGCCAGCGGACAGGGGGGAGCGGTGGCGCTTGTGCGTTTGTCCGGGCCTGATGCGCTCGTATTGACGCATACCCTTACTGCTAAAACGTTGATTTTGGAGCCCCGACGCCAAACTTTTTGTTCCTTATACGACGGTAAATCCGTGTTGGATAAGGCATTGGTCACGTATTTTAGGGCCCCTCATTCTTTTACGGGGGAAGACGTGGTAGAATTTGCCCTGCATGCCTCGCCTTACATCGTAGGGAGATTATTGGAGCTTCTGTGCCGGGCCGGAGCTGTTCCCGCCAAACGGGGGGAATTTTCGCAACGGGCGTTTTTGAATGGGAAAATGGACTTGGTAGAAGCCCAGGGACTGTGTGATTTAATTGCGTCCGGCAACAAAGCCGCCCACCGGGTAGCGATGGCTTCTTTGGACGGGAAATTGAGTGAAAAACTGGGTGAAGTTAAAACGAAATTAACGGACCTGCTCGCGCAAATTGAAGTGCGACTGGATGACGCAGATGAAGAAATGCCGCCGCTTTGTTCCGATTCCATCCGTCAAACAATTGAGGATGTTCTCACCTCAATCAAAACTTTAACGGACACTTTTTCCGTCGGTCGTTTGATGAAAGATGGACTAAAAGTGGCGTTGGTCGGGGCCCCGAACAGTGGCAAATCCAGTTTGCTTAATGCGCTTGTCGGTTTTGACCGGGCAATCGTGACCGATCAAAGCGGTACCACCCGTGATACGGTGGAAGAAGCCATAGAGATAAACGGTCATAAAATTGTGCTAACGGACACGGCCGGTATCCGTTCCCATGCGTTGGATTTGGCCGAACAGGAAGGTATTCGCCGCAGTCGGCGTGCCATGGAAAAAGCAGATGTGATTTTGTTTGTATTGGATGCTTCCCGGGAAATTATAACGGAAGAACAAGCGTTGTGGACGGACATTCAAAAACAACAGAAACGTACAATCCTTGTTTTGAATAAATGCGATAAAGCCCCCGCTCCTGTTCCGGCGTTGGAAAATACGGCCACCTATACCCGGGTGGTTGTTTCTTGTAAAAAGGGTGAAGGGATGGACGAGCTAAAAAAGGTTCTTACTGCACCGTTGCAGGCGGTTGCAACGGACGGACTTTTGATTTCCCATTTACGCCACTACGAAGAATTGTTGCGCGCACAGACGGAATTGGAAGGGGCGTTATTGCAGATAGATCAGAAAGCCGGGGGCGAAATTTATGCTGAGCACATTCGCGGTGCTTTGGCGCATTTGAAAGATTTATTAGGGGAAGTAACACCGGATGATGTGTTGGATGTTATTTTTTCCAAGTTTTGTGTGGGGAAATAGAAGATGTTTGTCTGTAGTAAACAGTATGATGTGATAGTAGTCGGTGGAGGACATGCCGGGTGTGAGGCCGCTTTAGCCGCGGCTAAATTGGGGGCTTGCACATTACTGCTGACCCAAAATTTGGATACGATTGCCCAAATGTCCTGCAATCCGTCTATTGGTGGAATTGCCAAAGGTCAAATCGTGCGGGAAATAGATGCTCTCGGCGGGGCCATGGGCCGCGTGACCGACCGGGCTGCCTTGCACTATCATATGCTTAATACGGGTAAAGGGCCGGCCGTTCACTCCCCGCGTGTCCAGTGTGACAAAAAAATCTACCAGTTTACATTTAAACACCTTTTGGAATTACAACCGAATTTGGATATCATGCAAGACGAAGTGGTCCGTGTTACGACGGCGAACGGAGCCGTCAACGGAGTGGATACTTTGCGGGATACCCATTATCAAACTAAAACAGTTATTTTAACGACGGGGACATTCTTAGGTGGCACCATTCATATCGGTACCGTGATGACGCCCGGCGGTCGTTACAACGATATGCCGGCGGTTTTGCTTTCTAAGAATTTAAGTGAAGAATTGGGCTTGCACCTCATGCGTTTTAAAACGGGGACGCCAATGCGTATTAATGCACGCGGGTTAGATTATTCTAAATTCCGTTTGCAACCCTCTGATAATCCGTTGCAGCCGATTTCTCACTTTACGGATGAGCGCGAACAGCAAAAAAGAAAATTTTTAAGTTGTTACATCACGCATACTACGCTGGCTACGGATAAAATTCTGCGCGAAAATTTCCAACGTTCGGCGATGTATGGCGGCAATATCCATAGCCAAGGTCCGCGCTATTGTCCGTCGGTGGAAGACAAAATTAAAAAATTCCCGGAAGTCACTTCCCACCCGCTCTTTTTAGAGCCCGAAGGGGCCCATACCGAGGAGTATTATATTCAGGGATTTTCTACCAGTATGCCCGAAGATGTCCAACGTGCGCTGATTGCTTCCGTGCCGGGGATGGAAAATGCTTCCATTACTCGTGTAGGATATGCCGTAGAGTACGACTGTGCCGATCCGAAAGATTTATACCCGCACTTGGAAAGCAAAATTGTTTCCGGATTATTTTGTGCGGGACAAATTAACGGTACCACCGGTTACGAGGAAGCTGGCGGACAGGGGCTTATGGCCGGGATCAACGCAGCCCTCCGGGTGCAAGAAAAGGAGCCTTTTGTGTTGCGCCGGGATGAAGCGTATATCGGCGTACTGATTGATGACTTAGTCACTAAGGGAGTCAATGAGCCGTACCGGATGTTTACTTCTCGGGCCGAATACCGCATTTTACTACGTAACGATAATGCAGACTTGCGTTTGATGCCGCATGCGTTTGCTTTGGGGTTGTTAGATAAAAAATACCAATCCGCTTTTGAAAAATACCGTGCTTTAACGGAAACGCTTAAAAAGGGGGCGGATACCGGGGAAGTGGGGGAGACCTTGCGGCCTTGGTCGCTTGAAAAAGCACGTGCTCACGCGGATATTCACCGCAAATACGAGGGTTATTACGAACGTAACCAAAAAGAAGCCGAGAAATTGGCCGAAGTGGATGCTATCAAAATTCCCGAAGGGTTTGATCCATCTTCCGTGCGCGGATTGTTGTTTGAAAGTGCCCAAAAATTGCGTATTGTGAAACCCCAAACGTTGGGGCAGGCCAGCCGGATTCCGGGGGTTACTCCGTCGGATATTCAATTGTTGGCCGTACATATTGAGCGGTTTAGGAGGCTGAAACGTGTCCAAAAAACTGCTTGATTTTGCGCGCAGCCTGAATTTACCGCTTTGTGCCCAGCAGGTAGCGCAATTGGAACAGTATGCCCAGTGTATATGGGAGAAAAAGGAAATGTTGAATTTAACCAGTGTAGCAGACCGGAACGAAATTCTGCTACGGCACATTTGTGATGGCCTGCAGGGGGCAGCGCTGGTACGGGAGTTGGCCGCCCGGCGGGAAATGGAAGAATTTTCACTGCTAGATGCCGGGAGTGGCGCCGGATATATCGGTTTGACCATGGCGGTGGCACTTCCTGCTGCCCAGGTGATGTTGGTGGAGAGTTTGGAGCGGCGTTGTGCTTTTTTAAACTGGGCGGTCATGCGTTTGGGAGTTCAAAACGTGGCGGTGAAACGGGTGCGGCTGGGCGAGAATAAGCAATTGCAATCCGATTTCGTGACCGAGCGGGCGATGGGCCCGTTGGAAGAAATTTTTCCCGTTTGTTGGGAGGCTGTTAAACCCGGCGGTGCTTTTGTGGCCTATCAGGGAGCATCGGCTCAAGCCGGAAATGAACGGTCCTATACACTGCCTTGGGATGAAAAAGAACGGTTTTTGGTCGTATTTGAAAAGAACGAAAAATGAAGGGAAATACTTTTTTTAAATTTCTGCTAGTTTTGTTGTTAGTGGGCGGCGTAGGGTTAGCCGCGGCTAACGCCTGGGATTTAAAAAGCGTGATGAAAGCGTTGTTTGCAGATAAACCGCGCGTTTCGCGCCGGATACCTGCTGCGGCCCCGCAAGAGTTGCGTGGCCGTGCGCAAGAATTGCGTCCCGATATTTCTGTGCCGCCGCCGGCTAATCAGCCGGACAAAAAGGAAGTTTCGCAGCCGAAAACTACTTTGGGGGATATGATAGCCGGCCTGGAACGAATTGCCGGAATCGCTTCCAAGAACAGTATCGGGGAAATTCCTGCTCAGGCATTTCGTCCGCAGGATTCTTTTCAGAAAGTACGCTGGGCCCCGCCGCCGGCCGGTTTTTTTACGGCAGATACGTTTAATTATTTAATCTACCGTGAAAAAAATCCCGTGACGGCCAGTATCAAAAATGTGTTGGATACCATTCACGGCAATTTGATGTTGGATTTAACGCCGTTTACGGTGGTTGTCAAACCGAATAAAATCTTGGTTATGTTGTTTGCCAGTAAAGACAGTTACCACCAGTTCACTCATTTGCCTTCCTGGTCCGGAGCCTCGTCAGATTTGCGGTCGGATACCATGTATGTGACGGAAGGAAATAGTTTCTATCCGTTATCGGTGCACGAGTTAACCCATTTGTATTTTGACGGATACTTTTTGCCGACGATTTCCCCGTTGTGGTTATCCGAGGGAATGGCGGTGTATATGCAGATCCATGCCTCTAAACAAAAACCCAGCTGGATTGACAACAGTATGCAGCGTATTTTGGCCGGGGAGATTATCCCTATGGAAGAAATGGCCGCTACGACCGATTTAAACTCTTATAGTACGGATCGGGCCGAATTGTGGTACACGCAGGCCTATAGTTTAGTGGATTTTCTGCTCAACCAGCGTACGCGCGACGAGTTTTACAAATTTTGCAACGAACTGAAAGCAAATACACCTATTTACCAGGCGTTATATCGTTCGTACGGTATGCCGTTTAACCGTTTAAGTGTATTGCAAAATGTGTGGTTACATGATTTGCACAAAACGTACGCGCAGCAGCTGACGGCCCAGGCAGTTCAACCGGTTGCCGTTCGGCAACCGGCCAAGAAAGTCCTGCCGTCCTCTGCACAAACAACGGCTCCGCGCCCGCCGGTAACAACCAAACCAACAGCCACCAAAACAAAAATTAACCAACTGCAGCGGGTAGATCCTGCTACTTTATGGGGGAACACTTTCCAATGACGACGACCTGGACACATATTCCCATTTTGGCACAACAAATTGCAGATTTGTTGTTAGTTAACCCGGACGGTGTGTACGTGGACGGAACGCTGGGGTTGGGGGGGCATACGCGGTGTCTGTTAGCCCGACTGGGTGCGTCCGCGCGGATATTCGGGCTAGATAAAGACGCGGAAGCCCTGGAAATCGCACGGACCCGCGTCAACGACGATCGGTTGAAACCGGTACATGCCAGTTATACAGAGGCGGCTAACGTGTTACACGCGGCCGGCATATCCTCGGCTGACGGCCTTCTGTTGGATTTGGGGTTGAGTTCCTACCAGTTGGATAATCCCGCCCGCGGATTTAGTATGTTGCAAAACGGTCCGCTGGATATGCGGTTTGATTTGAACGGACCGTTGAAAGCGGCCGACATTGTTAACACGTGGCCCCTACACGAAATCACCCGGATTTTACAAGATTACGGGGAAGAACACCACGCCGAAAAAATCGCACGGGCTATTTTGGAAGCACGCAAACAGGCACCGATCCAAACCACGCAGCAATTAGCCCAAATTGTGGAAGAGATTTTACCCCGTTATGGGAAAAAACATCCGGCTACACAGACGTTTCAGGCCCTGCGTATTGCGTGCAACGGCGAGTTAGAAAGTGTGGAACGCGTGTTACACTTGTTGGGCCAAATTGTACACCCTGGCGGACGGGTGGCGGTGCTGACGTTTCATTCGTTGGAAGACCGTTTGGTCAAAAATAATTTTAAAAAGTTAGCACAAAGCGGGTCTTGGCGGTTGGTTAATAAACACGCGCTGGCTCCCGATTATGAAGAAGTCCGTCAAAATCATCGTGCCCGTAGTGCCAAATTGCGTGTGATAGAGAGGGTGTTATAATGTCTACCTTCAAAGTAGTATGTTTAATTGCGTTAGTGGCTTTTTTTGTGTTGTGGGTACGTACGGAGGTGAACCGCTCCGGACGGACGATTAGCCAGTTGCAAAACGAAGTCGGTATCAAAAAAGCGCGAAACCAATATTTAAAATTGGAAATTTTACGTCTGTCCGGGCCGGAAGTAATTATTCCGCAAGCACAGGAAAAATTCGGCCTGGTACCCATTGAACCCCAGCGGGTTGTTGTGGTGGAGGAGTGAAATGTTATTGCGGAAACGGGCTCCTATAGCGCAAGGATTTAACCTCAAAAGACGGATGAGTATCTTGGGGTTTTTAGCGTTGATGGCTCCCGTAATTATTTTTGCACGCCTGTTTTACATGCAAACTTTTTTGCATGAAGAGTTTTCCTCCCGGGCGGAGCGGGCTATTTATAACTACCTGGCCGAAGACCGTTTACGCGGTACAATTTGGGATACCAACGGACGACCGTTGGCGCAATCGGTGCGGACGCACTCGTGTGGTATTAGCAAGAAATACGTACAAGATAAAAACAAAACCGTAGATTTTTTATCCCAAACGTTGGGTATTCCCAAAAAACAAATTTTAGACAAATGGAAACGGGCCGGACACTTCTTTTTTGTGGCTAAAAAAATTAAGCCCGATGTCTATATCCAACTGGCCAAAGTCTTGCGTACGCCGCTGGGCCAGGGAATAGAATTGACACCGGAATATGAGCGCATCCATCCGTACGGTTCCAGTGCGCTGGATCTGGTGGGGGCAGCCAATTCAAAAAATTGGGGGTTGTCCGGTATTGAACAAATGTATAACGGGCAGCTGAGTCAGGATATCAGCCGTAAACGGGCCAAGCACGCCCGTCGCGGCGAAGTCATTTATGACCGTTCCCTCAAAGAAGAAGTGACGGTCGGGGACGTGTATTTGACGATAGATGAAGTCGCCCAGTATTACACCGAAAAGGCCTTGCGTGCGGCCGCCGAAGAAGTAGGAGCAGAGCACGGCATTGCCCTCGTGCAAGACCCCAAGAACGGGCGGATTTTGGCGGCGGCTTCTTATCCGGTAGTGGACGGGCAGTCGTTGGCTTTTCAGTTTACTTATGAGCCGGGGTCCACTTTTAAAACGATTGCGGTGGCTTCGGCCTTAGATGCCGGGAGCGTTCACGTGGCGGATAGTATAGATATGGAAGGCCGGCGTTGGGAAGTAGCTAAAGGATTTGTTGTGCGCGATAACCAACACAAAAAAGATTTTTTATCTATCCCGGAGATTATGCAACTTTCTTCTAATATCGGGGCGGGGAAAATTGTGCTTGACCTAGGGGCTAAAAACCTGTTTTACTATATCAAGGCTTTTGGGTTTGGCTCTAAAACCGATATCAATTTTAACGGGGAATCCAAAGGCAGTGTGCCACCGTATCATACATGGCGGAAGGTGGACCTGGTGACGAAAGGATACGGATACGGAGTTGCCGTAACGCCTGTGCAGCTGATTAACGCCTATTCGGCCATTGCCAATGGCGGGATATTAATGCAACCGCACTTAGTGGACCGGATTGAATATGCGAACGGCGAAGTGGAAAAATTAGCCAAACCCATTAAAATCCGGCGGGTGTTGAAAGAAGAGACGACCGTCGTAATGAAAAAAGTATTGCAAAGTGTGGTGGAAGCCGGTTCGGGTAAGCGGGCGCGGATTACCGGTTATCAGGTAGCCGGCAAGACCGGAACGGCGGAAAAGCTGGGCAAAGAAGGGGGATATGGCAAGCGCAGTCACGTGGTTTCATTTGCCGGATTTGTACCCGTGTCAGACCCGCAATTTACGATTTTGGTTATTTTGGATAATCCGTCTAAGTACTCCTTTGGCGGAACGGCGGCAGCCCCCGTGTTTAAAGAAATTGCCGAGCCGTTACTGGCCCATAAGGGAGTCAAGCCGGACCAATTAGATTTTGAATAAAAGGCAGGAAGGAGAGAAATACATGCAGTTAGAATTAACACTTTGTGAATTGGCCCAAGTGATGCAGGCGAAATTAATTTCTCAAACGCCGGATGAGGTCGTTACGGCGTTTGTGACCGATAGCCGCAAAGTAGTTGCGGGCAGTGCTTTTATTGCCTTAAAAGGTCAACAATACGATGCCAGGTGTTTTATCCCCGAGGTGTTGCAAAAAGGAGCGCGTGTCATCGTAGCCCAAGAAGAAGGAGAAACGTTTCCGCAGACGCCGGGAGTTTCGTGGTTACTGGTAAAGGATCCCTTACGGGCTCTTCAAAACTTGGCCCGTTTTCACCGCTTGCACAGTTCGTTAAAAGTGGCCGCCATTACCGGTTCTAACGGTAAAAGTACCACCAAACAGATGCTTTGTGCCATTTGCCAAACGGCCGGAGAAACGATTGCCAATACCGGTAATTTCAATAATCAATTCGGGGTGCCTTTTTCTTTATTGGAAATTTTACCTAAACACCGTTTTGGCGTATTTGAATTGGGAGCTTCGCACCCGGGCGACATTGAAGAAACCGCCCGGTTGGCGGTTCCGGATGTGGCGGTGATTACCAATGTATCTGCCGCTCACTTGGAATTTTTTCACGATTTGGAAACAGTATATCGGACCAAAACTGAAATCGCCCGTTGTTTGCGTGAGGGCGGAACGTTGGTGTATAACGCCGACGATACCTACCTTTCCCGCCTACATACGGAATTTTCCGGTCCGAAGATTTCGTTTGGTTTTTGCGAGCAAGCCGACGTTCGGGTACAAGAAACCGATTTGTTTGCGTTTACTTACCGGGGGAAACACTGTCAAACCCAATTGCGTTTAGAGCGTCATGACAAACTCAATGCGGCGGCGGCGGCCTCGGCGGCGCTGGCGCTGGGGCTTGCGTTTTCCGCCATTGAGGAGGGACTTGCTCACTTTACGCCCATGCCCATGCGTTTGGAACGTATTACTAAAAAAGGTGTGCATTTCTTGCTAGATTGCTATAACGCCAATCCGGCCAGTATGAAAAATGCCTTGGAAATTTTAGGCCGTGAAAAAATTACCCCGCGCATAGCTGTGGTGGGGGATATGAAAGAATTGGGGGAAAACTCACCGGAATATCACCGGCAGGTAGCCCGTCAAATTTTAGATAATAATATAGAAACGGCTTTTTTAGCCGGGCCGAATATGCAGCCAGCCTATGAGGTGCTGCGGGCGGTTGCCGGTATGCAGGTCTATTATGCTGCCGAACCTGCCGGTTGGATGGATTCGTTGCGCCAAACGCTGGCCCAGGGCGGGAGTTGTTTGGTCAAGGCGTCACGTTCTATGCACTTTGAACGTGTTTTTGATGAATTTTAACGAGGAGAATCTCCATGTTGTATTATTTATCCCTACTTAAAACAGATGTCAGTTTTTTAAATATCTTTGGTTATATTACTTTTCGCACGGGAGCGGCTATTTTTACTGCTTTTTTCCTCACCTTACTGATGGGGCCGCGTGTGATTGCCAAGTTGCGTTCGTACAAAGTACAACAGATTGAGCGCGAATACGGTCCGGCTTCCCATTTGTCCAAAAGCGGTACACCGACGATGGGTGGAATATTGATTTTTATCAGTTTACTGGTCAGCGTACTGCTTTGGGCCCAATTATCCAGCGGATATATTTGGTTGTTAATTTTTACGACGGTTATGTTGGGTTTTGCCGGCGTGTTGGATGATTACACAAAATTAGTCAAAAAAAATCCCGAGGGAATGAAATCCTCCGTTAAATTAATCATCCAATTGGTTACGGCATTTGTGGTAGTAGCGTATTTGGCGATTAACCCGCCCAATCCGGAATATGCCATGGCAGTGACGGTTCCGTATATGAGTAAAATGTTCATCAATTTATCGGTTTTTTACTTTGCCTTTTCTATGTTGGTAATTGTGGGTTCTTCCAACGCGACGAATTTAACCGATGGATTGGACGGTTTAGCCAGTGGGTGTATGGTGTTTGCAGCCGCTACCTACGGTATTTTTGCTTATGTGGCAGGAAATATCCAGTTCGCAGACTATTTAAAAATAGCTTATGTTCCCGGAGCGGGGGAAATTTGCGTGTTTATGGGCGCGCTTATCGGGGCCTGCTTGGGTTTTTTGTGGTTCAATGCGTATCCGGCCCAAGTGTTTATGGGGGATACCAGTTCGCTATTTTTAGGCGGGGTTATCGGTACGGCGGCTCTGTGTGTCAAGCAAGAATTGCTTTTACCTATTGCCGGCGGTATTTTTGTGATGGAAACGGTTTCGGTCATGTTACAGATGGGATATTTTAAACTAACTCACGGCAAACGGTTATTTAAAATGGCACCGATTCACCACCACTTTGAATTATGCGGTGTGCCGGAGCCCAAAGTGATTGTGCGCTTTTGGGTGGTGGGGGTAATACTGATGTTGTTAGCATTGGCCTCGCTAAAAATTAGATAATTATGGTACAATTGTTTACAAAAAAGCCCCGCCGGGCCAATACATTTTTACGCCCCCGGAATTCCGGTTTAACCCCTTCCTCTCCCCGGGAGGAAGGTCCGTTGCGGTTAGACCGACGTTTGGTTTTAGTGACGTTGATTTTTGTGATGGCGGGACTGTTGTTTACCTACTCTTCCAGTGCGTTTGACTCGGTGGGGTATTTTAAAAGGCAGTTATTGTTTGATGCAATCGGGTTGGTCGTTGCGTTGGTACTGGCACGTACATACGATAAATTACAGCGCCTTAAAATTTTTCGTCCGATGAATTTGATGATTGTCACGTGGGTGCTGTTGGTGATTGTGTTATTTACGCGTACCCAAGCCCATGTGCACCGATGGATTGATTTAGGAATTTTTAAGTTGCAGCCGTCGGAAATTGCCAAAGTAACCTTAGTTATTTATATGGCAGATTATCTGGGACGTATGGCCGGGAAAATCGGGAAAGATTGGCATCTGTTGATTCGTCCGGCGGTTGTGGGGGGAATTACGTTAGGGCTGATTTGGGCCGAACGGGATTTGGGAACGCCCTTTTTGATGGCGTGTGTGTTGGGGGCGATGTTGTTTGCGGCGGGATTGCGGCTCAAACAGGTGTTTATCCCGGGGATTTTGGGCCTATTGTTTTTACTGCACCAATTGTTTTTTGTGAGTTACCGGCGGGGACGCATCCTATCGTTTTTGGATCCGTTTGCTACGGAAGGAACAACGGGGTACCAGTTGTCCCGTTCGTTTTTAGCGGTGGGTAGCGGCGGATGGTTTGGAAAAGGATTGGGAAACAGTGAGCTGAAATTGGAATATCTGCCGGCGGCGCATACGGACTTTATTTTTTCGGTCATGTGTGAAGAATTGGGGCTTCTGTGGGCCGGTTTTATTTTAGGTGGGTTTTGTTATATCCTCATACGTGGCGTTCAGTTGGCGCGTGTAGGTAAGACCTATACCCACAGTTTGCTTGTTTTCGGCTTGACACTAACCATCTGTTTGCAAGCTTTTTTAAATATGGGAATGGCCATCGGCCTGTTACCGACAAAGGGTATAGCCTTGCCGTTCTTTTCGTATGGGGGATCTTCGGTCATTATGACGCTGGCTATGATGGGTATTATTTTGAACACGGCTGCGGTGGACCGTACCCCCGCGCAGTTGCCGCGTGAGGGACGTTTAACCTCTAAAATCAAATAGGAAGGAACTTATGAACAGACGTTATATTATTGCTTCTGGCGGAACCGGCGGACATTTTTACCCGGGATTTGCTTTGGGCAAAGCGTTGCGTAAGCAAGGTTGCCCTGTGTTGTTTATTGTGCGTAAAAATGATCCGGCTATTCAAGTATTACAAGCCAAACGTTTACATTACAACGAAATTGATTTTACGGGTTTACCCCGTTCTATCAATCCCTTGCGTCACATTGCTTTTGTGACCAAATTTTTCAAATCGCTTTCCCAAACGCGGCGCATTGTGCGTCGTTTCCGCCCGGATGTGGCGGTAGGAATGGGGGGATATATTTCCTTTCCGCTTATTGTGATGGCTCATTTTATGGGTATTAAAACGGCTGTCCACGATTCTAATGCCCGGTTGGGATTGGCCAATCGTTGCAGTGGGCTATTTGCCGACTTATTTATGTTGGGGCTTCCTATTCCTAAAAAAATGAAGAAAGCCGTATTAACCAGTACGCCTATCCGTGCGGAATTCGTTTCCCGGGCCAACCGGAACGGATTACTTAAAGAATTGGGGTTGGACCCGGCCCGTAAAACGGCCTTGGTGGTGGGCGGCAGCCAAGGAGCTAAAAATTTAAATTTGGCTGTTGTAGAGGCGGCCCGGCACAGTAAACAGTGGCAGTTTATTCACATTACAGGGGAAAGATGGTATAGTACCGTACGCGGTATGCATGAATTAAACCCCCGGGTGGCGGTATTGCCTTACAGCCATGAGATTTACGCTTTGATGCAGGTGGTAGATTTGGCCATTTGCCGCAGCGGAGCCAGTACGCTGGCCGAGTTAATTTACTGCCGGTTACCGGCAGTACTGGTACCGTTTCCGCATGCGGCGGCTAATCATCAGTATTATAACGCACGCATTTTACAAGAAGCGGGCTGTGCACTCCTGCTGCCGGACGACAAACATTTGGCAGAGCATTTGCAGCAAACTATGTTGCTGTTGGACGGGGCCGGCGCGGCGGCTAAATTATCCGCTATGAGCAAGGCCTACCGGCGGTTGGAAGTTCCCAATCCGTTGCAGGCCGCCCAAAATATCGCTAAGTTATTAGGGCAGCTGTAAGAAGTTTGGTGAGATAAAAAACACCCCGGGGATTTTTCTCCGGGGTGTTTCACGAGTACGCACTAATTAGATATTACCTATAAAGGTGCATAGAGGTTCGCTTACAGATTCATCTGACAATACTTCGCAGTCGCGGTGACCGTTGATGTGCAGATTATAGTGGTACAAATCCTCTCCGCTATTAGAATCCGTGCGGGTTACATGAATATCTCCGGCCGTACAGGTTCCCGTATTACATCCCAAATCATACTTAAAATTTCGGGTAACATAGGATTCGCAGGTGGTAGTGGTGGTGTTTCCCGCTGCATCAGTCTGTTGAGAGGTAAAGTTGTTTGGTTGCCAGCAATTCTCTGTTACACCGGCTGAGCATATTTGGTCACCGCCGCTTTCCGTTAAATCCACATCTGCCACGTGCTGACGGGTGCAAGCAGACGTACGGTTCGGGTCGGCCTGAATGTAGCGTTTCTGCGCATCTAACAAGGCCTTGGACACGATAAAAGATTCGCTGGCCCGGGCTTTTTCAATAGCAATTTCAAACTGCGGGATGGCAATGGCGGACAAGATGCCGATAATCAAGACCACTACCAGTAATTCAATAAGCGTAAAACCTTTTTTCATAATATCTCCTTTTTGTTTCCTACTCCTATAGTATACCAATTTTGTAGTTTTTCTCAAGTCCTTTTTGTAACCATTCGGTTAAGTACGGCTGAAATACAGGAAAAACTCCGCAGACTTATGCCCGCGGAGTTTCACAGAAAGGAACCTCTATGAGTGCCTTACACGTGTATATGTCCGCGGCACATCATGCAGAGGGCCGCCAAGGCAAATAGGACCAGTAGTGTAACGACAATCTTTTCCTCAGCGGAAAAAATAGCTTTTCCCGGGGCTTGTTCCCGCCGCGCGCGCATAAATACCGGAATACCCAAGGCCAAGAAAATGACCGCCATAAATAAATATTTTACACTGGCTGCATAGAGGAGCCATACGGCATATCCTGTTCCACAAAGAGAGGTAAACAGCGCGGCCGCACGCCCGGTGGAAGAAATTTTAGTGTATTCGCCGTCCTCCACTAATTTCCACAAATACCCGGTACTGGCTAAGTAAGCAGGCAATACCATGACTCCCGTGATAGAAAGCATGGTGTTCCACGCATTATTGGAAAAATATACCATTAAAATCGCCAGTTGCATCAGCGCACTTGTTATCCACAAGGACACGCACGGGGCGCCCGCTTCATTTTGTTTAGCAAAGATTTTTGGGAAGGTGCCGTTTTCGGCGGCAGCTGCCGGTATTTCGGCCGCAATCATCGTCCATGCCAACCACGAAGACAATACCGCAATCAACAGCCCGCAATTCATAAATACGGCTCCCCACGGACCGACTACTTTAGCCAATACGCCTGCAGTGGACGGATTGGCCACGGCCGCAATTTCCGCTTGAGACATAAACCCAAACGGTAACACCGAAAGCCCGATGTAAATGACCAAACACCCTAAAAAGCCCCAGAAAGTGGCTTGGCTGACAGCCGCCTGGCTTTTGGCCCGGTTGGATAAAACCACCGCGCCTTCAATGCCGATGAAGGCCCATAAAGTGACCAGCATAGTACTTTTCAGTTGCGTCGGCAAACTGCCCAGCGATTTACCGTTTTCCACCAAACGCCCCCAGAAGTTTGTATCAAATTTCTCCCAGTGAAAGGCGAGCAGCATAATCAGGCAGAATAAGAGCAACGGTACCAGTTTGCCAATCGTACCGATCATATTGAGGACGGCCGCCTGCTTGACGCCGCGTAGGACTACCCAGTTAAATCCCCAAATTAACACCGAGCCGCATACGATAGACAGCAAATTATTTCCACCCGCAAAGTGCGGAGGGAAAAAATAATTTAAAGCGTCCATGGTAATGACGGCATATCCTACGTTCCCAAAGATTTGGCATAACCAATATCCCCAACCGATTGTAAAACCTACGTACGGTCCGAATCCTTCGCGGGCATACATGTAGATGCCCGAAGTTAAATCCGGCTTGACACGGGCTAGCACACTAAACGTATTGGCTATAAAGTACATTCCAACACCTGTAATGATCCAGGCCAATAGTACCGCCCCCGCGCTGGCCCCGGCTGCCATGTTTTGGGGCAGGGAGAAAACTCCGCCCCCAACCATGGAACTAATCACAATACACGCTAAACCCATCACACCCAGTTTGGCGGCAGCTTGTTTTTTTTCTCCCATAATAACCCCCCAAATTTTCCTATTTCAAATGTACCGGTTCGGCAAATTTGAAATTTAAGAAACCCATACACGTCAAGCAATACGCAAACGGTTGGGTAATGTTGATGTAGTTGTGCCAGATTTGGAAATCGCTGTGCTTTCCTACACCCCGTATTTCCAACTCGTGATTGAGAGACTTATTGAGCCACATTCGGGCGTGTCCTTCGGCAATTTCATCATTGATGGGCGTGTCAAAATACTCCACATATTCGGCGGCCCACCCACCGACGAGTTTACCCTGGGCATCTTTTCCCCAGCACACGCCTACCCCCGTGGCGATGGCTTTATGTTCCTCTATACGTGCTCCGTTCCCGGCGATAATTGTTTCCAGTACGGCCCCGTGTTTGAAATACGGTGTCACTTTGTCTACCGGCATGATGTTACCGTGTAGTTCTTTCGGTAACACCGAAGTATACGGTACAATATTGAAGTTTTCTATCCTTGCCTGTAAGAGGGCCGAGTCGTAGCAGAATGTCTCAAACGGCTGCGGCGGGATTCCGTCGCTCGCCTGCCCGGCACCGCCCGTGATAAAGGCAAGCGTCGGGTAGCGGGTTCCCAATACTAATTCATTTTTTTCCATGCTATTTTCTCCTTAGTTTAAGTATTACAACATAATCGTCGTGCGAAGGCTGACCACCGTCACGTTATCCCGGTGGGAGTTTAACCCCGCTTTGGGATAGAACTGCAAATCCGGCGTGAGGGTGAACCAATTCCCAATCCCCCAGATCCATTGCATTTCTAAGGCCATTTCGTTGTTGCGCATATCCGGTAAATAGCCGTAGGCACTTTTGCTCAGGTGGTTGTAGGCCACGGCCGCTATAAGTGCATCGTTGGCATTGCGGTGAAGCGGATTTAACATCGCCAGTCCCAAGGCGTACGAATTCTTGATGCCGCTAAGGCCTTTATTATTTCCGTTGGCCCGGCCGAAAAGTGCCCATTTTTCACCCATATTTTGTTGCATATTAAACGACCAGCCGTTTACGTTTTCCGGTTGGGCGGATACGGAAGGTTGGTAGTAATACAGTACGCTGTATTGGCCTGCTCCCCACGCAAAATTCGGGTTCCACGCTACGGAACCAAAGAGGGTATATTTACCGTCAAAGGCGTCTTTCAAGCGGATATCTTGACCGGAAATATTGGTACCGTCCTGATACCCGGCCGAGAAAGTCCAACCGTGCGTTTGGGCTTGTAAGTAACCGCCAAAAGAAGCAGACGGATATACACTGGTGGCATTTTGTGAAAGCGCATAATTCATAAGAGCCGTCTGTTGGTTGGAAATATAGGTTGTTCCGTCAAAATTATAGAGCGGAAATTGTCCCACGGTTAGCGAAAGCCAATTCCAGCAACCGGGCAGCGTATGCGTGTAGGAAAACTGAGAAAAAATTTCCTGATTGGCCGCATAATCGTTAAAGGCCACCGCCGTTTTTACCCGGTTTTGCAACGTAGTAGCTGTCGTTCCCCAGTAGCGTACCAGGGTATAGTTTACATTTAATTGCCCGGAACCGAGTGCACGGTCTTTAAACAAGTTCCACGTTATATACGGATAGTAAACCCCTTGTATGGCGGTTTGTTTCCCGCCGGGGGCAGCCCGTTGTGCCAAATACGAAATATCAGCACCTATTTCTATTCCGGCTTTATGTAGTTCTTTTTTTCCGGTACGGATGATTTCTTCCAATGCATCGGAAGGCGCTTGCCGGGAAATGGCTTTTTGCCGCTCCAAACGTTGTTCGTGTTTTACCGGCGTAAGCCGTATGATTTCCACTTCTTCTGCATAGGATTGTGCCTGAACTGCCGGCGGTAACCAACAGACCGCTAACAAGGCCAGGATGATTTTTTGTAGGTTCATATTTTACTCTCCCTTGTTTCAATTAGACGTTGTCACGTCTTATTTAAAGTAGCAATCTGGCTGTCCCCGCTCAACCTAAAAAATGGATTATAAATTATTTGCCGACGGGGAACGGAAAAACTAATCTTTTTTAAAGGGATTTAAAGGAAGGCGGGAAAAAGACATAAAAAAACGGAACGCTTTTTAGACGTTCCGTTCAAAACCGATTCCCGAAGAATTTTCTCGGGGAATGTTTTAGATGTTACAGCGTTTCCAACTACCACTTTGTTGATGCGGGCTAGTGGCACTGGACATGGTACTGATGGCGCACGGCACTAAGTTAAAACATTCATCCATATCGGTAGTTTTGCAATAAATACGGTTAGTACCGTCCGACTCAATGGAAAACAAAAAGTGCACATCATTCATACCGCCGCCTTCCCCATCCATTTTGAGGTAAAAGACGGAGGCATTTTGAACGACGAGTCCGTTGTTAGGAATTTTAAAATTCTTGAAATTAAACGTGGTGCTTCCCTCTCTGGTAATCGTAGGAAACCGGATACGTAACTTGTTTGCATCGTTGGTGTATTGGCGGGTTTCCATAAAATACAATTTTTCCGCCTCCAGGAATTTTTTACCGATTTGCCACGCTTCCGCCGCGCGGGCACGCCGCACGGATTTTTGGTACTGCGGCAACGCTACACCGGCCAAAATGCCGATGATCAACACAACTACTAATAATTCAATTAAGGTAAACCCTTTCCGGTTCATATATTTTCTCCTCATGTAAAGAATCAGACACTTTTATTGTACTTAAAAATCAACGGATATTCAAATAATTTATTTAGTATGTCGGAAAAATACGCGGCCGGCAGTTGTTTCTGCCGGCCGGAATTACGTCCAGAAAGGCAAGGAATTACCGGGCCTCGTGAAAGATGTGGCTAAAAGAGAACGAAACCCCTATGTATACATTTTCTCCGCGCGGGCCCACATATTTGCCCTGAGCGGTATAATAGCTGATAAACGGCGCCGCGTACAAGTTTTTGTACAGTTGTACATCCAAACGGGCATTGGTTTCAAATTCCCAATCCAAATCGGTGGAGTGTTTTTCGGTGGTGCTGAGGTACTTGCGGTACAAGGCATCCCATTTAAAAGAAACTCCTTCCCGGACAGGCAACTCCAATTTGAATCCGGTTTCCCAAGCCAGTTTGGAAGCATACGGTTCATACGTAAAATCACGTTCGCCGACCAAGGCGGTATATAAGCTTTTGAGGTATTTCCCTTCAAATAATTTACCGCCCGCCATGGCACGTACGATGCGTTTGCGGGGGGCCAGGTCGGGTTTGGTGAATTCCGTCTCGTAACCGAGACTGGCAAACGGACCAGCTTCAAAGCCGCCTAAAAAATCTTCCACATGCCAAATGCGTTGGGTATAACCGGTGGTAAATAAAATTTTATCGGCGTTTTCGTTGGTTAAGCGATCACCGGTAACAGGTCTGATTTTAGTACGCCCGTAATCCATCGTTAATTCATTATTCCACAAAAAATGTTCGGCGTGGTAGTCTGCGATGGAATCCCAATGGCCGCGCACGGTGGTTTGCGAATCGGACGTTAAGCGTGCATCGGAAAACCCAAGGTACGCATCGGCATTTTTAACCTCGGTGGAAGTAATATCCAACGCGAGCTTTTTCAATTCTACCTGCCAGCCCTGTTTGCCGTCTTGGGCGAAAGCAGTAGCGGCGCACAAAGCGCATACAGCGGTTAATACTAGTTTTTTCATAAGACTCCTGGAAAGAAAAATAAAGACCACCCGGTGGGTAATCTTACTTATTATTGTAGCGGATTTGGAGACTCTCTTCAACCGGCCCGTAAAAATCCCCGCCGTTGAGCGGGGATAAAAAAAGAAATACAGGGGGGATGATTACCAATCATAATCTTGTTCCGTAGCGGAAACCGGAAGTTTTTCTCCGAATGTAAACGCACGCGGCATTTCCTGCAGACTGAGGCGTCTGGCCAAAAAAGTGCGCAAGATACCCAAGTGTTGTTGGGTATATCCGTCATTAAATACAATAAAGGCCTTGAGCCGTCCGCCTTCCTCGGGGCGCATCATACGCACGCGGCAGGCTTTGACGGCCGGGTGAGAAGAAATAATCTGTTCCACTTGTTTGGGATAAACGTTAATTCCGGCTACGGGTACGCACGTGTCCTGGCGGGTGATGGGATAAAAAGCGCGGTCATTTTCCATAGATACCATATCCGGTAAGGTAAGCCAATTTCCGCCGCTTTTTCGCCGGATTAGCGGAGTTTTATTTCGCAGATTAATATCCCAAAATTGGAAAACTTCAAACGGCATCCCGGCGTGTGTACGCCAGGCGATGGCTCCCGTTGGACCGGAGCCGTAAATTTCCGTAAATCGTGCGGCGCCGCAAATTTTTAAACCGGTGATGGTTTCATCTTTACACGGGGCGGTGGAAGAAAGGACGTGTACTCCGCGCGGAAATTGGTTATCGCAACGCAGCCAATAATTCCAAAACAAAGGTACACTCACCAGTAAATCTCCTTCTTGCAGTAAATTATTCCACGATTGTGCAGGCAAAGCCGGCCGGGTAATGACCGGTACCTCTAAAATATGAGGTAACATCATGGTAAATGTAAAACCATACCAATGTGTGGACGGTACTAGCGATACAATGCGTTTAATACCTTGAAACAGATGGGATACGCCGCGGGCTTCCTCGCGCAACATAGCTGCCGTATGCAGACAGGGCCTGGGTTGAGCGGTGGTTCCGGCTGTAAAAAAAGTGAGGTGTCGGTTTTTTAAAAAAGAAGCGTAGGCGTAGTCTACCATTAACGCAAAGGAGGAAAATATCCGCGAATCGTAGCCAAATAACACGGCGGCTTTCTGGCTGGCGGCTTGTTTGATGTCGGAGGGAATCCGTTGCCACAGATCACTAATGGTATTATCAAACACAGCTAAGGCTTCCGGTTGGCGGCGGGCCAATTCCGTACGGAACAAATCGCTAATCAAACGGATGACGTCGTTACGATTTAGCATATTTCCCCTGCGGCGCAGGAGAAGAGGAAATAATGCTTGGAACGGCTACCGCACCGACCAAGTGCGGCTGCGAACTGACCGGTTCGCGGGCTGCTGGTTTGAAGCATGAGACCTCTCCTATCACACCCAAAAAATTTAGTGACCAAAGGACGCCGGGCTAAACAACTCCCCGACATAAGTATTGTATACAAATTTTAGCTTTCCGTCCAGTACTTTTTGATTTCTATAGGACGTAACGGTTTGTAAAGCCGCTATAAATAACATAAAATATAAATATAAACCCGAGGAGACAACCGCTTGTCCGGCAATAGCCAAGTCTACGCAATATATGCATTTAAAAGCGCCTCATTTGAGTAAAAAGTGGATGATATTTTCCGTAACGGCCAACGGGACGTTTATGGCTACCTTGTCCGCCGGAATTGTGAATATCGCCTTGCCTACGATGTCTGAGCAGTTTGGCGTATCGCTGGAAAGCATTCAATTGGTGGTCAGTTTGTATCTGTTGGTATTAACCTGTTTATTACCTGTATTTGGTAAACTAAGCGATATTTACAGCCGCAAGTGGATGTATTTGGGCGGATTTATTACTTTTGGTGCGGGGGCTTTGTTTGTGGCGTTATCCCACTCGCTGACGGCTATGTTGCTGGCCCGGGCGGTGCAAGGAGTGGGTTCTTCTGCCATGATGGGCACTTCGCAAGCATTGATTGCCCAAGTATTTCACGGAAACTCACGCGGTAAAGCCTTTGGAGCGATTGGAGCCGTTGTGGCGTGCGGGTCGCTGGCGGGGCCGGCTATCGGTGGGGCCTTGGTACAGGCGTGGGGGTGGCGGTCCATTTTTTGGCTGACGATTCCCATTTGTATCTTGGGGGTATGGCGGGGGATTTATTTAATTCCGCGTTTCAAAGCAGTTAAGAAAGTCAAAATGGATTATGTCGGCGCGGCATATTTTTTTGGGATGAGTTTTGCGTTTCTTTACGCACTGAATACGGCGGCCGATAAGGGATGGGCGAACCCGTTTATTTTGGGAATGTTCGGTTTGTCCGTTGTTCTCTTTTACTTTTTTTTCCGGCGCGAGCAAACCAGCAAATACCCTTTTATCGGGTTTTCTATTTTTAAAATACGGGCTATTTCCTACGGCTATTTGGTAGCCGTGTTGGGGTTTACGGCCTTGTTTACCAATTCGGTACTCTTGCCGTTTTATTTAGCCGACATCATGCACTTAGACCCGATTCATATTGGGCTTCTCGTACTACCTTTTCCCATCACGTTGGCCGCGGCATCTACGGTGTCGGGCGTACTGTGTTCCCGGTGGCCGGCCCGGATTATTACGACAGTGGGTTTCGTTTTTTTGTTAATTTCTACGTTGATGTTTGCGTTTATGGACGTTTCGCCCAGTTTCTCGTACATTGTGTTGGCCCAGTTAATTATGGGAGTAGGAAGCGGAACCTTTCAGGTGCCCAATAATACAACGGTCATCAGTGCTTCCCCCAAGGGGAAATTAGGTGTGGTGGCCAGCGTCAACGCATTGGCGCGTAATGCGGGAACCATTTTGGGCATTGCACTCTCAGTGGCGGTTTGCGTGGGCATACAACACGGGTTGGAAATGCATGGTATGCTTCATGCACCGGCGTTTATCTGGGGATACCGGGCAGCTATGTTGTTGGGCGCACTGTGTTCGGTGGCGGGGGGAATAATTTCTTTCCGAAGGTAATTTTATTTCACTTGCCACAAGCGGCGGAGCCCTTCTTCCAGTGAGACGGTTGGCAAAAATCCGATTTCTTTTATTTTAGTAAGATTGGCCGCAGACAAGGGAACATCTCCCGGCCGGGCCGGGCCGAATTGCCTTTCCAGTTTTTTTCCGGTTATTTTTTCCAGTGAGTCGGCCAACTCCAACAAAGAATACGCTTTCCCGCCCGATACGTTATATACTTCACCGTTTTTTCCATGGGCGGCAACAAGCAGATTGGCCGTTACTACGTCTTCTACAAATACAAAATCGCGTTGTTGAGTACCGTCCCCGTAAATGGATAGCGGGCGGTTTTCCCGCGCGGCCTGCAGGAACGCAGCGATTACGGCTGCGTAGGCCGCTTGTGGGTTTTGCCCGGGACCGAATACATTAAAACGGCGCACGATTACCGTGGGCAGACCGAATACTTCGGTGTAGTGGCGGCATAATTTTTCGCCCAGGTATTTGGATAGAGCATACGGGGATTGAAAATCAAGGGGGGCTGTTTCCGCATAAGGCAGATCGGTCCCGTTTCCGTACACGGCACTGGAAGAAGCAAAGACTACTTTTTTTACGCCGCATAACCGAGCGGCTTCCAATACATTTTCCGTACCGTTGACATTGATTTGGTAGGTGTGTTGCGGATTACGTACGGAATTCGCTACCGATACCTGGGCGGCTTCGTGCAAAACGATATCGGCCCCTTGTAGGGCGCTACACACGTCGTTTAAATGGCATACATCTGCCTGTATGAACCGAATTTTATCTTGAACCTCGCGCAAATTATCCAAGGTCCCGTTGGATAAATCATCCAATACCGTGACCCGGTGGCCACGTTGAACCAGTTCGCGCACCAGGTGCGAGCCGATAAATCCGGCTCCGCCGGTAACCGCCCAGCACAAAGGCGAGGGGAAAATATCATTTTTGACAAGCGTCATCTTGTATATTATACTGCATTTTTGGGGGGCGGCCAACTGTACATACAGGGTTTAAAATGAGTATAATAAAAGCAACAGACACTTTTAGGAGAGAACGCATGAAAGGAATTATTTTAGCCGGTGGTGCCGGAACGCGGTTGTATCCCGCTTCTCGTCCGATTTCCAAAATCTTGCTACCGGTGTATGATAAGCCTATGATTTATTATCCGCTTTCTGTGTTGATGCAAGCGGGTTTGCGTGAAATTTTAATTATCACTAATCCGGAAGATGATGCAAATTTCCAAAAATTATTGGGTGATGGACGGCGGTGGGGGATACAAATTTCTTACAAAATGCAATACGTCAAACGCGGGATTGCCGATGCGTTTGTGTTGGGGGAAGATTTTATCGGAAAAGACGGTTGTGCCTTAATTTTGGGGGACAACTTGTTTTACGGAAATGGGTTTGACCGGCTTTTAAAGGCCGCGCGTCTGCGTAAAACGGGGGCTACGGTATTTGCGTACGAAGTGGCCGATCCGCAACGTTTCGGGGTGGTAGAGTTTGACGAAAACCGACGGGCTCTTTCTATAGAGGAAAAACCGCCACAGCCCAAAAGCCGTTTTGCCGTGACAGGGCTTTACTTTTACGATAACAAAGTAGTGGAATATGCCAAACAACTCAAACCTTCGGCCCGGGGCGAATTGGAAATTACCGATTTGAACAAAATGTATTTGCAAGCAGGAAAACTGCACGTAACCACATTAGAACGCGGTTTTGCGTGGTTGGATACCGGCACGCACGAAGCGGTATTGCAGGCCGCTAACTTTGTGCGCAGTATGCAGATTAACCAGGGGCTGGAAATTGCTTGTCTGGAAGAAATTGCCCTCAAGCAAGGGTTTATTACTCCGCTGGAACTGCAAACGCAGTTGGTAGGCCAACCTGATAACATCTACTACAATTTCGTGCGGGAATTAGTCAACGGAAAATAAAAAATTTATCTGTAGAGAATCCGCCCGAAGTGGCGGCTTTTTAAATGGGTAATATTATTTGATTTCGCAACCAGAACTGGCACTGCCCCACACTTGTGTTAACGTATTCGTTTTACAAAGCGTTTTGCACAGTTGGGCCGATCGGGAAGTATCGTTATTAACGCCCGTATTGCAAGTAAGGCCGCGAGTTCTAAATACGGCACTACCATTACCGTTTCGGAAAGTCAGGGAAATCATATAATTGTTAAACCGGGATGAATTCCTGCGTATAGCCCCAATGTAAACAGAATTGTGTTTAAAAATCCTAAATTCCGGAAGGTCTGTGATTTCCACGTCTAATGCTTCATTGAGTGTGTCTAAATTGGATTCGTGGTCGGGATCGGGGTAAGCACCGTTAGCCATGTAATATCGCTCAGCCGCTTCCGTCAAGGCCTTAACGGCTACCACAGCTTTCATAGCGCGGGCTTTTTCAACGGCCATTTCGTATTTCGGCACCGCCAACGCCGCCAAAATACCAATGATGAGTACCACCACCAATAATTCAATGAGCGTAAACCCTTTTCTTTCCTTTTTCATGAAGAACCCCTTTTCCGTATGGTATCAAAAACCGCGCAGGCAGCGCAAGTTTTATACCCGCTAAAAAACCCGGCCCCAAACAAATCTGTTTGGGGCCGGGTGCGCTAACGAAAGATAACTAAGCCGCTACTTATTAATAATTTTCTGCGCGGACCATGAAGTAGGCCTGCGGATGGTTGCACACCGGGCAGACTTCCGGAGCTTTTTCGCCAATGACCACGTGGCCGCAGTTGGCACATTCCCACATCACAATACCGGCTTTTTTGAACACGGCATTTGTTTCCACATTTTTGAGCAATTTGCGGTAGCGTTCTTCGTGCATTTTTTCAATCTTGCCTACGGCTTCAAACATATAGGCCAGTTTGTCAAAACCTTCTTCTTTGGCTTCTTTGGCAAATTGGGCATACATATCGGTCCATTCGTAGTTTTCGCCGTTAGCCGCGTCTAACAGGTTGTCCGTGGTGGCGGGAATGGTATCACCGTGCAAGGCCTTGAACCACAATTTGGCGTGTTCTTTTTCGTTATTGGCGGTTTCTTCAAAAATTTTGGCAATTTGAACAAACCCTTCTTTTTTGGCTTTGGAGGCGTAATACGTATATTTGTTGCGGGCTTGGGATTCCCCGGCAAACGCCGTCAGTAAGTTTTTTTCGGTTTTTGATCCTTTCAGTTCCATGTGTTATCTCCTTAATATATACTCAAAAAATCCGGTGGGCTAATGGCGGCACCGGTTACAAATTCCTTTAAATTGGATATTGACGCGCTGGGTTTTTCCGCAAGCAAGCGGACCTGTTTGAATATGACAGGGAATTTCCGGCGGGAAAATATCGTACACTTCTCCGCAGATATTGCAAATAAAATGGGCGTGCGACCGCATATCTGCATCAAAACGTTCCTTTTCCGGCGTGCCAACACGTACCAATAAGCCCATCTGTTCTAACGCGGCTAACGTGCGGTACACAGTATCTAACGAAAGATTGGACGTTTGTTTTCGTACCGTTTTCCATACGGATTCTGCGCTCGGGTGTTGCCGTGAAACAGCCACCGTCCGGAAAATTGCCCGGCGCTGTTGCGTCACCCGCAAACCACGGCGGCGGCAAGCGGTTTCAAAATCCGCCAGCCGACGGGCTATTTCTTGGGAAGTAGGAACAGTTTCCGGTTGCATGGTTTTTATCCGTAATCTTTCCTAAAAGTATATCATATTTTCCGGCAGACAAGGCCGTTTTTTTGCTATACTGCAAAGTAGTTGTATTTATAATTTGGAAAGGGTCGCTTTTTTGTTATAATAAAAACAGGAAGAGTATTATGGATATCAGAGAACCGCATTCGTTATTTTCTTTGTTTATAGAAAGTTTCCGCTTGGCCAACCGTTCCTTTGGGATGATTTTGGGTTGGTTAGTGTCTGGTGTGTTGTTATATGCTATTCAGGGAGCACTTCTTCATTTTTTGTCTCTCGGACTTTTCCAACTATTCCTACAGTTGTTAAGCATACCGATAAACGCCCTGTTGTTTGCTGTCTTGATTAAAATTTTGGCTAGCCGGGCGCTGAACGATAACACCAATTTGTCAGATCTGTTTTCTTCTTCCATCCTGTCTTCCATTTATTTGTTGATTTTTGGCTTGCTGTGTTACGGCGCCTTTTTTGGCGTTTCTGTGGTGATGTGGATGACCCAGATGGTACCGTGGTATTTTGCTTTTACTATCGATTTATTCCTACTTGTTTTATTCGTTCGCTTGTACTTTGTGGCATTAGCGATTGTTTTGCGCGACCAAGACCCTATCACTGCGTTTCGTTATAGTTGGGATATGACGAGCGGTTTCTTTATTCGTTCTCTTTTAACGTTTGTGTTATCCTATTTATTCCCGATTGTGGTTGTAGCGGGAGTGGGATACGGATTATATGTGGGCATTCCTACTTACTTTGCCGACAGTTTTGATTTAGCCAATTTGTCACCCGTTTGGTGGGGGGTATTGGGAGGACTTGCTTTCTGTTGGGCTTTTGTCTGTTTGTCTATGTTGGCATTCCGGATACTTGTTTTCCTCAATATGGATTTGGGCGAGACGGCCACGGCGCGTGTAGATTCGCTACCGGACGTACAAGCGGTTACGGAAACGACGCAACTGGAGGAAGGGGTTCCTCTGCAGTTATCTAAGACGTCTGTTAAGACGCAACCGGATACCACTTTTTCCCAAGAGTTGGACCAGGTGTACACTCCCATGAAAGAAGATGTCAATCCGGAAGCTCCGGAAGAAGACCGTATGCCTACGATTGTGTTTGATAATGATGTGGCCCAAGAAATTGAAAGAAATCGCGCCTTGTGGGAGCAGGAAAAGGCAAACGCACGCAATAAGAAATTTCCGGACGAAGAAGAACACTCTTCTATCAAAATATCCCGTTAAGGCGGGAAACGTGTGACGGGAACTCTTTTTAGAGAGCGACGTAGGAACGCTCTCTTTTTTGATAAGGCGAAGTTATTTGGGGGGGAGCGTTTTTATGAAATATCCTCGTATGGTTATCCGTGATATTGGTACGTTTTTTCCCATGTGTTGGGCAATTCTGCGCGGTCAGTATAAAATGCCGTGGGGAACGTTGCTATGGGGTATTTTGTGGGTGATATATTTAATCAGCCCGATAGATACGTTTCCGGATGGGATACCCATACTGGGGATTACGGATGATGGGGCGTTCGCGGCGTTGGTGTTGATGAAGATTCACCGGGATTTGGAGGCTTTCCGCCAATCCAGAGAGCCAAGACGTGTGATTTTAGATGCGGAGGTTGTACCGACGGACCAGGAACACAAATAAAACCCGTCGGAAAAGGAAAATTATGAAAAAATGTATCAAGTGGGGTAGTAAAATTTTAGGAGTGCTGGTTTTGTTGGCTGTGGTGGGACTGGTGGCTTTGCGGATTATGTTCCCGCCGGAAAAAGTAAAACAATTGGTGTTGGATTATGCCCAAAACACTTTACACCGTGAAGTGACTTTTGAGTCTGTTTCGTTTAATCTTATCGGAGTGACACTCAATCAGTTTGCTCTTTCGGAAAATTCCTCGTTTGCCCAGGGAACTTTTGTGAAGGCGGACCGTTTGTCGGTAAAAGCAGCCCTATGGCCGCTATTTAAGAAACAAATAGAAATTGCTTCCGTTTACTTGGACGGTTTAGAAGTTAATATTCAAAAAAACAAAGACGGTTCCTTTAATTTTGATAGTTTGGTATCCGCCGATTCCACAACTACGGAAAAAGAAAAACCGCAAGAGGATTCCGGGATGGCTTTTGCGTTTACGGCGCGTCGCATCCGGGCTACCGATTGCAGTTTTAACTATAAAGATTTACAAACGGGCCTTGCCACCGGCGTAGACAAATTAAATATAGAGATAAATAACGGAACGTTAGACAAACCGTTCCCGGTTACCCTTTCGTTTACCAGTCAAACACAAGACGGAAACGGGCCTGTTTTGTCCGTACCGGTGGATATTGCCCTCAACGTGTTTTTAGCCGGATTGGATTTGCCCAAAGCCTATGTGGAAATTGCTTCAGCCCGTGCTTCGTATAAACATATCCAACTGGATTTGCAAGGGAAGGCGGAGAATTTTAAAAATCCGCATGTAGATTTGACGGGTTCTATTTCCGGGATAGACAATACGGCCCTAACGGATTTTTTGCCAGACTTACCGCCTTTTACGTTGGGCACGATTCGTTTGGCGGCTAAAGCTGATGCGGATTTGGATGCTTCTTCCTTACAGCTTCATCACGCATCTTTACAGATGTTAGATAACTCGCTTTCTGCCCAGGGAAAGGTGAATTGGGGGGGAGCGGCCGCTACCTACCAGGTGAGCGGAAAGTTGCAGGCTGATATTGCCCAATTGGTGAAAATGACGGAAGATACCGGTTTTTCACCGCAGGGTGTCATCAGCGGATCGTTTACCGCCACCGATAAAAAGGACGGTAAAGATGTGCGCGGACAACTTGTGCTGAAAAATTTAAGTGCTCTTTATCCGCCGTTTACGCTTTCCCAAACCAACGGTACGATTCAAATGGCTTCCCTGGATGATATTTCTTGTGCTTCCTTGACGGGGCTTTTCAACGGGGAGAAATTTACCTCGTCATTTGCCTATAAAAATATTAAAGAGGTATTAGACCTTACGTTGCGTTTGCACTTGGATAAATTGATTTTATCGTCTTTCCCGTCGTTTGACACGCCGGCCGAAAACAAAACGGAACGCTCCGACAAACCCGCGGAGCCGGCTTCTGCGGCCCCGCATACGGCGCAAACTTATTTTAATGTCCGTGCCGATATTACCTCCGGCGAAGTACGGGTGCCGTATTTCCGCACCGACGGAATTTCGGTACAGGCGGCCCTGACAAATTTAAGCGAAAATATGCAAAAAGCAAACGGAACCGTATCGTTTGCTTTGCAACCCGGTGCCATCACCGATATGGATACATTACTTAAACAAAGTAAAATGGTACGGATTTTACTGTTGCCGTTGGGGTTATTAAATAAAGTAAGTGAGAAACTGCATTTAAATCTCTTTTCTCCTTCCGAACAAAGCGGTAAAGGAGAAATCTCGCTCACAAAAGCCGAAGGAAAATACACGTTTACTAACGGACTGATGACGATTGATTCCACTACTTTTGAGTCGGCTGTGACAAATTTAAATGCCGGCGGTACGGTTAATTTTGCGGACAACACCCTCAACATGAAAGCTTCGGCTACGCTGCTAACCAAACAAACCCCGCTCGTGCTGAAAATTACCGGTACGTTGGATAATCCGTCCGGCAAGGTGGACGTGGTTAATACGGTGGGTTCGGTAGTCGGTGGAATTTTGAATTACAAAACGGCCCAGTCCGCCGTGACCGGTACTGCCAAAACAGCTGCTGGGGTGGCCACCGGCGCCGCCAAAGGGGCCGGAACGGCTGCTCAAGAAACGGCCAAAGCAGCTAAAGAAACGGTGAAAGCATTAGGCGGTTTGTTTAAAAAGAAATCATCTAACGAAGAATAATCTTCTCTGCAAGTACCCTGCGCGAGGCGGGTACTTACTCCCTTCTCTTCTCGCTTTTTATGTAAAGGGGCCAAAAGACCTAGACGGTACTGGGTCTTTTGGCCCATTGACGTGACCAATGCATCCTTTTTATAATTTAAAAGTGAATTTTATACATAAGGTAAATAATCATGAAAAATAGAATGAAATGTTTAAAATGGATGTCAGTAAGTTTTTTATTGATCGGTTGTTACACGGGTTCGGTATTTGGCCAACTACCCCTAAAGGCCGTTGTGCGCATAGCGCGCATAGGGGAGGAGGCCGTTGAGAAATCGCTTACGCAACCTGTTTTTGTCCGGATGGAAAAAATGCTTTTTAACGGTGTGGAAAGTGTAGTGGCCAGCGAACCCGCGACGCAGAAAACAATTTGGCCCATGGATAAAGGGGCCACAGCTGTTGGAAGGTATTGGTCGCGGTTTTCGCCGGACGGACGTAATTTATCCAATGAAACTTGGCTCGCCCGTACTCGGCGGGCCGGCATTGTGCCCCCTTCCTCCATGGGGGAAGGAAAAGCCTTGGAACTTATACAAAAAAACGTGGACGTAAAACAGCTTCCCGCCGAAGAATTGCAATCTTTTTATATGCAGACGTTTCCGGCTCTTGTATTGGAAGATCGGTTGGTTCCAACAGAAAAACAAATGCGAGATGCCCTTTCCTATTACAAACGCATTATCACAAAAAAATTTAATGAAAAGACTCCTCTGACTTTGGAAAATTGGGGGGAAGTAATTGCGGCAACTACCTATATAGGCTGGTTTGGAAAGCCTGAAGACGGCGAGTTTGTTGGATATGTGGCTCGGATGACTTTTCCGGGTGATGTGAACGATTGGGTGGATTTACCGTTAGCTCGCGCGTTGCTGAGCATGAGAGCGTACGGCGAACTGCGTGATTTGCTAGATTACCGGTTGCATACACAGCCTGCGGTGTCAGCTGTTTGGAAAAATATCGCACGTTATGCGGATATATACGGTATTGGATTAAAAGTGCCGATGGAACGGGTCCGCAAGTATGGTACTATGCTGACAATGTCGGACGAAATCCAACGGCAGATGGGTTCTTGGAACCCCTACAATTTGTTTCATACCGACGTGTCGGTAGAAATGACGGAAGCCTGGGTGGAAATTGGCCAACGGATCAAGGATATGTATGTGCGCGAAAGCCTTCGGGAAGCTTTACGTCCGTCCCAATGGGAAAAATTTATGACACAGGAAACAGCTCAAGCGGCCGCCGTGGCTATGACCCGTTTCCCCGAAGTGTGGAATTCCCTACCGGTAAAACCGGTATTTTCTCCGGTTCCCTCTGCGGAAGAAATAGCTCGGGATCAAAAACGTTTGTTTGACCATGCTTTGAGAAGTTTGGATCTCACGTGGCAAAGGTATCACCGCTTGGAAGTGAAACCAGAGGGCGGTTTTCAACATGCGGCTACACCGTCGGATGAGAATATAATTAGGGACGGCAATAATGATGCACTTTGGGAAAAGTTATACGATCTCCAGCAAGAAGCCCGAAATGAAGATGCTCGTTTTCAGGTAATCAAACAGAAAATAGAAGAAGGTTGGACGGCCGACAGGATTTCCTGGTTGGTAAACGGATACCCCTATTCACATCCTGACCTTAGCGATTTTACATTTACCAATGTGGAAGTAAAGGACGGACGGTTGGAATCGTCGGGACCTCGCCTTTTTACTGCTCCGACTCCCGGTGGCCATGGGGAAAGAATTGTTAAACAAACTTTCTTGGACCAGAGTGCCCGGAATTACAAACAAGCCATCCGGGAATTATGGATGACTCAATACGAACAGTTCCAATATCAAAGTCGGGCTTTTTATCAATCCGCTTTGCAACGTGCCGGGGAGGAACAGCATCAGCAAGCGGTGGAAGCAGCTCAAAAACAAGTAACCAGTGCTTATAACCAGTATAATTATGTCAAACGGGAAGTCTTACGCGGTACGCCGGTAGAAGAAATTTATGAGGCCGTGTATGCACACGCTCTCAAACCGGGGGAAGTGTGGGAGCTGCCACCGCTAGTAGTTGGCTTTCAAAGTATAGGGGATCGCCCTGCATTTGAAGCTCCGGTCCAGTCGTTGGCAGACAAACGGGAAAAACAGGAGTTGTTGGATTATGCCACTGCCGATTATTTGGCTAGCAAAAAATCGGCGGCTGCGGACCAACGGGCTGTTGACCGTTTTATCCCGGTAACCAAAAAAATGCCGGTTGATCCTTATAAAAGTGCCTTGTGGAAGGCCGAGAGAGCAAAGAATTGTTTGGCGGACCGGTTGTCTAAATTGCAACGGATAGAAGAAGGCATCCAACAAGGGCATGATACGAGCACAATTATTGCGGATGTATATGGTTATGCGCCGCTTGCAGAGAGAACCCGCATGAGGTTTTTGGGGCCTGAAAGATCTTATTCGTGGCGCGGAGGGGCCCCGCTTGAAGGTGAAATTTCCACTAAATGGGAATACCATGTCAAGCAACGCATGTTAGATAAATTCTTGAATGAGTACGAAGCGGCCCAAGCCAAGCATAGGGAAATAGAGGAAAATATTGCCCGCTTGAGTAAGAAAACAGGGTTTATTGGTCAACATAAACGGAAAAAACAGTTGGAAAATTACCTTGAGCAAAACCGTGAAGCCAGGGAGAATCTATCAACATGCGAACAGAATCTCAAAATTCTTTGTACGGCATTGGGGCAAGGAAAGACTCTCCAGGAGATATATAGTATATTGCACATAGATGTAACGTATATTTTTGAAAAATAAAAGATTGTTTAATTCTATCAGGAAGGAAGCGTGAAAAAATGAAAAAGAAAACAGTTCTGTTGTTAGGTGTGTTGAGTGTCTTAGTAGGAATTAATCCTGCTTGGGGACAAGTTCCGCAAGTTGGCAGAGGTCTTGTGCGGGCGGGGGAAGTTCTCCCCGAAGTAGGGAGTCAGAGCTCCCGAACCGGATTGGGACGGGCGTTGTTGAATAAAGTGAACCCTGCCGGTATTTCGCGAGTGCCCCCTTCTTTTCCGCTGCAGATTTCAAGCGGTATGATTCCGCCCAATTCTCGGGTAATTGTTAAAGATCCGATGTGGACCAACCTGGATTTTCCCTCGGGGATTCCGCTGACGGCCCGGGTGGATTCAGCTAGCGAGGCCCTGGGTAAACAACTTTTGATTAACAAATTGAGTTTAGGAGTACGGGAGCAGACCCCTTCCATAGGGATGTTACCCATCATCAATAATTGGTTTGATGTTTCTGAAACGGCTTTCTCCACGGTGTGGCAATCGTTTGCCAAAAGCGTTTTACGCCAAAATCAATATTTATGGGCGTTGACTCAGGTGCGTCACGGAATTATCAGGCAAACGCCTGTGTCTACCTTGCGATCTTTGACGGAATCAGCGGGGGAACTTACCCAGGAAATTCAGTTACCGTCGGGGATAGAACCCGAATCTTTGGATACTAAGTTGTATGTGTTCCGGGATAGCGTATTTCCCCGGGAGACGGTTATTTTCGGCGCTCCGGCGTTTTCCGCGGCTGATGCGGCGACCAAGCAGGCACTCCTCTTGCAAGAAAGAAACCGTTGCATGAGTGCTTCCCAGTTGGTAAAACGTTACCAACAGACACTGGAATACTTACAACAAAAACAGGCCCCGGCCGAGCAAATCAACCAATACCAAACGGCATTGAATGATGCTTTTGTCTACTACGCAGAAACGGTAGCTCGCTGGTTGGCTGTGCGTGAAGCGATTGTGGGAGTGTGGCCTGCAGAAGGGATTAAAACACATTTGAAAGAAGCGCTTAGTTTGACGGATTTATCTTTTCCCAGTTTACGGCCGATGGATGTTCTTTCGTATGAAGATAGTATCTTTCGTTTTTCCTCGCAAGATGGTTTGTTGACGGGAGATTACCCCGTGGCCTCTATGGAAGAAGGGATCCGCAAACAGAAATTATATGAACAGGTTGTGTCTTTTGAAAGAACGCAACGACAAGTCCTGGAAGATAAAATAAATAAACTGAAAACATTGGAAAGTCGGGCGCAGGATCCCATGTATCGGTCGCAGTTGTTTAGTTTATCTTCCCTGACAGAAATAGAGGAAAATATACCCGATGGTTGGATGGCCCTGGCGGACATTCAAAATGAAATAGACCGGTTGACGCAAGATATTCAAGTTATTTCGCAAGATTTGAAAAATACTCCGGGAGCGCTCCTGTATATACGGGAAGAAATTAAAAAGGGAACCCCACTGGCAGAGATTGAAGAGACTGTACGGGGAAAATACCAACTTAATTATTAGTTGCTTTTATAACCGGACGGGTCCCCTCCTCAGCATACACGCCGTCCGGTTGAATACGCCCTTTACCAATAAGGGCGTACCTTTTAGAATAGCCAAAGGACCTAGATGAATCTGGGTCTTTTGGCCCTTGTGAAAAAGGATGATAAAGTACTAGAATCGTGAAGTAGGTAAGTTGTTTCGTTTCAAATAATTCGGCAAGTCTTAGGAAGAGAACATTATGAAGAAACGATGGCAGTTGTTCATTATTTGCAGTTTGTGGGCCGTAGGTTCCATACCGGCTTTTGGACAAGGAGCGTTGGGAGATGCCTTGGTTAAAGCCGTGTTTAGCCAGGGAGCCGTGAAACAAATTCCCACTGCTACCACTACTCAGCAGGCATTTCGTTCCCTGGTAAGAACATGGGAACGAGGCCATAGCCGTTGGGCGGCTGGTTTCGTGGCCCGTAAGTACTTGGATCAGCCAACAAAAAAAGCGGTGTTTGTAGACCCGTTGTGGTATAAAGCAGCGTACGAGGCAAAAATTACGGGATTGCCTTCCATGGCCAGGGCGCAGGCATTGGCTATTTCCCAGGGGAAAAAAGCATTGGATAGATCTTTTTCTCCCGCAGATGTTTCTTCCTTTTATTTATCTCTTTTTCCGCAAACCCTTATAGAAGAGGGGGCTGCCCCTACCATGGAACAATTTGATAAAGCCCTTTTATTCTATTACAAAGAGTCTGAAAAATTAATCCAGCAGACTTCTTTTACGCAAGAGGATTGGGCACTTGGCGTTTCTTTAATCAATAACATCGGACTTTTCGGTTCTTTGTTGGACGGGGAATTGATCGTTCAAATAGCTAATCTTCCCTTTGCCGAAAATTTGCTTCCGTGGACGGAGTACACGGCTGCGTTGGCTTTGTTAAATTTGGGGCGTTACGAGTTATTGGAAGAGTTTATCGTCGTTCGTTTGGAACGGGATCTGTTGCAAGAGGGTGATTCTGCTTTGGCTGCTACTTTTGCCAACATCAAGGCCTTGGTGGATGAAAAAAATATCCCGGTTTATATTCCTCAATTGGAGGAATATAAAGGGGCGGTAACTCCTTTGCCTATTGAACTGCAACGGCAATTGGCGCGGGTTAGCCCGTATAATTTGCTGCAAGGCACCCTAGACGCTGACCGCCAATGGATAGCGTTGCGGCGGGCTTTAGAAAAGGATTTTAGAGACCTTTACGTCACTCAGCGGGAATTGCGCCGGGTGCGTTATTCCCTGCACCAGGAACAATTGGAACGTATAAGGCAACAAACAAGGGAACCGGTATCACCCCCGAATTGGAAACAGACTGTCCGGGACGGGGTGCGTACTTTGGTTTACGGAATAGAGCCGGAAGAATTGCCCCCGCCGACGTATTCCCTTTTGCTGTTTCAATTAGCCAGAGAAACAGCAGCCGCAGAACGGGTCCATGATCCGGCGCTCATTGGCCCCAATAATTTGGAGGATCCCGCCAGCTGGAATCCTGCAACACAACGTTATGAATATCCGTCCGGTATGGGGGGGCCTTGGGCACAGATTCCTATGGAACCCAAGTATTTTCCGTTCTCGCAATTCCAGCAAGAACCTTTTAACAACCTGGGGATCAGTCGGGAAGAATTGGAGAGATTGTTGGGAATTGACGATTCTGTTTCGGATGTTCGTCTTCTATTAGAGGTCGCGAGAAATCATTTAAAAACCGGCTTGCGCAACCTTACCCGCAGCAAGAAAAAATAATATCTTCTCTTACGATTGTGCCCCCTGTCCGCAGGGGGCATTTTGATGGGTTATCCATTTATTTTGCTGGATATTATCCGCAAAGGTTTCCAAATTTATTTCAACCCCCTGCAGAAATTTCATATAATTAAATATATGGGTCTATTATTACTGTTTTTGACCAATTTGATTTTCCCATTGGCGGGTATAGGGGTCATACTGGGTTTCTTGTTTTCCAGCCGTCGGGGGCTACTTAAACATTTAATACCGGAGATGCGGGAACGGTTTGGCTTGGAAGAACCGGGTACGCTTATTGAGCAAGCCGTCTGGTTGCACTGTGCCAGCGTGGGTGAGGTCCGTTCTATTGCGCAAATTATCCCTGCCCTGAAGGAATTGTATAACCGGGATATTTTAGTCACTACGACCACCCAAGCCGGTAAAGAAACGGCATTAAAAAATAAACAAATTTCCCAAGTGGTATTGGTGCCGCTTGATTTTTATCCGTCTTGCCGCCGGTTTATCCGGTTGGCTAATCCCTACCGGTTGTTTTTGGTGGAACGCGAAATTTGGCCTAACCTGCTGGAAGCCGCCCACCGGGCAGGCGTGCCGACGGCCGTTATCAACGGGCGTATCTCCAAAAAGTCAGTTCGTTCGTATCTATTGGTAAAACCTCTTTTTAAGCGGGTATTAAATTACTTGCGTTTTGCCGCGTTGCAAACGCCGGAGGATCGGCACAGTTATCTTAAGTTGGGCGTGGCGAGTGAAAAACTGTTGGTTTGCGGTAATATCAAATATGACACACTCAACGAAGCACCTGCCCAATTGGACCGGGTGGATAAAATACTGACTGCGTTGGGTTGGAACACGCATCCCATTCTGGTGATGGGTAGTACGCATCCGCGGGAAGAAACCATGATGTTGCGGGCCATGCCGGATTTTATTAAGCAAAATCTTAAAGTCATTTTTGCGCCGCGCCACTTGGAACGGTTGCCCGAAATTTGCGAGACGTTGCGCCAAAGCGGTTTGGCGCATGCGTTTGTCAGCGATAACAATTTTCCCAAAAGCGCGGACATCCTTTGTGCAGACGTGATGGGTTTGCTGCCGGCATTATATGCACGTGCTACACTAACGTTTGTGGGGGGATCTGTCGTTGCGCGCGGGGCACACAACTTGTTAGAGCCGGCTATTTTGGCCAAAACGGTTTTATTCGGAGAACACTTTTACAATACCGCCCAACCTGCCTTAGCGTTATTGGAAAGCGGAGGCGGGGTATTGGTTAACGAGTATGATTTTAAAACCATCGTGTGCCGGTTATTGGCGGACCCGGTCCAGTTAAGTAACATGGCCGATAAAGCCCGTCAAACCGCACTGACTTTTAAAGGAGCAACCCAAAAAATTTTGGATGGAATACAAACTTATGAACGAACAACAACCTAATATATTAGTAATCCGTTTATCTTCGCTAGGCGATATTGTTTTATCTTCGCCTGTTTATAAAAATATCAAAGCTGCTTGGCCCAAGGCCCGCATTACGCTTTTGGTAAAGCCGCAATTCGCCCAAGTACTGGCCGGACACCCCGATATTGATGAAATTATGGTGGCTAAACCGGGCCTGTGGGCCAATATCAGCCAAATTCGGGCGGGGGGATTTACGCATTTATTGGATTTGCACGGCACGTTAAAGACCATTTTAATGAGCTTTTTTAGCCGCGTTCCCAACCGCATCCGCTACGATAAAAATACGCTGGACCGTCGGTTGTTTGTGCATTTCCGCCGGATGTCCCCGGTGTTGGAGCGTCACACTTTGGACAAATATCTTTCGGTTTTGTCGGCGTGGAACATTCCCGTCAAATACCGTGAGCCGAAACTGGACGATTGGGCTTATAAACACGTGGAAAACAGCGGACGAAAAATTAATACGATTGCTATTTTCCAAACCTCATTTATCGGCGATAGTGTGCTGACAACACCGCTGATACAAAAAACGGCAAAATTATTTCCGGAGGCCAAAATTGTAGTGATTACCCGGCCACAAACGGAGGATATTTTCCGCCCGATGAAGGAAGTTTCCCAGGTTATTTTAAACGACAAAAAAGGGTGGAATAAAATTGCCGGTATTTGGAAAACAGCCCATGCGATCCGGGCCACCCATGCGGATATTTTACTTGTGCCGCACCGCAGTTTCAGAAGTGCACTTATCGCGTGGCTTTCCGGGGTGCCGATACGTATCGGGTTTACCTCCAGCGAAGGCCGATGGTTTTACACCAAGACGGTGCCATTCTCTTGGATGATTCACGATGCGGAGCGCAATCTTTCCTTGTTACAGGGGATTGCCAAAGAGAAATTTACCGCTGAAAAATTAAATATGCGCTATGCCCCTTCCGCCGAGGAAAATGTGGCACGGTTGATGCAGGATTTTAATTTAAACGGTAAAACATTGGTCGGTATCAATGCAGGTAGTGCCTGGCCTACCAAATGTTGGCCGATGGAGTATTTTGTCAAGCTGATCAGCCGGTTGCAAACGGAATTGGGGGTACAAGCGGTATTGATTGGCGGTGATAAACAGGATGCTGCCTTAGGGGAGAAAATTTGCCAACTTTCTACCGGGCATGCTGCCAGTTTGTGTGGCAAAACCAGTTTGGCCGATTTGATGGCGCTAATGAAACATTTTAAACTGTTCATTACCAACGATTCCGGGCCGATGCATATTGCCACGGCTTTTGAAGTGCCGACTTTAGCCATTTTCGGCCCCACCACGCGTGAGTTAGGTTTCTTCCCGTACGGAGAAGGGCACCGCGTGATGGAAGTGAAAGGATTGGAATGCCGTCCGTGCGCTCTGCACGGAGGAAAGAAGTGCCCCAAGGGCCATTTTAAGTGTATGCGGGATATTTCGCCGGACGTGGTGTTTGATAACGCCAAAGAAATGTTGGAGAAGGCCGGCGTAGTCGCAAACGCAAGTAAATAAGACCATTTGGAAAAAACAAACGCCCCGCTTTAAGCGGGGCGTGTTTGTTTACAAATCTGCTGCGTTTAATTCTACTTTTCTACAAATATAGTAGCCACATAACCTACTAGTAAGGATGGCATAAAGATATAAGTAGTTATATTGGCCCACAAAAAGGCCTTTTTAATTTTAGGGAGTTCATAATCCGCTAACAGATTTTTCTGCGCCACCTTATACTCAATTACATAAGATAAGTAAAAACAGACTAAATGATAAAGCAACCAGGTATATAGACCGCCAAATCCCCAAGGGCCCAACAGACCCGTTTCCAAACGGTGCAAATCGACCCACGGGGCGGGAATAAACAGTAAAACTGCACCCACAAGCGTAGATATAATATTGGCTTTAAGCGTAACCCAACACGCCCTTTTCCACTTGATGCCCTTAAGGATATACTTTATGATTCCCGTTTCCAAAGCTACTACGATAATAAGAAAAATCAAAGTTGCTAAAAGAAAACCCAACGAAAGAGCAAAACAGCTTGCTAGCATCCTATTTCGCAAACACCAATCCAAATCCCCAAATCCAACCCAACCCGTTACTCCTAATGTGGAAGAAACCGTCAGCCCCCATAGCGGGACACCTCCGTCGGCAAATGCCAAACAAGGCAGACACAACACAGATAAACCGGCCAATATATATTTTTTCATTTCCGTTATTTTCCTACTAAAAATCATCTATGGGTTGTTCGTCCAGTGCTTCGCGCGTTTGCTGGAATAATTGTTTAATCTCTTTCAGTTGCGTTAGCGGTAGTCCGATCCCTTTTTGGGTCCAGCCCTTCTCTTCTTCCCACTGGCGCAAGGCAAGCGCGCGCTGCCCTTTTTGAGAGCAGATTTCGGCTATGATACAAATACCCGGCCGCTTGGCAAATTTGCCCAGCGGTCCGTTCGGCACCGCGGCGGGGTCGTCGGCCAAACCCATTATTTTGGGCGCTAACACGCGCAGAATTTCCGGCGTGAGGGTCACGCCGTCCATCGTCGGGCCGGAAAAACCGTCCGTTTGTACGTAGCGGCGGATGGAAACGTACCTAAATCCGCGGTATACGTCAATACTAAAGCGGATTTCTTCTCCGTTACCCAGGGGGAGTGCCCCAATATCGCGTAAAATGCTAAAACTGCTTTCACTCATAATTTCCCCTATTCCTAACGCGTAAAATATGTTATGATAAGGTATCTCTTATATTGTAGTGTTTGAATAGCATAAAATCAAGCAGTTTTTGTATAATATACAAGTAGGTTTGTTGGTGGTAAAAAATTATGAGCGAAACAACCCCTTCTTTAGTCGGGCAAGTCATTTCCGGATGTGAAATATTGCAAAAAACAGCCGAAGGCGGCATGGGTTCCGTGTACCGGGCCCGCCATAAGGCCTTGAATCGGCAAGTCTGTATTAAAATTTTGTCTCCCTCGTTGGCCAAAGATAAAAAGGCCGTGGAACTTTTCCTCACCGAAGCGCGCGCCATTGCCGAATTGGACCATCCCAATATCGTTAACGTGTACGATGTAGGCAAGGAAAACGGCTATTATTTTATCGTCATGTCTTTTATTGAAGGACAGACACTCTCGTCGCTTCTCAAAAAACAAAAAATACTTCCCATCAGCCAAGTGCTGGATTTGTTTGACGGAGTATTACAAGGATTAGCGGCGGCGCATGCCAAGGGAATCATTCACCGGGATATTAAACCTTCCAATATTTTAATCAATCCGCAGGGTCAACCGAAACTGGTGGACTTTGGTATCGCTAAAAAAGTGGATAAAGACACCGGTTCTACCAAGACAACCGAGCTGGCCGGTACGGCGTATTTTATCGCGCCGGAGCAAGCACTCGGGCGTCGGTTGGATATCCGGGCTGACTTGTATTCCATCGGGGCCAGTATGTACTACGTGCTGACAGGGCAGTTTCCGTATAATGGCAAAAACACGGTGGAAATTATTCAGAAACACATCAACGAACCCGTACCGAACCCGGCTAAACTGCGCAAAGAAATGCCGCCGTGGTTGGCGTTAGCCATTCAAAAGTTGATGAACAAAAATCCCGATGATCGTTTTCAAACTGCTAAAGAAGTGTGTGATCATTTCCGCAAAATGCGTGCGGAGGACCAGTTGCGTTTCAAATCCGGCGCGACGGGAAAAGCCGTTGATTTGGGAAACGAAGGATCTCTCAAAGTCAAAGAAGAAAAACACGGCACCACTACGTTGCGCACGCCACGTTTCAATCGCACACCCTCGGCCTCATTTACTAACCCGGCCGATCACCCCACCAGTCGTTCGTTGATGCCCCAAATCAAAATAGATGAAACGTTGTCCAATATTGATTTGCCGAAAGGACGTACAAACGCCGGAACGACGGATACTTTATCTGCCCGTATGCTAAATGCAACCGACGTTAAACCGGTGGACGTGTTCATCCCCGTGCGCAAAAAACCGCGCCGCGGTCGCGGACGGATGGCGGCTCTGGCCGGAAGCGGGTTAAAAAAATTACTGAATTTTATGTTGTTGGTGCCGTTATTCGCACTTTTCTCGGCGGTGGTAGTGTATATGTTTTACACGTTGGGAACCGTGTGCGCCCCGGCGGCTGCGGAGGCCTCCGGCGGTATTATTCACCAAATTGTTTCGCCTTTTTTGGCACCTGCCTACGGTTCTAATCAGTTGCTGTTAATGGGACTGGGTGTAGTGATGGTAGCTTTGATTTTTGCTTCCTCTATCGTGAAGGCATTTTCCCGTTCTACCACGGTATTGTTGTTCCTGGCGTTTGTATCATTCCTAAGCGGATTATTCACGCCGGATGTGCCTTTTATGCAACTGACAGAAGTTTCCCGGTTTATCTTCTCGCCGGAATATTATTTCTGTTACTTGGTGGTAGCCGTTACGTGGTGTATTTCCTTGTGTTGGCGGTTGAACCGGTCCGTAGCGCAAGGGGTATTTGGAGCGGTGTTGGTTATTTTTGCCATGAGTATGACCTTTTTATCCGCCCACGTTTCTATCCCGCCCTGTAACCAGGATATGTTTTTTATGGTCTTGTTTTACAGTTCCCTATTCTGCGGAATCGTGTCTACGTATTACTTGATTTCCCGCAATTACAAGGATACGATTTTGATGCCGTGTGTTTTGTTCCTCTTAGCCGTAGCCGGTATTTGGACGTATACCCTTTCCGGGGTCGTTGTTTCCGTTAATACGACGATGGAAGTTGTTATCCCGCGGGTAGAGGTCAGCAAGTCTCTTTCCGCTAAGCGACGGCAACAATTGGAAGAGAGTTTAAATTCACAAGATACCCGCGAAGTATTTAAAGGGTTGGATAAATCAAACGAACTCACCGGGATGACCGAGGATGAAGCCTTTGAGGTATTAGCCCCGCGGGTGGAAAAAGCCTTCCCTAAGGTATTTAATGAAGAGGTAAAACCGCTTTTTGTGAGTTTTTTAACGAACTACCACCAAGGAGGAAGACAACGCATGAAAGCTGCTATTTGGGAATATGCGTTGGCCATTCCTATCTATAACTTTAACCGCCTGGCCCAAACAAACAATGCCTATTTCTTTATGATAACCATTCTGTTTATGTTGGGGGTTGTGAACTGTATCGGTATGGTGTTGTTTGGAGATGAATTATGAGCAGTTTCGTCATTGAATTTGCTGCTGTAACCGACATAGGTAAGATCCGCGAAAAAAACGAAGATAATGTGCTCATTTCATCCTCTTTAGGACTTGGAATTGTAGCCGACGGTATGGGGGGGCACAGTTCCGGTGAAGTAGCCAGCAATATTGCAGTGTCCGTCCTGGCAGAAACTGTGCGCAAAGTAAATATGGGCCAGTTGCAAATTCCGGCTTCGTTCTTGCCCAAATTGGACGATACGGAGCGAAAAATTCTAATGGCGGCCAATCTAGCCAACGCGGCTATCTACTCAACGGCGCAATCTTCCGATATTTATAAAATGATGGGGACAACGCTGACCGGTGTTATTTTTGATAAAGACTTTGCAACCGCTGTCCACGTGGGAGATTCCCGTTTGTATTTATTCCGAGACGGAAAAATTGTTCAAATCACTACCGATCACTCCTTGGCGATGGAGCACGTCCGCCGGGGCCTGTTAAGCCGCTCCGAGGCAGATCATTCCAAAATCCAAAATGTGTTGACGCGTGCCATGGGCGTTAAAAAGAATATTGAATTTGATTTATTAAAATTCCCCGTCAAAGTAGGGGATATTATCTTGCTCTGTTCGGACGGCTTGTACAAAGGGCTGGAAGAAACCGATTTGGCCGATATCCTGGGTAAAGGGCATGATCTGCCGATTGTAAAACTCTGCAAACAATTAGTGCGTGCTTCCAATGATAAGGACGGGCAAGATAATATATCGGCCGTACTCATCAAAATTCTGCCGCCGCATCCGCTGACTTTTCGCCAGCGCGTACACCGTTTTTTCACCAGTAAATAATCTCTTTTTTAGACGGTGTAGCTTTCCTTTTTTTAGCAGTCAAATAAAAAGGTTGACAATTATGTTCAGATATGCTAAATTAGCATTATGCTTATGCGAGTGCTAACAACCGCGTGTGGGCAAATCCAATTTAAATTCCGCAAAAAAGGAGTGTATGGAATATGGCAGAAGTAAAAATTAAACCTTTGGGTGATCGTGTAATCGTGAAACCCATTGAAAGAGAGACGATGAAGGGGGGAATCATCATTCCTGACACCGCCAAAGAAAAACCAATGGAAGGCGAAGTATTGGCCGTTGGTCCGGGGAAACTCAGTGACAAAGGCGAACGGGGCACCATGGACGTTAAAAAGGGTGACCGCGTGTTGTACGGCAAATATTCCGGCACGGAAGTGAAATTAGATGACGAAACGTATTTAATCATTCACCAAGATGAAATCTTGGGTATTTTGGGGTAAATGAGAGGTTAATAACATATGGCAAAGCAAATTGTATATGGCGATGAAGCCCGCGCCAAAATGAAATCGGGCATTGAAAAAGTAGCCAATGCAGTCAAAGTAACGTTGGGGCCCAAGGGACGCAGCGTAGTATTGGAAAAGAAATTTGGTTCTCCGCTCATTATTGATGACGGTGTAACGATTGCCAAAGATATTGAGTTAGATGATAAGTTTGAAAATATGGGCGCGCAGTTAATCCGCGAAGTTGCCTCTAAGACCAACGACGTAGCCGGTGACGGAACCACTACAGCCACCGTACTGGCTAATGCGATGCTTACAGAAGGTATCAAAAATATCACGGCCGGCGCCAACCCGACTTTGGTCAAGAAGGGAATTGAAATGGCGGTAGAAGCCACGAAAGAACAACTCAACAAAATGCATAAACCGGTCAAAACGAAAGAAGAAAAGGCACAGATCGCCACGATTTCTTCTAACGACCGTGAAATCGGCAATATGATTGCCGAAGCCATTGAAAAAGTCGGCGCGGAAGGGGTCATCACGGTAGAAGAAGGCAAAACAGCCACCACCCAATTGGATGTGGTGGAAGGGATGCAGTTTGACCGCGGCTATATTTCGCCGTACTTTGTGACGGATTCCGAGCGGATGGAATGTGTATTGGAAAATCCGTATATCATCATTACGGATAAGAAAGTATCTTCCATGAACGAATTGTTACCCGTGTTGGAAAAAATCGTGCAAAGCGGTAAACAATTTTTAATTGTAGCCGAAGATGTAGATGGTGAGGCTTTGGCTACGTTAGTGGTCAATAAATTGCGGGGTACCTTGAAAGGCTGTGCCGTGAAAGCCCCCGGCTTTGGCGATCGCCGCAAAGAAATGTTGGAAGATATCGCCATTTTGACGGGTGGAGAAGTATTGGCCGAAGAACGCGGTATTAAGTTGGATAAAGCCGAATTGGCTATGCTCGGTCAGTGTGCCCGCGTCGTGATTGATAAAGAAAATACGACGATTGTCAGCGGGAAAGGCAGCAAGGAAGCCATTGCCGCACGGGCTGAACAAATCCGCAAACAAATTGAAAATTCCAAAAGCGAATACGACAAAGAAAAACTCCAGGAACGCTTGGCTAAACTTTCCGGTGGTGTAGCCGTTATCAGCGTCGGTGCTGCTACGGAAACGGAATTAAAAGCCAAAAAAGCCAAGGTGGAAGATGCCAAAAACGCTACCAAAGCCGGCGTGGAAGAAGGGATTGTACCCGGTGGCGGTGTGGCGTTGGCCCGTTGCCAAAAAGCGTTGGATGGCCTCAAGGCCGATAACGATGACGTACGCACCGGTATTAACATTGTACGCAAATCATTGACGGCTCCGCTAACCCAAATTGCAGTCAATGCCGGTTTGGACGGTGCTGTTGTAGTGGACAAAGTGCTAGCCATGAAAGGAGCAGCCGATGGTTACGACGCTGAGAAGAATGAATATTGCGATCTATTGAAAGCAGGGGTGGTAGACCCGGCTAAAGTGGTGCGCACGGCGTTGGAAAATGCGGCGTCTATTACAGGCACGGTACTCTTGACGGAAGCCCTCGTGGCCGATGCTCCGGAAAAGGAACATAACCACGGTGGCCCGGCTATGGGTGGCATGGGCGGTATGCCCGGTATGATGTAAAATCATCCGTTCAACCAGTCTTAAATAAACGGGGTGGATAAAATCAATTTTTATCCACCCTTTGTTGTGTCCCAAAACAGACGTTATTTATCTATCGGTAAGGTTGTAGCCTTGGAGCCGTCGTAGTGGTAGCCCGTCCGCTTGAGCAGGCGGGTGTTTTCTTTACTCACGGGTACCTCATAAATATCCGCAATCCGTTGGGCAACGGGTAACAACGCACCCTTATTCCCATCAATATGTCCGCGGGCAATTTTGACGGCTTCTGCCGCGTTGGAAACGGCTTGTTCCGCTTTGGCAAAATTGACAAGAAAATCATTAAATTTTTCCATCAATTTCAAAATATCCTCTTTTAATTCGTCCATGTATTCGTGTTGCTTATCAATATCCCACAATTTAGACACCATTTTTAATGTGCTCATCAACGAGGTAGCCGATACGAGCGCAATGTTGTTTTTCCAGGCCTCGCTTAAAATATCCGGGTCTGCCTCTACAGCGGCCAACAGCGCACTTTCGGGATAGACGAACATCAAGGTATAATCGGGCTGAATTTTATCTCCTTGGGTTTGAAATTTCTTGTAGTATTTTTTGGCACTTAAGTCTTTGATTGTCTTTTTAACTTCTTTAACGTGTTCTGCCAAGGCCGCCTGTTTTTCTTTGGGGTCTTGGGTGTTAAAGTAATGAACATAGTGATTAAAAAGCGTCTTGGAGTCCACCACAATCCACCGGCCGGCCGGTAAGGCAATTTGCACGTCTACCCGTTTATTTTCATCGGATACCTGTTGAAAATAATCCAGCCCTTCTTTCATTCCGGCGGCATCTAAAATACGTTTTAAGGTTTCTTCGCCCCAACTGCCGCGCACAATGGCTTCTCCCTTAATGGCGTTTGTCAGGTGAACGGCACTTTGGTCCACTTTTTCGGTAGATTTCATTACGTCCACCAGCCCCTTTTCTAGCCGGGCCTGTGCCGCTGTGTGTATGCGTTCCATATCGGCCACTTTTTTGGAAAAATTTTCTAAATCTTGGCGCAGCGGAAGTAATACTTCGGCATTTTTGACTTCCAGTCCTTTTGTTTTTTCCTCTAAAATCTTCCCTGCCAGTTCACGAAATTGGGCCTGGTAAGTGGCCGACAAATCGGTAAAATTCTTTTCAATTAATTCTTTTTCCCGCCGCAAACTGCGGTTTTCTTCTTCTAAACGGGCTTTATCAACGGCCAAAGAAGATTTATCCGTTATTAAAGTTTGTTGTACCGTGCGCAACTGCGCCAATTCCTGTTCGGCCGGTCCTAACCGTTTGGCATTTTGCTCGGCTGTTTTCACCCGGGCCGATTGCCACAAAAAGACCATACCGCCGCCAACAGCTACCCCAATTAATAACGCAAAAATAGTCATATTTTGTTTTCCTCCCGTATTTCTTATTGTACAAACTTTTTTTCATTAAAAAATTTTTATAAAATAAAAAAGTAGCTTAAAAAGGAGGAAAACCTTACATGAAAAAATTAACCCTATTCATTTTAGGAGCATCCGTTCTGGCGGCTTGTGCAACCTCCGGTAACACCGGCAATACGGCGGCCAATATGGTAACCAATCCACCGATCACGTTTGAACAAGCGTTGCAGAAATCGGCCGAAACACGTCAAAAAGTATTAGATGCCAAAAAACAATACGAACAAGCCCAGACCGCTGCGGCTGTGGCCAACGGACAAAAAGACATTGGGGATGCTATCAAGGAAACGGTCCAGCAACAGTTGGACACGGCAAAAGGCCAGTTAAAACAGGAAAGAGACGCCTGGAAGGAAGTGTTAAAATAAAGCAGGCTGTGACTTTGATGGGATGCTCCGGACGTGCATACGGGGCATCCCATTTTTGTATAATATAAGAGAGGTTTTTACTTCATATGGAGGAAATAAAAATGTCCACCCAAAAATGTGTTTGTTCCCCGTTGCAGCGGCACCGGGCTAAATTTCAACCCGTTTTGCCCGCTATTTTGAAAAAAGGTCCGGCTTTTGTAAAACCCAAATTCGGTAAGGCCACTCGCTCGGTAGCCGATCAAGCCGCCGTCAAAAAAATGTTTCCCAATACCTACGGTCTTCCGGCGGTTACGTTTGTTAAAGGTTCAAACCCGGCGGTTTGCAAAAAATCGGTTCGGGTGGGAGTCGTACTTTCCGGCGGACAAGCGCCGGGAGGGCACAACGTCATCGGGGGTTTATTGGATGGCTTAAAAAAAGCAAATGCCAAAAATAAACTGTTCGGTTTTTTGGGCGGCCCCAGCGGAATCGTGGAAAATAAACTCATTGAAATTACCCCGGCTTTGATGCAGCAATACCGTAATACGGGCGGTTTTGATCTCATTCAGTCCGGCCGTACCAAAATTGAGACGGATGAACAATTAGCTGCTGCTAAAAATAATCTTCTTAAAAACAAAATGGACGCGCTCGTTGTAGTAGGGGGGGATGACTCCAATACCAACGCGTGTGTTATTGCCGAATACCTCAAACAGCAGGGGGTAGATATCAGTGTAATCGGGGTGCCCAAGACAATTGACGGGGACCTCAAAAACGAACACATTGAGGCCTCTTTTGGTTTTGATACGGCTACTAAAATCTATGCGGAGCTCGTCGGCAATATTGAACGCGATATGAATTCTGCCCGGAAATATTGGCACTTTGTACGTTTGATGGGGCGCAGTGCTTCGCATATTACGTTGGAAGTAGCGCTCAAAACGCACCCCAATGCCGTGTTAGTAGGGGAAGAAGTGTTGGCTAAAAAAATGACCTTAGGCCAGGTCGTAAAAAACTTGGTGGCTTTAATTGTCAAACGGGCCAAAGCCGGTAAAAACTACGGAATTGTGCTCGTTCCGGAGGGGTTGATTGAATTTATTCCGGAAATGAAAGAATTAATCGGTGCGCTAAACGATTCGTTGGCTGACAATGAAGCTGCTTTAAATAAATTGGCAACTGCGGCAGAGAAAAAAGAATTTATCTTGGCCAAACTACCCAAGAAATTAGCCGATTTAATGCGTTCTTTACCCGACGGGATTGCCCGCCAGCTGATGTTGGACCGCGACCCGCATGGAAATGTGCAGGTATCCCTTATTGAAACGGAAAAACTACTGGTGGAAATGATTCGTACGGAACTGGCAAAACTGAAAAAAGCAGGCCAATATACGGGTAAATTTGCCGCAATCACCCATTTCTTTGGCTATGAAGGCCGGTGCGGCGTTCCTTCTACCTTTGATGCCACCTATACCTACGCTCTTGGCTATAATGCGGCGGTACTGGCGTTGAACAAATGCAGTGGGTATTTATCCTCCGTACGCAAACTGACTCGTAAAGCCCAAGATTGGGAGGTCGGCGGAGTCCCGCTTACCATGATGATGAATATGGAGCGCCGGAAAGGGAAAGAAAAACCGGTTATCAAAAAAGCCTTGGTTGAACTAACCGGAAAGCCTTTTAAATATCTGGTGGCTAACCGGATATCTTGGGCAGAAAAGGACTTGTTTGTATTTCCGGGTCCGATTCAATTTTTCGGTCCCGCCGAAGTAACAGATGTAACAACCTATACCTTGCTGTTGGAACAAGGGAAAAAAATAAATTAGTTATCTAACCGTAAAGCCCAAAAGTGACGACTTTTGGGCTTTACTTTGCTTATACAGCTGGTTATTAACACAGAGATTTAAAAATGAGCAAAGATTCAGCTACGGGCACCTACTTGTACGATAAAAAATTAGGGAAAATGGTAAAAGTGTCTACCCGGATTCCTTCCGTTCATAAGCATACGGGGCATACGTGCTGCGGTTGTTGCGGTCATTGTGGGTGTCATGACGACTAATTTTTCTTCGGCCGTTTCCGGTGGCATTCGGTTATTCTTGGAATTGCTGCGCCGTATTTTGTTGCCCCATTTAACAGCAGGGCTTGTATTGTTTATTTTAACGGCTTATTGGGCTTACCGGGGAATATATATTCCCAGCGTTCTGCCATCCGCTTTAAAAGGGATAATGGCCGGTGTGACAATAGGGGTGTATGGCGTGGTGATTTTTGGATATGTGTTGCTGGCCGCGTGTGTATATGCTATAACGGTGGCGTGCGGGTATTGGGAAGATTTCACCGCCCAAATGTTGGACGCTGTCAAAGAAAAAATGATAGAAAAATTGCCCGATACGGCTGACGGAATTGCCAAAAAACAAGCCCGCGTTGCGTTGAATGGCAGTGTGCGGGAAGTTTTTACGGCAGCGAAGCATCAATCATTTGGCAAAGGCGTTGCACTCGTTGGAATGGGGGCTTTGCTGCTGGCGGTTCGGGCCGTGTTGGCTGCCCGGTTGCGAAAATGGCCGGGGGCCGTTATTCACACCAGTCAATTATTCGCCGGACAGGCCGTATTAGTTGGAGCCGTGTTTTTGAATTTGCGGCTATTTTCCCTCATGCTGCTAGGCCTGATTTATGCAGGCGGAGCCGTCATGGCAGGATTATTGTTATATGGACTGTGGTAGGAGGATGGGGTGGTTGAGCCGTTCTGCGGGGCTTTGCTACAATACATAATATGAAAGAAACCCGTTACTCGTTATTTATCCGCAATGTAGTACAAGACGCGCTACTGTTCGTCTTTTTGCTGATGGTTTTGTCCGTCTTTCGGGGAATTTTTATATGGATTTTTGCCGATACCTTAATTCCCGGTACTTCGTTTAATGAAATCGGGCTTACTTTGTGGTATGGATTGCGGCTCAGTTTAAAAACGGCCGGCGCGTGCGTATTGCCGGTGTTTGTGTGTGCTACACTTGTGCAGGCCGGGTGGACGAATTGGCCGGCCGAGAAAATACGGTTCGGGTGGGCTTGTTTTGTACTCTTGTTGTTGTCTTTACTTTTTCAAACGCGTATTCCGTATTATCAGGAATTTCACCACGCTTTCAGTCCGTTTATTTTTAATACATTTAATGACGACGTAGGTGCTATTGTCAGTACGTCTATTGACCAGTATCACGCCGTTTGGCGCACGCTGGTCGGCCTGGGATGTACGGCTGTGTTGATTATCTTATTACGCGGGTGTTTTTCCCGGTTAACTCCGTGGATAGCGAAACCATTATGGCAAGTCCGCCGCCGCAGCATGGTCGTTACCCTATTCGTGTGTTGTTTGGTTCCGCTTTTTGTATTTATACGATTTGGGGGAAGTTTTACTTTTAACGGCTCTATATACTGGAAGAATGCCGCCCGCTTAAACCAGCATTTACTCAACGAAGCCGTACTGGATGACATCCAATCGCTTTACAAAGCAAGCCGTCTTTATAAAAAATTGCGTAAGAGTGCTGTTTCTGTGCGGGCAGAAGACGTCCGTCTGGCAGCGGCACGGCTAATGGGACAAACCCATTACACGGCTGACACATTACGTCCGTTGTTAGAACGAAAGGCGAAACAGTTTTTAGGTAAAAAACCGACGCATATTTTTGTCATTGTGGCAGAAACCTATATGATGTGGCCGCTATTGGAAGAATACCAAGCGTACCCTATTGCCAATGGAGTCAGACGGCTACTCACCCGGCCCGATTCCGTATTAGTGAAAAATTTCTTGCCGGCTTCCAACGGTACTATGTTCGGCGTTACTTCCGTACTGTTGGGGATTCCCGAACTGAATTTACAAGCGTCCAATCGTCCTACCGCGTTGGAACCCTACGAAACGGCCCTCTCGGTTCAATTGCGTAAGCAAGGATACCGGACCCGGTTTTTCTACGGAGGATTCCCTTCTTGGGAAAATATAGGTCCGTTTATGCAGCATCAACAGTTTGACCAGAGTTTTTACGCGGCTGACTTTGGGGGGCAAGGCGGCGTATGGGGCGTAGCGGACCGTGAATTTTTACAAGGAATTGAACAGAAAATAACAAAGGATCCTTCGCTTAATTTTATTTTAACCAGTTCCAATCACCCTCCCTATAAAGTAAATACCGAACCGGAAAACGAACTGCCTCGCATAGAACAACTGGAAAGTTTACTGCCGGCCCAAACGGCCGATAAACCGCTTGTAGCTGCCCGGATGTGGCACTTTGCCTACGCCGATAAATACCTGGCAGAATTTGTAGAAAAAATGATTTCCAAATATCCCAATAGTTTGTTTGTCATTACCGGAGATCACGCCGACCGTTGGACGCTGAAAAATTCACCTACGGACTATGAACGGACGGCTGTCCCCTTGATCTTAATCGCGCCTTCCCTGCGTTCAAAAAAGGTAAATCCGCAATATGCTGCCAGTCATATGGATGTGGCGGCTACCGTGTTGGATCTCGTCTTGCCGCCGGGAACGCCGTATCAGGCCCTGGGAACCAGTATTTTTACTCCTGCCGCGGACAAGATACCCGTTGGGATAGCGGCTTATTCGTGGATTACACCATACGAACTGGGGCGCTTGAATGAAGAAAAGGCGGAACGCTTGCCGCAATCCGACCGTTCCTTGTCCGCGCAAGAACGTCAACAGGTCTTACAGCGCGTGCAAGACATCCAAACGGTTACGGCTTGGCGAATATTAAAGGGAGTAGAATTACCCCAGTAAATATCTTTTAAACATTTGCATAAGAAAGGGAGCTACCGTAAAAAGGAACTCCCTATTATTTTCCCGGTAAAATCCAGCCGTTTTTCACACCACCTGCTATAAGGGGAAGGCAAGGAAGTGGCGGAGTAAATGCTTCTCCAAAATATTCGTTGTAGAGATAAATACTGACTTGCAGATAGGGCTCCAGGCAAGGAGTGGCCAGTTGACCGCCTATGCTATCTATCGGAGCTGCCAATTGGGCGGCCCGGAAAAAGATAAAATTTTCTAAAAATAATTTTTTTCTATTCAAGAGAAACATGGCAAAAAAGAGCGAGTAAAGCAAGAAGGCCCCTCTTAACAAAATCCAGTCGGGCCGCAAAGTTAATCCCGCACGCCGATATCGTGTATGAATAATCTAGGCCTCCTTGCGTATTAACTTTGCTAACCCAACCGGCCTTTTATTTGCTACAATAAAACTACATAGTTCCTGGCAGAATTATGCAGTTTTGCGCATAACGAAGCACGCCTCACCGCTGGCGCGGCGATTGCCGTTGTTGTACGACTTCTCCGTTTGAGATGTCCTGTTGTGAAGGATATTTCAAATGCGCTGGCAAGATGAAAAATAAGAAGCCGCCTTATTTTTCACAATGTTAGTATAGTAAGTATTGTTAGTATTTGTCAAGTACTTTTTTAAAAATGTATTTTCCTTATGGAAACGACGATAAATAGATTTGAAAAACAATTAGAAAAGTGGAATCAGGGCGTTTTGCGCGGTGCACAGGCCAAGTTAGCAAAATGCTTGCGGGTTTCCACAGCCACTGTAGCTCTGTGGACTACCGGCCAACGTCATCCGTCAAAAGGGTATTTGGCTCAGATGGCCCGGCTTTTTCATTTGGAAATTGCTCAAGTGGAACGTCTATTCCGTCCGTTTCCGACTTCCGTCGTTGAACCTTCTTTCCCGGTGAAACAACCGTTTATGTTGCGGGATGCTCCGGGAGATGGGGTAGAATATGGCCCTTCTCTCAGGACCGTGTCCTTGCCGGTATTTACCCATGTGCCGGTTTCCTATCCGTATTATACCCTCGGTGAAACAAAAGGTTGGTGGACTGTACCGCAAACGGCGGTCCGGAAAGCCCGGTTTTTATTTGCCCTTCCCGGAAAGAACGATCCCGATCGGTTGCTTTTTATTGAACCGTCTTCTACGTGGAGGGCAGACCGGGTGATGCTCGGGAAGAAAGGTTCCACGTATAAACTGGTTCGGGTACGACGGGAACAAGGAAAAATTATTTTGCAAACAACACCGGGCAAGAGGATTGCTTTATCCGAAATATGTCCAGTGGGAATTGTGGTACGCCAATTGACGGATATTTCTTTTTGATACCCCCTTGACTTACGCCGAAAAATCCCTATACTATGAATAACCCCGTAACACCGTACAGAAAAAAGCCGGGAAGAACCGGCAGGCCGCTGTGTGCGGCTGTTGTGTTCGGTGTCTCGGTAACTGTCTTGGGTGGTGAATGAAGCCACGGGCCGATCGGTGCGGAGGCTGTATTTGCAGGCGGGACAGAAAACAAAAATCGGCTGCTCTTAGGCGGTACAGCAGGACAGGATGGATGCGGTTTCTTGCTCACGAGCTTCAAGCCCGTTGTTTGAGGACAGCGGGAGTACTTGGAGATATGGGCCGGAGCACCCAACTTCAGGCGGTATGCGGCACGGCGCGGTTTTTGACTGTACGAAACGGGGTACATGCTAAGAGAGGGGTTTTTTGCACGTTGCGTGCGTAATGACTGCCTCCAATGCAGCCCTAGGCTTTGCCGGGGGGATGTATGTTATACTACCTACGATAACCACGGACGCGGGTCCGTGGTTATCCTTTTGTTGGTAAGATTAGTGAGTACCGGTACTTCCGAATCCGCCGCTGCCGCGGCCTGTTTGGGTGAGTTGAGTGGTTTCTTCAAAGGATGGGTATAACGTGGGTAAAACGACCAGCTGGGCAATTTTTTGGCCGGCTTCAAATACAAATTCCGTTTCATTGAGATTATACATACAAACCAAAATTTCTCCGCGGTACGGGGCATCCACCAACCCCGCCATGGTTTTAATACCCTTGCTTTCCACCGAACTTTTTCCCCAAATCACACCGGATGTATTATCGGGCAGTTCCAAACAAATGCCTGTGCGTATGTTAGTTACAGCACGCGGCGGTAAAACAGTACGTGTTAGCGCAAACAAATCAGCTCCCGAATCAGTTGGGTGTGCGCGTTGGGGGAGTTTGGCCTGCGGATCTAACTTTTTAACTTTTATAAATTGCATAAAAATTACTCCATTAATTTTTCAATTTGACGCAGTGCGTTTGTCGCATACGTTTTTTCCGCGCCAGAACCTGTTTGTTCCAGCGTGGTGAGGGCGGGAATTAATCCCTTGAGTAAATGAATATCAAATACACGGTCGGAGGAATAAGCAAAAGCTTCCGGATTGGATAAAACACTCGCCATATAAGCTGCGGCGCGGGCCGCATTGATACGGGCATGGACATTTTTATGAGCCAAATGCTGTCGCACGGTAGTTACTCCGTTTCCGGTCATAAAACCAAGAGCCAATGCACAGGTAGTAGCATAAGGGGAAGTATATTTGCGCTGGAGAGCTTTTTCCACGGTTTCCAATGTATATTCCCGTTGTGCGGCCAATCCGTTTGCAATGGCGGCTTGTACTTCGGGTTCCTTCTCTTTTTTGGCCATTTTAAGAAGTTGTTGTGCCGTTTGGGAGGAATGATGCTTGGCTAACCACGTGGCAGCCGCCGCCCGAACCTGCTTATCCGAAGAGCCGGCCGCTTTTTTAACCGTTGTAAAAAGGGCTTGCGGCGTATGGGTCAATTTATCCAACGCCCGTTCGGCCAACGGCCCGTCAAAAATATATAACCGGACGACATCATCCGTTAGGATAGAAGCTTGCGGTTCAATCAAAGCCGTAGCCGACGCCGCATACGCTCGCAAAACGGGATCTTGCCCGGCCATGCCGGCTTGTAACACCGGTAATAATTCGTTGTGTCCGGAGCCCATAGCTGTTAAAATAACGGCCGCAAAAGTTTGTTTTAAGACATTTTCCGAACGGAGCACCAAATTCCACAGGGCGGGTTCTTGGGTTTTGGCGGGGGGAATTTTAACTAAACTGGCCCCGGCGGCAAAAATGACATCCGGGTTTCGGGCCGTGCGGAAGACCTGCAACACCTGTTGTGTTTCTTCCGTCGTGCGCGCGTATTTTTGCAGTAACGGCAACACTTGGGATAATTCCTGTTGGGCCAACGCGGAGCCGGTTGGTAAAAGACTTACGAAAAGTACGAGAGCATATAACTTGATTTTCATGTTTGCTTCCTCCGCTTGTTATTATAACTTATTTGCCACATTCTCCGCCGTAGCATTCCAACCCGCGCAAATGCTACAATACAATTATGAAAAAATGGTTTTTATGCATCAGTGTGTGTTTGTGGGCCTCCTTTCTTTCTGCTCAAGAAGACGGCCGCATTTTTATTCATCCGGGGCGGGAAACCTTTGTACATTTTCCTTCGTCCTCTTTAGGCAATTCCTATACGGTTACTTTTTTCCTGCCTGAGGAATTTGTGCCGCTTTCCAAAAACTACCCGTTGGTTGTTTTACTGGGGGTAACCGCTAACCAGGCCGAGCAGGTGGCTGCTTTTCAACAGAAAACCCCGGCTATCGTTGTTGGTATCAATTTTGAGGAAAAAGATTACACGAAGCACGCCGATAAATTGGTCCGTTTTTTGACGAAGGAACTATTACCCTATGTGGATACTAACTACCTTACCTTAGCGGATCCCGAACACCGTCTGTTGGCGGTACAAGGGCCGCTTGCCGCCCAAATCGCCCTGCGGGTTACCCAAAATGAACATTTATTTGGTGCACTGGGGCTTGTATCTCCCGGAGATACTTGGAAACAAATACCCGCCCAGGGCGTACGCACACTCGTGATCGGAACACAAGCCGAACTGGCGCATGCCCAGACCATGTTGGAAAATAATGCCCGCACGTACGGTCCCGATTTTGCCCTACGCTATATTTCCGCTGATGATCCTTGGTTTTCCGCCTTAAACACTTCTTACTTATGGGCCCCGTCACAAGCGGTACAAGTCAAATCATTGCAGGCCGCTACGTCTTCTGGTGCCGTATCACTCCGGGCAAAAACTCCCATATATTTACGTGTATGGGCTATTTTGCAAAACAAGGAAGTATTCCACTACGTGCCGTCCGTTATTCGCATGGGACCTCCGTATTTAACGTGGGATCCGGCGCAAGGGACGCTGTATCCTGTTCCCGGGGCTGAAAAAGCAACGGTAAAATTGCGTAACGGAACAGATAATCCGAATTTTCTACTTAAGATTCGGTTAAAGAAGTAAAAATAACGCGAAAAAACTGTTTTTTATGCAAAAAAAGAGCGACTTGTCAACAGTTTTTTAAAAAACCCTAAAAAATAAGGGATTTTACGCATAATACCAGTTTCTCGTCGTAAAAAATAAAATTTTCGTTTATTTTTCAGCTCAAAATTAAAAGTTATCCACAAAAAAAGGGAGTTATCCACAGCCCCCTGCCTAAATAATCCCTCTTTTTAAAAAGGGGGGCATAAAAAGGGGGAAAATTGTAGAGTAAAAGGAGGGTTATCCACAAGTTGTCCACAGTATGTGGATAACTGGGATAAAATTAATTTTTACGCGCAGACAGCGCATCTTTTGCTATAATACTAACACAGGAGAGCCAACTATGAAATTAAAAACTTTTTTCTTATTTATCGGTGCTTTTTTATTGGTGGCCTGTGCCACTACTCCGAATTACGACGAAGAACTAGAGGCCCCCAAACGGGAGGACCCGGCGATTGAACGCCAGCAGAAAGAAAACGAGCGATTAGGCCGGCAAACGGCTGCCCAAATGGGCCAGACGTTAAAAGTTCCCTCGGTTACGTATGAATTTGATTCCATCCGCCCGCCGGATGAAGCTTATCCCATCTTAGATAAGGTGACCGAAGTTATGTTGCAAAATCCCACGTTACACCTCGTGTTGGAAGGCCATACCGATTTAATCGGCTCGGATGATTACAACTATTGGTTGGCTGCATCCCGGGCGGCGGCTATGAAATCATACCTTGTCAGCCGCGGTATTAACGCGGAACGCATCCGCATTCATTCCTTTGGAAAAACGCGTCCCATTACGCGCGATACCACTCCCAAAGGACGTACGGCTAACCGGCGTGTGGAATTCCGTTTCACCACCCGCAAATGGCAAGCGGTGTATTAAGATCGGTCATATCTTTTGACTAAATAGCGGGAGTAAACGAATGGGTTTACTCCCGCTATTATGTCGGATAACTTCCGTTTACAAATACGATTTTATCCCTTTATATATGCGTTGGGCGACAATTTGGTATCCGGCTGCGTTGGGGTGTACCATGTCGGCCTTATATTCCCGTTTATGGAAAATATTTCGCAATATTCCCGGTACAAACACGGCCTGTTTTTCTTTTGCTAATTTCTGGTAGGAGGACGTGTACGCTCCCATGCCGGGGGCTCCGGTATCTACAATCACAGCAATGGCTCCGGCTTGCTGAACGGCTTCCACGATGCGTGCCACCGATTCTACGGCTTCTTCTACGCGCAAAGACTGCATGTAATCATTTCCGCCGAACTCAATAAGTACCATATCCGGCCGGGCGGCCAACACATCCGGCAACCGTTGGGGGGCATTTAGAGCCGTATCTCCGGATACACCTAGATTTATTACTTTCTTCCCCGTCCATTGTTCCAGCAAGGCCGGATAGGCCTTTTGGGGACCGCCGGCTCCTTTGCCAAAAGTCAAACTATCCCCAAAAGCGACGATTGTTTGCACGGGTCGCCCGGCATTTTTGACGGTCGGTTTCCCGGGCCAAAAATACCAAATTCCCAGGCCTGCTAATATTAAAATAATGGGTTTTTTCATCATTTCCTTTCATTATACCGCATTTTTCGGGGAGATATTTAAAAAATCAATTGGACTTTTTCTCGCTTTATTATAAAATAAAAATAGGGAGAGTTGTAAACTACAAACGGTGCGAGGTTTTTATGACGGATACTTACAAAGGAATTGCCGCAAAAGAGTTGGAAAACGATGTGTTGCGTTTGACGTTTCTGCCTAAGTACGGTTGCAAACTGGTCAGTTTGATTTTTAAGCCGACGGGGCGGGAATTTTTGTTTCAGTCGGAGGCAGACACGCTGGAGATACCGCCGTACGGGGCCAATTTCGCCCAGTACGATGCCAGCGGCTTTGATGAGGTTTTTCCGTCTTTGAATGCTTGTCCGTATCCGGAAGGACCTTTTGCCGGAACTCCGGTACCCGACCATGGTGAATTGTGGACACTGCCTTGGAGCAGTGCTTTCTCACCCGATAATACCAGTGCACGTTCTTTTGTGCAAAGCGACCGTTTTCCATATACTTTTTCCCGGGCGATTCAGTTGAAAGGGAACGAAGTTCTTTTTGAATATACGGTAGAAAATTTATCGGATGCCTCCTTCCCGTTTATTTGGATGCCACATTGTTTGCTTGCTTGCTCCCCGTACACCCGGTTATTGGTGCCGCCCCATTTAAATCAAATTATCAATGTTTCCCACACTTCTCATCACTTGGGGCAGTGGGGAACCCACCACCCGTATCCCGTTACCATAGACAGCAACGGGCAACAGTTTGATCTCTCCCAACCCGAACCACCCAGTGCCCAAAATTGCGAGGATTTTTATTTTACCATGCCTAATACCGAAGGTTGGTGCGGTATAGAACATACAGACACCGGTGAAAAACTCCTTTATGCCTACGACGCCGAACAAGTACCGTATTTGGGAGTATGGAAGTCGCACGCGGGTTTCCGTAGTGATTATAACTTGGCGTTGAAACCGTGTACCGGCCTGTATGATGATTTATACATTGCCCATAAGACTTGCCAGTGCCGCACGATACCGGCCCAGGGGAAATATTCCTGGAATTTCAAAATCACGTTGGAAGGGCCCGCGCAGCCTAACTAAAGTTTGTTTACGGATAAACAGACGGCCTCCGCCAAAAACGGGGGCCGTTTTGTGTGTAGAAAGCACTAGGTCTAAAGACCTAGTAGATTTTAGGTCTTTTGACCCTTGTGCGGTCGTTACTAAACCCTTAGAATAACTATAAGGAGCAAAAGCATGAAGCATGGGGTCTATCGGTGGGTAGCCATTTGTTTGGGTTTATGTATATTTACGGCCGCGCCTGTGCGGGCGGGCATTCCGCCTGCCTTAGTGGAACAGACTGTACGGGTACTCGTCAGCCGGGGGGCCACGCGCTCTCCTGCGCTGGTAAAAGCGGTCACGGACTAAATGGTTGTATTAGAACATGCCAAACAGTTTGTAACGTCTGATCCCGGCTTATTTACTGCCGCAGAAGCCAAACAATTACAAGATAAACTGACTAATGATTTAAATCGGGCCCTTTCTACACGGCAGGAAGTCTTGCCACTGGGGACTGCGTTGGAACGTGCCGCACAGCAGGCAACGGTAGGAGCGGAATTTAAGCTTTCGGTACCGGACCATATGATAACGGGGGAACAGCTAATCAATCAATTTGCGCCGCATTGGCGGCAGGAGTTATTTGGGTTATTTACCAAGGAGCAACTGGACGCTGTAGAGAAAGCATTTATCAGTATGGATAAACAGTTCTTTAAGGTAGCAGGGGAAAAGGTTACGTACATACCGAGCGAAAAGTGGAATTACGAGGAGCAATTTGGGATAGAACTGCGTGCGATATTGGAAGAAAGCGGGTTGTCGTTTACAGAGCGGCAGTGGAAATTCATTTTTGGTGGGAGCGGAATAAGAGTGGCGCCGTTGGCTGTTCCGCTAAAAATGCTGTCCACGGAGTGTTACGTAGCCGCTTATGGGAAGATTCCCGCGGCAAACGCGGCTGACGAGGCAGAAAAGTCTTTGGGACAGTGGAATGCCAATTTTAAGATACGCGGAAAGGCATCCGACGACCTGTTTGTGCAAAATTATATTAAGTTTTTAAAAGACAATACGAAAATACAACGTACTCCGCAGGAAAACTTGTTAGAATTACAAGCGTTTTTAGACAAAGGCGGGGAACTTTCTACCAATCGTTCTACTCCGGGATATCGGTTTTATCCCGTATACCAACGTTATCAAGATGGGTTGGAAAGAGGTACCTACACCGGACAAGAAAAAGAAACCGTTCAAGCATTTGTAAAATTATTTGAGGAAAACTGGGACCGTCAGATACTACATACTCCGTCAGAGAATTTAGACAAAGGAGAGGAACTGTCTGCCACTAAGTCTGCTCCGGGATATCGGTTTTATCGCGTATACCAACGTTATCAAGATGGGTTGGAAAGAGGTATCTATACTGAACAAGAGAAAGAAGCCGCCCAAGCCTATGTAAAATTATTTGAGGAAAACTGGGAGCGGCAAAACCATACTCCGCAAGAGAACTTGGCAGACCTACAAGCGTTTTTAGAAGAAGGCGGAGAACTTTCTTCCAGTTCGGCTGCTTCGGGTTACAGGTTTTACAACACATACCAACGTTATAAAAAAGGGTTGAAAGCAGGTACCTACAACGGGGAAGAAGAAAGGGCAGTCAAGAACTTTGTGAAATTATTTACGGAAAACTGGGAGCGGAAAAGATCTGTTCCTAAGACGTTGGAAGAAGTGTATGACGCCTTCCTCAATTGCCTTAAAAAGTTTAAAACGTATCCTAAAAGCGCCGGGGACACAAAACCTCTTTATCACGCTATTTATTATCGGCTTGTTGAAAATCAACAACCGGGAAACCCTACTTGGCAAAAATTAAAACGGTTGGACGATTTGGCCCGTGCCGCCCAACGCGGGGAAAAGCCGTGGGAAAGGTTTGACCAAGCAGAGCCGTTAAAACGTCCTCGCGTTGGCGCAAAACAGGAAGTACAGATAACACCGGAAGAAACACAAATCCTTCAGGAAGTAGAGAAAAACTACGAGGAATTGTACGAACACTTCCCCGATTGGGTACAAACGAACCACCGTTACTTTGTTACTACATACAATACCGTTGCGGCGTTTAACACGTTGGAACGCCAAGCAAGAGTGGAACGAATGACGGAAAACATGTCCGATATATTGGATACCCTAAACGAAATGGACTTGGGACCAACTGAGGAAGGTTTTAACCGGTTGATTTTCCGCGGGGCCAATCCCAATAACCCCAAACCGACGGACTTTCACTTGGTAAGTGAATCGGTTGGCATACCCGCAGCACTCAGCCGCCGAGCGGTGGCCTCTATGCCGCAGCATATCCAGGTGCGGTTGAATGATAAGACAGGCGATTTGGACACGCTGTTTTTACAACCGGGGGCCACCCAAGAAGATATCCGAACCGTGATAGGAAATATCCGTGTGCCGGAGAGGTGGCAAATCCGTATGGGGAACCACGAAATCGGATTTACAGCTAATGGCGGTTTGACGGAAAAAGCCAAAAGCGGGTGGGTACACCTGCATATAGAAACGGTTGCCGCGGAAACGGAAGAGGAAATGTATGATTTGAGTTACATCCTGCAAATAAACACGCAAGCGTTGATAGAGGGGATGAATGAGGCCCAAATTCGCGCGTTGTATAAGCGATTGTTCCGCGATTATTACCGGTACTAAGGATGAAAATAGGTAGATTATTTATTGTATTAACTGTATTTTGTATGTTTTCGGCCGCGCCCGTGCAGGCGGGCATTCCGCCTGCCTTAGTGGAACAGACTGTACGGGTACTCGTCAGCCGGGGGGCCACGCGCTCTCCTGCGCTGGTAAAAGCGGTCACGGACTATTGTATTAGAACATGCCCAAAAGTTTGTAACGTCTAACCCCGGCTTATTTAGTCCCGCACAAGCCAAACAATTACAAGACCAACTGACTAATGATTTAAATCGGGCCCTTTCTACACGGCAAGAGGTTGTTCCGCTGGGGACTGCGTTGGAACGGGCCGCTCAGCAGGCAACGGTGGGAGCGGAATTTAAGATTTCTGTGCCGGACCATATGATAACGGGGGAACAGATAATCAATCAATTTGTACGGCATTGGCGGCAGGAGTTATTTGGGTTATTTACCAATGAGCAATTGGACGTTGTAGAGAAAGCATTTATCAGTACGGATAAACAGTTCTTTGAAGTAGAAGGGAAAAAGGTTACGTACATACCGGGCGAAAAGTGGAATTACGAAGAACAATTTGGGATAGAACTGCGTGCGATATTGGAAGAAAGGGGATTATCGCTCACAGAGCGGCAGTGGAAACATATTTTTGGTGGCAAAGGGCCAATTTTTGCGCCGTTGGCTATTCCCTTAAAAATGTTGTCCACGGAGTGTTACAAAGCCGCTTATGGGAAGATTCCCTCGCAAAAATCGACTGATGGGGTGGTTAAATCCTTGGGTAGGTGGAATGCGAAGTTGAAGGAAAATAGACGAGAAACCAATGACCCGTTTCTGTTGGGTTACATTCATTTTTTAGATGATAACAGAGAGAAGATACGCCATAATCCGCAAGAGAACTTGGCAAAACTACAAGCGTTTTTAGAAGAAGGTGGGGAACTTTCTTCCAATCGCGCTGCTTCAAATAATAGGTTTTATTCTGTATACCAACATTATCAAGAAAGGCTGAAAGCAGGTACCTACACTGATCAAGAGAAAGAAGCCGCCCAAGCCTTTGTGGAATTGTTTGAGAAAAACTGGGAGCGGCAATTACATACTCCGCAAGAGAACTTGGCCGATTTAAAAGCATTTTTAGAAGAAGGCGGAGAACTTTCTACCAATCGTTCTACTCCGGGATATCGGTTTTATCCCATATACCGACGTTACAAAAAAGGATTTGAAGCAAGTATCTATACCGAACAAACAAAAAAGGACGTTCAATCCTTTTTAGAATTGTTTGAAGGAAACTGGGACCGTCAAATACAACAATATACGCCGCAAGAGAACTTGGCCGATTTAAAAGCATTTTTAGACAAAGATGGAAAACTTTCTTCCAATCGCTCTACTCCAAATGATAGGTTTTATCCCGTATACCGACGTTACCAAAAAGGATTGGAAGCAGGTACCTACACCGGACAAGAAAAAGAAACCGTTCAAGCATTTGTAAAATTATTTGAGGAAAACTGGGACCGTCAGATACTACATACTCCGTCAGAGAAGAAGGCGGAGAACTTTCTTCCAGTTCGGCTGCTCCGGGTTACAGGTTTTACAATGCATATCGGAATTATCAAAAAGGACTGGAAAGAGGTATCTATACCGAACAAACAAAAGAAACCGTCCAAGCCTTTGTAGAATTGTTTGAGAAAAACTGGGAGCGGCAATTACATATTTCGCCGGAGAACTTGGCCGACTTAAAAGCGTTTTTAGACGAAGGCGGAGAACTTTCTACCAACCGTTCTACTCCGGGATATCGGTTTTATCCTATATACCAACGTTATAAAAAAGGGTTGGAAGCAGGCATCTATGCCGCAGAGGAAAAAAGGGCCGCCCAAGCCTTTGTGGAATTGTTTGAGGAAAACTGGCAGACCAAGATAAATAACGGGCGAAAAGACAAATGACGAATATGAAGAAACTATCTATTGTTTTAGCGGTGTTCTGTATCGGCTTATTCACGCATGTGCAGGCACAGGTGCCGGCCGAAATCGTGGCGCGGACGGTAGATTTGCTGGTGAAAAACGGAGCTAAAGCTACCCCGCAATTAAGATACGCCGTTAGTCATTATTATGCAAAAACAATCCGCAAATCAGGCCCTCTTCCGGCGAACGCAGAAGACTCTTTTATTATAGAACATGTCCAAAAGTTTATATCGGCAAGTCCCCGTTTATTTACAACCAAAGAACTGAAACAGTTGCAACAACAATTGACGAATGAACTAAAACGCACGGTTCCCAAGCAACCAAAAAAGCAAACCGTTGGGACTGCGTTGGAACGGGCCGCGCTGGAAGCAACGGTGGGGGAAGAACTAACGATTTCGGTGCCGGACCATATGATAACAGGGCTAAAAGCGTTGCAATACGCTGCGCCAAATTGGCGGGAAGAATTGTTTGGTATATTTAACGAAGAAGATTTGACCATTATCCGCACGGCATTAGAGAATACGGATGAACACTTTTTTGAAATCAAAGATAATCATGTTATTTTTAAACAGGGAGAGGAGTGGAACTATGAAGAGCAATTTGGGATAGAATTGCGTGCTATCCTGGCAGAGCGGCAAATATCGTTCACAGACCGGCAGTGGAAACATATTTGGGGCGGTTCGGGAATAAAACTTGCGCCGCTTTCTATCCCGTTTAAATTAGTATCTACGGAATGTTATCTGGCGATCTATGAAAAGATTCCGTCGGGAAAAGGTCCTGAACCGGTGGTAAAATCTTTGGCCAAATGGAACGGAAGATTCAAGCAAAGCATGCAAAATTCATCCAACCCTTTCGTTCGGAGTGTCGTTGCTTTTTTAAATGACAATACACGAATTCAAAAACCGCCGCAAGAATGGTTGAAATCTCTTAGCGAGTTGATAGAAAAGGGAGGCAAAGTGTCTTTAACTACTTCCAATCCCTTCTATATGAAATATAAGAATTTTCAAAGATCGTTGGCCCAAGTTGATTATCCGCCGCAAGAGAAAGCCATCATCTTACAATATATGAGATTGGTGGAACAAAATGCAGACAAAAAATTTAAAACTCCGCGACAATGGCTCCAAGAACTTCAAAACTTTTTGGATAAAGGGGGGGACTTATCCACCAACGATAAAAACCCAAGTGTTCGTTTTTACAACAAATACCAGCACTACCTCACTAATGAATATACTTATACGCCGGAAGATCAATCAATTATTCAAGAATATCTGCAAACGTTTGAAACCAGCTGGAAGCGAAAAATCAGAAAACCAAAAGAGTGGTTAACCGATTTGCAAGATTTTCTGGCACAAGGAGGCCGGATATCTTCCAACTCTTCCGGGTTGTGTTATATGTTCTATGTCCGGTATTATCATTATAAAACCGTCACCTATGACTATACTTCCGAAGAGCAAGAAATAATCCGACAATACATAGAATTATTTGAGAAAAACTGGGAGCGAAAATAAATTATTATGATTAAAAGAGTGTTTATTATAGTGACCGTATCTTGTATCGGTTTGTTTTCATCTATATGGGCCCAAGTCCCGGCGGAAGCGGTTAGGATGACGGTACAGGTGCTCGTAGAAGGTGGGGCAAAAGCCACCCCGCAATTAACCCAGGCTGTTACTCGTTATTATGCTCAATTGGGACGGCAATTCGGCACGAATCAATCCGTCGTAGACAATGCCTTTATTCTAACGCACGCCCAAAAATTTGTAGCGGCCAATCACGATTTGTTTTCCTCCATCGTAACCAAACAGTTGCGGCAACATCTGCAGAAACAATTAGCGGAAGACGTAAACAATGTACTCCCCAAGCATCAAGAGGCTTCCTCCTTACAAACTGCTTTGGAACAAGCCTCTCGTCAAGTTACTAACGGGGAAAATTTAATCATTTCCATACCGGATGACATGTTGACGGGGGTAGAAGCCCTAAAAATGTCCGCCCCGAACTGGCGGGCGCAGTTGTTTGTGCGATTTTCCAGGGAAGAATTAGATCTACTTGAATTAGCCTTACAGAACACGGACGATTACTTTTTTGAAATCAAAGACGGAAAAGCTGTTTTTAAACCGGGGGAAGAATGGAATTATGAGGAACGATTTGGACGGGAATTGCATTGGCTCTTACAAGAACGCGATATCATGTTTACGGACTTGCAGTGGAAATACATCTGGGGCGGCAACGGGAGTATCAATGCACCGCTATCTTTTCCGTTAAAAGTGCTTTCCAATGAATGTTATGTGGCCGTTCACGGAAAAGTGCCCTCTCAAAGGGCCACTGAGCCGGAAAAAAAATCGTTGGCTTCCTGGAATAATCGATTTAGAAGTCGCAAAAAAGAATCGCAGGCTCCTTTCGTACGGAGTGTCATGGAATTTTTGGATAGATATACGATGCCGCGGAAAACGCCGCAAGAAAATTTGGCTCTATTGAAAGACTTCCTGGAAACAGGCAACTCTCTTTCCTCCTATCGGTCATCTCCTAGCTTTCACCTCTATTTGGTATACAAAAATTATGTAGCCAACGTTGAAAAAACCATCTATACTGGGGAAGCCTTGGAAGCTGCCCGGGAGTACGTGCGCCTGTTTAAGGAAAACAGTACCTTGCAGGAGCAGAAAACGCCGCAAGAAAATTTGGCAGAACTGCAACAGTGTTTAGCGCAAGAGGGCAAACCTTCTGCCAAGCGTGATTCCGATCTCAAACGCCACTACTACACATACAAATACTACAGAACTAAACTGAAAAAAGGTTTATATACCGGGGATGCCCAAAAAGTTGTGCAACAATATGTGCAGTTATTTGAAGATAATTGGGACCGGCATCTACAGCGCACTCCACAAGAGAATTTAGCGCTATTGCAAGAATTCCTGGAAACAGGCGAATCCGTTTCTGCCGCCAATGATTCCAAACAAGCACCTTGGTTGCACAGGTCCTACAAACGCTATGAGACGGGACTTAAAACGGGTGCCTATACGGGAGAAGCAGAAAAGGCTGCGCGGGCATTTGTAGAACTGTATGAAGGAAATTGGAACCGGACACGTAAAACACCGTCCCAAAACTTGGCAGAATTAGAACAATTTTTAGCACAAGGAGGGAAACTGTCTGGCAATACTTCTTCCCCGGCCCACCGGTTCTATGCGATAATGCAGAATTACATAACCGGATTGGAAGCCGGTATCTATAAAAAACCCCAAGAAGAAACTGTTAAAAAATATATTCAAGTATTTAAAGCAAATTGGAAATACGCCTATAACACTCCACAAGAAAATGTAGATGAATTAAACCAATTTTTAAGTGAAGGGGGAACAATTGTTCCCAGTCCCGCTGCACCAAGTAGGCGGCTTTACAATATCTACCAGCGTTATAAAGCCCGGTTAAAGAAAGGTATTGAAAAGGATCCGCAAGCAGTGGCCGCTATGCGGGAATTCATAAGCATACTTGAAGCAAATATATCCCGAAGCATACAACGAATTCCTTCTGAGAACTTGGTAGAATTGGAAAAATATCTTGCCGCAGGCGGGAAACTTTCTGCCAGTTATTCGGCTCCGGGCTCTCGTTTTTACCATATCCGTAATCGTTATAAAATCAACCTGGGAAAAGGAATCTATACAGGCAAAGAGACCGAAGCCGCCCGACGTTTTGTGGAACTGTTTGATAAACATTGGGTAAAAAACAAGTAAAGTTATTTCATACGGCCGGACGTCCAAAACCGGGCTCCCGGTAATTTCTTTAATAGCCGTTTGAGCCGGCTGTAGACATTGCGCCACCCGCGTAGCTGCCCAACTTGCCGCCATAACTGTGGAGAGGCCTGGTGAGAAAACTCCTGATAATAAGATACGAACCGCTTCATTTCCCGTTTATCGGGAAAGGGTTGCATTAAATTAATCCGGCGTAAAAAACCGCGTATCGGTTTTTTACGGAAGATAAACCGGTTGATGTCAATAAGTGTAAAACGGTATTGTCCGTTTTCCTGTGTGTACAAAACGTTGTTTAGGATGTAATCCCGGTGCATAAGGCCGTGTGCGTGTAAATCCGCCGTGAAACGGGCGAACGCCCTTACTAATTTATCATCTTTTTTATCCTGCGCCACCGTGCGCACCGGTTCAATAAATTCTCCTACCGAAAAGGATTCATAAATCTGTCCGTTTTTCCGTACCAGCACATACCCATACTGACGCGGTGTGTAGAAACCGCGTTCTAAAATCATTTGTGAATTCTTATACGTACGTTCGGCTTTGGGTGTGCGTAAACCCCACGAATACAAAAGCCTATTTAAGCGGGGAGGAATGCCGTATTTTTTTACACATACAGTCTGTCCGTTTACTTGGAAGATCTTAATTTCATTACGGCCCTTATAAATTGTTTTACCTTCACAGGGAAAATATTCGGGTAATTGTTCTAAAAAACCGCTAGGTAGGGGGGAAGTAGGCGCTTCTACAACTTTACAGCAAATTTTTGTCTTCATAAAACGGAAATTTTTATCTCATTCACCTGGGGTTTAAAAAAGCAACAATAAGTATTATATCAAATTTATTTCCGTCGTAAAATTCTGTTTTTTTTCAATTTTTTCTTTACTTTTTACTAAAAAAATTATAGAACAGATTATAGAACAAGCAAAAAGTAACACAGGAGGCCTATGAAAGCACTGCATCCTAAACAAAAAAAATTGTTGGAAATTCTAAAAGCCCACATCGCTGACCCGTTAACACTGGAGGAATTGGCCGAACGAATCGGTACCGGCGCTAAAAGCGTGGTATTCCACCATTTAAAACAATTAGAAAAAAAGGGTCTGCTCAAGCGCAATCCGGCTAACCCGCGCGACTACACCGTACTGCAAGATGCGGAAGATTCCGTGATTTATCTTAAAATGTATGGGATGGCTAAATGCGGCCCCGAAGGAACTATTTTGGATGGCACGCCCACGCGTATCGTGCCAGTAGATCCCAGTATGATATATTTCCCGGCCTGTAAAGGGTTTATGGTGGAGGCCAAAGGCGATTCCATGGAGCAATTAATTTCACCTAAGGATTGGCTAATTGTGGAACAAAACCACCAACCTAAAAACAAAGACGTAGTAGTATGTGTTAATAACGGCGAAGTATTGGTCAAACGGTTTACGCGGGATGGGGAAAATGTAATTTTACAATCGGAAAATCCACGATATACACCTATCGTAGCGGATAAAACGTCTTTTCACGTAGAAGGCATCGTACGCAGTATCATTAAAAGGAGCGTCACTTGCTGACGATAATTCCTGCTAACATCAAACCCCCGAAGAGGATTCTCCGGGGGTTTTTAACATATTACAGATTACAAACACGTCTGTTTAGTGGGCGGGAGCGGGGGGCAAATTACCCACGGGTTTCCCTTGGGGTCCTTGCGGCCCGGACATTTTTTTACGGTGAATCCGGAATTTGCGCAGAAACGCCTTTCCCCCTTTCTTTCCTTTTGTTACGTCCCGGGGCCCTTGCGGACCCTGTTTCGGTCGTTCAAAAAGTACCTTTAAATCGCCATTGGCTTCAATGAGTTTACCGGTCTTTTCGTTTACCCACGCCTCTTTGTCTGCTTTTTCAGCCGTGACCTGTTTCTCCATTTCGGCCAAACGGCGGGTGAATCTATCTAACTGGGCCTGTTTAAATTTCAACTGTTCTTCGCGAATTGCAGCTACTTCGGCCACCAATTCAGCTTTTTTGGCCTCTTTTTTCTTCCCTTTCAATTGTTGGTAGTCCTTTACCAATTTAGCCATTTTTTCTTCAGTGGCTTTCATCTTGGCACGATGCTCCTTTTGGGCCTTGATAAATTCACCTCTATCTTGAACCACGGCCGGACGTTCATCCATCCGGGGTTTTTCCATAGCCGCTTTGTCTTCGGCCAAGGCAGACCCGAAAAGTACGCCTGCCAGTAGTGTAATCATTCCAAGTTTCTTCATAAATTTCCTCCCCTTACAGATATTTTTCCAAATCATCCAGTTCATCTTCCAACTCGGTCACTTCGTCCCATTGATAATAATCGCTTCCGTTGGCATTCATATAGGACACTAATTCCTGTGCACTAAAAGAAGGGGTAGACGAGTGGAAAAATCCAAATCCCACTACCGCACATACCATAGCTGCCGCGGCGGACGTCCAGGCCCATTTAAAACGCATCCAGACCGGTTTTTTACGCGTAGTACAGGCAAACAATTTATCCACGGCCCGTTGCGGGGCAGCCGGAACTGCCAAGGCTGCGTCCAATTGTTCCAAAAACTTGAGTTCAGCCCGGCAATCAGTGCACGTTTTTAAATGCGCCTCAAAGGCCTGTTTTTCGGCCCCGGACAATTCTCCTTTTTCATACAACAGTACTTGTTCACACGGTTTCATAATAACTCCTTATGGGCCGTTTGGGACCCTAAAATTTGCCGTATTTTTTTAACGGCCCGGTGACAATCGGCCAACACCGTTCCTAGCGGGCGGCCCACCGTCTCGGCAATTTCCTGAAAAGACATAAATTGCCGCAGGTAAATCATTTCCCGTTGGCGGGGCGGTAATTGGTCTATCGCACGCGCCACGGATGTTTCAAACTCTCTAAAACTTAACTCATCCAACGCAGAAGGTGCCTGATCCGGCAGTATCTCCTGCAAAAAAGCGTTTCCGTCTTCATCGGTCTGGTCCAACGAGGCCGTTTGTTTATGGTCGCGCCAGTGGTTAATCACTTTGTTACGGGCGGTTAAAAACAACCATGCTTTAAATTTCCCTTGGGCCCGATAAGACCGAGCATGTTTAAAAAATGAAATAAACACGTCCTGAAATAAATCTTCTGCGGTACTCTCGTCTTTCACAAGCGAGAGAATATACTGATATAACGGGTTCTTATACCGCAATACAAGTTCTTCAAACGCCTCATTATTACCCTGGCAAAATGACGCGACTAATACATCATCCGGCCGTGTTTCATTTGTTAAATCCATATCTATATAACCCATAAAGTGAATTTTTTATTGCATTTACTATTATAACTATTTTGCGGCATAAAAAACCCCCGGCCGGGCCGGGGGGATAAACTATTTCCCTTTTTTATGTTTAATGGGTTTACCGTAGTAGGCCTTTAAAAACAGGTCCTTAATTTCACTAATGAGCGGATAGCGCGGATTGGCTCCGGTACATTGGTCATCAAAGGCCATTTCTGCCAGTTGGTCCAAATTCGCCAAGAAATCTTTCTCCGCGATTCCGTATGCCTGCAACGAGCGGGGAATATTCAGTTTATGTTTTAGATTCTCCACCCAATCAATCAATTGTTGCACTTTGGCATCTTCATCATCCCCTAGGTTATGCTCGGGCTCCAGATAATCCACAATTTTAGCATAGCGTCCTTTTACAAACGGATAGCGGTACTGCGGGTACAACCCCTGTTTGGTCGGTTTATCTGTGGCGTTAAATTCAATGACGTACGACAAAAGCATGGCGTTAGCCAGTCCATGTGGCACGTGGTACATAGCCCCCAGTTTATGCGCCATGGAGTGACACAAGCCCAAAAACGCATTGGCAAACGCCATGCCCGCTACGGTACCGGCGTAGTGCATTTTTTCGCGGGCGGTCACATCTTTGGCCCCTAAATTGTAGGAACGCTCCAGATACTTAAACACAAGCCGGGCGGCCTCTAAGGCTTGGCCTTCCGTAAAATTGGTAGAGAAAATGGACGTATACGCTTCAATGGCGTGGGTTAACACGTCAAGACCCGAATAAGCCGTAAGAGCTTTAGGCATTCCCAATACAAATTCCGGGTCAATAATGGCCATATCGGGCGTGAGGGCGTAATCGGTAATAGCGTATTTAGTACCCGTTTTTCCATCCGTAATTACGGTAAACGGTGTAACTTCCGAGCCGGTACCCGAGGTGGTGGGAATGGCCACCATGGTGGCTTTTTTCCCCAGCGGCGGAGCCGCATAAATACGTTTGCGGATATCCATAAAGCGCATGGCGATATCTTCAAAACTCGTATCCGGGTTTTCATACATCAGCCACACCATTTTGGCTTCGTCCATCGCCGATCCGCCTCCCAGCGCAATAATTAAATCCGGCTGCCAGCTTTTGGCAATCTCCAACGCTTGCAACACATTGGAAATATCGGGATCCGGTAACACATCCGAAAAGACACGGAATTTGATATTTAAATTCTCCAACACGTCCGCCACGGTCCGCACGTGACCCAATTGTTCCATCGTTTTATCGGTAATAATATAGGCACGCTGTTTGTCTTTCAGTTCTTCCATGGCCTGCGAAAGTGCCCCGCGTTTAAAATAAATTTTGGAAGGCACTTTATACCAATACATATTTTCCCGACGTTCTGCGACGGCTTTGATGTTCATAAGATGTTTTACTCCGATATTTTCGCTGACTGAGTTGCCGCCCCAGGAGCCGCAACCCAACGTTAAAGAAGGAGCCAATTTGAAATTATACACATCTCCAATCGCCCCTTGAGAAGACGGAATATTGATCAGCGTCCGTGCGGTAGGCATATCCTGAAACGCCTCAATATGGTCCTCGTTCGTTTCGTCAGTATACAAAACCGACGTGTGTCCCGCACCGCCGTAGAGGATTAAATCACGTGCCAACGTGACAGCGTGTTCAAAATCGGCAGCACGGTAAAGTGCCAGGACCGGGGAAAGTTTTTCGCGTGCGAAGGGTTCCTCGTCACAAATTTCGCGGGCCTGGGCAATTAAAATTTTGGTGTGTTCGGGTACGTGGATACCGGCCATTTGGGCAATTTGTACGGCACTTTGACCGACAATGGCAGGATTTAATTGATTGTCAATCACAATAGTATCTGCTAATTTTTGGCGGTCCTTACCCGTTACAAAATGACATCCCCGGGCAGTAAATTCTTCTTTCACCTGTTGATAAATACTTTCTTCCACCACGACTGCCTGTTCGCTGGCACAAATCATTCCGTTATCAAACGTCTTACTCATAATAATGGAACTGACAGCCATTTTAATATCGGCTGTCGCATCAATCACAGCAGGTGTATTGCCGGCTCCGACTCCGATAGCCGGTTTACCCGAAGAATAAGCAGCACGCACCATTCCCGGACCGCCGGTGGCTAAAATCAAATTGATGTGGGGATGATGCATCAGCGCGCTGGAAAGTGCCGTAGTGGGGGTATCTATCCAACCGATAATATCTTCCGGAGCACCGGCGGATACCGCCGCCTCTAACACAATACGTGCCGCCTCAATGGTGCATTTTTTAGCACGAGGATGGGGGGAAAAAATAATCCCGTTACGTGTTTTTAAGGCAAGTAAACTTTTAAAAACGGCCGTGGAAGTGGGATTGGTCGTTGGGATTACCCCGGCAATAACCCCTATCGGTTCGGCTACCTGACGGTAACCAAAAGCATCATCATCCGACAGTACCCCGCAGGTACGGGTATCTTTGTATTGGTTATAAATATACTCGGATGCAAACTGGTTTTTAATAACTTTGTCTTCCATCACCCCCATACCTGTTTCTTCCACGGCTAATTTAGCCAGCGGAATACGGTGTTGGGCCGCGGCAATGGCCGCCGCGCGAAAAATTTTGTCCACCTGTTCTTGTGTAAAAGTAGCGTATTGGCGTTGGGCATCACGCACCCGCTCTACCAATTGGTCCAGACAGGCCAATTCTTTGGGGGATGCCGTATTTTGCGTAGTTTTGCGTTTGATAACCATGTATTTGTCTCCGTTTTACATTCAGTGCTGCGTAGAATCTTCCATATTGTAACTTTTCCCGTGTCAAAAGTAAACCGTGCACCGGGGGTAAAAATCTTCTACTCTATGCGTTTTCCCCGGACAAATGTTACCTGTGGAGAAAAATCATCCCGCCGCAGTAACGTAACATCAGCTTGAAATCCGGCGGCCAATTGTCCAACACGCGACAGTTTTAATAGGCATGCCGGATTGTACGTAGCGCAACGTACCGCTTGCGACAGCGGATACCCATAATCCGTTAGATTTTTAATTCCCCGGTAAAGCGTCAAGGCCGAACCGGCAATCACACGGTCAGCTGCCCGCCGCCATACGCCGCCTTCCAAAACAACTTCCTCTCCGTTGGCCAACAAGGGTCCTCGGGTTTGGGCGGTAGGCATCAAGGCATCCGTGATCAGTACCAATTTGTCGGGTGCTTTTACCCGTTGCAAAAATGCCAACACCTGCGGATGTACGTGTACACCATCGGCAATCATTTCGCAAGAAACTTCCGGCTGCATCAGTACCGCTCCGGCAGCTCCGGGTTCGCGGTGGTTAAATGCACGCATGGCATTAAAAGCATGGGTAGCGTGAGACACCCCCTTATGCACGCCTGCCATAAACTCATCGTAAGTGGCGTTGGTGTGACCGGCTTGCGGTAAAATTTTGTGTTGCAGACAAAAATCTATTACCGGAGCGATATTTTCCAGTTCCGGGGCCAACGTAACAATCGCTATATGCCCTTGAGCCGCTTCGTAGAGCCGCGCCAATATAGTTACGTCGGGAGAAACAATATCCTGCGGTTTCATGGCTCCCGGCTTATCAGGCGAGATAAACGGCCCTTCCAAATGAAAACCTAAAATTCGGGCTCCTTTTTCTTGACCGATAACAGGGGCCAGTCGGGCCAACAAACGTTCCATAACCTCGGGACGGGCACAATATAACGTGGGACAAAAAGCCGTTACCCCTTGCCGGGCTAAGATCAAGGACATTTCCTGCAACGCTTCCGGCGTTCCCAGTTCCGGTCCGTATCCACCCATACCGTGAATGTGCGCATCTATCAAGCCGGGCATAGCTAACGCGCCTTGGCCGTTCACCGTAACCGCATCTTTTAAAACAGGTTTTTGCTCTAGGGGAAATACCGCTTCAATCGTTTCATCTTGTAACAAAATACAGTAATTTTCACATATTTCGTTCTGTGTAACTAATGCAATGTTTTCAATACAAATGCGAGCCATATGCTCTCCCTATAGTTCTACTGTCCAAGTATCGTTTTTGGGTGATTTTTCACGTGCCTGCTGTAATTGATACGCCGCCGGGCCGGTTAATTCGGCTGTGGCTGCTTCATCCACAAGTAAAATGGCGTGGGGATGAGTTTTTAAAGCAGTGATCGGCCAGTTCGGGGTAATTTCTCCCAGGGCCAGCCGCGCTACGGCCGTGGCTTTAGATGATCCGCTAGCTAAAAACAACAATTCCCGCGCCGCTAAAATCGTACCAATTCCTACCGTTAGTGCTTGTGCCGGCACACGGGAGGAATTACCCCCAAAAAAACGAGCGTTGGCCTGCCGGGTACTGGGGGTTAACGTAATCGGCCGCGTGCGTGAAGTAAAAGAAGAGCCCGGTTCGTTAAATGCCAAATGACCGTTGCGGCCCACCCCGCCGATAAACAATTCTATTCCTCCCGCCCGGGCAATCGTCCATTCATACTGTTCGCACTCGGCCGATAAATCGGCCGCTTGTCCATTTAAGATATGCGTATATCCCGGACGAAAGTGAACCCTATCAAACAAATTTGTTTGCATGTAATAGTGGTAACTTTGCGGGTCTTGCGGAGATAAACCAACATACTCATCCATGTTAAAAGTCATCCAGTGGCTGACGTCCAACCGGGCATTTTGGTAATCGCGGCATAAACAAGCATAGAGATCCAATACCGTACTTCCCGTCGGTAAACCTAATACAAACGGTTTGTTTGTCCGCGGAGCAAATGCCTCTGCACGGGTTTGAATAAACCGGGCGGCCCACTCACCCAGATTTTGCCGGCTGACAATTAACTGCATGAAAACTCCTTATTTCAAATAGGGTTTGATTTCCTCTAATACCAAATCTACATCCGGTCCAATGACCACTTGTACTTGTCCGTCCGTTGTTTTCAAGATTCCGCGGGCACCCAGCTGTTTAAGTGTGGCTTCATCTATGAGGGCAACATCCTTTACGTGTAACCGCAGCCGTGTGGCACAGGCACCCAGCATCACAATGTTTTCTTTACCGCCCAACGCCTCTACATAACGCATCCCGCGGATAGAAGCGGCTTGATTAACGGGTGTGTCGGCGGGAGGAATAACCGCTTGGGGAGTATCTTCCCGGCCCGGTGTTTTTAAGTCCCACCAGGAAATAGCCACATAGAAAATAATGAAATATACCACCCCATATAATAAGCCGACCGGAATTAACCACAGGGCATTTGTTCCTAGGCCGTAACTCAGTAGGTAGTCAAACAATCCGGCCGAGAACGTAAAGCCCAATTTGATGTGTAATAAATTCATGACCACCATGGAAGTTCCCATGAGTACCGCGTGCAACAAATACAGCGGGAACGCCAGGAACATAAAGGCAAATTCCACCGGCTCGGTAATACCGGTTAAAAAGGAAGTCAACGCAATGGAAAATAACAAACCAGCCGTGGCTTTTTTACGCGAAGAATCGGCCTTTACCAACATGGCTAAACAAGCAGCCGGCAACCCAAACATCATAACCGGGAAAAACCCCGCCATAAAAGTTCCTGCAGTCGGATCTCCCGCAAAAAAACGGGTCAAATCGCCGTGAACAACAGTCTCCACTCCGTTCTGCAACGTTGCAAAATCACCAAATTGGAGCCAAACCAAATTATTTAAAATGTGGTGTAATCCCAAAGGAATGAGCAGGCGGTTGGCAAACCCATAGAAGAACAACCCCACATTGCCGGAATCAATCGTCCACTGCCCAAAAGAACTAATAGCGTGTCCAATGGGCGGCCAAATAAAATACGCCAACCACGCCACTAACAACCCGGCGCCTCCCGTTATAATCGGGATGAAACGTTTCCCGCCGAAAAAAGCCAAATACGGCGGTAATTTAATGGCATAGTAACGATTGTACAGTAGACCGGCCAAAACCCCCATAATAATACCGCCTACCACGCCCATATCAATGGTCGCATCCAGCGTTTTCAACGCGGAAACCATAATCATATAGCCGATAAATGCCGCCAAAGCCGCCGCCCCGTGATTCTCGCGGGCAAAACTGACCGATACGCCAATGGCAAAAATAATGGGCAAGTTAGTAAACACGGCATTGCCCGCCTCAAACAAGAATGGCATATTCAGTAAATCCGGCTTACCTAACCGGAGCAACAGTCCCGCTACCGGCAAAACGGCAATGGGTAACATCAGCGACCGCCCCAACTCCACCAGTCCGGCCCCGAATTTAAGGAAACAAGTTTTTATCATCTTCATAAGTTTCTTTACTCCTCAAAATTCTTTTTTAACAATTCCCGCACGGCAGCTGCATCCGCCAATTTGAGTGCCTCCTGCGCTACTTGCGTGCAACGGGAGAAATCCAGTTGGCGAACGACCGCCTTGGCACGAGCAATTCCCCCGGCACCCACCGCCAAACTGCCTACGCCCAATCCCACTAACAACGGTACGGCGGCACTGTCTCCGGCCATGGCTCCGCAAACCGATACGGGACAGTGGTGCTTGGCAGCCCCCTGACACGTTTGAGCAATTAACTGAAGAACGGCCGGATGAAAGGAGTCAGACAAAACACTTAACTCTCGGTGCCCGCGGTCAATGGCCAGCGTATATTGGGTTAAATCGTTCGTTCCGATGGAAAAGAAATCCGTTTCTTGGGCTAAATGTTCGGCAATTAACGCAGCCGAAGGCACCTCAATCATGATTCCCAACTGGGCCGGATCATTGATTCCCAAAGCCGCCACTTCTTCATTAAAGATTTTGCGGAACTGGATTACTTCGTGCAGAAACGAAATCATAGGTAGCATAATGCGTACCCGGTTTTGCGGAATCAGCCGCAACATGGCCCGTAACTGAATGCGATAAAAGGCCTCGTTGTTACGTAATGCCCGCATTCCGCGCACGCCAGCGATAGGATTGTCTTCCGGGGCAATAGTGATAAACGGTAGCGGTTTGTCACCGCCGGCATCCAGCAAACGGAACGTAACCTTTTTGCCCGGGATATTATCCAGGATGTTCTGGTAAACGGTATGTTGCTCATCTTCCGTCGGGGCAAAAGGTCTATCCTGAAACAAAAATTCTGTACGGACCAACCCAAATCCGTCCGCTCCGGCCGCATAGGCCCGGGCCGCTTCTTCCGTGCGGGAAATGTTTCCCTCTATGAAAATCCGAACACCGTCGCGGGTGACAGCGGGTTCCTGGGCGTGTTGGCTGTCTTGTACGTCTTGCTCCCGGAAACGGACCAAACGGTCTTGAAACGCCCGCACTTGTTTATCGGTGGGAGCAATAACGGCTTTCCCGGCGGAAGCATCCAACAAGATAGTCGTCTGGGCCGGAATATCCAATACGCCGGCTCCGGCCTGTGCGATAGCCGGCATATTGCGGTTGCGCAGCAAAATACCGGCGTGTGCCGTCGGAGAACCTCCGGCCAACAATACACCTGCCACGTCAGCAGGTAGAGAACAAATATCCGAAGGCAATAATTCGTCAGCTACCACAATACTTCCCGGGGGAATGTTCAAAACGCGGCGCCGTTGGCCGGTCAGCTGGCAGAGTACTTCGCGGCGTAAATCTTTTAAGTCCGCGATGCGTTCCATCAAAAAACGGTTTTGGGTCTGTTTTAAAATATCCACACTGCGGCGGATCGCACTGTTAAACGCAAATGCAGCTGTTTTGCCCTGTTGGATGGTTTGATGCGTAGTACTGGACAAGAGCGGATCTTGCAACAAAACTAAATGGGCATTCAAGATATCGCGCGTGACGGGATCTTTTTCTTCACTCAAACGTTTTTCCATCTGCTCTTTCAACGATTCAATGGCTTGGTCAAACGATTGGGCCTCTGCCGCTAAATCCAAGGCATCTTCTTTAAAAGCGAGCGTATTGCTGGGCAGTATAAATGCCGGGCCGAATGCCAAACCGTTGCTGGCACACAATCCCCGAACACAGGATTCCTGCTTTTTTTTCTGTACCGGAGTTTCCGTCGGATAACAGAGGGTATGTTCCAGCTGATTTTGAAAAGCCTCCTGCAAACGGACCAACATGGCTTTCGCCTGTTCCTTGGGACCGAAAATGCGAAAAACTATTTTGTCCCCGCGCAGTAGACCCATTCCCATCAATCCCACAATACTTTTGGCATCGGCACATTGGTTGTTTTTACAGATTTCCACCCGGTACGGATAGGATGAAACCGTGTGCGCCAATACCGCGGCCGGGCGCGCATGCAACCCATTGGGACTGGTAACTTCTACCGGGAGAGAAGAAATCATTTCCGTAGAAGATAAAACCGATTCCGTGGATACGTTGGGTTGGGAAATTTTAAAAAGCGGCAAACCGGTTTTGACACGTTCGTCCGCTAGGACAGTAATCGGTACTTCCTGCGGGGAAGTAACCACCAACATCACCAACGGACTGGCCGCTTTCCGGGTGAGTAAATCCAAATCAAACGAAAGTATTTTTTGCCCGGCACTCACCCTTTGCCCTTTGCTGACGAACATTTTAAAACCTTCGCCTTTGAGAGATATACTTTCCAACCCCACATGAATTAGCAATTCTATGTCTTCATTTTTAATTATAAAAGCATGTAAGGCCGGATTGATATTGATGATTTCTCCGGCCATAGGTGCAAAAATAAGTTCGCTGGTTGGTAAAATAGCCAACCCGTCTCCCAACATGCGTTCGCTAAAAACAGGATCCGGTACTTTAGATAGAGATACAACATCCCCGTCCAACGGGCTAATCAACGTGATATCGGTCGTCATATTCTCTCCAAGATGATAAGTTTCTTCTATTATAGTATATCTGAGTCGTTTTGGGAGAATCAATTTACAAAACCCACCAATCACGAAAAACACCTGTCTCCGAAACGGCCGAAATGCCGAACGCAGGCAGGTGGGGGGAAAAGAAAAAACTACTTTTCCACACTCATGGAAGTGCCGGCTGAATGAGCCCCATACTGTGGTGCGTACATGGATTGCACTTGGGCAGGGAGTGCTTGCATACGTCCCGTCACCGTGGGACGTAACACGTAACGCAAAGTTACCTGACCGCGCGGCACAAACGGCAGGAAAAATTGGGTGGAAGCATCTTTCACTTCACGGTAGAAGGACAGCGTATCATACGCCCAACCGCTCAATAAATCCGTGCTTTCAAAACCGGCCGGTTTAGGGTCTTGCAGAAAGACGTACTCAAAGGCACTATCGCTTGTTAATGTTAGGTGCACTTCTACTTCGTCTCCGGGACGGAGTGTGGCTACATCCTCCAAGGGCACTAACTGAGACTGCCCGTCCTCACGCACCCGGCGCAAGTAATACCGGCGGTCCACATTCAATACCCCTTTGGGCGAAGCCGCCACCCGGCTTCCTCGGTAAATAGCCGTCAACGAAGCAAAATCAGTTTGCTTACTCTGTTTTTGGATACGGGCCGATAAAGCGTTGGGCGCAATTTGTGAACCGGTACGCACCCACTGCAACGGAGTCGTCCATTCCAAGGGGTCAAATGTGTGTATCTTGGTTTGGCCGCCCCAATCCACTTGATAGGAAGAAGCTGTTTCCAAAGCTCCGCGGGTTTGCATTACTTTTAGCAGCGTAAACAGCGTTTGGGCCGCGGCATTGGAGTTGTTCCATTCGTTGGTTTGGCGGTTAAACAATAACCACTGGGTGAGGGTATCTACCTGACGGGCCTGCGGGCGCATTTCCAATAACGTACGCAAGGCGGCCGTCTGTGTCGTGAGGGTATCGTTATACCAAATCCAACTCTGCGCTTCGGGAGCAAAATACGCCCCGGTCAACGGATCTTCTTTCAAGCGGGAAAGCAGTAGATTTAAGTAACGTTCCGCGGCAGTTTTGTCGCCTAATCGGTGGTAAACGGCCGCTGCATACGTAAGGCCTAACGGAGTCATGAATTTGAGATGTTTGTCGGCGTACGCAACCCAACGTTTTATATACGCCGTGGCCTGACGTGTCTGCTCCCAATCGGCGGGGAACGCCGAAAGCGTATACGCGGCATACAGGGCGTGTGCGACCGTAGCGGCAGAACCGGAAGTATCTTTTTTCAACCGTTCTTCTACGCGGGGCACTAAATATGTAATGGCTTTTTGAACAGATGCCTCCGGCAACGCGGCCCCATACGATTTCACTTGCGCAAACGTATTTAAGGCGTATAGAGTAAGGTAATCGTCATCCGGGCCGCCCGGGAACCACGTAAAAGCCCCACTGGGCTTTTGCAAGCGGGAAATACGCGCCAGTTCTTTCTGCAAATAAGTATTTACTTGCTTATCATCAAACAGGGAAAGTATTTCTGCTTGTTTATCGGCGTTTCCTTGCGATTGACGTAACCAGGGTGTTTGCTCCAATAGCTGCAAACGCAGCGGATCCTGGTCGTTCCACGGAGCCGTACGTCCGGTCCGTTTGGGTAGTTTTTTAACGGCCTGTTGAAGAGACGGATACGTCGTATAAAATTGGTGTACGATGGCCAGGGGAGCGTACCGGTTTAACGTAGTGACTAAATCATTATAGGGGGTCACTAATAACCCCGGTAACGATTCCAACACCGACAGGGCTAAACTGGGATCCAATCGCAAGGCCACTGTGTCTATATCTGTCACGGGTACGCTGTCCAGTTCCGCCAGAGAAAGCAAGTTGTTCCCATTCTGCAAAGCTACCGAGGAAGAAGCCAATAAGCGCATTTTTCCCGGCAACACGGGAACCGTTCTTTGTTCGGCATCACTGTCGGCAGCCGTACGGGCTACAGCCGTTACTTGATACAACGCCGGATCGGCAGGGGCTGTTATCTTCCAAGAAACGAACCGGGTAGAATTAGCCGGCACGGACACCGTTTGTTGCGCTTGGGTAATACCCCACTGGTCCAATACGGAAGCATCCCCTTTTTTTACGGCCAGTGTCACCCGCGCCTTTACGGCTTTTCCCGTTTGATTCGTCACGGCCGCCTGAAGAATACTCTGGTCTTGTTCCCGGTAAAACCGTGGCATTTGCAAACGTACCATCAATTCTTTACGCGTAAACACAGAGGTCTCAAAAGTTCCCCAGTCACCCTGATACGTTAGAGCAAACCCTTGCACTTTCCAGGTGGTTAACGCCTGGGGTAAAGTAAAATGCAAAGAAGCTTTGCCGGTTTGCAAAGGTAATGCCGGGTTAAAATAAGCCGTTTCCGAAAAATCCGTCCGTACGGGAATTTTTTCCTCAAAAGGTTCTTCCTCTGCCGCTTCTTCCGGCGCGGATACACTATCAAACCCTTCTCTCATACTGTTACCGGCCATGAAAGTAACATTGTCGGCCATGGTTTCTTTTCTCATCATCGGTGAAGCCACCGCGCCACGGGCCAACCCTTTCACCGCGTATAACATTCCCCGGAATTGCAAATTCAGGACAGGCAATTCTAAGGCCCGTTGACGGGATACTTGGGTGTCTTCTTGCAACGGCCTGTATGTCCGTACCGGCGGTAACCAACGGCTATCGGTGATCCGAGCCGCAGCTGTTCGTTGGGGATAAAGTTGCTCAAACGTAAACGGCAAGTGATTTTCTCGGTAATAATCAAGCGATTTATCATAGACCGTAACGTTGACTAACCCATTCACCGCAGAACCCGACGAATCCTTGACCGTCAATTTCCAACGAACATTTTCGCCCGGCTTGACGGCTTGCGGCGTTTGGAGATCTGTCCGCAATTGTTTATCCAAGAAGGGGATTTTCACAGAGGTCTGAGCCGTATGGAAACGGTAGTTACTTGCCCCAAACCACCGCAAGGCCACACCGCCCGACTGTGCCTGCGTGAGCGGCCAAGTAAAGATCTCTGCACCACCGCCCAGTAAGGCCCGATGGGTTAAAAATTGATCTTTTTGATAAATTTCCACCCACTTGGATCCTTGTAAATTACCCGCGCCCAATAGAACCTGCAACATTTCTCCCGGGTAATAGGTGGACTGCTTGGCAATGGCCACATCCGGCAATTGCAAGGCCGATTTTTCGGCCGCTACAATAAAGATGAGTTGCTGGGGAGTGGCTTTTTCACCTGATACCTCCAAGCGATAAACACCCTCGGGCAATGCGGGCAAAGTAAGCACTTGGGGCCCCGGCTTGCGGAACGTAAGTGTCCGGGTGAAAGCGGTTTCTACCGCTTTAAAATCTTTGTACCACGACTCTAAAGAGGGTTTATCGGCTTGAGAAGAGAAGGGGGATTCTTGACTCTGCGGCATCCGGTTCTCCAACCGAACGGCCCGCACGGTCATGGTACCGGGAATACTCTTACCTCCCGAATCCGTTAAATCTACTTCCGCCAAATCGGCTTTTTTCCCGGCCTCATAAAACCCCTGCGTAAATGTGACGCGGAACAAGTAGGGATGCGCACTAATCCGATAACTGCGGTCGGCCGATATACTCCTTCCGCTTGCATCCTGTACATGGGCCTGCAATATATATTGGGCAAATTCTTCATCCTCGGCTTGTTTCACGGGAATGATGGGAATGGTAAATTTTCCGTTTTTATCCGTCATTGTCTTACCTTGCAGGAGGATTTTTTCGCCACCTACGGGACGGGGTATCCACCAATAAAACAACGGGCGGTAATTTTGCCGCTTAAGCGTATAAGTAATTTCCGCCCCTTCCAAAGGAGTTCCCATATAATAACGGGCATTTCCAACCACCTCTGTTTTTTGGTCATATACCAAAGAGGCATCTTCCAGCGTCAGTTCGTATTCGGGCCGACTATATTCTTCCACGTTGAAATCTTGGTAAGCACAAGAATCCTGTTGGGAAATTTTAACACAAGCCGATACGGCATACGTACCCAACAGATTGGCTTGCGGCAACGTCATTTCCGTCTGAGCGCTTCCCAACGCGTTAAACGGCGCTTGGGCCGAGTAGATAGTTTTTCCGTTCGGATCTGTTATTTGAAAACGGACAGTGGTATCGCTCAGTGTTTTTAGCCCGCGCGGCAGATTTTCAAAAGCTTGTGCCGCTAACTGCACCCGTTGTCCGGGGCGGTAAATCGGACGGTCGGTTTGTGCAAAAATTTGGACGACCGGCTCATTATTAAAATGGAAATAAAGAGAATTATTTAAAAAAGCAGTGGAACCGTCTTTTTGAGCCAAGACATCCAGCGTATAACTCTCGTTTCGGTCCTGACGGTGGGGGGAAACAACCACTTTCCGCGGTAAATCTACCACTCCGTCCGAACTGCTCCGGGCTGTCGTGTGCGTGTTTTTCCGGTAATCGGTAATCAATTGCAATTCGGTTGCCGGCTCGGGGATACCGGTCTGTAAATTGAGCGTATAGAGATGAAATACGGCCGGGTCAAGGGAGCGGGGAGCCGCCGTACGGGACGGGACATAATCAGCCGGATTACCGGCAACGGCCGCCGACGCAAATACCGCCAAATCCGTTGCGTTCAGAACGGTGCCGCTTATGGCAGTTGTGGCCGCATTAAAAGTTTCTTCCGGCGATAATAATACGACGTAAAATCCCTTTTCCAAAGAGGTCAATTCCACCCGGCCTTCCTGGGTACTTCCTACTTCCTTGTTAGGTACTTTGACGGTTTGCGTTAGCAAGGGTTTGCGGGCCGCAAAAGACAAAATGTCCTCTTTATCAAGTCGGAAATGATCGGTTAAACGCCACGAATGGGGGCGTTTGCTCCAGTCTTCGTACGAAGTAGCATACACGCGTGCGTACACACGGGTCAAATTTTTTCCCTGAAAAGAAATCTGCGGGACTAACCGGTTCACCGGAAATCCCCCGTCTTGAATAGATAATTCCACCCGGGTAATTTGTTCGGCCAAGTCCGCACATTGTTGCGTAAAATAGGAAGGGGTTAACTTCCGGGCTTGTTGGCACACCTCCAGGGCCTGCGCATAACGCTGGTTTGTATATAAAAATTGGGCCAATTCAGCGGCCACATAACTGCGGCCGTAAACGGTTTGCGACGGATTGGGGAAAACTGATTTTTTCTTCTTTCCGGCGGGTTTGGAGGTACCTTGCCATAAGGGTTGTAACCGGTCTATAACCTGCCGGGTAGCTTTTTCTTTATTTTCTATGACAAAATCAGCAGAAGAAAACGGTTGTAAAATAGCATCCGTTTGCCAAAACAATACCGCATTTTCACGCTCCGTACCGCCCGGTACGGCGGCCGCCGCCAAAATCTGTGACCGCAGTTGGGTAGTAGCCTTAGCCGGCCCTTCTTTAATCCGGGCTGTACCCTCCAAATAAGACGGGGACGTTGCATTCAACGGGGCTACCGCCAATGCCGAATTACGTCCCAAATAGGCAAGCCAATCATGAACCACAAAATCAAACAAGGTGGGTATACGCCGGACATCTGTATCTTTTAGATCTAAAATCAGACTTTCCTGGGTAATGGGTGCTTCTTTTAAGGTATCCTGCAACGCCCACAACCGACGGAAATCTTCATCTATCTGGCGTTGCCATTGTTCGCGGGTCCATTGGGATTTATCCGCAGCGGCCGAAGCCGAGTCAATAGGTGTAACATTGAGCAACGGACGGTATACGCTAGAGGCTTGATTGGCCATTTGAATACGGTAAAGTAAAAAGCGTGCTTGCCAAATTTTAGCTTGCGGCAAAGGATAATCATACATTTGCTTAGCGGCATTTAAATAGGCCCCCAAGTGATATTCACATGCAGCCAGACGCAACTGGATTTTCCAACCACTTTGGCCGTTGGCATTGGGTAATAATTTTTGATATTCTGCGCGGGCGGTAGTAAAATCTCCGTCCTGAAAAGCCTTCTCTGCCGAAGACATCGTTTGCGCCCAGGTGCTAAAAGGAAAAAGAATGAGTAAAAGTAAATAAATAAGTTTTTTCATGTAAATCCTCCTTATCCCCATTGTACTAAAAAAATTATCCCTCTCTGTAAAGAAGGATAATTTTTTGTCAGTAAATGAAACCCATCCGGTGACTTCTCCCCGTTTGGTTACATCTTCTCCGGCGCGGTAACGCCAATGAACTCCAGCCCCTTTTTAATCCGCTCGGCTACACGGTCGCAAATGAACAGACGGGAAAGGGTTAAGTCCGGGTGTTGGGTATCCACAATCCGGCACGTATCGTAAAAGGCATGGAATAAGCCGGCCAATTCCACCAAGTAGGTGGTTAAATGATGCGGGCTTAAATCCGCTACGCAATTGCGCAAGACTTGTTTAAACCAAACTAATTTTAACAACAGCGCCCGCTCCGGTTCACTCAACGCGGTGTTAATGCCGTCAAAGCGTGTGAAACCTTTCTCAGCCGCGGCCTGAAAAATAGAATGGATGCGTGCGTGCACATACTGAACGTAAAATACCGGGTTTTCGTTCGTACGTTTTTTGGCTAAGTCCATATCAAAAAGCATATGAGCATTAGGTGTACGGCTGGCAAAGAAAAAACGGCACACATCTGTTCCTACGTCATTCATCAATTCACGTAACGTAATGAAGTGCCCCGCCCGTTTGGACATTTTGACTTGCTCACCGTGCTCGGTCAAGTGAACAAGCTGGTGAATAATGGGTACAAAAGATTTTTCCTCGTGTCCAAGCGCATGTACAGCGGCTTTCATTCGCGGCACATAGCCGTGGTGATCGGCCCCTAAAATATCAATGAGCGTGGTGTAACCGCGGTCGTATTTATTTTTATGATAGGCAATATCTGCCATAAAATACGTCGGGCGGCCATCCTTACGCACGAGCACCCGGTCTTTATCGTCCTGGGCTTGCGCATCTTGGGTGGAACCGAACCAAACAGCTTCGTCTTTTTTGTAGGTATATCCTTTTTCTTCCAAAAAATGGAGTGCTTGTTGCGGAGCCTGTTCCCGGTGCAAGTCCGACTCACGAAACCAACGCGTAAAATCCACGTGAAAATCCTTCATATCCTGCTGCTGGGTTTTGATCAGTTCTTCCATTGCCCAACGGCCGTATTGGTCTTGTGGCAAATCCTCGGGAATTCGTTTCGCTAAATCAATCAAGTAAGAGCCGTGATACCCGTTTTCCGGCGGCTCTTTGCCTTCTTTACGGGCTTTGAGTGAAACAGCCAACAACTCGGCTTGATTTCCGGCATCATTGACATAATACTCGCTGTCACACGCATACCCAAGCGCCCGGTGAATTTTTACCAGACTATCACCCAAACTGGCCCCACGGCCACTGGCCACGTGCAAGGGCCCGGTAGGATTGGCAGACACAAATTCAATCAAGATGCGCTGGCGGTTATTTTCGGCCGCGCGGTCTTTAATGCGCCTGTCGGAAGCGATTTCAATGATAAAAGTATCACTTAACTTGAGGTTAATAAAACCGGGCGCAGCCGCAGTGGCCTGCTCAATGGCGGTTAATTCACTTAGTAATTTGCTGGCCTCTTTGGCAATCAAGAGCGGATTCTTGTGCATGGTCTTGGCCGCAGCCATTGCCCACGTAAGCGAAATATCTGCGCCTGTATGGGCTGGTGCGGCGGCAAATTCAACTTCCGGTAGCGTAAACCCCTGGAAGTAATCTGCTTTAGAGAGTTTTAAATAAATATCTTGTTTCAGTTTATCTAGCATGGTTATTTCTGGGAAGACGTCTTCTGGCTCCGCACACGCCGTGCGGCTGTTTTTTTGCCTGTTTGGGCAGTTGTCTTTTTAACGGTAGTTTTTTTACCAACCGTCTTTTTGACGGATTTTGTAGTAGTTTTCCGACGAGTTGTTTTTTTAGAGACCGTTTTGCGGGAAACGGTTTTTTTCACGGGTTTAGTAAAATCCACCCGTTTACCACTGGCAAACAATTCATCTAATTGAAAATGTTCCCGTGCTTCCTGCGTCATCAAGTGTAACAGGAAACTGCCGTAATCACTAATGCGCCAACAATTGCTTTCGCGGCCGTCACGGTTCAGTTTGTAACAACGGTGCTCTTTGAGCTTTTTGGTAACTTCTTCTTCTACCGCATCTAGGTGCGGTTTGGAAGTAACCGTGGCAATGACCACATAGTCGCATATAGCGGGCTGTCCTTGCAGGTCAAGCACACGGATATCTTCGGCTTTTTTTTCATCAGCCAGCCGGGCAGCTAAACAGACCAATTCTTCTGTTTTCATATCTTTCCTCTTTTCTCTATCTTTTTAGTCTAGCATTTTTAGCGGGAATTTGCGCGTTTAAAGCGGCATCTTAAAATCTTTACCCAGAATAATACGGGTATCACAAATTACATTGGGCGTATTACCCGCACGGATTTCTCCGTGGATTCCCAGTGCACTACCCAGTTGCTTCAGTTGCAACGGCCGTCCGGCATAGTCTTCCAACCACGAAGTTTCCTGTATGGTGGGATAATTATCATATTGCAGTACATCTACGCGCAACAGCCCCCGTGTATTTTGTTCACGCAGGTATTGGGTAAGCTCCAGGGCAAGCCCTTTCCGCCCAGAAGCATTTAATACTTCCGCAACAATCGGCCGGTCCTGCAACGTTAGCGGGGCCTTATCCAGGGGGGAAGGTTCTAGCGGAACCTCACGACGGCGCGGAGTTGATTTGGCGGATACACGGGATGGAAGTTTAACAATAAAATCATTCGTTTTCAAACGGGACAGTTCCAAACCCACTAAAAGGAACTCACCTACCGATATGTTGGTGCGTCCTTGCCAACGGGCCGATACATATGCTTGCACAACACCGCCCAATAACAACGGGTTATAGCGCCAAGAAGAAAGTGTTTTTTTAAATGCCTCCCAAAACGGCCCCTGGTGAATTTCGCGGGGGGTGAAATAAGGAAGAGAAACGGTTTCTTCGGTTGGGCAATCGGTCTGTTTAGCGCGACAGGCAGAGAAAGGTTGAACTGTCACGTACACAGTTTTAGCCGAAGGCGTGTAGGCCACATGCATAGCCGGGCGCGTGCGGATCATCCACTCCACCGGTTTATCGTCCCACGCAGATAAACGGCGAATCCGCCCGGAAGCATACTGTTCCCAGGCCGCACTTCCCAGTAATAAAACGAGTAATACGAGCAGCAGACGCTCCATTATTTTGCTTGCTTGATGAGATGGTTCCATAAATCAATTCCAAGCGGGCACAACCATTTCTGCGAGTCTATCGTAAAAAGCAGTTTGCGATTTGCCGCATACAAGAGGGCCTTATCCAAATCTTCGGCCGCCATGTTACGGATTAAAAAAGCATCTTTATATTTACGGTCTTTGGAAGAAATATCGGCAACGAACAAAATTTTAGATAGTACACTCATTTGTAAACTACCGAGCGTATGTTCGGCAATCGCTTGTAAAACTTCCGGCTTTCTCACGCGAAATTCGTGTTGTGCCAACCAAGCCGATACAAAACTGTGCAACAGACTGGGTTCTTGCCGGCACATATCTTCAAAAAAGGGCACCTTTATTTTATGGGTACGGCAAAACCGGACCAACTCCGGGCCGGTAAATCCTTTCCCGGCATCATGTAAAATAGCGGCAAGAACGGCATCTTCCACGTTGACATCATAGATATCTGCCAGCACGGCTGCCATATCGGCTACTTTTTGGGAGTGGATATACCGGTTGGGTTTCAAACGGGCTTTAAGCCAACGGTGGATGTTTAACCCATATAAGTTGTGTTGGCGGATCGTATTGACCACTTGGACCGGAACTGTATCGGGAATATCTCCACACGCTAAAATATGCGCCCGCACCCGACTGGAAGAAAGTTTGGGGAAAAATCCCGGTAAAAACAGGTGATTAAAACGGGCCGGACGTTCCTGATACCCTTTGCGTTTGCCGGCCACCACCGTAGCATTTTTAAAAATCACTTGCGGGTTTTTCCAATTGTGTAAATCGTTAAGGCAATCAGTACCTACCAATAAATAAATTTCCGGCTTAACATACCGCTTTTGCAAGTACTGGATGAGTTGATAGGTATATGTTTTACCGCCTTGGCGCAACTCGTAATCGTCAAAAATTAAGTTTTTGCCAAGTCCCGCAAACGCCTGACGTGCCATCTGCATACGTAAACGGAACGGGGTGGGAGATTTGGCTTTAAACGGAGAATGATACGCCGGCACGATATGCGTTGCATCCGGAGCAATTATTTTAATTGCCCGACGTAACAAAGATACGTGTCCCTGATGAATGGGGTCAAAACTGCCCCCGAAAACGAGTATTTTCACTTTTTTAACCTGCTAACCGGTGTGCTATATCCCGTCCTTGCAAAAGCGACTTTTCCATGAAGGAATATTCCCACAATCCATACCGCCCGGCGCATAAACAACCGTATTTTTCCAACTTATATATAGCGCAACGCACGGCCGCACGACGTTGTTTATCATATACTACATAAGCACATGGAATATATTGCCATAGCGACGTTATCTTTTCGTCACACTCTTTTATTATACCTTTTTGGAGGAGTGCCTTCCAAATTTGCCGCTCGCGCGACAAACTGGGAGATACCCGCCCCGGCAGTTCTATATAAAGGGAATACGTACCGCGCGGGGCATTGGCAGCCGCAAAACCGCTTTGCAAACCTACGCGGTAAAACGGATCTTTTTCATCGGGGCAATAAATCCAACTAAACGGCGTACAAGACCCCTTTAGCGCGACCTGATAGACGCTTATCGGTTGGCAGTGCATGGAATCGGCCAGTTTTTTCAAAGAGGGCTCTGCGGTAAGCCGCAAAAATAAAGGAAGCGGTAAAGTATTAACAAGCCGGTTAAAAGAGAAAATTTTTCCACCCGCAAAAACTTTTTTGTTTTTCAAATCAATCCGGGTGACGGGCATACCTGTTTGAAGGTGTGCCACCTGATTTGCGATAGCCGACACCAACGCCCCGGCACCGCCTTTTTTGGGATAATAGAAGGATGTATTATACCCAAACTGCCGCGTGGTTTTTTCTACCGCACTTCGGCGGATTTGCGCAACCGTCGGCGCCGGAACAAACGGGCCGCACCAGTCGCACGTGAGTTCCCGCGGGGAGCGACCCCATAATTTTGTGTTATAAGGCCGCATAAATGTTTCATAAATCCCTTTTCCAAAGGCCCGTAAACAGAATGCCTCAAAATGAGCCGGGGGAGTTTTGTAGACACGCTTGACCTGTAGCAACCCTTCTACACACGCTTGGCGCACCTCTTTGGGCAACGCATACAGATGGGCTTGAAACGGAAAGGGGACCCGCGAAGCTCCGGTATAAATCCAAGCCCGGCGCGGCAACCGTTGCAAGTTGTTCTTCAACAATGCACGAACCAACTTCTTTCCGTATGTTGTATGCAAATGAAGTAAATGGCCCGAATAATCAAATGTAAAACCGTCTTGGTAAACGCTACGGCACAGACCGCCGGGTTCGCGTTCCTTTTCCAGCACGATGTAATCGTGTTGTCCCAGCTGCTCCAAGTGATAGGCTACACTCAAGCCGGTTAATCCTCCGCCCAAAATCAGCGTGTTAACGTGCATGGCAGCCTCCCCGTTTCAGTAGTATATAACCGGTCCAAACAGCTCCCAATGCGACCCCCAAAAAGATAGCACTCACTTCAAGCGGTGTACAACGGGTTACGGCTAAACCCAACAGGTTACAACCCACCGCCACGGCCGCAAATACACCTACCACACGGCCCGAAGACCACCCTGTTTTCTTCAACCGAAGTGCCGCGTGATCGTCGCTTCCTTTCAACGGATTTTTACCTTGTAGTACCCGTGCGACAGAAACAAACGCCACATCCGCCAACGGAACCGCCACAATCAAAAGGGGAGCCAAAAACCCCCACGAAGAGGTTTGGCTATATCCCGTTCCCAAACAAAGGGCGGCTATTAAAAATCCCAGCAAATTAGAACCGCTATCTCCTAAAAATAATTTATGGGAAACCGAAAAATTGAAAGGTAAAAAAGCCGCGCCGGCTCCCAATAGAGCCAAAGCCGCAAAATTAACATAGATAAATTCGGAAGGCAAGGCAATCACGGCTAACCCCAACGTACACACCATGGCTTGTGTAGTACACAATCCGTCTAAGATATCCAATAAATTAAAGGCGTTGGTCAGCCCTACCACCCACAAAAAAGTGATGGGAAAAGAAATCCACGGAATTTCAATAAAACGAACGAGAATGCCGTAATAAATCAGACACGCAGTGGCCAGACCCTGTAGCAGTAATTTAATCCAAACGGGTAGGCCCTGCGGTTTACGCAAATCATCCAGCAAGCCCATAGTAAAGATGATTAGACCGCCCCAAATAATACCGCGCAAACTGTGTAAAGTGCCGGAAGGAAAATTCGTCGTTAATCGGATACAAACCAAAGCGGCTGTCATCCCTATAAAAATTCCGCAGCCGCCCAAAACCGGCACCGCTGCCGCATGATGTTTTAAGCCACCGGGTGCATCCAACAAATATTTCCCGGTGTACCGCGCCAACACCGGAAGCGACAACCGGGTCACTACCCACGCCACCGCAAACGCTAAAAATAAGACAAAAACATTCATAATAACTATAATAATACTACAAGGAGAAAATTATGCTTAAACAAATTTTAACATTTTCATTGGCCTTTTTGCTCTGCGCTTGTGTGGGGGGGATACGGAAGTCTCACTGGGCAGACCGGGGTATATACCAGCACGTGAATTTTTTTGCCGCGAATCACACACAGGCCGCTTTTAAAGCGGTAGGAACCATGAACGGAATGGGATTGGAAGGAGTCCTCATTGTAAAAAAAATCAGTGAGGATGATTACGAAGTTTCTGTATTGGCAGGCGGTGCTTACCGGGTCATGCAGGCACAGGTAACCCCACAGGGAATTGCCTACCGGTACCTTTTTAAAGAGGCCGATACGCCACTGGTGCGCGGACGAATTTCCCAATTTTTAAGTCTCCTTTTGTTGGCCCCGGGAGACTATCAACGCCATTCCCAAAAAAATGACGAATTAACCGTGGTGTATAAAAACGACACGGCAACCGTCCGCCTTTTCTATACCTTGCCGGAAGTTTTCCCCGTTAAAGCCCAAACGGCCACCCTACTCAATACCGCGGAAATGTTTTACGGTCAGTATGCCCCCGCCGACGAAGTTGGGAGCACCTGGGTGCCGCACGAACTGATGTATAAGGACGGAAAAATTGAACTGGCACTGGAATTAATCCGCTTGCAATAATTCCTGGTACAACTTATATAAAAGACATCCCCCGTGAAATTCGCAGGGGATGTCTTTTTGTTTCTAAAACTAACTTAGAAGCGGCCGTTGACTAAAACCATTACCGGGAAATATCCGTTTTCGGCAATGTTGACCAGACCGATTTGTAAACCGTAAATGTCACGCGCGTAGTTGACTAAACCCAACTGCACACCGCTTACGTGTCCTTCGTTCCAGTTTACAAACCCGGCTTCCAAACCTTTGGTAGAGCCGGTGTTGTAGTTGACCGCACCCAACTGGGCACCGGTTACGTGACCGCGGGCAATATTGACAGCGGTATAACCACCCTGCAAACCGACGAGTTCGCGTTCGTTGATGGTTACCAAACCGCTTTGGATACCGCGTACTTCCCCACGGTTGATGGCTACTAAAGCTGCTTGTAAACCCCACACTTCTTCGGCCGTGTTGTAAATCCACGCGGATTGTACACCACGTACTTCGCGGGAGTGGTTGCGAATTAAATCCCATTGAAAACCGTAGATGCTATCCACGGTAGAACCAATACCTAATGATACACCGCGTACATCGTTGATGTTATTCGGGGCAGCGATGGCGATATCGTCCCACAAAGACAATTTGATAATGCCCTTGTCACCTGCAAAAGCCGGAGCGGCACAGAGCACGGCGGCTACTAATGCTACTATTTTTTTCATGTGTGTTTTTCTCCTTTGTATAACTATGTGTTTCCACAGAGGGTTATTCCGCGGCCACATGTAATTATTGTACCACTTTTTTAGCGCACCGTTTCACAAAAAAACTGCTACAATACATTATAGGGGTGAATATCATGAAGAACCGCTTGTTATGGCTACTGTTGGGGTTGCTGGTTGCAGAAATACCGCTGCAAGCCAAAGATACTTTATTTTTAGGACCTAAAAATTTGCGCGTGAGTGACTCGGGGGAGTTTAGCCGGGTGGAAGAAAAAAAACCGGTGGAGACTCCGATAGATAACTTGTGGGCTTACCGTTTGTACCCGCAAGAAAAAAAATTGACCGGGCACGGCGTTACCGTGGCAGTAGCCGATAGCGGCATTTCGCCCCATGCCGAGTTCAACGGCAAAAACATCCAAGGGCAGGACTTTACTTTATCTCCCTCTATTGCCGACGCGAAAAATCACGGAACGGGAGTGACCGGAATTATCGGCGCACGCGGAATACAGTTTTCCGGCGTAGCCCCACAGGCCCGCATCATCGTGTATAAAATTGATGACGGAAGCCGGCTTATCGGTCCGCAAGCGGCGGCAGCAGCCGTAAACACTGTGCTGGCTCATAACGAAGAACACCCCGATCAAAAAATTTCCGTACTTAATTTAAGCTACGGCGTATCCGGCGGGGGAAGTGTGGCGTTAACCCAGGCCCTCCGCCGTGCCTATGATACGGGTGTGGTAGTCGTGTGCCCGGCGGGGAATGTGGGTTTTCCCGGCGTATATTATCCTGCCAATCAATCCTCTACTTTGGCGGTGGGAGCCATGGCTAAAGATGGCAAACATATATATGGCTCGTCTTCGTTTGGTAAGGAATTGGACTTTGTTGCCCCGGGCAATCACATCTATACGACAGATGCCGATGGGGGATATGTCTTGATGAGTGGGACGTCAGTGGCGGCCGGATTTGTCAGTGCGTCGGCCGCACTGGCCATAGAAGGACTTACCAAAAAGTTAGGCCGCTATCCAACCGTTCCCGAAGTAAAACAAAGCCTTATCCAAGCCGCCGTGCAACTCCCCGGCGTTCAACGGGAAAAACAAGGATATGGTTTTATTGATGTAAGCCGCCTGGAGAGCCAATTCAAATAACCGCTCCCTTCCTACTCCGGCGTAAATTTGCTAAAATATAACGTATGACACAAAATATATTCTATCGCGATTTTGACGTCCCGACCGATTTAAAATTTAAAACAGTAGATATCGTGCACATGGGCGGACTTCGTTGTTCCTGCCTATTAACGGACCGGCAAACAGAAGGGATGTTAGAGGCGCCTAACCGGATTACCCAAGCCAAAGTAGAATTGTCGTTTACGCTGGCTGCGGCGGATATCTTAGTTCGGGGAACGATTCACGGCAAACGGTACGTTGAGTGTGCGCGTTGTTTAACGTTTACCGAACAACCCTTCCGGGAAGAATTTACAGAAACCTATAGCCATAAAACAGAAATAATTGATATAATGTATCTAGTACGGCAAGCATTGGCGCTGAGCGAAGAGATTCGTTTTCTTTGCCGCCCGGATTGCAAGGGGCTTTGCCCGATGTGTGGGCAAAATTTAAATGAAGCTGCCTGTAATTGTAAGCCGGAAATTTTTTCGCCTTTTGCCGCATTGAAAGGAAAATTTAAATAATTCTTTAGATATTGTTCTAGAGTAAAATAGGAGTAATGAAATGCCGAATCCAAAGAAAAAACACACTCGTTCCCGCCGGGATATGAGAAGATCTCACAACTCGGGAGTGGAACTTCCGCAGTTAGTGGAATGCCCCAATTGCAAGGCCATGCGCTTGCCGCACAACGTTTGCCCGTCTTGCGGATTTTATAAAGACCGCGTTGTTGCTGCGCCGAAAGCCAAAAAGCAAGCCGAAGAGTCCACCGAAGCCAAATAGTATATTCTATGAAAATAGCCCTGGATGCTTTAGGCGGCGATTTTGGCGCCCAACCCAATGTGCTGGGTGCGTTGAAAGCCCTTAAGAATAATCCCCAGTTGGAAATTATTTTAGTAGGGGATGAGGCTGTGTTGCGCCAAGAACTGAAGAACCAGGGATATGATCAACTGCCTGCCCGGTTGTCCGTGGTACACGCCCCCAACACCATTGATATGGGGGCCGAACCTGCTAAAGAATGCCGCAGTAAAAAAGACGCCAGTATCGTGGTGTGCGCCGATTTGGTGCATACGCACGCGGCAGAGGCGTTTGTGTCTGCCGGACATTCCGGGGCTTCCATGGTGGCGGCTTTATTTGGGATGGGCCGCATCCGCGGCGTACAACGCCCGGCCATCGCTACGCCCATGCCCACTTACAAGGGTGTCAGTTTGTTGTTAGACGGCGGAGCCAACGCCGATTGCAAACCTATTCACTTGTTACAGTTTGCCGTGATGGGTTCCGTGTACATGCAGAAAGTGTTTGACATCCCGGCTCCCTCGGTAGGGATTTTATCCATCGGGGAAGAAGAAACGAAAGGGAATATGCTTGTCAAACATACGGTGCCGCATATGCGCAGCATCGGTGTTAATTTCCGCGGAACTATAGAAGGACGGGATGTAAATACCGGAGAAACGGACGTTATTGTCTGCGATGGATTTGTGGGAAATATCGTCTTAAAAACGGCGGAAGGATTGGCTAAAACGATGATACGTATGATCAAGCGCGAAGTCAAAAAACGCCCATTGGCCATGCTGGGGGCTTTACTCTCCAAAGGAGCCTTCAAGGCCGTCAAAGATCACACGAACCCGGACATTTACGGAGGAGCTCCCTTAGTAGGGGTAAACGGAGTGGCCATCATTGCCCACGGCCGTTCCAATGATTTAGCCATTTTGAACGCCATCCAAACGGCCGCCCGCTTAGTAGAGAAAGATTTTGTGGGAGATGTGGCCACCAAAATAGCTGCTCTTAAACCCACTTTTACCGCGATTGAACAAGAATTGCACGGAGGCGACCATGAGTAATTTTACCGGTAAAACCGTTATGATTACCGGGGCTTCCCGCGGTATCGGGTTGGCCGTGGCGGAAGAGTTTGCCAAAGCCGGAGCTAACTTGGCTCTATGTGCCACCCGACCGGATGCCTTAAAACAAGCGGTGGAACATCTTGCCGTTTACGGTATTAAAATACACAGCCAAACCGTTAACATCGCCAACGTAGCGGAAGGGGAAGATTTTATAAAAAATGCCTTGCAAGTTTTTGGCTCATTAGATATACTTATTAACAACGCCGGTATTACCCGGGATAATTTAGTCGTCCGGATGAGCGAACAAGAATGGGACGATGTCATTAATGTTAATTTGAAAGGGACTTTTTTAATGTCCAAAGCCGCGCTCAAAGTCATGTTTAAAAAACGCAGCGGCAGTATTGTTAATATTTCTTCCGTGGTGGGAGAAATGGGCAACCCCGGCCAGGCCAATTATGTGGCCAGTAAAGCGGGGATAATCGGGCTAACTAAAACGTTAGCCAAGGAATTTGGCGGACGCAACGTACGGGTCAATGCCGTTGCGCCCGGGTTCGTGCAAACGGCCATGACGGACGCTTTGCCCGAGGACGTAAAAGCCAAAGCGCTGGAGGCGATACCGCTCAAGCGGTTTGCTTCCGTGCACGACATCGCCAAGGCAGTTTTATTCTTGGCGGGAGAAGATGCCGCGTATATCACGGGGCAAGTGCTTGCCGTTAACGGCGGGCTATATATGTAAGTTTACAAAGTCAGTCAGGGGATATCCCTTTTTAAAAATACGGAGGAAAACATGTCTGTAGAAAATGTGCAAGAAAGAGTGAAAAACATCATCGTAGAACAATTGGGTGTAGAAGCCGATCAAGTCAAACCGGAAGCCCAATTTGTCAACGACTTGGGTGCCGATTCGTTGGATACGGTTGAACTCATTATGGCTTTGGAAGAAGAATTTGACGTTGAAATTCCCGATGAAAAAGCCGAAAAAATTAAAACCGTCGGCGAAGCCGTAGAATACATCGAGCAAAACGCTAAAAAATAAAGTGTATACCTACATTGAAGATATCATTGGGTATCGCTTTAGGAATAAGGACCTTTTACGGGAAGCACTCACTCATAAATCGTACTCCGGGGAACACCGCCGTATCAAACATAATGAACGGTTGGAATTTCTGGGCGATAGCATTTTAGGCGCTGTGGTTGCGGATTACATCTACAACCAGTGCCCGCATGTTGAAGAGGGGGTGCTTTCCAAAATTAAGTCCAACTTAGTTTCCCGCCGCAATTTATATTTCTGGGGCAAAAAGTTAGAAGTGGGCCGGTTTATGCTACTGGGCCACGGAGAGATTGCCACCGGCGGACGGGAACGGGATAGTATCATCTCCAATGCGGTAGAAGCCGTTATCGGGGCCGTTTATTTAGACGGTGGCTATCAAGCCGCCCAAACGGTTATTCTGCCTTGGGTGCGTACTCAAACCCTCACGCAAGATGCACAAGATTTTAAAAGCATCTTGCAAGAGTTGTTGCAAAAACAAGGTCCCCAAACTCCCGAATATGAAGTCATCCAAACGGTCGGGCCGGAACACGACAAAACATTTACTATCCGAGTCCGTTTGGCCGATCGGGAATTAGGGATAGGCAAAGGGCACAATAAAAAATCGGCAGAGCAGGCCGCTGCACAAGATGCCCTCAAACGTCTGCGTCAAGAATAGGATTTCTATATATGTCCGTTTCCCAAAATCCCCGTTCGTCATCTACCGAGGCCGCAAAAAAAATCTCGCGCTTGGTGGTTTTCTTCATTAAGAAACCACTGACTGTGTTGGCTATCGTCGCGCTATTACCCATTTTATTTTTAATCCTTTTTACATTTAAAAGCGGCTATGCGCCCAAGTATCATAAACATAAAGTAGATAGTTTGGTTGTGACCAAAATGCCTACCGAAATTGCCAACGAAGCCACCCGCTTGTTACAAAAACGAGATCTGGACGGATTTTCGGAATTGCTGCATGAGTTGGGCCCAAACATCAATGTAGTCAACGGTCGGGGAGATCCTCTCTTGTTGGTAGCCGCAACCTTGGGGAACCTCAAAGCCGTTGAAATTCTGCTTTCTGCCGGAGCGGATATCAATGCCCGTAATGCCCTTTCCGGGGATACCGCGCTCTTGCGGGCGCTTCTGCACACGAATAATTTTGACTTAGTGTCCAGTCTGGTTGTTTATGGGGCAGACATCAATGCCGTCAACAATTACGGTCAATCCCCCATGTCTTTGGCCTTGGAAAAACCAAGCGACGAAGCACACGACTACTTGCAAGATAAACTGGTAGATTTGTTTTTATCGCGGGGAGTATCGGTAGGATTAAGCGGCGAATATTTATTGCGCGCCAGCGGTAAGAAAAATTTGACCGGAGTGGTTGCCATGCTCAAGGGGGGGGTCAACCCCGACGTAGCGGATGCCAAAGGGAATACCCCACTCATTATTTCCTCTTCGTTAGGCGACTTGCAAAGCGTCAAATGGTTGCTGGACTACCGCGCGGACATCAATGCCGCCAATAAAGCCGGCAATACGGCCTTAATTTATGCAGCCAGTTACAACCGCTTGGATGTGGTAATAGAATTGTTAAAGCCCCAAACCTTGCAAGCCCCCTTAGATATCAACGCTAAAAACAAATTAGGGCAAACAGCCCTCTATCTGGCCGCTTCCCGCGGCTATGAAGATGTTGTTAAACGGCTTTTGGCTGCGGATGCAGACCCCACCTTGGCCGCCAATGACGGGCTCATCCCCTATTTGGTGGCCCGTAACAACAAACGCCAGAGCGTACTTCCGTGGTTTGAGAAGAGTTTGCAAGAGGTCAAAAACAGCGTTATCCAAGACGATCAAGCGTTAGCCCGGGCGGAAGGACGCCAACTGCAAGAAGAAATTCTTCAACCCGCTGTAACCGATGCTGATATTTTCAAAGCAGCCCAAACGGGCGATATAGACTTGGCCCGTCAAGTATTGCGGCTTAACAAAGCTGTTGTGTTCAACAAAAACAAAGAAGGTGCCACTCCTTTATTGGTTGCTGTTGAAAACGGCCACCAAGAAATGGTGGATCTGTTACTGAAGAATTTCGCCCGGTTATTTGAATCGTCCGTGAAGGGAAATGTTTTCCATATTGCGGTGCAAACAGAGAATTTGGATATGCTCAAACATTTGGTGCAACAAGCTCGTCAAGAGGGACGTTTACCCGTCATGTTGGAGTTCAAAATCAATATGGCAGGGCAACAGCAATTGACACCTTTGGGATTGGCGGCGCTCAATTGCAATAAAGAATTTTATGATTATTTGATTTCCATCGGTGCGCGCCCCGGCACGCGGGGAACGGGCCAATCCAATCTTTTGGGAATAGTTTCCCCGGTGGACCGGATGGCCGCCTGTAAAGCAAAACCCGCCCGGGCCAAAACATTCAAAAAGTAGCCTCATTTTAACAGATACGGAATCAGCATTACAAAAACGGCAGACAAATGTCTGCCGTTTTTGGGGTCTAATCCGAAAAATATTACTTATTATTCATACCGCAAAGCATCAATGGGAGTTAATTTAGACGCTTTATAGGCCGGATAAAAGCCGAAAAACACCCCCGTAGCCGCTGAAAATCCAGCCGACACCAAAATAGCCCAAATACTCAAATGTGCCTGTAAGGACATATATTTAGCTACAAACAACGTAAAAATAATACCCAGAATAATTCCAATAAGTCCGCCCATACATGAAAGCGTGACCGCTTCTCCCAAAAACTGCATACGGATATTCCAACTGGTAGCCCCTATAGCCATACGGATGCCGATTTCGCGTGTACGTTCGGTCACGGATACGAGCATAATATTCATTACCCCGATACCGCCCACAATAAGCGAAATGGCCCCGATAATTCCCAAAAACAAGCTCATCGTTGTAGCCGTGCTTTTGGCCTGCTCTACAAACGAAGCCATATCATCTAACTGAAAATCATCCTTGCCGAGCGGGTGAATGCGGTGCGTATTACGCACCACATTTTGAATATCCACTTTCGTATTTTCAATCTGGTTAAAATCGGCCACTTTTATAACCACGCGGTCCAACGCCCGGCGGTCTTTACTGTTCCAACCGCTTACATCCAACTTTACTTTGCCCGTCGTGTAAGGGATTAAGGCCCCTTCGTCAATGTTAAATCCAAAACCGCTGGAACCGGTCTTTTTCGTTACGCCGATTACCGTAAACGGGATGTTATTAAGCACAACCGTTTTGTTCAGCGGATTCACATCCCCAAAAATGGTTTGGGCGGCACTGGCCCCCAACACCATGACTTGGGAATAATTTTCAATTTCACGCTCCGTGAATTCCCGTCCGCGTTCTACACTCCAATCGTATGCTTTCAAAATATCTGTATCGGTGGCCAATGCACTTAAAGACACGCTGGTATTACGGTATTTCACTTCAAAACTTGATTGGATATACGGCGCAGCGGCATCCACTCCCGCCAGTTCGCGAATAGCCCGGACATCCGTCATGGTTACATCTTTGGGAGAGGAAATACTGGCATCCAAATTCCACGGCTGGCGCAGGAAAATAATGTTAGTACCCATATTGGAGAACCGGTCCGCAATACTCTTTTTAGTGGCAGCACCGACGGCTAACACCGTAATCACCGCCGCTACCCCAATGATGATTCCCAAACTGGTCAGTGCAGCACGCATTTTGTTAGCAAAAATGGCTTTTAATGAAATTTTAAAAATAGCGCAAAAAGAATCCCACATATCATTTTACCTCATCACTGACTTTTTGGCCGTCTTTAAATTTAATAAGCCGCGAGGCATACGCCGCGATATCCGGCTCGTGCGTAATCAAAATAACAGTCTTGCCCATTTCTTTATTGAGCCGGGTGAATAATTCCATCACCTCAATACTCATTTTGGTATCCAAGTTTCCGGTCGGCTCATCGGCGAAAATGATAGGGGCATCACACACCAAGCTGCGCGCAATGGCCACCCGCTGTTGCTGACCGCCGGAGAGTTGGTTGGGTAAGTGAAACGCCCGCTGCTCCAGACCGACGGCTTTTAAAGCCGCCAACGCTTTTTCCCGCCGTTCATGTGCGGGAGTATGGTTATAAATCATGGGAAGTTCTACGTTTTCTACGGCCGTGGTCCGTTTGATTAAATTAAACCCCTGAAATACAAACCCGATTTTTCGGTTACGTACGCCAGCCAATTTAGATAAGTCCGTTTCCGTCACATTGATACCGTCCAACATATACGAGCCGCTGGTCGGTTTATCCAGACAACCCAAAATATTCATAAACGTAGATTTCCCCGAACCGGAAGGCCCCATCACTGCCACAAACTCGCCTTTATCAATGGAAACACTTACTCCGTTGAGTGCACGCACTTCCACGTCGCCCAGTTTGTATATTTTATACAAGTTTCGCGTATCAATCAGCGCCATAGGAGCCCCCGTTTTTTGTTAGCGCCGCCGTCCGCCACCACCCGGACGCGGGGGATTACCAAATCCGGACGCGGCAACAGCTTTCAAATTATTCTCGCCGACAATGACCATATCGCCTTCTTGCACATCACCGGAAACAATTTCCGTATTTTTAGCCGCAATGATACCAATAGAAACATCTACCCGCTCCGGCGCAGCCCCGCGGCGCATCTTCCACACACCGGTTTTTTCGTACGTTTTGCGGTTGGTGGAGGGGGAGAAACGGAGCGCCTCGTTCGGCACCAACAGGACATCTTTCTTCTCTTGGGTAAAAATCGTCATGGTAGCCGTCATGCCGGGTTTTAAGCGCAAGTCTTCGTTAGACACGTCCACAATGACCGTATACGACGTACTGCTGGAAGAGGAAGCCGTATCCACGTAATTTGTGCGCACTTGGCGGACGGTTCCGCTGAATTTTTCGCCCATGTAACCATCTAACGTAAATTCGGCTTTTTGGCCGGCTTTAATTTTAACGATATCGGCCTCGGAAACTTTGGCTTCAATTTGCATTTTGGTTAAATCTTGCGCTACCACAAACAGTTCCGGCGTAGAAAAACCGGCGGTAATCGTTTGACCTTCGCTCACCTTACGCGTCAGCACAACCCCGTCAATGGGGGAAACAATTTTGGTATTGGACAAGTTTTTCTGGGCCGTGTCCACGTTGGACTGTGCCCGCACCACACTGGCCCGCGCCGCATTGAGCGAACTTTTGGCGTTGGCATAAGACAATTCATGTTCTTCCAAATTCACTTTGGAGACATATTCTTTTTGGTAGAGCGATTTGTATCGCTCATAATTCTTTTTAGCCAAACGGTACGATACCTCGGCCGATTGCAAACTTTCTTTGGCCGATGACAAACTGGCATTGGCTTCGGCTAAAGAGGCCAAAATTTGCGTTTGGTCAATAACCGCCATCAAATCGCCTTTTTTGACTTCGCTATTATAATCTACATAGATTTTTAAAATTTCACCCGACACCAACGATCCGACTTGTGTGGTATTGACGGGGTTAATCGGGCCGGAGGCCTCCACCAAATCGGCAATATCGCCCCGGGTCACGCGTGCCAAACGGAACATCGGAGCCGTGCGGTGTTTGCCAAACATACCTTTGAGCCCGACGAACACGGCCAGTACAATTAAAATGAGGATGATTTTTTTCCACCATCCGCCGCGCCAACACAGGCCCAGCACTTTTTCTTTTGCGTTATATAAGAACTGTTTCATATTAGTTTGTCCCCATCGCTTGTTTCAAATCGGCTACCGCGGCGGCGTAATCATACCGGGCGGTCAGCAAACTCAATTCGGCATCCGTGTAAGCCACTTCGGCATCTTTGAGTTCAATACTATCTCCAATTCCTTCGTTGTATCGGCCCTGTGCCAGTTCCAAATTTTCTTTGGCTTTTTCCACATTCAGTGCCGCCAGCGGAATACTTTCCGCAGATTCCTGCATGGCAATGTAGGCACTTTGTACTTCTAAGAATACGTCATTGAGCAGGCTGCGGTTGGAGTTATTGATTCGCTCCAAATTCAGCCGCGCCTGTTTGACACTGTTGTAGGTCTTAAACGCACTGAAAATGGGAATATCAACGGACAGCATCAATTTAGTTTCCTCGTTATCCAGCCGCAAATCGTCGCTGTATTTATTAAACCCGGCCGAGAAAGAAAACGTCGGCAGATATCCGGCCTTGGCTTGGTTGACGCGGATTTGCCCGATTTTAGCATTCGTTTGAGACGATAAAATATCGGGTCTGTTTTCGTACGCTGTTTTGACCGCATCCGGAAAAGAAAGGGTCAGCGGTTCTACTTCTTCCACCTGCACCACCTGTAAAACGTGGGGGGTTGTTAAACCCATTGCATTAGACAAATTAGCCGAGGCCGTTTTCACCGCGTTTTGGGCACGGATGAGACGTAATTTTTCGTTATTAAGGTTTACTTCCGCCGTCGTAACATCTACTTTGGGCCGCAATCCTTGTTTGTAATATTCGGTCGCACGGTCGTATTGTTCCTGGTATAATTCGCGTGATTTGGTGCGGATATCCACCGCGCGCTGGGCGGAAGCCAACGCGTAATAGGCCCTTTTGACGTTACGGGAAATTAAATTGGTTTGGTTGTTTTTGTCCAGTTCGGCTTGGGCTACCTGCATATCGGCAATTTTAACGGCTCTGACCTTATCGGTAAACCCCGAAATAGATACCTGGGCTTGGGCATAAGCATTAGAAGCCCCGTGGTCTGCCGTCGGTTGTCCGGCCGGTTGGGAAACCGTATAATTTTGGGAAGCACCGGCCTTAACAGTAGGTAAAAACTCCCCGCGCGCTAGGTTCAATTGCACGTGCGCTTCTTCCACCGCCAATTGCGCACTATGTGCCCGGGGGCTGTGGATAAGCGCGATGCGGATGCAATCTTCCAGCGTAAGTGTACCTGTCAATAACTCATCTATTTCTTTCTTTTGCTCATCCGTTAAGCGCAAGGGGTCCTTTTCCTGCGCGGTGGCGTCTTGCGGGTACAACCCCGATGAACGCAACAATTCATCCGCCGCCTGTGCGGAAAAAGAAACCAATAAAATGCTACATCCCAAAAGTATCCCAAGTTTTTTCATAGTATAATTATATAAATTTCACTGATTCAATTTTAGACTTTTTTAAAACGCTCACAAAGTATAAACCCCCGTCCGACTTATTTTATTGCAGGGGACCAAAGGGCCCATTCTCCTCTAGGTCTTTGGACCCTTGTTATTACATACTTTTTGGGTTACAATTTAAGTAACTAATAAGGAGAAAATATGTCAACTAGGTTGAAAGAAAAAATTTTATCTTTATGTGGTGTGGTGGTGGTGTTACTTACTCCGGTATATTTGTTAGCACAGCAGAATCCGATAAACCTGTTGCGCCAAAAAGATCCCAAACTGGCCCGAGAATTTGAATTATTACTCAAAAAAGACCCTACTTTATTAGATCGCTTAAAAGAAGCAGCTCAACCGGCCCAATCTTACAAAACCCGCATATTCAACGATAATGGATATGGTATACCGCAGTTGCAAACGTGGTTGACAGATTACATAGCTAACTTGCCTCAGGAGCAACGTCCGATTTTTGAGCAGGCCCGCTTCAATTTAGCGGCACCTTTTGAGCCGCGGACCCGTGCCCCAACCTCTTCTTTAACAACACAACAAACATACCTGGCTTGGGAAAGATTACTTCAGCGTAACAAAGCGGTTTCTTTGCAAGAGAAGAACCCGTTTACATTACCCGAACTACGGTCGGCCCGACTTATTTTACTGGGGGAAGACCATACCCACCACTATCCGGCCGAACAGATGGTGGAACAGATCATTTCATATAACAAAACCGCCCCTGAGGGGAAAAAAATTACCCATTTATTTGTGGAGTTTTCCTATCAAGGAAATTTTGCCATGGACTATCTTCGCGCTCATAGGAATGATGGCCTTGACGAACCAACTTTGTTCAAGCAAGCCATCGCCTATAGTAAAAAGAAGATGGGTGCTTATTTTATACCCGCCACCTTACGCGAGCAGGTCCGTTGGCTACGTCTGGGATACCGATTGCTTCAAGAAAATACCGAGGTTCAGTTTTACGCTTATGACAGGCCCTCGTCGTCCGTCCTGGCCCGCAACCAAACGGCCTGGGCTTTTATGGATGCTGTGTATAAGCAACCGCACACCAAAGCCGTATTTATAGGGGGAGCCTTGCACGTGCTGCGTGGGAACATTCCAACGGCACTATTCCGTATGATTTCCGCAGCGGAATCGTTACCCAATATCCCGACCGTACCCGATAAAGATATCGTTACTATTTTTATTGCCGGAGGCCAACAGTGGACGGACGATTTACCGCTCTACGGGGGCCAACAGGAAGAAAAAGAATTGTATGACATTTTATTGGAATATTACCAGGACAAACCCGGTACTTGGGCATTAAAAACAAACCCGGCCACCTTTGGATTTGATTATTATTTTATCTTTGACCAACACGGAGTTCCCACCGTTACAGATGCAAACCGTTGGTAATAACATCTACCCCAAAAAACACGCCTGCACCTGTGGGAGTGTTTTTTTATATCCCTTAAGTAATATATAATATAATCATGCTCAAACCTATTCTCCTGTTGTGCATCGCGAACCTTTTTATGACCGTGGCATGGTATGGTCACCTCAAATTCAAAGATGCCTCTCTTTGGCTTATTATTGTTGTCAGTTGGGCTATCGCGTTTATTGAATATTGTTTTCAAGTACCCGCCAACCGCATAGGCAGTACCTATTTTACCGTAACCCAATTAAAAGTAATGCAGGAAGTCATCACGTTAGTCGTCTTTGCCGGATTTTCGGCTGTATATTTTAAAGAAACATTCAAATGGAATCACTGGGTCGGGTTCCTCTGCCTGGTGGCAGCGGTATTTTTTGTATTTAAGAAGTGGTAGATTAAACAAGGTCTGTAAAAACGTACGTAGGGATAGGAGTCCCCATGAAAAACGAACATCAATTATTTATTAAAATGGCGCAATTGGTGGAAGAACAGTCCACCTGTTGCCGGTTGCACGTCGGCGCGGTACTGGTCAAGGATACCCGTGTCATCAGTATGGGATTTAACGGCACGGCCTCCGGGCAAAAACACTGCGAGGACTATTTTAAAGAACTGTACGAAAAAGAATACCAAAAGGAATTTGCCACGCTAGCCGATTTTATGGCCAGCCGTACATTTTACGATTTGCACGGGAAATTTTCCATTGATAACGAACTGCACGCCGAACAAAATGCCATTTCCTTTGCGGCTAAAAACGGGATTGCCACCGAAGGGGGGACTATCTACGTTACGTGGTCGCCGTGCGTACACTGCGCTAAAGTTATCGTCAGTGCGGGGATTAAAAAAGTATTTTTTAAAAACCTCTATGACCGTAGTCAGGAAGGAATTTATTTCTTGCGGAAAAACGGCATTGAATGCGCCCAACTGACCGGGCCGGACTGTGACTAGTGGTCACACCCCTATTAAATTTACTATAATATAGATATATGAACAAACAAACAACCGCTCCGGCGGAAACTCACGATTTTTTGGCCGACCCTTTGGCCAATATCATTCGTTTTTGTAAACAAAACCGCAAGCCGCTTTTAGCCGCGCTTGTTGCCGTTCTTATCGTTACGGTGGGGATTTCTTTGTATGTTAATCACTGCAAAAAAGTGACGGAAGATTCCTGGGCGGCTTATTACCAAGCCCAAGTAGCCTTCTTCCAACAAGGCGAAGAAACCGGGTTTAAACAATTGGACGACGTGGCTGCCCGCTTTGCGGGAACCCCGGCCGCCCAGTATGCCCAACTATTCAAGGCCGACCGTATATATGATGCTGAAAATTATGCCCAAGCGGCTCAAATATACGCCGGATTAACAAGTTCCACCAATGAAATCATTCGTTCCGTGGCTACGCTCTCGCAAGCGGCTGCGTTGCAAGGAGCGCAAAATTATCCGCAGTCCATCAGCGTACTACAAAGTTTTATTGCCCAGAACTCCAAAAGTTTTATGTTGCCGCAAGCGTATTTGACCTTGGCCCTTAGCCAGGAACTCGCCGGCAATAAAGCGCAAGCGTTGGAATCTTACAAATATCTGTTGGAAAATTACACACAAACCTATTTTGGCACCTTCGCCAAGGATAAAATTTCGGAACTGCAAAAATAAGAAAAACCCGTTTTCTCGTTATTTCTAAGAGGAAACGGGTTCTTTCTGCTTCAAAATTCAATTACGAAAAAGGAAACTTATGAAAAAATTAACAGTTGTACTATGCTGTTCTTTCCTGTTAGCCGAACACGCTTTCGGCGCAGGATTTGCCCTGTACGAATACAGTGGCCGCTCTACCGCTATGGGTGGAGCCGTGGTAGCCAATGAAGCCGAACCGGCCTCGTTAGCGACGAACCCGTCCTTAATTACCGAATTGGAAGGGACCCAACTGCAAGCGGGTATGACCGCCGTCCAAGCACACGCCAAAACGACCGTGGCCGGCGATTCACGCACGCTACGCAAGGATACGTGGTTGTTGCCCAATCTCTATGTTACCCACAAATGGAGTGATGAAGTTTCGTTCGGGATTGGTGCGTTTTCTCGTTATGGATTAGGTGGCACCTATAAGAACCGTGAAACGTGGCCGGGCAGTAATTTGGCCTATCGCGTTAAATTAGAAACATTTTCTTTCACGCCCACCATTGCCATCAAAGCCAACGAGCAAGTCTCCGTTGCCATGGGATTAGAAGCCATGACGATTGACTTTACTCAAAATTCCCAATTAATGACCCCGACCAATAGTTATGAAATTCACGGAACGGGTATCAGCTGGGGGGGAAATTTCTCGCTAACTTACCGCCCCGAATGGGCTGAAAAATGGTCAATGGGAGCCATGTACCGCTCTAAAGTAAAACAAAACTTGGACGGATACATCCACACCTCCACCGGCACGGATGTGTCCACGTCCTTGCGTCACGCTCCGGCCTCGGGTGCTATCAACTTGCCCGACAGCATTACGGCCGGCATTGCTTTCCGTCCCACAGAAGACTGGATATTGGAGGCCGGTATTGTCGGCACGTTCTGGAGTGCATACGACCAAATTGTGATTGAATATACCGATACGGAAACCGCACCGACCATTCATAACAAAAAACTGTATCAAGATACATATCGTTTGAATTTTGGTACGGAATATCAGTTGACTTCTCACTGGGCCTTGCGCGCCGGGTATGTGTTTGACAAATCGCCTATCCGCTCCAGCGCGATGGATACCCTCGTACCGGTAGATGACAGACACCTCGTCAGCACAGGTTTTGGTTATAAAACCGATACCTGGAGTGCCGACGTGGCCTACACCCATATCTTCGGTAAAGACTTGAAAGGAGACAGCAACAACCAATCCGGGAATATTCCCATGCAATATGCCGAAGGCCGCAGCGACATGGTGGCTTTCACCGTCGGCTATCGGTTTTAAGTTAGTTCACGGGTAAATATAAGACCGGGGATTTTCTTATGAAAATCCCCGGTTCTTTTAAATTATTTGTCTAGCGTTTTTACGGCTCAATTTCTTGTACCAATTTATGGACAAATCCCTCAATTTCCGCCGTTGGAATCTGAAGGCCGAGCGCCCAGTACATTTCGTGAACCAGCGGGACTAATTTCGCATGAAAATCCAACCGCAGATCATCCGGTTGGAAGATACGGTCCAACCGCAAATAGTCTTCCAACACGGTGGCTTGGTGGCGCGCAAATAAGGCCCGCCGCGCCCGGGTATTATTCATCTTTAAACGAAAATAAAGTGACCCGCCCACATTCAATTTCTCTAAAAATTTTTGTGCCGTCACAAAAAACAACACCAAATTTTGTGCCAGCCGCTCCGCCCGCAAGGTACTGGCCGCATGACCGTTTACTACTTCTTTAGAAGATACGATTTGCTTATTCATCACCAGGCCGTACGCATTAAATTCCGTCATCTTATATACACCGCGTTGGTTAGAGATAACCGCCGCGCCGTCTTGCACAGCCAGTAAAGGTAAGTGCGGGTCGGCCATTATCCCGTAGGGAGCCCGGGTAGCCGCTTGTTCAATCAAAGCCGGCAGATTTTTGTAATTGGTCAACGGCTCGTCGGGGTAATACGGCAAAAGCGCCAACGTACACACCACTTCACCCGTTGCACTAGCCGTGCGTGTTTTTAGATAATTTTCAAAATGACTTTCGGCCTTATCGTACAAAATGTGGCGCAAACGTTCCGATTTTCGCCGGTGGTCCAGCAACCAGGGCAGTTTTTCCGGGTGAACAATGGCCTCCGGCCGGCTGCTTTGCCCGGTGCGGATATAGGCGCGTTTGAGTTTACCTACCAAGTGGGGGGTTAAATTACTTTGTGGAATTTGGATCAACACAAACATCCTGTCTCCGGTCTTATTAACACAGATGTTGATATCTACAAATACAATCGGATCAATATAAACTTGAATAATATCTTCTATAGTATTACGTAGTTTTTCGTGGTATGCAATCCCTGTAAAAGGCGGACGGGGCAAATCATTTTTATCATCCTGGATACCCACAATAATCAGACCGCCCAGCGCATTGGCAAACGAAGCAATCACTTTGGCAAATTTTTCATGATTTTTAGGTAGCAAATACTTGTAATCCAATTGTTTTCCTTCGGGCACACGCTTCTTACAAAATTGGACTACATCATTAAAAGTAACTTCTTGGAACGGTTTATCAAAAAACATACTCCCTCTCATTTTGGCGGATTGCTTTCTAATTTATTATAATAAAATTATCCGGCAAAAACACTCAAAAATGGATTACGTATGAATTCACCCATACACACTTTGGCCAGTGCCATTACCGAAAAATTTATCTTGGCCGCCCCTGAAAAAGCTGCCGCCGCCTTGGAATCCCTGGCGACGCATGAGGTTTTGCAGTTAATTTCCCCGTTAAAAGCACAGGTAATTATCACGGTGCTTAACCCCATGGATCCGGCTAAAGCAGCGGCCGTGTTGCGTCGGTTGCCCTTGCGGCAGGCTTCTTATGTCTTGGCCCGGATGCACGTTCCGCAAGCGGCGCGGTTGATGCAGGCTTTTTCCGCCCCGTACCGGGAACGCATCTGCGCCGTATTGGAACCCGCCTTTTTACACTTGTTGGAAGAAACGTCCTCTTTCACGCAGGACGCTGTCGCTCATTTTATGCAAACTGATACGGTCACCGTGCGCACGGATGTCAAACTGACGCAACTGATTGAACGGTTAAAAAATTTACCGCGCCGAAAAATTCCGCCTCTGTGCCCGGTAACGGACAAAGAAGGCACGTTGAAGGGAGTGCTTCGTCCGGCGGAGCTGGCATTTTATGCGCCGGACTGTGTAGCCGGATCCGTTATGAGTCCGAGTGATGTGTTACACCCGGCGGACACCGCACTTCACGCGCAAGAAGTTTTTGAAAAAACCCAGGTGGACGTGCTCCCCGTCGTAAATGAACAACAGATCTGCCTCGGGGTATTGATTCGTACCCATCTTCCGCTGACTTCCGCGGCACCTAAAAAGTCTTTCTGGAAAAAATTAACCGATTAACTCCTCTGCAAGACCGCCCTTCCAACGCGGAGGCCACCCTGTTGACAACCCCCGCAGAAACATCTACAATACAAGAGGTCCATTCTTAAATTATTGCTACAAAGGAAGATGAAACATGAAATACTTTTCTGCCGCTTTTAGTGCGGTTTGCAGTATGATGTTTTTGGGAATTACCCCTGTGTGGACGCCCATGGCGCACGCACAAGGATCGGTCAGTTTTGGAGGTTTGGATTCCTTCTTAGAAGAAAACCAATTGGAAGAAGCCACCAAACGTTACACCTCTGTCCTCGTGTCTTTTTACCCGGAGCAAGCCACCCGGTTGGGTTTTACGGGGGCGAACGATAAACTCAACGTGCGCACCGCCCAGCAAAGCGCCATGGCCCTGGCGGCCCTATACCCCGTTAAAACAGCTTTGGAAAAAATCAATCTGCAAAAAATATCAGACTCTAAACGGTTGGATTATGCCCTGCTCTTAAATGCGGTAAATACCTCTATCTGGGAAGAAGAGCAAAACCGTTTTCTTAATAATCCTTTGTACTACGCACAGGCGCTGGAATCTGTCTATGATTTGTTACTTCAACCCAAGACCAATCCCGCACAACTGCGCTTGCAGGTGAAAGCCCGCTTAGCTGCCTGGCCAACCGTAGCCGAACAAGCCGAAAAAAACTTGCGTAATCCGTCTGCCTTTTTGGCTAAACTGGCTATGGACAAGACGTACAATGCCCAATTGGCCGCCGATTCGTTAGAACCCATTTTGTCATACAATATGACGGATGAGTATGAAATTAACGAACAAAAACGCCTTATCGCCAGTGCCCGGCAATCGGCCGACAAACTGTTTGAATTATTCAAAAAGTTTTCCGAGCAGGAAAATTCCCAAGATTTTCGCTTAGGTGAGGAAACCTACTCCCGGTTATTGGACTTGCACTATCAGTACCATAAGCCGTTAGAACAACTGCTGGCCGATACCGACAAATACCTGCAGGAAACCCAAGCTACGTTATCCCAAACAATGAAACCGTTCTTGGAACGTGCTCGCCAAGGGATTACGGCCAAGTCCGCTAAGGCGGACAATGCCCTGGGTTTAGAAACTTTACCGTCTCTTACCCCGGAAACGAGCGCGGAAAAGAATGGATCCGAGAACGCTTCGCAGAAAAGTGCTACGGATTTCTGGGTAGCTGCACGGCCTCTGTTCATGGCCGAAATAGATGAAACACCCTTACTCACCATTCAACGCGATGCTGCCGAGGCCCAGAACTTTTTGGTAGCGCAAGGCACGTTGCCGCCCGCTAAAATAACTTTTACGGCAACCGAACTGCCCCTGTATTACGCTTATTTCCAACCGTATGTATTCCGCGGAGGTAATAACCAACCGGCTTTCTTCCTGCGTGTGCCGGCCGGCCCTACCGCTTTACGTCAGGAAATATTTGATCAGGATTTCAACGCCCCGGCCCGCAAAATATTGGTCAGTTCCCAACTGGTCCCCGGCGCTTACTACCGGGTTATGCAGGGGGGAAAAGATTCCACCGTCCGCCGCCTTTATCCCGCGAAAAGTTTGGTCAACGGGTGGATAGCTTACGCCAAACAATTGGCCAAAGACGAAGGATATTTATCATCGGATGAAGACTTATTGTTTTTCGCGTGGGACGAATACCGCCAAGCGCTGGCCGCTTGGACGGACGTACGCTTGCACGCGCGCCGTTTGACATTGGACGAAGCACAGACCGTATTGACCAACCTGCACGGTTTTTCCACCCAGCAGGCGGATGATATGCTGGCCCAAATTGCGGAACACCCCGGGTATGCCGTCAGTTATGTGACGGGAAAAATGACCTTGGAAAATCTGCACCAAAAATTCCGCAAGAAAATGAAAAAATCGTTTAAAGAGGCCGATTTTAACGCCTGGTTATTCCAAACCGGAAATATTTTGCCGGATAGTTTGGAAGGGGAAATCACCCGCTTATCCAAAGCCGCTTCCCTTAAATAAGAAACGATTGTTATGTTAGCGCCCCGGCCCGATGGCCGGGGCTTCTTATTTGTTTTGTTTTACGCGAAAGTTATATTTTGGTACAATAAGAATAGAGGAATTTATTCCTACTTTGCCCCCGTTGGCTTACGAAGGATAGTAACATGATTATATTGTTTTTAAACTGCGGTAGTTCATCTGTCAAATACAGTGTGTACGATTGGGAACAAAAAAAGAGTTTGTGCGCCGGTGGCGTAGAGCGTATTGGCATTGACGGAACGCGCCTCACGCAAGACCGTCCCGGGTTTCCCTCGCTGGAAATCAACCGTAACTGCAAAGATCACAAAGAAGCTATCAATTTAGTTATCCAAACCTTGACCGATAAAGAACACGGCGTAATTGAAGATGTAAACGTGATTAGTGCCGTCGGACACCGCATCGTACACGGCGGAAAGTTTGCTAAATCCGTCGTGGTAGATCAAAGTGTCATAGACGAGCTGCGCAATATTTCCGATTTGGCTCCTTTACACAACCCCGCCCACATTATGGGTATTGAAGCCGCCCAAGCGCTACTACCCAACGTGACGCACGTGTGTGTCATGGATACCGCTTTTCACCAAACTATGGAACCCGAAGCGTATATGTACGCCCTGCCGCGTAAGTGGTACACCGACTATGCCGTGCGTAAATACGGTTTTCACGGTTCGTCCGTGTTATACACTTCGCGCCGGGCTGCGGTGCTAATGGACCGCCCGGTAGAAGAACTGAATACCATTGTCTGCCACCTGGGAGCAGGGGCCAGTTTGACAGCCGTGCAAAAAGGCCGCTGCATTGATACCAGCATGGGCTTGACCCCGTTAGAAGGGTTGGTGATGGGTTCCCGTTCAGGAGATATTGATCCGTCTGCGTGTTTTTACATGATGCAAAAACTCCACATGTCTCCCGAGGAGATGTACCCCATTTTAAACAAAAAAAGCGGTATGTACGCGTTGACCGGAGACCGGTTTTCCGACCAGCGAGACGTACGCAAAGGCATTGACGAAGGAGACGAACTGTGCGAATTGGCCGCCCAAGTGCAGGCTCACCGCATTAAAAAATACGTGGGGGCATACATGGCCGAACTGGGAAGTTTGGATTGTATCGTCTTTACCGCCGGCATCGGTGAGCGCGATCCCGACGTCCGTGCCCGGTCTTTAGCCGGACTGGAAAATTTCGGCATTATCCTGGATAAAGAGCGCAACGAAGCTGCCAATACCAACAAAGCCGAGTGTTTACTTTCTGCGCCGGAATCAAAAGTAAAGATTTTCTTAATTCCTACCGACGAAGAAATTGTAGGTGTGCAGGACATTGTAGCTATTTTGGAAGGAAAGTATGATGTCTACACGAAATTCCGGTATATCTTTCAAGAAAAGGATTACCGCAATAAACTGCGCGATGCGGCGTTTATAGAAGACGTGAAGAAAAAACCCGAACTGCTAAAAGCCGCTATTAACCTGCCCGAGCAGTTAAAGAAACAATTGAAGCACTGATTTACGCGCCCGTTTGTGTTTACAGACGGGCGTTTTATTAAAAACCCCTACGGAGAAAACGTATGTTGTTACCAAAAGAAGATAAATTTTTTGATCTGTTTGACAAACAAGCGGAAAATATTGTCCGCGCCGCGGAATTGTACCGCAAACTGGCTGAAGAAAATGCCTTTACGCCCGAAAATGTGCGTAAAATGCACGAGTTTGAACACTATGGAGACGAATTAACCCACACCACAATTAACAAACTCAACGAAACTTTTATTACCCCCTTTGACCGCGAGGATATTTTAGCCTTGGCGAACCGGCTGGACGATATCATGGACAATATCTATTTGCTGACCAGCCACTTTCTACTCTACAAAATCCAAAAACCTACCGAGTACATAAAAAAATTGGCTATCACATTGGAACAAACCACCCGGGCCCTGCAAAAAGCGTTGGCCTCGCTACGGCACAAAAAGAGAATGACCGAAACCTTGCGCCAATGCGTAGAAATCAACCGGTTGGAAAACGAAGGGGACGTACTGCACGATGAGGCCATTTCTTACCTGTTTGAACACGAAAAAGACCCCATTATGGTTATCAAACAAAAGGAACTCTACGAAATTGCGGAAAGTACCACGGATTATTGTGAACATGTAGCCAATTTGGTAGAGTCCATTTTGGTTAAAAACAACTAGGGTGTGACGTATGTCGTGGATTATTTTTCTTATTATTTTGGCTTTGTTTTTTGATTACCTCAACGGGTTTCACGACGCGGCCAATGCTGTTTCCACGGTTATTTCTACGCGTGTGCTCTCACCACGGCTAGCAGTGTGGTGGGCGGCATTTTTCAACTTTGTAGCGTTTTTGATTTTTGGCACGGCTGTAGCCAAAACAATCGGTGCAGGGATTATTTACACGCAATTTATTGATTCCAACCTGGTGTTCGGGGCCTTGATAGGGGCTTGCGGGTGGAATTTGATTACCTGGTGGTTTGGGTTGCCGTCCAGTTCCTCACACGCGCTCATCGGCGGATTGATCGGAGCCGGATTTTTAAAAGGCGGCACGGATGCTTTGGTAGCCAGCGGGATTTTTAAGACGGTGGCCTTTATTTTCATTTCCCCATTATTGGGTTTTTTACTCAGCACGGTAATTGGGATTGTTGTGTTTAACATCGCCAATAACTTTAAACCTTCTAAAGTAGATGGGTTTTTCCGTCGCGCGGAATTATTCTCCGCAGCGGCTTACTCGCTGGGTTACGGGGGAAATGATGCCCAAAAAACCATGGGGATTATCAGCATGTTACTGGTAGGTGGAATGGCCGGGGCAGACATTACCCCGTTGCAAGAATTTTTCTACTCCCACCAGGAACTAGCCGCCATACATCACGGCGAGTTCATTGTACCGTTTTCCGTGGTGATTATTTGTCAGGCGGCCATTGCTATCGGTACGCTCTCCGGCGGGTGGAGAATTGTAAAAACCATGGGCCAAAAAATTACACGTTTGCGCCCGGTGGACGGTTTTTGTGCCGAATCGGCGGCAGGTACATCCATTTTTATTGCGTCGTTTTTGGGTATTCCCGTCAGCACCACGCATACCATTACCGGTTCTATTGTGGGTATCGGGTCGTTGCGGCGGCTCTCGGGCGTGCACTGGGGGGTAGCCAAACGGATTGTGTGGGCTTGGTTTATCACCATTCCGGCCGCAGCCCTGATTTCCGCGGTGGCTTATCAACTTAAAGTTTGGTTGTTCTAATTAAAACGAAACATAGAAAAACCGGGCGTTCCGCAAGGAACACCCGGTTTTTATGTAAGACAAGAAGACTAATCCCATTTATTTGGAAAGCATTTTTTGTACGTCTTGTTTCCACATTTCCATATAATCCTGCACGCTCCGGCCGGAGGCATCTTTGGCCGTTACATCCGCTCCGGCGCGTACTAAAGAATCAATAATATCTTTGTCGCCCAAGTGAATGGCATACATTAAAATAGTTTCTTCCGTTTTATAATTTACAATCGTATTGGCACTTATGTCCGTGCTCAGTAATAAGCCGACCAGGAGGCTATCTTGCATTTCTACCGCACGAGACAACAATGTTTCGATTTTCCCGTCTTTTCCCGGCTTACAAAACGTTAAAGATCCGCCCTTATTTACATATTCCCCTAAATCATGATAGATGGCATTGCCATAATCCGGACTTCCTATGTTGACAATCATCCGCGTCCAAATATCAAGCAATTCCCTCTTTGCTTCTTCACTCATTTCTTTTTCTTGTGTAATAGGGCAGAAGGGAGGTATCTGCTCTATCTTAATTTTTAACCGAATTGGCGTTTGTCTCTTTGCCGACGATAACATCGTTGAGGTGGTGGCATTATATCCTTGAGAGTTTACCTGTCCCAAAGCCAACTGCGGCATTAACGCTACGACCAACAAAAGTACGCCTGTACCAACTATTTTCTTCATACACCTACTCCTCTTTTACATTTTTAGTTACTGCTTTTACCATTATTATCTTTTTTCAATTACCTCGCAAGGGTCAAAAGACCCAGATGGCAAAAGATAAAAGACCTAGAAAAAACTAGGTCTTTAGGTCCCTGTTTTCAGTTAAATGCGGCGACAGGCCGCCGGCATTTGGTATAATGATAGTATGAAAAAACTGATACTTTTTTCCGCCCTTTTTTTTGTTTGGTCCGCGGCAACAGCCGCCGAACCGGCCCCGGAAAGCGCGCCGGCTATACCAACGGGAACAAAACCGGCGTTGGCTTCGGCCCGTTTTAACGGAAATCTCAATGAGGCCGCCTTGTATAAAAGCGTGCTGGATTATTCCCTGCCCCCGGAGGTAGCCGCCACCGCCCAAAAGTGCGTTACCGCCCATCCGGATGAGTGCTATATTGCCTTGAAAGCGTATGAAAATTCCGATGATCCCCAACAAGCCGCTGCCGCCAACCTAGAATTAGCCGTGCTAGCTATGCAGCGCGGACAAACTAAACGTGCGCTCAGTTACCTGGATAAAGCTGCCGCACTCCGCCCCGAGGACCCTTTTATCCAATTAACCCAGGGGTGGTTTCTCGTCAGTGTGGGTAAGTACAAAAAAGCACGCAAGGCCTTTGAATCTCTCCTCTACTTAACGGCCGATTTTGAATACGTTTCTTCGGCTAAATTGGGTAATGCATTGGCTTGGTATTTAAGCGGAAACAAAGAAAAGGCCGCCACAGAACTACAATATCTGTACACTTCTAACCCGTACGCCATCTCTTTTGTTTCGTATTTATTGGGGGATATTGCTTCCCACATCAAAAAAACGAAAAAATTGGCCCCCGTGTTTCTGCAGCAATCGCTTTCTCACGATGAACGCAACTACGCAGCCGCTGCTTTATTTGCCCAATTATCCGAGAAAGAAAAAAACAAACTACACGCCTGGCAGTACTACGCTACGCTGTACAGTTTGGACCCCAATAATAAAAAATTAGCCAAAAAAATGGCTAAATACAGTAAAGATTTCGGCGATAAAAGTATTGACTACCTGTTTTACTTGCGGTTGGAACAACCCATTGTTCACGTCATGCCATCCACTCCGTCGGAAATGGTCAAAATGGCCCTGTACGCTAACGCTGTCCAAGAACCGCAAGCGCTGTTATCCGCGGCCGTGATGGGCTCGGGAGCGATAACAGTTACCGATACCAAATTGGGCGAAATCCTGCACACCCCGCCTTACATTGAAAAAACGATTTCCTTTAATCAAGAAACGGGCGGTGTGGACGTAAAAGATGCCCGCGGTCATGTAGAATTTTCCACTAAAAGGCCCTTTACCTTTTCGTTAGACAAAGATAAATTTACGCTGCTCGTGCGCAATGTGCGCGCTGCCAACATTTTTGCGGCCAATTTAAGCGATAAAGAATTGAAAGGCGCACTGACCGTGATTCCTCAAGAAAACGGATTCCGGCTCGTCAATCAAACATACGCGGAAGATTTAATTCCGGCGTTACTGGCTACCCAAGCCCAAGAAGTCAAACACAAAGCCGCGTTGACGGCCTTGGCAGTGGTGTTCCGCTCCTTACTATCGCAACAAGTGCAACAACAAACAGATGCGCCGTATCATATTACCGATAACGATCCGCTTTTCAAATTTGCCGGTATCAATTTGGTTTTTAAAGATTTATTGGATGCATCCCAAACATCCAGTACAATCCGCCTGACGCAAGCCCCGGCCGGTTTTTATACCGACTGCGGGGTACTCACCGAGGAAGGTTTGGAAAATACCGCGCAAAAACCGGCCTATATTTTCTCGCCGGCCAACGTCAGCAAATACATTTTATCTAATCCGCCGGAAGATCTTTTTTCCCGTCCGCAAGATCCCACACACTGGGCCGGCATCAAATGGATTTACCTTTACGAAGCCAAAGATATTACAGCGCGTATCGCTTTACAAAAAGATATCGGCAAATTGCGGGCCATCGTTCCGGTCCGGTATACGCCGGCAGGACGTATTTTGGCGGTACGGTTTGAAGGAAGCAAGGGCTCTTACGAAACGACTTCCCCGCAGGAAACCTCGTTTCTGTTAAGTGCTTCCACGCTACGTTCTAATTTGTTTGACGTGATACCGTTGTACAAAGGGAAAAACATCCGCCGCGTGATTGTACGCGGCTACGATACCGGCAACGGCGAAGGGCTTTGCTTACACGGAGCGGACGGACTGGCCAAAAAAGGGTCCGATTACATGGCCATTATTAAGTATTATTTCCCGTATGCCCGCATTATAAATACTTCCACAGGACAGGTCTATTAAATGGAAAAAACAAAAATCCTCTATTTCATCACGCGCATGGACCAAGGCGGTGCCCAGGCCAGCGTATTGATGACAATGAAAAATCTAAACAAACAACAGTTTGAGGCCTATTTGGCAACCGGACCCGGCGGACGGTTAGAACACCGCGTCAAACACGACCCAGCCCACGTATTTTTTATTTCCGCCCTACGCCAGCCGGTTCAAGCCAAGTATTTGTTCCACGATTTGTGGGCTATTTTCCAAATGGGACGCATTTTGCGCCACGTACGGCCGGATATCGTCCACACCAATTCGCCAAAAGCCGGCGTGTTAGGACGGATTGCCGCCCGGATTTTTTGGCGCCGGGCCAAAGTGGTCCACACTTTTCACGGGCTCGGTTTTGCCAAGGAACACGGGGAAAAGCAGTTTAAGATTTTTGTTTTTGTGGAAAAATTCTGTGCCAAACTGACGGACGTATTGGTGTTCGTGTCGCGTAAAAATGCCACCGAGGCCGCCCAGTTAGGTATCGGCAAAGGGGTACGCACGGAACTTATCCGCGCCGGTATCAACTTCAGCCCCATCTTGCCCCTAAAATTTGACCCGGTAGCCAAAAAAGCCTCTCTGCACATTCCGCCTAATGCCAAAATCGTGCTGGCCTTGGCCAACTGCAAACCGCTCAAAAACCCGGTCCATTTCGTATTAGCGGCTTACAAAGTGCTTAACCAGATGAAAAACGTCTATTTTATTTTTACCGGCGACGGCCCCCTGAAAGCCACTGCCGAAAAACTGACCAAGGATTTAAGTATTGAAAAACAAGTTTTATTCCCCGGGTGGCGTAATGATGCGTTGGAACTGTTAGCTATCAGTGATGTGTTTGCCAGTGTATCGTTACGTGAAGGACTGCCCATGTCGCTTTTGGAGGCTATGGCCATGCGCGTACCGGCCGTCTGTTACAACGTGGACGGAATCAGTGAAGTGATAACGGATAACAAGACCGGGTTTTTAGTTCCGCCGCGTGATATTAGTTTGTTTGCCGAGAAATTAAAAGTTTTACTACGCCATTCCTCCTTGCGCGCACGTTTTGAAGCGGCCATTGACCACCGGGATTTCTCGGAATTTACTGTTTCTACGATGGTTAAAAGGCAAGAACGAATGTACCGCAGTTTAGTACCTCCTACCAAAAAGAACGGGGGAAAACGACGTTTTTTCCGGCGGCGGAAAAATACACACAAGGGGGGAACGCATGGATTACGCCATTAATGAGTTGGAACGCGAAGTACTTAACACCAGCCGGGAACTGGTTCAACGAAAAATCAAGTCCTTGCGCGCCGAAATGGATGCCAAGGAGCAGTTTTCTACGCAAATGTTGGAGGAATACCGCCAATCGGGGATGTTCGGTTGGTGGATCGCCCAAGAATACGGCGGACGCGGGGGGGGAATTACCTGTCTGGCCATGGCCTTTGAAGAACTCTCACGTGGTTGTGCCGGACTGGCTTTAACGCCGGGAACCTCGGCCCTGGGAGCCATTCCCATGTACCTGGCGGCTACGCCACAGCAACGCCGACGATGGTGCCCCGATTTAGCCAGCGGAAAAAAACTGTGGGCCTTTGCTTTGACGGAAGCAGAAGCCGGTTCGGACGCAACGGCCCTCAAAACGACTGCCCTTAAAGACGGCGATTTTTACGTAGTCAACGGAGCCAAACATTTTATTTCTACCGGCAAAGAGGCAGATTTTTATACCGTAGCCGTCAACACCAATCCCAGCCGCGGGGCACGTGGGATTTCATTACTGGTCATTGAGAAGGGAACTCCGGGATTTACTTTTGGTAAGAAAGAAGAAAAAATGGGGATCCGCTCCAACCCAACCTACGAATTGATTTTTGACAATGTCCGCGTGCCGAAAGAAAACTTGCTGGGAAGCGAGGGCCGCGGGCTGCTCTACGTGCAGGAAACATTGGATTATTCCCGCCCCGGCGTGGCGGCACAGGCCGTAGGAATTGCGCAAGGCGCGCTGGATGTAACTATTCCATACTTGCGCACCCGCAAACAGTTCGGCCAACCGCTCATTACGTTCCAAGCCTTGGGCCACAAAGTGGCGGAACTGGCCGCCAAGACAGAAGCGGGCCGGGCCCTGGTGTATAATTTAACCCACCGCATGGACGAAGAATTTTTACCCGCTGTTAAAAATGCTATCGCCAACAATACCACGATACATGACGAACTAAAAAAATTAAAAAGCATTCGGTGGACGAAATACAGTGCCGAAGCCAAACTATTTTGTTCCAACGTCGCTATGGAAGTAGCAGATGAATGTGTTACCTTGTGCGGCGGAATTGCCTATATGCGCGATTTCCCGTTGGAAAAATACATGCGGGACGCTAAAGTTACACAGATTTACGAAGGAACCGTCCACATCCAAAAGAACGAAATCGTAACGGCCCTTATCAAAGAATACGCAGCCAACGCTACCTCTGCGGGGGCTTCTCCCACGTCTAAAACGGGTACGTTAGAGGAACTTCTGCGCGGTTATCACCCAAACAAAACGTCTTCTGCCCAACCGGAAAAGGAAGGGGGGGATATTTCGCAAGCGCAAGTAATCGTGGCCGGCGGCCGCGGAGTGGGAAACAAAGAAGGATTTGAACTCCTTCAAAAACTGGCTGACCGCTTGGGCGGAGTAGTGGGCGGAACACGTCCGGCAGCGGAAAACGGGTGGATTGATACGCACGCTGAAATCGGCGTAACGGGCCAAACCGTTCATCCCAAACTCTATATTGCCTGCGGGATTTCGGGGCAGACGCACCATACGGCGGGAATTAGCGGAAACCCTATTCTTGTGGCGATTAACAAAGACCCCAACGCCCCTATTATGAAACAGGCCCACTATGCCGTGGAAGGGGATTTGTACGAGGTGATTCCGGCTTTGCTGGAAAAACTGAAATAAGCAGCCATCCCCCGTTTCACGTTTACAATCACACGTTCCCACCGCTACTCACGCGCAGCAAAATCATCCCTCATTTTGCAACGCTGTTTAGGGGGGAACAAAAATTCACTTTTGCACAACAAGCCCCCTTTTTAGGGGCCTACCTTTCAAAAATTCTCACTCTTTTACTTATATACAGCTTACAAATCACATTTTGTCCGCAAAATAACAATCTTTTTTATACAAAGAAAAACCGAATTATCGTCGGAGAAAGGAAGTTATGCACCGAGTTTGACATATAGAAACATATAAATACATATATTTACATAAGACAATAAAAAAGATACAATATGTCAAACACCGTGGATAATTTCTGCGGATAACCCCTAGGAGAAACGTATGAGCGATACACCAACCCCCAAGGTTAGATTTAAACTGCCCGGAGGGGAAGAATTTGAAGCCGAAGGATCTGCGGAGTTTATAGAAGCCCAGCGCGACTACTTTCTGCAACTGTTGCACCGGCAGCCGCTTTCTGGCGCGGCCTCTACCCACGAAAAACTTCCTTTCCCGCGCCCGCTACAAGAGGATAAGGCCGTATCCGGCACACTTACCCCGTACGCAACTGTTACCTCCCTACAAACAGATAGCAACCCTCTTACGGGTGTTTTTTCTTCCGCCCTGCGGTTATGGGAACAACTGTTAGCGCAAGAGGGAGATTTTGTCTACTTGCGCCATAAACTGCACTTGCAGGCAGAAGAAGCGGCACTCATCTTACTGGCAGGGGGAAAAGAGTTATTGCATAAGGAAAGCTGCACCGCCTTATGGCTGGCACGCGCGTTGGAGAAATCCGGCCTTACCATAGGCCGTTTAGACCGCCTATTGGCTACCCCCATAAAACTGGGATTTATCCAATCCCAGGGAAGCAAGCGCAGCCGCTCCTACACATTAACGGCTCCGGGGTTGGCGCGAGCGTTTGTTTTGGCTGAAAAGAAAGCCCTTTCCTAGTTCATTCCCCCTTGTATTTTTATCAAAAATCTAATTTCAAGAATTAGATTTTTGACATTTTTTTAAATGTCTTGTGCGTATGCCCTTTTTGCGCTGTATAATAAGAACGCAAACTTTGTTCTTAATGGTTTAAGGGGGGTTATTTGACAGATTAACTTTACTAACGATAATTTTTATTATGTTAATTATTTAGGAAAGAACAAGGCCGAATACAGACCAATATACAATATAATAAAATATTGAATTATATATAATATTTAATGATTTTTATGCTAAAATTAATACGCTTTATAGATTTTATTTCTTAGCAATCAGTAAATACTTGCCCAACTCACAAAATATGTTTTGGTTTTAAAAATTTACTTTTTCCGTTCATTTCCCTCCCCCTCATATTAAAAATGCAAAAATAAATATGATTTTGCATTTTTTACCGGAAACGCGCTAAAACGCCCCAGAACGATTTGGGGGTACCTAGGATATTGACAAAAATAAAATGGCAATTTTAAAAAGTGTTAAAATTTAAATATTTTTATAAAAACGCCCTCCCCAGGTCGTCATTCCGTACCCCCCAGTCGTCATTCCATACTTGATACGGAATCTCGCTGTTCGTGTAGTACATAACAACGAGATGCTGAATCAAGTTCAGCATGACGTGTCTCTTTTATGATTCAGCATGACAGCAAGAAGAGGATGCGCGGCATTCCCCAAGTCGTCATTCCGTGCCACCAAGCCGTCATTCCGTACTTGATACGGAATCTCGCTGTTTGTGTAGTTATAACAACGAGATGCTGAGCATGACAATAGGGGAGAGAGGGTGTGGCCTAACGGCTGGGAAGGGGGCCTATAGCATAGAGTAGAGGGGGAAGGAACCCCCATAACAAATAAGGCAGAAAGAGGCCAAAAGGACAGAGCAGGAGATCGGCGGCTTGGACGTCCGAAAAGCAACAAGTACAAGTATAAAATTTGCACAGAAAAACCCCCCGGGGTTCCGGGGGGTTAAAACAACTCTAAACCAGCCAACTACTAGTTAATTTTACCCGTAGAGTTATTGGCAATAGCTTTACAGATTTTGTTGCCAACGTCTGTGTTAAACGTCGTCTTTGAAGCAGCTATGGAACTTTCGCACCACCGCGTTATCGTACCGTCGGAAGCGATTGTCAGACCAATGGCGTATTTGTTATCACCTGTGGTCACAGCCGTCGTACCACTCGCGCGGGAAGCCCACGCCACCAATGCTGTAGAATGGTCAGGCGAACCAATTCTCAAGATAAAGTTCTTGGTGGTGGTAGAGGCGGTTTGCGTGGCTCCCACACCGGGCAACTGCAAGTCCAGCAGACTCAAGTCGTTCGTATACGAACCGGTCTGCATGAAATACACTTGTTCGGCGGTCGCTAGATCACCGAGCAATTGTATGGCTTCCGTAGCACGGGCCTTTTCCACCGCTTTGGTGTACTGGGGCAACGCCACAGACGCTAAAATACCAATAATCAGAACTACAACGAGTAGCTCAATCAAGGTGAAACCTTTTTTCATAAGAGATCTCCTTTTTTGTATATATACCCGGCCCATAAAGGACCTATTAATAGTTTAGCGTACTTGGAGTAATTTTTCAAGTGGTTTTTTTACTTTTATCATTGGTGTCATTCCGCACTTGGTGCGGAACTCCTCCTCTTTAAAAACGAAACAAGGAGAGATGCTGAGTCAAGTTCAGCCTGACAAACGGGAAATTTCCCAAAATGATATAATAAATATTATGATAGATAGAATCAAACGGTTAGAAACCCTTTTATTGGAAGAAATCAATACACTCATCACGAAAAAAGCCGCCCACGGCGAGTTGGGCGGATTCGTGACGATTACAGCCGTCCATCTTACCAAAGATTTATCGGCGGCCAAGGTGTTCTTTTCGGTATTTGGCTCCCCGGAAGACCGCCAAAAAACGCAAGAAGCGTTGGGAATTTTGCGTAAGGAAATCGGGGCGCAACTGCGCAGCCGGCTGCATTTGAAACGGATTCCGTCATTCACCTTTGAATACGACGACACGCCCGAAAAAGCCGCCCGCGTAGAAGCCATCTTTCAAGTCATTGAAAAGGAACACACCCATGAATAACAACTCCCAAAATTTAAAATCCGTTTGGCAGGCCTTGAAAAACGGCCAACACTTTTTTGTGGCCGGTCACCTCAACCCGGACGGTGATTCGCTGGGATGCACCTTGGCAGTGACTTCGCTGTTGGAACGGATGGGGAAAACGGTGTATGCTTATGCCGCACCCGCCGTGGGAAACGACCTGAAATTTTTGCCCGGATTAAATAAAGTACACATCGGTGAACTCCCCCCCCAACCTGCATTTGATACGGTCATTTTATTGGAATGTTCCGATAGGCAACGCGGGGGCGATTTGGAAAGTATTTTGCGCCCGGCCCAAACACTCATTAACATTGACCACCATTTAGTCAGTGATGCCTACGGGGATGTGAATTACATAGATTCGGGAGCTTCTTCTACCGCCGAAATTATTTTTCAACTCTTTGAAACTTCCGGACCGGACGGTTGGTTACCCACCCCGGACGAGGCCACTTGCCTTTATACCGGGCTAGTGACCGATACGGGCCGCTTTGTCCACTCCAACACCACCGCTGAAGCACTACGGGTGGCTTCCGCATTGGTCGCCTTGGGGGCCGACGTACAACAAATCAACCAAGTGATTTACTTTACGAAATCATACATTGAACTTAAACTGCTGGGCCGTGCCTTGGAAAAAATGGAAATGCGTTTTGACAATAAGTACAGCCAGATTATTTTAACGAAACGCGATTTTGAAACATTTGGGGCCACCCCGGCCCAAACGCAGGGTATCGTCAGCCAGCCCACCATGATACCCGGGGTGGAAATCTCTGCGCTGATTAAAGAAGAACCGGATAAAGTATCCGTCAATTTACGTTCGCGCGGAAAGGCTGACGTCAGCCAAATTGCCCAACAATTCGGCGGCGGCGGACACGCCCGTGCTGCCGGTTTTAAAGTAACGGATAAAACCGTTACCGAAGTAACCGACGCTTTGGCCGAAACGGTACAACATGTTGTCAACACCTTACAGTGATTCCCCGGCACCCGGCGGATTGTTACTGATAGATAAACCGCAGGATTTTACCTCGCACGATATAGTGGCTTTATGCCGCCGCGTTTGCGGCACAAAAAAAATAGGACATAGCGGCACCCTGGACCCCATGGCCACAGGGCTATTGTTGGTACTCATCGGTCGCCAAGCCACGAAACAACAAGACCAGTTTTTGAAATTATCCAAAGTATATTCAGCCACACTCACCTTGGGCCAAGAAACCGATTCCTGGGATGCGTACGGAACCGTTACCCGGCAGTTGCCTATCCCCCCCCTCACACAAACCGACGTAGAAAAAGCAACTCACAAACTGTCCGGTACCGTTACACAACCCATTCCCTTTTTTAGTGCTAAAAAAGTAAACGGACACCCCATGTATGCACTGGCCCGGCAGGGAATGGTCCAGGAACGAAAATACAATCAAGTAACCATCACCTGGCAGGATGTGCATTTACTTGACGAAAAAACAATCACATTTACCGTTCATTGTTCGTGCGGCACGTACGTTCGTTCCCTGGGCTACCTGCTGGCCCAAGCCTTGGGTACGTGCGGCCATTTGACGGCCTTGCGCCGCCACCAAATCGGCCCGTATGATGTGACGGATGCTTTTGATGGGACCCAATTAAAACGGGCAAATGCTGCCCAACTTTGCACGAGGATTATCCCGTTATGACCGCTACGAAACGTTTTATCACATTAGGTACTTTTGACGGCGTGCACGCCGGACACCGTTTCCTGCTTAACCGCCTGGAAATGGCCGCCGCCCAACATCACTTAAAGCCGTTAGCGTTGTACTTTCCGTTGCCTCCCAAAACCTTGTTAAGTACCACTCCGGAAATGACCGTATTGACGCTGCCGGACGAAAAAAAACGGCTATTACGCGCGCTGGGTACCCCGGTACAGACCTTGGATTTTGCCGCGTGCCGTAAGTGGACAGCCGAGCAGTTTTTTAACGAAATTCTTCTCAAAAAATATCACATGGGCGGGTTATTGGTCGGGGCCGATTTTGCCTTGGGAAAGGACCGGCAGGCCGGCATAACGTGGTTGCGTGAACAATGTGCCCGGAAAAATATTCCGTTTGAAGTAATCCGTTTTTATAAAACGGACACGCATAAAATTTCTTCCTCACTCATCCGTAAATTACTGGCCGCCGGAGATATTGAACAGGCCAACCTGCTTTTAACCCATCCCTATGAACTGACGGGAGAAGTGGTCAAGGGTAAACAATTAGGCCGGCAACTGGGTTTCCCCACCGCCAACCTGGCAACAGGCCCCTATAAAGTGTTGCCGCTAGGTGTTTTTGCCGTCAAAGTCCGCGTAGGAAGAAAATTATACAACGGGTTTTGCAATACCGGGTTCCGGCCCACGGTTAATTCCATTACCGGACATTTACCGCTGGTGGAAGTACACTTGTTTGATTTTAACCAAAATATTTACGGCCGGAAAATTACCGTTTGGTTTGTCGGCAAATTGCGGGATGAAAAAAAATTTGCCACTCTCAACGAATTAGTGGACCAATTAAAACAAGACCGCGCGCTAGCCCGCCAACGACTCAAAGGCGTTGTACTTCCCGTTCAACTAAAAATGATATAATGACGCTATGGGTTTGGAAGAATTAGAACAAAAAGAGTATTTTTCTATCGGCGATGTGAAACGCATTACCGGCGTGCCGGAATATTCCATACGCTATTGGGAAGCGGAATTTGGGCTCATACGCCCCATCCGCCTGCAAAGCGGCCACCGCCGTTATACGAAGAATGATGTTTATACGATTTTAAAAATTAAAGACCTCATTTATAAACACAAACTCACGTTAGAAGGGGCCAAAAAACAACTTAGCCGCTACCGGCTGCCGGATACTCTTGCGGGGTCCACCGCCCGAACGGATGTAAAACTGTTGACGGAAATCAAAGACACACTGGCAGATTTGCTCAAAGAATGATATAATATATTCGTAGCCGCAGAATGCGGTTGCATTTACGGGGAGTGGCTCAGAGGTAGAGCGCTCGCTTGGGGTGCGAGAGATCGCGGGTTCGATTCCCGCCTTCCCGAGATTTTGAAATCAAAATAATTTACGGGGCGTAGCGCAGATGGTAGCGCGCACGGTTCGGGACCGTGAGGTCGCTGGTTCAAATCCAGTCGCCCCGACCATTTAAAACAGAAAATCCGCCGAAAGGCGGATTTTTTGTTTTAAAGAATAGCCCGTCGTCGAGGTGAAGCAGACCAACTGCTTGGTCTGCGCCGGGATTTGAAGGCCGGAGCGTTGTTTTTGTTTGAGCGTGCGCAAGCCGCGAAAGGCAAAAACGCGAGGCCCGGCCTGTAGGAAAACTCCGTCAGGAGTTTTACCGAAAGGCAAATCCAGTCGCCCCGACCATTTAAGAAAAACCACCGCAAGGTGGTTTTTTGTTTTAAAAGATACGCTCTGTCGGGGTGAAGCAGGCAAACTGCTTTGCCTGCGTCTGGATTTGAAGGCCGGAGCGTTGTTTTTGTTTGAGCGTGCGCAAGCCGCGAAAGGCAAAAACGCGAGGCCCGGCCTGTAGGAAAGCTCCGTCAGGAGTTTTACCGAAAGGCAAATCCAGTCGCCCCGACCATTTAAAACAGAAAATCCGCCGAAAGGCGGATTTTTTGTTTTGGAAACAATACCTATTTTTCAAACGGATCCCCGGGCCAAACCTCTGGAAACTCAACTTCTTCTTTTTTTGGAACGCGCGGTATATTTTCTTCGGGGGCCGGACCGAACTGATTGGGCCCCGGCTCTCCTTTTTCCCAATATACTTGGAAACGAATCATCTCGGATCCTGTAATGTCACGAAACAACGTAAAAATATCAAACTGTCCGCGCCAAAATGCTTGCCAACCCGAATATCCCAAATCATGGCAACGCCGCACCCACAAAGAAAATGAAACCAGAGAAGCCCATGCCACCCCTATTACGCCTACCCACACAAATATATGTTGCCATATAGATGAAGAAAAGCCGATGAGAAAGACAAAACATCCAATCCAAATCACCAAAAATGCGTTCATACCAAGGTCAGTAGTGCGAAAATTGGACACATTTTCACGCCCCCGGAAAGATGGGAGTTGGAATAACCGTTTAATAAATAACGTGGGATTTTGAGATTTTAGCATCACCACCCCTCCCATGATTACGATAATAGCACACAAAAGTATCCAATAGTGTCCTCTGGGTGAGCGGATAGTTAAAATTATTTGATGGCACAAATCAATAATCGCGTTCATGGATATTTTTCCTTAATTAAACCACATTTATTATTGTATCATACGCGGATGATTTTGTGCATCCAAGGATTTCGGGCAGTTTTCTAAGTTATTTACAAATATAAAATTTTAAATCCTACCCCCACACTCCAATTTTTACTTTTCCAATTTCCGCCGGCGTGTGTACTACCGTTGAGATACAGCACCCTGCCTTAGTAATAATACCGGTTATATCCCCCGCTAGTTGTGGAGGGTGTCTCTTTGCCTGTTTCCAAACGGCAAATTTTGTTATCTCTCCCCGAACTACCTGCAAGGCATATTAATGTATCACTGTCACTGGTATAAGCACGGGCTTCAAAAGTAGGCGCGTTGGTAGGGTAACACTGCAGTTCTGAGTAACCTGATCCACGGTATTTTTTAAAAGCACAAGATCCCCAGGAATAACGCAGAATTAAATAACTGGTGTTATTCTGATCCTGAGTCTCTGTCCGAATAGGGGGCGGGAAATCAATGGCTAATTCATTAAAGTTACTGGCAAAACTACCCGTTGCCAAATAGTGAACTTTCTGTGCTTTTTGAAATGCTTTACCCAAGGTAACGGCCTGTTTATATCTGGCCCGTATTACCACATACCGGTATTGTGGAACGGCAATAGCGGCCAAAGTTCCAATAATGAGAACAACTACCAACAATTCAATCAACGTAAATCCCCTCTTGCCGCTTATAGTATGTACATCACGTCCGTTATGTATGTCGTTTTTCATAGATACTCTGTTCCCGTAAAATAACAATCCAGGAAGATTTTATCAATATAAAAAAAAAAAAAAAAAAAAAAAAAAAAAAAAAAAAAAAAAAGTCAAGTTTTTGAGTCAGCATCTTTCATGTTATAAGAATAGACAACACACGCTTTTTTTATAAAACGTTATATGTTATAATAAAATATGGAAGATAAATTTGCTAAAGAAGGTCTTACCTTTGATGATGTTCTGCTTGTCCCTCGGCACTCTACTGTGCTGCCAACCGACGTAGAGTTAAGTACACGTCTGACAAAAAACATTAAACTCAATATTCCGCTGATGAGCGCGGGTATGGATACCGTAACCGAAGCCCGTACCGCCATTGCGATTGCTCGCGAGGGAGGGATTGGCATTATTCATAAAAACATGCCCGTAGAATTACAAGCATCCGAAGTGGATCATGTCAAACGGAGCGATAACGGAGTAATTGATAATCCATTTTTTCTTCATCCGCAAGATACTCTTCAACAGGCATGGGATATCACCGCACGGTATCACATCTCCGGTGTACCGATTGTAGATAAAAACAAAAAACTGGTAGGTATCATTACCAACCGGGATATGCGCTTTGAATCGGACGGATCGCGTCCGATCAGCGAACTGATGACAAAAGACCACTTAGTTACAGCATATAAAAATACTTCTTTGGAACAAGCGCGCCAAATTTTACAAACACACCGTATTGAAAAACTACCCCTAACTGATCACCAGGGCATCTTGTGCGGACTTATTACTATTAAAGATATTGAAAAATCAATCAAATACCCTAACCGTGCCTGTGATGAAAAAGGCCGTCTACGTGTAGGCGCTGCTATTGGAATTACCCCTGATATGCTCCGCCGTGCAGAAGCCCTACTGGATGCTCAAGCAGATGTTTTAGTATTAGATACGGCACACGGTCATAGCCAGGGAGTCCTTGAAGCCATCCAAACGTTGAAAAAGACCTTCCCCGCTTGCCAACTGATTGCCGGCAATGTAGCTACAGCAGAAGCAACGGAAGATTTAATTAAAGCAGGCGCTGACTGTGTAAAAGTAGGTATAGGCCCGGGAGCCATTTGCACAACGCGGATCGTTGCCGGTATCGGGGTACCGCAATTAACCGCCGTATATGATTGTGCCCAGGTCGCTACTAAATACGATATTCCCATTATTGCGGACGGAGGCATCAAATTCTCCGGAGATATTGCCAAAGCTTTAGCCGCTGGAGCCAGTGTGTGTATGCTGGGGTCTTTATTTGCCGGAACTACGGAAGCTCCCGGAGAAGATATTCTTTTTAACGGACGTAAATTTAAAACATATCGCGGAATGGGCTCATCGGCCGCTATGAAAGCCGGCAGCAGTGACCGTTATTTCCAACAAAATTCCAAAAAATTGGTGCCGGAAGGGGTGGAAGGACGCGTGCCGTATCGTGGAGATTTAGGAGATGTGGTCTATCAACTGTTAGGCGGTTTACGTGCCGCTATGGGATACTGCGGAGCCCGTACAATCGGAGAATTATCCAAAAACAGTAAATTTGTACGCATCACCCATGCGGGGCTCATTGAAAGTCATCCGCACGACATCACAATTACCAAAGAAGAAAGTAATTATTCCAGTAAAGGATTATGAAATGACCCAAGAACTCGTTTTTGTAGCAGACTTCGGCGGTCAATACAACCAATTAATTGCCCGCCGTGTGCGTGAACAACACATTTATTGCGAAATAATTCCATTTGACAAAATTCTACAAGAAGCCAAAACCCGCCGTCCGAAAGGAATTATTTTTACAGGTGGGCCGGCCAGCGTATATGCTACCGGAGCCCCCACCGTAGGAAAAGAACTTTTTGAACTCAATATTCCCATTTTAGGTATTTGTTACGGAATGCAACTAACCGCTCATATATTGGGTGGAAAGGTAGAAAGTCCAGACTACAAAGAATATGGTAAAGTAGCCATTACACTCAATCCACACAGTGCCCTATTTACCGGAATTAATGCCCAACAAACGTGTTGGATGAGCCATCGGGATTATGTATCCCGGGTACCGTTTGGTTTTACCGGTAGTGCTCATACCGAAGTGTGCCCTATGGCGGCTATGGAAAATGCAACCCAAAAAATTTACGGGGTACAGTTCCATCCGGAAGTTGTTCATACACCTTTTGGACAACAGTTACTGCACAATTTTCTTTACAATATTTGCCAATTAAAAGGCACTTGGACGATGGGAAACTTTAAAGAAGAAGAAATTTCCCGCATAAAAAAAACTGTTGGAACCGGACGCGTATTATGTGCCTTGTCTGGCGGAGTAGATTCATCCGTAGCAGCCGTGTTGGTACACCAAGCCATTGGATCCCAATTGACTTGTGTATTTGTAGATCACGGATTATTACGCAAAGATGAAGCAAACCAAGTAGAAAAATTATTCAAAGATACATATAAGATGAATTTAATCCGCGTCCATGCACAAGAACGATTCTTAAATAAACTAAAAGGCATAACCGACCCCGAACAAAAAAGAAAAATTATAGGGGCTGAATTTATTGCCGTATTTGATGAGGAAGCAAAAAAACTGGGCCACATAGATTATTTATTGCAAGGGACTATTTATCCGGATGTCATTGAAAGCGGTAACGGGGCCTCCGCCGTTATCAAAAGTCATCATAATGTAGGCGGATTGCCTAAAAATATGAATTTCAAATTGCTAGAACCGTTACGGCTCCTTTTTAAGGATGAAGTACGCAGATTGGGAGAATCGTTATCCCTCCCTCACAAGATGGTCTGGCGCCAACCATTTCCGGGGCCGGGATTGGCCGTGCGATGTTTGGGAGAAATTACGGAAGAAAAACTTTACCTCATCCGTCAGTCCGACGCTATTTTACGCGAGGAAATCGCCCAGGCCGGATTAGATGAAAAAATCTGGCAATATTTTACTTTTCTACCCAATATAAAAAGTGTTGGCGTAATGGGCGATGAACGTACTTACTTTCACACCATTGGCATCCGCGCCGTGACCAGTACCGATGCCATGACTTGCGACTGGGCACGCATTCCCTACGAGATTTTGGAAAAGATTTCTTCTCGTATTACCAACGAGGTGGACGGCGTCAACCGCGTCATATATGACGTAACAAGTAAGCCTCCCGCTACTATTGAGTGGGAATAAGTATTTAAACATATCCTCGGGGAAAAATTGTCCGGAGAATTAAAGACAACTAAACGGCTACTTCTTTTTTATAAATAAAGAACTTTAAATCCTACCCCCACACTCCAATTTTTACTTTTCCAATTTCCGCCGGCGTGTGTACTGGCGTTGAGATAGAACGCTGTTCCTTCGTTGACTAGCGTACCCACTTCCGCTTCCGGCACAAACTCCATTTGTCCTGTGTGGCGAAAATTTTGGTAATAATACCAGTTGGTTTGTACCCACCATTTGTTTTCAGAAAGATAACTGATATTCCCACGGAAACGTCCATAATCTATATCGTCTCGGGCGTTATCGCCAATCACAGATACGTAATGCTTATACCCCACAGCCATATACCAACCGGAACCGTTGGTCCATACGGCAAAAACGGACGGACTGACTTGCAACTGTCCGCTTCCTAACCGTTTATCCGTTGCTGTAGGAACAAACATTTCCATTTTGGCTCCGTAACCCAAACGACGGACGGTTTCCGGTTGGACCCAAGTAGCATTGAGGACCAAATCGCCTAGCCCATTAACAGATTTCGTGGGAGATTCAGACCGTGCTAACGGCAATTCAATCCCCCCATTCCAATGGCTATCTAACGCACGGTATACCTTGAAAGTCATTTGCGAAGTTGAAATTCCCCCGCTATCATTCACCACCGTCAAGGCTGGATTGACTTCCACGCTCGTTACGTTGTCCGTTGGCATTACCCCGTACTGGCACAATTTTTGCAACTGTCCAAACCCGGGAAGAGCTATCCACATACACCCCAAGAAAAAACACATTTTACGCATATCACACTCCGTACAATAGACTAGTCACATTGTAATAATACCGGTAGCCGAACGCTTGCCCGAAAAAGGATTAGTTACAACCCTTTAATTCGTGGTATAATAAAATTATGCAAACATCTCCCCTGTTGGAATTTGACCGTAACCAGGCCCTTGATTTAGCGGCCACGTTACTGATTGGGATTGACGAAGCGGGCCGCGGCCCTTTGGCGGGGCCCGTCGTTGCGTGTGCGTGTTATATTCCGTCAGAACTGGCCCCCGATTTTGCCGACGTCAACGACAGTAAAAAACTGACCGCTCCCAAACGGGAAGAATTATTCCGCCGTTTGACGCACTCGGATATTTTGTACGGTGTCGGGTTTGCTACTGCCGCCGAAATTGATAAACTGAATATTTTACAGGCCACGTTTTTGGCCATGCGCCGGGCGGCTCAAAAGTTTACCCGCATTCCCAATTCGGTGGCACTCATAGACGGGCCTCACCCCGTGCTGGATTTAGAGATGCGCCAACGGGCCATTGTGGACGGGGATGCCAAATCGTTCGTGATTGCCGCGGCCAGTATCATTGCCAAAGTAACGCGGGATCACTACATGGCGGAACTGGACAAATTATACCCCGGTTATAATTTTGCCGCACACAAAGGATACGGAACCCCGAAACATCTGCAAGCACTCAAAGCTTTGGGCCCGTGTAAAGAGCACCGGACAACTTTTGCCCCGGTACGAAATATATTACGTGCGCCGGCTTCCCCTTTATGAATACGCGCACGGACGGTCTGGCCGGCGAAGAACAAGCCGCCCGTTTTTTGACTCAGCAGGGGTATCGCCTGGTAGCGCGTAACGTATCCGCCGCCGGCGGAGAGATTGATATCGTGGCACTGGACGGCCACACATTGGTTTTCGTGGAAGTAAAAAAACGCTCGTCCGCCGCGTTTGGCGGTCCGGTAGCTGCGGTTACCGCCACCAAACAGCGTCGTATCGCGCGGGCCGCAACACAATATATAAAAGCAAACTCCTTAAAATTTGATAGTATAAGATTTGATGTAATCTGTATCCTGGACGGGAAGTTAGAGCACATCTTAAATGCTTTTACACCGGACAGAACGACATTGTAACACGGAGGGAATTACCATGGCGCAACTTGCACAAGTCAAGAAAGCTGTAAATTTTATCAACAAACAAACAAAAAATTTCAAACCGGAAATCGCCCTTATCGCCGGTTCCGGATTGGGCTGGGCCGTACCGCCGCTGGACAATAAAGTGATTGTTCCGTATACCACCATTCCCGGATTTTTGCAGAGTACCGTACCCGGACACGCGGGCAATTTGATTTTTGGCTCTTATAAGGGGCATAACGTTGTCATCATGCAGGGACGTTTCCACTTCTATGAGGGCTATCAAATGAAGGAATTTGCTATTTCCGTACGCACGCTCAAGTTGTTGGGCGTACAGAAATTGATTGTCTCCGGTGCGGTAGGCTCCATGGACCTTAAACTGCGCCCCGGGGCTTTGTGCGTACTCAAAGATCACATCAATTTTATGTGCAACAACCCGCTCATCGGCAACAGCCGCGAACCGGAATTCGGTCCCATGTTCTTTGATATGTCCACCGCTTACGATAAGGATATGCGTAAAATTACATTAGCCGCTTGCAAAAAAATTGGTCTGCGTGCACGGGAAGGGGTATATATTTCCGTCACCGGCCCCAACTTTGAAACCCCCAGCGAAATCAAAATGTTCAAAAAAATGGGCGCCAGCGTAGTGGGAATGTCCGTCGTGCCGGAAGTATTAGTGGCCCGACAGTGCGGCATCCAAGTATTGGGATTGGCCGTCGTAACCAACATGGCCTGCGGTATTGAGAAAAAACCGCTCTCACACGAACAGACCATCCGCGAATCCAAAAAAGCAGAAGTTAACTTCAAAAAATTGATGGAAATTTTGTTTGTGAAATTATAAGAGAGACACCCGCGCAAATGTTGTAATCCGTTTGCGCGGGCTTTTTATATATGGCACGGGATATTAAACGGCTTGGCAAAGAAACATTGGTGTATGGTACTTCTACGGTACTGGCACGGCTACTGAATTTTTGTCTGGTTCCGTTTTACACTTATTATCTACACCCCGGCGAATACGGCATTATTGCTACTGTATTTGCGGCGGTGGCCTTATTCAACGTAGTATTTTTGTTTGGGATGGACCAAAGTTATTTGCGCTTTGCCAGCGATGCCCCCGATAAAAACAAAGTTTTCCGCCAATGTTTCTACGGCGTACTTCTTAACGGGCTCGTATTAGGCGGGCTACTTTGGCTGTTCAAGACCCCCGCCGCCCGGCTCATCGGCATCCCGGTTGAGGATGGCTACCTGCTCCAGTTGGCCGCCGCTATCTTGTTTTTAGATGTACTGAACATGATTGCGTTTACCAAACTGCGTTTGGAGCGCAGAGCCTGGTATTTTGCCGGCGTACGGACGGCTTCTATTGTGGTCAATGTGTTGGGAAACATCTTTTTTATTGCCGTACTCAATAAGGGAATTGCCTCTATTTTATGGGCAAATATCTTTGCTTCTCTGACCTCGCTTTTCTTGCTTACTCCGGTAATTTGGAGTGAACTGAAACAAAATTGTTCGTTGCGCTTTGACGGAAAATTGGAAAAGGAACTCCTTCGCTTTGCATGGCCGTTTGTACCTTCGGGCTTGGCCAGTTTGTTCGTCAGTGTGATTGATAAACCCATTTTGGTACATTTGGCCGGACCTTCTCAAGTAGGTATTTACCAAGCGAATTTCAAAATCGGCGTGTTTATGATGCTGATTGTATCTATGTTTGATCAAGCCTGGCGGCCGTTTTTTCTGGCTCACGCCAAAGACTCCGACGCGCAAGATACGTTTGCCCGTGTATTTTCGTTCTTTGTAGCATTGGCCGGGTGGGTACTGGTGGGGCTCATTCTTCTTATGCCGGATATTATCCAAAGTAATATCTTCGGTAATTTTCACTTGATTGCCCCTGCCTATTGGGAAGGATTGTCCGTTATCCCCCTCGTACTAACGGGATACTTCTTCTACGGACTTTATGTAAATTTTATGATTGGGCCGGTGCTGACTAAAAAAACACAAGTACTCCTGTGGATTACGCTGTTAGGTGCAGTTGTCAGCATCACTACAAACCTAACGCTTGTGCCGCACATCGGCATTTTGGGAGCCGGCTGGGCAGTGGCATTAAGTTATGCATCCATGGCCACCGCGCTTTTCTGTTTTACACGCCGTGTATACCCCCTCCCGTATGAATACGGAAAATTGGCCGCCCTGGTACTACTTATAGGGGGCACGCTACTCATAGGCCAACTAAGCGGTAACACGATTGGAATAAAAATTGTGCTACTGATCCTTTATCCCGGTATCACTGCTCTCATTTTACGACGAACCAAATAGAAAAACTCCCCGGCTCTTTACCGGGGAGTTTTTCATCCAAAACACATTGTTTTACAGCACTTCGTTGGCGGTTAAGAAAAGCGACTGGGACAACGCATTAAAAAAGTTTTGATAGGCCTGCGGATCTGTAATGGCCCGCGTTCCTTTAGAAGCGTTGGCACGAACCAGGATGCTGTTTCCTTTGGGCCGCACGCTGACGGTCATATTGGTCTGCGTAGTAAATGAAAAGCCGGAAATCGTACCGATATCTTTATCGGCTTTTTCAATTACGAACCCCAGGTCCTGCATGGTAGCTACAATGTTATTCATGACTTCCAATTTATCCGTCGTATCAAACGAACGCGATTGATAATTGCGCGTCACCACCTGCGAGACGGAAGAATCCAACGCCGCCTGGTTAACGGTCATGCCGCATCCGGCCAACAAAAAGCCCAAACACCCGATGAGTACATATTGCTTCATAGTTTCTCCTATATATTATTGGCGGTTAAGAAAACCGATTGCGACAATTTATCAAAAAATTCCGCGTATAATTTGGTATCTTTTAACTTCTCTATCTTCATCACCGCTCCCAAATTATCGTACGTAATCCGGGCAAAAGTAACCCGGGTACGCACTTTGCGGTCCTTTGTCTTGGAATTGACAACCGTTACAAAGAATTTTTGTTTGTCTTCGTAAACGGGATCCTGCGTGTTGTGCTTGTCCAAGATAGCCAAGATCTCCAGAGCCACTTTCCCAACCGTAGAACCCGCCTCACGCATTTTAGTCGCGGTAATAACGCCGATATCCGCATCTGATTCGGTAATCGTATAACCCATGTCTTGCAACAATTGGGCAGACGCCACCAACAATTCTTTCGTATTCTGTGTGTCAAAAATACGTGTTTCTATGTTGCGCCGTTCCAAATAATTGGCATCCGGCACATACAAATTGGTATAAGAGGCACACGCACTCATCCACACGCAAAGCCCTACCAGCCCGAGTAATTTTTTCATACATTACTCCTAAAAACTGGAGGAGCGGTAGGCAAAGTCGCGCACTTTGTTCTGTTCATCAAATTTGATGATGATGGTTAAGGTACGTTGGGAGGAACGTGCCGAAGATTTTTGTCCGCCGGCTCCGAATAAGAGTAGCCACACCCCCTGGGAAGAAGCACTGGTATCCACCTGGGAAGAAACCCGGTCATACACCCACGTTTCGCGCCGTTGGTCGTCGGTCGTAATCATATTGGGACTGCCCAATATTTCTACCACTTCCGCCGAGGACATTCCCACTTTAATTTCCCGTTGAGCTTTGGCAACCGTCATTTGTTCATCGGCGGCCAACGTCCGGTCCGCACTGGCACAACCGGCCAATACACCCATCCCCAGTACAACAAGTAAACCTAATTTTGTGATTTGTTTCATTTGCACGCTCCTATTAAGCAAGTTACTAGAAACACTATAACAAAAAAGACGTACGGCGTAAAGCCCCCTGTATTCCAATTTCAGCTTACTTTTTTACGTTTGCCCTCCCTTCCTAAACTGCTATAATATAATGTCTATGAAACAAACTCCTTCTCCCCATAGTTGGGCCTTGTTACCGTTGGGTGTGTTTTTAGTGGCGTATGCGGCTGTTTCCGTAGCGGCGGGCGATTTTTACAAAATGCCGATTACGGTGGCGTTTGTGTTGGCCTCCATGGTAGCCATTATGCAAACGGCCGGGCCGACCCTGTCGGCACGCGTGGAACGGTTTTGCCAAGGTGCGGCCAATCCCAATATTTTGATGATGGTGATGATTTTTATCCTGGCGGGCGGATTTGCGCAAACGGCTAAAGCCGCCGGAGCCGTGGAAGCCGCAGTCAATTTAACATTGGCGCTCTTGCCCGGGAATATGTTAGCGGCGGGGCTTTTCTTGGCGGCATGCGTGGTATCGGTGGCGATAGGGACTTCGGTGGGAACGATCGTTGCGCTGACGCCGGTAGCCGCAGGACTGGCCGCCCAGACGGGATTATCTGCCGCGCTGATGGGAGCCGTAGTCATCAGCGGGGCCATGTTCGGGGATAATTTATCGGTCATTTCCGATACGACTATCGTAGCCACACGCACACAAGGTTGTAAAATGGCCGACAAACTCAAAACCAATTTTCGCCTGGTTATGCCGCTAGCCATTCTGACAACTCTTCTCTATATTTTTGCCGGAAGCGGGGCCGTACAAACGGTAACCCCGCAACCGGTCAATTGGCTTAAAGTACTCCCTTATCTGGCCGTATTGGTTGCCGCCATACGGGGCGTACACGTCATGGTTGTATTAACGGGCGGAACGATATTGTGCGGCGTAGTAGGACTATTAGACGGCTCGTTTAACGGATGGGGTTGGATTAATTCCGTGGGTACCGGTATCAATTCCATGGGAGAGTTGATTATTGTTACTTTGTTGGCCGGAGGCATGTTGGAACTTATGCGTATAAACGGCGGCCTGGCGTGGATCGTACAAAAATCTACTTCGCACCTGCGCGACCGCAAAGGAGCCGAACTGGGCTTGGCTACTGTAGTGAGTTTGGCCAATGTCTGCACCGCCAATAACACCATTGCCCTGATCATGGCCGGACCCATTGCCAAAGAAATTGCCCAAAAATTTAATATCGCTCCCAATCGGGCGGCCAGTTTATTAGATATTTTTTCGTGTGTAACGCAAGGAATTTTGCCTTACGGGGCGCAACTGTTAATGGCCGCCAGTTTATCCGGCGTGCCCCCTTTGCAAATGATGAAATATTTGTATTATCCGTATTTGTTGGGCCTAGGTGCCCTGGCGGCTATTTGGTGGAATTTGCCACGCTATAAAACCGCAACGACTTAGGCGAGGTTTCTGCAAGATACCGTGAAATTTGATAAAATAGAGGAAGGATTTTTACTGAAAATACAATTTACGCGCTCGTAGTTCAATGGATAGAGCGTCAGCCTCCGAAGCTGGAAATGTGGGTTCGACTCCCGCCGAGCGCAAATTTAAAACCCCCGCCTGGTGCGGGGTTTTTAATTTTATGCGAGAGCACACCCCCTGCGGGGTGTGCGTGCGGGAGGCGAAGGCCGGAGCCTTATGCGAGTTTGAGTTCTCGCACAGCGAGAACGAAAGGCGAGCATGGCGAGGCGGGGCCGCGAGCGCCGCGCGTCAGCAAGGCGACTTGTGGCCGACGACCGAAACCGAGCGCAAAATTTTAAGGTACCGTCTAAATTAGTGATCTCCAGACGGTATTTCTTATGTAAAAGCCTCCCAAAACTGCAGATGTCTTTTTGTAACGTAGCCACACTGATTTTAACTGAAATACACCCAAAATGTAGGTAATATAAATTTTGTAATATATAGATTATTATCCAATTAGGAGGCACATTTATGAAACGAAATTGGTTAGGGGTATTTTTGGTAATGAGCACATTATTGCTAGTTGGTTGCAATAACAGGATACAGCCCTCGCTGCTAGAAGCTTGTATTAAAGGAGAAAGTAAGATCGTTGAAAAAATGATTGCCCGGGGAACTAACGTAAATGAAGCGGGATACTTAAATAATTGTTTAATAAACAAGAGTATGCCCGAAAATCCACGATTTGCCTTTTACTATGCATACGGAGGAGTTACGCCTCTAATGGCAGCTAGCATGGGTGGTAACGGGGAAATTATTCGTGTGCTTTTAAAAGCTGGGGCAAATGTAAATGCTGTTTCAAAAGGGAATGGAACAGCTCTAATGGCAGCTAGTTATCAAGGTTTTGATGAAATAGTAAAAGATTTGATTGGTGCTGGAGCTAATGTAAACGAAGCCACATACGACGGGTGGACTGCGTTAATGAGTGCAAGTAGCGGAGGTAAAGCCGATATTGTCAAAATTCTTTTGGATGCCGGAGCTAAAGTAAATATTTCTAATGAGAACGGTAAAACAGCACTCTTTGTGGCAAGCTATAAAGGACATACGGACGTTGTGAGAGCATTGCTTGCCAGAGGAGCCGACGTAAATGCGAAAGAGTTTGGCTATTGGACTGCCGTGGCAGAAGCTAGTAAATATGGGAGAACAGATACAGTCAAAGCACTTGTTGAAGCAGGGGCGGATGTTAATATCTCTCAGCCGCAAACCGGTTGGAATGCTCTACTAGCTGCAAGCAAATCTGGTTACACGGATATTGTAAAAATCTTGTTGGCTGCAGGTGCCAATGTAAATGCGGTTAGCAGTATAGGACTAGCTCGTGAAAAACAATATAAGGGAGAGAAAGTTACTTTTGTTCCCCAAGCTTCAAATACGAGTTCGTTAATGCAAGCCAGTTATGCTGGGCATATTGAAATAGTCAAACTTCTTATTGCAGCAAATGCTGATGTAAACAAAATCAATGCGTTGGGAGAAACTGCTTTGAGTGTGGCAAAAACTGAAGAAATCAAAGAATTACTTAAACAGGCAGGAGCCCAAAAATAAACCTCGCCTCAAATCCATTTGAACATAGAGGGCCTACTTCGGTAGGCCTTCTTTGTTGTGGCAATTTCCCGCCGAGCGCAAATTTAAAAACCGCCTTCATAGGCGGTTTTTAATTCATATCCGGAAGGGGTAAACGGCTTGGCTCCCCCCACTCCAACCCCCACATGGAGGCCCAGAAAATAGCCTCCTGAAAAGTACGCTCTATAAATGTTTCATCATACTCTATCATTCCCTGCGTACGGCTTAATTCATTGGCCCGGTTAAAATAATCCTGCAATATACCTTTAATTCCTTCCCGTTGGTATAACGACAACTGCCTTACCGGATTATGAAAAACAGCCCCAAATTCACTCTCGTTATGCAACGGATGAAATGCCGCCGGAGAATTGCGTACGAAATCTTCAAAGGTTAATCCATTATCTGTACGGCGCCGATTTTTATACAGCCATTTTAATGTGCTTTTTGTGATAATGTGATGAACCCCGTTATATCCCTGGCTGGCATTGATATGCTTCCAAAATGTTTCGTTTCTCATACTTTGTGAAATGGTCCGCAAATAGTTATACCCCCCGCTAATTTGCAGAGGGTTGGTTTGTTCTTGTTTAATTAAAGATTGCAAAATAACCCGGTCCGGGAAATACACCACCTCTATCCGTTTGGTTTGAGCTGCCATCGCCCGATAGGCCATGTCCGAGCAGCCGGGCAACGCAATAGTGGTGCGGGCTATCTTAATGGGTTTTGTTCCGCGGGCCACACGCACAACGGAATAAATATTCTGGCTAAAGGAATTAATTGAAAAAAATAAGACAATAAGTAAAAGTAGTTTTTTCTTTAACATAAAAATCGGTCAAACAGGCAAACTTACTTCTTGCCCGGGAACGCCCTACCGGTAGCCACGATATTACTGGCAAAATTAAACGCCGCCTGCGGTCCTTGACTAATCTCTATCCGGCCGCGCATACCATACTTAAACCACCAACTTGGCATCCCGTTCGCATAGGCCAAAACAACAACCGGGAAATTATACTGCTGCTCCTTCGGAGGAATATTTGCCTTCAGTTCCATAAAATATCTCTCGGTAACATACATGGAAATAATTGTTCCCAATCCTTGCGGCATATGATAATCCGTCATCACAATATCGTATTTCCCCGGATTTTGCTGTAATTTGGCAATGGCTTCTTCGCCCCCAAAAGCAACATCCAATGTTATGCGCTCATCCTGCGCGGCAAATTCTTGAAACGGTGTCATCAAGTGCGGTAAGTCATTCACCATCAAAATCCGCAAGTGAGTAATATTTTCATTCCACGGTTCGGTATATTTGTCATATACAAAATTTTCTTCTATAAAATCCGGTTGTGTGCGGGCCCAGTTTTCCGTTTCTAACGACACGCTTCTACCTACAAAATCTTCAGGTAAATTACTTTGACCTTCTATCTGACGTGCTTTTTGGCGCAGTTCTTGTGTTGTTAGCGGTGGCAAATCCCCGGACGGTGGAACCTCTTTCAACGGAAAATATTGGTTTATTAGATCGGCCACCGTTTTCTGCTTGGAACTGGCTTGTGCCTGATGGACGGTAGTTATCCAGGATTCCAATTCACTGCGCGACATACTGTTCCAATGATGCGGCAAAATTCCCTCTGCTTGGGCTTGCAAAACAAGCGATTCAAAAGGAACGAGGTATGTATCTTCTGTAGACGATTTTCTTAGATCGGGTTTCCAGCTCAAATCAGCGGCACGGCGGTAAGGATCCCCCAATGCCCTAGGCCCCAGAGTTCCCCCTTCGTTGCCTAATTGATGAAAAAATCGGATTACATCACTTGGATCTGCCGGGATACTTGGCAACGACTGGGGCGGCGTGGGTATTTTGGGTGCTTGTACTCGCGACGATGCGGGAGACGGAAATTCGGGTACTTGAGCCGTTTGCTCCCGAGTAATGGGCGCGGCAACCGGTGGATTTACCGTGGAAGTGGGTTTTACCGGCGGTTTGGGATATTTCGGGAAAAATTTAACCGGATATTTTGGGGGAATCCCATTATTGACAACTTGTTTCACAATTTTACGTTCTGCCCCGACAACCGCTCGGGCCGCTTGCACCGCCCCTTTTTCAAATTGAGCATACGAAATTCCTTCTCCTAACAAAAAACAACAGATCCCGAATCCAATCCCTAACCATTTCATAATAATACTCCTTGCAGGTATCGTATACCGGCAACATCTTCTATTCTAACTATAATAAACAATTAATGTTCGCACAAGGGCCAAAAGACCTATATCCTTCTAGGTCCTCTGTCACCCGACACGGGTTACTATTACTCATTTAACGTCGGAAAGGAAATGGCACCCTATACTGCGTTTATTTTGCAAGGCCGCATAGGTAATAAGCAGGGCCGTTTTTGTACCGTTACGCAAGTCTAACAATTCTTGGCACAACGCCGTAGACTTATAAAAAGCACTAATTTCATTTTGTAAATGGCGCAGAATTTTTTCGGCCCGGCTCAAATGCGTAGCACTACGGATTAAACCCACGTAGTTCCACATGGTACTGCGTAGCGTAGATAAATCTTGTTTGATTAAATTCAAATCCGGCTTCTCCGTCGGTATAATCCAATCTTTGGGCGTGGGGATACGGAATTCTTGTCCGGCAATATCGGCTGCATCCGCCCGGGCACACAAATAACCCATGGCTACTGCTTCCAATAGCGACGTGCTGGCCAAGCGGTTGGCGCCGTGATAACCGGTACAGGCGGTCTCCCCTATGGCATTTAACCGAAGGATATTCGTACGTCCTTGCGGGGTGGCATAAACTCCCCCGCAAAAATAATGGGCCGCCGGTACCACGGGAACAGGATGTTTCGTAATATCAAAGCCTTCTTCCAAACATTTGTGATAAATGGCCGGAAAACGCTCCCGCGTCTCTTTGGCAGGCCGGTGGGAAATATCCAAATACACGCAATCGTGCAACGTGTGCAAACGTTCTTGTTCAATGGCACGCGCCACAATATCGCGCGGAGCCAGATCTTTCAGCGGGTGATATTTCTCCATAAACGCTTCGCCCGCCGCATTACGCAAAACGGCACCTTCGCCGCGTAGCGCCTCGGACAAGAGAAAACTCTTCCCTTTGGCAAAAACCGTCGGATGGAACTGGACATATTCCATATTCATCACCCGGGCGCCGACCCGGTACGCCATCGCAATCCCGTGCCCGTATGAATGGGCGGCGTTGGTCGTGTGGCGGTAAATCTGCCCCACCCCTCCCGTTGCCAAAATTGTTTTTTTGGCAGTTACGGCAAAGACCTCGCCGGTTTTGTTATCCAATACATACGCCCCAAATACCGTCAGCGGCTCATAACGGTCTTTAATTTCGGTTGAACTGTGTGAAAAAGTCAACAAATCAATGGCAGCAGCATACTCCCGCACGGTCACAAGCGGATTGCGGCTCACAGCTTGTTGCAGGGCAGATAAAAGCGCGTGGCCCGTGGTATCCTTGGAATAAATAATGCGGTTTTTGCGGTGGGCTCCCTCGCGCGTAAAACGCAGGGCGCGGTGTTCGTCCCTATCAAAATTAACTTGTAAATCGCCTAAAAAGATTTCCTCTACGGCTTTACACCCGGCGGCAGACAATTCCCGCACGGCCGCTTCGTTGCATAGGTCGGCCGTTGCCAGGCGCACATCTTCCACCAATTCTTCCAGTTGCAAGTGCGGCTCGTACACAATGCCGCCTTGGGCCAAATCACTGTTGGCTTGTGCCATTTCTCCGCAGCACAACATAAACACGTGTAGCCCTTTTTTGGCGGCTTCGTGCGCATATACACAACCGGCCAATCCGGCGCCGATAACTAAACAATCGGTATGGATAATCTTCATACTTATTATTCTACAAAAAAGTCCTCCGGGAAATACACACCGGAGAACTTGGTAAATCTTGCGCCGGACATCCAACAACTAATCCGTGGGACAGTTATTGCCGTAACTGGCATCACAACACGCTACGTTATTGCAAGTCGTGTATCCTGCCGAAATGCAAATATCCCGTCCGCCCTCGTTGTGAAAGCGGCAAACCGGGCGGCCCCGCTGATGCGGACTGGAAGGCAGCACTTCAGAATATGCCCGTACGGTATAATCCCCCAGCGCATTCCCTTTCACACGCCGGGCATCTGTGTAACCATTAAAAACAACCACTTCAAAATACGGTGTTTTGATACAATAGCCTTGTTCATCATTGGTTGCGTTTACGCACGGACCCCACCGGTTGTCAAAAGCCATATCTAATTTAGTTACATCAGGCCTGTTATCCGGGTCAGTAATAGTCCACTCACTCCCCATTGTAGACACAATCTCTTCATAGTATCTGTCCACCGATCCCATCATGTTGGAAGCCACGGTCACACCGTCACTAATGCGCGTGCGCTCCACGGCTTTTCTGTACGACCCCAAGCCCAATGCCGCTAAAATGGTTACAATAATGACCACAGCCATCAATTCCGTTAAGGTAAATCCGGCTTTACTACGCTTCATGCTAAAAAATCTCATAGCCACCTCGTTCAAAAAAGTATATACTCTTATTATATTTTTTTTGACGGACTTTGCAAGCCCTAAATAAATATTTGAAAAAAATGAAGAAAACCGATATACTAGTAGTAAGGAGTGTTTCTATGAAAAATAAAAAATTGGGTTTTACCTTACTTGAACTGTTGGTGGTCGTTGTCATCATTGCAATTTTGGCATCTGTTGCCCTGCCGCAGTACCGCCGTTCGGTGGAACGCGCACAGGCCATGGAAGCCTTGATTAACCTGCGTACAATTTTTGATTCGGCCAAACGCTTCCGGGCAGCCACTTCCGCCTATCCCACACAACTGCGGGGATTGGATATCTCGTTCTTTGACGCCACAACAGATGCCAGCAGTACATTTGATATTGGGAAATTTTCCTATACGTTTCATAATACCGCTCTAAACCCGCATATTTCCGCTTGCCGGCTGACAGGCAATTATTGTTTTAATTTTTACTACACCTATACACATGACAACACAACCTCCCGTGATGTATTGACCTGTTCGCTCACGGCTTCCGGCAAGTACGACTGGTTGTGCGAAGCCATGGGCACAGATGAGGTAGGTACCAACGAATACCTGATGGAGGACAACCAAGAAGATTTATAATTTAAGCATCGTTGGATAACTAGTATAGAGAAAAAGAAGGCCGCCTAACTGGCGGCCTTTCTTCTGTCAATTATTTCATCTGTGAGAACGGCGTGAATGGCGAAATTTTTTGTTAACCCGTTTGGGTGCTTGAGACCGGGTACGCAGCTGCCGGGACTGTTGTAAGGTTTTCTTGCTGGCTCCCACGCGTACTATCCGAAAAGGGGCCTGCTGTTTAGGCGGTAAAGCTGTTTCCGATACCCGGGGCCTTTTGTTAGGCCGTTCCGTTTCCGCTTTGCCCTGTTTTTTCTCACCCGGCAAATCAGCCAAAACCCGTCCGGTTGAAATAATTTCCGGGGAAAGTAGCGGCTGCTTCTTTGGACGGCGGTTTCGGCTATGTGCCAACCCTTCTTCCCGTGCTATAAATTTGGGAACAGGCAGCGGTTCTATCGTTTTTTGTACCGTAGAAACAGGCAAAGTGAAACGAGTCACTTTACAAATCTCGTTCCATTTTTCCTCATCCCCCGCGATAAAGGAAATGGCATTACCCACCGCGCCCGCACGTCCTGTTCGGCCGATTCGGTGGATATAATCCTGGGGAGATTGAGGCAAATCGTAATTGATTACGTGGGCAATATGGGCCACATCAATTCCGCGCGCCGCCACATCCGTGGCCACCAACGTACGCACCGTTTGGTTTTTGAAAAACGCTAATACTTGCCGCCGGCGGTTTTGGCTCAAATCCCCGTGTAACGCATTGGCCTTTTGCCCGTACATCTTAAGTTGTTGCGCGAGCCGCTGAGCCCCGTGTTTCGTGCGGACAAACACCAGCACCGAACCGTCACGCGTTTTTAATTCATGTAGTAACTGCGGCAATTTTTCCCGAATATCCAGCCGGACGACTTGTTGGACGACCCGTTCCGCCGCAGACACGACCGAGCCGATTTTCACCCGCAACGGGCTGCGCAACAACTCCCGCGCCAATTGTTCTACTTCCCCGGGGAGCGTGGCCGAAAATAACCACGTCAGGCGCGGTTGCGGCAATGCAGCCATAATTTGGCGGATATCTTCAATAAATCCCATATCCAACATCCGGTCCGTTTCATCCAGTACAAGCGTATGCGTACGGCGTAAATCAATGCTTTTACGGAGCAGGTGGTCCTTCACACGGCCCGGCGTCGCCACAATGACACGCGGCTTACGGCGTAAATCCGCAAATTGTTTGTGGATATTATCCCCTCCAATCACCAAAGCCGCGGGAAGATTTTGCCCCTCTGTTAGGTGTTGCCATATTTCAAAGGTTTGTTGCGCTAATTCGCGCGTGGGCGATAAGATAAGCGCATTTCCCTCCGGGCGGACCCACAAACGGGCCGCCAACGGTAACAAAAATGCAAGCGTTTTACCGGTACCCGTTTGGGCCGTTACCAACAAATCTCGTCCATCCAACGCCGCACCGATGGAAGCCGTCTGCACGGGAGTAGGAGATACAAATCCCTGTGCGGACAAGGCACGCTGTAAAAATTCGGGCAATCTGGAAAAAACCGTTTCGGACATATTAAACCGTTTGGGCGGCCTCACATTCTTCATTGAGCCGCAGCCACCTTTCTTCTATATCTTTGAGTTGCGCGTTTAAGAGCGCCAGTTCAATACTGCTGTCGGCCGAGTAAGACGTGAGCAGTTCCTGCTCCAACGCGGCCTTGCGCAAGGATAATTTAGTCATTTGCTCATCCAGCGCGCGGATTTCCTTCTTAAGCGGTGCGATCCGGGCCCGCCGGGCCGCTGCCTCTTTGCGGGCGGCTTCCTTGGCGGTTATTTTGTCACTGGCTAAATCGTTGCGGTCATTATTTTTAAGCAGTTGCGCCTTATAATCTTCCAAATCTCCTCTAAAGATCTGGCATGTACCGTGGCGAACCATCCATAACGTATCACACGTCAGCTCAATCACGTGTAAATCGTGCGTAATCAGCACAACCGCCCCGGTAAATTCATTGAGGGCTTCCAACAAGGCCTGACGCGAAGGCAAATCCAAATGGTTGGTGGGCTCGTCCAAAATAAGCAGATGAGGCGCTTCTTTAGTGATTAAAGCCAGTAATAAACGTGATTTTTCACCGCCGGATAATTTCCCGATAAGAGTATCCGATTTTGCTTTATTTAATCCAAATGCCCCCAGTTGGGCACGGATTTCGGTTTCTGTAGCCAAAGGCATCACGGCGGAAAGTTGTTCATACGGAGTTTTTTCCACATCTAATTCTTCGGTTTGGTGTTGGGAAAAATAAGCCACTTTCATTTTTTTGGCAAGAGTCATTTTCCCGCTCATCAAAAGTAACCGGTGCGCCAGGATTTTAGCCAGGGTGGATTTTCCGTTCCCATTGGCCCCCAGTAAAGCGATGCGGTCGTCGGGCTCAATGCGCAAATTTAAACCGGTTAATACGGCCTTCTCCTCGTATCCGGCTACACCGTCTTCCACCGTAACCAATGCATTCTGCAACGGCTCCGGCGAGGGAAATTTAAAATGTGTTTCCGGGTCCTTGGGAATTTGCGGTGCGGCTCCCAATTTTTCAATCATTTTAATACGGCTCTGCGCTTGTTTGGCTTTAGTGGCTTTGTAGCGGAAACGGTCCACAAATGCTTGTAAGTGGGCCACGGTACGTTCGTGCTTGGCAGCGGCCAAACGTGCGCCCTCTATGGCGGCGGCACGGGTACGTTCATACGTATCATAGTTTCCGTTGTAGAGTTTTAATTGGGCATCTTCCACATGGATGATTTTGTCACACAATTGGTTTAAAATATGGCGGTCGTGGCTGATGATAAATATAGTTTTATCTACCCGCATGAGGTAATTTTCCAACCACAAAGCCGTTTCCAAATCCAGGTGGTTGGTAGGCTCGTCTAACAGTAGACAATTAGACGGGGCATACAGGGTGGCGGCTAACGTAGCACGCACTTGCCACCCGCCTGAAAATTCCCGCAGGGGCCGCCCAAAATCCGCCGGTAAAAAACCAAGCCCGCTTAAAATAGCACTGGCGCGCGCTTGAGCACTGTGAACTCCCAAGAAATCCAACCGGTCAAACACTTCAGCCATCCGCTCGCCGGAGATAGCCGGGTTTTCCAATTCTTGTTGCAGGCGGGTCAATTCCTTATCCGCCGCCAATACGTACGGAAGCAGCGGTTGGGAGGGATCGGCTATTTCCTGCGCAACGGAAGCTATTTGCGTACTGCGGGAAATTTCAATTTTTCCCCCGTCAGGAGCAAATTTTCCCTCAATCAGTTTAAATAGTGTACTTTTGCCGCACCCGTTGGGGCCGACAAGCCCTACCTTTTGCCCGTCCGCAATCATCACGGACGCATCCTCAAACAGGGTGCGCAACCCAAAATGAAACGACAACTGCCTAATATCAATCATACGATATATATATTTTACTAAATATCCTACTTTGTTAGACGGAAAAACCGTCTAATTCACCCCCCGCTTGAAATTTGATAAAATAGAGTTGGAGTATTTATGACCCGCGAATTTTTATCCCTGGATTTTTATGGTGGTTATCTGGTAGCTGCGTTGGCCGTATGGGACGAGCAGACCCAGTCCTTGCGCTTGCGTCACGGGGTCAACCAGTACAGTCCGTCGTTTTGTGGGGCGCTAGTGCGAGATATGGACGGCGCACGGCGGGAATTAACCACCGTATTTGAAGAGATTTCGGATTATGCATCCGGGCAACCGGAAGTCATTATCGGGCTAAGGGGACATTTTTTATCGTTTAAACGTGCCAGCGGGTTTGAATCGGTTTCTACCCGCAACCGGATTATCGGGCAGCACGAAATACAGGCCGCGTTGAATAATTCCGTACCGAGCCGCTTAAACCCGGCGTTGGAAGTAGTGGATATTTTACCGCAATCCTATACGATTGACGGCAACACGGGTATTATTAACCCGCGCGGAATGGCCGGATTTACGTTGGAAGCGGAAACTTTTTTATCCCTCGCACTGACTACCCATTTACACACGTTGACCCGGGTATTAAACGACTGCGGGTGTAACGAATATCAAGTGTTGCCTTCCGTAATTGCGCAGGGTGAAACACTGCTGGGCGAAAATGAGAAGCAAGCCGGGGCACTTTTGTTGGACATTGGCCCGGCGACGTCTTCCGCGGTGATGTATTATCAGGGGGCTTTGGTAGAGGCGTGGGAAATTTCGTTCGGGCAAAACCGTCTGGTGCAAGCCCTGGCCGATTTACTGCAAAATGACGAAGCTTCCGCCCGGGAAGAATTGAAAAAATATGAGCCGGGCAGCGACGAAATGATAGACGAAATCTTGGAAGAAGCCGCTAACGGTTTGGTGACGGCCTTAAAAAAAGAATTTTTACAATCGTTGCTTTTCATTCAACACCCGCCGTATCATTTGGTTTTGTGCGGTACAGCGGCCGACAAAAACCTGTTAAAAACGTGTAAAAAAGTGCTGAATGTACGCAAGGCGCGGCTGTCCGCGGTGGACGACCTGTGGGCCGACACCAACGCGGCAGACAGCCCGGCGTATGACGGTGCCTTGGCACTCGTCAGCCATACCCTGCTGCGCGAACATGATGCTTGGGGATCTATTGCTAAACCGACGGGTGTTCTGTCCGGGTTGCTCACCAAACTGGGGTTAAACGAACTGTTTTAACGCGTTTTGTTGTTACCCCGGACCTCTTATCTACCTGACAATTTTTATCGCACGCAATAACGCCTTTTTTATGATTTAGGGTCTCACATCCTTTTATCACGATGAGATCCTGAATCCAGTTCAGGATGACGGCATAGGGACAAAAAACTCCCCGGGGGAAATCCCCGGGGAGTAAATTCCAATCTGAACGAAGACGATTATTTCTCGCTTCCTGCTTCTTCTTCGTCCGGATTATCGGCCCCTTCTTGAGCATCCAACTGAGACTCTTTGTAGCGGCGACCGCACTTAATAACGTCACCGTTAGAAGGTTTAGCCGTTGTACCGTTCGTACAGACCATACCTACGTATTCCAACGCATCGGCTACTTTCATATTACCGTCTAATCCGCAGGAATCCGTCTTGTTAAAGATATTTCTGTAGGCCTTGACGTAATTGAGGCGGTTATAGTCGTCAATTGTACCGTTGTTAGAAATACCGGCCCGCTTCAATTCTTCTTTTGAAATGGACGTAATCCGTTTGAAACCCGCCGCTTTTCCGATGGCAGCTAACGAGTATCCTCCCCGTTTATTGGTCCATTCTTTGTCTTTATCATACAAAGCCTTTCCATCCCCTTGCAACGCTTGGATAAACGGCGTTCTTCCGTCAGGCCCCACCGGGCCTTTGCCGTTTTTCAAGTCGGCTGCCGAGGAACCTTGTAAATCTCCGTCCTGGAGGTGGTTCCAGTTGTAGTGGCCGTAGTGGTAGGCATTCTTCACGGGTGCTTTGTCTTTACCCGCAGAACATCCCACAAAGCGCACGTCTTGCGCACCGGTATCGGTTTTGGCCGCCGGGAAGTACGAAGAATCTTCCCCAATGTAGGCGGCAAACGCACCGAACTGGTTAGATTTGGCTTTATAGTGCGGATCTCTGGCGTGCGTACCTATAGTTTTACCCAAGGCGCACACGACGTTTACCGGCACCTCTTGCACACCGATAGATTGTGCAATTTCCATAGCATCCACCAAGTTGGCTACCGTTACTTTCTGCACGGTTTGTAACTCAACAGTTTGAGCCAATTGGTTGGCTTTTGCAACGACGTCGTCCACATACGCTTTAACAGCTGCCTGATCAAATGTAGCTCTATTTTGTATTGTATCCAACGTACATTCGCTATTTTTATCCGTTAAGAACTTAGGCGCTTGCTGTTTGGCTTCTTGCTTAAGTGCCGCCAATTCTTCGTCACTCGGCCAGTTAGCACCGGCACCGCCATTGGCTCCGTTAGCACCGGGTCTTCCGTCGGCAGCATTCGCGCCATTCGCACCAGGTTGTCCGTTAGCACCAGGGGCACCATTGCCGCCGGCTCCACCGGGGCCGCCGTTACCACCGACTCCACCGTTGCCGCCAATGCCACCATTACCGCCAACCCCACCGGGGCCACCGTTACCACCGGGGTATCCGTCGGCAGCATTCGCGCCATTAGCACCAGGGGCGCCGTTACCACCAGCCCCACCGGGGCCGCCGTTGCCACCAATGCCACCATTACCGCCAGCTCCGCCGGCACCACCGGGGCCACCATTAGCACCGTTTGCGCCATTGGCACCGGGGTAACCGTCGCTTCCGTTGTACGGAACGACCATTTCGGCTCTTTCGGGCCATTTCTGGGTTATTTGCGGCAACGTTCCTGCCAACGTAATTAATTCCGGTTTGCGGGGACCTGTCGCTTGTTGCGCTTCCTTCTCCGCCGGTCCCTGATCCGTTGGCACTGGTACATCACGCCCGGATGGCGCTACTGTCTGCAACCCATTCTGGGTGTTACCCGAAATTTTTTCTACGGGAGTATTATTGGTTTTCGGGTCATGCTTTTGGTTGTTTGCCGGCTCATCCGTGAAACCAATGTTACCATTTGCATCACCGCCGTCGTAGTACACGCACGTAGCCGTACTTACGACTTCGCCGGGTTTCTCTTGGCCTTGTCCGTCGGGTAATAGACCCTCGTTACATTTACCCAAGTTGATATTTTTGGAATCCACTTGATTCACATAATCTTTGGGGCATTGGCGGATTTCCCACGTAATCCAAACACGTTTATTGGGGCTGATTTCACCGGAAGATTTTGTCTTATCGGCCCCCACATTACCGGTCAATGTAGCCAGGTCATGCCGTGCCAGTACCTGAAATTTACCTTCTTTTTTCTCCGGCAACAGGAACGGGGACATATCGCTACCATACCCGAAGTAATCTTTACCAAAATGAGCCGACTTTCCTGTTTCCGGGCCTTTCCACGTATAACTCACCGGGATATTGTTATACAACGGTATCTGGAACCACTGGTTCGTGGCAGAAGACATTTCCCGCTTAGAACCGTCGGTAATTGTCGGGTCGTCCCCGTGTACATTGTAGCTCACCATGAACCGTCCACGAATATCTTGATACGTGGTAGCCTTTCCTAACATCCCCGGGAACTCCAAGTGAGCGTATGGAACGGTTTTACCGTTAATGGTATGCGCCGAACCCGTCCCATCATACACAGCCCCGTATTCGCACTTAATTTGCGCTAACGGATACTGGCAACGAATACTGGTTGCCCAACCCTTGCCTTCTTTAGTAAACTTCTTCCTTTTGTCCACATACATCTCAGAAGATTCACCATCAGCTGACACCAGTTGTACCAGACCACCGTTGCGGACATACTCCATCATTTCGTCATATTTTTTGCCCCGCATGGTGTACATTATATCAACCAGTTCTTCTCCCGTTATTTTACGGCCCAAGATCCAATCCTCTTTATGTTGTTTATCCTTCCGGATAGCAACGCTTTCCACAAAAAGCGGAATACCTTTCACCTCGTGCTCTGCAAATAAGACATTCACTTCATTAAGGGTCAACGTGTCTCCGGCAGTAATATACAAAATATCCAACATATCTTCTTGTTCTACTTTGCTGGATTTGTAATATTCTTCCAACGAAGACGCATTCACACCGACCACGTAGGTAAATGTTTGCCAATTATCCAACTTACCAGAACTAAATGGTGCTTGGTATAGACCTTCCTTTCCAAAGGTCTCACAAGTCGCCCCATCGAACTCTCCGTTTCCACGGGCGAACCACTTACGTATTGAATTCCAAGAGCCACCCATACAATTAAAGCGGACTCCAACGAAACCAGCAGCCTCTGTTGCCTCTTTCCAATCATGTTCACCACATTGTTTCCACTCCTTCTTTCCGACGGCATCAAGAACATCCTTTCGGTTATTTTTACAGTGCTGTTTATCAAAAGGCAACTTAGATAACTTAGCATTCGCTTTCCAGTCGTTCTCATCCATACCACAACATTCAGGACCAGAACCACCAGAACCAAAGAAGGAATCAACATCTCCTGAATCACTACCGAAAAAAGCACAAAGCCCCAGTTTAATAAGGCCATCTAAGATAGCATCATTAACTTTCCACATGGCATCAAACCGTTTTTGCCACCGGGCTTGGGAGCGGGTTTTCATCAAGTCCCACCACCACGGCTCTTTCATGTTGTAGGCAAAATTGCGCTCCATCCGGCCGTTACCGCCGCCGGGGCCGCCCAAATTGGCACCCATAATACCGCCAATGCGGCCCGGTTCCACGGGCTTCATTTGCGCGTCCATTAACGCCTGCATGGCATTGCCTTTGGACATGGCGTTTTTAGAACGACGCGCCTCGGCCGCCGCACCTTGCCCGAAAGCAGACCGGGACGGTTTACCCGCCACCGTTAACGGTTGCAACGATACCGGCTTGGGGCTGGTTGTCGGCCGTTCGCCGCGGACTCTTTGTGCCGCATTCTTTAAGCCGCCGCCCCACATACCAATATTTAACCGGCCACCGCCGCGCCCGGCTAAGCCCGCTCCGCGCAGGTTGCCGATTTTGGTAGAAGCACGACGAAACGCCGCACGCGTTTGCGCAGGCGCTTGTTTGCGGTATCTATAAATGTTGGTATTGTTGATTTCTTCGTCCGCTTCGGTACGTTTGAAAGAAGCCGCATTATCTAAACCGCTGCGGTAGATAGAACTATCTTCTTCCTCTTCTTCTTTTTCGTCCCCTAAGCCCACGATTAAGTCCAACGCATCCCGTCCGGACAATTGGGAAATTTGGTCATCCGGGTTACCGGTATAATCAAAACCGGAACGATCCGGATTGAAAACATCCTCGTAGTCGGGAGTGATAAGAGTAGCGTCATCACTTACGCGGCCGCTGTACTTATACAAAAACGGCAGTAAGAGAAGTGCCACAATCGCCGCAATAAAGAATGGCGCATCCCGTCTAGTCCTCTCAAAAAGAGTCTGCCGGGGTTTACCGTCGCTCCCGATTTTGGAGGAAATACGGTTCACGAAAGATTTCAAAACAGGTCGTTTACTGTTTTTAATCTTATCGCTAAAGGTAAAACTATCCTTCTTTTTTTCCTCTGGCATAAATGCCTCCTGTTAAAATAAAAACTGCTTGCTCGGGGTTTCCCCCGGGGTACGGTACCTGTTCTATTCGGTACGCGGACCCGTTTTTACATCATTTCCATAATAAAAAGTTCGCTGTTCAGAGATGGTCCCCCACTCTGTAACAACTTGCTTTGATGATACGTCCTACTAATATTATAACACTTTTTTTCATTTTTTCAAGGGGTAATTTTATAGTTTTGTTTATTCCGACATGGTTTCATCCAAATTCATACTCTTACCCCAATCAACATCCGGAAAATATCCCGAGTCAAAAGCACCGCCTTCGTCGTAAAAAGTATGATACACATCCCCCTCCAGCTCTGCGCCGTTCCAAGGATGGCCGTCGTCGTCGGTAAATACCTGCTTGGATGTTTGAGCGTTGACCCTGGCAATACAGTCCAAATTTCCTTCGCAAGCTTGTTTTTGCTTGTTGCACCATTGTTGAAATCCATTATAATAACCGCTTAGATTGGTAGGTGGGATGCATTGCCGTTCATGCAAGGTGACGGACAAACTGGCACAGTCACGCTTCATTTGAGAGTAGGCACTTCCCATTTGACTGCACAAGGTTCCCAGTCTGTTCAATGCGTTTGGAAAGTTTTCACTCTCAGCATCACTACAAGTGGCGGGAAAAGACGTTTCATGCGTCGTATTGTCATACACTTCATTGATAGCATCCACGACATCCTTATAGTCCGGCATAGCGTTACTGGCGGCGTCCAACGCGTTAATACATTGCTCATCCATATCCAACGACTGCTGCAAGCGGTCCATATCCGCTTCCAACTCGTCGGAATTGATGGCCACACCCGAAAACCCGACCGCCGTAAACACGGAACGGGGTAATTCCGCTCCGTCAAAACAGGTAGAAGCCAATGTCTTTTTGAGAACTTTATTAGGGGTACGGCGGGAAACACGCCCCACCAACCACGCAAAATACATATCCCGTTTCGCTTGCGAATCACCGATATTACGCACATCTCCCACTTGATAAGCCAGGGTGCGGGATTTATCCAATTTCTTAACGATGGCTTCCAACTGCGGGTCGGACATAGCGGCCCGGTTGAGCGTACGGTCCAGCCAATCAATTTTAGGATTAACGGCGGAAATGCGTTGCCCGGCTAATTTTTTCAACATTTTGATAGAGGTATTCCAATCGTTCTTGCCGGGTTTAATAAGGGAAGCGTCTTCTCCGTTGAATAAATCTGTACCGGCGGCCCGGTTGGACTCCGTATTGGCGACGGCATTATCCTTTTTTAAACGGCGGGTAGGGTCCGACTCTTTGGTACCGGGAACTGTTTTATACGAGCCGGAAATAGGTTGACCGTTGGCTGCGTAACGCAGTAAGCGTAAATCGGCAGACATACCGTCGGCCGATAATTCCCCCGGCCGCCGGCGGCCTGCCAAGATAGCTTCGTCGGGGTTACTACTGCCAAAGACGGCAATTTCGTCGGGGTTGGGCAATTCCCCGCGTTGGATTTTGGCGTGCTCATTCCACGAAAATAACGCTTTTAAAAAAGAGATTTTGCCGGCTTCCCGGGGAGAATACCCCATAGCATACGCCAGCGAACGTAACAGCGGAATTTTACCGACGGGAACAATTCCCCCAAACACAATTACCAACAAAGCCACGAATGTCCACAACCAAGCTTTTTTGGAATGTGCTAACCGCCCAAATAGCACAAGCACCCACGCCACCAAACGTGCAAAAAACGGGCGACGGGGAGACGGTGAATTGGAATTGGGCGAATCGTTCATAAAGGACTCCTAAAGCACAAAGGCAGAGGGGAACAGAATCCCCTCTGCCGGAAAAACTATTTTTTATTATGCCCCATGGCATCGTCGTTGATTTTGCCGATTTCGTGTGTCACTGCCGTGGTAGCCATAGGTGCACCCACGTAAGTCCATGCACTCTTTAAGGCCTTTTCTAACAATCCGGTGGTCCATTTTTTGACTTGAGCTGAGAATGCTATACTAAGACCAACCGCCCCGACACATAAACCCGTAATAATTCCTGCCAAAAGGGTGAGCGAGTTCTTTCCCCACACTTCTACAAATTGCATGGTAAAATGTCTGAGTTGCAGGAACAACGCACCCAAAGCGATAATCGCCCCTGCCACACCAAGCCACCACCAGCCGCCGGCTTCCTTGGCTCTTGCGATTAACGGACAGGCTATCAGCGTGGCTCCAAACATAATACCCATCCACATCCAAATTTTATTCATAGCCTTTTCGCGCCGAGTTTCATCTGCGGAAACACCATCTCCCCACTTTTTTAGCGCGCGCGTCCGACTGTATTCCGTTTGGTCAAACTTAGCCAACGACGGACCTTCCGAGTCCGACAGTCCGGCTTCTGACAATAAACCGCCCGACTCTTGGCCGGCACCCAAAAAGGCACTGCTGCCTTCGTTAGCGGCGCGGTCGCTATTAGCGGCGACGGCAGCTGAACGTTTGGCAATGGTTTTCAAATCGTCTCCGCCAAAACCTTGGCGGCGGCCGGCACCAAAACCGCCTTTATCGTTCCCTCTACCAAAAGAAGATTTCCCTTTCGCAGAGGCAATCAACCCCACGGATCCCGTGGGCATACTGCCCGAAAGACGGTGACTGCCTTCCCCTGACGGCAGGCCGGAAGCAGAACCGCCTAAACCGGAATTACCCGAGAACGGCGAACCCACGCCGGAAGACGAACTGCCTGCCCCATAAGAGGCACTTAATCCACTGCCGGAAGCACGCGCCATGGAAGCGGACTGCAACGTATTACCGTTCGCTGCAGATTGGGCGGCGGCCTTCAACACAGAGCCGTCCATGGCTGTGCCGGAACGCGCCCCGGAAGAAGTCCCTTCCCCAATGAAACCGCCGACTTTATTGCCACCCATACCCAGGCCTTCCGTGTCTGATGTAGCAGCAGCGGCACGCCCGAAGGCTCCGTCCACCGCCCCGCCGACATTATCGGCTGCGGACAAACCAAAATCGTTAGAGCCGCCCTGCATGCGGGCCCGTTCTTGTGCGGTTGCTAATTGGTTCAAACGGTCACCCACGTTCACCGAAGTTAAATTACCGGATGCATCCCGGCGCATCCCGGCCCGTTCCGACTGGTGGGTAATAGCGGACAAATCCCGTACCTGCTGGGGTTTTTTGGCGGGCTCATCAAACTGGGTAGCCGTATATACGGCCAACGCTCCCACTCCGGCCAAGGCCAACACTTGCGGAACGCCCAGAGTAAATTTGCCTGCTTTATTTGTAATGAAATGAAGCCATCGCATATTTATTCTCCTTTTCTGTTTCTGTGTAAACGTGTTCCTATATTTTCTTGCGCTTGTTCGCGGCGGTTTTTCTGCTGGTTGATATACTGCTGATACTCAACCTGCCGCCGAAACACTTCCTGCTGCCGCTGGATTTCTTCTTGCCGCTGCGCTTTGCGCTCTTTAAGACGGATACCATCTCTATAAATGGATACCCCCCACAACACCCACGCCAAAAGCAGGGCTATCGCAATGACGCGCGGAAAAAAATTTTTCCTATCCCAAGGTAAAATAATTAAATTTCCAATTTGCATAATATAACATTCCTATCGGGGTGCTGATGATATAAAATTTTTTATCGACTCCACGATAGTCTTGGGATCTTTAACAGCATTCCGGACGTTCGTCCAACGTGTACCAAACCAATCACCCACTTTTGTGTAGAAGTTTCGGAAAGCTTGCGCATCAATAAACGACCACCAAATAAGAGCCGTACACCCTGCAGCTGCGCCTAACATCAGGTAGGGCGCTGTATCGCCGCTACTTCCCCACTTAGCAAGATAACGAGCCGCATGCCCAGCCATGCCCGCCCAATAAAGCGAAACAAGAGCTGCGACAAGTAATCCTACATTAACAGGACCCCATTGAACATTTTTTAGCCACGGAATCGCTAATATTGCTATAGCGGATATTCCAATCCCGATCCAACCAAACAACTGTAACAAATGCAGATCTTCGTATCTTGTTTCTTCACTCGCCTTTACTTTCTCGGCCCAATCTTGAATGGCCGGAAGTCGGGAGGCAAAAGGCGTATCAAAATCGCGGATGTGTTGGCCTTGGCCGGTGGCCAATTCCCCGCTTTCCGTTTCAATGACCAACCCGCCGGAGTTTTGGGCACTGGCTAAAAAGGCAGAGCCCGCTTCGTTGGCGGAGCGGAATTTGTTTTTGGCTACTTCCGCCGAACGTTTACGGATAAATTCTATATCGCTAGCCCCTTTGGCATTAGACGCACGGCCCCCTAACGTGGAACCGTTCCGTCCGCCGCCCAGTCCGCTGCCCGGCCCGAAAGAGGCCCGGCCCCGAGCGCCGGAAACGCCCCCCAACATGCGGGCGGCTTCTTCCTGCAGCGAAAGGTCCGTCGGCCCGTTCCCGGTTACGCCACTGCCACTACCACGGCCGGTCGTCATTCCACCGTTTTTGCCGCTATTTTGCAGCGCAAACGAAGAACCCGAACCACCGGAACCGCCGGCTTTGTTCACGGACGCATTGGCTAGGCCGCCTTGAGCCGCGGCTTGCGCTTGGGCCAACATATCCTGCATACCGGCTAGCGGATTTTGCACAGCCGCGTTACTTTCCCGGCTGCCTTGTTCTACCGCAAAATTGCTCCCCATGCCAAGCCCTTCCGTCATACCCATTTGATACCCCGACGGAGCTGCGGGTGCGGCAGATTCATAAGAGGATCCGTATTCGGCCATTTCTTCATTGACAAGGTTACGTTGGGCCACTTCGTTACGTAATTGCATAGTCCGGCCCGATATTTCCACCGCCGAGTTGCGCGCAGAATTGCCTTGCCCGCCGGATTGGGCCACAAAAACGACTTCTTCGTCGTCGTACATAGACGGGTTAAACGCCGTATTGTCGGACGATGAATTTACCATATTCCACGTGGCAATCCCCGCCACGCCTACTACGGCCGCCAGCCCCCCCATCTGCAACGCAGAAAGGGCTAACTTGCCGCTTTTATCTATCAGTTTAGTTAAGATTTTCATATCTTTGCTCCTTAGTTTAATGAGAAAAATTATCAAGAACACCGTGTGTGACAGTTATTATAGCACTCATTTGTTGTGCAATTCTTTGAACAATCGCTATAACAATTTTTGTTTGTAGCCCCCAGGTTTATAGTTTCACCCAGGTGCTCATTATAAATTCCTCGTTTATGGAGACGGTAGATCGGTGTATCACGAAAATCCTTATACAAAGATTTCCTGTCCGAAGGCAATACTACTTTTCCATCTTGGATGAAACCCTGGTCGTTAAGAAACTTTGCATCACTCGCACTCAAGTTCTTCACGTCTGTTCCATTTAACCCATCGAGGTATTGTTCCGCCCAAGCGTGCGATTCACGGGTAGCCCGACCATTGGCAAACAAGGCATCCACAGTGCTTTCCAACACGTTTCCCACAAGATTCACACCCATGTTCACCAGTCCGGTTAATGCGGTTTCTAACAGTTTTTGTCCTAATGTCTGCTTGTCCTTGTTTTCTTTTTTCTCTGAAGCTTTTTGCGCGTCATTAATGGCTTTTTCCAAACCGCTCACATCCGCCTCTACGGGGGCCCCGGTATCAATTTCCAGTCCGGCGGCTTTCGTTAAATCTAAACCGCGGTCCGTAAACGCTTCGCTTCCTTTGATTTCGCCACCCATCATGGCCCGTTTGGCGTTGGCCAGTTTCCCTTCTTTTAATCCGGCGGCAGCCCGACTACCTTGCGCAATTTGAAACAGGGATTTACGCGCATCCTGCGTTTTGACCGGTCCCGTCGTTGCCGGAGTTTCTTTCCCTTTATATTGGTTTTTATAAGGTGAAAAATCGCCACGCACCCCGCCGTAGGTCGCATTGATACCGCTACCGCTGGCACGCCCCATACTGGCCGTACCCATTTGGTTAATCTTGGTGGGAGTAGTCGTACCACCGCCACGTCCCCGGTATCCGCGTTGGGAACGGCCGTTGCGCGCGGACGTACCCGAAGAAGTACCCGCCGCGGCGGCAGCTGTTTCTTCAGCGGCACTGCCTTCCAAGGCCTCGGCTAAATCTTGTTCCTGGCGGGCGGCTTTTTCCTCCGGAGTGTATAAGAGGGAAGTCTGGTTTTCTTGCATATCCGGATATTTGGACGCTAATAAAAATTCTTCCGCTTCATCGTTAGAAAAGGGGAGTTGGGCCAAGTCGTGCCCGGCAACGTTTAAATCTTCCATGCTGACATCTTCCGGTGCCGTTAAAAGCGTAGCAAACATCATCAGCGCCACAAAACAGACAATACCCACCGCACCCCATGTATACGCCTGCTTGCGGTCCATCTTGTTTATTTTACGAAACACATTATCCGGTTTAAATTTAAACATACTGGGTTCCTTTACATAATAATAAAAATCACTCTTGTTGACCTGTTCCCCCACGGGGAACACTCAAACAAAGAGTTCCTACCCACTACTCCTATTTACAGTATAGATAGAAAACGCGTTTTTGTCAAGGGGAGAAATTTACTCTCCCTCCCAAATGGTTTCGGCAAATTTATCAAGCGGGAAAACAGATTGCGCCGACACATCGGTACGCCATTGCCCACATGGAAAATTCATTTCGTGCAGGTGCGCGGCATCTGCCCCCGTACGCACGGAGGCCGTACACGATACCGTGTACAAGTTTCCCCCATCCGGCTCCGGCCAGAAAGTACGCTCGCCCAATACAAATACCGTTCCCTGTTTGACGTAATTTTTATTCATCCGGTAAAAATGTTCGTCAATCTGTTGCCCGGCTACCCGCCGCACTAAACGCGCCGCCGCATTTAAATTGTGGGCTTCCAGCGCCGGGGCCGACGGAAGCACCGTCCGGGTTGTGGCGGCTTGGGCAGTAGTTTCGTCCGCCTTCGTTTGCGCGGTTTGGGCCTGTTTATCCAGGGAAAAGACATCCTCTGCCGCCGTACGCGCGGAATTTTTGGCAACCCGGTATGATAATTTAACCAGCCCGTCGCTTGTTACCGCTCCTGCCGGAGAGACTTTTACGCGGGTGGTATTTAGTAAAGGTACATGACGCACCGTTAACGTAATTTTATCCGGGGAGTATTCGTAAGAATCTTCGGCCCCGGAACCGCGAGCGGTGTTTTTATTAAAATTAAGTACCACCGTTTCTTTATCGCTGCGCCAACAACACGCCGAAATACAGGCCTCTTCTAAATCAATCCGCTCGGCGGCTTGCGGCGGCCAAAAACGCAATTTAAATTGATAGCACGAATCATACTGTTTGCCGTCAAAATCGGTTTTCTTGGCGGACACTTCCAACCATTTTTTGGTAGTTGCCACACCGGAATTATTCAGTGGCGTGTAGCAACCGTACAGACCCCATACACTTAAAAAAATTGCAATACTTATCCTTTTTTTCATACACTTTAATTATAGTAAAGTTTTACGAAAGGAGAAAAATAAATGCAACTTATTTTGGTATATATCCGCAAAATCCAATATATCCCGCAGGAATATCACTCTTTGTTAGCGCAAATTATTTCCGCCTTGGTATTTGTTATCGGGCTTTATTTGATTGCCCGGTTTACTACGTGGTTTTGCAATAAATATTTGGCCAAACTGGTGGCCAAAATTCACTCGGCCAAAGCCTTTGATGCGTTACAAAAACACCGCGTTTTTACGGCCTTGGGCGTAGTATTGGCGGCCTTGGCGGCTATTAACTTGCACGCCGTGTTTATCGCCGAGCAAACCGGTTGGTTGGCCACCGTGATGAATAAACTGACGGGCCTTTTTGTGATGCTCAGTTTTTCGTGGTTTATCTGCACCAATTTAAATGCCCTCAACCACCTCTACGGCCGCAACCCCAACATGCCCATTAAGGGGATCGTACAGGCGTTAAAAATTATTGTTTACCTTATAACGGGGTTATTCATCCTTTCGCTTGTGCTGGGACGGAAACCCATGTATATCATCACGGGTTTATCGGCCTTGGCGGCGGTGTTTTCGCTCATTTTCAAAGACCCCATTTTGGGCTTTGTAGCCAGTATTCAACTGACAACCAATAAAATGATTAAAATTGGCGATTGGATTACGGTGGACAGTGCCGGGGCCGACGGGAACATTGTGGATATATCCCTTACGTGCGTGCGCGTGCAAAACTTTGACATGACAATTGTCAGTGTGCCCAATTACGATTTGGTTTCCAAGCCGTTTAAAAATTGGAGCGGCATGTTTGAAGCCAAAGCGCGGCGCGTACAGCGCAGTATCTTAATTGACGTGGATACCGTTAAGTTTCTAGATAAAGATATGCTGGCGCGGCTTAAGAAAATTGAACTGCTTCAAGATTATCTGGCCCAAAAGGAAACGGAAATTGCCAATTTCAACGCGCAGCACAATACGACGGAAAGTTTGCTCAACGGACGCCATTTAACCAATATCGGCACGTTCCGCAAATATGCGGAACTCTATTTAGCTTCCCGCCCGTATGTGATACACGACGATCCCAATTTCACGCTCATGGTGCGCCAACTCAAACAAGAAGCCCAAGGATTGCCGCTTGAAATTTACTGCTTTTTAAATACCACGGTGTGGACGCAGTACGAAGGATACCAGAGCGATATTTTTGACCACTTGTTCTCGGTCTTGCCGGAATTTGGTTTGTATGCCTACCAACAACCCAGCGGACAAAATATTGCCCAGGGAATTAAACTGCTAAACCAACCCAACTAGCAAAACCCTAATAAAAATAGTGATTATTCCCGGACGAGGCCACTCGGTCCGGGTTTTGTTTGCCGGTTTCTAAACAGCATATTTGGTTGTGTATTACAACTAATTATCAGCACAAATTACATCTTAAAATCTTGCCCTAAATACAACCGGCGCGCGTCGGGATCGTTGAGTAGCGTTTCCTGGTCGCCTTCTACCAGAATTTTACCGTCGTATATGAGATATGCGCGCTGGGTAAGCGGTAACGTTTCGCGTACGTTGTGGTCGGTAATCAGCACTCCGATCCCTTTGTCTTTCAGTTTAAAAATCATTTGGCGCAGGTCTGCCACGGTAATTGGGTCAATCCCCACAAACGGCTCATCTAATAAGATGATTTTGGGATTACTAATCATGCACCGGGCAATTTCCATCCGGCGTTTTTCTCCGCCGGAAAGTGTCCACGCTTTTTGTTTGGCCAGTTTCGTAAGTCCAAATTCGTTAAGAAGTTCATCCACCCGTTTCTTCTGCGCTTGTTTATCGTCGGAAATACGCTCCAGAACCGCCAATAAATTTTCTTCCACGGTCAGTCCTTTAAAAATGGTAGGTTCCTGGGCTAAATACCCAAGCCCGTGGCGGGCCCGCTCAAACATAGGTAGAGCGGTAACATCATTCCCGTCAATAAACACACGGCCCTGAGTGGGACGGATAAAACCGACCATCATGTAAAAAGAAGTCGTTTTGCCGGCCCCGTTGGGCCCCAGCAGCCCTACAATCTCGCCGGAGCGGACGTGAATATCCACTCCCTTTACAACCATCCGGTCTTTGTATACTTTGACAATTTTTTCGCTACGCAGTTCCATACTCTTCCTCTAAAATTTTTCGTTAAATTTAGCTTCATTGATTTGCGGCGAAACCAACCAACCTTGCACTTGCCCGTCCAATTCAATTTTTTTCCCGTCGTTATCACTGCGTATTTGATCGGCAATAATAGCAAACGGCCCCCGCTCGGTCGTGCCACGGGCCAATACCCGCCCGCCATACGCCCGGGATATATTCTCCGCCCCGTCGTAAACCAACGTATCCGCCGTCAAGGTGCGCTGTTCATCCTGCACCGTAGCGTTCCCCTCCAACAAAGCATAGGCAGGATCCTGCCGCAGTGTCATTTTGCGCGCGGTAATTACCTGCATTCCCTGCGCAGACGGACGTTCCACACGCACACGGCCTTCTAACACATATACCCGTTTGTTCAAATCAAACTTAACCCGGGAAGCAAACCCCGTAACGGTCTGTTGTTTTTCATCCCGGTACACCAGTTTGACCCTGTTCTTTCCGTCGGCCACCAATTCGCCTTTTTGGGTGCGGTAATTATAAAATCCGTTCGTCGCCTGTGCTTGATAAAAAACACCGTTTGGCGCATTGTGGCGCAAAAACACATCTCCGCTCGCCTGAAAGATCCCGCGGGCTCTATCAGAGAGGGCTTTTTCCGCACGAAAAACATACTGCTCGGAATCATACGATACGTGGCCTTTAAATTCTTCCTGTTGTTTATCTTTGTAAATAACCCAACTGTCGCTTTTTATAATTCCGCCCAATACTTCCGGCATATGAGAAACAGATAATTTGTTAGGGACCAGCGATTTTTTAGCCTGTGTAACGGCAGGTTTAGGATGTAAAGTAGGCGCAGCCGGCCCGTTGATACGCACCGGGCTGCAAGCCCCGGCACTAAGCGCCAACCCTATACCACAACCACATATCCACCCGTATTTTAATTTCATTTTTTAAATTCGCGTGCATCTTTAGGCACGTGCGTCGTCTGTTGTTTGAGCTCAATTTTAACCAATTTGGAATCTGTTTCTATCCCGCCGCGCGCAACGGCTTTAGCCGTACCGCGTGTAATCACCGTTTTCACATCGGACCACACCCGGTCTTTCGTCACATCGTAGAAAAAGCGTTCCGTGGTAAGCACAGCCCCGTCACTAAACGAGTCAATGCGAGCATCCCCCTGAATAGAAACCCGTTTTGTATCGTAATCAAACGTACCGGTTTTTCCGCTGACGCGGGCGCTGTCCGTTCCGTTTTGTTTCAAAAGCAATACAGGATTTTTTAACGTGGCCGTTTTCAGCTCCGCAAAATCTACGGCATCGGCCGTAAGCAACCATTGGTTTTGACTGTCTTTAGACTCAAAAATAGATACCCCCGTAGCTACTTGACGGCCGGCATTTTCCTCCGGGGAAAATGCCTCTTGCTTGGCACACGCCACCGCCAACAATAAGATGAGTCCGCATACTATGGATTTCATTTTTCCGTTTCCTGTAAATTTTGTTCTGCCGGCCGGTAAACCTGGTACGGAGCCGGCAACCGCACAGAAACCTGCCACAACACGCTTAACAAAATAACACATATCCCCAACCAAACCGCCAACAAGCGGAGATATCCGCGCGGAGTAGGCGTCCAGGATATTTGCATCATTTACCAAACCTTTTTATCAGTTCGTCCAATTGGCACAACTCGCGCACCATTTTAGCCGATTGTGTAAAATCCAATGAATTGGGTCCGTCTGATAACGCCTGATCGGGCGTCGGATGGGCTTCAAAAAACACGCCCGCAATGCCTACCGCTACCGCTGCCCGAGCCAACACAGGAGCTAATTTGCGGTTTCCTCCCGTGCAGGTACCTAATGCACCGGGCCGTTGCACAGAGTGCGTAGCATCAAAAATAACGGGATAACCAAACTGTTTCATCTGCTCCAACGCGCGCATGTCTACCACTAAATCGCCGTAACCAAAACACGAGCCGCGCTCCGTGAGTAAAATTTTATGATTGCCGCGCGATTCAATTTTTTTAATGACTTGTTCCATGGCTCCGGGAGATAAAAATTGCCCTTTCTTCACGTTAATCGCACGTCCCGTGTCGGCGCACGCTAACAGCAAATCCGTCTGCCGGCACAAAAACGCCGGGATTTGCAACACGTCGGCAACTTCGGCGGCTTCGGCCGCTTGCCACGGTTCGTGTACATCCACTACAACCGGAAGTCCCGTTTGTTTTTTGGCTTTCTGCAAAATAGCCAGTCCTTTCGCAAGCCCCGGCCCGCGGAACGATTCCACGGACGTGCGGTTAGCCTTGTCAAACGATGCTTTCAAAATAAACGGGTGTTTTGTTTTCGCCACGATTTGTTTCAGCTTTTTAGCGGACGACAAATAGTGTGTTTCGCTTTCAATAACGCACGTCCCCGCCATAAACACCAGCGGACGCGTGTTGGAAATTTGATAATTACCGATTTTAATGATTTTCTGCATACACTAAATGATAGCAAATTTTAGCCGCAAACCCACGTCTTGAAAACAAGGTCTTTTGCCAACGTATCACAAAAATCAATCAGCGCGGTTTCCCCGTCGGGAAACCACGCCGTTGTAAATGCAGGCAATCTACTCATTACTTGGTTTGTTCTTCCAATGCTTTGGTAATTTTAGAAGAAACTGCGCCTCCCGGTCCCTTCAAAACCGATTCCATAGAGGCATCTTCCGCTTTTGGAGGCGTAAAAGACGCAGCGGCCGCGGCTTTTTCGGCATCGTCAAATTTATTACCCAGTCCGGCTTCTCCGGCTCCTAACGCGGCGGCTTTAAGATCTTTGGCGGGCGGCAAAGGAGAAGGATTACTCCCGCCGGCAGCCCGGGCAGAAGAACCATTCCCCGCAGTAGTCCGTTTTGTACCGGAATCCGATGCTTTTGCGTTTGCGGAAACAGTACCGGAAACATTCCGGGCAGACGCTCCCGGACTGACCGGATGCGAAACAGAAACTTCTGTCACGGGATGAGAAACCGAAACGGAAGTGGTCGGGTGGGTAACGGATACCTCTGTGTGGGGATGGGCCACTGAAACGTTCGTCACCGGACGCGACACCACCGCATCACTCTTGGGATGAGATACGGAAACAGCGGTTTTCGGACGGGAAACAGACGGCGAATCCGTAACCGGAGCCCCCCCTGCCGCTACAGTTCCCCAAAAAACAAATACAACCACACTTATGTTTCGTTTCATATCTACTTTTTTTCCTCTTTATTTTTTGCTTCCGCCTTGAGCGGCTTTCATGAGCGCGGAAATATCAGGCATACCCGCCGGGGAAGCCGCACTTCCGGTTTCAGAACCGGTCTGTCCGCCAGTCATGGCTCCCAACGCTCCCATCATCCCTTGTAAATTTTGCAATTGCTGCATTGCCTCCGCCCCTTGCGCAGACGAAGCCGACTGATCTTTTGAGGCCGGTTGTCCGGCCGGTTTTGCCGCGTTGGAAGCGGACACAGCCCCTTTCTCCTCCTTCTTGGAAGTTACTTTCGGTTGGGAAACCGGCTTTGCTTCCGCCTCAGCGGTGCCCGGTTCGGCAACCGGGTTTTGGATTTTGGGGTCCTTGTTTTTTTGAGCCGCTGACGTAGCGGTTTGGGTTTGCACCGTCTCCGTTTTTACCCCCTGGCGCCACCCGTTACCGGGGCGAGAGCCATAGCTGGTAAAAGAACGCGTCTGCACCGGAGTTTGAGCAGGAACAGCGGTCTCTTCTTTTTGCCCGGACGACGATGTAAAATTAGGCCGGGAAACCCCGCCTACTTGGTACGCTTCCACAGACAATGCCACTAAAATAAATACAAATCCCAATCCTTTTTTCATAAAATTCCTCTCTTTATGGTATAGGTTTTAGCAAGAATTTGTCTCGTTTCGCTCCGGGCCGACTTATGTTCCCCAAACGAGGCTTACCTCTCTTGCCGTAAACACAACTAGCGGAACGTAAACACGTAGGCCGAAGTACCGGGATAGTTGACGTCTTGCCCTTTCCATACCCGGTGGCAATAACTCCCCGGCTCCCCCGAGTACGACACTCCCAATCTTCTGCGTTCCATGCAAAGAATTTTCTTTATGGGTAAGTCTCCGTCCCGACGGAACAAATAATACACAAATCCCGTCCCCCGGTAATTGCCGGAAAGGCGCCCCACGTACACACCCGCCCCTTCCGGGGAATCAAGCAACTGCAAAGACCAGTTTTCATTGGAACGCGTATCGCGCAGAGAAACGCTCTCAAACCACTTTGAGTTACCCGTCCAAGAAGCCATATCCACATTTAGTTTACTGAAGTTGGTATTATAGTCTCCGTTTGTCATGTGATACACTTCCAACGCTTCGGCAACCGTTTTCAGTAACGTCACCGCCTGCGTCGCCCGGGATTTTTCTATAGCTTTTTGATACTGCGGAATAGCTACAGAAGTCAAAATACCGATAATTAAAATGACTACCAACAACTCTATAAGGGTAAAGCCGTTTTTAGGACTTATACAAACTTTTTCATGTTGCATAAATTCCTCCTCAGGGGTTTCTTCTTATTATAGTTAACAAAGAGAATAAATTCAATTGGTTTATTTTCACCGGATGACCGATTATCTCCGCAACGTCTAAAAATAGTATAATAGAAGTGTTGTTATTATAACCCAAGGAGTGTGTATGGATATTCATACCTATACAGCGGACTTCCTAGAAGCCCAACAGAAAAAGGACCCGGCCCAGAAAGTATTTCACCAGGCCGTGGCAGAAGTAGTCAGCACGTTGCACCCGGTATTGGAGCAAAACCCTGTCTACCTGAAAGAAAAGATTTTGGAACGCTTAGTAGAGCCGGAACGCGTCATCAGTTTCCGCGTACCGTGGCAAGATGACAAAGGAGAAATCCACGTCAACCGCGGTTACCGCGTTCAATTTAACAGCGCCATCGGGCCGTACAAAGGAGGCATCCGTTTTCATACTTCCGTTACGCAGGACTCGCTCAAATTTTTGGCTTTTGAACAAACTTTCAAAAACAGTTTGACAACTTTGCCTTTGGGCGGTGGAAAAGGCGGCAGTGATTTTGATGCTCGCGGTAAATCCGATGCCGAAGTCATGCGCTTTTGCCATTCGTTTATGAATGAACTGTACCGCCACATTGGGTACCATACCGACGTACCTGCCGGAGATTTGGGCTGTGGCGCACGTGAGATTGGGTACATGTACGGGCAATACAAAAAATTGACCAACGTATTCACCGGTACTTTTACCGGTAAAAGACCCAACTGGGGCGGCAGTTTGTTGCGTCCGGAAGCCACCGGTTACGGCGTGGCCTATTTTACGCAAAATATGTTAGCCACCAAAAATGACAGCGTAAAAGGCAAAACCTGCATTGTTTCCGGTACGGGCAACGTAGGGATTCACGCCATTGAAAAACTGACCGAACTGGGTGGGAAAGTGGTCGGTTTTATGGACTACGACGGAAGTGTGTACGATAAAGACGGCGTAGATGCCGAAAAGTTGGCCTTCTTAAAAGACCTTGTCTTTGTCCGCCGTGGCAGCTTGAAAGAATATGTCAAAAAATTCCCGAAAGCCGAGTTCCGGCCCGGTAAACGCACTTGGGACATCCCGTGCGACATTGCTTGCCCCACCGCTTGCGAGAACGAATTAAACGGCGACGACGCCAAGACACTCTTGAAAAATGGGTGCAAATGCGTGTGCGAAGGATCCAATATGCCCTGCACACCCGAAGCCATTGAAGCCTTTCAGGCGGCCGGTATTTTGTATTCCCCCGGGAAGGCCTCCAACGCCGGCGGCGTAGCTGTATCGGGTTTGGAGATGACACAAAACTCCATGCGTTTGTCCTGGACACGTGAAGAAGTGGACAATTACCTCCACCGCATCATGAACAGCATCCACACCAGCTGTCTGCAGGCGGCTGAAATGTATGGCATGAAAGGCAACTACATGGCAGGGGCTAACATCGCCGGATTCAAAAAAGTGGCCGATGCCATGTTGGAACAAGGCCTGGTTTAATCGCCCGGTCACTACAAACGATTGTAAAAACCCCGTCTTAAGATTAAGACGGGGTTTTTAGCGAACTACCCAATAATAATATATTATTTCCCACAAGCGACCGAAAACATAAAACCCGTTTCCCACCGCTTTGTACTCACTTGCAGGGCGGGACAACCCAACCGTTCGTAAATTTCCAACGCCCGGCCTGTAAAGCGCGGACAACCGTTAATACAACAAACTTCATTACTGCGCAGAGAAAGCCCCGTCCCCAGCAATTTAAGCAATGCTTCTTTTTGCGTCCATAATGCCGTCAAAAAAGCATCATCCTCGGCCGTCAATTCATCCGGATGGAAAAAATCATTTTTCCATGCCGCTATCCGGTGTTCTATTTTCTCTAAATCAATCCCTAAAAATCGTTCTTCCCGGCTGGCAGCCGCTACGGCAAAACCATGACTATGCGAAATGCTGTGTGCCAGTAAAACCGGCTGTCCCTTTGCTAACACATGGGGTTTTCCGCTAGGTTGCGGGAGCACTTCTATTTGCTTTAGATCCGGAATTTCCAAGATACGTCCCATGACTTGTTTTAACGCAAACCGGCCCCCGAGCCATTCGGTACGCCGCTTGGGAAAATGTAGCGTATCGTAATACGCTTGTTCCTGCGGACTCAATATACCGTCTGCCGGGGGCAGGTTTGTTAAATCAACTACTTCCAACTGATACGCCATGCGCTATTGGCCAATGGCCCGATACCCGTGGATTTCTACCCACAAAGTACCTTGCCCGTCAAATACGTAGGCATCGTGAAGTGTTTTTCCATCAGCACTGTGACCGCGGTTGACTCCGTACAGATACAACTGCGCGGGCGGAACTTGCCTATTGAAAATCCCTACTTCCGCAATTCCGTCGGGGAGCGTCATCTTACGCTCCACCGTCATATCCTGGAAACCGCAACACTGAAACGCCGCCTCAATAAGCATCGGATTAGCCAGTAACGTGCGCGGGCCGTCTTGCCACTGGGGTTTGGGCGTCGTATGATAGACCGCCACCGACGATTGCGCATCTACTTTTAAAATACCGCCCAACACCTGAAAAGAAGGCCCGTGGAAATACTTTTGATAAATTTCTTCCTTCGTTACGCTCACAGGGGAATGGATCGCAGTCAACGCAGCTTGTTTGACACCTTCCCACGTGGACACAAAACCGTTAAGCGTTTTGGCCGTAAAATGGCGGCGCGTGTTGCCCATCTTGATACCTTTACTGTTAATGAAATCGGACTCAATCTCCATCATGATTTGCGTGCCTTCCGTTTTACCCGTGATGCGCACGGCTTGCGGCCGGTTACGCAACAACTTGATTGGCAAATAGAAATGGACATCTTGCAATCCCTGCGGCACTTGCCCGGTAAGAGCTGTGGCCGCTTCCATAAAGGTTTCCAATCCCATAACACCGGGAACGTAGGGAGTTCCTTCAATGGCGTGGTCCGCTAAGTACGGATCAGCCACTAAATTAAACTCTTTTTCCAAACGGATCTCACTGTTCTTGACTAGCGAAGTAACCCGACCCAAAAAATGGGTTGCTTCCTGCACGGCAGCCGGTTGTACCGGAGTGGCCGATTGAGCAGGAACCGCCGGCGAAGCCGCCGGAGCGGGTGTCGTTGCGTTTCCGCTGGCGGGGGCAGTATTTCCCCCCGATGTGCTTCCACCGGCATTTTCCGGAACGATTTCATCCATTTCACAACGCAGTTGATGGTCCCAATCCAACTTACCTAACGAACCCGTCAGCACAATTTCCGGTACCGTACCGTACACAATTTCATCCAAGAAAATTTGCATACCGTCCTCGGGATCCACAAAATCCACCCCATTGGCACGCAGGAACGTTTCCACCCCGGCGCGTACGCCCATACCCACATTTTTGTAGGCACTCATGGCAATAGCTACCGCGCGGTACCCTTGGTTGGTCAACAGGAAGGCCGACTTCGCCAAATAGTCATTGGCACTGGCATAATCGCTCTGTCCCAAATTGCCGTATTTGCCGGCAATAGACGAAGCAAACGCAAAGAACCCGCCATCCCGTACAATGTTATTAGCCAAGAACGAAGCAAAGCTGGTGGCTTTGACATCAAAGATTCGGTAATACTCCGCCGGATCTTTATCGTAAATCAACTTGGACCGTTCCAACCCGGCAAAGTGAATAAGCCCGTCTACACGGCCGTTTTTGGCTTTGATTTTGGTACAGACTTCTTTGACCATGGAACTGTTCAGTACGTCGCAATGGTAATATTCCACTTCACTGCCTAAGTCACGCAGTTTTTGCAGGTTGTTGTAAAGCGTGATGGAATCTTTGATGCGTCCAAATGCACGTTCCAATAACACCGGAGTCGCTCTTTGGGTCGTATCCGCTTTCAGCTCTTCCCACAATTGTTTTTTGAGCATGGCCAGTTCCGCTTCGTTCATTTTAGCCCAAAGCGGTGTTTTTTCCTGGATTTCAATAATATCCAACACAATGATTTTGCTGTGATACTGGGCCGCAATCTTCTGTGACAACATGGCCCCGATACCGCGGCCGGAACCCGTAAAGATAATCGTCTTTCCCGTCAAATCTGTACGTTTGACACGGCGATCCAAACGCACCGGGATTGATAAGATGGTTGTACGTTCACTGCCGCGGGTACCAATCATCAGCCGCATATCCCCGTGGAGTACTTCGTCCATAGTTTTGCGGGCCATCTCATCAGGTGTGGTGGTGGGTTCAAAATCCAACAATTTGGCAATCGCCCCCGTGCGTTCGTAAACGTCTTTGCGGAAACAAGTCGTTGCACCACACAAAGCCCCGGTAATGGGATTAAATTCTTCTTTCGTGGTGTAACCAAATGTCCCGTCAATTTTGGTATTTACAGCAAAGAACGTATCCGCATCCGAACGATCAGACAATCCCTTTTCAAATACGCGTAGCGCAATAAATAATGGCATTACGTATTTGGTCAGTTCTCCGTGCGGGCTCACTTTTTTGTCAAACTTTTTGACGTTCGCCCCCAACAAGTACACAATACCTTGCACCCGGGGATCTTCCGCCGCGTATTCTTTCAGTGCAGATTCGGTTTCTTCATATGATTCCCAATTTACAATCGTTGTATTTTTACTGCGCGTTTTTAACGTGGTAAATACGTGATACTTAACACCCAGTTCCTTACATTCTTCCTGGTAAGCCTTGATGAGTTGGGAATTATCGGCAAAAATCAGTACCGTGCGGTCTTGCGACAAGCGACGATTTTCCCGCTGTCCCAAAGGAGCCGGGGCTACCATCGTAACGTGACGCAATTTCTTTTCGTGGCAACGTTCACCCGCATACCCAGCCGGTTCGGGCCGTTCCGCCAACGATTCACGTACTTGTACGGGGGCCGTGGGGTTCGTTACTAACATCTCTTGAGACGGATTCGCTACCATATCAGCTTGCGGAACAGCCCGCGGAGCAGGTGTTACCGTCGGAGTCGGAGTCGGAGTAACAACGGGTGTTACTACCGGGGTTTCCACCGTCGGTTGCACTGTAACCGGCGTTTGAATAGCCGCCGTAGGGGCTACTGCCGGAGCAGGTGTTGCCGCGCCCATGGCATTCTTTAGCACAAACTGGATACAGTGGCGAATCGTCGGATAATCTTTTAATTGAATGCCTTCTTGCGTTACAATACCGTAATG
>CACWYV010000005.1 GCA_902765225.1 Candidatus Avelusimicrobium intestinale
CAGTCTTTTTATAATTCGCCATAAATAGCTCCTCTAAATTAAGATACTTTTATTAAAACACAAAATAGTTCTTTTTGTAAAGTAGGCACTATTTTGTAAGATAGGCACCCAAGAGCGTGCAAGTATTTGCAGAAAAGGAAATGCTAATTAAGTTTGGCTTTGAAGTTTTTATAGGCAGTGGCGGCCAAAACAAGTGCCATACCTAGCAAAATACTGAAATATTGCCAAAAGAACGAATAATCGCCGCCTTTTAAGATGATATTACGGAAATTGGTACAGGCATACATGAGCGGATTTAAGTAGCATAGCCACCGGAACCCTTCCGGGATGTTGGCTACCGGGAAAAACACGCCGGAGAGCAAAATAGCCGGCAGTAATATCAATACACCGCCCATCATGGCTTGTTGTTGGGTGTTGGCGATGGTACTAATGAGGGTAGCTACGGATAGCGCACAAGCGGCCAACGCTACAGCGTTAAGGAAAAATTGCCAAACCGTTCCCCTGTACACAATACCAAATCCTAACACGCCTATACATAGCATTAGTGTTACCACTCCAATACCGATAAAGAAGTACGGTAACACTTTGCCTAGCAAAATATCTGCCGTAGAAGCCGGAGAGGATATCAATTTTTCCATGGTTCCCATTTCTTTTTCTTTGGTAATGGCCATGCTCCCTACAATCATCAAAATAATAAAACTGGTCATGACAAGCAGGGCCGGCACCATAAAAGCCGCCGTGCTCATTTGCGGATTAAACAAAATACGTGTATCTAATGCAAGCCGCGTCTGCTCGCCCAACCGGTACCCGTGGCTGGCCGCTACGCGCGCTAAAATTTGGCTGACATAAGCATTTACTTGCTGGGCACGCTGGGCATTGGTGGCATTGATAAGTAGTTGAATAGGTTTATTTTGCCGCTCTAAAGCATATTCAAACCCTTCTGCGGGGGCCACCAATACCGCTTCTGCCTTGTAAGTTGTAAGTAGTGCGGCAGGGTCCAAAACATTCGTCCCGTCTATATGACGGACTTGCTTAAACCAATGGGAAGCAACGGCCCGCGTTTGCACTTCCCGTGCAATAGCTGAGGGTTTGCTGACAATTACCATTTCTATATTTTTTACTTCACTGGTTAGCGCAAGCCCAAACATGGTTAATTGGACTATAGGAACAAAAAAGATAGCCACGATCATTTTAGGATCACGGAAGATTTGAACAAATTCTTTGCGAATTAGCCCTCTTACAATGCGTTTGTGTATCATGGTTCTACATCCGTTTTAAAATTTCGTATGGCTAGCGCAATCATTCCTATCATAAACAGTAATAACGCGATAAAAGGGACCAGCAAGCCACTTAGTCCTGCCCCACTTAAAAATAAGGCCCGGCTGATTTGTAAAAACCACCGTTGCGGGAATAACATGGTTACATATTGAAAGAAGGCGGGCATATTTTCAATAGGGAAAATAAATCCCGAAAACATAAAAGAAGGAAGCAACCCTATGGCAAAGCCAAACTGAATGGCAGATTGTTGTTGGCGCGTCATTACCGATATAAGCAGCCCCAGGGCCAGTGCTCCCATAATATAAAACAAACAGGCTGTTAAATAGAGTACAAAACTGCCGTGAAACGGGATGCGAAATACCAGTAATGCCAGTGCAAATACAAGCAGTACATCAAAGAAAGTGAGTACAAAATAAGGCAGCAACTTGCCGACTACAATTTCCAACGGACGTAACGGTGTAGAAAGTAGCAGTTCCATGGAGCCGTTTTCCCATTCCCGCGCTACTGTCAGGGCAGTTAAAATAATGGCCAAAAATCCAATGATAACGGTACTTAGTGCCGGGACAATAAACCAACGGCTATTAAGTTCCGGGTTAAACAAATAACGCGTGCGGATCGCTGCAGAAGGTGGCTCGTGCAAAGATAAAATGGATTGTTGGGTGGCTTGCACAATACCTTGCATATAGGTAGTGGCTAAGGCGGCCATCGTATTATCTGTACCGTCTATCAAAAGTTGCGCGTGGGCGACCTCTCCATTTGTAAAGGCAGTATGAAATCCGGGGGGGATAATCAGTAATCCGCGCATACGGTTTTGTTGGAGTTGTAATTCTGCCTCTGACGGAGTATGCGCGGCAATAATGTCAAAATACCCGGCCGCACTAGCTTGTGTTAAGAGCTCTCTTGACGTATGGCTTTGGTCGTTATCGCGCACAGTAAGCGGAATATGATGATAATCCAGATTAATCACAAACCCGAAAAATACCACAAACACCATAGGGAGCACCAACGCTACCGATAACGTAAAGATATCACGTTTAATGTGCTTTGCCTCTTTGCTGGCAATGGCCATAATATGTTTAACTAAGGTGTTCATTTCGCCCCCGATATGGCTTTTAAAAACACGTCATCTAACGTAGGTTCCACCGTGCGTGTGGTAAAATCAGCACGATGCTTTTGGCAATATTTTTCAAATGCCGTATTATCCGTAACGTTTACACGTAATTTGCTGCCAAAAACGGATACTTCCCCAAAAGATAAACCACGCATTTCTTGAGAGATAATTTGTTGATTACCTTGCGTAAAAGTAAGTTCCACGGGTTTTTGCGGAAAATAGGTTTTCTTTAAGTTATCGGGGGTATCTGTCGCCAAAATATGCCCGCGCTCCATGAGCACAATGCGGTGGCAATACTCAGCCTCGTCCATATAATGCGTGGTTACAAATATCGTTTTACCTTGTGAAGATAAACGACGAATGAGTTCCCAAAAGGCCTGGCGCGTTTGGGGGGAAGTACCGGCGGTGGGTTCATCTAAAAAGATAAGATCCGGGTCGTGCAAAATAGAAGCGGCCAAAGCAATCATCTGCTTGGTCCCGCCCGAAAGTTGCCGCACGGGCCCTTTTGGAACGTTTGTAAGCCCGATAAATGAGAATAATTCATCTCTGCGTTGGTTAATTTGGGCCCGAGATAATTCATACAAACTGCCTGCAATATCCATATTTTCTTGTACCGTCAAATCCGGATATAGCGTGAATTTTTGAGACATATACCCAATATGCGGTTTGAGCACCGAGATAGAAGCCGCCACATCGGTTCCGTTTACAAACACTTGCCCGGAGGTTGGATTTAAAATACCGCACAAGGTGCGTATGGTGGTTGTTTTTCCGGCGCCGTTAGCCCCTAAAAAGCCAAAAATTTCTCCGCGGCGAACCTCAAAGGAAATATCGTTTACCGCTTTAAAATTTCCAAACGCAATGACAAGATTTTTTACTTGTATAATCGTATCATTCATGTTTCAAAAATAGTTCTGCAAAATTCGTAACGTGTAAATTTTCCATGACACTTTGCGGTTGGCCGCTGGCAAGCAATTTTCCGTCTTGTAGCACATGTACCTTGGCACAACGTTCGGCCTCATCCATATAAGACGTACTTAAAATAACGGTCATTTCCGGGCCTGCAACGTTATAGACAATGTCCCACAACTCCTGGCGTGACACAGGATCTACCCCAATGGTAGGCTCGTCAAGTAACAAGAGCGCAGGGCGGTTTAACAGCACGCTCATAAGGCCTAATTTCTTATACATGCCGCCGGATAATTTCCCGGCTGGACGGTCTTTAAAAGGGGCCATGCCGGTAGCGGCTAATAATTCTTCTGCCCGTTTATGAAAATCAGACTCGTCTAAATCGTATAAGTCGCGAAAAAACTCTAAATGCTCCCACACGCTTAAATCAGGGTATAGGCTGGGTTCTTGCGGAAAATATCCGGTTCGGCTTATGGCCTCTTGCGCCGGGCATGCCTTGTCACGATAGGTAAAGTTAAAGGTGCCTTCGTTGGGTTTTAATAATCCTTTAATTAGGCGTAGCAGCGTGGTTTTGCCGGCTCCGTTCGGGCCTACCACGCCATGCACGATACCGGCTTCAAAAACGGTACTCACATCCGTCAAAGCCACAGTTGTATTGAGCATTTTGGATATATGTTCTGCCCGAACTTTAATAGACATTATTTTACAAACTCCGTTTCCAACGTCATCCCGGGTTTTAGGGTTAAATTTTCATCATTTTCAAAACGGGTTTTCACTCCATATACAAGCCGGGTGCGTTCTTCCCGCGTTTGTACGTTTTTAGGCGTAAATTCGGATTGGTCGTTAATCGCCAAAATGCGGCCCTTAAACGTTTTATCTGCTTCCGGCAAATAGCCGCTTACTTCTTGCCCGATAGACAAATTGGCCAGTTCCTCATAGGGCACATACACCCACACATCCAGTTCTTTCAAATTCGCTACGGTAAGCATTTTTTTACCCGCGCTGATAAATTCATTCGGCTCATAGTATTTATAAAGCACTTGCCCGGTAAGGGGGCTGGTAAGCGTGCACCAACTTTGCTGGAGAGCGGCTTCGTCATACTGATGTTTTTTTAGGTCATAATTCTCTTGCGAACCGGCCGTCGTTTTCAAAAGTTGTGTTGCCCGGTTAAATTCTGTTTGCGTAATTTCTTTTTTAAGGTTTGCCGCGTCACACGTCAAACGTGCTACTACTTGCCCTTGCGTTACAGGGGAGCCTTCTTCCACTAAAATCTCTTGAATCGTATCGCTCAAGCGGGCAGAAATATCTACGGAGATAGCCTCGGCTACTCCGCTGTAATGAAAGGGCGCACTGCGAAAAAATGTCAATGCCACGATTACTAAAATTAAAAGTACCCCTACGGCGATGATAATTCTCTTTTTCATAAGGACTCCTTACTTAAACTATTTAAAATGGCTAATTGATTGAGTTGCTCTACTTGCACATCTGCCAAAGAAAGTTGGCTTTCCAACAAATCTAAATTGGCCCTATCTACTTCAAAAAAAGTAACCGCTCCGGCTTTATATGCCTGATAAGTAAGGCGTGCCGTTTCACGGGTTTGCTTAATGGTATCTTTGAGTAAATTTTCTTGCACTTGCAAACCATACAAGCGATCTTTAGCCGATAAAAATAAGGCCATCAATGTTTCTTGCGCATCTTGTTTTTCATAGGTTTTGGCGCGGGCAAGTTCCTTTTGTGCCTTGGCTTGCTGACGGTCTTTGCCGCCTTCAAATAATGGGATAGAAACAGCCGCTCCCGCACGCCCTAAAAATACATGTTCGCGGATAGCACCGTTGGGGTATTCAAAGTAAGCACCGCCTTGAAGTGCCACGCGCGGATAGAGCGAAGATTTATAACTGTCGGCCAAATAATCGTAATACTGGGCCATTTCATCCAAAGCGGCCAATTTAGGGGAGTTTTCATCAAACTCGCTTTGCCCGTATGGGCGGAACAATTGGAGCGTATTTTCTAACGGGTCCGTATCTAATACGGCGGAGGTTTTATTTTCTTCTTTGGCGTTAGCAAGGCGTTTATCTGTTGGATAGGAGGGGTCAATGTTGTAATCTGTTCCGGTCAACTTAAACAGCGTACGTAATTGCCCTGCCAATGCACTGCGTGCCACACTCATAGCTGTTTGCGTTTTTAATACTTGTTTGCGGGCGATAGAAACATCTAAATTACTTTTAGAACCGGCTTTGTAAGCGGACTCCACATCGGCAAGTTGCTTTTGCACAACTTTCAATTGTCCGTTAAGCAGCACCAATTGTTGTAAAAGTTGTTGCACCGCAAAATACGATTGGCGCACTTGCAATAAAATTTGTTTCCGGGTAAATTCATAAGACTGTTCTTGCGCACTGGCCACTTTAGAAGCACTTTTTTTAAGAGCACTGCGTGCCCCGTTATCGAATAGCACCCAACTGGCTGTAGGTCCGACAGAATATCCCCAAGTATCGCCAAATTTTAGCTCTTGCCCACCAAACTTGAGGGTAGGAACTTCCGATACCCAAACTCCCTTTGCATCTAATGACAAAGACGGATAAATGGACGAAGACACGCTTTTTTCCTGTGCTTGCGAAGAACGGACTTGTGCTTCTAAACCTTGCAATTGGGCGGAAGATTTAAGCGCATCCCGCTCGCAATCAGCCAAGGACAAAGAAGAAACATCCAACCCATAAAGTACGGTTGTTGTAGTGAATAGTATTAGTAACCCGAATAGCTTTTTCATATTTTCTCCCTATTATTATTCTATCACATTAAGAACGAGCATACTTCGGGGATCAACTGCTTACTTTAACACCAAAACCCCCGCTAGTGTGTGGGTTGTTTTCGTCAAATTGGACTGGATTTTGGGAATTTAATGGAAAAAGGGCGAATCCCTATCCCCATTAAAAAGTATTAAGATAAATTTCCCGAGAGGAAAAATGGACAAAAGTAGTTTTTGTATAAGAAATAGGGGATGGAACGAGGACTGGCTCGTTGTGGCATCGAGCAGAATTTGGGGGGATTTTGATATGTCTATTGATTAGTACATTAACATTATGCGTATTCTTGTCCTTGAATTTCACATTAGCCAAATATCCTTTGAATTGGAACGTATTGATTATAACGTATTGATTATAGTATAGTAATATAAAAACGGGATATGAATATGCTTCAGCATTCAAGGTCCGGCATCAAAATACTGTGCAACCTCGTGTAACAACTTACGCAATCCATGTCCCTCTGTAAATTTTTGGAGGTATTGTATTTTATGAAGAAAACAATATTACTTACTTTTTTACTCTTCCCTGCTTTGCTAATTATGAATGTATCCGCTTTTGCAGCGGACGTCAATTCCTTCTCGGATTTGGCTGCCGGTGGTGAATTGACCTTTGCGCAAGACATTGTGGTTGCGTCCGCCACCCCCTCTGTTACGTTGCCAGATGGAACTGTGGTAGACGGAGCCCATCACTCCTTAACGGGCGTACAGGGAACCTACCTAAATATCGGTTCAAACACTTCCACGGTCACACTCAGAAACGTAGGAGCCATACAGGACGGATCCAGCACGGATAATACCTTTTCCTATCAAAATGCCGCCGGTGATACCGTGTATAAAAAAATTACAAATTCCTTTAACGGATTTCACAAAACAGAATGGGGCCAGGCACCCGCTCAAAATAAACTTCTGGGCACTGTAAATATAGACAATTCCGTTTTTGCCAACAATGTGTCTGACGAAGATGCCGGGGTGTTTTTTGCTTCAAATGCTTTGCTAACTATTACCAATTCCACTTTTTATGATAACCATGCAGCCTCAAACTGGTATGGCGGCGGAGTGATACAGACACTCACTAACTCGCAACCACTTACCATAGATTCTTCCCTTTTTGTCAATAATACCGCTGGGGAAGGTGGCGCCTTGGATACCAGCGTACAAACCTATATTTCCAATTCCGTATTTGCCAATAACCAAGCAATCGGATATGATGGCGGCGCTATTTGGTATGGTATGGCAGCCGTTAGCGCCCACTATGTTAATTATCTCATCAATTCCGAATTTGTTAACAATACGGCTACCGGACTTGGGGGTGCTTTATCTTTGGACGGTCTAAATGACGGGATGAACATCATAAACACTTCGTTTAGAGGCAATCAGGCCGCATATGGCGGAGCCATTTATGCCGTCAAGTTTCGCGACGGTATTCCCCTCTCCGTAGTGGATTCTTCTTTCACAAACAATACCGCTAATGAAGGGGCCGGCATTTACAGTGGAAATATTGATTTGAACATTTTTGCCGTTAATAAAGATGTTGTTTTTGACGGAAACACAGCCACTAACGAAACAGCCAGTTATAATGCGGGTAGTGATATTTATTTTGACGCGAGCGGAAATGATGCTACTTTATTCTTGAATGCGGCTAGCGGTAAAAAAATTATTTTTAACGGTAGCATTGCTTCCTACACGGATGGTACCGTAGCATCCATTGATATCAACAGACCAGGTTTGACTTATTCCCCCGATACAGGCATCACGACCGAAATGGTCTCAGATGCAAGCAGCCAAATTCAATTCAATAACCGAGTGGGAGATGATACCTATAATTTTGATATCAACTTGTACAACGGCGTGCTGGCTATCGGGCAAAATCCGACCATCAATGCCGGTGTAGATAACCCGGACGGTTTTATTGATGGCAACAACTTACATGTAATGGCCGAGTCCACCCTTTACACTATCAATAACGTCATCGGCTCTGTCAATTTGGAACGATTAGATCTTTCTTCTAATCTCAACATCCAAGCTGATGCAGATTTAGCTACCTCTACGATGGACACCATCCATGTTGACACCGTGACAGGCACTGAGAAAATCGTTTTATCCGGTGTCAATGTATTATCCGATACGACGGAAGATAGTACCGTGGTTCAATTTACAGACACCAATTTGGCCGACTACGTAACGGTGAAAGATGATTTGCAGGCCGTCTCTCCTGTCTACAAATATACTGTAGCCAATAATGGGGATGGCTCCTTAACATTTACCCGCGATAATTCGGACCCCGACGACCCGGGGGATTATAATCCGGCCGTCTTTGAGCCGACCATTGCGGTAAACACCGTTTCAAACGTCCAGGATTATATCAACAGTTTAGTGTTTCGCGATTTCACTTTATTTGAACGTAATGACTTCAAACAACAGGGCAAAGCAGCCGGAGATTTTGGAGAAGGAAGAAATGTCTGGCTCAAGGCATATGGCTACAATGACAGAACGGATTACAGGCATTTTCCCGACGTCAAAACCAGAATGGCCATGTTCTTTGTAGGGTTAAGCCAAGACATCAATTTCTTTGAATCTGACGCCTCCAAACTCAACGTTTATGCCGGTTATCTGAACGGAAACATCCGCTATGATGATATCCGCGTGGATCAACCCGGAGAGTATTTGGGTGCCAACATTGCCACCCAATATGAAAACTTTATTGTAGCCCTTAATATGACTGGCGGATACATGCATCCGAAAACGCACGATATGTATGGCAAACAACGCACGAACAATCCTTGGGGCGGTATTGCCGCAGATATCGGCTATCAAATAGAAGTTTCCCCTTCGCTGATGCTGATGCCCAGTTTTGTCACTTCCTACACGTATGTCCACGGGGATGATTACACCAATCCTGCCCATATCCGTGTAAAATCTGATGACCTGCAAGTGTTTGAATTTGTGCCAAACCTGCGTGGGGATTATCGCTTAAACCAACGCTGGGAACTCTTTGGAGATGTGCGCTATTCCTTCAGTCACAAAGACGGTGGGAACTCCCGAGTTGAAGGCATGGCGATTCCTACGCTCAACATGGCCAGATTCGTAGAGTATGGTTTGGGAACAACCGCTCATTTCAATGATTACGCGTTTGAAATTGCCCTCTATCGCAGAGATGGCGGACGCGAAGGTTGGAACGGATACATCAACCTACGCTATCACTTTTAAGCAAACTTCGTATCAAAAGGCCCTTACTAACCAAGTAGGGGCCTTTTTTGTAGAATAACAGATATGAAAAAAATATTCTTGCTAGGATTATTTTTGCTAACTTCTTGCGCTACGGTGCCTGTGCCCCGTGAATTTGCATACAAACCGATGCAAACCAATCAATACCTTTTGGCCTCTTGGCAAAAAATAACCGATTCGTCCTCCTCCATCCGCATTTACCTGGAAGGAGATGGCAAGGCCTTTGATTACAGAGGGTTACCCACTCAAAATCCGACTCCTAAAAATAAATTTTTACGCAACATGGCATTTAGCGATCCCCACGCCAATGTAGTTTATCTGGCTAGACCCTGTCAATTCGTCCAAGATTCTCACTGCAAGGTGGAGGATTGGACTGTGGGCCGCTTTTCCGAGCAAATTGTAGAAGATACCGCCTTGGCTATTAAACAAATTTCGCAGGACAGAGAAATTGTTTTAATTGGATATTCGGGGGGAGCGCTTTTGTCTGGTCTCCTCATCACCAGGCATCCCGAATTAAAAATACAAAAGTGGATTACGATTGCCGGCTTATTAAATCATACCGATTGGACACAATACTGGGGAGATACGCCGCTCTACTTATCCTTAGACTTACAAACACTTCCTTCCGTAGAGCAACAACATTTTGCTGGAGCTAGAGATAAAGTCATTCCGCTGGAACTGTCTAAGAAATGGGTAGGTAAAAATAATTTGGCAATTTTGCCCCATGCGACACATAACAAAGGCTTTACCTGTAATTTCTAATCGTTCGCTAATACCGCGAAAGCCCCGTGTGGCCCAACAAAGGTGCGACAAACTAAGGCGCAAGCAACGGACTGTTGAGACGGCCTTACTGCAGGGCCATCAGTGCCGTGTGATTGACCCTAACAAGGCGTGTAAGCAAATAGATGTGGATATGGGGGATTTGGTCGGGAAATAAGAAAGCCCCGCGTTCGTGGGGCTTTTTTCTGCCCAAACAACCAATTTCGTAAATATAAAAATACTTAAAATTTAAGCATTTTAAGTGGCTTTTTGTATAAGAAGGATGGGATTGAATAAAGACCGACTCGTCGTGGTATCAACAAGATGTTGGAGTACCTTACTCTTTTAGCTGAATGCCTTCCAGGTTAAGTAATTTAATTTTTGTTTTTATACCCCCTGCATATCCTGTTAAATTACCACCGGCACCTATAACACGGTGACAGGGAATAATGAGCGAGATAGAGTTATGCCCCACCGCTCCGCCAACGGCTTGCGCGGACATCTTTTTCATTCCCCTTTTTTTGGCAATCTTATCTGCAATTTCTCCGTATGTCAACGTGCGTCCATAGGGAATTTGCAGCATAATTTCCCATACTTGTTTACGAAATGGAGTGGTGCGCATGGCGAGGGGGGGTGTAAAACCCGGCTCCTTGCCGTTAAAATAAGTATTCAGCCAACGACAAGTATCCTTAAAAACAGGCAGTGATTTTTCCTGTACAGGCCCCTGTAAAGAGTCAGCAAAGTATTTTTGTCCGTCAAACCACAGGCCGATTAAATGGGTCCCATCGCTTGCCATGGTAATACCGCCCAAAAACGATTGATAGTGATATATGTAATCCATCGTCTACATTGTATAAATTTGTTTACTAAATCTACCGGGATTTTGGGGGGAAAATAGAAAGCCCCGCGAGTGCGGGGCGATTGGCGAAATGAGTTATTTTAATCTGTATACTCATTAATGGGCACACACAGTTTTTTACAAAACTTGTCATTGGGATCCGAACATGAGCAGGACCATTTGCCTGCCCATCTTTCTATGACATTACCCTCATATAGATTTTGCAGTGCTTTGTAAATCTGTATATCGTGATTCTCTCCGGGCTTGTATCCACAAGGGCGCGACCCATCATAGCAATAAATCATACCTATGGCTAACGGATAGTCCGGGCGGGAGTTGTAGTCGTAAAAAACAGCCAATTCAACATTATTATCACATTGCATGTCGCCATTATCATAAAAATTCTTCACACATTCACTTGGATAATTAACAGCTAGTTCCTCAATATCACGGGAATATCTGCCATTTGCCATATAATACATTTCTTGCGCTTCAGCCAACGACCGGATAAGAGGCATATAAGAATTAATACGGGCCCTGTGTACCGCTTTCTGGTACTGGGGTACGGCAATAGAAGCCAAAATACCGATAATTAACACAACGACCAATAGTTCAATTAGCGTGAACCCGCGCATATACGTATGTTTCATAAATTCTCCAAGCGAATGAAAAATGCTTCATTTCTCTCTCATTGTAGTAAAATAAAAAAAAAAAAAACAAGGTAGTAAAAGCATAGTTTTTTGTATCAACGATACGTTTGGCAGACAACGGGCCATTAGCCCATAAATGCGTTGGCGGGCATAAAACAAGCACCCTTTACTTTGCAGTAGAGGGTGCTTGTTTTATTTATACAAACTATCTTTATTGGGCTTTGTTCAATCCCTTCCAGATGAGGGCCGCCAACGCCGCTCCGATAAACGGGCCAACCACAAATACCCATAATTGGCAGAGGGCTTGTCCTCCCAATACCAAGGCGGGGCCAAAACTGCGGGCCGGATTGACGGACGTACCCGTCAAAGGGATACCCATAATGTGTACAAAGGTGAGTGTCAAACCGATAACCAAACCGGCAATAGCGGAGGTTTTATCGGTGGAGGTTACACCCAAAATAGTAAGTACAAAAATGCAAGTTAAAATAATTTCAACAAGCAAAGCACCCCAGGCGGTCAAACCAACAGAGGAAGCCGCTCCGTATCCGTTAGCACCCAAACCGGTTACACCAATACCACCTAAGTTGGTCATATTAATAATAGCGGTTAACACAAGGGCGGCTAACAAGGCGCCTATACATTGGGCGAGGATATATCCCCAAAAATCCTTGGCGGTCATTTTCCCGCTCATCCACATCCCCAATGAGACGGCCGGGTTAATATGGCAACCGGAAATATTCCCGATAGCATAAGCCATCGCTACGATAGACAAACCAAACGCAAAGGCAATACCCAACGTGCCAAGCGTTGCACCCGCAATGGCTGCAGAACCGCAACCAAAAAGGGTCAAGACAAACGTTCCTACTAATTCGGCAGTATATTTTTTCATATATTCTCCTAACTTTGCGCGCTGTGTAAGCCGCACAATTAATTTTGTTACAATCATATTTTATCAATTTAGAAAAGGATTGTTTACCACCCACCTAATGGCGGGATCTCTCTAGAAGGGAATACTATGTACAACAAACAAAGCGTGTAAGGCCGTTGGTCTGGATTTTGGGGATTGGGTCGGGAAATAGAAAACCCCGCGTTTGCGGGGCCTTTTTTGCTCCAATAGCCAAATCCTGTAAATATCAAAAATCAGTAAAATTTAATCATTTTCAGTGGTTTTTATATAAGAAATAGGGGATGAAATGAGGACCTAATCGTCGTGGTATTGACGAGGCGTTGGGGACCAACTGGGGGCCTTACAGATTCTAATTTGAAGTCGCTTGGGTGTTATTCACTTTGTATTCCGGCACGAGAATCTGTATTTTGGCTTGTTGTACGAGATCTTTCACTTGTTGTTGTATTTTTTGTTGCAACGCTACAGATATGAGATAGTTAATGATATCCCGGCGGAGTTGCTCGTATGTTAAAGTATTGGCGGCCCGTTTTTCATTTACCCGTAAAATATAAATGCCTTCTTGCTGCATAATGGGCCCAATCACTTCCCCTAAACGCGCTTCAAATATTTTTTCATCTAAATCATGGGGCAAGGTTCCGCGTATGATAATCTGCTCCCCATTGGTTCGCAACGTGCTTTTATCATCGGAATACATTTGTATGGCTTGTATGAAGGCTATCTTATTATCTCTTAATTCCTGGGCAATTTTATCGGCCAGATCCTTTTTGTGCGCGGCCTCTGTATTATCCATTGTTTCCGGAGTTGCTAAAAATATGGGTGAAATAGTTACACGTTCGGCCGTTACCTTTTCCATTTCCGCGGCGAAAGGGGTAATTAAGGCTAAATCTTCCTTTGACAGAGATTGAATTTTGCTTTGATCCTTATGTGTGACGGCCATTGTTCCGTCGTAAAATTTTTTTAATACATCTTCACTTATTTCTATTTTCTGTTTATCAGACAAGTCTTTTAAAAAAAGTTTTACGCTCAACTCTTTGCGTATATTTTCTTTTAATTGTTTTAATGTGACTCCGTCTGTTTTCAGTTTTTGATTAAATTTATCGTCTATTTGTTTTTTATCGGTAATAATTTGTCCGTTTTCATTAATAGCAAGGATTTGTTTCAGATTATTTATGCTCTGCTCTATGGCCTCATTTTTTACCGTGATATGCATTTTTTGAGCTTCTTGAAACAATACTTCATTTGTAATCATCTGTTCCAAAGCTATCTTTCCCAATAACAAACGGGTTTGCTTGTTATCCACGAAATTAGGATTATTTTTCTTTTGTTGCAATATTAAGTTGTCTAAAGTACCTTCATAGGTTTTTTGGGTTATTGGGGCTCTGTTTACGAGGGCAACAACATTTGTATTGTTGGAACAAGCAACTAACCAAAAAGTTAAAATAGTGAACAAGGGAACTATGTTTTTATTTATTTTCATGATTTTAGTACCTCAAATATATTGGGCACTACAAGGTATTAAGTTCTACATGCTAAATTTATACGTATAGTGCCCAACCTTATATTGCAATTCTTCTGTTAATTGCGGCGGTTTTTAACGTCTTCTTCCCCGGTGCATAAACATAATAAGCAGCAAAACGATACCGCATACGATAAGCCACTTCATCCAATTATTACTATTTTGCGTTTCTGTAATAGGTTCCTCGGTCTGGATAGCTGGCCGTTTTTCATCAAGGGCCTGGGTTTGGACAAGGGGCTTTTCGGCCGTAGTATCCTTCGGCTCTTTATCCATGTCCTCGTTTACAACCGGTTCGCTGATGGTCACACTTTGCGGTTTCCCAATAATTTTCTGCCCCTTGGCAACAGTTTCTGCTGCGGGGATATCTTCCTGTTTTCTGTAAATTTCCTCTACCGTAACGACCGGTTCTTCCGCTTGGACTTTTTGCATGTTTTTGTTCACGGTAGTATGGGGGATGTCATTATTCATCTTTGCTACGGAGTTTTTACCGCCTTTGCCAAAAGCCCAGCGGATACCGCCAACGATGTCTATGCCGTTTCTGCCGCCATTGTAGCCCATGGCCTGTATAAATCCGGTAAATCTGTCGCCAATGGCTTTTTGTACCCCTACATCATACCGCATATACGGTTTGACGCTCATTTCGGGCAATTCTACGGAATCTGCCATGACATGGGTCTTGCCCATTAAGTTCCAAACCATTCCGATAGCGGCATAGGGCTGCCATCCCTTTACATTTCCTACCAATCTCAAGGTTGGATTCAATTGAACGGTATGCAACGGTTTAGGATCAATTTTTACCCCGGCCGCGCTCGTATAATCAAACGTCTTAATCATACTGTAGTTCATCAACCAAATGGGCTGAATGATAAAATTGCCATCACCCAACTCAATGTTATAACCGGTCTGAGTACCGAACCCGGTTGCAAACAGAGTTGAATTTTCACGTCCGTACATCGTGCGGGTGTCTACGAAGCTGGTCCCTACATGGGCGGTAACGCCTGACCAGAAATTATTTTTATAGAGCGTTTGAGTGATGCCAAACAGCCCTCCGTCCAGAGAGGACTTAACCTCCGGATAGTCCATATGGGCTCCGTTATATCCGATGTACCCGGTGGTAACGCCATACCAATCGCGGCCCCAATCTTGGAAACTGGAATCAATTCCCACCAAAGACCCATACGAATTGACATCTACTTTGGGGCCGGGCCGTAGCGGCATATCTTCAAAAGTGGCATACGATTTAAGCCATATTGCCCAGTGGTCCTCATACGGGTTACTCAGGTCTAACTTATCATAGGAACCGCCCTTGGCAAGCTCATTAGTTGCGTGGGGGGTGCCAGAAAGCATAGCGGATCTTTTTTCTGCGGGGAATTTGGTGTACCAATCCGTATGCTCATAAGCATGTTGGAAAGCATGCGCCATGACCGTCTGCATACCGGTTTGTGCAACCACCGGGGTGGCCAACACGGCCGGATTGAAGTCAGCTATATCTGTGCCGGATCCGCCCGAGTAGGTTAACCAACCGTTTGCGATGCGTCCGTTAATTCTGCGGATAGGTGTCATAATAGACGGTAATTCAAAGGTATCGGAAGTCACATTGGCTTGGCCTAATTGCGTCATATCACCCAAGTGGACGTGGATATTATCTTGGGTGGTAGTACCCAGCAGATTGATCTGACTGATATTGAATATACCGCCATTATTATTCACAATCGCGCTAAAAGAATCGGAAGTGAGGGTGCTTAAATCTAAATCTATGCCGATACTTGAGGGGGCGTTGAGGTTCACGGTTCCAAGATCGGTAGAAGTAATACTGCCGTCAATTAAATCCATGGCACCGCCGTTGACATTGAATGCTGTGGCACCCGAGATATCGTCACTATTACCAAATCTCAAGGTCGAATTATATAAGTCCACATACGTATTTGAAATCGTATTATCAATGGTAAACGGTGCATTTACTCTTAATTCAACATGAGAATTGGCGCTACCATCGCCCGTAATATCACTAACGGTTTTGCTTCCGGCATTATATACCAGAGTGCCGTTATTAATAATACCGCTCTGCGCTATTAAATTTTCCGAATTGGTATTAATGGTGCCGTTATTGGTGATAACATGTTGGCTTATCGTATTGCTATTGGTGAGATTCCCACTATTCGTAAATGTTCCGTCCCCTGTGATGGAACCGGTATTGCTACCGCCTGCGGCAGAAATGGAGCCGCTATTCAATACAATTCCGTTATTTTGGAATCCTGCACCGGCAACGGTATCCGTAGTGGTTATACCGGCCCCACTGTTATTAGTAAGTGTTTGACCGTTGTGAACGGTTATAGAATTTTGTGTTATATCGGCCGCATTTTGGACGCTGCTTGCAATTTCTACTACACCCGATCCGGCAATGTCACTTCCAACAGTGCCGCCGGTTAATTCTAAGGTGCCGTCGTTATTTGTGGTGTTCAACAGGGCACTGGCCCCGGTAGTTAATTTAGCACCTGTTTCTACGTCAACAGTATTGGCAATGGAATGGTTGGCACTATTGGTTACATTACCGGCAATATGAGTCGTTCCGCTTGTACCCAGTATTTCACTGGCAATATTACCGCCGGTTAATTCCAAGGTACCGTCGTTGGTTATACCATCTGTGGCTGTAAGAGTACCTGCATGAGATGTCAACTGACCGCTACCCGATACGTTTATTTCTTTCTGAGAAATAGTGCCGCTATTGGTCACTGTTCCGGTGATATCGGTTGTCCCGGTGCCGCTTATAGTGCCGGCATTAGTCATACTGGTACCGGCTAACGTCAAGTGGTTATTATTATCCATTGTGCCGTTATTTGTTAACGTTGTTTTTACCGTAATATCGCCGGTGTTGGTAAGTGTGATTCCATCGTCGGTTAACAACGTTCCTTGTTCGATTGTACCTGCGTTTGTTGTGGTTGCGTTTATATTCAACACACCGTAATCGCCGACAATTGCTCCATTATTATTTAAGGTATTATTGACGGTTATAGTCCCATTATTGGTCAACGTGGCCGAAGCGGCCGTTGTGACAGTCCCTTGTTCAATGGTACCTGTATTGGCAGAATCACCGTTTATCACCAGGGAACTTGTTCCCGTGCCCGTTATGGTTCCCGCGTTATTTAAGTTCGCATTGGCAGTAATGGTTGCATTATTGTTCGTTAATGTATTTTCGCTTTCTACAGTTATATTATTTTGTTCTAAACTATTGTTTACCGTTACGGAAGAAGCATTGTCGCTACCGTCTTTCGTTACATTTAGCGTGCCTGTTCCCTGGACATTATCAAATATAACCGTACCGGACATATTAACTGTTCCGTCGTTATCAATATCGGTAGTATTACCACTAAACTTAGTGTTATAGAGATTGATCGTTCCGTCCCCGGCATTGGTTAACGCCGTGGAGAAATTATTAAATCCCGCTCCGGTCACATTACCTGAACTATCTATGCCTATGTTGTTTACGGATAAGGTTTGATCATTTCCAACGGCTATACCTGTGCCGGTATCACCGGTAATGGAATATCCCGCCGTGTTTCCGTTTATGGTTAAATGGGTGCCGCCTAAGGCAGGGGTGCTTGCCAGCACATCATTACTACCCATAGTGTACGCTTTTTCCGTTACGGCCGATGCTATTGCGTTTGCTAAAGTATCATGTTCAAATTTCAGGAAACCCGCATTTATGCCCTCGTGGGATGTTTCATACGTGATGAGGTAACTTTCAGGCGCATTGCTTGTTATCGTTATATTTGCATTTGAACCTAATCCTGCATTATTCCGTAAATATTCATCCGTCACTTGTACCCACAACGGTATTTTGGTATCAGCATAGTTTATAAGGTGGATATTCGCTGACGAAAACACAAAACTGCCTGTTCCGCTGACAGATCCGGCACCGTTTGCCGTGATCATATCCGATACCGGGGTGGCCCCTGCTAAATTTACATCTATCGCCAAAGCTACCGTCCCATTTATGGTTGTACCTTGCCCTAATTGGTAATTTCCTACCGCATTGTTGCGTAAATCTAACATTCCACCGTTTGCTGTAAAATTCGTCACATTTTGGATACTATCTGCTGCACCCAATTTTAACGTGCCCGAATTTAACGTCACGCTGTTACCGGTCACTGTGTCATTAAACTCAACAATTCCATCGCCGTCAAGGACAAGCGCACCATTCAAACCGGCTATCTTATCGTCAAAAGTGATGAAACTATTGGCCCCTGCATGCAGGTTAACCGTTCCGCTATTATACAAGGCATTTGATATACTGTTGGCTTGGTTGCCGCTAAATAGGGTGTCGGCGCCAAGGGAAGAGGTAATGGTGGCAGTCCCTGTATTGTAGATAGCACCGCCGTCTGCCGTAGCGCTGTTGGAAGTATAAGTGCCGGACAAATCATTGATTGTGCCGGTATTATAGATTGCCCCGCCGTTTGCCGCCTGGTTAGAAGTATAAGTACCTGCTAACGCGGTTATCGTGCCGACATTGTTGATCGCCCCGCCGTTTGCCGTAGCGCTGTTGGAAGTATAGGTACCTGCCAAATCTGTGATAGTGCCCGCGTTATAAATGGCTCCTCCGTCGGAGGTAGCGGTGTTGGAAGTAAAAAGAGAATCGGTTATTGTTCCGATGGTTGAACCGCTGGCATTTAACAGGGCAGCCCCGGAACCTGTAGCGGAATTTTGGACGAATGTTGAATCGGATATGGTTGTTACCGTGCTGCCGCTTATATTATTTAAGACAGAGCCTCTTTGATTACTGTTGTTATAAAATACGGAATTTGATATTTCGCCAATTATGCCGCCATTATATATTGTCCCCGTTTGCTGACCTTCCGCCGTGGAAATGGTATTATTACCGACGAATTGAGAACCGGAAATAATGTCTATCGTTCTTTCGGGTTTGTTATAAATAGCACTGCCACTGCGATTTATTAAGTCCGTGTCGCCGGAGGTTTGGGCGGTTGCTGTGTTGTTATAAAATATAGAGTCCGAAATTTGAGTTATGTTGTTGATACCATCGTTATGAACGGCACCCTGAGGCGAAGAGTTCTCAACGAAAACAGAACCCGTGATAGACATTGTTCCATTTTCTCTGTTTTGCAAGGCCGCGCCAAATTTACCGCGGTTATTATAAAAAACAGAATTGGAAATGTGTGAAGTCCCTGCTGATCGGAGGAATCCGACTCTGTCACTTGTGAGCCCAAAATTATTCACGGAATTCCCTACGGTAACATCCGTAATGATATCTACTCCATCCACAATAGAACTTGAAGTGGTTGTGGTATAAGTTCCAAGATTTTGTAAGTAAACAGTTTGGTTTTTGTTTACAAAAAGTCTTGTATCGGGTGCCGTTGAAGTATTATCTATTCCGTAATTTCCGGTGCCGCCATTGATGGTGAGAACGGAATTCCACCTCCCGATATTCCCCAGTACAGTTGAAGATACTTCGGTTTCATCAAGGGTGTATGTCCTCGGGGTAGTTGTGTCTTGTATTGCATCTATAAGCGAAGCATATTCCGAAGCCCGCGCAACACCCCCACAGTAATAGCAGAACAACTGTACCGTTAGTATTATGAGTAATAATCTGTTAACTTTTCCTATCATTTTTTTAAAATTTTTATTCATATCTTTGACCGGTAAATTTAAATCTTTATCTAACAATTCCACCTATACGTCATTTTATAATATTTTTCATCAATTTTAGAAGAGAATTGAAATGTTAAACCACGAAAAAAATGGGAAATTATCAGAAGGACTGTCGTCCGACCTCGTCGTAGTTATAGCCATGTTGGTTTGTTCGTTTCTAAAAAATACGGTTGTTTCTATCTATTCACGTATATACCATATATGCCCGACGTGTTGGGGCTCTGATAATGGCTGTCCCATAAGGTGTTATTGGGGCTTGGATAACACTCATGCCTGTAACATCTTGATAATTAGGTATATGTTGGAGTACCGGAGGGGGAAAAGTAATGATTTTTATGCAGTTTGCCCGTTAATGTTTAGGTTGGTCTGTGTTGGATTGCACAACATTTAGCGCGTAATCGCCCATTTTCTCAAAACTGGTCAAAATATCTGTGTAGATGGTGAGACCGGCTGGCGAAATTTGGTTATTTGCAAAATCGTGTGAGGTTTTTTCCTCACGAAGTTGGTGACGCAATCGGTTGAGGGCATCTTCGCGTGTAAGGGCCTGTGCCAAAATGGCGGCTTTGTCCATTTTTTCCGTCGGCAGAATTGTAGTACGCATGTGCTTAATAATTTGTTTTACCTGTTTGCCGATGGTATCAAGACGTTCATAGTCGTCTTCGTTAAATAATTTCAAATCATGTGCTTTAGTGAGTAACTTGGCAATTCGTTCCCCGTGGTCGGCAATTCTTTCCAAATAGTTGGTTTGGTCCAACAGTTTCATTACCTCCCCTATCATATCGTGGGAAAGTTGCTCATGGGTTAAGTTTTTTAAAAACTCGGTAATCTTGTATTCCAAGCTGTCACTGGCTTTTTCTTGCGAGTATATATCTTGCACAAGCTCTTCAAACAAAGCGTTGGAATCGGCTTTCAGCGCATGTAGTACCTTAGACGTAATAGAACCGGTCATACCGGCCATAAGGTCAATTTCCTTACGGGCCGCGCTAATGAACAATTCCGGTGTAGTGGTAATACCTACCTTCAAATAGCGAAGTTCCGTTTGGTTGTTTTCGTTACGTTTAATAGGCAAAAAGAACAGAATGAGCCGCTCAAACGGTTTTATTAAAACAAGCATAATACTCGTATTGATAATGTTGAATGTGGTGTGAAATGCGGCTAAGTGGTAAGGGATACTGGTTAAAAGCACCTGCGGATTGCTCCCTTCCGTACTGCCTGGTACAATCCAAGAAATAAGATCCAAAAAGGGATGGAATAATATCACTGCCCAAATCACGCCGATAAGGTTAAAAAGCATATGCCCTAAAGCGGCACGTTTGGCTGGTAAGGGGGCCCCAATGGCGGCAATATTGGCCGTGATGGTGGTACCAATATTTTCACCTAATACAAGTGCGCAGGCCGTGGGATAGTCAATGAGGCCCTTGGCGGCACAGGTAAGTGTTACGGCCATAACGGCACTGGACGATTGAAACAGGACGGTAAGCACGCTGCCCACACCAATAACGCCCAAAAGCGAGAATAACGTATTGGGGCGAAACTTGACAATCCATTCCACCACGGCGGAAGAGTTTTGCAAGTCGGGAATAGCTTCTTGGATAAGAGAGAGCCCCAAAAAGAGCAGGCCAAACCCCAGCATGGCTTCCCCTATACGGCGGGCCAGTGGCCACTTTTTTATAAACTGAGAGAAGAATCCGACCCCAATCATCGGCATGGCAAATAGGGAAATATCTACCTTAAAGCCCAAAATACTAATAAGCCAAGCGGTGGTGGTAGTGCCGATATTGGCCCCGAAGATCACTCCTAAAGATTGGGATAAGTTAAGCAGCCCGGCACTGGCAAATCCCACCACCATAACCGTAGTGGCAGAGGAAGATTGAATAATGGAGGTAGCAACAATACCGGATAGCGTAGCGGCAAAACGATTGGTAGTGGCGCGGGCAATAATCCAACGCAAACGATCCCCGGCGGCTTTTTGTAGGCCATCACTCATCATTTTGATGCCTAAAAGGAATACGCCCAGGCCGCCTAATAAATCAAGTGCAAGGAGAAACCCTTTCATTATCATTATTGTAGCAAAATATGGGTACATTCCCCTAGCGTGATACGGGGGTACCTGCCTGCTTTTGACATGATAGGGGGATTTTCTGATGTTTACTTTTCAAAAGCAATGCGTGGCATATTATCTTGCACTACGTGGATAATGCCACAACGCGTAAAACCTAATTTAATCAGCAGCCGTTGCATAACTTGGTTATCCGGATGTGTGTCTACCCGTAGGTGGTGGCATTGCGCATAGCACCAGTGAATGCAATAGGCACCTATCCCTTTTACGGAGCCGTCCCCTGCTAATCGGTGTATAACCCCATATGGGCTGTCATTTTGCCATTTCCCGCCCGTAATGACGGCATAGGTTGGTTCAATATCTTTGCCATAGTCAAAAAAGAAAGTGCCTACTACCTGCTCATCGTGCAAGCATACATAACTACGGCCTGATTGAATATCCTGTTTTAATAAATAGGCGGGCGGCCAGGTATTTCCCCACTGGGTGGGGTTACCGCTTTGGGCCATGAACGAACGAGCCGACTCATATATTTCCAATAAGCGCGGTAAATCTTCAGAGGTAGATTGGCGTATGAACATATCTTTATTGTATCAGTTCAGAACATACTTTGGGAGACTATAAAACCATTTGAGTTCTTTATTCTAAGCATTTGTTAAAATAGAAATATAGGCCATGAAGGAGGCCCAAAATGAACAAGAAAATTGTAGCGATAAATGCCGGCCCCAGAAAAGGTTGGAATACAGATACGCTGATAAACGAAGCGATTAAAGGTGCCACTTCCGCCGGGGCAAATGTGGAGAAATTTGATTTATTCCGATTAGAAAAATATACCGGTTGCATTTCTTGCTTTGGATGCAAACGCGAGAAAAACAAAGGCCACTGTATTTGCCGCGACGGATTAACCCCTGTGCTAGATGCAATTAGAGAGGCAGATGGGCTTATTATCGGTTCTCCTAATTATTTGAGTGAATTAACTGCGTCTTTTCGGGCACTCTATGAGCGGCTGATTTTCCAGAATCTAACTTATAATACGGAAAATATTTGTTGTAATCAAAATGTGATTCCCGTGTTGCTGCTTATGACGAGCAATGCTCCGGACGGCAGTTACACTGCTCTTATCCATAATTATCAGCAAACATTAAATCGGTTTGTGGGGCCCACGGAAGTGTTTGTCAGTGGAGATACGTTACAATTAAAAGATTATTCCAAACTGGACTGGGAGTGGTCCATGTTCAATCCGGAAGCAAAAAAACGGCGCCACGAGGACGTCTTCCCGAAGGAATGTCAAAAAGTGTTTGATAGGGGTGTAGCGTTGGTAACAAGAAGTGAATGCCTATAGTAAAATGTGGATATGACTCCTTTTCTAAGTAAAGGGGGAATCTTACATTTATTGAATGGCTATCGTTCGCTTTTGATAGGCAGGTCGTAATCTACAATGCGCACGTTTTCTTTTTGCTCTCGCCACACGGTAACAATGTCACATACCGAAGTGCCGTTTTTTTCTATGATGTGTGCGTAGGTCTTTGGCTCAGCGGTTTTGTAGGTGGTGCATTGCAAGGTATCGCCCAGGAATGTTTCCCGGTTAAACCGCACGTGTAAAGATTTAAGCGTGTGGTTTTGCATAAACTCGGTGGGGGCGGTCATCTCTGCCAAATTGATATAACTTTTGTTGTTTACGTGCTTGTTAAAATCAATATCCGAGAGGTTATTGGTATGCGTAATTTGGGTGTAGGGCGCTGTAAACTCGGGCAGTACCATTTTGGTATGGGGGCCTAAGGCCTGGTCCGCACATACTTCAAATTTAGCGGCCATTTCGTCCGCTTTCACAGGGCGTTTGGTGGTGGCATTTAAAATAATCCACAGCGAGTTACCTTTAGCTACTAACTTATCGTTGTAGTAAAGGTTAAAGTCCGCATATACTTTAAGTTTGGATATTTCCGAGAACCATAATTCCACTTTTAAATCTTCGGACCAAAAGGGCAGATTGTCCACAAAATCCATGTGGATTTCGCTAATCACCCATATTTGGCCTTTTTGTAATAAATCGTAGGCGGCCATGCGCTGGGTAGCACAGTAACGCGCAAATGTGTCTTGCAAGTACATAACAGCCGATATGGGGCGTAAACGGTGTTTGCGTACGTCCATGTCATCTAAAATAACGGTGTAAGTTTTGGTGTATTTATGCATGATAGAACCTATCTTTCTTATATTTTATCATTTTAGTTTATAAGACAAAATAAAAAAGCCCCTTACAATTAAGTAAGGGGCAATGCAAAGGCAACGGGTATTTATTTTACGAATTTTTTACCGCTGTTCCACGCTTGGCCTACTTTTTCGCCAATTTTATAATAACCGCCTTGGAACTGGTCAAACACAAAAGCGTTTAATTTCGTAGGATCCACTGTGTCCTTATCCGTTACCACCTTTTCATTTGCAAGCACATTGACAATTTTACCCACCACACGGAATCCATTCGGTTGGATTTCTGCGACTTCGCATTCCAACGTAAGCGGAAATTCCTCTACAATGGGGGCATCTACCCGTGTACTTTTAACCGCATGCAAACCTGATTTCTCAAATTTATCTTTGACAGTATTAGCGGAAGCAATACCAAAATAGTCCGCCGCTTCCAAATGCTCCGTATCGGCGATACTAATTGTAAACGCTCTACGTGCTTTAATGTTGGCTACAGTTTTGTGGCTTTCTTCCAAGTTAAGAGCCACTTTATCATGATCGCAAATGCCACCCCACGCCATGTTCATTACATCTACGGTGCCATCTTCGTTATAAGTGGCAATCATAAGCACCGGCATCGGGAATAAAAACGGTTTTACGCCAAGTTCTTTCTTCATATTTCCTCCATATATAGTATTGTAGCAATTATGAGGTAAATACGCCTTTATTATGCTAGTCTACGTATTTAGGCCCCTATATCTTACGTAAGGCGCCAAGGGCATTGGAACACAAAACGGATATTTTTTCGTGTAAGGCGGGCATATCCCTTTTGAGGGAAATGATTTTGTTGTTTTTGATAAAGCAATGCCCGGAAGACGCTGTGGAGCAGAGTTGCTGGGTTGTTTTGTTAAAAAATTCGTAAGCCAGCTCCAACTTTACAGCTGTGTATGCTTTTACGGATACTTTGATTTCTACTTCGTCGGCAAAGCGCACCGGGGATTTGTATTGCACAGCCACGCTGACCACCGGGGAAAACACCTGCTCACTTTCCACTTGCTTATAGCCAAGTCCCAATTTTTCCAGGTACGCAAGGCGGGCCTCTTCCATCCATTTTACGTAGTTGGCGTGGTGGATGATACCCATTTGATCCGTCTCGTGGTACTGCGCTTTTCGGGTGTAGGCAAACATATTTTCCTCGTTTCAGTTTACTGTTTTGAGTATATTATATAAAAACGGTTCGTGTGGGTATTCACCTTATTTGTTTTTTGATGCTATAAACTGTCCCCGGCACTGTACGGGGGGCGCTAAAAGAAACTAACTAATCCGTCAAATCTACATCCGGCGTAATTTGCACGGTATAGTCGGGGTATGCCGTTTGGACTTCTTTTGTGAGTGTGTCCAGGGCTTGTTCCCTAGCGATATCAAAACTGAGTACCACATCAAAGCGCATTTGTTTTTCGGCGATACTAACGTAGAATCCATGCAGTTGTAATGCCCAATCGTGCATCAATATTATTTTTTGTACGTCATTACGTATCAACGCAGCTTTTTCATCCTTGGTGTTATACGAGTATACCCCTACACCCGTTAAAATAACTCCTGTTTTATGATATACGTTTTCTTCTATTTGCCGTGTCAGCCGGTCCACTTCGTCAACGGTCATCGTGTCCGGCAATTCTATATGCACGGAAGCATAGTGTTTGTTCGGGCCATAGTCGTTAATCAGCAAATCATACACCCCGTGTACAAGCGGTTGGGCTTGAATGATTTCTTTTACTTGTTTAACCAGTTCCGGAGCGGGTCGTTGCCCCAAAATATCATGAAGCGTTTCTTGAAGCATCTCAATACCGGCTTTTATAATTACCAGAGAAATGGCCACTCCCATATATGCTTCTAACGAGACATGCCACCACAAATGAAGCAGCGCGCAAGCAAGTACCGAGGCGGATAATATGGCGTCAAAAGACGCATCCGAGCCCGAGGCAATCAGGGCGCCGGAATTCACTTGTTTGCCTTTGGTTTTTACATATTTGCCAAGCAGCAGTTTGACGATAATAGCCACTGCCAGGATAATCAGTGTAAGCAGGGAATAATGGGCGACTTCGGGGTGGATTATTTTTTTGACAGATTCTATTAAAGCCGTAATACCCGCATACAACACCAGTGCAGATACCAGCATAGAACTTAAATATTCTATACGCCCATGCCCCAGCGGATGTTTTTTGTCCGGCAGTTTCCCGGCTAATTTGGCCCCGATAATTGTTATAACGGAAGACAAAGCATCAGATAGGTTGTTAATGGCATCTAATAGAATAGCTATGGAGTTAGAGAGAAGGCCCACCCCTGCTTTAAAAGCTGCCAACAGTACATTGGTAATAATACCGATAATACTGGTTTTTACAATAACTTCTTCGCGGTTGAGTTCTGGTTTCTGTACGCTCATAATTTCATTATTTTCTTTTGCTCCAAATTCTCATATCCTTCGGGACAGTGCGTGGAGCAATAGACCGTGGGATTGTTTTGAATGAACTCGCGCACACGGGTTAAGGTTTCGCGGGCTTTTTCTTTATCTTCAAATACAACGGAGAGTTCGTTTGCTTGTAAGGCCGCATCGCAATACGTGACATCTCCGTGGAACATATAATATGTCCCATTATCTTCCAAAATACCCACTGAATTGCCTTTTGTATGTCCTTCGGCTTGCACGAGTACCAAGTGGTCCGTAATGCGCTTACTGTGCGGAAAGTTTTTGTAAGGCCCGTCTGTAAATTCCACCCGTACTACGTTATCCCCTGTTAATTTCATGGCGTCGGCCTCTTGGGCGGCTATGTAGATTTTGGCATTGGGGAACATGCGTAGTTCACCCGTATGGTCCGGATGTTTATGCGTGACAAAGATTTTAGTGATGTCTTCCGGCTTGTACCCCGCTTTAGCAAGTGCATCTTTGAACGTGGCTACTTTATCGCCCATCCATAAAGCGGCGTCTTCTTTTTTGGGGATATCGGCAGTTTCGTTGGGAAGGCCGGTATCGGATAAAATGACGTCTTTGCCGTCATCCATTAAAAAGTTTTGTAAACTGGAGCGATATTTAACCGCTTCGCATTGTTCTTTGGGGCGCGTACCGCCAAAGGCAAAGGCCTGTGTCATAAATCCGCCGTCATAGTACTTCAGAGCAATAATTTTCATATTTTCTTCTTAGAAATAGGTTCCTATTCATTGTAGCACATATATAGTGCGTGTGTGTTTTAAGGCGTAGTAGGATAATAAAAATAGCCCTCAATAAAAGTTAATTGAGGGCTTATCTAACGGACGCTCACAACTATTTTAAATGGCTCTTAAAGAATTTCTCTATCTTATTAAACGGTATCACGTCCACTTTATAGTACAGATCCGTGTGGGTTGCACCTGGGATAATTAATAATTCTTTATTCTTGCCTTTTAACTTCTTAAATGCATCTTCTCCAAAATAGCGGCTATGTGCTTTTTCGCCATGGATAACCAGTACTGCATTTTGAATTTCCGCGCTACGCTGTAAAATGGGCATATTGATAAGCGAGAGGGCAGAAGTAGTATTCCAGTTCCCGTTGGAGTTAATAGAGCGTTTGTGGAAACCTAGCGGAGTTTTGTAATAGTTAAAATAATCCTGTACAAATGGCGGTTCCTGTCCGGTTAGTTTTTCCGGCAATCCAGGGGCTTTGGCATAGGTTCCACTTTTGTAATCTTGTGTACGTTGGGCATTTAAGTCCTGCAACATTTTATAGCGTGCTTTGTCATCCACACTATCGTTATACCCATTTGCGGAAACTCTCGTCATATCATACATAGTAGAAACTACCGTGGCTTTAATGCGTGTATCCATAGCGGCGGCATTTAAGGCAAATCCCCCAAAGCCGCATATTCCCAAAATACCGATTTTATTTTCATCTACGTCTTTTCTAGTGGTTAAATAATCTACTGCGGCACTAAAATCCTCCGTGTTGATATCCGGCGAGGCCACATTGCGGGGTTTGCCGGAAGATTCACCTGTATAGGAAGGGTCAAACGCCAAAGTAATAAATCCTCTTTCTGCTAGGGTTTGAGCGTAAAGACCACTACTTTGTTCTTTAACCGCGCCGAAAGGACCTGAGATAGCAATGGCCGGAAGTTTAGCACCTTTGGCTATATTTTTAGGAGAATACAAATCCCCTGTCAGTTTAATTCCATAGCGATTAGTAAAATGCACTTTCTTGATGGTAACCTGGTCACTTTTGGGAAAAACTTTATCCCAGCTTTTAGCACTTATCATACTCAATCCTCCTAGACAAAAAATTCCTAGTAATAATATTTTTTTACGCATATTCTCTCATTTTAATTAGTCTTCGGGCTTCCAAGAGCCAAGATTTTTTTCTTGTTCTTCTAAAGTCATGGTAAAAAACCGTTTACCGCTGTCTATTTTACGAATGGCATCCATTTCTGCGGTTGTCAACTCAAAATCAAAGATATCAAGATTTTCCTTCATGTGAACGGGATTGAGCGTCCGAGGGAAAATGATATGCCCTTCCTGTATATGCCAACGCAAAATAATTTGTACATTGGTTTTGTGATATTTTTGAGCAAGTTGTGTAAAAAGAGACTCTTGGATGAGGCCTTTATCGCCGTGTCCGATAGGGTACCAACTTTCAATGACGGTGCCGTACTTAGCGATTCTTTTTTTAAGTTCTCTTTGTTGATAGTACGGGTGGCATTCCACCTGCAATACGGACGGATAAATAGTGGCTTGTTCCAACACTTCTTCTAGGCGGTGGGACTCAAAATTACTTAGGCCAATGGATTTGACGCGTCCGTCCTTTACGGCTTTTTCCATATCTTTCCAAGCACCCAAATAATCGCCAATTTGTTGGTGTAAGAGGAGTAAGTCAATATAATCCGTGTCCAAGCGTTTGAGCATCTTATCAATGGCTTGTGAGGTGATCCCTTCGCCGTATTCACTGGGCCATAGTTTGGTAGTAATCCAAATTTCTTTCCGGACTATACCGCTCTCTTTAACGGCTTTGCCTACGCTGCGTTCATTTTGGTAGGCATGGGCGGTATCAATATGACGAATGCCTAAATTCAGTGCATTTTTAACTACGTCTAGGGTTTCCTTGCCGTCAGGCACTTGGAATACGCCTGTACCGAATTGCGGAATTAAATTACCGTCGTTTAGTTTAATAAATGTTTGTTCCATATACGCTCCCTATTTTAATTTGCCGTATTCTTCGTCTGTTACTGCTTCCAACCATTCGTTGGAAGTATTTTCACCCGCTAACTCAAACGCCAAGTGGGAAAACCAACTGTCCGGTGCGGCCCCGTGCCAATGTTTTACGTTGGCAGGGATATGGATGACGTCACCCGGTTTCATCTCTATGGGTGCTTTGCCCCATTCTTGGTAATAGCCACGTCCGCCAACGGCTACTAGCATTTGACCGCCACCTTTGGTAGCGTGGTGGATATGCCAGTTATTGCGACATTTGGGCTCAAATGTTACGTTATAAAAAGTAACTTGTTCGGTGGAAATCGGCGCCAGATAACTTTGTCCCACAAAGTATTTGGCGTAATCATCATTTGTTTTGCCGACAGGGAAGAAAATAGTTTTTTGATATTTATCTTTTTCCGTCAAGGCAGGTTCTTTATCCGTCCACACCTCTTTGGCCAAATTAAAAGTAGCCCACGCCTTGGGCCAACCGGCATAAAAAGCCGTATGGGTAATAGCGGCGGCGATTTCTGCTTTTGTTACTCCGTGGTTTTTGGCATTTTGCAAGTGATATTTAAGGGAGGAGTCTGTTATCCCTTGTGACATGAGTGAAATGACCGTTAAGAGAGAGCGTGTCTTAAGATCCAGGTCCGTATTATTCCAGTTTTCACCGAATAATACATCATCATTATAGTGGGCAAATTCCGGCGCGAAATTACCCAACTGGGTGCGTCCTGCCGTTTGTACGATTTTTGGGGTTGCCATTAGTTTTTTCTCCTGTATTTTTTTAGCGCAAGAAGGTATAGTGACCAAACTTGCTGTTACAACTAATAAAAGTGTTCTTTTAATCATTTTGCCTCCTATAAATTGTTCAGCCAATGCACAATTTTGTTGTGTACGGCCTTGTCGTATTCCGGACCTACATTATTAAAATTGGCATAATTGCCCACCTGGGCCTTTTGGGCATTCGCGGTAAAATCCTTTAAAAATGTTCCGGGGTTACTGCCTTGAGTAGAGAACGGGATTACTTTCTTTCCCTTAAAGTCCATTTGGCCTAAAAAGGAATATAAGGGGGTTGCCATCGTGTACCACCACACGGGGGCGCCTACAAAGATTGTGTCGTATTCGCTCACGTCAGGTAACTGCCCGGCTAATTGCGGATAAGTTTTCGCTTTGAGAGTCTTTTTCACCCGCGCATAAAAGGCAGGAGACGACTTAAATTCCTCTTGGGTTTGGATCCGATATTCGTTTCCTTGGGTAAGAGAGACAATTTGCCGGGCAATATCTTGCGTATGTCCCGTCCAAGAATAATAAACAACAAGCACTTTGCCCAAGGTAGCCGTAAAGGGCTCTTCCTGTGCAAAAACAGCCAATTCTTTTTTATTCTTATAAGCAACTTTTAACTGATGCACCAGAGCGCAAATACCCCCGATAACCGCCAATACAAGCAAGACAACCAGTATTTTTTTAATCATATTTTCTCCTAGAATTTAAGTTCCTTGTTTTTTGATGCAATTGCTTGGTCGTAAACGGAGATTTTATAATCTAACCGTTTAAGCGTACCTTGCAACTCCAAAAAACGTTCTTGCAGAGCTTTACGCTCAGTGGCTAGCAAATCCCGTCTGGCTTTAAGCGTATGTTTTCCCCGCTTAAAGAGTTCAAAATACTTTCTTAATACTTCTATGGAAAGGCCGGCGCTACGCATACATTTGACGAACTCTATCTGGGTACAGTCCTGTTCCGTGTAATCTCTTATCCCGCCTGCCGTACGGTTTACATCCAAGAGTAACCCTGCTTTTTCATAGTAGCGCAATGTATCGGGTGAAATGTTACACCGTTTGCTTACTTCAGAAATGGTCATAATTCCTCCTGTAAAATATTATAGCAGTTGGAGTTAACTCCAAGTCAAGCGGAAAGTTAAAACCGTCCCAGTGCACGAGTCCCTTGGGCGCTTTAAGGCCCAGTAGAACCATAAAAATAGCCCCCAGCAAGGGTTCACTGGGGGGCTTATTAACGGATAGGTTTACTATTAATTAATGGTTTCCGCCCACGTTTTTAATTCTTCTACCGAGGGGTTGCCATTGAGGGTTTTGCCTTTAATAATCTTCGTAGAAACATCTACACTGGGTTTTAAATCTTTATCTGTATTTCCCATGCCGCTACTACCGGAGGTGGCAAAGAGGATAATGGTTTTATTCGCAAAATTCTGCCCTTCCAAGAAGGTTTGTACCACCCTTGGCGCAGTACCCCACCAGATCGGGAAGCCCAAAAAGATGGTATCATACCCCGACAGATCCAGATCATTCTTTACTATTTCCGGACGGAAGGATTTATGCTTCATCTCCACGGAACTTCTGGAACTCTTATTCGTCCAATCTAAATCCTCGCTGGTATAAGGAAACAGAGGTTTAATCTCCACCGCGGTCGTATGAAGGGCTTTAGCTAGGTTTTCCGCAACTTTTTGGGTGGTGCCGGTTGCCGAGAAATATACCACCAAAGTTTTTGCATTGGTCAGGGGTTTTGTTTCTTTCTTTTCCGCTTGGGGTTTAGCACTACATGCCATTGCGAACAGTACGGACATGAAAAGTGTAAGTATTTTTTTCATAGATTCTCCTATTGAATAAAGTTTGTAAATGTTACCGGCTCATATTCCGGTTTGTTAATGCCATGTTTTTTGCCCAGTTCAATGCATTTGAGTAGCCACGCCATATTTTGGGCCAGCGTACGCATGGTTTGCAAACCTTCCACGTCTTTGTGGACGTCTTCCGGCGTAAAGCCATGTACCATGTTCCAATACTGGGACCCGACTACTTGCATATTGGTAATGGTAAAATACTTGTTCAACCGATCAAAAGAGGCCGTTGCGCCGCCCCTGCGGCAAGATACGACCGCTGCCGCTAATTTGCCGGCCATTTTTTTGGAATTAGAGAAAAACAGCCGATCACAAAACGAGCAAAGTTGCCCGGATGGCCCCGCATAATAGACGGGCGTGCCGAGCACCAGAGCACCAAACTCATTTAAGCGGGCGCCGATTTCGTTGACGCCATCAGTATCAAATACGCATTTACCTGTTTCGCGGCATTTTCCGCAAGCGATACAATTAGCAATCGGTTTTTCGCCGATGTGAAAAATTTCACTTTCAATACCGTTTTTCTGAAGGGTGTTGGCAATTTCATTAAGTGCCGTAAAAGTACATCCTTCTTTATGTGGGCTTCCGTTAATGAGCAATACTTTCATGGTTATTTATCCATATCCACCAAGGTATATTCGCCCGTTCCCATACCCAGTTCCTTCATGTAGGAGATCTGGCGCAACCCTTCACGTGATTCAATGCGCTCTTTTAAATCATGTCCTTCCTGTTCCGGCAGAGCATACACTTGGTCTAAAGAGGCTTGATCCACAGCCATTAAATCCGTAGAAGCCAAAATGCCGATATCGTGTGCTTTGGGTTCGGCGGCAGAAGTGCCTGCGCAGTCACAATCAACCGACATGCGGCGTAAGACGTTAATGTACACAATTTTTTTGCCAAAGTGGTCCACCGTGGCTTTGGCGGATTCCACCATATTCTCTTGGAAACGGGCCCCCGTATAACCCCATTGCTGATCGCCTTTTTGGTGAATCATTTTTTTACCGATTTTACCGTCCGCCATACCGATAGCAATGTTTTTCAAACTTCCACCGTAACCGCCCATTGCGTGGCCCTTAAAGTGCGTAAGTACCACCAGTGAATCATAGTTGAGTACATGACTGCCCATGGACATTTCTTTAAAGTGCTTCCCGCCTTTAACAGGAAGCATAACTGTGCCGTCTTCATCCATAATATCCACTTGGCTAAACGTCCAACCGTTGGTTTTTAATACTTCTCTATGGCCTTCGGTGGTTTGGCGAGGGGAATTGTAAAATACGTTCGTCTCCACAAGCGTACTGTTGGGGATATGTTCCCACAAGGCTTTTACCATGGGTACCGGCAGAATGTTTGGGCCATGCGGCTCGCCCGTATGGAATTTGATAGCCACTTTACCGTTAATGTTCGCGGAAATTTTATCGTAGATTTTGACTAATCCTTCCGGGCTAATGTCCCGCGTGAAGTACACTACGGGTTTACGGATAGACACCTCTTGCTTAGGTGTGGTTTGGCAAGCACCGACGAGTACGGCTGCCGTAAGAATGATGAGTAGTTTTTTATTCATAAATCCTCCTTTAACAACATTGTAGCAGTTTTAAAAAAAAATTCCTGAAAATTTATTCCCAATTGCTACAATATCTTTATACGTATTTTGAGGAGAATGACTATGGCAACGGTAACCAGCGTATTAAACACGATTAACACGACGCAAGACGTAAAAAAATTAAACCCGCAAGAACTTAATCTTTTGGCCGAAGAAATAAGAAAAACCCTTATTAAACGGGTGGACGTAACGGGCGGGCACTTCGGTTCCAATTTGGGGATTATTGAAGCGACAATTGCTTTGCACTATGTGTTTAATTCTCCTATGGATAAAATCGTGTTTGACGTTTCCCACCAATGCTACGCGCATAAGATTTTAACGGGCCGCAAAGCCGGCTTTACGGACTCCGACTCCTACTCCAAATATACGGGTTATACTGCTCCCGAAGAAAGCGAACATGATCTATTTAAAGTCGGTCATACATCCACTTCTATTAGTCTGGCTATGGGGCTAGCCAAAGGGCGCGATATGCTCGGCGAAAAGGGCAATGTAATTGCACTCATCGGCGACGGTTCACTCACAGGGGGAGAAGCTTTGGAGGGGCTGAATAATGCCGCGGTTTTTGACGGTAATCTTATTATCGTACTAAACGATAACGATATGTCTATTGCTGAAAATCAGGGCGGTATTTGCCATATGCTCACACAAATGCGCCGACAGAAAGGCAAAGTCAAAAATAATTTCTTTGAAGCGCTGGGCCTTGAATATGTCTATTTGGATGAGGGAAACGACATCCAAAAACTGATTGCCTTATTTAACAAGTGAAAGATATTGATCACCCGGTCGTCTTGCATATTCACACCCAAAAAGGCAAGGGGTTTACGCCTGCCGAAGAGAACAAAGAGCCTTTTCACTGGATTATGCCGGGTACGATAACACACCTAAATGAATCCCCCAGACAGGTGGGCGAGGATTATAACTCCATTACCAAAAATTATTTACTGCAAAGAGTGAGCGATGGTATGCCCCTTGTGGCTATTAACGCCGCTACTCCCGGCGTGTTTGGTTTTAACAAAGCGTTCCGTGAAAGAATGGGCGCACACTATGTGGATGTCGGTATTGCCGAGGAACACGCGGTGGCAATGGCTTCCGGCCTGGCGAAAAGGGGGGCAAAGCCCGTGTTTTGTGTGTCCAGTTCGTTCGTGCAACGCACCTATGACCAACTCTCGCAAGATTTAGCTCTAAACAGTAACCCGGCTACGATACTTGTGTATGGGGGGGGAATTTCGGGCGCGGATGCCACGCACCTCACCACGTTTGATATTCCGCTGATTTCCAATATTCCCAATATGGTGTATTTGGCGCCAACCTGTAAGGAAGAATACGTGCGGATGTTGGACTGGTCCATGCAGCAAAGTAAATATCCGGTCGCAATTCGCGTGCCGATGAATTTTGTATCTTATGGTACAAAAGACGAGACGGATTATTCCGTTTTAAACCGGTTTAAAATGGTAGAAAAGGGAAGTAAAGTGGCGCTGATTGGTGTGGGAACGTTCTTTGAGAAAGCGCGTGATGTAAAAATGTTTTTGAAGGCCCAACTCAATATAGATGCCACTCTTATTAACCCGCGTTTTATAACCGGACTGGACATAAGTCTGTTAAACAGTTTAAAAACGGATCACCAGGTCGTAGTCACGCTGGAAGATGGGGAGTTGGACGGCGGTTTTGGTGAGAAAATTGCCCGTTTTTACGGTAGCAGCCGTATGAAAGTGTTGAATTACGGCTCTTTTAAGGAATTTACGGACAAAGTCCCGCGTGATACCCTTTACGCCAAGTACCGCTTAACGCCCCAGTTAATAGCACAAGATATACAATCGGTTCTATAATTAGCCGGGCAAGAGATTAGGAACCTTATTTAAACCGTTCTACGCCCTCGGGCAGGCGGGATTTCATTTCTGGGCGGCGGTTGAAAAATTCACCGTCGGCAAAAAAAGTGCCGTCTCCATTGGCATGGATTACCCGGCGTTCTTTGTGGAGAGGGTTTTCCCACAGCTGTACGCCTTTTAGAACCAGTATCCCGTGGGGTTCCACATAATCCACCAGTTTGCATTCTAGGGCGGCCAAACAATCGGCAATCAGCGGGGCTTTGATTTTGGACGGCTTTTGCTTTTTTAAATGGAAATGCCTAAATTTATCACATTCGGACGCGTGTACCGTGCCAATGCCGACCACCTTGTCCAGCATATCCACGGCCGGCACGCACAGGGTACACTCCCGGGTGCGGATAATCGCGTCAAAAGAGTCGTTCCAAGGACCGGTGCAAATGGCCATGCGCGGCGTAAAATCAAGCACCATTTGCCACGATATCGTCATTACATTGTCTTTTTGGCGGTTGCGTGAAGTTACCAGTAAAACAGAGCCGGATTCCAAATACGTAAACGCTTTTTCCAGTTTTCCTTTTCGCATATATTCATTGTACTTATTTTGGGCTCGGTAGAACGGTATTCTTTTTGCTATACTACTTGTAATGGAGGATTGTATGCAAAATTTACTGTTAAAAGAAAATATTCACATCCGTTATTCCGATACCGAATGCAACGGCCATCTAAAGCCGTTTTCTCTTCTGAATTTTTTTCAAGATATGGCGGCCGAAAGTGCCGAGCGTTTGGGCTTTGGTTATTCCGCCATTTATCCGCAACATTTGCTGTGGGTACTTTTGAAATACCGCATTGAATTTGTCAAATACCCCGTTAACGTACACCAACTGACTATTCAGACGCAGCCGCGTGGTTATAACCGGATGTTTGCGTACCGTAATTTTGAGGTCTATGCCGACGGAGAGTTGTGTGGCCGAGCTTCTAGTGTGTGGGCGTTAGTACATGCCGATACGATGGATATTGCCCATGTGGGCGAAGTGTTAAAAGACAACGAAAATATGATTAAATTCATACCCGGCGAGACGGATTTGAAATTTGCCAAAATACCGCTGCTTACGCAAGCGGATTATGAGGAAACTTTTAAAGTGCGCTACAACGATATTGATATCAATATGCACGCCAATAACGGTAACTATATCGTCTGGGCCCTTGAACCGCTCCCTTATGAGTGGAAACACGAGAAGGAACTCAAAAATATAGATATCGTTTTTAAGAAAGAAATCAAATGCGGCGAAACGCTGACCTGTAGAGTGCAAAAGTTGGATGCGCATAATACGGTGCACGCCCTTGTTAATGCCCAAACGCAAGAAGATTTATGTTTAATTAAGTGCGAGTGGGTGTAATAATTTTAATTGAAAATATGAGTACGAAAAAGGGATTACTGTACATCCCCGGAAAGAGAAATTGCGCTGAAATTTTATAGGATTTGTTCTACTTATTTTTAGATATTATCAAACGGTTTGTTGTCTTTAAGACCGGGCTGTTATTTTGCTACACTATACGTAGAGCTTCTTGACAAAATCAATTAAAAAAATGAACCGATAGGAGAATTTACGTGGAATTTATCAAAGAAATCATAGGAACTGTTTTTTCCATATTCAATGCCATGTCGTTTTATTTGTTGTTGGGATTCCTCTTTGCGGGGATTTTACACGCGTTCGTACCGCAACATTTGTTTGCTAAGTATTTATCCAAAAACAATTGGGCCTCTGTTTTGTATGCCACATTATTTGGCATTCCGCTCCCTTTATGTTCTTGCGGGGTGATTCCCACCGCGATGGCCCTGTACAGAGGGGGGGCTTCCAAAGGGGCTGTGATTTCGTTTTTAATAGCCACTCCGCAAACAGGGGTGGATTCTATCATGGCTACCTATTCGCTCTTAGGGCTACCTTTTGCGATTATTCGCCCGGTAACCGCCGTGTTTACGTCCCTGTTTGCGGGCCTGGTAACCAATGCTTTTACCACCGAAGCGGGTACTTCTGCGGCTTTTCAACCTGCCGGTAACCAGCCCCCCAAAGCCTCTGGCTTCGTGCAGAAGTTGGTAAGTGCTTTGCATTACGGTTATGTGGAAATGATGGAAGATATTGGAAAAATGCTTTTGTTCGGTTTACTGGTGGCGGGACTGATTGCCTATTTTGTGCCGGACAACTTTTTTACGATTTTTGGTAGTAACACACTCTTGACGATGCTACTCGTTTTGGTGGTAGCAGTGCCGATGTATGTGTGCGCGACGGGTTCTATTCCTATCGCCATTGCGCTTATGATGAAGGGGTTGAGTCCGGGAACAGCTCTTGTTTTACTGATGGCGGGACCCGCCGCGAATATAGCCTCCATGATGGTGATCGGCCATGTGTTGGGCAGAAAAACGTTTATACTCTATCTGACGACCCTTGTTATTGGGGCTGTCACTTCCGGCTTGTTCATAGATTACTTTTTACCGGCTTATTGGTTTGACGTATCCAAGTTTACCTTGAGCGCGCATGCGAGCGGGCACTTTTATTATTTCAAAGTGGTGTGTTCGGGCCTGTTGCTAATTCTCTTGGCAAACGCCTTGCTATTCAAAAAATACAGAGAGAAAACCGCCGTACCGGAACGCGTAGGAAACGAGGAAGAAGTTTGCTTTAGAATTGGCGGAATGAGGTGTAACCACTGCAAGGAAAATGCCACCAAAGCGATAGAAAACATTCCGTCCGTCAAAGAAGTTACCGTTCGGCTCAGTGAAGGAGTGGCGTGCGTGAAAGGAGACGTCAGCGACGAAGAAATAAAATCGGCTGTAGAAGCGATCGGTTTTGAATTTAAAGGGCGGCTTTAAGAAATCTATGTGTAAACTAACGGTCATCCAAGGGGATATCACCCAACTTAAGGTAGATGCTATTGTCAATGCTGCTAATCGCACGTTGCTAGGCGGTGGGGGAGTGGATGGTGCCATCCACCGTGCTGCCGGGCCGGAACTTTTGACCGCGTGCCGCACCTTGGGCGGTTGCCAAACGGGGGAAGCCAAGATAACTGCGGCCTATCACTTGCCTTGTCAATACGTCATCCACACGGTGGGTCCGGTGTGGTACGGGGGGAATAATCACGAAGCGGAAAAACTGCGCAATTGCTATTTACACTCCCTCCAACTGGCGGAGAAGTACGCGTGCAAAACGGTTGCGTTTCCGTGCATTTCTACGGGTGTGTACCGTTTCCCGCAAGAACAAGCAGCGCGGATAGCGGTAGCGTCCGTTCAACAAGCGGCTCCTCTCTTAAAAACCGTCCAAGAAATCATTTTTGTATGCTTTGGTGCGGAAGATAAAAACCTCTACGATTCTTTGCTGGGTGTGAAAAAATAACAACCCCTCACATACGCGAGAGGTTGTTATTTTCCAGACACGGAGAACCGATTAGAGTTCAAAAACGGGAGGTTGTTTTTTTCTCTTGAAGAGATGTTGCAAAGGTCCGGTTTTTTCCCAGCGTTGGCCGGACATCATCTTTTGCGCCGTGTCTTTGATGTAGTTGATAACTTTTCTATCTAACGATAAGTTTGAGGCCCGGAAATAAGAGCCGTGAAACTGAGTATCCGAATTGATTCTTTCATACTGTTTCATAATGGCCTGGGTGCGAGTAGGGGCGGCATCTTGCAGTTGGTGCAACAAATCCAGTTCTTGGGCCAACGGGCTTCCTTCCGCTTTGGCGCGCAGAGCCGCTTGCTCCAGCGGATTAAACGAAGTTCCGTTGATATGTCCGCGGGCAAATACATTTCCGTGGTTGATTACATCAATCAAGACCTCTTGTTGGTGCGCGGCAATAGACCCGCTACCGTGCGCTTTTTGTGCCTGATACGGTGTATATTGTAATAATTCGTTTTCCTGTCCTACTCCTCCTCCGTGCGCATAAACATTGATGCCTTGTCGTTTGGTTTGGGGTAATTTCTCAAACTCGTTTACAAATTGGCCGGCATGACACGCATCCAACTGCAAGTTGATTTCCGGAGTGCCGGTAACCTGGCGTAATTGTTGTAGGTTATTGACCAATTGTTCAGTATCAACTTTAGCTCCTTGGTCCAGCCCTTTAGAGGGAATATAAAATTTTCCGGCGCCATCTAATTCTCCGTGTGAGGTAATTTGTACCAAAACGGGTTTGTCCGTACGGGGGGCTTTTTGGAACGCCCGGTACAGGTCGCGACCGAGGAAACCCTCTGTCGGGTCACCAACGACGTGCGGAATAAATCCTTCTTCCTTCCCCAGGAGGAAGCCGGGAGAATCTTTGTAGAACTTGGCAAAACCGGCTCCTTCAACGTAAAACGCATGTTCCGTAGCTGCCGGCGAGCGTAATACGGCGGCCTGTTCTCTAAACATAGCCGAGGATACCGTCTTGGGATCTTTGAGTTCCGCAGCAGTCAATTGGCTGAAATACCGCTCCGCCTCGGCCACGCGAGCGCGTTGAGCCGTAGTGAGTGTCGGATTGGAGCGGGCTTGAGTTAAATGGGTGGCCACTCTATTAACAATTCTTTCAAAGGGCCCTTCTGCTCCTTGGGTTTTTAACCGGGTGGCAAGTTCCGCTGTCTGCGTAGGATTCTCCGCCGCAGAAGTCCGTGCCGTAGGTTTAGCCGCAGGCGCTTCGGGGATTTTGGGTTGCTTCGGTGTCCTATTTACAATTTCAATACCGGGTGTGACCGCGGAACTTGCGCTTGTCTGCGCTACTTCCTCATATCCCTTGTATTGATATCGGATTTCGGACAGCGGTTTCCTGTCCTTAACTGCTGCAAGTACATTTTTTTGCGTTCGGATAGCATCAGTCATCGTGCGTTGGGCATTTGCCAATGCCTGCTCTTTAGCGGCCAAGGCTTCTTGGTGCGCTTTTTTCCCAAATAGCCCGGGTTTTTGCTGTCTTAACTGTCGCACGGCTTGGTCCAGTTCTGCGTATTTCATTTTAGCCGTGGTTACGTCTGCTGTAGTACGATCAATAATTTGCTGTATAGCGGTTTGTTCCTCGGCTCTCACCGGGAAGACGAAATCCTGATTGAGCCCACGGTAACGCACTTGCCCTTGCGCGCTGCTGCCTGGGTTAAATCCAATGGGATTGCGCGCGGTTGGAGTGCCTCCGTTACCGATTTGTGTCATCGGTCCGGGTACACTGTGCGCGCCTGTACCGCCTGTACCTGCCATGTTGGTTGGGTTGTATGCACCTCCCCAAGCAGGCGTTTGGGTTTGGGCAGCCGCACCATACATATTCTCTACCTGTCCTGTTGGCAACGGTTGCGGGACGGTTATTCCTGACGAAGTAGGAGCGTACTCACGCCAAGTGTATGTTGGCGGTTCTCCGGAACGGCGGAAACCTGCTTTAGCTTCCCATTTACCTGCGTTGGCAGACACACCGGGCGGCGGTGCAACCGGCGGAGTATCCCCGCGGTATACAAAGTGATTCCCTTCCCGAACAATTTCTCCCTCCGGCGTAGCGGTCCGGGCAGCGGTTTTGATATCCTTTACCGTGTTCCGGGCTCCTTGTTTGCCCAAGGCGGAAGAACCGCTTTCTATATTGCGGGTAGCTTGTTGTACGGCTTTTGTTTCGCGCGCGGCCTGACCAGCCTTGCTGACGGCTTTTTCCGTCTTATATACGGCCCGTAACGACTTACCTGTTTTGTTTGCCACTTTAGTGGCTTTGATAAGCCCCTTTACGGCTTTAACCGGGGCCGTTAACGCAAATCCCGGCGGGATGGCAAATAGCATCAGTTCCCGGGTAATTTTGTTACTTAAATCTGTAATCACCAGCCGTTGGTTGATAACGGTGGGATAAATGACTTGGCAGCGGGTATCCCCTGTCGCACGGATAGAGTCTGTATGCCGTTGTCCACCCCAATACCCCAGCGAGATGTCTTGCTGGGCAATTTTCGTGTTTTCGGCACCGCCTGTGATATTTACGCCGTACGCATTGCCGATATTACAATATTTGGTCTGTAAATAGGTGCGGACCTGTTGCATTGTTTCAGCGCCGTACACTTTGTTGGCATTCGCGTAGCGGCCCATTTCAATACGGCCCCGTACTTGAAGCAAGAAAAAGTTACTATTGGCCCAATCCCGCAACAAATGCGCCGTTGTATATTCCGCATTTCCTTTCCCGGTGGAGGATACCGGATATTCCACGGCCCACTCAGTGAGTTGAACTAAAAATCGGTCTTGGGGGTCCGTCGGATTATACCGGTTTTCTTTACCGTATTTATCCGCATAGTTTTGTACCACAGTTTTCATTCCGCGTGCCTCTTTTAAGATGGCTAACGCCGCAATGAGGTGTTCGGCGATAATTTTGTCCGACTCAAAATTCTCCGCTTTGGAACGGCCGTAATTTTTACGGGAAGCACCGATAATACGGTTTTTAAGTTGGGTGCCCAGTTCTGCTTTGCGGTGGTGACGGGAAATGATGTTCGGTTGTGCGGCGGTGGCCAGTAAAAGTATACTGGCTCCGCGCACATAACAGGCTTGCCCGGAACAAGGGGTATATATTCCGTTGGATAAGGCCATCACCGCACGGGAAAAATCCGCGTCCGAAATAGCACCTTCTGCAATATGATCATTTAACACCATAATTTTGTAGACGGTATCTTCCAAGAACGCTTGGATGGTGCCTTTTTGGTCGCTAGCCGCCATTTTTTCTACATGGGCAGAGACATTATTTTCCAAATCGGTAATGATTAAGTTATTTAACTCATCGGTTAAATTTTGGTAACCTGCTGCATCTTTTTTTGCTAAAGCCGCTTTCATGTCTTTGAGCGCAGTTTCAATGCGTGCTTTGGTGGCTCCTTGTGTATCTTGTGCTTTTGTGAGTTCTTGTTGGATATGGTGTTCCAACAAAAGTTTGGCGCAATACGCCTCGTTGGCTCCTTGTCGTACGGTCAGGCCCGCTTTGCGGGCTTGTTCGCAAGGATTGGTTTTAGATTTAGAGTAGGCATGGGAGTAAAATTGCGGCGATACCATGGCAGACTGTGCCCACGCAACGCCCGCATTTTGTAAAAGCAAGAATAAAGCCAATAAACAAGCTATCCCACGCCGCCAAGGGGCATAGGACAACTTATACGTCGGTAAAAGGGTGCGTAATATTTTCATAATTTATTCGCACTATTTATTCTTTAGCGCTACATATTAGTATAGATAACGAAATGTATAATTTCAATGGGAAAAACGGCCCATTTTAAGGGGACCAAAAGGCCTATAATTTATTAGGTCCCTTTTGGGGATGGCGGTTTTATCGGCCCAATTATGATAAAATACGAGAGAGGAAAACCATGAAAAAAGAGATAGGTTGTTGCGGGATTGATTGTAAAGCGTGTGATGCGTATTTGGCCACTTTGCGTAATGATGATTCTTTGCGGGCCCAGACTGCCCGATTATGGAGCAAATTGAATAATACTTCCATTACTCCGGAAATGATTAATTGTACCGGTTGCCGTACGGAAGGCGTCAAAACCTTTTTCTGCAGCCATTTGTGCCAAATCCGCCAATGTGTAAAGAATAAAGGTTTTGAAACGTGTGCCGACTGTGCCGAACTGAACGGTTGTAAAACCGTTGCCGTTGTACATCAAAACAATCCGGAAGCTCTTAAAAACCTCAAAGGGGCAAAATAATCCTGATTCCAAAGTATTTTTGGAGTATCACAGGACGAATTTCTCCGTTAGAACCGTTTATTAACTTGTAAGTGAAACGACATATAACTTAACCGGCGGTTGCCGTCCCCTTGGATAGCCGGAGGGGCGTCGCGCGTAAGCTTATCCGTATCATAATGAAAGGCATTGTAACGCGTTTCAAATCCCAGGGCCCAACCGCTGTGGCGTCCGAGGTCAAACTCAAATCCGGCGCCTACAAACCAACCCAAAGATGTGCTGGTGGCTTTTTGATCATAGTCCATGCCACTTTTTTTGATACGCATGTGTTGTTGGGCGGCAGTCAACCCCAACCCTACCGGCATATATAAGCGAAACAAGTGCGAAGGATTGGCGGTAAAACGGGCGGATAGCATAGCGTTAAACAGTTTTGTTTTGTTATCCACCTTATCTGCAGAAACAAATAATTCGCCACCGTCAAAATCGCCGTAGGCCAGGTCTGCCCCGATTCCCACGCGGTCGGTCAACAGGTAGTAGTACGATATGCCGTATTCCGCGCCGAGCGAACCCCAATCTACGCGGTCATAATTGGAATAAGACACCCCGGAATTCTCCAACTGAAAACCGAGTCCCAATCGTCCGCCTACCAGGTGCTGGCCTTGGCTCAAATGGGCGAAAACCGGCACGCAAAAGAAGAGTGAAACAACGCATAAAATAAGTTTTTTCATGTAGATACCTCGTTATTTAACGGCGTTTAATGTGGGAGCCGTATATAGTTTTCCAATCATCACGCATGGACACGCAAATCCAGCCGTACTGCTCGCAACCTGCGCGCATTTTTTCGGCTTTTTGCTGGTTTCCATATTCCCGTTCCAAATCGTCACACATCAACATAAACCCCAGGGCCTTGTACGGATTGTTGTAAATGGTATAGTTGACCATGCTGGCGTCGCTGAATGTATTGCCGAAAGCAAGCACCGGCTGCACGCCGATTTCCCGCTCAATGAGGGTTACTTTATTCATTTGCAGATTTTTGACAAGATTTTTTCCTCCTAAAACCAGATGATCTCCCTTTTGAAACGTGTAAACAAGCCCATCCGCATTGCCTTGCCCGCTGGCAATCAGGGTGCTGTCGGACCCTAAGATTTGGCGGTTAGGGATATACGGCATATTTTCCGCAAGCAGCGGTCGTACGGTTAGGCGGTCGGTACCGCTGCAAATGTAAACCGTAAATTTATTTTTTACCAAGTACTCCACCACCTCTAACATGGGTTTATAAAAAATATCACCGCGTTTCATACCCACGAACCCGGGTTGGTCTTGTTGCATAAAAGCACGTATGAAGTCGTAAAATTCTTCTACACTAAGCCCTTGGTAAGCTTGAGAAACCATTTTTTCTCGGTTGGCGTTTAACGGGGGGGAAATGCCTTTTTCACGCGAAGCACGGGCAGCCGCTACCTGTTCGCGGGTGGGGGTGTACCGGGGGTCATCCAACACACGGTGTTCAAACAGGGCCCAATCAAAATACGTAGGGTCCGTTTCCAATATGAGCGTACCGTCCAGGTCAAACACAGCGATACGGTTTTCTACCGGAATAAAATCGGGCGAGCGGGGGGCTGTTACCGCTTCTACATAATTTACCAACGCCTGTTTGGCTGGGGCTTGGTTATTCCACAAGGCCAACGGGTCCTTTGGGATGGAGGCGCAACCGACACCCAGCAGACTGGCTGTCACTACACAAGCAAACCGGAAGAAATGTTTTTGGGGGAATTTTATCATGGTATGATTCCTCGTTTCAGCACAAAAGATTCTAGCATTTTTTAACGGGGCTTATAGCATTTAGTTCGCCGGTCATTACGGGAAAAGCGGAATTTTTCTTGTACCTTGTGTGATTTTTGTGATATAGTTAGTTGTAGTTTGGGTAGGAGGGAGAATACGATGAAAAAGATGGTATTGATGTTGCTAGTAGTGGCGGGGAGTTTGGTTCCGGTGTGGGCAGATACAATCTCGACCGATAAAACAGACTTTGCGGAAATCGGCACGGTCATTGATGATGCGGCGTATGATATCCGTTATTATTCCCCGAATAACTTTACCGGAAATAAAATACAAGGTTATAAAGCCCCGCGCGCGTATATGACCAAAAAAGCGTTGGCGGCCTTGGCTGTGGCGGCTGCCGATTTACGGGCGCAAGGATACCGCTTGCTGATTTGGGATGCTTACCGCCCGCAAAAAGCCGTGGATAATTTTGTGGCGTGGATTAACGATCCGAATGACGACGGGGATAAAACCTTTTACCCCACGCTAAAAAAATCTAATTTGTTGGCGGGGAATTACATCATGGCTAAATCCGGCCATACGCGGGGGAGTACCGTAGATTTGACGCTCATCAAAAAGGACGGTTCTTTTGTAGATATGGGAGGAACGTTTGATTTATTTTCAGAAATTTCCCATCCCGATTATAAAAAAATCACCAAAAAGCAAAAACGTAATCGGCAGATTCTGCGTGACGCGATGGTCAAGGCAGGGTTTAAGCCGATTGATTCGGAATGGTGGCACTTCACCTTAAAAGACGAACCGTACAAAGACACCTATTTCAATTTTGATGTAGAGTAAGGGAGAGAAATGATGATAATCATAAAAAAATTAGGGATAGTAATTGCCTTGTTGGGAACTTTTGTTTCTGCCCAGGCCCAGGAATATAAAACGCGCGAGGTGCCCAATGCACCCGCTTTTTCCGCCGTTGAGGTTAGTGGGGGAGACGTAAATGTTTATTTCTCCCAGGGGAAAGGTCATTCTTTTTCGGTCAGCGGTCCTGCCAAATTGGTTAAAGCCATCAAAATCAAAGTAAAAGAAAGTACGCTCTTTATTGAGTACAAAGAACCTTTCTTTACAGGTGATGATGATGTGGCGGTTTATGTCAATGCTCCGCAACTGAACCGGGTGGCCGTGTACGGAGAAGCGGATTTTGAATCTAAAACGGCTTTTCAAGGCACGGAATTGGTTATTAAAACACGCCAAAACGGTGAAGTATCTATGAAGCAGGTGAATGTTGCCCAAATCAACATTGATTCCAAAGGAAGTTCTTCTGTGGATTTAGATTATGTGGAAGCAAACCATATCCGTATTTCTGCGTTAGACCGGGCAGAAGTGGAATTATCCGGCACTACCGAGCGGTTTGAAGTTCTGAAGAAAGGTATGTTTGCGGAGATTGATACGAAGAAATTGGTTGCCACCCAAACAGACAGTAGCGCAAGCGGCGTTGCGGGCCAGGTGGCTAAAGACGGGAGTGTAGAGTTTTCTTTTAACGAATAATCCGAGTTTACATAAAAAACCCCGCCCGTCATAAAATGATGACGGGCGGGATTTTTTTTGAATTTGGCAACACTATTCCTGTTGTAAATGATGGTACAACAGGACCTTTGTTTTCATGCTTTCCGGGTCGAATTCGGATACCATACTTAAGTGTTTTGCTTTCACGACAGCCCCGTGTCCCACCAAGGATTCTACTACCCGGCTATCAGGATTTTTCCAATTATGCGTAAGGTAAACCGTTAGGGGAGATGTCGTTTGATCTTCCCACGAAAGCGGGGCATGATATTCTTCCAACATGATCTGAAGAGTTTTTGTGGGATCAAGGGCCCTGTCCGCGTGTCCGGAAAGGAAGGGATATAACACATGCGCATTAATATCTGCGCCGCCTTCATTAATCAGAAGATCTAACAACGTCCGTTGTATCGCATCCGGAACTAAGAGCCACGAGGTATTTTGAAAGACATCTGATCCTTCCAATCCCTTGGCAACATCAAGGTGATAGGTAACAACCAGTTCCCGCAAAAAACCGATTTCCTCATCCCAACTTATTTGTGAATGGTTAGCACGGGCCCGGCGAGGGATATCGTTAACGATCACACGGAAGATCAAATCCCCTTCCGCGGAGTGCTGAAACTGGGTTTTGTCCAGAGCTGTCATGTATTGGACCAGCGTACGCAAGGTGTTCAATTCGTCCGAGGTAATCACTTCGTGTGAACTGGGCCGCTGTTTAGCAGAGAGGGTATGTAAAGAATTTTTGAGGCGGTTCAAATAGACGGTTAGGTTTTCGTAACCAAAGTTTTGAAGCACATCATACACCACGCCTTCTTCCGTTGAGATTCTCGCATTTTCTTCTATAGTAAAGACACGGTTGAAGTTAACTTCGTGTTGTTTTAAAAAGGCAAGCCCTTCTTTGTCATATTCCCGGGCCATGTTGCGCACCAAGTCGGCCGGACGGATAATGCCGGGAGCGCGATTTAAGTTGGGTTGCTCAAAAACAGTACGGAGATTAACCCCTTTTTCGGTTAAAAATTCAAGGGTCTGCCATCTTTTAGTAAGTGCCAAATACAAAATATCCTGATCGGTCACTTTTTGGGCCAAATCGGGGATTTGGCTTGCCAATTTTTTCATTTCTTCCGGATTTTCCCGCGATAAAATATCGGTAATGATTAAGTTTTTTTCTGCCCACGGGGCTTGGCGTTCAGCCCCGGCGGTGGAAATAGTGGGTAAATCCACGGTAGGGGGAACAGTTTGTTGGGTCTGAGGGAGGCCGTTTAACAAATTCGTTAAGGCAACCCGCCGTTGTAAATTCGTGTACAAATCGTTTCCAAACGGGTCATTTTTTACAGTAACAGCCATCTGCGTGACAGGTAATTTGTAAAACGGGAGATTCGTAGCGGTTTTGAGAGCCGGATGAGATGGATGCATCCAAACGGTGGTTTGTGTTACTTTGCGGGTGGCACCTTTCCCGGTCGCTTCTTTGGCGATTTGCTCGGCAATCCGGTTGCCTTGTGCATAGCCGGTAACCGTCAGTGCGCATAGAAAAGCAGGCACGGCGGTGAGTTGAAAAATACGTTTCATGTTCGTTGTTCTCCTGAACTAAATTAGATACATCTATATTTATTGTAAAAATATTTCCTGCTGAGGCACAAGGGTCAAAAGACCTAGATGTATATAGGTCCTTTTAGTGAGTTTGGGGATTCGGTTATAAACGGCGGATGGCCCAATTTTTGGGGTACAAGTTGTTGGCGCGCGGCCCCAAGTTTTTCATAAAACCGAGAGGTTTATCGCAATACGTAACCAACACAAACCCTTGGGGCGTACCGGTGGGTAAAGAAAAACTTTCGCGGTGCAGGTAGTGTTGGGCTTGTTCCAGGGTTAATTCTACGCGCGGATAAGCGGGGGGAGTTAATGAAAGGGCTTGCGCGGCGGAAGGAATTTGTTCTTTCCCTTTTTGTTCAAAAGTCGGTATGCCGTCAGATAACACGTGAATAAGCCGGTGGGAGTGTGCGTGCTTGCGGGCTGCGTTGGGCAACATGCCGGGCCCGGAAGTAGGACCTTTCTTACGGAGTACGGCCATAAAAAGGCCCTCGCTTCGTGTAATACCGGGGATAAAGCGGTATACAGGTTTATTCCAGCCGGAGAGTAAAGAGCCCGTGATGGCCCAATCGGGTTGCGTGGCCACAGGCAATATTTCCGCGCCTAGTTCCTCGGCGATAAAGTGTACATTTTCTTCGTTTTCCCGGGTGTTAAAGGTGCAGGTACTGTAAATCAGCAGGCCCCCTTCCCGCAGGCAGGGCCAAATGTCCTGCAGAATTTGGCGTTGGCGTTTTTGACAAAAGTGCACTTGCGGAAAACTCCACTCGTTTACGGCGGTTTCATCACGGCGGAACAACCCTTCGCCCGAACAGGGAACATCCGTCAAAATCACATCAAACGTCCAGTGGGTCGTGGCAAAATCGCTCGGATAGTTGTGGGTAACCAATACATCCGGGTGGCCTTGTTTGAGCATATTTTCCAATAAGATATTAGCCCGGCGGCGGTCCGGTTCGTTGGAAACCAACACGGATCCTTCCGGCAAAGCCGCACGCATTAAGGTGGATTTTCCGCCGGGAGCAGCGCACAAATCCAACGCCAACACGGGGGAAGTAACATAGTGTCGTAGGACGTAATCTAAAAATAAAGATCCGGCCTCTTGCACATAATATACCCCGGCGTGAAATAGTGGGTCTAACGTAAAATTGGGCCGTTCTTTTAACCAATAGGCCTGTTGACACCACGGCACGGTAACCGCTTGCGGGAAAAGAGATTCTCCGTTGTATTTCCACGGATTAAACCGGATACTGGTAATGGGGGAATCGTCAAACGATTGCAAAAAACACTGCCAACGTTCTTGGCCGAACAGGGCAGAAGTATAGGTAATAAATTCGGGTGGTAACTGCATACGTAATGCTATTATTTTACAATTATTTGGCCGAACTTTTGTAGTTGCTTGAAAAAAAGTTATAAAAGCGTTAAACTATAAATAGATGTTAATTGATTGACCACACCGGGAAGGAGGTTTTTAATGAAAAGAGGTTTTACACTTATTGAATTGTTGGTTGTAGTACTTATCATCGGGATTCTAGCATCCGTGGCAGTACCCCAGTATAAAAAGGCTGTTGAAAAAGCACGTTTTTCCAAAGTGTTGCAACGGTATTATGCAGTTAAAAGAAAAGCGGACATGTTTACACTGGAAAATCCAAATGGTTCAGGTGATTTTTTCTGTCCTGATGACCCATCATCGGGGAGACCGTTCTATGAGGGAACGTTGGATGTAACGAAAGGTTGTGAGACATTTTTTGATCGTATGCAGAACGGTATTATTTGTTGTCAAATTAAAGACTATGATTTTAATGGGAGTTGTGATAACTGGGGGGGATGTAACGTGATAGTGCGCAAGGATAGAGTCGGCGTTGGCACTAGTGTGCTATTGTGGTCGGACCGTAGTGCAGATGGAACTTGGACACAAACTGCTGACTGTATAAAACCATACGCTTTTCTGTGTAAAACTTTATCCCCCGAAGAGTGGGACATACGTATTTCCTCCTAAGTGGGACATACGTATTTCCTCCTACTAGAAATCCTATCAAGGCAGAAAATAATCTGCCAAAATATTAGGGGTTAACGGGATAGGCGTGTCCGCCGTTACCTACCAGGTTGCTCAAATAATTGAAGATTTGTTGTGTGTGGCGATAGGGATTTTCTTGCTGATGCCGTTGTAGAAATTCTTCTACTCCGTATCTACGTGCTTCCAACGAAGATATGGTAGTCATAAAGCCGTCAAATCCCATTAAGAAAAATGTAGCCGGACTCGCACTTGCCTTGGAAAGGGCGACCACGTAGCAAGGCAATTGCTCCGATATAGTGTGTGCTGCCACCGCATGACCGCTGCCGTTTTCCATATGGATATCCGTTAGAATGACGTGAAATTTATTCGGGTCCCGTTTTAGTAATCCTATGGCTTCATCTCCGCCGGACGTAACCGTCAGGCGCACCCGGGGTTCACGCTTGGCTCCTGCTTGTAAATAGGCGACGAGGTCGGGTTCTTCGCTGACTATAAGCACCTGCAGATTGTTTACTTGCGGGTGAAAAGGGCCGGTATAATTATCTTCGTAGGATAAATAATTTTTGGGGTCAAAACGGTCGTACAGGGCGGTCTCTGTTAGTTGGTCGGGGGGAAGAGGGTTCCAATTATTATCCAAGGTAAAGGGCCTATCTTCTATCAAAAGCCGGCGGCGCGGAGAAGGTGTTTGGGCCATGGCTCGGCTTGTAGCGACTATGGTATTAAATTCGTGCCGTTCGGGTGCGGATAACAGGGTTGTGGGTTGCCATTGTTGGCGTTGATATTGCGTGAGCCAACTGGAAGATTGAGGGCGAGACGCTTGCCCGTTGACCCAATTTCGGGTCATTTTGTAGGCGTTTCTGATGGCTTTGGCATATGGATCGCCCGATAAGATTTCTTCTGTCGGTCCTTCTTGTGTCAATTGATGAAAATAAGCCACCGGACTCTGGGCTTGTCCGCGAGGGAGCTTGGCTGCAGTTTGGATACTGTTTTCTATTACGTGTGAGGTAACCTGCGGGGAACGTCGGACCGTTGCGCGAAGGAGTTTGACGCCCGTTTCCACCGCCGGTCCCTGGGCGTAACCCGAGGGGAAACTTGTCATGTATAGGACGGGCAACAAAATAAGTATTTTCTTCATGTGCTTCGTTTTCGGGAGGTTTCTCAATTATTTTACCAATCCGTCAATTCCTGGGGATAAGCGTGTCCGCCGTTACCTACCAGGTTGCTTAAATAGTTAAATATTTGTTGGGCGGAGCGAGAAGTCGGTTCCTCAAGAGGAGGATGAAATTCGTTAGGAATAGAACCGTCAAATCCCAGCAAGAAACCCCGGCCAGGTTCAATTTCTCCGCGCGAGGCCAACACCACATAACACGGTAATTGGTCGCGTTGTACGATGAGTGCTAAGTCCATGCCGGAACGTTTCCCTAGTAGTAAATCTGTTAATACGACATGATACCGGTTTGCATGATGGAGTAATTCAGCTTCTGCTTCTCCCTCATTATCACATATTTTTATCTGTACGCGGGGATCCGTCCGGGCGGCGTCTTCCAGCCTTTTTAGAAAAGCAGTATCGTCACTAACAGCCAATATGTGCAGTTCCGTTACATCCGGGTGAAAAGGAGCCGAGAAAGCATTGTGCACTCGGATATAGTTACGTTGATTAAAATTGTCATACCGCAACGCTTCCATGAAGGCAGCGGGGGGCAACCTTCTGGATGAACGGAATAACCACGAACCTTCTTGTGGAGCATACATTGCTTTGGTTTCCTCTGCCTGCGGATTGGTAGGGTCCCAATTCCGGCTTAGTACTTGTTTACGTCTATTTGGATCAAAGTAAATGCGTGCCAAAACGGGAGGATTTTCTAATATGGAACGGACGCCTTCCAGAGTGGCATTAAAATCTTGTAACTCTCCGGGGGAAAGGAGGGTCGTCGCCTGGGTTTGTTCACGCTCAAATTGGTCACGCCAACTGGTGGATGCGTGTCGTACAGGTTCTCCCCGGGCCGCCCTCATTTTGGCTGCATAACTGGCTTCGTACGGATCACCCTGCAAAGGAACCTCTCCTCCTTCTTTGGCCAGTTGACGGAAATAGGCAATGGGATCATCCGCCGGGCCTTGTACGGTGACCGTTTGTTGGGGCGGTTGCTGGGGTGTTTGGGAAACCGGCTTTTCGGGTGTTGACTGAGAAGCCGAGACGACCTTTTTAAGATAATCGTGAATTGGTTGGGTATCTAAAGGGGTGCGTGGTCCGTGTAAAGAAAGAGGATTTTGCGATTTGGTGGACAATTTTGTTTGCTGCCCACGCGGGTTTTCGGAGACGGTTGACCGGTAATAAGAAGCCGGCACTTGAAAAGAGGGAGTGGGAACGGGGAGGGTATGTACCCCCACCGCAGGTGCCGCTTTGGAGCGGGTGACCGGAACCCGGCGCCCGGCACGAGCCGCCCGGATAAGGGTTTCTGCGGCATCTATTCCTGGTTTTTGGGCATAGGCCGGTAACAAACTTATTACATACAACGTCGTTAATAAAATAAATAGTCTCTTCATACTTTTATTGTAGAGGTTTATCGGTGTAATTGCAAGGGCCAAAAGACCCAGAGACGGTCTAGGTCCTTAGGGTAGGCCTTTGTGCTTGGGATTGATTTTAGGTGACGGTAAAAAAAATGTATTTATTGATAGTGTTTTTTGTACAATATACAAAAGGAATGATGTAAAAGGGGAATTATGTGGACACGAAAAGGGTTTACGCTTATTGAGGTATTGACGGTTGTGGTAATTGTGGGGGTTTTGGCTTCGTTTGCCGTTTCGGAATACAAAAAAGTAATTGAGCGTTCCCGGGCGAGCGAAGCAATCCAACTGTTGCGCTCGTTATATCACGCAGAAAAACTGTATCAAATGGCATACGGTACGTTTGCTAACTCACTAGAAGAACTGGATTTTTCTTTTAAAGGGATTCCTGTAACCTGTTCCCAAAATAACAATTCTTCTTGTTGGGGGTATTACAATGCGGAAGCCATACAAGGGAATACGTGGTCGGTGGAATTGGAAAAAGGCAAAAATCCTTCTATTTCCGTGGGACGTATATCCGGGCCTTATATGGGAACGGGTTTCTTTATGCAGTTAGAACGTGCCGACGGGATACAATACCCGTTGGAGACGCTTGCTTGTTTGGAAAATAGCAAGGGCCGGTTTAAATATAACAAAAAGGCAGGGTCTTATTGTGAGGACCTTTTGGACGGCTCGTTTTACAGCAGCAGTTCCGTTTCCCGTAAATACGAAATAAAGTTGTAATGCTTCTTTTTAGTGAAAAATCGGAAAGTTTGTAAGGCCGCTCCACGGGCGGTCTTTTTTTTGTAAAAATTTATGCGGATAATATTAATATTTTTGTCGGGTAATGTATTTGAACCAAAACCGCAAAAATTTAGTGGGCCGGCGGAAGAAATCCGGGGCAAGCTCAAAAAATATTTTGTCTTTTAGACCGGTAACGGCTAGGAATTTATCCCAAGCTTTCGTATTTTTACGAATCGTAAGATGAGAACCGCCTTTTTGACGGTAGAAGGCATAATCGTGATACCACTCATCAAAATAGTAGTACTGCCAAAATTTACGCGGTCCGGTAGAATGTATAATATAGGCCTTGTCTAGTTGCGAGCGTTTGGCACTGGCGGCTAAATTATACAATTGCGGAAGGGGATTAAGCGATAGATGAAATTCTTGTAAGGCCAAATTAATCAATCCTTGGTCTCCCAATTCAAGTTTAGAGGCGTGTTTGTTTAGCATTTGGTAGAGCCAAGAGCGGATTTCTTGGGCCGGAAGAGGATTTCTTAATACAATAAAACCCGCATTGTAGGATTTAGCCGACATATCATATCCGGGTATGGGTTGAAAGAAATTACTTCCCACGTTGGGTAAGTTATCATGCGTGAGCGTAACGGTACCCGGATTTGCCTGTAGTACATGTATCAATTCTTTTTGTACCAAAATATCGGAATCCAGGCAGACTACCGAATCATAATGGGTTAACAGTTCAAAAGCTTCAAATCGGGCAAACAAGGCGGGGGTAAACCTTCGGATACAAGGGGCGTCCAGACCGGGGAGGTCATAATCGCGTATTTGCACGGGGAAATGATCCGTGAATAAATTTTTGACTTCCGGGCTCCAACGATAAGCATAAATAAAAATATCCGAAGATGTTGCCAGTTTAGGAGAATTTCTAAGAAAACTTTTTAAACTGACAAATAAGGCAAAAGAGAATACCGAACTGGAAGCCATTAAAATAGCTGTTGATTTTTGGGGCATACTTACTCCTCTATGATTTCTTGTAGGGCTTGTGCGAGAGGATAATGAGGAGTAAATCCCACCTCTTGCGTCAGCCGGGTATTATCCCCGGCGATGAGCAGGGGTTGAGCGGCGGGTTGCTGGTCCAGCACCAATAAATCTTCCCGTCCCAAAAGACGGGCCAGGGTGCGGGTGTAATCGGCAAGTGATACCGCGCGGCCCGTACAGATGTTTACACTCCCTTGAACTGGGCTATCCAAGAGGGCTACAAAAGCGGCTGCAATATCCTTGGCATACATATAATCACGTAACAGTTGGGCGTGTGCAATTGTAAAGGAGTTTCCGGCGCGTAAAGCATTGAGCAAAGCGGCTGTTAAGCGAGAAGGATGTTCTTTCCGTCCGTACACATAAAAAATACGTCCGTATCCAAAACTGATATGATAGGCCGTGCAAAAATCCTGCGCCAAGCGATGCAAATTATCCTTGCAACGGGCGTATAGATTGAGCGGAGAGATAGAATCACTTTCTTTCAGGAGCGTTTTTTGGGCGGCATATTCCATACAAGTTCCCGCGAAAACGGTCCGTTGCCCGCCGTTTTGGGCAAAATGATGTAAAAGCGTAAGGCCGGCACGGACAAAGTCAAAATTAAGAGGCGAGGTTTGGTAATCTCCGCTCGTACACCAAGCCAAATTCAATAAGTATTGCGGTTGAATCTGTGCCAATGCCTTGGCTAGGCAGGTTTCATCAAACAGGTTCCCCTTGATCCAGGTTACCTGCGGTAAAATGGGGTGGTTATCATCTACAGTTAGGACGTAAGGTTCAAATCCATGCGTAGCTAATGGAGCATACAATTCACGGCCGATAAGGCCCGTTCCGCCTGTAATAAACACACGTTTAGAGGAGGGCATAGTTTTTATCTCGTTCGTTCAAAATAGGGTTTTCCAACGGCCAACTGATATTTAACTTAGGGTCGTTGTAGCGCACACCGTCATATGCTTCCGGATGGAAAAATTCATCCAATTGATAATAAACGGTAGTATGGTCCTGGAGAGTTTGAAATCCATGGGCACATAGGGGTGGAATAAAAAGCATTTTCCCGTTTTGGGCAGATAGTTCAACCGTAATGTGTTGTAAGTAAGTAGCCGAGTCGGGCCGCAGATCCACCACCACATCAAAGATGCTTCCCTGCAAGCAAGAAACAATTTTTGTCTCCGGGAAAGGGGGCTTTTGGTAGTGCAATCCGCGTAAGGTTCCCCGGTGTGTGTTTCCGGAAAGATTGCACTGTTTGATTGGCATTTTTAATCCGGCACGGGCAAGTTCCTGTTGGCAAAATTGACGGGCGAAAAAACCGCGTTCATCTTGGAACGGTTCTATTTCCAACAAATATATCCCTTGAATTTGTTGTGGGATAATTTTCATAACCAATTTTCCGCGCCCTCTAGAGTATAGTTGAAAAAATACCCCCATACAGAATCGAACTGTAATCCCCTGCTTAGAAGGCAGGTGCTCTATCCGTTGAGCTATGGGGGCATTTCACCTACATATATTCTACTAAAAAAAACTTTTTTTGGCAGAAATTATATCCGTCTGCCATAGATGAAATACCAAATAAAACTCCCCGAACATAAATCCGGGGAGTTTTACAAAAGTGGCGGTAAACAACTACGGGTGTATTTTGTCCATCATGCGGGCAAAAGGAATTGTTTCGCGCACATGTTGGAGTCCGCATACCCAACGCACCATACGTTCAATACCCATACCAAACCCGGCGTGCGGCACGCTGCCGTATTTGCGTAAATCCAAGTACCAACTGTACCCTTCGGGGTCCAAACCTTGTTCTTTGATACGTGCCAGTAATGCGTCGTAGTCGGCTTCTCTTTCGCTACCGCCGATGATTTCTCCCGCGCCTTCCGGCCCGATGACATCCACGGCTAACACCACTTTGGGGTTTTTCGGGTCGCGTTTCATGTAAAACGCTTTGATAGCAGCGGGATAGCGGTGAATCATAATGGGCGTATCGTAATCCTCGCCCAATAAGGTTTCTTCGTCGCCGCCGATATCGCCGCCCCAAGGGGTATCATTCCCTTTTTTATGCAAAATTTCAATGGCGTCGGTGTAGTCAATGCGCGGAAATTTTTTCTCCACGGTGGCCTCCAATTTAGAGGTATCCCGTTCCAACGTACGCAGATCCGCCGCGCGGTTTTTGAGCACTTTGGCTACAATATACTTGATAAAATCTTCCGCTAAATCCATATTGTCATCTAAGTCGTTGTAAGCCACTTCCGGTTCCACCATCCAAAATTCGGTTAAGTGACGGCGTGTTTTGGATTTTTCCGCACGGAACGTCGGTCCAAAGCAGTATGTTTTCCCCAGGGCCATGGCCGAGGCCTCGCCGTAGAGTTGCCCGCTTTGGGACAAAAATGCTTTTTCGCCGAAATAATCGGTTTCAAACAGCGTGCTGGTTCCTTCACAGGCGGCGGGGGTTAAAATGGGAGAATCAGACAAAATAAATCCGTTCTTGTGGAAGTATTCGCGGATAGCAAAAATGATTTCATCCCGCACGCGCAAGATAGCCGTTTGACGGGCCGAACGTAACCACAAGTGGCGGTTTTGCATCAAGAAATCCGGGCCGTGTTCTTTGGGTGTAATGGGATAATCTTTAGCCATCTGTACAATTTCCAAATTAGCAACGCCGAGTTCAAAACCCAGGGGGGAGCGTTTATCCTCGCGCACAACACCCGTAACAATGATGGACGATTCTTGCGTTACTTTATCACCTAGTTCAAATTGTTCCGGGCTGACTTCCCCTTTGAACATGACGCATTGAATAATACCGCTACCGTCGCGTAATTGCAAAAAATGGAGTTTACCGCTGGAGCGTTTGTTATACAACCACCCGCGCAAAGTAACTTCTTGCCCGACGTATTGACCCACTTCACTGACACGAACTTTATGCAACATAACAGGACCTCTTCTTACAGAATATATCTCTATTTTATCTTTTTCCAAGTGAAAAGGGAATACAGGGCCGTTTTAAGTGTTTTCACCAAACGAATATGATACAATAAGCAGGTACAAGGTCTGTGTGTCGGATGGGTGGGAGATAAGATGAATTTAAAATCCGGTTTTACGCTTATTGAATTATTAGTGGTAGTGCTCATTATCGGCATATTGGCTTCTATTGCGTTGCCGCAGTATAAGCTGGCCGTTATCAAAAGCAAGGCGGCGGCATATTTTCCGGTTTTAAAGTCAATTCGGGATGCGCAAGAAGTATATTACCTGGCCAACGGACATTATGCTATAGATGTACGGGAATTGGATGTGGACATGCCTGCCCACTGTACGATTTCTACCGATCACCAAAGTGGTAACGAATGGTCTTGCGGTACGGAATTTTACATAGATAACGCTATTGACTCCGTCACTTCCCCTACGGTAACCCCCTATGGTGTTGTGTATCTGGAATATTGTCCCGGTGCCAATGCGGCATGGACCACATGTAGAGACCGCAGAGACTTTTTGATTGGTTTTATTTATCAACACAGTGCAGAATATACGCCCCAGGGGCTTGAAGGGAAAATTCGCTGTTCTTCTTACAATAACTCTGCCCTAGGCAAACAAGTCTGCAGAAGTTTGACCGGTTTGATAGATAGGTATGTTGAGATGTAAACAATATCTAACATGAAGAATAGAAAGCCCCATTTGCGTAGGGCTTTCTAAATATGGACGTGATCGGGAGTCCTGCGGACGGCAATGCGACCTCCTCGTTGCTCACATCGGAGCGTGGCGCTCCGTTCATAACTTCGTCTGTCTTTCGGTTCTTAATAGCAAGTATAAAATTACAAAGCCCCGCTTGCGCGAGGCTTTCTAATTTTGGACGTGATCGGGATCGAACCGACGACCTCCTCGTTGCGAACGAGACGCTCTCCCAGCTGAGCTACACGCCCGGAAAACGGTACAATTTCTTTCCACAACATCTCTATTATAACAAATCTGGGCTCGTTTTTCAAAACTCGTTTTGGCATAACGGGTATCCCCATAAAATGCTAAAATATCCCATATGGCAAAACTAGTTAGAGGGTTTCGCGATATTTTTGAACCCCAATCCAAAAATTTTACCGAACTGGAAAATTGCGCCCGCGGTGTGTTTTCCTTGTACGGATTTAGCGAACTGCGCTTACCGACGGTAGAGCAAAAAGAACTTTTTGTAAAATCTACCGGCGAAACGACGGATATCGTCCAAAAAGAAATGTATGCCTTTGAAGATGCCGGCCATCGGCAATTGGCCATCCGTCCCGAGGGTACCCCCGGCGTGGTGCGTGCGTATTTAGAAAATAATTTTGTGCAACAAGCCCCTGTGCAAAAATTTTATTACATCGGTAATATGTTCCGTGCCGAACGTCCGCAAGCAGGCCGCTACCGCGAGTTTGAACAAATCGGCGCCGAATATATCGGCAATTCCGCTCCGGCGGCCGATGCCGAAGTGATTTTGATGCTGAAAGACATTGTGGCCAAATTCGGTGCGAAAAATTACGTTGTCAAAATCAACAGTTTGGGGTGTGATAAGTGCCGCCCTGTTTACCGCCAGGCACTCATTGATTTCTTATCCAAAGAAAAAGATACCCTTTGCGAAAATTGCCAAACACGTTTAGAAAAAAATCCTTTGCGCGTGTTGGATTGTAAAATAGACGGACCGCGTTTTGCGGGCCGAGTGCCGACGATGCAACTCTGCCCGGAATGCCAAGCCCATTTTGACGAAGTACAACGCTTGTTAAAAGGGAAAATTGACTTCGTGGTGGACCCGATGCTCGTGCGCGGATTGGATTATTATTCCCGCACCGTGTTTGAATTTCAGGCGGGGGAACTTTCCCAAAATGCCATCGCGGCCGGTGGGCGCTACGATACGCTGATCAAAAATATGGGCGGCCCGGCTACCCCGGCTATCGGATGGGCCATGGGGGCGGAACGCGTGATTTTGTCACGCGGGGAAATAGAGCGCGCAAAATCCAAAAGCGTGTATTTCGTGTCCATGGACAAAACTTGCAACGAAACGGCTTTTAATCTCATGCAAGCCCTGCGTGCCGCGGGTATCCGCTGTGAGGGCGGTCTGTTTGATAAAAATATCAAAGGACAAATGAAACAGGCCGACCGGTGCGGTTCATCGTACGCGGTGATTATCGGTTCGGACGAATTGTCCGCCCGGGAAGTGACTTTTAAAAATTTAGAGACGGGAGAGCAACGCAAAATCTCCTTTGACGTTTTAACAGACGAGGTTAAAAAATTAGTATGAAACGAACCAACTATTGCGGTGATATTACCGCGCAACTGCTGGGTACCAAACAAACTTTATGCGGCTGGGTAAACAGTTACCGCAACCACGGGGGCGTGTTGTTTATCAACGTGCGCGACCGCAGCGGGGTGTGCCAACTGGTGGTGGAACCCAACAGCCCGTTCTTTGAGGTGGCATACGGCCTACGCAACGAGTATGTAATAGAAGTAACCGGCACCGTCAAACGCCGCATTGAAGGGGCCGTCAACCCGAATATGAAAACGGGTGAAATTGAAATTTTAGTGGAAGATTTAAAAGTATTAAATACGTGTATTGCCTTGCCGTTTGAGGTAGAAAATTCCCGCAACGTGGCCGAAGAAATCCGCCTGAAATACCGCTATTTGGATTTGCGTAATCCCAAAATGTACGCCAATTTGCTTTTGCGTCACCGTATTGCCCAGGCCGCTCGGCGTTATTTGGACGCACAGGGATTTTTGGAAGTGGAAACGCCCGTACTTACGCGCTCCACGCCGGAAGGTGCCCGTGATTATTTGGTGCCGTCGCGTGTGCATCACGGGGAATTTTACGCGCTTCCGCAAAGCCCGCAAATGTTCAAACAAACTTTAATGGCCAGTGGGATTGACCGCTATTTCCAGCTGGCGCGGTGCTTCCGCGACGAAGACCTGCGTGCCGACCGCCAGCCCGAACATACACAAATTGATATGGAAATGTCGTTTGTGACCATTGACGATATTCACGAAATAGTAGAAGGACTGATGAAGGAAATTTTCAAAACGGCCGGTAAAGATTTGCAAACGCCGTTTATAAAATTACCGTTTGATGAAGCAATGGATAAATATGGGTCGGACAAGCCGGACTTGCGCTATTCGTTGCAACTGGTCAACGTGGCCGACATTTTTGCAAACACGGGTTTTAAAGTATTCCAAGACGTGTTGGCTGCCAAAGGGGCCATTTATGCCCTCAAGGCCGAAAAAGGAGCCGCTTATTCGCGCGGACGATTGGATAAACTAACGGAACTGGCCAAGAAAAACGGGGCCAAAGGGCTCGTGTGGCTTAAAATAAAAGGAGCCGCGTGCGAAGGCCCGGCGGCCAAATTCTTTACGGCGCAAGAACTGCAAGAGTTACAACAGGCCCTGAACGCCGCCGACGGAGATTTGATGTTAGTGGGTAGCGATGTCAATTTACGAACCTGCCAAACGTTTATGGGTGCATTACGTAAGGAATTGGTAAAAGAACTGCCGCAAAATACCGATTGGGCTTTTGCGTGGATTACCAGTTTCCCGCTTTTGGAGTACATCCCCGAGGAAGACCGCTGGGATGCCGCCCACAATCCTTTTACGGCGGCGGTGGAAGAAGATTTACCGAATTTGGAAAAAGATCCCGGCTCCGTCCGTTCGTATCAGTTTGACCTTGTACTTAACGGTAATGAATTGGCTTCCGGTTCCGTGCGCAATTGCCGTCGCGACGTACAAGAGCGCATCTTGGCACTGATGAAACACAGTAAAGAAGATGCGGCTATTCGCTTTGGCATGTTGTTAAACGCATTGGAGGCCGGAGCTCCGCCACACGGTGGCATTGGGCTGGGCTTGGACCGTATTACCGCGCTACTGGCCGGGGAAGAGTCCATTCGCGAAGTGATTGCTTTCCCCAAGACGGCCCAAGCCGTTTGTCCGCTTACCGAGTCCCCCAACCGGGTGGACCAAAAGCAATTGGACGAACTGGGCATTCAACTGGCTAAAGAATAATCCGGCGCATTCGGGGCAGATACTCCGGCGGAACATAGATCCAAAGACCTATGCCCCCGTAGGACTTTCGGCCCTTGAAAAAGGAAACTTGTTCCAGTAGAATAACAGAAAGAGGGGCGTATGCGCTTGGCCGCAGGCCGCCCGCGCGGAGAGAAAACTGTATGGAAAAACGGAAATGGGAAGCCCAACTGGTTGCACTAGGATTCATTGCGTTATTGTTGATTATAGTCGTGTTTGTTCTAGTTGAACGGGGGGATTCCGGTTCCGGTCGTGTTGCTCACCACCACCGTTTGTCTACACGGGCAGACCGATCGCCTACCTTAGAACAGCTCAAAGAAGATGAATTTTTAGAAATCGGCCGCGTTTCACCCGAGCCCCGGCCGCGTACGCATCGGCCATATTCATCCGCAACCGCTCCGCAGTCGTTGAATAACCAACCGGGAATAGGAGCCCCAGTTTCTCCCACATTACGGCCTGCCCGTACGACACAAAAACCGAAGAGATCTCCCTCCGCTGTTTCAAGAGGTGGGGGGACTTCTTCCACGAGCAGTTCGCCCCGCGGGAATTCCACGTTTGTTCCGGGGGTCTCTGCCCTGGCTGGTCGCAACTCAACCGGTGGAGGAGTCTCTTTAGCCGGGCAAAACAAAAACAAAGACGACAAAGATCCTGTGCGGTTACTTGTTTCCCCGTATGCGAACGATATGACGAAAAAGGAAACGAAAGCGTTAGAAGAAAAACTGTCCGGTTTACCGCGCGCCATAGAACGGGCCGTGTTGCAGGCGATGCTTCCCAAAGATAAAAAGAATGCCAATATTGAAAAATACTTAAACCGCCGCTACGGCGACCCGCAGGATGCTTCTTCCTCCGCCGGAGCGGACAACGGACCGTTTGCCGGAGTCGCAAGGCAGATATCCCGCCAGAAGAACAGTATTGTCAGCAGTATGAAAAACACGTACGGCCAAAAAGCCGCTAACCGGGCGGGCAAGGTGATGGATTCATACCAAAAGGAACTAATGAGCGCGCTGAACCAACCGGGGCAAACACAAGAACAAATCGCCCAAAAAACACGCCAAATCAGCAAAAAGTATAACGATCAATTGCAAGAAATAGGCCAGCAAAATGCGCTTGATCAACTCCGCCAAGAACGTGAGGCGCGCGATTTGGCTTTGCAACAAAAATTAGAACAGTCGTATGGGCCGGACATTGCCGCCGAGGCAGGGAAAATTTTAGCGCAGTACCGTGAAAAGGAATTGGAGATTTTTCAACAAAAAGATGTGTCGGAAGCTGAAATGATGAGAGCGTTTTGGCAAAACGAACACGAATGTGACGAGGCTGTGCAAAAGATGTTGCAGAGTAATGGAAAAACGGTAGTCGGATATCAGAAAGCTAAAAATGACGATTTTAAAGAACGGGCCCGCAAGCGCCTGGAGCAAGAGGCCGAGGGAGAAGTATCGTTGGCGCCGATAATCTATGATAAAGAAACCTTGGACACATTTGTTCAAAAGGTAGATGAAAAATCAAAAAAACCTTTGGATAACGCTGAGGAAGCGTTTGGTCCGCAAGGGCGTGCCAGGTTACAAGCCGTTGTTGATCGTTATAAGAAAAATTTCATTGGAAATGCTTCCAATACGAACGTGACGCAAGGGGATCAGCTCGAAGAAGATGACAAAATACGAGAAGATTTTCAGCGTGAATGGAAAGAAACAATTTTAGAATTACAAATAGATAAACTACACCAAAGCCCGCAGTGGCAAGACGCCAGCGAAGAACAACGTGCCGCTTGGGAGCAACAATTGCAGGAAAGTTTTGAACGACGGCAATAACCGGGCAAGTAAGGTAACTAGCCCAACGATTATAAGAAAATCACTGTGACAATAAATAGCGCGGCGCGAGCCGCGTTATTTATTGTCTTCTGTTACTTCCGCTTTGGGGAAATAGTGCTGTAAAATGGTTTTGTAGTCTTGTCCGGCTTCGGCGCGTCCGGCAGCACCGGTTTGGTCAAAGCCCACGCCGTGACCCCAGCCGCCACCGTAAAATACAAAGTATTTGGGTTTGCCGTTCTCGTAATTGGGTTGCACGATAAAATAACTACTGCGTAGCAGCCCTAAACTCAAGTTATTGCGAATGACATTTTCTTTATTTAGGGTGACTGTTCCGGTCGTTCCTTTCACGAGTAACTGGCTGACATAGCCCGAGCGCGAACGACGCATAGGAATGAGGGCCTTAATTTCGCCGATGTCTTTCTTTTGGCGTTTGATAATGTTGCGTAATTCCTTTTCTTCCACTACGCGGGCCCAACGGAAAGCCGCCATACTGACTTTTTTATTGTAGCGGCTATAGGCATCGTGATAATATTGAAGTAAACTTCTAAAATGGTACGGTTGCAAATTTTCTAACGAAAAATCTTTGTAATCCGATACGGTATGTAAATAGGGGGTATCGTACCAACCGGCATCTTTGGCACTTTGGGTCATTCCGCCGCAATTGGCCGAAAATACACTCTCAATGAGTCGTCCGCGGTAGGTGAGCGTTTGCCCGGCGGTAGATTCTACGGCGGCGTTGCCGCGCTCGCTTTCGTTTGTGACGCCGTGGTACACTTGACAATGTTGGTTGTCGCAAATATCATATCCGTATGTTTTAAACTGTCCCCGGTGTTTGAGGGCATACGTACGGGCCAGAATGGCCTGTGCCCGCAAGGCATCTATAGGAAATTTGGGCGGCATTTCGGAAGCCATCACACCGCGCAGGTATTCTTCCAAATTCAGTACATTAACGGGAATTAACGTGCCCAGCGGCGCGTGATAAATAATTTGCAATTGACCGCGGAATTCTTTATCATCCACACTGGCCCAAGTCATACCGGCCCCGCTCATCAGTTGTTTGACGATAATGGTATGGCCTTCTTCATTGGAAGGCGACTGGGGGGTAATTAAAACCGATTTTTTAAACGGATATTTTTTTCCGTTGGGAGCCAGTAAATACGGCCCGCTTTTTTCTAACACGGCTGTCCAGGTACTGGGGGCTTCGGCCCGGACCAAGACTTTCCCTTTTTCATCCGTTGCCGTAAACGGGTGGGAAGGAATAAAACGTACCTTGGTGCGGTAGGGCGGTTTTCCGTTTTGGCGCATCCCTAGGCCTACTTTGATTTGAGGAAACGGCTTATCATCCAGTGAAATAACGGGTTTAACCAGTGTATGTAAATACCGTACGGGGGTTTGGGCTGGCGTTGGTTTAGGGGGCTCCGGCTTTTGTTTGGGCTTTAAGCGGGCAATGGCTTCTTTGACGGCAGGATTTGTTTTGTCCGAAGAATAAACCATTTTGTATTGACGGTACGCTTCGTTAACATCACCTGCTTTTTCCAACACATAGGCATAGTGTTTGCGGGCTTCTATAAATTGTTGGTCATAATCTACGGCTACTTTCAAATGCTTGACAGCAGCGGCGTAGTCTTTTTCTTCTTCATATAGTAGCCCGAGTAAATAATTGGAAAGCGGTGTATGTACTTTGCCTCCGGCGGCCCGTTTTAAATTGGATTTAGCAAGTTCTTTTTCGTGTAGTCCCAGTTGGGCGCGGGCCAGGTTGATATACAGCAATTCTTGGCGGCCCGGTTCCTCGGGTAATTGAGAAAGAAGTTGCTCGGCGCGTTTATATTGACCATCGGCCAGGTACACTTCGGCGGCGGTTTCCACGACTTCATTATCTTGTGGGAACAACCGTATGGCTTCGGCCGCCAAGCGGGTGGCTTGTGTACGTTCGTTTTGTTCCTGGGCAATAAAAATCGCGTTGAGGAAGGCCTCGCGCTGTTGGGTTTGCTCGGCCAATTGTATGTAGGCCGCCAATGCTTTTTGCGGTTCGTATGAAAAATATAATTCAGCCGCTGCCTGCATATCGGGTTGCGGCGGCGTATCTTGGGCCGTTGCCGATAAGGCAAGTAATCCCAGTAGCCCCATCCATCCCATTTTTTTGGTGTAGTATTTCATCCTTTTCATTTTAGCATATTTCCCGTCGTGTTCCGTTTTGGTATAATGAAAACATGACGTTACCCATTCCGGATTGGTTGAAAGAAAAAGTCGGCCGTAACAAGGCCGCGTTACGCTCGGCGGAAGCATTACAGGCCGATGCGTCTTTAGCGCGCCGGGCCTTGCATACCGTTTGTCACGCGGCCCAATGTCCCAATCGGGGCGAGTGCTTTTCTTGTGGGGATGCCACTTTCATGATGTTGGGGGACCGGTGTACGCGCGGGTGCCGTTTTTGTGCGGTATCCCATGACAAACCTCTCCCGCCGGATGCGGGAGAACCCGGCCGCATAGCACAAGTGATAGAGGAATGGGGCATCCGCTATGCCGTGCTGACCATGCCTACGCGGGATGATTTACCGGATGGCGGAGCCGCGCATATTGCCCGTGTGATCACGGCTATTCACACCCGTACGCCTGCCGTGCATATAGAGCCGTTAATTTCCGATTTGCAAGGAGATCCCAACGCACTGCACGGCGTGTTAGCTGCCCGGCCGGATGTATTGGCACACAACATTGAAACGGTGGAAAGCCTGTACCCGCAGGTTCGGCTGGGGGCTCAATATGCCCGTACGTTGCACGTGCTGGAACACAGTAAGGTGTATGCGCCGTCGGTGTTAACAAAATCGGGCTTTATGGTGGGACTCGGAGAGACGGAAAGTCAAATCCGTCAGGTATTTCAAGATTTGCGTTCGGCAGGGGTTGACTTAGTCACGGTGGGGCAATACCTGGTACCGTCTGCCCGTCATTATCCGGTAGCGCGCTACCCCGAGCCGGCAGAATACGAACAATGGCAAGCGTATGCGTTGTCCTTAGGGTTTAAGGGGGTGGCGTGCGGGCCGTTGGTACGTAGTAGTTACCGGGCGGGGGAATTATACTGCACAGCTTGCCAACGGGAGCATAGGGTGCAAAATTTAAATGCGGATAAGGTATAATAAAACTATGTGGAAGAAGGGGTTACTGGTAGGAAGTATCTGTTTTTTATCTGCGTGTGCGGGTAATCCGCCGGAGTGGTGGAACCCGGGTGGGGTGTATTCTCCGAAACCACCGGTTGTTTCTACGGTTCGGAAACAACCGTTGCCGGTTGCGAAACCGCGCCCGACCGTTTTACCGGTCCATACCAACGAGGAGCAGCCCTTGTATATAGCGGATGATTCATACGAAGAAATGCCGCTTACTCCGCTGTATGATGAAGCCCAGGAAGATGAATCGGGCGATTCGTCGGCCGAAGTGCTTGTGTCGGGGCAGGAGATGACTCTCTCTTCGCCCAGTATTTTGGCCGAATGAAAGAAGGACTCTTCCGGTCAAACAACTTCCCGCAACGGGCGTAAAATAAGGTAAAATAGTATATATGCCCAAATATTATTACGCCGCTAAAAAATCCCGTAAAAAATCTAAGAACAAAGCCTCTGCCGGGTGGATACGCTCGGTAGGATGCATTTTGGGCGGGGCCGTGTGTGTATGGTTATTCTACGTTTTGTGGATTAACGGTCAAAGCGGTTCTGTGGGGAAACGTACGTCGGAGTTTTTGTTTCAACTGATTGGCCAAGCCGCCGGTGTATTGCCCTTGCTGTTAGCGTATTGGTTGGTACAAACGGTACGTAAAAAAACGGCTTCCTTTTTGTTGTTCCTAATCGGGACGGCTTTTACCTTGTGTGCGTGTGCGGCGTTATTAACCGGTTTAAAACTCATATTTACCGAATCTTTATTAAGCGGGGGCAAGGTTGGGACAGAAATCTTTTTTGCGGTCAAAGGAGTGGCCGGCGGAGTCGGGGCAGCTTTATTTGCGGCGGCTTTTTTACTCGTCGGGTTACAGATTTTGTTCGCTATTCCGTGGACGGTAGTGTTTCAAAAAACGGCGGAGTTTATTCGGCAAGATTTTAACGGTTGGTTAGAAGCCCGGGCCGAACTCAGGCAACAAGTGGCCCAAGCGCGTTCGTCAGACAAAAATCAGCCGTTGCCCGCGTCCGGCCCGGCTACGCCTATCCCGGCAGCGGAAGAAATCCGTCAAATGCCCGAAATCCACCGGGCTAAACCGGTGGTTCGTCGTCCAAAAGCAGAACCCATCACGGCATTGCCCCGGCGCGAAGAATCTGCCTCAGAGCCGGCTCTTGAAAAACCGGTGGACGAAAACGGAGAAGTCAAAAAATTTGATCCGGCTACATTTCAACTCCCGTCGTTAGATTTGCTACACGACCCGAAGGGAGACGGAGTGGTTGGCCCGACGGATGAAGAAATCGCCCAAGCTACCAAACGTTTGGAAGATACCTTAAAAAATTTTGATGTCCGCGCGCATGTGACAGGGGTTTCCCCGGGGCCTGTGGTAACCCGGTATGAAATTCAGCCCGATGCCGGGGTGAAGATGTCTTCTATTACGGCCCTTACGCAAGATATCCAAGCCAGTATGCAGGCGCGTTCCATTCGCGTGCAGGCACCTATTCCCGGCAAAAGTACACTCGGCTTTGAAATTCCCAACGACCGTTCCGTGACGGTGACGATGAAAGAAATTTTACAGTCACCTGTCTATGCCCAATCCCGAGCAGTTTTACCCATTGCGTTGGGACGTTATGCCAATGGCGATCCGGCGGGTACTATTGCCGAAAAATGGCCGCATATGTTGATTGCCGGGGCCACGAATAGCGGTAAGTCCATTTGCGTGCACACGATTATCATGTCCATCTTGTTTAAGCACCGGCCGGACGAAGTGAAGTTTTTGTTGATTGATCCCAAACGGGTGGAACTGACGTTATATGAGGGGATTCCGTACTTGTATGATCCGAAAACCTCTTGCGATGATGCGGATATTATCACCAAAGCATCTGATGCGGCAAAGTCGTTACAGATGTTGGTCAAGGTAATGGAGAAGCGGTTGGATTTATGCCAACTGGCTAAAGTAAAAAATATTGAAGGCTATAATCAATGGGCCGCCCAAAATAACGAAGAAAAAATGTTTTATATTTTTGTCATTATTGATGAAATGGCCGATTTGATGCTGCAAACAAAAGCCTCTATTGAAGATTCTATCCAACGTTTGGCCCAAATGGGGCGGGCGATGGGGATTCATTTAATCTTGTGTACGCAACGTCCTTCCGTCAAAGTGGTAACGGGTATCATCAAGGCCAATATGCCTTCGCGTATTGCGTTGCAAGTGGCCTCTGGGATTGATTCCAAAGTCATTTTGGACGGCGTAGGGGCGGAAGATTTATTAGGCCGCGGGGATATGCTGTTGTTGGATTCTTCTACCCAAACGCCGCTTCGTATCCAAGGTGCGTATGTGGCACCGGATGAAATCAAGGCGGTGGCCGATTTCCTGCGTGCGCAGGGCGGGCCGGATTATCCGGTTCAGGTAGCCAGTGAACAACCGATGCCTAACGGCCGTCCGCAGGACGGGCTCGGAACGAAACCCGAGGAGCAGTTACAGGCACTACGGCTCATCAAAGAGCGTCGCCGGGTATCGCAAGATTTACTCAAAGCGCATTTTGGCTCGTCGGCGCGTGCAACTAATATGCTTAGCGTACTGGAAATGCGCGGTTATATTACCAAACCGGAAGGGTCCAACCGGTGGGAAATTCACTACGATTTAATTGATCAAGGGATTGAAGAATTGGAGAGTCTGCCGTATGAAAAAAATTATCAGGAAAACACCTATGAAACTGTCTATAAATAAAATGCTTTTTGGGGCGGGATTGGCGTTCGCCCTAGCCGCCTGTTCTAACGGGGCGGACGAAGTGATACAACCGTCTGAACTAATTGATGACAATGACGTGGAATTGGTCACCGAGACGGTGGTGGAACCGTTTCAGGCTCCGGCTCCGGAAACGTTGCCGGAACGTCCTAAACCGCAGGTCAAGCAACTTTCTCCGGATGAAGAAGTGGATTTATTTGTCAAATGGGACCAGAATTTGCGCTTTTTAACGGCTTCGTTTGTACAGACTACTTGGTATGACGGGGTACAGGTTAGCCGTTCGCGGGGTTCGTTGGCGTATGATAAAGCCAATCAGTTATTGCGGGTGGATACGCTGAAGCCCAACGGAACGCTTGACCAATCTGCTGTTACCAATAAACAGGAGATTTATATTCTGGATGAAACCGGACAGAAAGTAACTTCGTTGGCTTGGAAAGATTGGCAAGAGGGGCAACCGAATAAAGCCCTGTTTGATTTTGGGAATTACGGTGATTTGCTAGCTAAACATCACGTAATTGTGCGGGCGCCGCATCAGCTGACCCTGATGCCGAAGGGGGGCGAAAAATATACGTTGTATATTACGTTGTCCCCGGAAGATCACTTCCCTACGTCTATTAAAATTGTGTCGGATTTAATGGTAACGCAGGCCGATTTGACGTCTGTTCAAAAAAATAATCCGTTAGGATCTTCCACGTTTGGGGGATATTTTCAATGATGACATTGGCCAATAAAATCACGCTCACGCGTGCGGTGATGTCTGTCGGCATGTTTCTGCTGATTTTATGGCCGTATGCCTGGGCACGTTTGGTGGCTACACTCATTTTTATTGTGGCAGCCAGTACCGATTGGGTGGACGGAAAAATTGCGCGTGAAACCCACACCATTACACCCTTTGGTGCCGTGGTGGACCCGTTTGTGGATAAGATTCTCGTTATAGCGGCCTTTTTCGCGTTTGTAGGGATACGGGAATTGGACGTGCCGATTTGGGCTGTGTTCTTTATCCTGCTGCGGGAACTGATGATTTCTACGTTGCGTGCCATTGCCGCTTTAGAAGGCAAAGTAATGGCGGCGGAACGGTGGGGTAAATTTAAAACGGTTATCCAAATGTCGGCCATCGGCACGATTTTCTTTGTGTTAGATGTGTATCACTTGGCGCATTTGTTTGGGGGCGCTACACAAACGGTGTGTATTTTTCTGTTTGTTTTGCTGCGCAAAGTTCCTTATGCCATCACAGCCGTAGCTGCGGTGATTACGTGGATTAGTGCCATTTCTTATTTACGCAATAATTGGGAATTATTGAAGAAATCGTGGAGTTTGCCCGTATGTCCCAAATAATCCGCTGTTTGGCAACGGGGTGTTTTGTCAGTTATTTGCCGCCGTTGTTGTTTCCTTTTAAAAAGAACACCGGGGCCGGTTTTTTGGGTACTTTGTGGGGTGTTGGGTTAGTGTGTATCTTCCCCACAGATTACGTGCTTTATGCCGTGTGTATGTTGGCGTTCTGGGTAGTTGCAGTATGGGTCTGTAAAAAGGTACAATTTAAAGGAAGTACGGGGCACGATAATCCTAAGATTATCATTGACGAAATGGCCGGTTATATTACGGCGATGATTTTTTTGCCCCACCAGTGGCCTTATCTCCTGGCGGCATTTGTGTTGTTTCGCACATTTGATACGCTCAAACCGGGGTTTGTAAAAACGTTTGACCGGATGGAGAATGCGTTTGGTGTCGTGTTTGATGACGTAGCGGCGGGATTGTTGGCCAATGTGCTTATTCAACTTTTTGTTATTTTAATTAGATGGGTGTAAACCCAAAAAGGAGCGTGTAAAAATATGCACTTTTCACTGAAAGAAATACTTAACGCAGGGGGGCCCATTCTCATCCTGCTGGTCTTATTATCTATTTACTCCATTACTGTGATGTTAGAGCGTTGGGTAAAGTTGCGCGGGGCTATCGGTATGTCGCGCAAATTAATGCTATACTGCCAACAGCCCATCCGAACCGAAAATTACCGCAAGATTGAAGACGCTTGCCACAAAGATATCGTCAAACATACGCCGGCCGCGCATCTGCTTAGTGAATTAACTGCCGCCCGGACGCGCACCCCGGAAGAACAGGAGAAAATTGCGGAAAATATCATTGATTGGGAAACGGCTAAGTTGCAACACCGCCTGTCTGTACTGGGAACCTTGGGTAGCATTACGCCGTTTATCGGATTATTTGGAACGGTTATCGGGGTTATGCACGCATTTAAAGATTTGGCAGCCAATGCGACGGCAGCGGCGGCAGGTGCCTCCGTGGTCGCGGCGGGTATTGCCGAGGCGTTAGTAAATACGGCCGCCGGTTTGTTCGTGGCGGTTCCGGCGGTCATTGCGTATAACTATTTCTTATCCCAAACCAATTATTTTGCTAAAGAGTTGGACGGCTTGGCCAGTTACTTTATTCACAAAACCAGCCGGTATGATCACAACGGGTAATCTCCATGCGCACGCAAAATAAAAGAACGGTAATGGCAGAAATTAACATGGTGCCTTTCATAGACATCACGTTGATTTTGCTGATTATTTTTATGGTGATGAGTCCGATGTTGGTGCAAATGCAGTTAACCGTGGATTTGCCCAAGTCGCATTCAGTCAGTACACAGGCGGAGGACGACGTCATCCGCATTGAGATCCAAAAGAACGGTACGATTACGGTGCAAAATCAAGTAATCACCCAAAAGAATTTAGAACGGGAACTCATCTTACGTTTAGGCAAAGCCAGTAAGAAGACGATTCTTGTTCAAGCCGATAAAGATGTTCCCATCCAGCAAGTGGTGGACGTATTTGATACCGCTAAAAAACTGGGGGCGGCCAAATTAGGAATTGGAGTCCTGGCGAAAAACTAATGATCCGGTATTTTGCATTTTCCAGCGGGTTACACGCATTAGCCTTACTCATGGCCCTGTTTTTCTTTTCGGGTTCATCGGGGCAGGTTTCTGCTACGTACACAATTGATTTTATCGGTTCGGGCAAGGTAGTGGCCACGACCGGTCAGGAGACTGCTAAAAAGGCAGCCCCCAAGCCGGCTCCAAAGCCCAAAGAAAAAGCCACCAACCGCAAGGCTTACACGGCTAAATCGGAAATTGCAGCGAAACCTAAACCCCAACGCAAACCCAAACCGTTGGCTACCCCGAGTATTTTGAACGAGGAAAAGGCCAATCCGACGGCAGATGATAATCCCAATGCTTTTGGCGGGGGAGATATCAAAACCGATTTTGCCAACTTCCCGTATCCGTGGTATATTACGCAGGTACGCAATTCGTTGTGGATTGAGTGGGAAAAACGCCGCCCGGTGGGAAGCACATTGGGGACGTTGGTTACGTTTGTGATTGTCCGCAACGGAAATATCAAGAATTTGAAGACGGCCCGCAAGTCAGGGGATGATGCTTTTGACTTTGCGGCAACTTCGTCGGTAATGAACGCGGGGCCTTTCCCGCCTTTGCCGATGTATTACGAGAAAGACGAATTATCCATTACGGTGGAATTCAAACAGGAGCAATAATTATGAATGGATGGCATCGGTTCGGTATTTTATTACTGTGTTGTTTTGTGGTAATGGTGTGTTTCCCCAACTATGATTCTATGGGTTGGTCTTTTATTGGTATTACCGTTTTGGGTTGGACGATCGCTCTGTTGGTAATTACGTTAATAACCAATGTGTTTGGCTTGAACCGAGTGGAATGGTTTAACCGGATTGCCACGTTGGTAGTATTACTGGGGGTATTGTACACGCTGTTATGGCATTTCCCGCAAACGGATAAAGTTTCTCCTATCAATCGGTTAAAATACGGGGAATACCCCACCAAGGCGGATGTGAACCGGGGACTGAAGCGTTTGACTTTTAATTTTGATTTCGTACGCCGGAATGTGGGCCGAGAAGAAAATTACAAGAACCAAGAATTAGAGCCCAAGAAAAAGCAGGAAACTACCCAAAAGGCTCCGTTAAAAGAAACAACGGATAGAATGGATGTAACCGTAGAATAAGTACATGAAGAAAACTATTTTGATTACCGGCGGTGGCGGATTTATCGGGCGAACCTTAACCGATAAACTCTTGCAGGAAGGTTTTAATGTACGGATTACGACCCGTAAAAAGACTTTCCAACAACCCGCTAATCCGGCTGTTGAGTTAGTACACGCCGACTACGATGATGTTAATTCCTTAAAAACCGCACTAAAGGGATGCCAGGGTGTATTTCATTTGGCGGCGGCGATTTTCGGTTTTAACCGCAACGATTTTGAAACCGCTAATGTTATTCATACCCAGCGCGTGGTAGATGCCGTTAATCAAACCCCGCAAATTACTACTTTCGTGCATGTGTCCAGTTTAGCGGCCAGTGGGTTCGCTAAGGACATCAAACATCCCCGTACAGAAGAGATGACTCCAACGCCGGTGTCGGATTACGGTATTACGAAGTTGGGGGGGGAACAGGCGGTGAAAACGCTGCGCAGCGGTGTTAAATGGACGATTCTCCGTCCGCCCATCGTGTACGGTAAGAATGATTCCGGGGTATCCAAAATTGCACTTTGGGTGAAACGCGGACTCATGGTTAATACGTCGGGGAACGGGCTGTTTAGTTTTGTACATGTGGACGATTTGGTGGAGGCCTTGTGGCAAGCATACACGCGGCCGGATACAGTCGGGGAAACTTATTTCATAACAGAACCGGCCATGTACAGTTGGGATTATTTTATTACGGAAATGGCACATGCTATGCATTGTTCCAAGCCGTTTATGCCTTCGGCGCCTAAGTTTTTGATGCGTGGGGCAGCCTGGATTTATGAAGTAGCGGCCCGTATTTCCGGTGCGCAGCCGGCCCTCAATTATGATAAAGTAACGGAAGCAACGGTTCCCGGCCACTGGATTTGTTCCAATGCCAAATGGACGGCTCTGACCGGACAACCGTTTACGCCTTTGAAAGAGGGGTTGGCCAAGAGTTTTACGAAATAGCGCAGGACAGTAGAAATTTGATATAATATATCCGTCGTAGAGAGATTTTGGAGAGGTGGCCGAGAGGCTGAAGGCAGCGGTTTGCTAAACCGCCATACAGGTTAATTCCTGTATCGAGGGTTCAAATCCCTCCCTCTCCGCCAGTTAAAAAGCACCTTTCGGGGTGCTTTTTTGCTGGCAGAGAGATGGAGCGAGGCAAACTGCTTTGCCTCGCGTCGGGATTTGAAGCCCGGAGCGATGTTTTTGTTTGAGGGCGAAAGCCCGAAAGGCAAAAACCGCGAGGGCGGGCCCGGGCGAAATTTCCGTTAGGAAATTTACGCAGGGCAAATGGCAAACTGCTTTGCCTCGCGTCGGGATGGGGGGATAAGATTTTTACGTATAAAAATCCCCGGGATGGACTCCCGGGGATTTTATGTGACAGATTATTTAATTCCGTATTCGCCGGCGATAATTTCCCACGCTTCTTCGGCCGTGTCCACAATGGGGCAGGCTTTGGCGTCATCGTGTGAGATTACTCCGTAGTCGGCCAGGGCTTTGACGTTGACGACGGTGGTCCAAAATTCTTTGCCTACCAGCACGACCGGGATGCGTTGTTTTTTGCCCGTTTGAATGAGGGTCAGAATTTCAAATAGTTCATCAAACGTTCCAAATCCGCCGGGGAAAACGACCACTGCTTTGGCCCGCATCACAAAGTGAATTTTGCGGATTGCAAAATAGTGGAATAAAAACGCCATATTGGGGGAAATATAGGGGTTGGGGTGTTGCTCGTGTGGCAGGGTGATATTTAGCCCGATACTGCGCCCGTCTTTTTCAAACGCACCGCGGTTGGCGGCTTCCATCATACCCGGACCTCCTCCGGTTACGACGGCAAAGCGTTCTCCGGCGTGTTCAACAACCAGTTGCCCAAAGCGCCGTGCTTGCTCGTAATACTTGGAAAGTTTCACCAGCCCTTCAGCCTCTTTTACTTGTTCTTGTAATTTTTTATCTTTCGGTTCCCGGGCCAGCTTGGCTTGGGCGGCAGCTAATTTTTTTTCAGCATCTTGCTTTTCGCCAATGCGCGCACTACCAAAGCAGACGATGGTTTCTTCCACGTTAAGGTTTTTGAGGTACAATTCCGGTTTTAATACCTCCAATTCCATCCGCACAGGGCGCAAGATATCCTGTTTGAGTAATTGCAAGTCTTCATAAGCTTTCACATAAGAAGCATCGTGTTCAATTTGAACGGGATTTCTTTCCATAGGTATCTCCTTTACTTATCCAAGTGAAAATTTTGTCTGCCATATGTTGTGCATCCAAATCGTAATCGGCGTATAATAAAGCCGTTTTTCCGTGTTCTATAAATTGGTCGGGGTATCCCAGGCGTAGCAGTTTAAAAGACACCTGTTTGTCGGCCAAATATTCGGCCACGGCCGAGCCAAATCCTCCCGCCAGTGCATTATCTTCCACCGTAACCAGCGGGGTTTTGCGTTTAGCCAATTCATCCAGGATATCCGTATCCAACGGCTTAACAAAACGCATATTGACAACTCCGGCCTTGATGCCTTTTTCAGCCAGTAGTTCGGCGGCTTTTTCGGCAGGGTGGACACGGTTACCAATAGCCAAAATGGTGACGTCTTTGCCTTTTTTTAGCCAGGTTCCTTTGCCTACGGGAAAGGCCTTAGGTTTTGCATCCAGCGGAATATCGAATCCGGCCCCGCGCGGGTAGCGCAGCACAAATGGGGCTTTGGCCTCAAAGGCTGTTTTTAACAAGTGTTGCAGTTCATTTTCGTCGGCCGGGGCGGCCACGATCAATTGCGGAATTTCACGCAAAAAACTCAAATCAAAAATTCCATGATGGGTCGGGCCGTCTTCTCCCACAATGCCGGCGCGGTCCAAGGCAAATACGACGGGTAAATTTTGCAGAGCCACGTCGTGCAAGATTTGGTCAAAGCAACGCTGTGCAAAAGTGGAGTAAAGCGCCACAACGGGTTTTAAGCCGTTGGCAGCCAACCCGGCGGCAAATGTGGCCGCGTGTTCTTCGGCGATACCTACGTCAAAATAGCGGGCCGGGTATTTATCGCGGAAGGCATCCAATCCGGTCCCTTCCGGCATAGCGGCGGTGATGGCGTTGATTTTGTCGTCCTTGTCTGCCAGTTTAAGTAATGCTTTAGAAAACGCTTGCGTGAAGGAAATCGTATTGGATTTACCCAAACTGTCACCTGTTTCCACGTCAAAGAGCCCGACTCCGTGAAATTTGGTGGGGGATTCTTCGGCAGGTTTATAGCCCTTTCCTTTTTTAGTAACGACGTGCAACATTACGGGGCCTTTAACGCTTTTGACGTTTTCTAATACGTCAATCATGGCCTCAATGTCGTTTCCGTTGACGGGGCCAAAGTAGCGAAAACCCATTTCTTCAAATAAGGTCCCCGGAAATAGAATGGAACGCGCGCGTTTGGCTAGTTTGGCCGCGTTGTTACCCAGTTCATCAAACCGTTTTAAAAAGTTGGTGGCTTTTTCTTCGGCCAGTTGGACGTATTTGGTGGTTAACAGTTTCGTTAACACTTTACCCAGAGCCCCAACCCGTTGGGAAATGAACATCTGGTTGTCGTTTAAAATAACGAGTAAATCCGTGCGCAACAAGCCGGCGTTTTGCATGGCTTCGTAGGCCATTCCACCCGTCATACAGCCGTCACCCACAACGGCAATGACCCGGGCGGGAGATTTTTGTTGGTCGCGTGCGATGGCCATACCGAGCGCAGCCGAAATAGCCGTAGAGGCGTGACCGACCCCAAAGGTATCGTACTCACTTTCGTAGCGTTTGGGAAATCCGCTTAGACCACCTTTGGTGCGGATTTTGTCAAAATCTTTTTGCCGCCCCGTTAAGAGTTTATGGGCATAGGCCTGGTGGCCGGTATCAAACACGATTTTATCCTCCGGCGTGTTGAATACGTAATGCAAGGCAGTAATAATTTCTACTGCTCCCAAACTGGAACCCAAGTGACCGCCGTTGTGGCTGGCTGTTTGGATAATTTGAGCGCGCAATTCTTCGCACAACGTAGGCAACAACTCTTTTTTTATGAGTCGTAAATCGCGGGGGGATTTGATACTGGGGAGAACGTTCATGGCAACTCCTTAATAGGTGCGTGTTTTAAAAAATTCCGCCATTTCGTATAGCGGCCATAAATTTTTCTTGTGGGCGGTTTTCAGTCCGTTTAATGCTTTCTGGGCGTTGGCAATTAGCAACTGGGCGTGTTTGCGGCTTCCTTCCAGGCCGTACAATCTGACGAACGTCAATTTACCGTTTTCGCTATCGCTGTTGGATTTACCCAACTGTTTGGCGGAAGCCGTAACGTCCAAAATATCATCCACAATTTGGAACACCAGGCCGATGCAGTTGGCGTAAGTGCGGATTTTGGTTAAATCGGCCCCTTTTACCCCGGCTAAAAGGGCCCCCGTTTCCACACTACCGCGGATAAGGGCTCCCGTTTTGTTGGCGTGAATGTAATTAAGGATAGTTTCGGGAGTAGTTTCTTTGACCGTGGCGGGTAACATGAAATAGTGTAGCGTCTTTTTGGCTAATGGTTTAGAAGAGGCACGTAGTTTGTCTGCCCGGAAGCTATGCGCTTCTTGCGTGCCCATGCCCTCGGCATATACGTCGGCCGTTTGGCCGCCTACCATGCCTGACGCTCCCGTACAATGGGCAAAGTTGAGTAAGGCGTTCAAGGTATTTTCGGCTCCGATAGATTTTATTTTTCCGTTTTGGGCAAACACTTCAAATACATAGGTAAGAAGGGCATCTCCGGCAAGTAGGGCGAGGTCCTCTCCGAACACTTTGTGGTTTGTGGGCTTTCCGCGGCGTAGGGCATCGTTGTCCATACACGGCAAATCGTCGTGGATTAAAGAATAGGTGTGGAGCATTTCCGTCGCGCACGCCGCAGGCAGTACATCCGTGGCTTTTTTGCCAAATGCTTCGGCGGTGGCCATGAGCAAAATAGGCCGCACGCGTTTTCCGCCCGCCTGCAGAGAATAATCCATTGCGTCCGTTAAAATTTTAGGTGCATTTGGAATCTTGGCTATGTATTTGGACAGATTTTTTTCTACCAATCTGGCCCGTTCTTGTAAGTATGTTTCAAATTTCGTCATAACTTCTCCCGGTAAGATATACCCTCATTATACCTTATATGGGGGAAAAAAGGGAAAATTAAGGGTATGTGAAAAATCTTATTAGATGAGTGGTGATATATTTTGTAATTTTTTATTACAATCATTTTTTTACGTTTGATTTTGCTATACTAATCTTATGGTAAAGACAAACCGGCCGCATATCGGCATCTTTGGAAAAATGAACGCCGGGAAAAGTTCCCTCATTAATGCATTGTGCGGGCAGGACGCTGCTGTGGTGTCCGAGCAGCCTGGCACGACGACAGATCCTGTCAAAAAAACGATGGAAATTTTGGGAATCGGCCCGGTGGTGCTGATTGATACCGCGGGGATAGATGATACGTCCGCGTTGGGGATGCTGCGTATCCAGCGCACCTACGAGGCATTGGAACAGGTGGACCTGGCCATTATCGTTTTTACGGGTGAATTGGACAACACGGTTCAAAGTTTGATGGAATCGTGTGTAGCGCGCAAAGTGCCGTTTTTTCTCGTACACAACAAGGAAGATGTATCCCCCATGAAGACGGAAATACGCGGGGTTGACGTGCTCAAATTTTCCTGCCAACAACCCCATGTGGCGCAGTTGTTAGATAAAATTAAACAACATCTGCCCAAGAGTTCTTACATGTCCAATGTACTATTGGATGATCATGTGCGTCCCGGGGATGAGGTGTTGTTGGTTATCCCAGTGGATGCTTCCGCTCCCGAGGGGCGGCTCATATTGCCGCAAGTACAGACGATTCGCAACTTGCTGGATATCGGGGCGGTGGCGGTGTGCCTGAAAGATACCGAGCTGCGTGAGTACTTGCAGACACATACCCCCAAATTAGTAATTACCGATTCACAAGTGTTTGAATACGTCAACGCTGTTGTTCCGCCGGAAATCGCACTGACGAGTTTTAGTATTTTATTTTCGCGCTTAAAAGGTGATTTTGAAGCGTATTTGCAAGGCACGCGTGCTATCAGCCGTTTGCAGGACGGCGATAAAGTGCTGATTATGGAATCGTGCTCCCACAGCGTCAATAAATGCGATGATATCGGCCGGACGAAATTACCTCATTGGCTGGAAAAATTTACCGGTAAAAAATTATCGTTTACGGTGATCAGTGGCCTGGATGCGTTGCCGGACGATGTGCGCGCGTATAAGTTGGCTGTTCAATGCGGCGGATGTATGGTAACGCGCACACAAATCTTAAAGCGGTTAAATAAATTGACTGAGCAAGGCGTGCCCGTTTCCAACTACGGTCTGGCCATTGCCTACTGCAACGGTATATTTGACCGCGCTACCGAAATGTTCAAAAAATAATCTTTGGTTTTACTATTTTAGAGGTTAATTTACTTTGTAATCTCAAGGGTTTTCCACTTGCCCTGTAAGAACCGTGCCAACATCAGTAGCGCTGTCAGTCCGGCGTAGAATGTCAGCCAACTCCATACCCAAAACACGGATAAGTGCCATACATAAATAATCAGCCACGTTCCCGGCACCAGTAATCCCCACGCGCAGACAATCATCACATACATATAGAATTTTGTATCACCCGCCCCGCGTAGCGCGTCCCCAAAAATTAAATATGTCGCATCCATTAACACAAAACAACTGACTAATTTTATAAGTGGCAAGGTGAGCGCGGTTACTTGCGCGGCGTTGGGCGTATCAGCAGGGATGAATAAATGTAAAAAGAAAGGAGCCCCGAAAAAGAATAAAATAGATATCGCCAACGCATAACTGTATCCCAGTAAACATGCCTTTTTGACTACCTGCACGCTCAAATCGGGCCGTTTTAATCCTTGATATTTGCTGACCAGAATTTGAATGCCGCCACCCAGTCCTAAAATAACCATGAATACCACCGGTTGCATGGACATGACGATATTGCTGGCTTGCAAGGAGAGCGTATCAATGTTTCCAATCATAAATGTGAACAAAGTAAACGAAAGTACATCCATTAAAAAACCAAAACCGTTCGGTACTCCAAAGCGTACCATTTGCACAAAAATCGGCTTGTAGAATCCGGCCAACCGGGAAATTTTAAATGTGTAGCGGTTTTTGCGCGTGCCGATAAGTATACCAAAAATGAGCGTACTGCACGCAGAACTGATGACCGTAGCCCACGCCGCTCCGTGGATGCCCCAAGCCGGCAAGCCCAGTTTCCCGAAGATAAGCACATAATCCAGTGCGATATTTAGCCCGATGCCCGCCAAGGCTGTGTACATAGGGACTTTGGTATTTCCGCGTCCGCTGAAGAAACTTCCCAGGGCGTTATTGGTTACCGCAAACCCACCGAAAATATTTAAAATCGTAAAATACGATAGTTCCAATCTTTGTACCGGTGCCGCGTGGTTAAACGAAATAATTAACCACCGGCCCAGCGGGGTCAGCGCGGCCAAAATACCGGCGGAAATTAACGATAGCCAAATTCCTTGCCACAAAGAAAGTGTAACGGAAGCATTTTTTTTCTTGGCGTAAAATTGGGAGATAAAAACACTGGTGTATCCGGCTAATCCCATAAACAAACTGGCAAATGTTAAAGCAAGTAGCCCCGCCGGAACACACGCCGCTAACGTCTCGGGTGAGTGCCACGCTAAAAACATGCGGTCCACAAATTGCATGACCATTTGCGCCCCCATTAACACAATTAACGGGTAGGATAAGGTCCATAATTCTGCTAAAGAGGCCGGTTTGTTGCGTTTCATTTTTTTCCACAAAAAGGAGCCCCGTTACCGGGGCTCCTTATAAAGTCTTTCAAAACTTATAGTTTGACGACTTTTACGGCCTTCGGGCCTTTTTCAGATTCTACGACTTCAAATTCCACTTCTTGACCTTCGGCCAAGGTTTTGAAACCGTCGCCCTGAATTTCTTGATAGTGAACAAAGAGATCTTTAGAACCATCTTCGGGGGTTACGAAACCGTAACCTTTTTGATCGTTAAACCACTTTACTTTTCCTTTAGGCATGTTACTAATACTTCCTTACTCAATTAAATTAGGTAGCTCTTACTTCAACTACCTGTTACTATTATACATAAATAACGGAAAAAAACACAACTCTTTTTTAAGATAAAAAAGGTTATAATACACTTATGCAGATTGTGGAGGCCGTACCTAATATTTCGGAAGGGAAAAATGCATCTATCGTAAACCGGGTGCGGGCCGCAGCCGAGGAAGCTGGGGTGCGGGTGTTACACTTGGATAGCAATGCAAATGCTAACCGTACTGTTTTAACCTTGGCGGGTACACCGCCTGTCGTAACGGAGGGAGCTTTTCGTCTCATTCGTGCAGCTGCCGAATGGATTGATATGCGGTGGCAACATGGGGTACATCCGCGGTTAGGGGCTACGGACGTTTGTCCGTTAGTACCGGTGCGTGGAATTTCACTCGCAGAAACAGCGGATTGGGCGGACCGATTGGCTCGCCGTGTGGCGGAAGAACTGCACATCCCCGTCTATTTATATGAACAAAATGCGTGTAGGCCGTCGTGTGCGGATTTATCTTTTATCCGCCGGGGAGAATATGAACAGTTGGTGACCAAATTGCGCGCCCTTCCGCCGGATTACGGCCCGCAGGAATGGAATGAACACACGGCCCGGACGGGGGCAAGTGTGATTGGCGCTCGTCAATTTTTAATTGCTTTTAATATGTCACTAGACACACGGGACGTCGTGATTGCCCGCCAGATCGCCGCCAAATTGCGCGAAAAAAACGGCGGATTAAAAGCTGTCAAAGCCATCGGATGGTATATGGCCGACTATGGCTGCGCGCAAGTGTCCTGTAATTTAACGGATTATACGCAAACCTCGTTGGCCGTATTGTTTGAAACGTGCCGCCGGGAGGCTGCTGCGCGCGGTACGCGGGTTACGGCCGGGGAGCTAATTGGGCTGATTCCACAGAAAGCTTTGGTAGAGGCCGGGAGATGGTATGCTCCGCAAGAAAAAGACGTTTCCGCTTTGATGCAGACCGCAGCGGAAAAATTGTTGTTGGATGGAATACGTCCGTTTCAAGTACGGGAACGGGTATTGGAATATGTACTGGGCCTGTAGCGATTGAAAAAGATGTTTTTGCCGGTATAGAAAAGTGCTACAATAAAAACTATGAAAGCAGCCATTATTACCATTGGAGATGAAATTTTACTGGGGCAAATTTTGGATACCAATTCCCAATTCATCGCGCGGGAAATGACCCGGTTGGGTGCCGAAACCGTTGAAATGCGTTCGGTGGGTGATAGCCGCGCCGAAATTTTGAAAGCCCTTTCTGCTACCTTTCAAACGGCCGACACGGTTATCTTAACGGGTGGGCTGGGGCCTACAAAAGATGATATTACCAAAAGTGCCTTGGCGGAATTTTTTCACACGACGTTGGAATTTCACCCGCAAGCTTATGAATGGTTGACCGAAATGTTTGCGGCTGATCCGTCCCGTTTAAACGCCTGTAATAAAACCCAGGCTTTGTTACCCAAAACGTGTGTGCCGTTACGCAACCGGAAAGGAACGGCGTGCGGAATGTGGTTTGAACAGGGGAAAAAAGTGGTGGTTTCTTTGCCGGGCGTACCGTTTGAAACAGCGTATTTGCTCCCGGCGCAGGTCGTTCCGCGGTTGAAAGAAAAATTTACCGATTTAAAACTGGATTACCGTGTATTTACGGTGTACGATATGCCCGAAGCTTCGTTGGCTATGTATCTGGAAGATTTTGAAAGCACGCTTTCAACGGATATCAAATTGGCGTATTTGCCGTCGGAAGGATTTGTGCGGCTCCGGTTGACGGCTAAGGGCTCCGCCGTGGAACAGCTGGATGAGTGTGCCCGCCGTTTGACCCAGGCCTTAAAAGGGGTATCTTTCCGGCCGGGAGAGGAAACGCCGGAAGATTTTTGCGGACGCCAATTGCGGGAAAGCGGAAAAACTTTTGCCTGTGCGGAAAGTTGCACGGGGGGACATATTGCCCATTTAATTACGGCTGTTGCCGGGGCTTCACGTTACTTTTTAGGGGGCGTAGTGGCCTACAGTAACGAAGTGAAAATAAACGTACTGGGCGTAAGTGCCGATGATTTAAGGACCTACGGAGCCGTCAGCGAGCCGGTGGCCTTGCAAATGGCGCAGGGCGTGCGGAAGTTGACAGGAGCCGATTATGCCGTAGCCACCACCGGGATTGCCGGCCCGGACGGAGGTACCGCCGACAAACCGGTGGGAACCGTCTGGATAGCGGTGGCCGGGCCGGGCGGGGCGGCGGCCCAAAAATTTCTATTTTCCTACACCCGTGAACGTACGATTGCCAAAGCATCCGTAACGGCACTGAGGTGGTTGGCCCGTTTAGCAGAGAAGCCGGCCGTTTAAATCCCTTTTCCGCATAGCCGCCAAATATAATATAATAGAATATATGACTATTACCATTACTTTGCTTATTTTATTTAGTTATTTATTAGGTTCCGTTCCCACCGGATACTTAATCGCCAAGCGCGTGATGCATATTGATATCCGGGAGCACGGCTCCGGAAACCCCGGTGCGGCAAACGTGTATCGTACCGTCGGCAAATGGCCCGGCATAGCCACATTTGTGATTGATGCTTTTAAAGGATTTGTGCCCGTGTGTCTGGCCCGGTATTATTGTCCGGAATATTATTGGGTGGCTATCGTGTGTGGGGTGATTGCCATTTTGGGGCACATGTGGACGATTTACCTTAAATTCCGCGGCGGAAAAGGGGTGGCCACTTCGGCCGGTGTGTTTGCCGCATTGTTGCCTATTCCTACAGCCATTGCTTTCCTGTCTTTTGTGATTTGCGTGGCGTTATGGGGGCGGATTTCCATCGGTTCTATTTGTGCGTGTGTGGTGTTACCGCTATGCAGTTACTTCATCGGTAATCATCCTATGTCCGTTAATTTGATGGTGACGGCAATCGGGGCACTGGTCATTTACAAACACGTACCCAACATCAAACGTTTACTGGCCCAAAAAGAACTGAAATTTGAAGACGGCGCCAAAAAGAGAAAATAATTTATGAATATCCGTAAAGTAACCGTCCTAGGGGCGGGGATTTGGGGCAGTGTAATTGCCCAACATATGGCTAAAAAGGGGTTTGACGTTTCGTTGTGGGAATACGATGAGACGTTGCTTAATGCCCTGAAAACTATGGGGCGCCACCCCAACATTCCCAATTTCAAAATACACGATAATATCCGTTTGACGGGCAACGTGGCCGAGGCCGTGGAAAATACCGATTTGATTATTTTTGTCATTTCTTCCAAGGCCATCCGGTTGTTCTGCCGGGAACGATTGAAACCGCTTTTAAACGGGCGTGTCGTACCGGTCGTGAGTGCTTCTAAAGGGATTGAAGATAAATCGTTTAAAACTATTTGCGAAATTATTGAAGAAGAACTGCCGCATTTGAAGGATAAAGTATTGGCGTTTTCCGGTCCGAGTTTCGCGTTGGAAGTGGCCCAAAACGTGCCGACCAAAATTATGCTGGCCGGGGCCGATGAAAAATTGGTACATGAAATTGCCCAAGTGATGAGCGGAGATCCGATTATTGTGGTACCCGCGCGGGACCGCCGCGGTGTGGAGTACGGAGGCGGTATTAAAAATGTACTGGCAATCGGCTGCGGGGTTATTGACGGGATTGGTGATGGAGCCAATGCCAAAGCCGCACTCATTACACAGGCGTTGCAAGAGATGAATGATATTTTGGTCAGTCAAGGCGGGCAAGCCGGTACCGTTTATAGTTTAGCCGGATTTGGCGATGCTATTTTAACCGGGATGTCTGCCATTTCCCGCAACCGCCGGTTGGGGGAAAAATTGGGTACGGGTCTTTCGTTAGAAGAAGCCAAAAAACAGGTGGGTACGATTGCGGAAGGGGTAAACTCCGTTCAAAGCGTGTATGATATTGCCCGCAAAAACCATTTAACCACTCCGATTATTGATGCTATCTGGCAAATTGTTTGCCAAGGGAAAAAGCCGCATGTGCTGTTACACGCCATGGGGTTTGTTAATCGGGGAAACAAATAAAATCCATCCTTCCGCAAACAGATAAAGCGGAAGGGTGTTCTATCTATCGGTAAGGATGAAGTAAGATGAATAAAGATGATGTGATCCGGCATTTAACCCGGAAAGTAATAGATAAAAAACTGGCAAAAACGGCGGTAGACGGTGTTTTTGATATCATTAAACATGGCTTGAAACGCGATGGAAAAGTGGTCATCAGTAACTTCGGTTCGTTCCAATTAAAAGTAGCCCGTCCGGTCACGCGGCATAACCCCAAAACCGGTGAAAAAGTGCAAGTTCCCGCTAAAGAAAAAGTACGGTTTAAGCCGTCGGGAAATATCCTAAAAAAATAAGGATTCTTATCGGAGTGTTTGGGCGGAGTTTGTTACCTAATCCCGCCCTTTAAGTGTTTTAGTCGCCCGGCGTGTAGCAAGCGGTCGGGTGCGTCATAGTATGTCGTATTCGCTGCGGGCAAATTCACCGGCGGTGGCTTGGTGTTGGGCTCGGACGGGGGCCGCAAACGTGAGAGCTAACGCATCGGCCAAATCGGGACTTCTGCCCGTACGGGCTTTAAGTTTATCTTTCGGTTCCAATCGCAACCGTCCGGCTGGATCATAATCGTAGGTGGTTTGGCACAAATCGGCTTTCAATTCGGCTAGGTCCGGCAATGCCCCGGCCGAGCGAATCCACTGGGCCATTTCTCCCCACATTTCGGCGCGTTTGTTGGCGTATTGACCTGTTTTGAGTGGTGCTGCCCCGAAGGGAACCTCTGTGACAGTGAAACCCAGTTGGCGCAATCGGTCAATAATTCCTGCGCCACATCCCGCATCTATAAATACTCCATCCGGTCGGAAGGTTTCTATTTCGTGCGCCACGTGGATAGCCAGCGTCATATTATCGGTTTTCTGTAAGACAATCGGTTCAAAGGCTTGGACTCCTTGCCGCCGGATGATAACGCTGCGGTCATCGCCAAAACGGGCCGGATCTACTCCTAAAATTTTGGGAGAAAAGCGCAGTTCTCCCGCCCCATAACACCGTTTGACGGCGGCGGAAATGATGTCAATGGGGATTAACACATTTTCTGCACTGGCGGTAAAATCACACAAATATTCTTGCCGGAAGATAGAGGCAGGCGTTTGTGCTTCAATAAGAGCCAGTTCCTGGGCGGGAATTACGTGAGATTCATCGGCGCGAAAAACGCCACTCCACCACACGTCCGGTTCTGTTTGGGCCAATTTTTGCGCTTGATTAAATATTTCATAAAAGGCATTTTGCCCTTTGGGCGTTCCCATAAATACGACCCAGCCGTCGCGCGAAAGGAGCATGGGCCGGATAATTTCCTCAAATACGCCGGGTTTGATTTGGGCATATTCATCCAAAACTACGCCGTCAGCATACGTTCCGCGCAACGCATCCGGGTTATCGGCTCCGCCCACCCAAATCCGCGCCCCGTTGGGAAGAGTCACGTGCAATTCCGTTTCGTTATAGGTTACATGGGGTAACGGAGCGCTATATCTTTTTAAATAATCCCATGCAATCATTTTGGCTTGTTTTAAAAAAGGGGCTACGTAAAAATAACGGGCGTGTGAACGGGGATTTTGCAGTGCTTTTTTGAGCAGATGATTGACGGCGCAAACGGTTTTACCCAGTTGACGGTGCGTCACCAACACGCAAAAACGGTGGGTTTCCAAAGCCGCGTGAATGCGTTTTTGAATGGGGCGCGGACGGTAGGGAATGACAATACGGGTAGCCGTCATTCTTCCTCCCACGATACGCTGAATACCGCCGGAGAAGCGGGTTCATCCTTGGGATCTGTCCAACCGAGTAAATTTTTGGCGGTAAACACGGCAAACGAAGCGGAATAATTCCCGCGTAGACTGTTTTGAATAAGAATATTACTTTGCAAATCGCGGGCTTTTTGGGCCGCTTCGTGGAAAGCGGGATGCTTGGTCTCCCATTGTTTTAGCACTTCGCACGTCGTTCCCAATTTTTTGGCAAAGGAAGCGAAGGTGGGTAGCTCGGCGGCTGTTTCTACAAGAGCCACGGAGCCATCCCGTTTGGTTACTTCCGTTACCGTGAAGGCGGGTACGTCAAAATAATCCAGGAGTTGGCTGCAAAATTCCGGTTGATACCGTAACGGTACCGGTTTGGTTGGGCGAGGCATAGTAGGTGTCGTTTTCTGGCGAGGCATACAAAAATCCCGGACAGGTTCTGTCCGGCAAATCGTTTGAAAAAAATAACGGGAAAGAGAGAGGATAAAAAAATTACAAACCGCCCTACGCGCTTTGTAATTGATAAATATATTTTAGCATAATTTACTTAATTTGTCAAATAAGAATAAAAAAGTCAGGTTTTGTTTGACGGCAAACAGGGAAATAAGGTACAACAGATAAGGAGGAGCTATGAAATCATTTATTGTTTGGCTCGTTTGCTTAATTATATTGGTGCACGGGGTGAGAGGGTGTTACCTCAAGGATAAAAAATGGAACGATGCCCAAAAGTGGGACGTGCGTACCCAGGCAGTAAAAGTACTGAAAATAGGGGAGCAGACTTGGCCCGTTTCCGGCGTGAAGGTGGTGCAAATTCCGCAGAACGTGTATGACAGTATGGAACGTGCCCCGCAGTGGAAAGAACACTTGCTGGGGGACAAAAAACGGGTGCTGTTGATGACGTGGGACGGTTGCCCGTATGCGCGGGCTTTTAAAAACTCTTTGCAGGAAGTATTTAAAGACGCGCAAATACAAAAGGCCTACACGTTGGATATTCAAGTAACCGGGCAGATGGTATCGTGCGGTGCTATGGAGTTGCCCAACGTGGAGCAAGCAACCGCAGCGCAATTGCAGGCGGTGTTACAAACCCCTTGCCGGTGGATTATGGACCATTGTATGGCGGGAATTTGTATCATCAATCCGCGCACGCACGAAGCCGTGGTAGATTCATCCCAAAATGCCGGGCAAATCGTACCGTTATTAGAGGGTTACTCATCGTGGGATAAAGAGCCGCTACTAAAGTAGATTTATCAGGCTTATTTTAGAGGAGAAAAATAATGAAGAAATACCTTTTAATTATCCTAATTGTGGGTGTACTGTCTATTTTCCGCGACGCAATTTCTCCGGAAGCCAGGTTGATGTATGCTGTAAAGCGCGGAGATATTTCTCGCGTACAGCAGTTGCTCGCACGTGGAGTTAGCTCGAATAGTGTAGATTGGTGGGAAGATGAAACTCCGTTGATATGGGCAAGCGGACACGGGCGAGAGGAGGTAATTCCTGTGCTCCTTCGTTGGGGTGCGGATGTCAACATACAGCGGGAGGAGGATCAAGCAACCGCCCTGATGGAGGCCAGTGCGGAAGGCCATGCGGGAGTTGTTAAATTGTTGCTGGACGCCGGAGCCCAAGCGGATAAGCACTTCAATTGGATGGGTACCACTGCGCTTATGTTGGCAAGTGAATACGGACATTCTGCCGTTGTTAATTTGTTGCTACAAGCGGGAGCCGATGTGAATCTCCAACGAAAGAATGATCTAGTAACTGCTTTAATTTTCGCCAGTCAAAACGGACACAAGGATGTTGTGGAATTATTGCTTAATTCCGGAGCAAAGGTGGATCTTGCTGATAATCACGGATGGACTGCGTTTATGTCTGCTAGCAGACATGGACATCTTGCTATTGCCAATTTATTGTTACAAGCGGGAGCCAACGTTAATATCACAAATAAAGATGGAATAACAGCGTTACACATTGCCAGCTATTGGGGCCAAGTGGATTTGGTTAAAATGCTCCTCCAGGCGGGAGCAGATACTACAAAAATAGATCAAGAAGGAAAAACTGCATTAGATTATGCAAAAACTCCTGAAATTAAGGCACTCCTTCAACAGGCCCAAAAACAAGGGAAACATTAGGTGTTCTGCGGGTTATTTCCCTTTTAGATAATCGCCGTGGAAACCTTTACCGGGGTCTACGTGCCGTCCAATGGAATTGATTTTTTGTTCCACGCAGCCGCGGCATTTGGCGGCATTATCCCCTACGCAGATTTTTCCGGGGTATAATTCGTAAAACGGGCGAAATTCCGTATCCGTTGTGTTGGGCATTACCACATTGGCCCCCGCTTGCAACGCCACGAGCCGCCCTTGCGGGTGCAAGGTTTCCATCGCCGTCGTGGCCGGGATATTAATGTCGGGCAGTAGTAAACGCATAACGGCCATCATCTTTAAAGCCAGTTCAAAATGTCCGTCCGTTTTTTCTTGCGCTAACGGCGTTTGCGGATGGGGGATAAACGGCCCAATACCGGCCATATCCACCGGCAGTTTTTGAAAGAACAACAAATCATTTGCCAAACTTTCCATCGTTTGCCCCGGCAGTCCTACCAGCGAGCCGGAGCCGACTTCATACCCTAGTTCTTTCAAATCGTATAAACACCGTACTCGGTTGTCCCAACGCATGCCCGGGTCTAATTTTTCGTATAACATTTTATCGGTGGTTTCAATGCGCAATAAATAACGGTCGGCTCCGGCGGTGCGGTAAGCGGCATATTCTTCGCGCGTTTTCTCGCCGATACTGAGCGTAACAGCCACATCCAGTTTTTTTATCTCCCGGATGATATGGCACAGTTTATCTGCATCAAACCATACGTCTTCCCCCGATTGTAACACCACCGTTTTATAGCCGTATGAAACGGCTTGCCGGGCTGTACGCACAATTTCTTCCGGTGTCAGACGGTAGCGGTGTACGTGTGAATTACCCGCGCGGATGCCGCAGTATAAACAATTATTTTTACAATAGTTGGAAAATTCAATCAGCGCGCGCAGGTAAACACCGTCCCCTACAAATTTTTTTCGTACCCGATCAGCCGCCGCAAACAAAGCCACAGCATCCGGCAGTGTGAGCAGGTGAATGATTTCTGCGCTACGGAGCGTATGGGTGGTTTCTGCCCGGTGCAGGATATCGTCTGTCATATAGAAAAGTATAGCAAAATATAGGACTTTAGACCTAAAAATTAGTAGGACTTATCCCAAAAAATTATAGGTCCAAATTACCCGGGAAAATAGAACTAAAGACCCTGGTAATGCGCGCATAAAAACGCTATGCTTATTATATAAGAAGCGCAGGATGTGAGGGCAGTTATTATGAAAAAGGCCGAAAAGTTGAAAGTTCTGATTGCGGATGAATCGCGACCGTTGCGCCGGATGTTTAGCGAAATGAATCACGGTTTTACAGATTGGTACAAAGCCACCCAGTTAGAAATTGATTTGTTGGAAGAAGATATGATTCGGCGCCTGCGTAACGGCAATTTGTAGTGTTGTAATGTAGTGTGTTTCATCTCCTAAGGGATATCATAGACCTCCTATCCCGCCCGGTGTCCGCCTGACCAACGGACACCAGTGACCAAAGGACCTATTCCATATAGGTCCTTTTTCGTTTTGTTGAAAAGAAGTTGGTTTTAGTGCCGGAAGTTTTATCAAGTTCTATACAAAGGAGTAGGCTCATGGTTCGTTGTGTTATCGGTTGGAAACAAATCTTGCAAGCAGGATTCATTGTTTTTTTACTATCGGGTGGTGTAGCCCAGGCCCAAGATGTACGTGGCTTACTGGTTAAAATGACGGTCAATGTGTTGACTCAAAAAGGGTTTTCTCGGTCGGCAAAACTTGTCAACGCGGTAAAACTTTCTTTGGAAAAACTATCCCTGGACCCTTATTTAAGTACTGACGGAATGATTGCGCTTTCGCAGCAGCAGGCGGCGATGTTGGCAACGGATAGAGAATTTTTGAACTTACTAAATCCCGCTACGGAGCCGGCCGCGGAGGATCTTTCTCTCCCTGTCCGTACGTCCGTAACGCCGTTAGTTATGCCGCCAACGTTCGCGGTTCAGGCAGAGGTTCCCGTCCGCAGCCAACATTTGATGCAAACCGTGGATCAGTTGGCGCATAGGACCGTGTCGGGGTATGGTCCGTTCTTTGCAAAAATAAACCGAAGTATGTTTTCCGACCGATACGGTATGGATTTACACCAGATGATTGCCTTACATGAAACTTTATACCCGCAAGATAAGGGAGTGGTTTCTCCCCGATCCCTGGAGCCTGTGTTTCGGGTAGAAAAGCGGGCTATGGAGATGGTTTCCAACGGGACTTTGTCCGATAATTGGCAAAAATTATCCGATACCGACCGAATGGTTATTTTTGAATCATTTTTACCGACCTATCTTCTCAATCCCGGAGAAGAAGCAAAGGAAATATCCGTACCGCTATTGGCACAGGCGTTGCAGTACTACCGGGAAATCGTCAGTGGAAAAATGGCTTCCAAAACCCGTGAAGCGGACCGTTTTGCCCAACAAATGAGTGCAGTAACCAACTTAAGTTTGTTGGGACGGATGGAAGACGTACCGCTTTTATTGGAAGCTGCCCAACAGGATTTTGGCTTATTCAATGAGTGGGCAGATTATTTTCTGGCGCGGGCCGTATTTAACTTGGGTACCTACAAGGACGTGCGTACATTGGCCTATATCCGTTTGAAAATGGCCCGGGAGCGGGGGGAATTGATGCCCCCGGTTTGGCAGGGCATTCGGGAACTGGGCCGTGCGGAAGGACAAACACTACGGGTTCCGCTGGAAGAAATAGAAACAAAAGAAATATCGGTTCCTCCTTTTCTGCAAGAAAATTTGTTGTTACACCATGCGTTCAATTATTTGTTGGCCAATCCTACGCAGGAAGTAACGCTGGAGTGGAAAGAGTTGCGGGCCGGTTTGGTGGAATCGTTTCAACCCTGGCTGACGGCAGCAGACGATCTGGCTAATGTAATGGCGGCTACCGTAAAAGCACCGGCAGTGAAACCGGCTGAAAATCCCGCCGAACCTGTTGAACCGTTCCGGGCGGAGGATCCGGCAGAAGAAAATCCCCCTGTAACGGTGGAGTTTGAACATCAACCGCAACGCGTTTCCCCACCTATCCCCCGGGAACACCCGGTCAAACCGGCCTATCGGACCTCTGCGCCCAAGGAGGAAAACTCCTCCAAACGAACAAAATCCGTTGAGAAGCGTTCTCCGGTTCGTTCGGAAGTATCGTATAAGAAACCACCCTTAAGTGATATGGCGGTGCAAGAAGTCATGACGGCTTTAGAAGATTACGTTTGGGAGCATCAGGCCGCTCCGGATTTTAATTCGGGATTGCGCCACCAGGTAAACCGCTTACGCCCGCAAGCGGCCGCAGGAGACCCGGTATGCCAACAAATTGTTGATTTAATGGATAGCTACAATTCCAATGCCGTGTTTCGCAATTCGCAGCAGTTGTACAACGAATTGCAACGATATATTCAACGGTATGGCAAGTTGCCCCCTAGAGGAACGCGGCTGCGTAACCGGATCAATAGAATCTGGCAGAAAAACAAGGCAACCGATACGTGGTCACAATCCATTATTGCGTTAGTTGACGAGTACATTCCCCGCCATTTTATTTCTTCGGCTGAGTTATTGACAGATTTAAAGGAGCATCTGGCCAAAACGGGAGGATTGGTCCCCGAAAAGGGAACTCTGTTGCATACCCGGATTAGCAATGCTAGAAGTAAATATTCAAATGATCCCAATGTTCAAGAAATAGACCGGTTATTTAAACAATATAACAAACCTGTGGACCCGGCACGTCTGCGCCGGGAGATAGAGCAGTATTTGAAAGAACATGGGGAATTTCTTGCCGGGAGCCGGCGCCTTCATAGCCAGATTGCCCTCGTGCGTCAATGGAATCCGGAAGATCCTGATCTGCAGGCGATTGACGAGCTGGTTAGGCAGGCGAATCAGGCCAAGTATGACAATCTATTGTTCGAGCTAGAGGCATACGTTCAAGAGCACGAAGCGTTGCCTCCCCAACATTCTAGTTTACGTAGCCGCTTAGATTACATTCGCAAGGCCGGGGATCCTGCTAATGAAACGGTACAACAAATCTTAACTTTGACCCATCAATTTCTTCAAAAACCCGGCGTTCAAGTACCCCGACGACGTGCTAATCACACGCCTCAACAAATAGAAGAGGAATTGGAGGCTTATTTGAATAAATACGGGGAAATGCCGGCTCACGGTACGCCCCTGCGGAACTCCGTTGATAATTTACTCAATTATCATAAAGGGGATGAACAAGATGCTCACATAAATCATATCCGGGAATTGAAAGAACAGTATCGTAAAAAAACCAAACATATGGGGAGGACTCCTCAAAGCGTGTTGGAGGAGTTACAAGTGTATGTAGCGGAAAATGAGGGTAAACTACCCCCGCAGAATAGCGGTTTGCGCACAATGGCCTATCAGTTTGTTCGGGCCGGTTCTCCCGATGATCCGGCTATTAAGGAACTGGCTGCATTTCTGAAAGAACACGCGCAACGGCAGAGACGAACTACGCAAGAAGTGTATGAGGATTTGCGGGACTATGTATTAACCTATGGTAAATTGCCGCCTGCAGGGCATCCGCTTCGTCAATCGGCACGACGGTTCGTCAGAAAACAGATCGGGGATCCGGAGATCAGGCAAGCCATTAAAGAACTGCTTGATAGAGGGAAACAGGCCCTTATCAGTCAATAAAAGGTCCCAAAGCCATCTATAAATTTGTTATAATACAAATGTACATTAGGTACGATAAATTAAATAGGAGAAGGGCTCCGCTGCGGCTCGGTCGTTTTTCGGATAAATGCGGCTTGGTCGTTAGGATGCAGCCCTAAGTGTAAAAAACAATGGTACTTTCATCGAAAGACAGAAAAGACATCATCAGCAAATTCCAATCCAGCCCGATGGACACCGGCTCTGCCGCCGTCCAAATCGCGCTGATTACGGAACGCATTCAGTATATTTCTAACCACCTCAAAGCCAATCCCAAAGACTTTGCGGGCGAAAGAGGGTTAAACAAACTCGTCGGCCAACGCAAACGCTTATTGGCTTACTTGAAACGTTCGGACTTTGAAAAATATCAGTCCGTTACCAAAGAACTTAAATTGAGAAAATAGGAAAACGAAATGGAAAATTTTAACCACAAATTTGACATCCAAAATGTGGAGGTCAATGTCGGCGGGAAAGTGATTAAACTGCAAACCGGTTTAATTGCTAAACAGTCCGACGGAGCCGTGATGGCCACTATGGGAGAAACCATGGTATTGGCTACGGCTGTATCCACCAAGGAACAAAAACCGGGTATCTCCGATTTTATGCCCTTAACGGTCAACTACAAAGAAAGAACGTACGCCGCGGGAAAGATTCCCGGCGGTTTTTTCAAGCGCGAAGGCAAAGCCAGCAAGAAGGAAACGTTATCTTCCCGCATTATTGACCGCACGTTACGTCCGATATTCCCGGAAGGGTTTGCGTGTGAAACCAACGTAACCGCGATGGTCGTTTCCAGTGATGACCAACACGATGCGGATATTTTATCCGTATTCGCGTCTTCGGCTGCGCTCGTGATTTCCAATATTCCGTTTAACGAGCCGGTGGCCGCGGTACGCATTGGCCGCAAAGACGGTGTGTATATCGTAAACCCGACGAAGTCCGAACAAGAAGAATGTGATATGGACCTGGTAATTGCCGGTTCCAAACAAGGGCTTTTGATGGTAGAGGGCGGCGCCAAAGAAGTGGAAGAAGATGCTATCATCCGCGCCATGGAAACCGCTAAGCCGGAAATTGACAAAATGTGTGACGCGCAACTGCAACTGCGCGAACGGGCCGGCAAGCCGAAATTTGAATATGTGGTGGAAAAATTACCGCAGGAAGTAGTGGATTTGGCTAATGGTAAATTCCGCGAGACCGCCAAACAAATCTTACACGCGTTTAGCGATAAGCAAACCCGTGATAAACAAGTAGCGGAACTCAAAAAATCTTTCACGGAAGAGCTCACGGCTACGTACGGCGATAACGCGGCTATCTATGCCGGAATTGCGTTGGAAAACATCATGTACGAAGAATCCCGCAATATGGTACTTAACGAGAACGTGCGGGTGGACGGCCGCAAGCCGGATGAAATCCGTCCCTTAAGTTCCATGGTGGGTCTCTTGCCGCGGGCACACGGTTCTGCCTTGTTTACGCGCGGTCAAACGCAGTCGTTGGCGGTGGCTACGCTCGGTACGCCGGATGACCAACAAATGGTGGAAGGGTTGGATGAAACCACCTACGAACGTTTTATGCTCCACTACAACTTCCCGGGTTTTGCTACCGGCGAATGTAAACCGGACCGCTCTCCGGGCCGCCGCGAAATCGGCCACGGGGAATTGGCTCGCCGTGCGCTCTTGCCACTTATTCCCAGCGAGGCGGATTTCCCGTATACCATTCGGGTAGTGTCTGATATTATGGAATCCAACGGTTCTTCGTCCATGGCCAGTGTGTGTGGCGGTTCCTTGGCGTTGTTTGATGCCGGCGTGCCGATGAAATCGGCTTGCTCGGGGATTGCCATGGGTGCCATCAGCGGAAACGGAAAATTTGTCGTTTTGTCCGATATTATGGGCTTGGAAGACCACCTGGGCGATATGGACTTCAAATTAACGGGTTCCCGCAAAGGGATTACGGCCTTCCAAATGGACGTAAAACTTAAAACGGGTATCCCGCTAGACGTATTGCGCCAGGCTATTGCTCAGGCGACCCGCGGCCGGATGTTCATTATGGACCACATGGAGAAAACCATTGCCGAGCCGAAGAAAGAAGTTTCCCGCTTTGCGCCGGTGATTTACAAACTGCACATCCCGGTGGACAAGATTGGTGCTTTGATTGGCCCCGGCGGTAAGAACATTAAACGCATTACCGAGGCCACCGAAACCAAGATTGACATTGAGGAAGACGGTACCGTGACGATTTCTGCCGCCAATGCTGACCGCTTGGACCAAGCCAAAGCCGAAATTGAAATGATGACGGCTGAAGCCGAGGTCAACAAGATCTACAAAGGCAAAGTGGTATCCATTCAACCGTTCGGTGCATTTGTGGAGATTCTGCCCGGAAAGGACGGACTCTTGCACATTTCCGAGATTGAAAAACACCGCATTAATAAAGTTGAAGATGTCCTCCACTTGGGTGACATTGTAGAAGTGAAATGCGTGGAAATTGACAATAACGGCAAGGTGCGCTTGTCGCGCAAGGCGTTACTGAAATAGTTTGTAGGTTTTACGAACTGAAAAACCCCCGGTTAAACCGGGGGTTTTTTATGGCAATGGCCACGTGGCGCCTGAGTTTCCGGACGTATACAAAGATTAGTGAACAGGTCCCTGCGGATTGGGCAAGGGTAAGAAAATCATGCCCTCTTTCCATTCTACCACGCGGTACCACGCCGGTTCTTGATTGATGTTTAGAAAGACGAACACATGTACAATCGCTTCGGAAGGGATATCCGTGTCGGAATAACATTCTCCTATTCCCAAGTCTGTCTCTATACAGTCTACCGCTGTCTCTCCTTCTAACACCACCAGAGTTGGGATGATAGGTTCTTTACTTCCTGGAGGTGTTTCCGTAAAACGCCGTGCGTAAAAAGGAGCCGCGGACATATAAACGACACGATAGTTCGTCTTACTCGTTTCTAAGCCATGCAGTAAAATATGCCTTACTTCTTCCAGATTACTTAAACGCATGCCGCGGTATAGTAATCCCTCCTCGCTATTATTTTCCTTTTTTTGGCGGATTAGGAAGTAGTCTAAATCATGGTTTTGGGTTGCGTAGGCATCGTTATACGCCGCTACCAACTGCCCGGAAACTGCTTGGAGCGGGTCCGTACCGAGGGAAGCAGGCGGCGCAAACAGCAGGGGTTCCTTTGTGGGCATATTGGGAATGTTTAACGGAACAAGCTGTCGCTGGGCTAATTCTGTTTGCAGACGCATATGCCGTCCTATCATACGTCTTTGTTGTTCCATGAGTGCGCGCATCATAGCCGGTGATTTCGCAGATTTGCCTGCCTTGACGAGCCCTGTTTGGCAAAAGCTGTACCCTGTACAGCACACCAACAGCCACGCAATGATCACTATCTTTCTATTGCATAATTTATAATTCATATCGTCATCTACCAATCGTCCTGTATATGTCCTTGCGGTATTTTAATATCGTGTTTGATGAGTTCTTTCTCGTCAAATATGCGGCTGGGGGTTGGCGTGAAAACAAGATTTCCTTCTTCCAACGTGGCCTTATACCAACCCGGTACTCCGTTTACTTCCAACAATACCATTACATCCAGTAAATAGTCGGCACCAATGTTGTGCACGAAAAAATAATAATCCAGGCCGTACAAATAATTGTGTGCGTAGATGTCGTTGCGAGATTCGGGCAGGGCAAATTTAATTAAAACGGGCAGTTCGCCGTAGGGAGAATCGGACTGGGTGGCAAATTTGGCTGCCCGGTATATATGGCCGGAAAAATATATTTTGTTATCCATCACCGGGGATACGCGGTCGTATTCCAGTCCGTTTTCTAAAATATTCTGTAGGGATTGTAAGTTATACAACGTAACTCCGCGGTAAGCAACTTCTTGCGTGGTGTTGAGCGCTATGGGTATATACATCGGAGAGAAAAGACGTGGTTTGGGAAATAAGACCGTATGGTTTTCCGTACCGCTCATCATACGGGCCGGCAAAACCGAGGGGACATTGTCCTGCCCGTTTAACGAAGAAAGCGCAGTCCCCAGTTTGACTAGCGGCTGGCCCGGCAAATTGGTAATTTGGACAGCCATCGCTTGGGATACGCCAACGGTTTGTCCGGCGACCTGGCGTCTGAGTGCCGCCTCCGTAGCGGCTGTTGCGTCGCGCCAGGCTTTTGCCCCGGCTTTGGCGGCTTTGCCCCATTGGGCAAACGTAGGAGAAAAACAAAAAATCAGTAAAGATAAAACTAATAATTTTTTTATCACAAAACTCTCCAAAATTTAATGAACTCCCCTAAGAAGATTAGTTAATTCTTCCAGAGAACTTTGTATAGTAGGTACCTTAATATCGTGTTCAATCAGCTCATTACTTTTAAATAGGCGGCCAGGTACAGGCATAAACGTCAATTTCCCTTTTTCCAAGACAGCTTTGTACCAACCGGTAACCCCGTCCGTTTCCAACAATATCATTACATCCCGGATGCAATCAGCCGGGATATTAAACGACGAATAATAATAGTCCGTTCCCAGTGGATAAGGACTTGTATGAATATATCCTTCTTCCGGCAACGTAAATTTAATAAGAACAGGCAATCCGACCTTGGTGGAATTGGCCGCCGCAAACCAGGCAGCTCGTTGTATGGAATTAGAGAAATAAATTTTCTGCTTCATTAAAGTTGCCACTTTATCATACTCCAACCCGTTTTTTAAAAGATTTTGCACCGATTTTAAGTCATAGATATAAATCCCCCGGTAACCCACATTTTCTGCGGTGTTTAACGCCACAGGAACATAGACGGGGGAGAAAGGATGTTCTTCGGGTAACAATATTTTGTGGCTTTCTATTCCATTAAAAGCCCGTGCAGGAAGTACTGATAACTGCCGGACATTTGTTTCAGTTGGCCCGGAAACAAGTGTTCCCAATTTTACAAACGGCTTGCCGGGCATATTTTCAATTTGAATATACGGGTTAGCGGGTCGTTTTATTTCAAGCAATTTCCGTTCAAGTGCGGTCCCAACCTGGTGTCTGAGTGCCTCCGTAGCGGCTGTTGCGTTGCGCCAGGCTTTTGCCCCGGCCTTAACGGCTTTGCCCCATTGGGCAAAGGCGGGGGAGAAACAACTCATCATTAAATAGATAATCAATAATTTCTTCATACGTTTATTACTACATCTGTCCGCACACGTCAGGTGTCTGCTCCGGCCGATAAAGGCGGGAAGGCAAATCATTCTGAGTAGTTGATCATTTTGCCCAAAGCCGGTATAAATACTAATTCGTCCTTTTCCAAAATGACCTTATACCAATCCGGTTTTCCACCTACTTCCAAGAAAATCCACACGTCCGAAATAAAACGGGTGGGGATATCGCGGCGAAAAACGGCCTGTTCGCCCGTTTGAAAGGCCTTCGGAGCGTATCTGTCTTGAGTCGGGAATGCTTCCGGCGCGTATGAACGCAAGGTTTCCGTCGCGGGAATTTTGACGAGTACAGGTAATTGTGCCTGGTTTCCCCGGGTCAAGTAAAACAGAATAACAGACAATTTTAGAGAAGCGTAAATTTCCCCGTTGTAATAGGTTTTATTGGCCTCCAGCCCGTTTATCAGTAAATTTCTTAAATCTTCTATATTCGCTAATCTCATTGCCCGGTAAAAAGATTTTTCGTTTTCCAAAATATCCTGCGGCATAAAACAATTTCCCGTATAGCTTCCGTTGGGATTTACTGGATGGATAAGGTAATCGCTGTCTCCTCCCGGTAACATACGCCCCAGCAAAACCGCCGACGTTTCCGCACCGCTCCCGCCTAATTTAACAAGCGGCTCCCCGGGCATATTGGTAATTCGGACGGCCCTTGTTTCGGGTATATTCAACTTATATTCTAGTAGTTCATCCGGGGCAAACACTCGGCTCTGGGCCGGGAGAAGAACAATTTTCCCATCATCCAAGACGGCCTGATACCATCCGGGGGTGCCGTTTGCCTCTAAAAATACCATAACCGCGCGGATATCTTGCGGAGGAATATCTTTCGGGGTATAATAGTTCCCGGCATGGACATAGCAGTCCTGTTCGGCGGGGGGGATGAATTTGACTACGATGGGTAATTGGGTTGTGAAGGTGCTTTTAGTTGCCGCCAAAGTTTCCGTATATAAAGAGGCGGAAAAATAAATCTTTCCGTCCGTAGAAACGGACACATTGTTCGCCTCCAATCCGTTTTCCAAGATGTTTTGCAGTTCTTGCAAATTGTTTATCTTAAGACCTCGGTAAACGGCTTTTTCTTGCGTGTTTAAGGCGGTGGGTATAAAAATGGCAGACGGGTCCGCCCCTTTGGGGAATATAACGGCCTTAGCCAGTGTACTGGCGAGCGCACGGGCCGGAAGAATGGAACGGGATACGGAAACACCGGATTGCGCAAATAATTCATCCGCAGGGGTAGAGGGTTTGAGTTTGATTAACGGTTGTTCCGGCAAGTTATGAATTTGAAGAAGTGTCTCCCGGGGAGGAACTACCGCTTGTTGTTGGAGAGATTTTTCTATTGTGCGCGCAGTGACGCGGGATTTGGCAGCGGTCCGTTTAAAAAAAAGGCCGCGTACCCAACCGTATTGGGCATGGGCGCAAACGCTGCATAAACAAATACAAAGAATCGTCAGATATTTCTTCACATCCTATATTCTGCTTTAAAGGTGGGGAATTGTGCAAGGGTCTTTAGACCCAGGAACGTGGTAGGTCCAAAGGCCCAGTAGATTTTAGGTCTTTTGACCCTTGTGCGCTCGTCCCTAAACCCTTAGAATAACTATAAGGATCGTTTCTATAGAAAATACGATGCTAACAGACTAGCTTTGAGACAAGCGGATAGAGGGAAAAAGGTACTTTCGCCGGCAGATAAAGCCGCTATGAAAAGATATAATGCCCTGTTTGAGGAACGCTGTCCCGGAAAAAATTGATAGCAATTGTGATGGTTAATTATGATAAAAAAACAATTTATTAAATTATTGAATGTGCTGATAGTAGTGTGTATGGGTTATTTTTCCGCAATGCAAGCCCATGCACAGGTACCGCATGCACTGGTGGAAGAAACGGTGCAAGTACTCGTCAAACAGGGAGTTCCCCGCACGCCCGAATTGGTGTCAAGGATAACGGCATATTATGTTGAGGTGGCGCGTACTTCGGGGGTATCCCTAAAACCTGTTATGGATAACACGGTTGTTTTAACGTACGCCCAAGGGTTTGTAACTACTCATCCCGGTTTGTTTTCTCCCAGTCAGGCTAAAGAGTTACAGAAACAACTAAATCAATTAACACACACCCCTCCCCAAAACCGGCCGTCAGTCTCTTCGCTGGCTGCCCGGATAGAGCAGGTCGCGCGGAAAGCTGCGGTCGGGGAGGTGGAAGCTACGTCGGTGCCGGATCGTATATTAACGGGCCGGGAAGTGTTACAGCAATTCATACCGGGTTGGCGGGAGCAATTATCCGGGATATTTGATCAAAAGCGACTGGCGCTTATTAAACTGGTTTTAGACAAAACCGACGAGCAATTTTTTAAAATAGAAAACGGCCAAGTCGTTTTTAAGTCAAGCGGAGCGGGGGAAGAATGGAATTATTTAGAACAGTTTGAGATAGAATTACGTTGGGTCTTACAAGAGCAAAACCTGACGTTGACGGACCGTCAATGGAAATATCTCGTTGGCGGAAGTGGAATAAGAAATGCTCCGTTAGTGCCTTTATTCAGATTGCTCTCGTTGGAGTGCTTTGTGTCGTCCCGGGGGACCCTTCCCCTCACTACCGCTGATAATCCGGCGGAAAAAAGCCTCGCCCTTGCAATCAGTTCCATGAATTTTATGAAGGATAAAGATTCGCCGCTCGCCCGGTTAATTCTGGCGTTTAAAGAAAAATACAGCCACGCCGGGAAAGGGGTTGAAAACAGGTGGCACGAATTAGTGGAATTCTATGACAAACACCACCGTTTGCCGGCATTCCGTTCGGAATACCCGCAAGAAGATGCGTTGGCCAGAGCTATTACCAGAATAAGAAGAGAGGGAGATCCTGATAACGAATTCGTGCAGAAAATTATTGATTTTTATGAAGAACACCGTCCCGAAAAAAAAGGAGGGGCGGCTGCCAGATTGTGGGAAGCACAACAATTTCTGGCGCTGTATAACCGGGTGCCTTCCAATAGTAAGCAGGCATCCAACGAGGAAAGAAGCTTGGCCCGCGCCTTGCATTCCATTAAACATTCTGGAAACCCGGCTAACAAGGATGTGCAACAAATAACACGACTCTTAGATGAAAACCGTAGCCATGCGCCTATCCAATCCAGAGAAGCCCGCTTGAGAGCCATAAAAGCTTTTTATCAAGAAAAAGGGCGGTTACCGTCCCGCAGTTCTGATGACCCGGCCGAGAGAGGTTTGGCTGATGCCATCCATGGTTTTATGGCCCGGGAAGGAAATGGAGAGGATGCTACCCTCCGGGAAATTATTACCTTTGTGAAAGAACACCGCGTGCAAAGAAATTCGCCGCAAGCGTGGTGGGAAGAATTGCAACGGTTTTATGCGGAAAAACAACGGTTGCCTTCCACGGAGTCTGCCGATCCTGACGAACATTCCTTAGCGCGGGCAATTCACCGGTTAAAAGCCCAAAAAAACGTTTCGGAAGGGCCGATATTGGAAATTTGTAATTTTGTACAGCGAAAACGCAGCGAGCAGAAGAGCATTCCCGAGCAGCGCTTGCAGGAATTGCAAGAGTTTTATAAGGAGCATCATCGTCTGCCGACGGACAAAGCTACCGACGAAAAAGAAAAACGTTTAGCGGGTTCTGTAAGTTCCTTAATATCCAACAATTCTAAAAATCCGTTTGTGCAACAGATGATAGCGTTTCGGGATGCGCACCGGCCTGTTCATGATATTGAGGTGAAATGGCTGGAGGAATTGAAGGCGTTCTATGCAGAGACGGGCCGCCTGCCCCGTTTGACGAAATCTGCCTCTCCGCGAGAAAGGGCTTTAGCTCAGGCGATAGATGCCCTACCGAGAAGAAAAGACAATGATGTGATCCGGCAGATTCAAACCTTTGTGGAAGAACACCGGACACGGCCCGCCAATAAAAGTACGGAGGAACGGTGGCACGAATTACAGGATTTTTATGCGGAACACCAACGGCTTCCTTCGCAAAATTCCCCCGATGCCACAGAAAGATCGCTGGCTAAAGCAATTGTGCACCTGGGCGCGCGCAAAGACTCAACGGATCCTTTCATACAACTGCTTCTTTCTTTTGTGCAAGAACACCGTACGAAGGGAAGAAAAAGAATAACCCCCGCACTTTAAGACATTCAAGGGCTCTGAAATGTATTTCAGGGTCCTTTCGTTTCTGCCTTCTCTTAAGCGGAGCCCCGCAGGGGGCAAGTCCTCTCTGGGTCCAAAGACCTAATTTGCCGTAGGCCCTTTGACCCTTGTGCGTTTTTTATTAAACCGTTAGAATAATGAGAAGAGTAAAAAGGGTTGTAAACATGAAAAAATTCATTTGGTTTCGCGTAGCGGTTTGTTTGGGGTTGTGTATGTTTTGCGTTGCTTCCGTGCAGGCGCAAGTGCCGCATGTGCTTGTGGAACAAACGGTACAGCGATTGGTCAATTATGGAGTCAAAAATACGCCGGAGTTGGTACGTGCCGTCACCATTTATTACACCCGCGTAGCACGCACATCCGGGAATTTAAGAACAATTGCCGATGATAATTTTATCTTGGAACACACCCATACTTTCATGACCATGCACAAGGAATTTCTTTCTTCCAAAGCCATGCGGCGATTAGAGAAAGAGTTGAGTAAGCCGCGCCCGGTTTCCAATACCCTTCTTGAGACAAAATTGAAGCAAGCCGCGCAGGAGGCGTCTTCGCCGGTGATGGAAATTTCAGTGCCGGACCATATGATGACGGGAGAACAACTGATTCGCCGGTTTATGCCGAACTGGCGCGGGCAACTGTTTGGCCGATTTACTGCCCAAGAGCAAGATATCATCTGGGAAGCCGTTTTAAAAACCGATCGGTGGTTTTTTGAGCGGGGGGAAAACGGTCAAGTGATTTTTAAGGCGGAAGATTGGGATTACGAGGGCCGGTTGGCTGTGGAGTTGCGTTTGCTTTTACAAGAACAAAATATGATGTTTACTCCGTTGCAATGGGATAGTATTTTGGAAGTTCAAAAGTCTGTAAAGACATCGCTCCCGTTGGTGTTTACGTTGACCTCCCTGGAGGGGTTTGTAGCGTTGCAAGGGCGACTTCCGGCGCGAAAAACAGAAAACTTGGGTGAATATGATTTGGCTCATATCCTCTACCACATAAGGGTGAATGCTCCCCAAGACAATGCGCTTGTTAAACAAATCATTGCGTTTGTCAAAGCCAACCGATGGGGTAAAGTCTCGCAAAAAAGATGGGAAGAATTACTGCAGTTTTGGCAGGATTACGACCGTCTGCCTATGGCCGGTGTTGATAAATCGGAAGAAAATTCCCTGGCACGTGCTATTTACCGGTTATGCAATGCAGGCGATCCGGCCGATCCTTTTGTGCAAAAAATCAAAGAGTTCGTGGAAGAACACCGCACACGGCCAGCGCACAGAACGCCACAGCAGTGGTTGGAAGAATTAGAGCGGTTTTGGGAGAAGAACCACCGGTTGCCTACGCGAAGGTCCCAAAAACCGGAAGAAAAGTCTTTGATGGAAGCCGTGAGCAGGATTAAATCTAGTGGCAATCCGGACGATCCTTTCGTGCAAAAGATTAAAGATTTTCTGGAAGAACACCGGACCCGGAAAACACCCCAAGAATGGTGGTTGGAAATACGGTTATTTTGTGAGGAACATCAGAGAATGCCTTCTTTAACAGCCCAAGATCCGAAGGAACAGGCGTTGGGCAGGGCTGTTAGTAATTTGAAATATAATGGCAATCCGGAAGATCCTTTTGTGCAACGAGTACGCGAAATTTCCCGCGACTATGTTACAAAGCGGGGGCGTAAGCCCAAAGTACCGGCCAGGGTCGCAGAACCTGTTTTCCGGGATAGACCTACTGTCCAGTAACCGGGCAAGGGCATTCGGTTATAGCATACGGTTTTTGTTGTGTATCCGCCGACAAATTTTCAAATGAAAATGTTGCCGGCGGATTTTTTTGGAAACAGAATTTCACGGATTTTTCCGGAGGGTATTATTTTGGCGGGACAATATATCAATTTCTGTTTTTTGTTGTCAAGGGGGAATAAAAAAAGGACTTGCCAAAAATATATTAAAAGAGTTTTAATAAATAAGGTAGGGTAGTTAAAATTAAATTAGGAGGAAGTACTTAGCATGAAAAAACTACTAGGCTTGTTAGCGGCCGCCGTTTTGATGCCTGCTGCTGCTAACGCTGATGTGCTTAACAACGTAAACCTCATTGGCGAAATTCAAACCATCGCCTCTGATGTCAAACACGGCGGATACGGTATGTACAATCGTGGAACGAGTGCCCGTGTATTAGCCGGTCTTTCCGCTGATCTGGTGGAAGACGTAACCGCGAACTTGATGTTCCAATATGCCAACGTTTGGGGTTGGGACAACGCATCCGGTAAAACGGCTCAAGGATACTGGGACAATGTCCGCTTGGTGGAAGCCAATGTGGTATTGCACAACCTGTTCTGCTGCTTGGAAGCTACGGTCGGCCGCCAATTCTACGGTGACGAAGACAGTGCCGTGATGTATGTGGGCCCGAACCACTATAATGCCGAATTTAACGGCTATACCCGCTCGTTAGACGCGGTCAAAGTTGCCTATGCGGACGATGTGAAAGCTTTCACCATGATCGCCGGTAAATTCAACGACACGTTTGACCCCTATCAGACTCGGACGGGTTCTATCCGGGCTATGAACGCTGGTCCGGCTCCTATTGCGAGCGAAACCTACAACCTCTTTGGGGCTGACTTCCGCTTGAACATCACCGAGGCCTTGAAATTACAAGTCTATGGTTATGACATCTATGATCAGGGCGATGCGTATGATACCCACAGCGGTTTCTACGGTGCCAAATTGGCGTTGAATCCGGAAGATGGTATCCGCTTGAGCGCGGAATATGCCCGCAACTTTGGCGGTCACCACTTCATTAAAGAACACAACGATACCGGTCATATGGTTAAAGCCGATGTGGCTGCGGATATTGAAGCTGTTACCGTTCGCGGTACTTTCTACTATACCAACGAAGATTTCTTTGCGTTGGGTAACTACACCCCCGGCCTCTTGGTTGGCCATTTAGTGGGTGGTTTTGGTGCCCTGAGTGACATAGCCTTGTTCAACGTTGGTTTTGATGTAAAACCGGCTGAAAAATGGACCGTGTCCTTGGATGGCTATTCGTTCCAAGATCACCGCATGAAACATTCGGCTATGTACGAAGCTGACTTAACCGCCAAATATGCCCACAACGAAAATGTGGAATTGTTTGCCGGCGTCGGTTATGTTGACTATGCCAATTACATGACTAGCAACGAAAACGTTAAAGGTCAACTCGGCATGTTAATCAAATTCTAAGTAAATTAGATTTTGAAACAAAAACCCCGCTTCGGCGGGGTTTTTGTTTGGCACGCAAAAGTTTAATACCATTATAAAGAAACTCCACGGGGGGATCCCGTGGAGAGTTTCGTCATTTCACTTGATTAGAAGTACAAGTCCCTCTTGCCGGATTTAATCTTCTGCAGGTTATCCGCAATCATCTTTTGGATGGGGGAATCAGCCGGGAAGGTATCCTTGGCGGTGCTTTCAATAAGCGCATATCCCTTGGCTTTTAGCGGGGCCGGCGCAAAGTCTTCCAAATATTCGGCAAACGTAAACATGGCATTGGGCAGACAATGCGTTTTGATAAGTCCCGGTTTGGCCATATCCATAAAATCTTTTCCCACGCGCCCTAACCGGTAGCACCCGGTGCAGAAAGACGGCATATGCTTGGCATCCACCACCGCATCAATTACTTGGGCCAAACTGCGGTCGTCGGTCAAGGTAAACTGGCTGCCGTTTTCTTTATCGTAGGAATAGCCGCCCGGATTAACGCGCGACGCAGCCGAAATTTGCGATACTCCCAGTTCCAAACACGCATTGCGCATGGCCGGGGATTCCCGCGTACTCAAAATAATGCCCGTATAAGGTACCGCGAGGCGCAAAACGGCGATACATTTTTTGAAATCGTCATCGGATAATATGTCGTTTGGGTGTTGGCTGAAATCGCTTCCTTCTGCCGGCTCAATACGCGGAATGGAAATCGTATGCGGGCCGATGCCGTATTTTTTATCCAAGTACCACGAATGCTCCAACGTAGCCAAAATTTCGTATTTATGGTCATACAGCCCCAGTAGCGGGCCGATGCCCACGTCGTTAATCCCGGCCTGCAGGGCCCGGTCCATAGCATCTAGGCGGAACTGGTAATCCTTTTTCGCGCCGGCTATGTGTAATTTTTCGTACGTTTCTTTGTGGTACGTTTCCTGGAACAGTTGGTACGTGCCGATGTTGCACTTTTTGAGTTGTTCAAATTCCGGCTCCGTTAAAGGGGCGATATTGACGTTGACGCGGCGGATGTTCTGTCCGTTCCAACGGGTATTGTAAATCGTTTGAATGCTGTCATAGACGTATTGTAGGCCCCCGCCGGGGTAGGCCTCCCCGGCTACCAGCAATACGCGCTTATGACCTTGTTGCAACAGGGCAGTGATCTCTTGTTTGATTTCATCTTGCGTGCTGGCGTGGCGTTTTAATTTCGTATTAGAGCGGCGGAACGCGCAATACACGCATTCATTGGAACACAGGTTGGAAATATAAAGCGGGGCAAACAGTACAATCCGGTTGCCGTAAATGGCTTCTTTCACAAATTTGGCCGTATCATACAATTTGTTCAGTAAATTGCGGTCCGACAGATTTAATAAAACGGCAGCTTCGCTCAGCGAGATGCCTTGAAGTTTTTTTGCTTTTTCCAAAATAGCCGTCACCTCGGAATCCGTATGCGAAGCCGCACGTTCCAAGGTTCGTTGTAATTTTTCGTCATCAATAATCATACCTATATGATACTATTTTTTAAGCCGGAAAGGATTTTAGCCACCCTCTATTTTGAACTATACGCTATAACCCAAAAGCTCAATTGGGATAGTTGGGGGGGGGTGGTCTCCAATTTTTAAGAGGTTTCATCTTGGGCGGATGGACAACGGCTGTGGCAAAATAAACATTTATTTTAGAGTTGCAAAAGAAACCTCTTTTTTGCGTTCTTGTCTTTTTTTACAAAACGGGAGGTTTTTTTGTGGTTTTAAATTTAACGTTAAAATAGCAGTATCGTCGGAGGGGTGGAAAATATGTATTTTACAAAGGCAAAAAATCTAACAATAGCCATTAAATTTTGTCAAGTATTAACTTAAAAAAGTCAGCCAAAAATTGTTTCCTTTTTGGTAAATTTAATAAAATATACATATACTGGATTTTATAAGAATAGGAAAGAGGAGACAAAATGACAACAAAAAAATTAGAACCGATCGCCATTGTGGGCATTGGCGCGGTGATGCCCGGAGCGTTGACCAAAGATGAATTTTGGGCCAACATCCAAGCCGGTAAATATTGTATTACTGAAGTTCCCGCTTCCTACTGGGATTATCGGCTTTTTTACAGCGAAGACCACAAAGCTGAAGATAAACTCTATTCCAAAATCGGCGGTTTTATTCCCGCCTCTTTCACTTTTAATCCACTCAAATATCGTATTCCGCCGCAAATTGCCAAACAAATGGATACCGTCCAACACTTGGCCATAGAGACCGCCCACATGGCCTTGGAAGATTCCGGATACGATAAAAAGGAATTTGACCGCAACCGTACGGCCGTTATTATCGGGAATTCCATGGGGGGGATGAAAAACGATCGTTCCAACCTGCGCTTAAACCGTCCGGTATATTATGAAATTTTGAAAAATACGCCTACTTATCAGGCCTTGCCGCCCGAAACGGGTAAGAAGTTGCTGGATGAAATGGAAGACGGGGTCCACGCGCATTTTATGCCGGTCACCGAGGATTCTATGCCCGGCGAATTGGCCAACGTGATTGCGGGGCGAGTCGCCAACGTGTTTGATTTGCACGGAACGAATTTTACCGTGGATGCTGCGTGTGCTACGTCGTTAGCGGCGGTGGATCAAGCCGTGAATGGTCTGCGCATGGGCAATTTTGATATGGCCATTGCCGGCGGGGTAGACCAAATGATGGCCCCGGCTTCTTACATTAAATTTTGCAAAATCGGAGCATTATCCGCCACAGGATCGTGCCCGTTTGATGCCAAAGCGGACGGGTTTGTAATGGCGGAGGGGGCCGGTATGGTGATTTTAAAACGGCTATCTGATGCCGTGAAAGACGGCGACCGTGTATACGCTGTAATTCGGGCCGTAGGGGCTTCTTCGGACGGGAAAGGGAAAGGCATTACCGCGCCCAATCCCAAAGGCCAGAAAATCGCCGTAGAGAAAACTTTTGAACAGTTGGATTACACGCCGGGCGATATCGGGCTGATGGAAGCCCACGGTACCAGTACGCGCGTGGGCGATGCCGTGGAATTGACGGCCTTAAACGAATTATTTGCCCCCTATGCTAAACCGGGCAGTATCGGGTTAGGAAGTGTCAAAAGTCAAATCGGTCACGCCAAAGCGGCGGCGGGGATTGCCTCGCTGATTAAAACCACCTTGGCTCTGTATAATAAGGTGCTGCCTCCTTCCGTTAATTTTGAAACCCCCAATCCGGCGGTAGATTGGAGCACCAGTCCCTTCCGCGTGATTACGCAAACGCAACCTTGGCCGGACGGAAAAATCCGTCGGGCCAATGTATCCGCTTTCGGTTTTGGCGGAACAAACTTCCATGTAGCGTTGGAAGAAATGAACGATACTTTATTACAACAAGAACCGGCCGCTGTTCCTTCCGCACAAACAGCGCCGTCCCCGAAACAGGAGTCTGTAACGATGAATAAACCTTATATATTGCACGTACCCGGCGAGAAAATTCAAAGTGATGTGTTGACTTTTTCCGCTCCCACCAAACAAGAACTTTTTAATGTGTTGGGTAAGGCGCTTTTGGCGGTCCAGTCCGACCCTACCTACCTGCCCCGTATTTCTTACCAAAATCACCAGGCCAAACCGGGAAAATTTGCCGTTACTATTAACGTGGAAAATCCGGAAAAACTGAAAGAGAAAATTGAATTTTTTAAGAAAACGGCTTCCGCACAAGATGTGTGGGAACAAGAATCCCTCTATTTGCGGATGAAAGGGATTTATCCGTTTACACCCACGGAAATTAAACCGAAAGTTTGTTTTATGTTCCCGGGGCAAGGTTCCCAATACGTGGATATGATGAAGGATTTGGCCTCCAAGTACAAAATTGTCCAAGACACGTTTGATGAGGCCGACCGCTTGCTGACCGACATTATCGGTCAAACCTTGACGGAAACGTTGTGGAGTAAACCGGGCGAAACGAAAGAACAAATTGTAGAGCGCGAAGCTGCCATTAAGCGTACCGAAATGACCCAGCCTGCCGTATTGACGGCGGACATTGCCATGATGCGGTTATTATCTTCGTTTGGTATTAAACCGGATGTGGTCATGGGACACAGTTTAGGGGAATATGCTGCCGCCATAGCTGCCGGAATTTTTGATTTTGAGAACGGTCTTAAAGCCGTGTGTACCCGCGGGAAGGTGATGAGCGAAATTCGGGTGGAAGACAATGGTAAAATGGCCTCTATCGCGGCCCCGGTGGACCGCGTAGAACCGTATTTGGCACGCGTAAGCGGATATGTGGCGGTAGCCAATAAAAACTGTCCGACGCAAACGGTCATTGCCGGTGCGTCCAAATCCGTAGACGATGCCATCCAGATGTTTACCGATATGGGCGTGCAGGCGGTGCAAATTCCCGTTTCCCATGCTTTCCATTCCGATATTATCAAACCGGCCATGCCGCCGTACCGGGCATTTTTGGATACGTTAGAGTTCCATTCTCCCAAGATGCCTATCACGACCAATGTGACGGCCGAATTCTATCCCAGCGACCCTGAGAAAATCAAGGACCTTATGGTCACGCAAATATCGCACTCGGTGGAATGGATGAAACAACTCAAAACCACCTATGAATCGGGTGTACGTTTGTTTGTAGAGTGCGGTCCGAAGCGGGTGCTTTCGGCGTTAGCCTCTAACACGCTGGCGGATAAAAAAGATATCAAAGTATTGGCTTCCAACCACCCCAAGAAAGGCGGTATTGTGGAATTTAACGATTTGTTTGCCAATTTGATTTCGTCGGGTATTGCGATTGATTGGACCGGAACCGATATGGCCGGTAATAACACGACGTATAACCCGGCTTTTGTAAAATGGGTTACCGGGGCAGAAGTTACTTCTGCACAAGAGCCGGTATCCGTACCGCAATCTGTGCAGCCGCAGCCGCAAGAGGCCGGAGATTGTCCGCACAAATCTGTTGTTATCAGCGGGATTGCTGCCGGCGGACCCGGCAGCTGGGACAAAATTTTCCGCGAAGGAGTGTTGGATGAAATTTTATCCGGTCGGAATATGATTGAGCCGGTGTCGGCAGATATCCAACAAAAACAAATTGATAAACACGTAGAATTTGTTATTAAATCTCCCGATGGAAATCACCGCATTGAACGATTGACTTCGGCTTCGCAAGCTATTAAACTTTTTGCCAAAGGCGGCGCGTTTGATTTGGAAAAAGAATTTGGCTTGCCTGCCAAGTGGGTGCGCTCTATGGACCGCAGCTTCCAATTGGCCATTGCGGCGGGTATGTTGGCCCTCAAAGATGCGGGTATTCCGCTTGTCTTGTATTATAAACCTACTTCTACCGGCGGGTATTTGCCGGACCGTTGGGGATTGCCGGCCGAGATGATTGATGAAACAGGTGTTATTTTTACCTCGGCTTTCCCGGTAGCCAACAGTTTGATGGGGGATTTAATCAAACGTGTAACCGGGTTGTTAAACAACAAAACCGCTAAAGAAGTCCGTGCCTTCTGTGACAAGTTTATTGCCCAAATTTCCGATCCCGCCTTGAAAGCGGAAATTGAAACTTGGTATCAACAAACATTTAAAGATAAAGAGATTGAACCTCAGTCCTTTACCTCAGAATTTATTTTGAAAACCATTATTATTGCCCACGCGCATTTCTGCCAATGGATCCGCGCCCGCGGTCCGGCTACGGCTATGAGTTCCGCGTGTGCCTCTACCGCGCAAGCCATCGCCATCGCGCAGGATTGGATTAAATTAGGTCGCTGTAAACGCGTTATTGTTATCGGGGCGGACGATATTACCAACGATAACGTATCCGAGTGGATTTTGACGGCCTTTTTGGCCTCCGGTGCGGCCACCACGCAGGGGGATGTGACTCAAGCCGCCTTGCCTTTTGACCGTCGGCGCAACGGAATGATTGTGGGGATGGGAGCGGTATCTTTGGTCGTGGAAGAAGAGAGCGAAGTTGTCAAGCGCGGTATGAAACCGCTGGCCAAATTGCTCGCTACCGAAATGGCCAACAGCGGTTTCCATGTTACGCGTATTGATGTCAATCACGTGGCTAAAATTATGAACCGCTTGGTCTCTACCGCTGAAAAAGAACACCATTTAAACCGGGCCGATATGGCTAAACAGATGGTTTTTATTTCGCATGAAACCTACACTCCGGCCCGCGGCGGTTCGGCCAGTGCCGAGGCCTATGCGCTGAAATCTACCTTCGGGGAAAACGTCAGCAAAGTTATTGTCAGCAATACCAAGGGCTTTACCGGTCACTCTATGGGAGCGGGGCTGGAAGATGTAATCGCTGTGCGGTGTTTGAATACAGGATTAGTTCCTCCCATTGCCAATTTCAAAGAAGCTGACCCGGAACTGAACGGTATTACATTAAGTAAAGGGGGCCATTATGAATTTAAATATGCGCTGCGTTTGGCGGCTGGATTTGGTTCCCAACTGGGGATGACCCTTTTAGAAAAAGCCTGGCAAGAAGGCGAGCCGCGCATTTGTGATAATGCCCGGCACGCGGCCTGGCTCAAGGCTGTTTCCGGACAAGAAACACCGGTGTTAGAAGTGGTGCAAAATACCTTGCGCATTAAAGATAATTACCGGCATGGGGTAAAACCGGCGCTAGTTATGGAAGGTTCTCAAGCCTTTGTAGATAAAGTTCATACCATTCCGGCTGCTACCGTTACGCCGTCGGTAACACCCGTCGCGGCTCCGGCGGCTACTCAACCGACGGTGGAAACCCCGGTAGTAACACCCGTTGCCACTCCGGCTCCGGCAGTAACACCTGCGGCGGCCCCTGTAACCCCGAAAGCCGTAGCGGTAGATGAAAACTCCGTTACGAAAGAAATCATCAATATGGTGGCGGAAAAGACAGGTTACCCGGAAGACATGTTAGATTTAGATTTAGACATGGAAGCCGATTTGGGTATTGATACGGTGAAACAAGCGGAACTGTTTGCGGCGATGCGCGAA
>CACWYV010000006.1 GCA_902765225.1 Candidatus Avelusimicrobium intestinale
GGCCTTGTGCACCGCCATTTTGTACTGCGGCACGGCAATGGATGCCAATATGCCGATAATCAACACCACAACCAATAGTTCTATTAGCGTGAACCCGCGCATAAATGTGTGTTTCATAAACTCTCCAACCGGATGAAAAATGACCGATTTTTTTCTTACTCATAGTATAACATAAAAAAGGAGCGTCAAAGTTGTAAAAAATGAAACAGATGCCGGGAAAATCTTGTGTCAAAAGCCGAAATATAGCCGAAAATTTCTTACTAATTAACAAGAGGGCCGGCCTCTAACAGCCCATGCCCCCTTTAGGTTTATTTAAAAGACATCCGGCTTTTCAGAAACGGAAACATCCTGCCTAAAACATTTTGCTTCCATACATTGGGATAGAATTCCTCCGAAAGCCGGTACAGGTCCAGATGGGTAAAGTTGAAATTCCTTTCCAAACTGTCCCGACTTTCCTTGAGAGCCATTTGATCATATAAATCTTTGAGGGCGGCTTGTTTGAAGTGGATTTTGGGACAAGCCTTAATTGTCAAAATAGCCAAGTAAAACGGAATGTATTGACTTTCCAAACAAGAAAAATACTCCCGGGTTTGAGGCATAAATTCCAAAAATTGCTTAATATCTTTCATTTTTTTAAATTGTTCATACAGAACAAAACTTTCGTTTAGGATAGCGAAAGAAGTTTTTAGTGAACCGGCACTAAGATTGGTATGATTGGAAAAATATCTCATTTTGGTAAGTTTTTCATCTAAAATATATACTTCGTGCTTAGTAAGTATATCGGCCCATAAAGTCATATCTTGGATATATTTGAGGCGCACATCGTAATAATTGGATTCCTTGAGCACTTCCCGTCTGATTAACGCGGAAGAGCAACAAAACGAATGATCCGCCCGTTGCCAAATATCCCGCAACCACAAAGGGGCCGTTCGGTTAGACAGTGTATTAAATTGCCGATGGTAGTGATTTTTGGGATTATGTATCAATTGCCCCCTATCTCCCATGGGCTGAACCCGGGTAAAAACGGCTCCGGCTTGCGGATGGGAATTGAGGTATTCTACTTGTTTTTGCAGTTTATCCTTTTCCCAAACATCATCCGAGCAAAGCAAGGCCACATACTCCCCGGTAGATTTTTCCATTAGGTACCTGCCGGCCCAAGTAGATTGTTTGTTGGGGAATACGGATTCCACATGGATTCGGCTGTCTTTATAGCTTTCTATCACCCGCAAAGAATTGTCTGTAGAACCATTATTTAAAACAAAAATTTCCACGTCTTGAAAAGTTTGATCCAGGACGGATTGCAGCGCTTGTCCGATGTATTTTTCGTGATTATAACAAGCAATGTTTACACTGACTTTGGGCGGCATTGTTTTCTCCATCTTACATAGAAAAACAGACAAATTAGGAAATACGCTCCTTGCGCCAAGAAAAGCGCCCAGGCAATATAATAAATATTTTTATAGCAAAAATATAACGTACCCCACAAGGTAAGTACAAAAAACAGATTAGCGGCAATAATAGAGCGGCTGTTCTTGGCGGAAAGGTTTACCGCATAGTAGGGATGGGATACCAAGGAAAGCACAAACCAGGGGATTAAATACAAAAATAAGGTTTTGAACAGGGACACATCAACAGCCAGATTCATATGCATAAAAACAATTTTCAGTCCCAGCGGAATCGCCGCGTACAAGCACAAGGAAATAATTGCAAAACATACCGGTACATATAGAAGGTATTTCTTGATAAGAGGAGTTATACGGGACAAATTATTTTGGGCGATATGAGCCGAAACCTCGGCAAGAAACAACCGGATTGAATAGTCGGTGGTAACCGTATGGGTGGCTTCAAGGGCATTTCGGGAATAATAAAAACAAGAAATGATACCGTTAGGAAAATGGACCAAAAAGTTATTTAAAATAATCGGCATAAAACAGTTGGTCATAGCAATGCCCGAATGGGTGGAAAAGCTGTTTTTTATAAAGGGTATAAGAGAAGACGAGGGCCAAGAAAACCGAAACGGAATGGTTCGCACCGCTACGGTGCCCAATCCCAACACTACAGCAAACACAACCGATACCGTATAAGATTCTGCCAATAAAATAATATTTGCTTGGTGCGTAAGTAGCATATAGCCCAACGAAAGCACCGGTAGTAAGACCATAATAATTTGGCATACATAGAGCATAAAGAATTGTTTCTCCGCCATAAAAATACGTTCCAACAACGCCAACAACGGAAGAAACAAAATACAAAAAACCATAATGCGCATTAACCGGGTAAGCAACACGAACCGTTCCACATCTATGCTTAGGGTATGCAAATGCAGCAACGATTGAAGAAAAATGTAAGACAGCCCAAAAAGCCCTATGCCTAACAGAGCCGTAAAGACAATGGATTGATTATAAAAATCATGAGCGGAAGCCGTTGACTTGGCTTTCAAATCGTTATAAAATTGCATGAATTGCCCAATGAAAAGAAGCGGTATAAAATTAAATGTATAAATGATGGAATAGGCCAATAAGTATAAGTCCGACTCTTGCGAGAAATTAAATACCCGCAACATGAGCACCATGTTTAGGACAGACAACAAAACTTTTACCAGATTAACAATGTTGTATTTGATATTAAACATTTTTCTAGTAAATACCCCGGGCTATCAGGAAATTGCGCGCCCAAACCCTTAACTTATTAAGAAGAGGAGTATCGGGAAGTTTGGAATTTATTTTTCTCAAGAAATTAGCTAAAACGGGCGTAGTCGGTTTGAAAGATTTTAACCGCATTTCTTCTTTTAAGGGACCAGCCGCTTTGAGTTTATCAATTTCTTGTTGTAAATCTCTATGGTATTTAGCGAATTTTAAATCCCCCATAACTACGGTATAATCCAACACAATATCGCCCATATATTTTTCCAGTAGGTACCATAACTGGGCAATAAAGGCAACCGTCTCCGGCGGAATTTGCTTATCCCCGTACGGAAAATCCGGTGAAATCAGAACCTTGTTAGGGCGCAAGGCCAGCATGGCAAGCACAAAACTCCACATATCGTCATCCGTTCGGTTGTGCTCGGTTACCACATATTTTAGCCAAAGGCCTTTGGTACCGGAATTACGGTACCGAATCAGATTATCAATAACTTGGTCAAATAAATCGGCACCTCTTAATTTAGCATAGGTGGATTTTAAACCCGTATCCAAAGAAGTAGTCAAAATAAATTTATTTTTTTGAGCCCTTCGTAAATGAGCGGAGAAAAAATAGAAGCGTTAGAGTATATAACGACGGTACCCAAATCATGTTTCAATATGTAGGAAAGAATTTCGTCTAAATTTTTCAAAATAGCCGGTTCCCCGCCGGAAAAATCAATCCAATTGTGTTTTTTAAGTTTACCTTTTTTACGAAACATTTCCCATATTTGCAAAATATCATACTGCGGAGGTCGGAAATCATTTTGTTGGGCGTAACAACAGTATAAACACCGTTCGTTGCAGGCCGTATAGTTTTGGATATTAAATCCCCCGGGCAAATATTCCCCGCCCAGGGTGTCAAAGGAAACATCTTTAAATTTTTTAGTGATGACGTTGCAACAACCTTTACACGCGCCTAAATCTACTTCTTTTTTACCATTAAGCCCTAAAAAAAGTTCTTTGCGACGCCGGACAATAAGTTCATGGGTACATTGTCCATTCTTAATTTCTTCGGTAGAAACAATTACGGGAGAGGCTAGGGAGCCATGCACACAACACAACAGACCTTGCGTCTGGAAACATAACCCTTTTTCCAAGTACTTACACGTTTTTACAATGTCATTGGGTTGAAAGTTGTAAGATTTTATATCGGAGGACATAATTTTCCCCCAAATCTTGCTATCGCAAAATATGGGGTGGATGACGAGATTTGAACCCGCGACCTCCGGTTCCACAGACCGGCGCTCTAACCAGCTGAGCTACATCCACCATCAATCAGCACTATATTCTATCAAAAATTGATACCGCGCGCAAATGCAAAAACGCTACTTCCCCCCCGCTCAGTGCGGTAAACGACCGGCTAAAATTTCCGCAACGGGCCGGGTATGTTTGATTTTGCTTAACACAATTTTAAGAGAAGCCGTAATCGGTACCGATAGAAACGCTCCCGGCACTCCCCAAACCAACGTCCAAAAGATTAGGGAACCTACCACCGCCGCAGGGTGCAAATCCATGCCCTCTCCCAAAAAGCGCGGTTCCACCAAATTGCCGATGATAAATTCCGTAGCTCCCAGTAACCCCAATACCACAAAAAACTGCGGTCCGAAACCGTACTGTAAAAACAATACAGGCGCAGGCAACAGGACGGAAACGATAGAACCCACACTGGGGATAAAATTCAACAAAAACGCAAACAGCGCAAACAAAACAGCCAGTTTAACTTGGAAACCCAGTAAAATACCGGCTACAATTAATCCCGTAATTAACGAGGCCATCAACTTAACCGACAAATAAACAGATACATTGGCTAACATTTCTTTGATGGCCGGATTGGTAATGGGCCGCTGCTGTTTACTGCCAATCAAAAAGAACGTCATAAACAGCACAATCAGGGTGATATTAGACACAATAGAAAATAGCTTGCCGCCAAAATTTCGCAACCAATTAAAAACGGGCAATTCGCGGATGTAACTTTCAATAGCGGCTTGGTCCAAACTCACCCCGTGTTGCTGGAGTTTAGCAATCAAATCACCCGCCGTAGCCAATAAATTTTGGCGGTATACTTCGGCCCCTTTTAAAAACTCACCGACGGAAGTGATGGTAAATAAAATCACCGCTGTAAAAAAAGCTCCCCCAAGCAAAATGGCTACCGCTAACGCCAACCATTTGGGAAAATGAAACCGTTGTTGCAAATGCAACGTTGTTTGGGCCAAAATAGTATATAAAAAAATGGAAATAATCAACGGGATGAGCAGAGCTTGGGTATAAACCAAAAAAGCAGTTACCACGCCCGCAGCAACAATCGTCAAACAAATGGCCGTTGTTTTTAGATAGTAATAGGTTGATTTATCCGTTAACATGCGTGCCTCTCTTATTTTCAGTATGTTTTGCAATTTCTCTGGCTACAAATAAAATTTTACCCGTTAAAGTAACCAAATCACCCTGACAAGCAGTCAGCAACCATACGTTCAATTTTTCCGTTGTAAACCGTTTGTAGGTGCGGATAAAAACATCATACGTCGTGGTAAACTCATCACACGCGCGCGACAAAGTTTTCGCCCGACTGTTAATTCCTTTGGCGGGCAGCACCAACTCGGCAGTCCAATCCGCCGCCGTACAAGAACGCACTTGCGCCCGGATTTCCTGCCAAATAGTTTCGTGGTGATCCAACTCTTTGCGCAGGGCCACGCAGGAACTGTTAAAATCCTCGGAAAATGAACCGTCCCGCACGGGAATGTTTTTATGCATTTGTTGCAAGATCTGCTCCAAGCGGCGGTTATATTCCCGCAATTCTTGCGTAGCCTGGCTTGTGACCTCACGCAAGGCATCACACTGACCGGATATCATTTGTAATAAGTGTTCTGTATTCATAGGATTTAGCAGTTGGGCAAATTAATCGTGAAGATAGACCCAAGCCCTCTATCGGATACCACGCTGATAGACCCCCCGTGCAATTTAAGAATTTGTTGCACCATGGCCAACCCAAGTCCCCAGCCGGCTACCTGACCCGTCAAATCGTCATCTACTTGGTAAAACGGCTCAAAAATCCGGCTCACATCCTGCGGGCGGATGCCCACGCCATAATCCCGCACGGACAACGAAATACAATCGCCGTGATTGAGCCCCTGCACCTTAATGACTTTCTCGGTTTTATTATTAAATTTCATGGCATTGGCAAGCAATTCGTCCACACACAAACGCATCATTTCCACGTCAGCTGTCAGCACCAACTGTTCCGGACAATCGGTTTCCACAAACGTACCGCGGCGAATAGTTGTTTCTTCGCCGACGGGTTTATCTCCCCGGAGCGTTTCTTCTTGTGCCAACATCCGCGCGGCACAGTCCTTGATAAACGGTTTGAGGGTGATGAGTTTCTTCTCCAAACTTTCCGTCTTGGCTGCCATTACCTTATTAAATGCGGCTAATTTATCTACCAGTTGCGACAACTGTGTTCCCTGCAGGTTAATCTCATCCAACGCTTTAGCGGCAAAAGGCGATAAGGCAGTTTTGTTTTGGGTGAGGATAGCTTCACAATATCCGTTGATGATAGACAAAGGCGTACGCAATTTATGCGCAATCATTGTCAAAGCAGGCATATTTAGACCTAACTCAGTTGGTTGTTCCATAGCATTCTCCCTTTAAAATGAAGCCGTTAATTGGACATATACAATGTCACGTTTGTTACGGTTATGCACCGTACGCACGTGGTTATACGCTATATCCATTGCCATTCCCTTTCCCAACGGGAATGAATTACCGGCCATGACCGAATATTCATCTTCCACATTATAAAATTCCCCGTACCGATAGCCGACATATAACGACGAACCGTTTTCCAACCACATCCGCGTTAACCGTGCCCCCACCGCATAGCGGGGTAATTGGTGGACGATATCCAACGTCTGCAAATTGGCTAAAGATTGTTGGTCCAAAATACTGCGCACGCCCTTCACTCCGGAAATACCGTCAGGATATTGAAATACCGTACCGGCCAATTCCAACTGAAACGCATTGTACATCGCGTGCGACATCCCCACCATGTACGCCGCCTGGGAATAATAGCGGTTTTCATCCGGACGCGCATCAAAGAAAACGGTTCCTTTTTGGCGGGCGGCTGCCGCGGTGATAAAAGCGTAAGTATAAACATCATTTACCGTATCGTCCAACAACGTCATGCGCAACTGGCCATGCACTCCGAAAGCAGAGGCATCTTGATAAGCAGCCTCGTGACTTTTGTTTTTAAAATAATAAAAAGGGCGCACGTTAATACGAACAATATCCAAATCCAACGTGACGGGTACTGCTACCGAATAGACCGGGTCTTTAAACACATGTTCGTGCGAAGTCTGGGCCTGAAAACCCACCAAGGTGTTCAGGGTTAAGGCCATTGTAGCCCCAATCCGGGCTTGGTCAAAATGGGAGGCTCCGACATAAGAAGCCGCCACATCCACCGTACGGGCGCTTGCGTGGCACGCCAGTACCATAAACAAGAAAAGAGAGGTTATTTTTTTCATATACTGTTATTTAACAAAATTTTATTGACCTTTGACTAATAACTTTTGCACAAAAGCGATATTTGCTAAAATAATAAGGATGAAAAAATTCTATTTCTTATGTACCCTCATGACTTTTGCGCTACCGGTAATGGCAGCGCACTTGGTACGTGGACCGTATGTGGAAGACCCCACACAGTCTACGTCAATTTTACGCTGGCAGACCGATGAACCGACGGTTTCTTGGTTAGAGTACGGCCCGATTCCGCGCTGTAATCAAATCATGACGCTCTCTCCTCAAGGCACCCAGCACAAAGTGGCTTTGTACGGGTTGGTACCCAATCAAGATTTTTGTTACCACGTTTATGTACACAATGCTGCGCAAGACGGCGTGCAGGAACCGGTGAAAGGGATTTTCCGCACGTTATTTTCGGCCGAACGTAAAATCGTCAACTTTGTGGCCGTGGGAGACACAGGCGCCCCCGCACAAAATAGCGAAGAAGGCCTTCCCCTGGCTGACGACTCCGCCCAGGCACGCAGTGCCATTGCCCATCTATTGGCGGCCGAACGGGGGGACTTTCTCATCCACACCGGCAATTTGACCCACAGCGGGTTAGATCAAGATGCCGACGCGGAATTTTTTACCCCGTTTGCTCCGGTCTTACGCAAGATGCCGCTGTTTGTTGCCTTGGGACCCAACGAGTACGGCAAGGACCGCAACAGCCGCGCCAGCAAGCAGTTTTTAAAGGATAACTTCCGCGCGTTTCACGATATGTCTTGGAGTAACGCCACTCCGAAGTACTACTCGTTTGACACGGCCAATGCACGGTTTATTTTCTTGGATACCAACGCGGCGGATGATGCCGTGTGGGCTCCGAATTTGGGAGAAAAATCTTCGCAAATTACGTGGCTCAAAAGCATGCTGTCCAGCGCCGGAGAAAAATGGAAAATTGTCGTTATGCATGCCCCGGCTTATTCTTCGGGAGCCAACGGGTCCAATGCGGTAGTGGCAGACAGTTTGATTAAAATTTTTGAAGACAATCAAGTCAACTTAGTGCTGCAAGGCGGCGATGCCGATTACGAACGGACCTTCCCCCTATACCAAGGGGAAACAAAAACCAAAGGTGTTACCTACGTGACGTTAGGTACGGCCGCCGTTCCTCCCACCAAGCGCGACAATCCGCACCCTTCTACTGCCCGGTTTGTATCGGCCAGGCACTACGCGGTTGTCAAAATAGTGGACCGCAAACTTTCGGCCAAAGTGTATAACGACCAAGGTAAACAATTGGATAGTTTTGACTTATATCTATAGGATAATACTATTCACATAAAAAATACGGGTGAAACAATGTTTCACCCGTATTTAATTTCTGCGCAGAGAGGGACTCGAACCCTCAAGCCTTTCGGCATGCGCCCCTCAAACGCACGCGTATACCAATTCCGCCACCTGCGCGCAAAATATAAACATTCAGCCGGCAACACCTACGCACTTATTCTACCAAAAAAACATACCGCCGGCAAACGACTCCGCTACAAGGGTTATTTTCCGGCCGGAGCCGTAGGAGCCGGGAGGTTCACTTTGTCCATCACCGAAGAGGATGCCCGATGGTGATAGGTCATCGTCATGATGATAGAAGTGGCCATTAAGACAGCGGCTAAAATGGCGGTAAATTTATTGACCGCATTAAATGCCGTCGGGCTGGCGAACAAATTATCCGCACCGGACGCACCAAAAATTCCCGCCGCTGATCCTTTCCCGCTTTGCAACAAAACAAGCAAAATGAGTAGGAGGCAAACAATCAAATGGATAATCAGCGTTAATGTGTACATAGTCAAGGCTTCTCCTGTCAGATATATAGTATATTATACAAATTTTTTTACGGAAAGTTATTTTTTGGGTTTGTACTCTGTACAAGACACCCCCCGCTAATTACCAACATTTCACCCGAAATGTGCTACAATAGAGAAAGTTCCAGGGGAATATGCTATGAAAGAAAAAATAATTTGTATTGCTACACCGACAGACCGAACTTATTACCACGCCACTTTGGTGGCCAAGGAGTTTATTGACCGCGAACAGAATGTCGTCCACACTACGGGTACTTTGCCCGACGGGGATGTGGTGGAATTTACGGTTTCTTCTGCTACGCATAAACATTTCCAAAACGGTAAATTACACGGTAAATTGGAAGTTATCAATTTGGTAGACGGATCTGTGTCGTTAAGCGAAGAATACAAAAACGGGGTGTTGCAACAAATTCACGAAACGGAAAGCAACCCCAAACCGGCTACCCCGGTTGCTCCGCCGCGCCACTCGGGCACCACGCTAAAAACCTCCAAAGGAACACATTCTTTCTACAGCAATGGCAAAGAAGTAGCCGAGGAAACTATCTCCTCCAACGGAGCCACCTTGGAATTGCTGGGTAATATTCCCGATGGAGAAGTAAAAGAATTTAATGAAAATGACCAACTCATTACCGTCGCCCAATACAAAAACAACAAATTAAACGGGGCGTTGACCCGCTACAACGAACAGGGAGATATGCTCCTGCAGGAAATGTATGTGGATGGCTTATTGCAAGGGGAAGCCACCTACTACACGTTTACGAAAAATGAAGTCTTTGTAGCCAAATGTTTTTACAAAAATTCGCGCCTCAACGGAGAGCGTACCCTCACCCAAGAAAACGGCACGCTGCGTTGCCGGGAATTTTATAAAAACGGTCATTTAAGCGGCCCCCGCCTCTGCTATTATGCCAACGGCCACAAAGAGATGGAAGAAAATTATACCGACGGGAAATTAAACGGTAAGCGGGAATTATTCTTTCCGGAAGGACCGCTGTGGTACCGCGAAAATTATATCAATGGCCGGTTAGACGGGGAGCGAAGAGGGTTTTTCCCGGACGGAAAAGTTTACCTGGAAGAATTTTATACGGATGGTTTATTAGAGGGACACCGCAACCTGTACGCGGCTAACGGCGATTTACTATCCAGCGAAGAATACCACTGGGGTTCCCTCGTTCACAACACCGAGCGGAGAGAGGTATGAAACAAGTCCGTTTCTGTCCGGCTAAAATCAATTTGTTTTTAGAGGTTACCGGCAAACGCCCCAACGGCTACCACGAATTGGCCACCTTGTTTGCCAAAATTAATGTAGGAGACCGGGTAACGGTAGAGGTCCAACCGGCCGATACCACTTCCCTTTACCTGACGTTAACGGGACCCGTTGGCAAATATCTCCGCGCGGACGAAACTAATTTGGTCTGCCGGGCCGCACGGGGATTTTTGGAACATTTTGGGTTACAGGCAGACATCAAAATTACGTTGGAAAAACGTGTTCCTGTCGGCGCGGGCTTAGGAGGTGGCTCGTCTGACGCGGCCCATACGCTGCTTGCCCTGTGCGATTTATTTCAGCAAGACAAAAAGGAACTTTTGCCCTTGGCTGCTTCTTTGGGGGCGGACGTACCGCTCTTCATGTACAACGAACCGTTTTTAAAAGGAGAAGGTATCGGAGAACAACTTACACCCATTGACGCACAAGGGCCGCTTCCCTGGTTAGTATTGGTATATCCCAACACATTTATTTCTACTAAGATGGTCTTTGCCGATTTTCATCTTCCTCCCACGGACGAAATAGCCGCCAATACCGCGCGGCTTAATCAACTGATTGCTTGTATACAACAAGGTCTTCCGGCTACTGCGTGGAAACCCTATATGTTCAACCGGTTGGAAGCGGGCGTTACGCGCATTTCCCGCCCCGTACAAGCCGCGTTGGAAGATTTAGCTCGGGCCAACCCGACGGCTGTGCTGATGTCCGGTTCGGGTTCCACGGTATTTGCTTTGACCGACACCCGTGCGACTGCCGAACAATTGGCCGCGCAAGTCAGCGGTCCGGGGAGAACGGTATTTTGCACTTCCTTTTATTCCAATCCTCACTAAACGGAAGCGTACGTGCAAAATCGGCTTTACACCCGGGCCCCAATTGATGTAAAATATAAGTATAGATTTACTTCCGGATGGTGAAATGGTATCACTACTGGTTTTGGTCCAGTCATTCTAGGTTCGAGTCCTAGTCCGGAAACCATATAAAAAACCCTGCTGATGGCAGGGTTTTTTATATGGGTGGCGGAAAGCGGGCAAACTGCTTTGCCCGCGTTAGGACTCGAAGCCCGGAGCGTTGTTTTTGTTTGAGCGTGCAAAGCCGCGAAAGGCAAAAACCGCGAGGGCAGGCCCGAAGGAAAAATCCGTCAGGATTTTTACCGAAGGGCGAGTCTACGCTTTCAATATGCTATTCCCACGAAAACGCTCCAGGAGTTAAGCCTTGTAAAAATTTCGGCCGTTCCAACGCGGTTACCGTTGATATCGTCTGCTGTAACCATCCCCCGCATAATCCAAATACAATCCTCCAACGGCTCCCCCGATAAAAATGCTACAATACAACTAGTCTATATAAGGAGAAAATTATGTCCGCTGATTTAGATTATATGTACCGCCGCATTTTATCTGCGGTGGGCGGGGCTGGAAATATTGCGGCCTTAGGTTGTTGTATCACCCGACTGCGCATCATTGTTAAAAATGAAAAATTATTAGACGTCAATGCCTTACGTCTTATCCGGGGAATCAAAGGGTACGTCCGCTCCGGTGTGCAACACCATTTGATCGTAGGGCCTTCCGTATCCAGCAAACTGTTTACCTATTTTAACGAACGGCAGAATTTTCCCTCCTTGGAAGAAATCGGAGCCCAAGACGATAAAGCCTTTGGCGGGCAACCTTCTTCCCAGGCAACTGCTTTTTTGTCCCGTCCGTTGATGTACCGCATTACGGCGGTCTGCGGACGGATCGGAAGTATTTTCTTGCCGCTCATCCCGGCCTACATCGGATGTGGGTTAATCACCGGTATCGGTAATGTTTTATCTAAAACCATTCTGGTTTCTTCGCCCAATATCACCACGTTAATTCAAGTATTGGGCCAGAGTGTATTTTTCTACCTGATGGCAATTGTGGGTTATAACGCCAACAAAGAATTTGGCGGCTCTCCCGCACTTGGTTTAGCCTTTGCGGGGGTGCTCAATGCGCCGGCACTTTCCAAAATTACGCTCTTCGGTCTCAATTTTACCCCCGGAGAAGGCGGTGTGTTGGCCGTGTTACTGGTATGTTGGGTAGGCAGTTGGGTAGAAAGAAAATTGCGTTCCCACCTGCGTGAAAATTTGGAAATGTTCCTTACCCCGTTAATCACGATTTTTGTGGTAGGCACGCTAGCGTTGTTGTTTATTCAACCTGTAGCCGGATTTGCAGCAGACATCCTAGCCAAAGGAACCCGGTATTTGCTGCAGCATGGCGGTCTGTGGATAGGGGCCTTTTTAGGAGGGACTTTCCTGCCACTCGTCATGTTGGGATTACACCAAAGTTTAATTCCGATTCACCAACAACTCCTGGATTCTTTGGGTACCAATCCGCTGTTACCCATTTTGTGCATGGCAGGGGCCGGACAAGTAGGCGCAGGATTAGCCGTTCTGTTCAAAACCCACAATGCCCCTTTCAAAACGCTCATCAAAAACGCGATCCCCGTGGGTTTACTTGGCATTGGGGAACCGTTAATTTACGGCGTTACGTTGCCGCTTTTTAAACCGTTCGTGGCGGCCTGCATCGGAGGAGCGTTTGGCGGAGCCGTAGTTGCCTTTTTTCAAACCGGTGCCAGCATTCCTTTTGGCGTATCGGGCGTAGTTATGCTGATGGCATTATCTAATCTGCATAGCACTTTATTTTATGCACTGGGATACGTAACGGCAGTAGTAGTCGGTTTTGTAGCCACTTGCTGGCTTGGGTTTGATGACCCCGAACCGAAAACAACGCATTTTTATCCGTAGAAACATTCCGTTTTTCATCCCCCGGGGTTCGTTTGGACCCGGGGGCTTTTTTATTCCGCCGATGAATTATCCCGTGGAACGGAAGCGAAAATTTGATATGATATTAGATATGGAACAGGAAGAATCGCTAGACAGTACCAATGAGTATTTTAAACACCTGGGCAAAATCACGCGCGATGTGGACCGGGATGAAACTGCCCGACTCTGGACGTTAGCCCGCAAGGGTAACGAGCGCGCCAAAAATCAAATTATAGAAAACAATTTAAGATTAGTAGTTCCCACCGCCAAACGCTTCCTGCGCCCGGGTATAGAATTGATGGATTTGATTGAAGAAGGCAATTTAGGGTTGCTGCAAGCGATTGAAAAATTTGAACCCTCCAAAGGATACCGCTTTTCTACTTACGCCGTGTACTGGATTGAACAATATATCCGCAAATATATTGAAGAACAATCCAGTTCCATTAAAATACCTTCACACGCATGGGGACATTTAAAACGTTGGTTCCGCGCGTGGAACGCCTTGAAAGAAGCGAACGGGCGCGATCCGTCCCTCAAAGAAATGGCCCAAAAACTAAAATTAACGGCCCGGCAAGTCAAATCTATCGTGGACACGTTGAATGCAGCCCGGGGCATTGACTCGCTGGCTTCGGTCATTCACGAAGACGAAGACCTGACATTGGAAGAAGTCATCAGCGATAACGGCAAAAGCAACCCCCACGAAATGTTCTTGCACAAAGAAGACCAACAAAAAATTCAACAAAGCATGGCTGATTTAAACGACCGGGACCGGCAAGTGGTAATCATGCGCTACGGCTTGGATGATAACGACCCCAAAACCTTGGGCGAGGTAGCCGACACATTAGGACTTTCGCGTGAACGGGTACGCCAAATTGAAGAACGTGCCATACGTTACCTGCGTAAAGAAGCCCTGAAAGCAGGTATTTTGGAACCCACGGCCGAGAATTTCCGTACGCGCAAATTACACCATACGTGGTCTTCCCAAGTTAAAACCAATATCATCGGGGAAGAAAAGCCCAAAGCCGTTTTGGCCCGGTTACTACGTAACGCTAAACGGGCAGAACAAGCCCGTTTGAACAAGAAAAAAAAGGCGACCCAAACAACAGCCAACTCCCACCGCAACAAGGCAAAGACCGGCCGCACCCAACGCACTCCAACCGCTAAACCGGTTAAACGTGCCCGAAAAAAGAAATAATTTTACGCCCCCGTAGCTCAATTGGATAGAGCGATTCCGTCCTAAGGAAGAGGTTGCGAGTTCAACTCCCGCCGGGGGTAGTTTTCTCTTCTGCGCACATTTTTGCAAACACGCACCCCCCAGTATATCTGAGGGGTGCGTGTCGTCACAAATTGTTCGTCAAACAATCCTGTTATTTGGTTAAATGTTTGGACAAATATTTGCTCATATCAAACATGCTGATTTGTGTTTTGCCTTCAAAAATAGGTGCCAAGGTCGCATCCGCATTGATCATGCGTTTGTTGGTTTTATCTTGAAGACCGTTCTTCTTGATGTAATCCCACATCTTTTTGACGACTTCCGTGCGCGGAAGGGCAGCCGAACCTACTACCGCGGCCAACTGCGCGCTGGGCGTCAACGGGGCCATAAATTTTGCATTTGCTTTTGCCATAATAAATTTCTCCTTAATTAAAATACTTTTTTATTGTAGTATATTGTGGGCCCGTTGTACATACCCGGGCCCTGTAAATTACTTTACGCGGCAATCTTCACTTTCGGAGCCGCGGCCAATACTTCCGGCGAACATCCGGCTTCGTATTTTTTGAAGTTCTCAATAAACGACTGGGCCAACGCTTCGTATTTGGCCATATAGTCTTTTTTATCGGCCCATAAGTTAATGGGATTCAAAATTTCCGAAGGGACCCCTTCGCAGGACGTAGGAATCTGGAAACCGAAAACCGGGTCCGTAATAAAATCTACTTTCGCCAGTTTTCCATCCAACGCCGCGTTTAACAACGCGCGCGTATATTTAATACTGATGCGTTTACCCACTCCGTACGGACCGCCAATCCAGCCCGTATTCACAAGCCAGCAATCCACGTTGTGTTCTTTGATCTTCTTTTTAAGAAGTTCCGCATAAACAGAGGGGTGAAGAGCCATGAACGGCCCGCCGAAACACGTTGAGAACGTGCTGGTGGGTTCTTTAACACCCTTTTCCGTGCCGGCCACTTTGGCGGTGTAACCACTGATGAAGTGGTAGAGGGCTTGGTCGGGGCTTAATTTGGAAATAGGCGGCATCACACCAAACGCATCACACGTCAAAAAGATGATATTTTTGGGGTGGGTGGCCCGTTTGCTTTCCACCGCATTGTCAATAAAGTTCAGCGGATAGCAAGCGCGGGTATTTTCGGTCAAGGTGTCGTCATCCAAATCAAGCTTGCCCGTTTGCGGATCAAAAACCACATTTTCCAACACCGTGCCGAAACGGTGGGTGGTGGAATAGATTTGCGGTTCGGCTTCTTGGCTTAAATGAATCACTTTGGCGTAGCAGCCACCTTCAAAGTTAAATACACCTTCGTTATCCCAACCGTGTTCATCATCCCCAATAAGCCCGCGGGTAATATCGGCCGACAGGGTGGTTTTCCCCGTACCGGAAAGTCCAAAGAAAATGGCACTGTCGTTTTTGCTGCCGACGTTGGCCGAGCAGTGCATCGTCATAATGCCTTTTTGCGGCAAGAGGAAATTCATAATCGTAAACAGGGCTTTCTTATTTTCTCCGCCGTATTCGCTGCCGATTACAAGCACTAATTTTTTGGCAAAGTTGATTAAAATAGCCGTTTCGGACACGGTACCATCGGTGGCCGGATCTACTTTCATTTTGGGCAAGCAGATGAGTGTAAATTCGGGCACAAACGATTTGAGTTCTTCTTTCGCCGGTTCAATGAACATATTTTTAACAAATAAGTTAGACCAAGCACACTCGGTAATCGCACGTACTTTCAGACGAGAGGCCTCACTGGACCCCACATACGCATCCCGCACAAAAAGGTCTTTATCGGCTACGTATTTTTGTACTTTAGCAAAAATTTTGTCAAAGTATTCGGCCTTAATGCCCTTATTGCTTTTGCAGTAGAATAATTTACCGTCAATTTCCGGCGTTTCTACAAAATAACGATCATTGGGACTACGACCCGTATGTTTACCGGTGCTAACGCACAACGGCCCGCCGTACACGACGTTTCCTTCTTCACGTTTGAGGGCTTGTTCGTACAAAGCCGGAGTGGAATAGTTCCAATAGACCTGCTTGTTGGTTTGAATACCGGCATTTTCCAAACCGTAATCCGGTTTAAAAAAATCCGGGGTTGCATTTACTGTTTTCATGTTATTTCCTCTTGAGAATTTTATCCCCAATTTTTAATTCGTTCGGTTGGGTTTCGTCCAACGCCCACCGAATGCGGCGTACGCCCTCCACAATGGAGGCCTTATCCGCACAAAAACTGATACGTAAATACCCGTCGGCCCCAAAGGCCACACCGGGTACAACGGCTACCAACGCTTTTTCCAATAAAAACTGCGCCAGTTCCGCCGAAGATTTATTGTAGTAACTGAAATCCACAAAGGAATAAAATGTTCCCATCGGTTTTTGTACCTTAATGTGTGGGATTTTTTGCACTTCTTCCAACAGTGTATTGCGGTTATCTTCCAACACACGGCACATATCCGTAATACAACTTTGGTCTCCGTTGAGTGCGGCACAGGCAGCCGTTTCCGACAAGTCACTATTGCACGACGTGCTTTGCGCTTGCATACGGCCCATCGCGGCAATCAAATCCTTCCGCGCAGATACCGCCCAACCGATACGCAATCCCGTCAGCCCGTACAATTTGGATACGCCGTTGATGATAACCATATTGTTCCCTTCTTTGGCATATTGGCACGGGTTGGGGGTTTTATTTCCGTCAAAAACCAGTTGGTGGTAAATATCGTCCATCACCAGGAAAATATCATTTTTCTCGGCAAATTCCACAATTGTTTTGATGAATGTATCGCTGTAGATTTGGCCGGAAGGATTACACGGACTATTGAGTAAAATTGCCTTCGTTTTAGGCGTTACGGCGGCAATAATCTGGTCAGCCGTAACCTGTAACCCCATTTGCGGGCGCACACATACAGGCGTACCGCCGGCCATTTTAATCATTTCGGGATAACTGACCCAATACGGCGCGGCAAAAATGACTTCGTCTCCTTCTGTTACAGCCGCCAGTAAGAAGTTGAATAAGGCCTGTTTGGCCCCGGCGGAAATCAGCACATTAGCCGGTTCAAAACGGCGGCCGTATAATCGTTCGGTGTATCCGATGACCGCCTGCTTCATGGCGGGGGTACCGGATGAAGGTGAATATTTGATCTTGCGGGTCTTCGCTTGCGCAATAATTGCATCTACCGCCGCCTGCGGGGCCGGATAAGTCGGTTCGCCGCCGCCCAAATGGACGACGGGTTCTCCGGCGGCCTTTAAAGCCCGCGCGGCCGCGTTAATTTTTAAAGTGGGGGAATCCCCAATCACTGTAGCAAGTTTGCTTAATGTTGTAGCCATAATTTTCCTCTACCCGATATTTTACCATTTAATGACCCAAAAGTTCAGTTTAATTGGGACAACGCATCCGCCAACGGCCCCAAGGAACCCTCCCGCACGGTTTCTATTTGCCCTTCATCCGCAGCTTGTGCGACCGGCGGATTTAACGGCAACCGTACGACCGTAGCAATACCCGCTTGCCGGGCTGTTTGCGCTACACGGGACGGCCCAAACAGGTCTATTTGTTTGCCGCAATCGGGACAGGTCAAATAACTCATATTTTCCACCAACCCCAATATCGGCACGTTCATCTGTTGAGCCATTTTGACTGCCTTTCCCACAATCAGTTGCACAAGATCTTGCGGTGTAGACACCATTACAATACCGTCCAACGGCAGAGATTGGAACACCGTCAGTGTCACATCTCCCGTACCGGGTGGCATATCAATAAAAAGGTAATCCACCTCTTTCCAAATAACATCCGTCCAAAATTGCTGCACTGTTCCCGTAATAAGGGCGCCACGCCAAATGACGGGGTCGGTTTCGTTTTCCAGTAGTAAATTGAGTGACATAACTTGTATGCCACTGGCTGTGGTAACGGGATAAATACCGTCCTGATCACCTTGGGCATGTTCGTGCAATCCAAACATTTTGGGAATAGACGGTCCGGTAATATCGGCATCCAAAATCCCGCACGAAAAACCGCGGCGGGTCATTTCGCTAGCCAGTAGTCCCGTCACAAACGATTTTCCCACGCCCCCTTTTCCGCTGACCACGCCAATTACGTGTTTGATGCGGCTTAACAAGTGCGGTTTGATTTTGGTATTTTCTGCGGTGCGGCTGGCGCAGTTGGCCCCGCAACTACTGCAATCGTGTGAACATTCTTCTGCCATAATTTTCCCCCTTGTGTATATAGGTATTATACCAAATAGGGATATCCCCCTAAATCCGGCCGATAATTATGATATACTAGTGTAAACATTATTAAAGGAGCAAAATATGACCGAACAAACAACCCCTATTGTTACAAACGTAACGTCCCCCGTAACTTACGCCAGTTTTTGGAAACGGACCGCTGCATATTTGGTGGATTATACCTTATTTCTAATTACAATTATTTTAATACTCATAATCGTCCCTCCCCTGTGTGCCTTGTTAAAACTGGATAAGGGATATGGGGCATTATTGGCTTTTGCGGGTATATTGGGATGCTATTTATGCTATTTCGTATGGGCTGAATGCTCCTCCTGGCAAGCAACGATTGGGAAAAAAATATTCGGTTTAAAGGTAACTAATACGAACGGTCAACGTATTTCGTTTTGGCGTTCGTTCCTGCGAAATATCGGCATGCAGCTTTCATTTATCTTATTTTCATTTATCTTTTACATTGGGTGCTTAATGTGTTTATGGACCGAAAAAAGACAATGCTTACACGATATGATAGCCAGCTGTGTGGTATTGGACACAAAACCCAACGAAAAGCAAGGATGTCTAATCGGAGTTGTTCTTCTTCTCTTACTGGCCCCATTTTTCCTGGGAATGTGCGCGGCCGTCTCCCTGCCACAATATATGAGAGCCGTGGAACGCTCCCGTGCCCAAGAAGCCATTGTTCTACTGTCCAATTTGACCCAAACGCAACAACGTTTCTTTGCGAGGCAAGGACATTATGCAACGGAATTCCAACAATTGGACCTCTCCCCCAAAGGAGCAACCGGACGCGTATTTTATACAAAAGGGGATCCTAAAACCGGCATCAACGGAAACGGTTTTGAAGTTACTCTTTCCGAAAATGTAACTTTTGCTAGAGGATTTGCCACTGCTCTACGAAAACCCAAACAAAATACCGACGAATCTGTCAGCTATACGCTACACCGTTATTATGCGGATAGTAAGACTTCCTGTATTCCCCACAATGATGCGGGAGCTAGCATGTGTGCGGATGTTTGCGGGACGGATGAACTAGGCGAAGACGGATCCTGCTGCACGGACGGAACCCCCGGTCGGTGTCCTTTGCCCACGCAAGAATAAACCAAACGGGACCAATTTATCTCTATTCCTAAATTTGATATAATAAAGGGAATGGATGCACGGCCACCCGGCACGCAAACGATTTGGAGAGGTGTGTGAGTGGTTGAAACAGCAGGTCTCGAAAACCTGTAAACCGCAAGGTTTCGAGGGTTCAAATCCCTCCCTCTCCGTTGAATTTTTAAGGGCTCCCGCAAGGGGGCCCTTAAAATTTAACGGATGGAGCCACGCAAACTGCTTTGCGTGGCGTCGGGATTTGAAAGCCGGAGCCTTATGCGAGTTTGAGTGCCTTTGGCACGAAAGGCGAGTAGAGCGAGGCGGGGTCGCGAGCGCCGCACGTCACTAAGGCGACTTGTGACCAAATCCCCAGAGAGTGGAACCACTCAAACGGCTTCCTGCCTCGTCAGGATTTGAAAGCCGGAGCCTTATGCGAGTTTGAGTGCCTTTGGCACGAAAGGCGAGTAGGGCGAGGCGGGGTCGCGAGCGCCGCACGTCAGTAATGCGACTTGTGACCAAATCCTCGGAGAGTGGAACCACTCAAACGGCTTCCTGCCTCGTCGGGATTTGAAAGCTGCAGCGATGTTTTTGTTTGAGTCCGCAAGGGCGAAAGGCAAAAACCGCGAGGGCAGGCCCGAACGCAATTTCCGTCAGGAAATTGACGTAGGGCAAATCCCTAAAACACGGAGCAGTATCCAAGGCCCTACTGTCGCGTCGGGATTTTGGGTTGGCAAGTTTCTACCAAAATTCTATAATAAATATAAGCCGGTTTTTCGTACGGCCCAATAACCGTTTTATTTTAAAAAGGAGACTTTTCAGTATGGCTAAATTAGTCGCCATGGACGGCAACGGAGCAGTATCTCACGTCGCCCATGCTACCAACGAAGTAATTGCTATTTATCCGATTACGCCCTCTTCTACGATGGGCGAAATCTGTGATGCCAAAAGCGCCAAAGGCGAAACGAACATCTGGGGCAACGTACCCTCGGTCAGCGAATTGCAATCCGAAGGCGGTGCGTCCGGTGCGGTACACGGCTCTTTGGTAGCCGGTGCCTTGACCACCACTTTTACCGCTTCCCAGGGCCTCTTGCTTATGATTCCCAATATGTACAAAATCGCGGGTGAATTAACCCCCACGGTTTTCCACGTATCGGCCCGGGCGATTGCTACCACCGCTTTGTCCATTTTCGGCGACCATTCCGACGTTATGGCCGTACGCCAAACCGGGTGGGCCATGCTCTGCTCCGACAATCCGCAAGAAGCCATGGACCTCGCCCTCGTAGCGCAGGCGTCCACCTTGCGTGCCCGCGTCCCGTTTGTACACTTCTTTGATGGATTCCGCACCAGCCACGAACTGAACATGGTGGAACCACTGACCAAAGAACAAATGAAAGAAATGATTAACGACGAACTCGTGGCTCAACACAAATCCCGCGGTTTAAACCCGGAACATCCGACCGTGCGCGGTACGGCTGCCAACCCGGATGTATACTTCCAAGAACGCGAAGCCGTCAATAAATTTTATAACGCTGTTCCCGGTATCGTCAAAGAAGAAATGGCGAAACTAGCCAAAATGACGGGCCGCACCTACGACCTTTTCCAATATTTCGGTGATAAAGATGCCGAACGCTTGGTAGTGGTGATGGGCTCCGGGGCCGATGTAGCCCAAAACGCCGTGGAAGTCCTAAAAGGTGAAAAAGTGGGCGTCCTCAAAGTAAAATTGTTCCGCCCGTTCTCCATTGCCGATTTCATCCGCGTTATCCCCAACACCGTCAAGAAAGTAGCCGTGTTGGACCGCACCAAAGAACCCGGTTCGTTGGGCGAGCCGTTGTTCCAAGATGTCTGCGCGGCCTTCTTAACCGACGAAGCCAAAGCCAAATTCCCTGCTACTCCGCTGATCATCGGCGGGCGCTACGGTATCGGCTCTAAAGACTTTACGCCTTCAGACGTGAAAGCCGTGTTTGACAATCTGGCCGCCAAAACTCCGATCAAAGATTTTGTGGTAGGTATCAACGACGATTTGACCCACAAATCGTTACCCGCCGCTAAATTGGAGAGCAAATCCGGTAACGACATTTTTGCCGCGTTATTCTACGGTTTGGGTTCGGACGGTACCGTCGGTGCCAATAAAAACACGATGAAAATTATTTCTGCCAACGGGTTCTTCGCGCAAGGGTACTTCGTCTATGACTCAAAAAAATCAGGGTCTATGACCACGTCCCACATCCGCTTCGGCAAAAATTACATCCGTGCGCCGTACCTCATCCAATCGGCTGATTTTATCGGCGTACATATGTTTGATTTCTTGGATAAATACGACGTACTCGGCAAAGCCAAAAAAGGGGCTACCGTGCTCATCAACTCGCCGTACAACGCCGAGGAAGTGTGGAACCACTTAACTGCGGAAGTACAACAAATCATCATTGACCGCCAGTTAAAGGTATATGTGATTGACGCTTCCGAAATTGCCCTCAAAACGGGTATGGGTAGCCGCACCAATACCATTATGCAAACGGCATTCTTTGGCATTGCGGGTGTCATCCCGTCCGAAAAAGCCATCGCGGACATCAAACACGCCATTGAAAAAACGTATTCCAAAAAAGGCGAAGAAGTCGTGCAGAAGAACTACAAAGCCGTAGATGCGGCCTTGGCGGGCTTACACGAAGTGAAATATCCGTCCAAAGTTTCTTCCAAACTGCACACCAAGGCCCCCGTTCCGGCAGATGCTCCGGCGTTTGTAAAAGACGTCCTGGGCGAAATGATTGCCGGCCGCGGCGATAACTTGCCGACTTCGGCCATGCCCGAAGGCGGCGTATATCCCACCGGTACCACCCAGTACGAAAAACGCAACATTGCGCTAATGGTTCCGGCGTGGGACCCGGATACCTGCATCCAATGCGGTTTCTGCTCTATGGTTTGCCCGCATGCGGCTATTCGCATAAAGGCCTACGACGCGGACGCTTTGAAAAACGCCCCCAAAACCTTTAAATCTGCCGACGGAAAAGCCGATCTGGCCGGCAAAAAATTCACCGTACAGGTAGCGGTGGAAGACTGCACCGGCTGCGGCGCGTGCGTATTTAACTGCCCGGCCAAAAACAAAGAAAATCCGGAAAAGAAAGCCATCAATATGGTGCACCAACTTTCCGTACGCGAAAACGAAGTGGACAACTACGCTTTCTTCTTGGGTCTCAAACAAGCCGATGTAAAAACCAAGAAGGAATCTGTCAAAGGCTCTCAAATGAGAAAGCCCTTGTTTGAGTTCTCCGGCGCGTGCGCGGGCTGCGGGGAAACGCCGTACGTTAAACTCTTAACGCAATTGTTCGGTGACCGCTTGGCAGTAGCCAACGCAACGGGCTGTTCGTCCATTTACGGCGGTAACTTACCCACCACCCCCTATTGCCAACGCGAAGACGGCAAAGGGCCGGCCTGGGCGAACTCGCTCTTTGAAGACAATGCGGAGTTCGGTTTGGGAATGCGCTTGGCATTTGACCAACTCAACCACGATGCCAAGGCCCTGTTGGAGCAAGCCAAACAAGATGAAAACTTCAAAGCCCACACGGCCTTGATTGACAACATCTTGAACGCCGACCAAACAACCGATGCCGGCGTAGAAGAACAACGCAAACGCGTAGCCGAACTCAAAGGCATCTTGGAAGGCGGAGCCAAAAAAGGATGCGAAACCTGCAAACGGCTTTTAAGTTTGGCCGATTACCTCATCCGCAAATCCGTGTGGATTTTGGGCGGTGACGGTTGGGCCTATGATATCGGCTACGGTGGTTTAGACCACGTACTCGCCAGCGGCAAGAATATCAAAATCTTAGTGTTGGATACGGAAGTCTATTCCAACACCGGCGGCCAGATGTCCAAAGCCACCCCGTTAGGAGCCAAGGCCTTATTCGCCGCGGGCGGCAAGACCATGCCGAAAAAAGACCTCGGTATGATTGCCATGACCTATGGCAACATCTACGTGGCGCAAGTAGCCATGGGAGCCAACATGAATCAGGCCATCCAAGCCCTCGCGGAAGCGGATGCTTACGACGGACCGGCCCTCGTGATTGCCTACTCGCACTGTATCGCCCACGGAATTGATATGTCCAAAGGTATGGGTGAAGCCAAACGTGCCGTACAAGCCGGGCGCTGGATTCTGTATCGTTTCAATCCGCAGGCCCGTTACGAAGGCAAGAACCCCTTGCATGTGGATAGCCCGCTCGGCGCGCCGACGTTGCCGTTGGCAGACTATATGAGTGGCGAAAACCGCTTCAAAGGATTGATGCGCGATAATCCGGAACTGGCGCAGAAACTCATTAAGCAAGCGGAAAGCGAGTATGCGTGGCGGCGCGATTTGTACAAACAACTCGCAGCTATTACGCCTGCTGAAAAATTAGAAAAATAAGTTTAGTTGCTAAACTAAGCATTAATGAAAAAGTGCCGGGGTTTTCAATATGTTCGCTAATCCGCGATTTGTACAAACAACTCGCGGCTATTACGCCTGCTGAAAAATTAGAAAAATAAGTTTAGTTGCTAAACTAAGCATTAAGCCCCGGCGCTGAAAAAGTGCCGGGGTTTTCAATATGTTCGCTAATCCGCGATTTGTACAAACAACTCGCGGCTATTACGCCTGCCGAAAAATTAGAAAAATAAGTGTACTTACAACAAGCAGTAAAAAAGGCCCCGGGTTAAACCCGGGGCTTTAGATAAACAAAATCGTTAAATCCAGCCGGAAGAAAGAGAATTTTTCAGGTACTCTTCGTTATGCTTCCAATAGTAATACAAACTAAACACAGCTATCACTACGCAAACAGCACCTATAAAGATAAATATTTGGCCAATAATCACATCATAATCCAATAATCCGATCGGCCCCAAAATATTGTACCAATCTCCTTTAACTGCCCCCGGTTTAAAATTGGTGAGCATATCGGCAGAGGTAAGTGGCAATTGGCTGGCCCGCGCATCCGCCGCATAAACTCCGGCCTCATAAAAAGTAGAACCTAACCAATACCACCATACCGGCAGCAGATACCGCCCACCGCGGCTGCGCAACGTGAACAACAAAACGACCAAAGGCACCAAAGTTTCCACTCCATTTCCCATGGCGACACACCACCACATTGCAAACGGTATACAGTGAGGATAACACACACTCATTCCCAAAAACAAACCGAATTTCCCAACCAAATTATGTCCCAGCATTTCGTGATTGAGGTAATTAGGGAAATATACCCACATATTATCAAAGAGGGTGTGAGTAAAGGTAGAAGGAGTTTCTCCCAACAAAATTGGTGCAATTTTGTAATCCGTATGCATAAACAGCCACACGCTTACCCCGATGACAAACAACACGCTCCAAAAACTCCACTTGAAAAACAGCGGGCTTTGGTGGTACGGATCCAACCAGTCTATAAAATCTCTCATGGGAAAATTATACCTCTTTTATTTCCAGGGAAAAACATTTTTTTGTTTTATCACGTCGCTCTCTTGCACAAAATGCAAAGACCCTATGTAGCAAACGGGTAATTATGCTTTACTTGGGCCGTGCTAAGAACGGTTTGCGGTGCGGTTTGTGTTCTTGCGGCACCAGTTCTGCTTCTTGCAATAGAATAGAGGGCGTGATGATGACCTTGTCGGAAAAGTTACTGACCAACTCACTTTTTCCCCCCACCGCCAGTACATTGCGTAAATCGCGCGGAGAAGCAAAATTGCCATCCCATTTCAAATTCAGCACCGTTTCTTTGCGCCCGTCTGCCGTATAAATACGCTCAATGCCTAAATCGCCGGATGGACTGTCATCATGCAGAATATACCCATACGGCAAATTCAGCTCCCGGCAGCGGGACAACAACTTTTCTTCCATTTGTTGATCCGTCCAAATAAGTTTGGGTTCCACAAATACATTGGTTAAGCCCTCGCGTGGGCCATACTGACTGGCAATATATGCATGTCCGTTACTGCGGTGTGAAGCCAATAAAGGACGCTGCGTGAGCGGTAAATCTTGAATGTATCCGTCTTTTACCAACGTTAAATTTTCCGCGGCTACCCCCTCATCGTCCAATGGAAAAAACCTCGCCAAGGAAACCCCTTCAAACGTACGCTGCAAAGGCCGGTCATACAGCGTCAGTAGCGAAGTACTGGCCCGTACATGGCGTTTCTTGTACCATTTTCCGGCACCTTTATCTTCGTCGGCATAGGCCAGCAACAAAGGTTTACTTTTGCCTAGGTCACGCAAAATAGATTCTTCCAAAAAGGCGGCCGCCGCCCGCGGTTTGAGTAACACCGGGCCGACATATGCTTCGCCGTCCGGTGCGGCGTAGGCCTGACGCACACGCGCCAATAAGTTTTGCGCTTCTTGCCGGGCGCGGGCCATTTCCGCCGGGGAATCGTCCTTGAGCCAAAATGTATAATTCATGGAAGACGTTTTTCCGTCCGATTGACGGAATGTAACCCTAAGTTTCATCCGCTGCCAAGGGACAATGTACTGGCCAAACGATCCACGGCTATTTAAAAAATACCGATCTTCTCGTTTAAAAAGCAGATTAGCTGTAAAATTTTCTACAAACGGAAGTTCTTTGCCTAATGCAGAAATTTGCCGCACGGTTTCTTGTATTCCTTTTATATCCGGCTGGGTCCAGGGGGTTATTTTCTCTACAAATTGGGCCGACGGGGAAGGAACAACATCCGGCAACGAAGACAAAATATTTTTTTTCTGTTTATAGTTCTGCTTCTGTTGGTATAAATTGGCCGCCTGCAAATAGGCCCGGTCGGTCAACCACCACAATCTTTGCCGCAACGTACCGTATCCCAAAAAGGTCTGTCCGTTGAATAATCCAAGTCCCCACTCCGCTCGGCGATACCCCCACTCCGTATCTACAAATCCCAAACTGTCTTGTTGGTCCGATCCGACGGACACAAATACCGTTGCCTCCATGTATCCGTCGTCTTGCGCATTATACAAACTGGGCACCAACGCACCTAGCGAGGCCTCTATCTCCACATCATACGTATGAGTGAGCCAATAAGATATGTAATAGGGAGCAGGGTGATCCTCCAAACGCAATTGCTCCAGAGAGCGCTGCATTTCATCCTTCATGGCGCGGAAATAAACATTGTCCGGCAAATCAGCGGCAAACGCCACGCCGAAACTCAGTAAAGTAAAAAGTAAAATTCCTATCCGTTTCATTTGGTTTCTCCTTTCGTCAGAGAATCGGGAGCCGGTAACAAGGGCGGTTTATCCTCGCTCTTGGCCGTCTTTTCTATTTCTAACGAGTGCATCAGCACACTGGGGGAAATAGCCGATACGGGAATCCAGCCGGATTCTGCTCCGCAATAACCGTTAAAAACGGCTTCGTCATTAGCGGCTGCCATAATTTCCCCAAAACTCACCAGCGGCGTACCCGCGATGTCGGCCCCGCGCACGACTTCTTTGCGCCCGTCCGGATAAATCCGATAGACAAGCCACGGTTCTAATTTAAATGTCTGTGCATCACCCGTGGCAGTCTGCGTAAATCCGCCGGATAAATCTTCAATGATGTATCCGTACGGTTTTTGTTGGGAGCGGATTTCCGCCAACAGTTTCTTCTCCAGTTCATCATACGAAACGCTTTCGCTGGCGATGAGCCGCGTGTTGCCCATTCGGGCTACGGGCTGTTTGTCTATATTTCCCCGGCCGTGTCCGTTGGAAACGGGGAAACCCTTAATGGGGCTGGCCGACATCAAAAACCCACGTAATACGCCGTTTTCCACCAGCGTAACCGGACGGGATTTGACGCCTTCGTCGTCGTATTCATAAAATCCGAGCAGCGGCACACCTTTAAAATTCCGCAAAGGAGCATCATCCACCACCGTTACAAACGGGGCCGTAACCGGTTGGCCGATTTTATCGGTAAACGTCTTACCGAAAGAATCTTGTTTTTGGCGGTGTCCCTCCAAACGATGACCTAACACTTCATGCACAAAAACAGCCATGGCCCGGTTCTTTAGAATGGTAGGAACGGTTATCGGTTCGGCCTCCGGCGCGTGAGTCAAGGCTTCCAGTTCGTCCAGCGAACGGCGCACATCCGCCAACAGTTTTTCTTCTGGGGGCAGTTGCCCCTCTTCCGTCACCTCATAAGATTTGTTACGTTTTAATTTGGAACCATCGGCCAACTGATTAAACAAATCGTAGTTCAAACGGGCATACAGAAATGGCGTCTTTACTTGGGTACCGGATGAATCCACAAAATAACGATGCCCCTGCTCTACCGAAAATTCAAAATAGCTACCTTGCACAAACGGTTTTCCGCGCGTTAAAGCCGAAGCTTTACGTAGCAAAGCCCCGATTTTTTCCAAGTCAAAAGAAACAGCTTCTTGTGTATGGCAATAGCGCGAAACAGGCGGAACAACAAAATCATCGGAATCATCTTGCCGCTGGGAAGAAATCCGGCTATCTGTTTCTACGCGGCCGAGTTCTTCCTGGGCGGCTTCGGCCATTTTCTGGGTGCCCCGCCACAGTGCCATACGAAAAGCCGTATTATCCTGCGCAAACGGATCTACTCCTTCCACTGTTTCTACAAAGACTCGGTCCCGGTTATTGTCCCCTTTGAGTAGCCGTGTATTGTCCATCTTGGGGCTGCCCGCACGGGCACGCACCGCCAACGTAGTGGCTCGGTTCTGATACCGGTTCAATCCGTCCTGTGACACTTCTATGCCTTGTGCGGTTTTATCTTCGTAAGTGTAAGAAAGGTAATAAATGGGCGGATTTAATTTTTTCCAAACTTTCTGTCCGCGTTTAAGTTCGGCAGACATGAGTTTAAGCGGTGCTTCCCGCTGCACGCGGCAGTTTTCCTGCGCAAAAAGGAAGGATACACTTCCTCCCAAAACAAAAATCATCATCGCTATTTTTTTCATAAGCACTCCTGCGATTATTGTATCAAATCCTTGGAAGTCTGTGGAAAAAATGGTATGATATAAGAAAGTAAACGCAAGAATATCGCCGAGGTAGCTCAATTGGCAGAGCAACGGTTTTGTAAACCGTAGGTTGTGGGTTCGATTCCCATCCTCGGCTAAATCTAAAAATCCACCGTAAGGTGGTTTTTTGATTTAAGCAAGAAGCGCACAAACTGCTTTGTGCGCGTTGGGAAGCGAAGCCCGGAGCGTTGTTTTTGTTTGAGCGTGCTAAGCCGCGAAAGGCAAAAACCGCGAGGGCAGGCCCAAAGGCGTTTTGCGTCAGCAAAACGACCGGAAGGAATTCCCATCCTCGGCTTTTTTACTGTCCAAGACTTAGTATTAAAAAGTTTTTCAGATATTCTTTTGAATTAATCCGGCCGATTTACCTTTCCCCCTACCCTTGCGACGGGAAATATGCTAGAATAATGGGGTATACTTACATTCTTTAGGAGGACGTACTCATGGAAAATACTGCCCAAGGCAACGGCATGCTGTTTTGGCTGTTGTTTATGGCTATCATTTTTGTGATGTTTTTTATGCCCGGTCGCGCCCAGAAAAAGCGCGAGCAGGAATTAGCCGCTAAAATCAACGCACTGCAAAAAGGCGACGGGGTGATTTTATCCGGCGGGTTCGTCGGCACGGTAGCCGGTTTCAAAGACAATTTGTTGGAAATTAAACTAGCGGAAAACGTCAAAATTCAAGTACTTAAAACCGCTGTAATAGGACTTGTAAACGATTTGCAAACCGCAAAAAGTGAAGGAGGAGTGAAGTAAATGTCAAACAAACTAGCCGTAAAATGGGGGTTCATACTCGTCATTTTACTCGGGTCGTTATTCCTGATTTACCCCAACTATCGGTGGTACTCCAAACCACTCTCCGAGCGTAACGCTTTGGACAGTCTGGGCGAACGCCCCAAACGCATGCTGAATCTGGGCCTGGATTTACGGGGCGGTTCCAGCTTGCTGTTGGAGTTGGAAGTTGCCAAATTGAGCGATAAAGAGCCGTTGCACGAGGCCATGGCCCGTTCCATTGAAATTATCCGCAACCGCATTGACCAATACGGTGTAGCGGAAACTTCCATCACCCGGCAAGGTGATAAATGGATTATGGTGCAACTGCCCGGCGTGTCCGACCCGCAACGTGCGGAAGAACTCATTGGCAAAACGGCCATGTTGGAGTTCCATATCGTTAAAAACGACACAGCCGAAGCCCAAAAGGCCTTTGAAAAAATTGACGACACCGAAAAACCGTTTGACGAAGACGGCAACCTCATCCCGGAAATTGCCAAACTCGTACCGGAAGGGTACCGCATTTTGCGCAACAAAGACGGCGGCTACAGCCTCCTCAACGACAAAGCCGAAGTAACCGGTGCCGATTTGGAAAATGCCCGTGTCGTAATGATGAGTGACAACGGCTATCCCGCCGTTTCCTTCACTTTCAACGCCGAAGGCGCCAAAAAGTTCGGCAAATTGACCGGGGCCAACATCAGCAAGCAACTGGCGATCGTCTTAGATAACGTCGTCCAATCGGCTCCGACCATTCAATCCCGCATTACCCGGGAAGGCCAAATCACCGGTTCTTTCTCGCCGGAAGAAGCCCGCGCGCTGGCCATTGTACTCAAAGCCGGTGCGCTGCCCGCCCCGGTGCACGTGATTGAAAAGAAAATCATCGGTCCGACGTTGGGTGAAGACTCTATCCGATCGGGTTTATCCGCCTCGGGTATTGCGTTGGTACTCATCTTGTTGTTCATGATGGTTTACTACAAAGCCGCCGGTTTCATCGCCGATACAGCACTGCTGCTTAACTTTGTGTTTACGGTAGCAATTATGAGTTACTTCTCCGCCACGCTAACGTTGCCCGGCATTGCAGGTATGATTCTCTCGCTAGCCATGGCCATTGACGCCAACGTCTTAATCATTGAGCGTATGCGCGAAGAAAAACGCCTGGGCAAGCCCGTGTACGAAATTATTAACTTGGGCTATGATAAAGCCTGGTCTGCTATCTTTGACTCCAACATCACCACCATTATCGTGGGGGCGTGTTTGTTGCAATTCGGCACCGGCCCCGTCAAAGGGTTTGCCGTTACGCTGATTATCGGCTTAGTGGTCAGTTTGTTTACCGCCGTGTTTGTCACACGCGCTATCTACGAACTGCTCTTAACTTCTAACACCAAGGAGATCAGCTTATGATGAACTTATTTCCTAAAACACATATTGATTTCCTCAAATACCGCAAAGTATATTTTTCGCTCTTCGCCATTGTATTGGTCTTGGGCGTCATTTCGTTTGCGACTAAAGGGATGAACTGGGGCATTGACTTCACCGGCGGAACCATGGTACAAGTGCAATTTAATGCGCCGGTAGATATGGGCCAAATTCGTGCGGCCTTGTCCTCCACCGGGGCTAACTCCGAGCTGCAATCCTACGGAGACAATACGTTCTCCATCAGTGAAAAAAGCACGGAACAGGAAGTTGGCGTGGTACAAAAACGCATTCAACACGCCTTGGACACTTTAAAAGTGCCTTACACCGTGCAACAAACCAACTCTGTCGGTCCGGCGGTAGGTACTAACATGGCCGAACGCGCCGGATGGGCGATTGTGCTATCGTTAGTCTTCATCATCATCTATGTAGGATTTCGCTTCAGCAACATCTCGTGGGGCTTCTCGGGTGTGGTGGCCTTGTTCCACGATTTGTGGGTCATGGCGTTGGCATTTTCGCTAACCGGACGGGAAATTGACCTGGTTGTGGTGGCGGCTTTCCTGACGGTGGCCGGTTTCTCCATCAACGACACGATCGTCATTTTTGACCGCATGCGCGAAAACATCCACCTACACCCTAAGATGACGTTTAGAGAGTTAATTAATACGTCCATCAACGAGACACTCTCGCGCACCGTCATTACAACGCTGACGGTATTGTTTGCTTTGTTCATCCTGTATTTCTTGGGTGGAGAAGTCATCAATTCGTTTGCGTTTGCCATGTTGATTGGTTGTATATCGGGTGTATATAGTACGATCGCGCTCACAACGCCGCTTGTATACACTTGGAGCCACGGCGAGTTAGCCCCCACGGACCGCCCGGCCAACCAGCAAAACGTGGAAGCGTTTGTAAAAGAACAGAGAACTAAAAACAAACGCCGCAACAAAAAGACACAAAGATAATTTATCCCGGAGGCCTTCCCCCAAGGGGAGGCCTCCGCTGACTTTTTACGTGAATGCCCGCACCGGCGTTGACGCAAACGGTTAGCCACTATGCGAAAAATCAAACGTTTTAAAATTACTTCCCGGCAAAAAGAAATCCTGCGCCGTTTGTTGCGGGGCGGCGGACTCTTACGCCAAGCCGGATTTACCACGGAGTTGGAAGTCACCCAATATATTATGGAAGGTTTTGGACTTCTCAATCCGGGGGTAGTGTACGAATTTAATCAAGATGCGCATTGGGAACTGGACGATAACCAATCCGTTCATAAGGAGATGTTCAGTGCCTGTGCCGTGACCCTGGGCCCTGCCCTGGAGGATTGGTTAGAAAATGCCCGCACGCGCGGCGCCGCCCGGGAGATTGTGGCCGGAACGATTGCCTTGGAATTTTTAAGAAGTGCGGTGTCATTCGTGACGGACTTAGTCCGCGAACAAGCCGAAAAAGAAGAATACGAAACCTTAGATCCGCAATTTATTTATCTGCCTCCGTTTGGCACGGCCGCTGCCCCTAAATTACTGCGTGAAGCCGTCCGGCTGGAGAAAACCTTGGCCGATAAAACCTTGCCGATTTTACTGGAAAAACTTCAAGCCCAAAAAGTGGAAATCACTTTGGCGGAAGATCGCCTGACTCCATTTTATACGACGGTATTTTTGGTGCCGTGGCAAAAAAGACATAAGAAAGGTAAAAAATAACATGACCCGTCAAAATCCCTCTTCTTACAACGATTGGAAACATGCGCTGGTTTCCGCTTTTGCCTATTACTATACCGTGTTTTTAGGGTGGACAACCCGCGTCTATTGGTTCAAAACGCCCGAAGCCGATGCCCTGGAAAAAGAAGGAAAAGGGGTTATTTATGCTATATGGCACAACCAACAACTCTTTCTTTTGTATCCGTACCGCGGGCGCAAAGTGGCCGCGCTTATCAGCCAGTCCAGCGACGGAGAATATATCGCGCGCTGTTTACCGAAATTTGGCATGATGGCCGTGCGCGGTTCCAGTACACGCGGCGGTACACGCGCACTGATCAAATTACTGCAAGCCACGCGCGAGGGCTACTGCCCCATGCTCACCCCCGACGGTCCGCGTGGCCCGGTATACAAAGTACAGCCCGGTATTTTATTTTTAGCTCAAAAAACAGGTTGGCCAATTGTTCCGGTGGGAACGGCCTTAAGCCATAAATTTACCGTCCATTCGTGGGACCGGATGCGCGTACCGCTTCCGTTTGGAAAAACGGCTTTGTGCTACGGCCAAATTATTTACGTCAAAGATACCGCGGATATGCCGCGCGCCACACAATTATTGGAAACTCAACTCAACGCTATGACCGATAAGGCCGAGATGTTTATCAACAAAAAACATTTTGATCCGTCACAGCATTCGTAAGCTTTTCTTAACGCACCATTCCCATTCCCCCGCCGGAAATTGCCGACGGGGGAATAATTTTATAAAAAGGGGTTATCTAATCCTTTTTAGCGGTTGTGGGGCGGCGGTTAATCTTTTAAGATAATAGATGTAATCACTTTGTTCTGGGGGATAATAAAGGTATATCCTTTATTACGGAACAACAACACAGGGGATAAGCAAAGGAACCGTACAAACGGAACCTGCGCAAGAAGCCCCGGCACACACCGGGGCTTCTATCAGTTTTCATCCGATCCGGCCCGAGAGGGGACTCGTACGCCGGACAATCCAAGGGCCTTGCTTTGTGGGAAAGCAAGGCCCCTGGTACATATTGCTAAAACTTCGCTACTCTAACGCCGGGTCTTTGAGACCGGCCTCGGCAAAGCCCTTGGCGCGCAGCTTGCACGAGTCGCACTTGCCGCACGGCTTTTCGCCCCCGGCATAGCAACTCCACGTCAGTTCCAACGGCGCGTGCAACCGTACGGCCATTTTGATAATCTCTGCCTTGCTTTTAGTCATCAGCGGAGCCAACACTTCTATTCCACCGTTGACCCCGCGCTCGGTACCGCGGTTTAACGCATCCCCCATGGCTTGGTAAAAAGCCGGGGTACAATCGGGATAGCCTGAAAAATCTACCGCATTGGGACCGGAGATGATCGCTCCCGCGCCAATACTATCCGCTAGCGAGCCGGCCATGGATAAAAACATCAAATTCCGACCCGGTACATACGTGGAAGGGATCCCATTACTCGGAATTTTTTCCACGGCGATATCTGGCAGCGGCTGGGATGCATCCACCAACGAACTCTTTTTTAGCCAGGGCAAATTCAACTCCACAATATGATGCGGAATCCCCATATGGTTCGTGATTTCGCGGGCCGATTCCAATTCCCGCGCGTGACGCTGGCCGTACAAAACAGTCAATGCTTCACAATGATATCCCTGGGCAATGGCCCAGTATAAACAAGTGGTAGAATCCAATCCTCCCGAAAAAAGCACAATGGCTTTTTTGCGGCGGCCGCTCCCCCCCACGGATACCGGCTGTCCCGCCGGGGTGGATGCCGGAGCCGTCGCTTTTGATTTACCGGCAAACGCGTGGCCTTCTACGCGCGGTGTTGCGGACGACTGACCCGATTTGTTCAGCAGAACATCCATCGGGTCCTGGCTTTTCAAATTATAGGCCCGTTTTTTACCCAACGCCGCCTGGCGCAGCGAATTTTCCAATTCTTCTTTCTCTTCTTTGACAGAACGAACAATATCCGAGAAAAAACCCTTCAAACGGAAAGTCGTTTTCCCGGCCTTGTTGTTTTCTGCTTCCGGCACCGCTTTCTTACCCGACGACTTGGCGGCCCGTTTAGGCGGTTTAGCCGGAGCAGACGGCTGTGCGGGTGCTTTCCGCGCGGGCGGCTCGGCCGGTGCAGGTTCGGCGGGAGCCTGTGGCGGAGTTTGGGTATCTTGATGGACGGATAACGGAGGTAAAGTTTCGGGCTCAGCGGGTTCTCCGAAAGCAGGTTTCGTGGCAGCAGGCTGGGGAGCCTCGGCTTGCGGCGCTTGTTTTGCCGGGGCAGCCAACCACTTCTCGTCCGTTGCTTTTCCGTACGGCACACATTGGGCCCACTCTCCATCCTCGGACCGTACCAACTCCGGCACAATGGGCAGCCCGTCAATTTTCAAAATGAATCTCAAATCTTTTCCGGCGGTTTTCGGGCCTTTTTTTGTAAATTCAGCCAAACGCACCGTATTGCCAAACTCCCCCAAGGCCCGCTCGGGAGAACCGTTCCCCTGCATAAAATCTTTAATGGCACCGGCGCATAACAGATCTTCTTCCGCCCGCATATGGCTGAAAATGGAAGCCGGGACTAACAACACATCTTGTTTTTCTTTGAACAATACGTCCGTCAACGCTTCAAAGTTACAAAAACTGCCCATGAGTATCCGGCTGGCCTGCGTAGCCCCTTGGAAAGCGCGTCCGCTATCTTTAGAAACTACCAGTACCGATTTTCCCGATGATAATTTGCTAGCCAAGTACGGGGAATCGTCCTGATGTTCAAACGGCATTTCCCGTTCCGAAAGGACCACCAACCCCGGTTTGGATTTTTTAAGCAGTTCTGCCGTTTGGGCGGAAGCACAAAGCAACGCCGCACGCGAAGATTCGCGCTTTAGTAGTACGCACACCGTAGACACCGTACGCAATACATCTACGATGACGACAATCCCTTTCCACCGAGCGCATTCCTCGGGTGTGTTAGCGAGCAGAATGTTCATTTAAAATCCCCAATACTTCAAATTCTTCCATAGCTTTTTGATCCGCTTCCGTTAAATTGTCCACGTACTTGATGGCATAAATAACCAACGTGACCCGCGGGTCGGTTGCGCCGTCTTCAGCGCTGTTGTACTGCCCGATGAATATAGCATCGGCCCCTTTGGATGCTGCAAATTTCTTTCCCTTTTCAATCCCCATCAAAATAGAATCGCGCTGGGGTTTAACGTTTTTAATACGTAGCAACCCCAAATTACCGTACGGCCGGGTGATGTCCGCACGACGGCCGCTTACAATTTCCAAATCTTTCACTTTGGTAGGCGGAAACTCCGGCCCGATCGGAATCCAATCCAAGTTATTCTGCCCCAACGTAGCACAACCTGCCAACAACCCGCTGACTAACACCAGTAACCGTATCCCTTTCATACTGTCTCCTATTTGTAGTGAGCCGCCAACTGGCCGCACGCGGCCAAAATGTCATTACCCATACTTTTGCGTATCGTAACTCCGATCCCCATTCCTTTCAGTCCGGCCGCAAACGCTTTCACTACGCGTTCATCTGTTTTTTCCCCACGGCCTAAATTACACGCAATCAAATTAACATGCAACAAATAGTTATCCTTAATGGAATAAATCCAATCGGCCAGTTTACGGATATGTTCCGGCCGGCTGTTTATGTTTTCCAACACGGAATATTCCAAAAACACTTGCCTTCCCGTCATGGCAATATATTCTTCCAGGGCTTTTTTCAATTCGTCCAAATTATACCGGCGGTTGACCGGCATGAGTTTGCTGCGCTCGGCATTATCGGCATTATGCAGTGATACCGCCAAGTTGGCCTGCGGCAAATCCAGGGCCAGTTTATGCAGTTTATCGGCAATGCCCGACGTGGAAATGGAAATATGCCGCGCCCCGATGTTGAGGTAATCGGGGTTAGATAAATCGTGCGCCGCCTTCACTACATTTAGGTAATTTAGCAGCGGTTCCCCCATTCCCATAAACACCACGCTGGCAATACGGTCGCCCAATTTTTCCCGGTGCAAGTATTGGTACCACATTAGCACCTGGTCGGTAATTTCTTCTTGGGTTAAATCGCGCTTAAAGCCCATTTTCCCCGTACTGCAAAACGAACAATGCAACGCACAACCGACTTGGCTGGAAACGCATACGCTCCACGTATCTTGCGGTTTCAATAAAACAGTTTCTATTTGCAAGCCGTCGTGCAACGTAAGCAGGGCTTTAGCCGTGCGGTCCCGTTGCGAACAAACCACCTTACTCACTTTAAACGACAAAATCGGCTGGTCTTTTTCCAACTGCGTCCGTAAGTCCGCCGGCAAGTTAGACGCCTCTTCCCACGATGATACCCCGCGCTTAAACACGGCTTCACGCACCTGGGCTATGCGAAAGTTAGGCAAGCCGGCCTCTTTGATATATTGTTTGACTTTCTCAAAATCCATATACTTATTTTAGCATATCTATCGGAGATTTTTTGTTACAATGCGTTAAGTAGATAGGCGTATCCGCCGCACCCAAACAAGTCATTGTGCAAAAGAAGAACCCCACCTAAACAAAAAACGGGTTTTATCAAAAAAGTCTATCCACTCCTTCCTCGTCCGGGTCTTGGAATCATTTCCGCATGCTGTAATTTGGACTAAATAGGAATTTTTCACGCAATTTTGCTATAATGTCTGCACTATGCAAGATATCAAATTTAGTACGGCCGGCTTCCGGGCCACAACAGCAGACGGGTTAACCGCCCAGTCCATACAGCGGTTGGTTTACGGGATTTCCGAACATATTTTGGAACATCCCTTCTACGGTTTTAAAGGTACAGGTTACCAAAATTTCTGCAAAACACAAGGCAAGAAATTAAAAAACCCACTTGTATTTGTCGGGTTTGATACACGTTTTTTATCTAAACAACTGGCCTATGTAGCCGCCAATGCTTTAGTACAAAGCGGCATTACCGTGCGCATGGCGGAAGAACCGCTGCCAACCCCGGTAGCCGAGTGGGCTGTGCGCAACGAGTGTGCCGTCGGAGCTGTTGTCATTACCGGTAGCGAATCCCCCTATTACGTCAACGGACTCAAATGGATTTCCTACTACGGCGGCATTGCCAACAACGAGATTAACGCGGATATTGAAAAGCGTATCCCAGCCGAAAACGCCCAAATTCTTAAAGCATCTTCCACGGAATTTGGTTCCCTCAATGCGGCAGTTACCGTTACCAAAGAACTGCGCAAAAGTTACCTGACTCATTTGGAAAAAATAATTAACACGCGGGCTCTCAAAAAAGCCAAACTCAAGATTGCCGTGGACCCACTCTTTGGCTCAGCCAAAAATTATTTCCGTCCGTTTTTAGAAAAATACAACATTACGGTAGAAGGCATCCACGAACAAGATGACGGCCTTTTTGGGGCTACCGTACCTAATGCGGGCCCCGTCAGTTTAGGGGAACTCAAAAAATTGGTCATCACCCAAAAAATGCACTTGGGCATTGCCTGCAACCCCGATTGCGACAAATTCGGTTTGATTGATTCCGACGGGGAATGGATTTCCCCCAACGAAATTGCGCCTATGTTGCTACATCACTTGGTATGCAACAAGAAACTGAAAGGCCGCGTTTGCCGCAGTGTAATTACCTCCAACTTAATTGATCAAGTAGCCAAAGCCAATGGGCTCATGCTACGGGAAACGCCCGTCGGTTTTAAATACATCACCGACCTGATGATCACCGGTCAATACGTGATGGGGCTGGAAGAATCGGGCGGGCTAGCAGTGTCCAACCATATTCCCGACAAGGACGGCCTCTTGGCTTGTTTATTGGTGGTGGATATGTTAGCCACCGAAGGTAAAACCTTAAAGCAATTGCGTAAAGACTTTTATAAAAAGTACAATCCGCTTTTTGATCAAAAAGTAAGTATCCCCAAAACAGAAACGGAAATCAACCGTATCATGGAATGGCTGGATATCCGCCCGCCGTTATCTATCAACAAAACTTCCGTTTGGCGTATTGATTCCACGGACGGATTTAAGTTTATCCTCAAAGGAGGCAGTTGGCTAGCCATACGGCCCTCCGGCACGGAAAAACTGATCCGTTTGTACGCCGAATCCCCGGATGAAAACCTCCCCGCACGGCTTATAAAAGAAGGCAAAAAAATTATTGACAGTATCGTATAAGGCCGCACTTGCGTGCGAGCCGGGGGGTATAAATGGTTCGCATTGAAAAAATTACAGCACGGGAAATTTTAGATTCCCGCGGCTATCCGACCGTCTGCGCTACGGTGCACCTCAGTGATGGTTCCGTGGCTCAGGCCGCCGTGCCCAGCGGGGCTTCAACCGGGTCGCACGAAGCGGTAGAATTACGCGACGGCAACACCCGCTTTGGTGGGAAAGGCGTATTAAAAGCTGTTGCCAACGTCTCCCTAATTGCGGACCGATTGGTCGGGCAAGACCCGTTAAACATTCGCCGCTTAGACGAACAGATGACCCTATTGGACGGCACTCCCAACAAATCCCGTTTAGGGGCCAACGCCACACTAGCTGTTTCCATGGCCCTCGTACGAGCAGGAGCCCTGCATACCAGACGACCGCTGTATGAACACATCCGCCGCCTCTATGAACTACCGGAAACCGGCTACCTGTTGCCCGCCCCTATGCTCAACATCATTAACGGCGGAAAGCACGCCGATTCCGGCCTGGATATCCAGGAATTTATGATTTTGCCCGTACACGCCCCGCGTTTCTCCGTGGCGTTACAAAGCGCGGTAGAAACATACCACACCCTGCGCGCGTTACTCCAAGAACAGAGCCAGGTAATCGCTGTAGGGGATGAAGGAGGATTCGCTCCTAAAATTGCCTCGCATGAAAAAGTCTTACAACTCATTTTAGTAGCGGCACAAAAAGCCGGGTATCCACACATGGCCTTGGCGTTAGATGCAGCCGCCAATGAATTTTATAAGAACGGGAAATATCATCTGGAAGGAAACGCGCTGACGGCAGAAGAATTAGATACAATTTATAAACACTGGTGTGATACTTATCCGCTACTTTCGCTGGAGGATCCCTTACAGGAAGACGATTGGACTGGCTGGCAAACGCTTACCGCTACATTGGGCCGTCAAGTAAAATTGGTAGGCGACGACTTATTCGTAACCAACTACCACCGGTTACAACAAGGAATTGAACAAAAAGCCGCCAATGCGGTATTGATTAAACTCAACCAAATTGGTACAGTATCAGAGACGGTAGATGTAATCCGCTTGGCCAAACGGCACGGTTATACGTGCATTGTTTCGCACCGCTCCGGAGAAACGGAAGATACGTTTATTGCCGACCTGGCTGTGGCCACCCATGCAGGGGCCATTAAAACCGGGGCACCGGCCCGCGCGGAACGTACCGCTAAGTACAACCGGTTGTTACAAATTGAGGAAGAACTCGGCCCGCAGGCCGTCTATGCCCAGGACCGGGCGTTTCAAACTGTATGCAGGAGTTAATTGATACATTAGTTAAAAACCGTAAACCGTTACTAATCGGATTGAGTCTGTTGGCCGTAGGGTTGTTGCTATTAGGGAATAATCTGCTGAATCTGTGGCACAACAAGACGGAAAAACACCGTCTGGCCCGCCAAAGCGTGCAACTGGACGAAGAATACCAAGAACTCCGGCATACCAAAGAATTACTGGACAAGCAGGATCCCGCCCTGTTGGAAAAAATCGCCCGTACACAATACCATCTGGCAAAACCCGGCGAAATAGAATTTAGATTTGAGAGAAAAACCCTATGAATGTGGATGTTTTGTATCTGGGTCCTATGGACAATTGCACCTACCTCGTCACTGAAGGGACGGAGGCGTTACTCGTTGATCCGGCTTGGGATATGACCGCTGTTGAACAGGCCCTTCACCGGGGAAACCTCTCTTTGCTCGGCGTTTTCTTTACACACGGTCATTTTGACCACGTCAAATTTTCCCAACAATTGTTGGAGCGCACCGCAGTGAAAGGATATTTGGAAGAAAAAGATGTGGCACTTGCCGGGTTAGATGTTTCCCTACTACATACTTACCACGGAGAGCAAACTTTTCATCTCGGTCCGTTTGATATTCACGTTATTCCTACGCCGGGTCATACGGCCGGAAGCGTATGTCTTCAAATCGGCACAGCGCTTTTCACAGGGGATACTCTTTTCCCCGGTGCCTGCGGGCGGGTAGATTTGCCTTCTTCCAATCCGCGCGATATGCGCCAAAGTCTGGTGAAGTTGGCCGGTTTACCGGAGGATACACAAATTTTTGCCGGACACCGCTACGGCGGGAAATGCAGTTCTACGATTGGGTACGAACGCCTCAAGAATCCGTTTATGCGCAATGCCCTTCGGGATAAGGAGAATTTATAAATGCACCCTGTATTTTTAAAAATCGGTTCATTTGAACTGGCCAGTTACGGACTGATGACTGCGTTGGGTTATGCGGTGGCCTCGTGGTATTTACTACGTTATTTGCGTAAAACCGGGATGGATAGGGACACTTTTTGGAATTTGATTTTTATTACTTTTGTCAGCGCGGTTATCGGTTCCAAACTGCTATACATATTGGTTTCTTGGGAACAATTAGACCCGGCTTCCGTAGCTGATAAGATTGTTTATTTTATCCGCAATTTTCGCTACGGATTTGTATTTTATGGCGGGCTGATAACCGCTGTCATCACGTTGGCCGTTTATCTTAAAATAAAACACCTTCCGCTCGTCCGTACGGCCGACTTTATGATTGTGGGGTTACCTTTGGGGCATGCTTTCGGACGTGTGGGATGTTTTTTGGCGGGTTGCTGCCATGGCAAACCGACTGACCTGCCCTGGGGCGTTGTATTTACCGATCCGCATGCCATGGTATCGCCGGAATTATTGGGCGTTCCGGTTCACCCCACCCAACTCTATGAAGCAGCCGGAAACTTATTGATTTTTCTCTTTTTACATTTCCTTTCCCGCAAACCGCACCGCGGAGGGCTCGTTGTACTGGCTTATGTAACGTGTTATAGTTTCATGCGTTTTGTCATTGAATTTTTCCGCGGGGATTACCGCGGTGAATATATTTTAGGGCTTTCCCCCTCCCAGTTAATTGCCTTGGCGATAGCCGTCATGGCGGCCATGGGCTGGAATGTACTGGCCCGCTTGGAGCGCGATACATATGCCCGCTAAAAAGACAATCGTTTTTGACGGATATTCCAAACGCTTGGACGTATTTGTAGCAGATGAATTGGAAAATCTGTCTCGTTCGCTTGTGCAAAAACTGATTAAAGAAGGACACGTAACCGTTAACGGCAAATGCGTAAAACCTTCCTGGCCGTTAACAACGGGCGACAAAGTGGAAATTTCTCTGCCGCAAGCCCATAGCCAAACCAAACTGGCTGACTTACTCCTACATGACGATAAAGACTTTCTGGTAGTCATCAAGCCGGCCGGGTTACTGGTACATCCGCAAAGCCCCGTGTGGGAAGAGCACCCGGAAGCGGTATTTTCTGCGGATGAAACCCTTGTATCCGTCTTACTCGCCGCGCCGCCGAAAGGTTTTGTGAAAGACATGCCGCGGGCCGGACTTGTTCATCGGCTGGACCGTGAAACGAGCGGTGTTATGATTATAGCTAAAACGCCGCAATTCCAGGCCGAAATGGTGGCTCTGTTTGCCAACCGGCAAGTCCACAAAACATACCATGCTATTGCCTGTGGCGAAATACCCGATGACACCGGAACTATCGACGTACCCATCGGCCGGGTAGCGGGCGGCAAAATAAAAGCGTCCGACGTCGGACGGGAAGCCATCACCGATTACAAAGTTTTAGAACGCAAAAACGGATTTACCTATGTAGAACTTTATCCCCGCACGGGCCGCACCAATCAGTTGCGGGTACATTTAAATTGGCTGGGATATCCCGTCCTGGGGGATTGGTTATACCGCGGGGCAACGGCGCAGCGACTGATGTTGCACGCCCGGCGCATTGAATTTATCCACCCGCTAACAGGGAAAAAGTGCGATTTTGAAGCCCCGGTTCCGACAGATTTTTTGGAAGCGTGGGAACGGGTAACCCGTCCCTAAACTTCCCGTAACCGCTTGTGTGAAAACCCCCACACAAGAGATACAGAAAAAGGTAGAATATAGGGGTCTTTTAAATTAAATACAAGGAGCATGATGGTATGAAAAAATTAGTTTTACTGACTGCGGCCGTTTCTTTGTTAGCGGGCGCATGCACCACCCCCGGTAAACGGACCGCTTGGGGTGCCGCCGGCGGTGCGGCCGTAGGAGCCGTGGCCGGAGCCGTAATCGCCCACAATACGGGCGGACGGAGCGAAAAAGGGGCCTTGATCGGTGCGTTGGCCGGAGCTGGCACAGGCGGGCTCTTGGGCAACTACTACGATAAACAAGCCAAAGAATTGGCCGCCATTGCCGACGTTATCAAATCCGAAAACGGCATTCAAGTCATCTTGAAAAATGACATCTTGTTTGCCACCAACAGTTCTGAATTGTCGGAACAATCCGCCCAAACGCTCAATGACTTAACCCGCGTTTTGAAAAAATATCCCAAAAACCGCATCGTGGTAGAAGGATATACGGATTCCACCGGTTCGGACGCTATCAACAACCCGTTGTCTACCGCGCGGGCCAAAGCCGTGTACGATTATCTTTTGGGTAAAGGGTTGAAAACCTTAAGCTTGACGTACATCGGTTACGGTTCTTCCAACCCGGTAGCCAGCAATAAAACCGCGGAAGGACGCGCCCAAAACCGCCGCGTTGTGTTGCAAATCACCGCGAACGAAAAAGACTTACAATAAGTTTTGGAATATGCAAAAAGCCGGGGTCAACAACCCCGGCTTTTTTGTGGAAAACGAAACTTTAAAACCAGTAGAAAAAACCCCTCAAATTTGTTATAGTACAGGTATGGAAAACAGCCGCTTGGAAGCCCTGTTTAAATTACTTACAACCGAAGACGTTGCCCACCGTCCGCTACTGCGCGGAGAGGTAGCGGCAGCATTGCGCGAAAATCCTTCGGGTGTGCGGACGGCTTTGGCCGAACAATTCCCCGGCAAAACCCCTAAACCTGTTTTACACATCCTGGAAGAAATCTTTTGGGAAAATATCACCAACGGCTTGGCCCGTTTTTCCGCGAAAATTAACCCGGATTTAGAAGAAGGCTTAGCTCTGCTTTCCCAATTTACCGACCCTTCCGTTACCTTGCCCGAATTATCTGCCCAACTGGACGATTTGGCACGAGCCGTGCGTCCGGCCCTTGTCAATGCCGTGGGCTACACGGCTGTAGCGCAGGTACTGGGGAAATACCTATTTGGTACACTACAATTTGTTACCCGTCCGGCCCGGTTGGACTTGGCAGAAGTATCCTTTTCACAAGTACTGCAACGGCGGCGAGGTTCCTGCTTATGCATGGCGTGCTTGTATGTAGTTATTGCGACACGCTACGGGTTGGATATCAACGTGGTAGACGTGGCAGGACGCATTTTGGTGCATTTGCAAGAACCGGAAACGGCCCAATCTTTGCTGATAGACCCACTGGATAACGGAAAAATTCTGTCTGAAGCGGATTGCCGCCAATACGTAGCGGCACGGCAGCTCGCGTGGGATCCTGCTTTTCTCACGCCGATGACCTCCCGCCAAATTGTGCGGCGGTTGCTGGCCAATATGATTTTTGTATTAAACCAAACACACGACGAACGACGCTTGACACAAGTTCGCCGGTATTTGGAAATTGTAAAAAATTAAAATAAGGAGATTATATGTCTGCATACGTGTATTTGATTATTGCTACCGGATGTTTTATCGGGGAATTATTTACGATGGAATTTTCGCTCTCGTGTTTGGGAGTGGGTTTGTTGGTAGCAGCCTTGTGTTCCGCACTGGGATTTGGCTTATGGGTACAAGTCATTTGCTTTTGTGTGGCTTCCACCTTATGCTGGCTGAATATCCGTCCGTTGTTATTACGCTATTTGGATAGATTTACTAAACACGTCAATACGCCGGCCGAAGACGTCATCGGCAAAGAGGCCGTTGTGGAGACAGCCATTGACCCCGTCAAACAAACGGGCCGCGTAAAAGTGTTGGGCGAAAGTTGGAAAGCCACCGCCGCCACCCCCCTCAAAGTGGGCGAAAAATGTGTGGTAGAAAAACTGGACGGCGTAACGCTTACCGTCCGTCCCAACAAAGAGGAAGCCAAATAAATGGTGGGTGTGGCTGTATTATTTTGGTGGGTAATTATATCCATATTTATAGCCAACCGGAAGACAACCCTCGCTAATAATTGTAAAAACAATTTTGTTAGTTCGTACCAAATAAATTAAAAGGAGAAATATATGGGACTTGGAATTGGAGCAATTGTTGTTTTTGCCTTCTTCGTCATTGTGCTGGTAGCTAAGGGATTGATTGTAGTCAAACAAGCACAAGTGGTAATTGTTGAAAACTTCGGGAAATATTCGCGCACGCTCACACCGGGCTTGCACGTAATTATCCCCATTATGGAAAAAGCGCACGAAATGGAATGGCGTAACAGCCGGGAATATATGGACGGTGCCGGACGTACCCGCGTTGTTCCGTTTATTGAAATGCGCGACACCATTGATATGCGTGAAACGGTATACGATTTCCCGCGCCAGAACGTAATCACGAAAGATAACGTAGGCATTGAAATCAACGCCTTGTTGTATTTCCAAATTACCGACCCGCTCAAAGCCGCGTACAAAGTAGAATCGTTGCCGACGGCTATTGAAAAACTGACGCAAACCACGTTGCGTAACATCATCGGTGAAATGGACCTGGACCAAACCTTAACCTCGCGCGAAATCATCAACAGCAAACTGCAGGTGATTTTGGATGACGCTTCCAATAAATGGGGTGTGAAAGTAAACCGGGTAGAATTACAGGATATTATTCCGCCGGCCGCCATCCGCGAAGCCATGGAAAAACAGATGAAAGCCGAACGTGACCGCCGCGCCATGGTAACGGAAGCCGAAGGTACCAAAACGGCCCAAATCTTAAAGGCCGAAGCCATCCGGGAATCGGAAATTAAAAAAGCCGAAGGTATGAAACAAGCCGCTATTTTGGATGCGGAAGGACAAGCCGAAGCCAAAATTAAAGTGGCCCAAGCGGAAGCCGAATCTGTTAAGATCGTAGCCAACACCGTGGCGCAATCTTCTAATCCGGCCAGTTACATGATTTCGCTTAAATACATTGAAGCGTTGCAGGCCATGACGGAAGGGAAAGATAATAAAATTATCTATATGCCTTACGAAGCCAGCAATGTGCTCGGTGCCGTAGCCGCCATTAAAGACTTAACCGGCGGAGCCGCAGCCGTACAACATAAATAGCAGTCAGTTTTTTACAAAACACCCCCGCCTAACCAGGCGGGGGTGTTTTAGTTTCTTACGAAAACCCTGATTCCCGTAAATCAAAGCAAGCAAAAACCCTCAATTTAGGTGGTTTATTTTTCCGTAGAACGTGGGAGCAGCAATTGTTCAAATTCCTTCACGGGTAACGGACGCGAGAAGTAATACCCCTGCGCCACATCACACCCAATACGCCGTAAAAACTCCGCCTGGTCGGCCGTTTCAACCCCTTCGGCCACGACCGTAGCTCCAATGGATTTTATCATCTCCACCGCGCCTTGCACTACTTTACGGGCCGTTTCATTTTGTTCACTGCCGCTTAAAAATTCTTTATCCAATTTGATACTGTCAAACTGCAAACTCTTCAGCACATTGAGCGAAGAATACCCCGATCCGAAATCATCCATCGCCACCGAAAACCCTTTATTGTGTAACCCGCGCACCACACTTTGTGCCAGTTCACGGTTATTCAAAATAACGGTTTCTGTTAGTTCCACTTCAATCAGCCGGTGCGGTACCTGGTGCTCATCCACCAGTTTAGACATTTGCGGGATATAGCGCGAATCATTCAAATGTAGCCGTGAAAAATTGACGGACAGCGGCACTTGCTCTTTGCCTTCGTGATACCACTTAGCCAGCAACTTGGCCGACTGGCTTAAAATGAACATATCCAGTTTTAAAATAAATCCGTTTTTCTCAAAGAGCGGGATAAAATCATCCGGTCGCACGAGCCCGCGGTCCGGCTGGTACCACCGCACCAACACTTCCGCTCCCTCCATACGCCCCGATTGAAAACCGATTTTCGGTTGTAACATCAGTGCAAAAGAACCGTCCGCCAGTGCCTGTTCCATCATACCTTCCAGTTGGCGTTCGCGTAAAATACGGTGGCGGTCTTTTTCGTCGTAAAACTGCACTTCTTTAGCGGAAGAACGTTTGGCATTTTCCAACGCCAGGCGCGCACGGTCTAAGGCAATATAAAACGGAACGGGTTCCGCCAGTTCATACACGCCGAACACGCTATTAACCATCATAAAAGTTTCCGCCGCCGTGCAATCGCGCCGGACCAAAGTAATCAAGTGGTTCAGCCGCGCGCGCAAATCCTTGCGGTCGTTAAATGACAATAACAACACAAAATTATCCGCCGCACTGCGGCATACGTGCTCGCCGGAAGTGAGATTGGCCTGCAACACCAACGCTACGCGCTGCAAAATTTGGTTCCCGCGCTCGTAGCCGAGCATATCGTTAATCGCCTTGAATTTAAGAATATCAAAAATGGCCAGTGCCGCCGATTCTTTGACGCCGCGTACCCGGTCGGGGAATAATTGTATCATCCGGTTTAAATTGTCCACGCCGGTCAAATTATCCACAAAGGCCGTCTTGAACAACTGATAATTACTATAAGCACGCAACCGGAACATATACAACACCAATAGCCCAAACAATAAAACGATAAATGCAAACAGCATCAACGACACACCCGTCAAATGTTGGGCCTGCGCCTGAATAAAATCCGTTGACAAAATGGAAAGCAAATACCACCCGTTTACTTGCAAGGATACGCCATACAACAACTGACTGCGCCCCCCCAAGCGGTAGCGCATAAAAATCGGTTCGCCGTTTTTCACTTGTTCACGTAAGGCGGAAAAGGGGTATTCTTTGGAGAAATCCGCCCAGGAAAGCAACTCTAACATATTGGTGGAGGTCATTGTACGCCCGGCCGCCTGCAACTCCCCTGACGGAGAAATTACGTAAGAAATTCCACTCTCTCCCGCGGAAGGAAGCGTTAATAACGACTTATACCGCTCCGTCGGTACCAGCGCAAATAACACACCCACCGGTTTGAGACCGTCGTGTAAAGAAGCCGCTACCACTAGCACACTACGCCCGTTAGCGGGGTTGGTATAACGGGAAGAAAGATAGGTTTCTTCCTTCAGCGTTTCGGTTAAAATATGTTGCAGCCAGGTATTATCCAATTCTACCGAACGGGCCAACAAGACGTCTCCCGATAGGGGGATGATGCCTAAATTATCAAATTCGTTGTATTTAACTTGTAAATTTAAAAACCGTTCCAACTGGTTGGTTTTGCGCCACGGATAATTATTCTGTACCGTAATGGCAATAGTATCTACGATGCGCTGATCTGCCTCCAACGCCCGGCGGAAACTCTCGGCCGTTTCGTTCCCGGCCGACACAATTTGTTCCACTGCATCCCGTTCCAACAAATTACCCACATAATGCCAATACACCGCCACGCCGACGGTTAGTAACCCCCCCGCGGCCAGGAACAGTAAACATAATGTTAGCAACGAAATGCGTTTAATAAGTCGCTCCCTTTTTGGTTAGGCCTTCGCTTCGGGCCGTGAACCAGTCTGCGTACGGAAAAACCCCAACGTCTGCTGGGAGTACGCAAAAAACGGATAAAAAGGATGATCCGTTTGGCGGACTTCCACTTCTTGAAATTCCGCATGAAACAACGCCTCTTTGGAAACGGCAAAAAGTCGCACCCACCCCGGTGCAGACGGCGGCGGCAACGGAGAACCCGCCGGAATTTTTTGCATGTGCGCCGTTAATTTACCGGCATATGCCAACATGTGAGCGGCTGCATTTTGCAATGCCCCGTTTCCATGCCCACCAATCATTCCACCCAGCCCGCTGGGACTATTGTTTTCCACATACAAACTGCTGTCTCCCAGTGAATTAGTGGCCAAAAACAAATGCTTAGTCTCTTTTCCGTCACTCAAGGCTATTTCCACCCCGGCAACGGAAATTTTATCCGCCCCCACTTCCACAACACCGCGGCGGTTTTCCAAATTACGTACATCCAACCAGAAATCCCGCATATTTTTATAGGCCTGTTTCATAAAACGCTCCCCCGCATACAATGATACCATTTTCACCTTTTTTTTTCAGCCCCGGATTCACTTTTTGCGGTATAATAAAAGAAAGGGAAAAGGAGCGTTTTATGGAACACAAGGGACGGGCTATAATTTTAATGATGGATTCTTTTGGTATCGGCGGAGCGGAAGACGCCGCCAAATTTAACGATGCAGGGGCCGATACGTTGGGCCACATTGTGGCCGCCCGGAAAAATTTGCAAATTCCCAATTTAGCCGCCCTGGGGTTATTAAAAGCCGCCGAGGCCTCTACCGGCAAGGCCGTATCCACCGGACCGATGCCCGCCCCGTCATTGAATCTCCCGTCTAAATACGGTTTTATGCGCGAAATCAGCCGCGGCAAGGATACGTCTTCGGGTCATTGGGAAATGGCTGGTTGTCCCGTAGATTTTGATTGGGGCTATTTTCCGCCCGAATATCCATCTTTTCCTCCGCAACTTATTCAACAATTTTGCGAACGGGCAGAACTACCCGGTATTCTGGGTAATAAAGCGGCTTCCGGAACAGCCATTATTGAAGAACTGGGAAAAGAACACATCCAAACCGGGAAACCGATTTGTTACACATCGGCGGATAGCGTTTTTCAAATCGCCGCGCACGAAATTCACTTTGGTCTGGACCGGCTTTATCACGTATGTGAAATTGCGTTTGAATTGGTAAAACCGTATAATATTGCGCGGGTGATTGCGCGGCCGTTCATCGGCGAAAAACCGGGCGAATTCCAACGCACGAAAAACCGCCACGACTATTCCGTTACGCCTCCGCACCCTACGATATTGGACGCCGTCAAAAATGCGGGCGGCCACGTGATTTCTATCGGCAAAATTAATGACATTTTTGCTAAGCAGGGTATTACAAAGGCTGTCAAGGCTTCCGGGTTGCAAGAACTGTGGGACACCACCTTGCAGGAAACAAAAAATGCCCCCGACTTTAGTATCGTTTTTACGAACTTTGTAGATTTTGATATGACTTGGGGGCATCGCCGGGATGTAGAAGGATATGCGCAAGGGCTGGAATATTTTGATACACGCCTGACGGAACTGACCGCCTGTTTGCGGGAAGACGATATTGTTTTTATCACGGCAGACCACGGCTGTGACCCGACGTATAAAGGAACCGACCACACCCGCGAACACGTACCGGTCCTCATGTTCGGCAAGCAAGTCAAACCGGCGTTTATCGGCGGGCGGGATACCTATGCCGATATCGGGCAAACAATAGCAGACTACTTTGGTTTAACTCCTTTACGGGTCGGAAAAAGTTTTCTGGCAGAGTGACATGGTGATTTTCAAAAACCCGCCTTGTCTAAACGGACAGGGCGGGTTTTTATGCATTCACAACAAACCGGAAAACTATTTGTGTATTTGATCTATAGACAAGCGGAGCAGCCCGTCTACTTCTTTTTGTTGCTCGGCTTCTAATTGGACGGCTTTTTGCTTGAAAGATTCAAACGACGGACTTTTTGAAGCCCATCTTTTCATTTTTTGTTCGTACGTGTGCGCGATAGACATCACTTTACGGCTCACTTCACTATTAAACAGTTGGGTAGTAGAAGTGAGCAAGGCTTCATTCTTTTCCTCCACCTTCCGTAAATACGCCTGCATTTGTTTCAAATCATTAGCCGGGGCCACTCCTTTCAACTCCTCATCTTCCATGGTAATACTGATAAACCCCGCTGGTTCGTCTTTCTTGGCAGATGCACTCTTTTTGTATCTGCCGCTTTTTCGTTCTTTTTGTACGGCCTGGCCTGCCAGCGTAAGCATATCGGCTGAATAGCCGGATATCGTCGTTTTACCAATTACCAACAACGGAACGCCTGATGGCAATTCCATGGTCCGGGATAATTCCCGATATTTTTTTTGTCCTTCCGCCGTGCTGACTTCATATTCTTTGAGTGTTACGTCTTCCGCGTATTTGCTTCTAAATTGAGCGGCAAATCCTTCTTGTTTTAATTTGCGGCACCACGGACACGTATCCGATAAGAACAAATATGCCGGAATAGGCCCTCCGTCCGCTTCCGATACCACGACGAAAGGAGCAGCCACCGCTTCCGACATGCCCCCGACCAATAACAAAACCAGTACCCACATCCATTTGATTAGTTTTTTGTTCATAAAATACCTCTTTTTCTACGATAACAAATTCTATCCGCCGATACAAGTGAAATTCAAAAATGATGAACAAAAAGGCTCTCTTTGCCAGATATCAAACCTGGGTATTTATGCAGATTCCCAACACGCACAAACGCTGTTGCATTACAAATTACCCTTGTAGATGATTAGATGATTTTTCAAATTCTCTTTTAGTTTGCGGGGCCAGTTGGGAATAGCAGACTAATCCCGTAGGAGATTGGCTGATTTGTCAGATTTGAGATAGATTTGCGCCGCTAGTTGCCCGCATAGGCGTAATGATAGTTACGTCAAGGGCAAGGCGGCGTAAAGATGCTCAAATGTGGCAAATTGTTGCCCGGAATAGCAAACGCCCGCAAAAGCGTTTGCCTTTGCGGGCGTTGCGTACTGCGAAACTTGCCAACACTCAACCTTATTTATTCTGGCCGGTGCGGTCCTTGCGGTCAAAATAGTGCGTATGCAAGAGTTCATGCGCCTTATGTCCGCCGATTTTATCAAAAATGCGGCCGTAAAGAGCCATCACATCTTTGTTGTCTTGGGATTTGTAATCCAGCTTTGCGTCGTCGTCATACAATCCTTTCGCACGGTTTTTGCGGGCTTGCCACCCCTCAAACTGCGGCTGTCCGGCCCCTGCCACACAACCGCCTTGGCAAGACATGACTTCAATAAAGTCATATTTATTTTTACCGGCCTTAATATCATCAAGCAATTTGCGCGCATTGCGAAGCCCGCTGACTACCGCTACGCGGACCGTCTTGCCCGCCACAGTCAGTTCAGCTTCTTTCACAGTGCGGTTGGCCCGCAAGGCACTCAAATCCAACTTGCCCGTACCTTTAGGGTCTAGCTCGGCCACGGCAAAACGAAGGGCTGCTTCCATCACGCCACCGGACGCACCAAAAATGACACCAGCGCCCGTTTTTGTACCGAACGGGTGGTCAAATTCTTCGTCTTTGAGACTGGCAAAATCAATACCGGCTTCTTTAATCATCCGGGCCAAACCAACAGTGGTTACAACATGGTCCGTATCCGGATTGCCATCCACATAAAACTCATCGCGTTTACATTCTGCTTTTTTAGCCGAGCACGGCATAATTGCCACCACAACGAGATCTTCGCGTTTTCCGCCGCGTTCCACAAAGTCGGCCTTAATGACCGGCCCCATCATCTGCATCGGGGAGCGCGCTGTAGAAAGGTTAGGGATAAATTCCGGAGTAAACTTTTCCACATAATTGACCCACGCCGGGCAGCAGCTGGTCAGTTGCGGCAAATTCTTGCCTTGCGTGAAGCGTTGTAAGAACTCGGTAGCTTCTTCCACAATCGTTAAATCCGCCGCAAATGCCGTATCGTACACGAAGTCAAAACCCAACATCCGTAAAGCCGCAGCGATTTTCCCATCAATACTTTTGCCTTGCGGCAAACCGAAAATTTCACCCAACCCTACACGTACGGCCGGAGCAATGTGTACGGCTACCTTTTTAGCCGGGTTATTGATTTCTTTAAATACTTGTTCAATTTCGCTGTTGTTCGGCGTTAAAGCACCCGTCGGACAAACGCGCGCGCACTGACCGCAAGATACACATTCGTGGCTTTCGCCCATTCCTTTATCAAAAGCCGGGGTAATTTTAGCGCGGTAACCGCGGAAGGCAAAATCAATCGCACCGATACCTTGGACTTCGTTGCAAATACGCACACAGTTGCCGCACAAGATACATTTGCTGTTATCTCGCACGAGCGCGGCGGAAGTCGTATCGCGGTTGATTTCTTTTTGTTTGGCTTTAAAGCGGATTTCCGTAATACCCATCTCTTCGGCTAATTTCTGCAGTTTGCAATTGCCGGATTTGGTGCAAAGCGTACAATTGTGGTTGCCGGACGCCAACAATAATTCCAAATTTACGCGGCGCAAGCGACGCACTTCATCCGTATTGATATGAACATTCATACCCGCTTTCGGGGCGACGCAACACGAAGCCACAATGCCCATACCGTCCACCTCTACCAAGCACAAACGGCAAGCTCCGTAAATTTCCAATTCCGGCTGGTAACAGAACGTCGTAATGTTGAAATTGGCCTTGCGGATTAACTCCAACAAATTCCGTTCGCCTTCAATGGCTACTTTTTTCCCTTCAATAATTACAAAGTTTTCGTTTTCCATAACCTTTCCTTACGCGCCGATCTTTACCGCGCCGAATTTACAAGTAGATTTGCAACTGCCGCATTTGATACATTTTTTGGGGTCAATCACATGCGGTTTACCCACGGCCCCCGTAATGGCTTGCACCGGGCAGGCCCGTTTACACATTCCGCAGCCTTTGCATTTGGCGGCGTCAATTTCATACTTGGCAAGTGCTTTACACACACCGGCCGGGCAGCGTTTTTCAACGACGTGGGCCAAATATTCATCCTTAAAATACTTCAAGGTAGAAAGCACCGGATTGGGCGCCGTCTTCCCTAACGCGCAAAGTGAAGATTTCTGTACGGCCTTGGCCAAATCTTCCAGCGTCTCCAACGTTTTCATCGTTCCGCGGCCTTCGCAAATATCCGTTAAGAGCGAGAGCATCTGGTCCGTTCCTTCGCGGCACGGAACACATTTCCCGCACGATTCGCGTTTCGTAAATTCCAAGAAGAAGCGGGCAACATTAACCATACAGGTTTTTTGGTTCATCACGACAAGTCCGCCCGAACCGATCATCGCACCGGCCGATTTGAGCGAATCAAAATCAAGCGGCACATCGTAATGTTCTTTGGTCAAACATCCGCCCGAAGGCCCCCCGATTTGAGCCGCCTTAAAAGCGTCCGGATTAACGGTACCGTCGCTATCGGTGGTTCCGCCGGCTACGTCGTTAATAACCTGGCGCAACGTTGTGCCCATCGGCACTTCCACAAGACCGGTGTTGGCAATGTGACCGGTTACAGCGAATGTTTTAGTACCCGGGCTGGTGGGTGTGCCGATTTTAGCAAAGTTTTCACCGCCCATTTCCAACACTTTGGCTACCGTGGCCAATGTTTCCACGTTATTAATGACGGTCGGTTTACCGAAAAGTCCGCTGTGTGCCGGGAACGGCGGTTTGACTTTGGGCATACCGCGTTTCCCTTCCACGGAAGCAATTAAAGCAGTTTCTTCACCGCACACAAACGCGCCGGCTCCTTCCATCACATTAATTTTGAAATTTTTACCGGAACCGAAAATATTTTCGCCTAAAATACCCAACGCTTCGGCTTGTTCAATGGCTTTGCGCACGCGTTTAATGGCGAGTGGGTATTCCATACGCACATAAATATACCCTTCGTCTGCACCAATGGCACGCGCGGCAATCATCATCCCTTCCAACACCGCATTGGGGTTTCCTTCCATAACGGAGCGGTCCATAAACGCACCCGGATCCCCTTCGTCGGCATTGCAGATGACGTACTTTTTCCCTTCGGGTTCAATGCGGGCAAATTCCCATTTTTTACCGGTCGGGAAACCACCACCGCCACGTCCGCGCAGGCCCGATTTAATCATTTCTTCGCAAACTTGTTTATCGGTCATTTCCAGATAAACCCGTTTGGCCTGAGCATACCCGCCGTGGGCAATATATTCGTTAATATCTTCCGGATTGATGCGTCCGCAATCAGCTAGCAAAATACGCTGCTGTCTGGCATAGAACGGAATATCCGCCACCGTTTTAGATTTCTGGTTATTGGCCGGGTTGTGGTATAACAAACGGTCAATTACTTCGCCTTTGAGCAACGTCTTTTCAATAATTTCAGGAACGTCGGCTACTTTGACTTTGGTGTAGAAAATATCACCCACGCTCACGAGCGGCCCTTGGGCACAAAACCCGCGGCAACCGCTTAAACTTAAATAGTTCTCGCGGCAACCCTTGGATACTTCCACGCTGCAAGCCACGCCACGTTTTTCCATTTCTTGTTGGAATGCTTTATAGACGTCCAACGAACCGCCCGCAATACACCCTGTTCCGCCGCAAATAACAATGCGGTGTTTGATATTTTTGTATGCTTCGTTAAAATCTTTAGCAATTTGAGCAATATCTTTTGTTGCCATATTATTTGGCCTCCGCTTTGAGGACTTCGTCAATCAATTCTTCGGCCTTGGCCGGGGTGACTTGACCGTGGACGACTTCATCCACCACCATCACCGGCGCGAGCCCGCATGCACCCAAGCAGGAAACACATTCCAGCGTAAATAACAAATCTTCGGTTGTTTCCTGCCCTTCTTTGAGTTTCAGTTTTTTCTTGACGGCTTCAATGATACCCGCCGAACCTTTTACGTGGCACGCCGTACCGTTACAAACGCGAACGATGTGTTTGCCCTTAGGCGTAATGGCAAAGTGGGCAAAAAACGTCGCCACGCCAAATACTTTAGCGGGCGAGATACCCAACTCGTTGGCGATATAGCGCATGACATCTTCCGGCAGGAAGTGGTAAGCATCTTGCACTTTTTGCAAGATGGGAATCAACTTGGCGCTATCGTAATTATTTTCTTGTAAGATTTGCGCCGCGGGTTTGAATCTATCTGACATAATTTCTCCTCTAGAAGTTTACTGCCAAAACGTCTTACTGCACAAAAAAATCCCCGGGGGGATAAGACGCAGGTCCGTTCTTCTTATTATATCTTTTCCTGTAAAAACACGTCAAGGTGACACCGTCCTACAGTATAATACACAAAGCCACAAAATATCCGATAATCAGCATTAGACCAGTCGGTATCGCCACGGAGGCCCATTCCCGGCTTTTAATACCCAGTTTTTCGGCAGCCACAATATTGGGCAAATTGCCCTGCACTAACATACTGCCGAAGGCTACCAATCCCAGCACCATGTACGTCAAATCATGAGACGAAATGGTGGGAAAAATTTCAATAGCGGCCAGGGTAGCGTTGTCAATAATGACAGACACGGAATTGGCAAAAAATAAAACTTTTCCGTTTAAGTACGGAAGCGTGCTTTGGGCCAAAGGCCGTAAACCCGTGCTGATAAGTTGCAAAGCCGCCACAAATATGTAAATACGGCCGGTACGGTGCAAGACAGAACTGTACGTTTCTTTGTCTTCGCGGATGAACATCTGCAGCCCGGCTCCGGCGTGACGGGCCGAATAACCGGCTGCCGCCGCCAGGACTAACACGCCCGGGAAAATCCACCCGAAAAAATGCCTTAACAGAAAGAAAAAATCGGCATGGTACGGAGAACCACTCAACACATGATAGATAACTAACCCCATCGGCTCTACCATCGGCGTTAGAACCGCCCCCAACCCGATAGCATAACAAGCAAATACGGTAATGCAAACAGCGGTGCGGTGCTCTAAATTTACCACTTTGAGCACTTCGGCCAGTACCAACGCAGAAACCGTTACACTAATGACGGACGACGTCATCCCCAACACCAGCACCAACAGGGCAAAACTGTAGCGCGGGTCCAAGCGTTTAAAAAACATAAATAAAACGCGGAAAATATAGCGCGAGTAATTGTTGAAGATAACACTGACCACCAAGACCACAAAGGCCACTACAACCGGGTCTTTGAGCGTACGGTAGAGAAAATCCACATTCCACCCACCGCTGACGGTAACAGCCGCGGCACCCACTCCTAACAAAAATAACTCCAAGTGGCTTTCTACCCAGCGGGATCTAAACGGCCAAACAAGCAGATTAATGGCAATTATTCCCAGGATGATGTTTTTCCATAACGCAGCGGACGCGACCAGACTTGTTTCCATAGATATATTTTACCAAAAAAGTGGTCCCGGCGAAATGCTATACACGCTTCCAAAATGTAGTATAATATACGGGTAAATTTATTTACACACAAGGAGAATGTAAACCATGAAAAAAGTCATTGTTTTCAGTTTCACGCTGGGTCTGTTGGCCGTAATCAGCACAGCCGCTTATGCCGCCGAAGATTGCGGTTGCAAAAAAATGGATGTGGTGTGCGTCAATAACTGCACGATGTCCAAACTCAGTGCGTTGCGCCAAAACATTCAAGCCCAGAAAGAGGCCGCCAACAGCCAAAATTCCGCCAAAGCGAAAGCCGAAGCTAAAGCTAAAATAAAGGCCGAAAAAGAAGCTGCAAAAGCGGAAGCCAAACAGGCTAAAGCCGAAGCGAAAGCTAAAGCCAAAGCTGAAAAAGAAGCCGCTAAAGCCCAAGCTGCCGAAGCCAAAGCCCAAGCTAAACAAGCCAAAGCTGAGGCAAAAGCCCAAGTTCAAGAAGCCAAAACAACCGTAAAAGAAACGGCGAAGGAACAAAAAGCAACTGCTAAGGCCCAAGCCAAACAAGTCAAAGCCAACGCCGAAGCCCAAAAAGCCGAAGTAAAGGCCACGGCTAAAAACGCCAAGAAAGAAGCCAAAGCCCAAAAGGAAGACGTTAAAAAAGCAGCCAAAGACGCCAAAAAAGCTTGGAAAGACGAAAAGAAAGCGTGGAAAGAAATCACCAAATAAGTTGATTTTCACTACACTTAAAACAACCCCCGCCCACCGGGGGTTGTTTCGTTTAAAAAACTGGCATAAATATGCTATACTAAAGCCGATACAGTTTAAATAGTTCCCAGGAGATACTATGACAACCCCCAAAAAGGAAAACTTTATTCATACCCCCCCCCCGTCGGTGGGGAGGCCTTCGTGTTGTAAATAAAATCAATGTCATTTTGTGCTTGACACGGAACCCATCCGCTTTTACCCTCATTGAATTGTTAGTAGTCGTACTCATTATTGGCATACTCGCTTCTATTGCTCTACCGCAATACCGCAAGGCCGTAGATAAAGCCCGTTTGATTAAATATGTACAAGTAGCCCAAGGAATCAAAAAAGCCCAAGAGGCCTATTATATGGCAACCGGACAATATGCCTTTGATTTAAAACTGCTGTCCATTGACTACGCAGCCGATTGTTCCTACGCCGACACCTTAAACAAATTGACGTGTCCCAACGGATTTCTAATAGATAACGGCGCCCCTGACGGGAATCTATCCGGATGTTTATTAATTTCGTTATGTCCCGGGAACAATACGGCATACGCCTCCTGCTCCGCCACCGCCGAAATGAGGTATTGGATTTGGTATGACTACGCCAATAACGAGGAAAGACGCGGGACAACACGCTGTGAAGGGCGTACAGACCGTTGGGAATCTGTTTGCAAATCCATGTAAAAAACACTCCCCGGGTAGTTCCCGGGGAGTATCGTTTATAAGTACAATACTTGATTATTTCTTGGCGGCTACTTCGGTGCGGATTTTATTGAACAGATTGTCTGCCGTGGCCCGTTCCAAGAACGCTTCCCACTCTTGCGGGGTCAGTTCAAAATCATCCATCACAATATACGAAATTTCCTTCGCCACGTCTTTGCCTGTTTTGTGTTGGTCGGCATATTGGTTTTCCAACTCCACATACCGGCGGGCAATGGCTTCGTCAATTTCCGCTTGCGTATATTCTGTTTCCCCTTCCTGTGCGGTCAATGTATTGGTATCGGTGATACCCTGCACACGCGACTGGGTAGCAGTATCGGTGCTGTTTAGGGGCGGGTCACCCGCCGGGACAAACAGTTCGTTGTGTTGGCTGGCCGGCAACTCTTTTTCCGGTGTGCCGATAATCGTTACACGCCCTTGGAGCAAGTTGGAACATGCCCACGGCTGTACTAAGAAGTAAACGAGTAAAATGGTAGCCACTAAGGCAACGGTTTTTAATAAAATTTTCAACACACTCTTTTCCTCCTGTTTCATATAGGATACCAAATTTTAGACTATTTCAGGGTGTTTTTTTCGCAGCGGGAGCGGATTTTGTTTGCCGTTCCAATATACGTACACTCCGCTGGTATTGCGGATTAGAAAAAATTTGCTCTATAATTTTGGCAAAATCCGGGTTGCGCATATGTTTATCCACCACCGAACGGATTTGCGGATTGGTTTGAATGAGTTCGGTCAAATCGCCGCTGCTGAGGGCTGTTAAATCGGCAGCTTTTTCGCCGCTAGCTTGGGATAAATCCCGGTTAAACGATTGGACGGACGGTTCTTGTTGGTAATCTTCCACAATGGAGACGATAGTATCTTGGGCTTGGCGCACTTGCGCTTGCGACGAGAGTGGCTTTCCAATCAAAATATCCGAAGGCATTTTGTATTCCTTAAACCCATAACTTTGGGGGGCTGCCTTCGGTGCAAGCGAAATCGGCACATGTTGAAACGAAAACGCCCCTTCCCGCTCCAACCGTTCCTGTTCGGCACGGTCTTGGCGTTCTTCGTACCATTGGCGGCCGCGGACCGCGCCCATAAACAGGAGCGCGGCCGCCATAACCGCTATCAACACGTAACTGGTTTTAGACATTACTGTACAATTTCCAATAATTCAATATCAAATACGAGTACGGAATTGGGGGCAATCGGCCCGGCCGGACGGCTACCGTACGCAGTATCCGCCGGACAAACGACCGTAGCGCGGGCACCGGGTTTCAATTGTTGTACGGCCTTGGTCCAGCACGGAATCACGCTGGTGAGTTGCGTTTGGAAAGCCTCACCGCGGTCGCGCGAACTGTCAAATTTCGTACCGTCAATCAGCGTACCCGTATAATGTACTTTTACGGTGCTGTCAGCCTTGGGGTTTTTTCCTTTGCCGGAACGCAACAGTTTAATCATGGCACCGTTTTCCAATACTTTGACGCCTTTCTCCTTCTTGAAACCGGCCAAATATTCCTCTTGGGCCGCTTGGCGTTTGGCCGCAATGGTTTGGGCGTCATCACGATATTTTTGGATAATCTGCGGTTTATATTTTTCCAAATCGGTTTGCGACTTTTTACCCAGTAGCGTATCGCGCATCCCTTGGGAGAGGGCTTTGTAATCGTCCTCATTATCCAAGATTAGCTGCGTTTTGAGGTTGTCACCCAATAAAAAGCCAAGCGAATACAACATTTTATTCCGTTCGGCCGGGTCTTGCTGGCTGACTGCCGTTTCGGCCGGCTTAGCAGCCGGGGCCGTTTCCTGGGCAAATGCCGCCAACGGACAAGCGAGTAATACTGCTAAAACAACTTTCTTCATATATCATTCTCCTTATTCTGCTTGTAAATAACTTTCCAAACGGGTCGCAAACTGCGAAGCGGCCTGCTCTCCGACGGCTTGCATCGTTTGTTCCATAGCCTGCGCCGCATCAGATGCATTGGCACGTTCGTACACACTGAAACGGGCAAACGTAGTGCCGCGCGTCACATCTACCGCGTGGATAGACGCATTACCTACGCACTCCACCGCAGCAGCTACTTCCGGCTGGCAACTGCCTTCCAGCACGATATCCACCGTAATGCTGTTATCCGGGTCGGCCCTGTCTGCCGGGGTAACTCCTACTTTCTGCAAAGCCTGTTCCACTTGTCGGGTGACGGCTGTATTTTCCGGTCCCTGCACATCTACCCCCACAAGTACCTCTTTCATTTTGGCCGTTACCAACTGGGCATACGGAGCAAACCGTTCCGCTTGGTACGGTTGATGAGCGGCTGACAAAAACTGGTACGTACCGTCCATCATTTCGCGCCGGACCGCTAACGGAGCTGCTTGGCGGGCTACCTTCAGCGCATCCAAGGCATTGGTTTGCGCTGCAAAGGGCGCGGTGATACCGGCTAATTGTTCGTCCAACCAATCCATCTGCGGTATCAGCACCTGCTCCACTTTCCGCCGCGGTATAACCGCCAACGCGTGGAAACCCGACGAAGGATCATAGGCATCCGGCCACGTCTTTTTGACGCGGGCGAGTGCCATTAATTCTTCCAACAACGGGTCCGTCTCCAACGCGGGTGCATTTTGGATAAGTTCCCGACGCATCGCATCCAAGGCATCTTGCGCGGCTGCCTGCGGCGTATCGCCCCGTCCGGCTACCAGGTAATTCTTCTCCATATCATAACCGGCCGCTTGCTGCGAAACGGTATTTTTCCACCCGCCGCACGCCGCTAAACAGATACTCATAACGGCAAAACAAATAATCTTCTTCATATATAAACCCCTTTTTCCTTTATTATATTACAAAATAAGCCAGTCTGCGGCCGGAAATTTTGGAGGCATATAAATCCGTTGAAAAACATACACGGATTTTTTATAATTATTCTTATGAAAAAATGGATTAAATGGATGGTAGGATATATTGTCATTTGTTTAGCCGGGCTGGGCACCGGTTACGCTTGTGATAAAGTGAATGTGCCTATGTGGGGGCTGGGGTGCGCGACATTGGCTATCGGGTGGTTTTTATTTGCGCGCAAGTGGGAATTTTTCCGCCGCGCGGATGTGGTAGTGGGGAAGGTAAGGGAAACCACCTATGTAAGAATGATAAGAAACGTCGCCGGTAATTACCACCGCGAAACCATTTCATTTATGTACGAAGGAAAAACTCATTCGGTTACCAGTAAAAGTCATTGGGCGGAACCCGTTGTCGGCCAAAAACGCCTTATAGGAATTGAGCCACAAAATCCAGAACGGGTAAAAGTGTGCGAATTAAATACGCCAATCACATCGACACTATTTATCGGGTTGGTAATGCAATTTGGTGCACTAAGTTGTTGTTGGAAAGGGGCATCGTATATTTTTGTATTCGGCGTCCCCATAGGGTGGGTAGTGTTATGTTACATAGACGAAAAATGGGGCAGCATCAGCCGCCGCATTTATATAGAAAAATCAAAATGGCCCAAAATCCGCAAATCCCCCCGCCGAAAAAAACAACCCTAAAATTTTTGAGGCCGTAAACAAAATTTAGTACAATAAAGTATCTTATGCAGTAAGGAGCAAACCCATGGGTGGACATTCGCACTGGGCCGGTATCAAACACAAAAAGGCCCTCGTAGACGCCAAAAAAGGCAAAGTATTTACTAAAATTTTACGGGAAATCACCATCGCCGCCAAAATGAGCGGTGGCAACCCCGACCAAAACCCGCGCTTGCGCAAAGCCGTTGACGACGCCCGCGCCGCCAATATGCCCTCCGACAACGTCAAACGCGCTATCATGAAAGGTACCGGCCAGTTGCCCGGCGTTTCGTACGAAGAAATCACGTACGAAGGGTACGGCCCCGGCTCGGTAGCCATTATCGTGGAGTGTACCACCGATAACAAGAACCGCACATTTGCGGAAATCCGCAAAATTTTTACCAGCCACGGCGGGTCTATCGGTACGGCGGGCTGTGTGTCGTATATGTTCAAGAGCAAGGGAATGATTGTGGTGAACAAAGACGACATCAGCGAAGACGATTTGATGAATCTGGCGTTGGAAGCCGGTGCGGAAGACGTACGCACGGCAGGGGATGTGTACGAAGTTATTACCAACCCGGATATGAACGAATTGGAAACCGTGAAAAAAGCCATTGAAGCTAAAGGCATTACCCCGCAATCGGCCGATTTGACCATGTTGCCGGACACGGACGTCAGCATTACGGACGAACACACCGCGGAAACGCTGATGAAAATGTTGGAAGCGTTGGACGACCACGACGATACGAAAAACGTGTACGATAACTCCAACATTGACGAAGCCGTGGCGGCCAAACTCAATGCTTAACGGAGCGGAACAGACCGTTACCGTATTATCCATTGACCCCGGTTTAGACAGAACGGGATGGGCGATATTAACCAGAAACGCCCGTTCCGTTCTTTCTTTAGTGGCGTGCGGGTTAATCCATACCGATTCTACCCAAGCCCTCCCCCAACGGTTGGAATATATCTTTCACGAGATGCAATACCTGTTGCACACGTATCAACCGCACCAAATAGCCATGGAACAAAATTTCTTTTTGAAACGGGCCACCACCATGGCCAATACCGTGATGACCCGCGGTGTGATTATCTTGGCATGCGAATTAGAGAAAAAACCGATTACGTTTTATCCTCCCAAACGTGTCAAAATGATGATTTGCGGCACGGGAACGGCAGACAAAAAACAAGTCCAACGCATGGTGCAACTGACGCTGAACTTGAATAAAGCCCCCTCGCCTGATGACACAGCGGATGCCGTAGCCATTGGCATATGCCATTTAAAAACAGCTCCGCTCACACGGCAAATCAACGTAAAAGCGGCTTTCTTGGAAAAACTAAAAGCCGCCAAAGAAACCCAACTCAAAAAAATAACGGCACGCAAGTAACGTATTTACCTGCGCACCGTTTGAAAAAATTACTACTTATTATCTATGTTTATTGATAAAAGCGGCGGCCTCTATACCCGCTTTTGCACCGCTTCCCGCCGCAATGATGGCTTGGCGGTAGTGCCGATCGGCACAATCGCCGGCGGCAAAAATTCCTTCCACCGTGGTATGGGTCCGTTCATCTGCCACTACTAATCCATCGTCAGTTAGGGCCACCAAAGAATTTTTCAAAAAATCCGTCTGCGGTACGGCTCCTATCGCCACAAACACGCCCGAAACAGCCAACGTCTTTGTTTCTGCCGTGTGCACATTTTTTACAACCAGCCCTTCCACCGTATCCGTTCCCAAAATCTTTTCCGGCACCGCATTTAGCACAAACTCTATTTTCGGGTTTTTACGGGCTTGTTCTACCGTTACTTGGTCGGCACGGAATCCTTCCCGCCGGTGGACCAAATACACTTTGGGACAAAATTGCGATAAAAACAAGGCATCTTCAAAAGCGGTATTACCGCCCCCTACCACACACACCGTTTTGCCACGCATAAAAAACCCGTCGCACGTAGCACAGGCCGAAACCCCTTTTCCGCGCAAACTTCCTTCTTCGGGCAACCCCAACCAACGCGCTTTAGCCCCGGTAGCAACGATAACACTTTGTGCCGTATACACTTTCCCACCCGCACACGTAACGGTAAACGGCGGGTGCTCGCCTTCTATTTTTTCCACTTCGTCTGTCGCAAACTCTACTCCCAACCGTTTGCATTGTTTGTGCATAGCGTCCATGAGTTCAAACCCGCCCACTGGATTTACAAAACCGGCGTAATTTTCAATTTCATTAGTTTGCAAAAGCTGTCCGCCCGGAGCACTGCCGCCGGCAATTACTGTTTTCACTCCGGCCCGCACCGCATAGATAGCGGCACTGCACCCCGCTGGCCCTGCCCCGATAACCAGTAGTTCTGTTTGTGTCGTCATGCTAAAAACTCCTCATATAATTTTTGAAAAAACTCCACCGGGAACCCCACCACATTGGTTTTACTTCCCACAATCCGCTCAATAAACGGGTCCTGCTCATCCTGCACGGCATAAGCCCCAGCTTTATCCATATGCTTGCCGGCCAGATGTTCCAGCTGCTCCGACGATAATTTACGTGCTTTACACCGGGATACTTCGTGTCCGAAAAGCATTTTCCGTTGCTTTAAACTCATCACGCACACGCCCGTGTACACACACTGCCACGAACCGTTTAGTTTGTGCAAAATGCGTAAAGCATCCTGTTTGTCTTTCGGTTTGCCGATTATTTCCCCTTTGCAATACACCAAGGTATCGGCTCCAATCACTACCGCCGCCGGATATTTTCGCGCCACGTCAAATGCTTTTTGTACGGCTAATTCTTTTACACGGGCAGCCGGACGTTTTTTAGTGCTTTTTTCTTCGCATTGGGCGGGGATAACGTCAAACTCAAAACCTAATTGTTTGAGTAATTCAATCCGCCGCGGTGATTTAGAAGCCAGTATAATATCCATAGTTAGGGTTAGCTTAAAGTTATTGTATCTTTTTTTATGGGGATGGGAGCAGTTTGTTTTCCATCTTCCTCATTGCTAAGGGAGTAACGCATCCGCCAAAACCCAACCCCGGCCAAGACGGCCACCGCCCCGATGATAAGCCACGGACCGGGCAAATAATGCGGTGCCACATAATCGCCCAATACGCCGGCTGTAAAAAATCCCAACGCCGAGCCGAAATTGTAAAATACCATCAGTAATCCCAAGTATCGTCCCCGTGTTTCGCGCGAAGCGATATTGGACACTAAGGTCTGTTCCCCGGGAGCCACAATCAGTTCCCCCACCCCCGCTAAAAATACACCTAGCGCAATCGGCGCGAAGGAACCGAAAAATCCTACCGAGCCAAACCCAATGGCATATAAGATACATCCCCAAAACATGGCCGTAGAAAGCCGCATTTTGGCCATCACTTTAGATGCCGTATACTGCAACAACACCACCACCAACCCATTAATGGTAAAAAACCACCCGATAAAATACTCCGGCATTTGCAAGTATTGTTTACAATGAATGGATAACCCCACCACCAGTTGGGAATTAACCGCTGTAATCATCACCACATACAAACAAATACGAGCCAACCGGGTATCGCTCAACGCACCGACCATAGCAGCAAAACTGGGCTTGCGGCGACGGGTGGTCTTGCGAACGGAGTGACGGTCCCGGATTAAACGCCCCAGATACAAATTCGTAATGGCGTACAACAAAGCCGTTAAAAAGAAAGCCACGCTGTAAGAGTAACGGACTAAAAACCCCCCGACAGCCGGTCCGAGCGCCCACCCGATATTCAGCCCGATACGAATCATTCCAAACGCTTCCACGCGCTCCTTAGGGGTGGTGTGATCGGTAACCCAAGCGTTAGCCGCCGGACGGAAGAAAGCCCCCAGAAAGGTGGTCAAAAAATAACAGGTCAGCACCCAGCCGGTCTGGACGTTAAGTTCAATGCAAAGCCCCAAGGCAAACATGGCCACAATCTGCGAACACATTCCCCAAAGCATCACATTTTTACGCCCGAAAGCATCTGCCAGTTCCCCCGATATCGCACTGGACACGCAACGCGACAAGCCCGCCAACGCCACCACTAATCCCGCCATAGCGGGCGGCAAGTGCTGCCGGGTAATCAAATAAATGGTAAAAAACGGGAGAGATAAACCGTATCCAAACAGTAATAATCCGTTGGCAACAGCTACCAACCACATCCCTTTACGGGTAACAGCGTGCATAGGGTTATCTTATAAAATTTAGAGAGATATGCCTAGCAACCCACCTAAAAGTGGCATATTAAAGTAAATTTTGGTATAATATGTCAAGGGATTTTTATGAACCGGGAAGCCAAACTCCTTGAAAATTTACATGAAGTGTGTGCCTCCCTGTCGGCGGCTTGCCAGCGAGCGGGCCGTTCTCCCCAAGAAGTAACCTTGTTGGCTGTTACCAAATACGCACAGGACGAGGATGTATTGTTTTTCTTGCGCCGGGGTCTTATCAAACATATTGGGGAATCCCGCGTACAACAAGCCCTCAACCGTTGGTCACGCGCCGAATTTGCTTCGTTTGAGGTAGTCAAGCATTTTATCGGACATTTACAGCATAACAAAGCGGCCAAAGCCGCACTGTTTTTTGATTTTATTGATTCGCTGGATGATTTTTCCACGGCGTGTATAGTGGATGCCCATGTTCCGGCAGGAAAAATCGTGCGGGGTCTGGTGCAAGTGAAACTGACCCAACGCAAAACACAATCCGGCCTACCGTTGGAAGAAGCGCGCACGTTGGTCCGGCAACTGCGAACGCTCAAGCACCTGCGGGTGTGCGGTTATATGGCTATCGCTCCGCAAGGAGCGCCGGCACAAGAATTGCGGCAGTTGTTTGCCCCGGTTCGTGAAGCATTTGAGGCAGATTTTTCCCCCGAGCGGGAGCGGTATTTATCACTCGGTATGAGTGCAGATTTTGAAGTGGCAGTAGAGGCAGGTTCCACCTTGCCCCGAATCGGCAGTAAATTATTTGCCCAGTAACTAAGGAGACCGTTATGATTATCAAAGTCCGTTTAATTCCCACCACCGGGCGCAACGAGGTCATCAGCCGTATCGGCAGTGTGTTGCGCGTGAAAATCCAAAACAAAAAGGTGGACGATGAACCGGCCAACGCAATGATGAGAACCTTTTTATCCGATTTCTTCAACGTAAAAGAAGAAAGCATTATCATTGTCAAAGGGAATAAAGGCAAAGAAAAAACGGTGGAAGTGCGCGATAAAAGCGAAGAAGAATTGCGCCGCATCATGGATTCCATTCCGTAGATTTTACTTTTCCGAATTAAAACCCCCGCTACCCCAGCGGGGGTTTTTGCGAGCTACTCCCGGAGAAGAAAAAACTTTTCCCGGGCGTAAATTTAGTACAATATCCCTATGCAAGTAAAAATAAATATAGACGGCGGTTCACGTGGCAATCCCGGTCCGGGTGCGGCGGCTTATGTTATCTGCGATATGAACGGAAAAATTCTGGCGCAGGAGGGCCATTTCATGTCCACCTGTACGAACAATCAAGCCGAATATACCGCTCTCAAACTGGCCCTCGTAAAAGCCCGCGAACTGGGTGCTAGCGAACTGTTTATAGAGTCGGACTCACTGTTACTGGTCAAACAATTTTTAGGGGAATACAAGATTAAAAACCCCGATTTAGCAACCCGGATGCAAACAATCCGCCACCTGGCTAGCGGACTCACTATTCACCTCAAACACGTACTGCGTGAATTTAACAAAGCCCCCGATGCACTGGCGAACAAAGCAATGGACGCCAAACAATCGCTTGGCTTTAACCCCATTGTGCACTTACCTGCAGATGACTTCCCCTCCACCCCCGCAGCAAATACCGTCAACGGGGTGGAAGTAAAACCGGTGGTACGCAAATCCACCAAGACCGCTAAAAAATCCTCTATCCAACCGGATTTATTTAGTTCTCTGTAATTTGCTACAATTAATGAAGGACGGCCAGATAGCCGCTCCCGTTTTAACGCACGGGGGAGGAACTTCCGGACTCCGCACGGCAGTGTGCCGCTCGAAAGGGCGGGGCGGCGGACTTTAACATCCGCCGGACGGAAAGTGCCGCAGAAAAAATACCGCCCGCAAGGGTAAGGGTGAAAAGGTGCGGTAAGAGCGCACCGCGCGTTTGGTAACAAACGCGGCAGGGCAAACCCCACACGGAGCAAGGCCAAGCCGGTTCATACGCTGCCCGCGTTCGTAACCAAGTAGGCCGCTTAGAGTAATGGCTATCCAGCCCGGGGGGGCTGACAGAATCTGGGGTATCGGTCGTCCATTGAATTTTTCAAGCCAAATTTCCTAACGGACTCCGTTTACTGAGGGAAATCACCCCGCGCCGTTTACCATTTTTGCTACAATATATCCACGGGGCATGGCTCAAGTGGTAGAGCGCCCGCTTTGGGAGCGGGAGGTTCCCGGTTCAAGTCCGGGTGCCCCGATAAAATAGTATGAAGAAAAAATCTGTTTACCTCAATGCTTTTAACCTGCAACATACCGACGAGGAAGTGGCCTCGGCTCTGATAAAAGACGGCATTTTGGTTATCACTTCCTTGCCTATTGAAACAGAGTTCCCGTTTTCATCACTCGTATTATCTGCCAATTTAGATATGTTTTCAGACGGTTGCCTGCTGTTGGAAGCCCAAGTAGGAGCCGGAGACGAATGGAGCCGGTTTTACAAACTGGGGTTACTCTCGGATTTATTCAAACAAAGTTTTCCCCCGCAAGCTGATTCTTGGGGACGTGTGTTCGTGGATGAATTGCGCCTCAAGCGTCCGGCCAACAAATTCCGCTACCGCTTATGCATAGAAGGGGACGTATCTTTACGTTTACTTGCGTCTTGCGGATTACGCGAACCGTTTGAATATGAAGAAAAAAAAGCCGCTCGGTTGCCGGCCGGATCCCTCAATATTCCCATTTGGCCAATTTCCCAAAAAGAACAACCTTGGGAAGAAAAAAACCGCATCTGCAGCCCGGTATCGCTTTACATGGCCTTACACGCGCTGGGACGGCCTGTGGGTTTGCGCAGTACCATGCACGAAGTCTATGACCCCTCTGCCAATATTTTTGGCAACTGGGTCTTCAATACCGCTTTCGCCGCCGAACAAGGCACTGAGTCCTTTGTGCGGCGGTTTTCGTCGTTAACGGAGTTAAAAAAATACTGCACCAAAAAAAGCTTGGTCGTTGCCTCTATCGCCTATAAAGCAGGCGAGCTGCCTAACGCGGCCCAACCGCAAACGAAAGGGCATTTGGTTGTCATACACGGTTGGAAGAAAGGACGAGTATTGGTGGCAGACCCGGCAGCTCCCACAGCGTCCGAAGTACTCCGCGAATACGACGCAAAATCATTCGCACGCGCCTGGCTACACAACAAAGGCGGCGCGGCTTACGTCATTCAAATCCCATGAAAAAAATACTACTTTTATTAAGTGCTGTTTTCGTGTTTGGTGCGTGCACCAAACAGACCGCGCCTGATACTCTTATCGTGGCGCACAAAGGGGAAATGGAATCCCTGGATCCGGTGTACTCCTACGACGGTGTTACCCACGGTATGCTGATTAACGTGTATGATACACTTTTAAGATTTGACGGCAGTTCCCTCACCCGGCTGGTCCCGTCTTTGGCTACCCAAGTACCCAGCGTAGAAAACGGACTTCTCTCCGCTGACGGACGCACCTATACATTTCCCATCCGCGCGGGGGTTAAATTCCACGACGGACGTGAATTAACGCCGGAAGATGTGCGTTATTCGCTGCTGCGTTTTTTACTCTCAGATGTTTCCGGCGGACCATCCAGTTTGCTCTTGGAACCTATTTTAGGAGTGTCTTCTACCCGTAATGACCGGGGCGAAATTGTTGTGGATTTCCAAGAGGCCGCCAATGCCGTACGGGTGGAAGGTAATAACGTAATCATTACACTCAAACGTCCGTTTGCACCGTTTCTGTATATTTTAGCCCGGTGGGGCTATGTGATTAACAAATCCTGGGCTGTGGAACGGGGAGCTTGGGACGGACGCGAAGCAACGTGGAAACAATTTAATAATTTTGCCAAAGATACCTCTCCCTTGTTTAGCCAAGCCAATGGTACGGGACCGTTTCAAATTGCCCGGTGGGACATTGCCGCCAAACGTTTAACGCTGGCGGCCAACGAAAATTATTTTGCGGGTGCGCCGAAACTCAAAACTATCTTGATGATGACGGTGGATGAAGCCAGTACATTGCGCCTCATGTTAGAATCCGGCGATGCGGATGTAGCGGAAATATCCCCCAAATTTATTTCTCAACTAAAGGGCAGTTCCACTATAGATTTGTACGACAACCTGCCGCGGTTACGCACCGACCCGGTTATCTTCTTTACGTTGGATATCAATATGGATGCCAACCCCGATGTCGGCTCCGGCAAGTTGGACGGGCAGGGCATTCCCGCCGATTTCTTTGCCGACAAAGATTTGCGCCAAGCGTTTGCCTATGCGTTTGATTACGAGGCTTTTTTGAAGGAATCTATGGAAGGCCGCGCCGAAATGGCCATTGGTCCGGCCCCGGCGGGTCTTGTCAACTATGATAACAGTTTTAAACGTTACTCCTTTGATTTAAAAAAGGCCGAAGAACACTTCAAAAAGGCCTGGGGCGGAAAGGTATGGGAAAAAGGATTTAAATTTACCATTACCTATAACACCAGCGGCGAAATGCGCCAAATTGCCAGCGAAATTTTAAAACGTAACGTGGAGAAACTAAACCCCAAGTTTCAAATTGATTTGCGCGGTGTTACCTGGCCGGCATTCTTGGAGAAAACAGCCCGCCGTCAAATGCCCATGTGGGCGCGCGGCTGGGTAGCCGATTACGCCGATGCACACAATTTCTATTTCCCGTTCTTGCACAGCCAAGGGCGGTATGCGTTATCGCAAGGATACAAAAATCCGCAAGTAGATACACTTATTGAGCGGGCGGTGGCTGAAACGAACCCGGCCCGGCGCAATGCCCTGTATAAGCAAGTGCACAACCTCATGCACGAGGACGCTATGCAAATCTACACTGTCCACCCCACCGGCCTGTGGGCCATGAACAAAAAGGTAAAAGGGTTTGTGGACAACCCCGTTTACATGGGCATTTACTTCTACCCCATGTATAAGGAGTAATCTTTAATTTGCTTGGACAGCAAAACCCTCTGCCTAGGCAGGGGGTTTTTTAAAAGCTCATCCAAGGGCCATCCCCTCTTATTGGTATTTCTGCAGGACAGCCTCTTTAGCACCAGAAGCATACACATTATAGTCTATCTGTTGGAAAATAGAATCTTTCTGTTCCAATTCATAGACGTATCCTTCCTGGATGCGGTTACCTTGCACTTGCTCGTACAGTTCATTAAAGCGCTTGATGTGGTCCTTGGTACGCTTGGTAGAATACTCCTTAGCCGTACCGGTCGTCATCAGGAACGCCCAATCGGACGATTGCATCAGCACCAGTTCCCGCGCCAATTGGTTGAGCGCGCGGCGCAGCAGCCCTTCGGCATTGGGAAACTTATTAGCCAGTTCCATCATCCGTTCGGATGCTTTAATCAGGTGACGGTAAATCCAATCGTTACCGCTATTAAGCCACACGTCGTGGTATCCTTTATCCCCCCACGAAGACATAGACGGCTGCACCACTTGGTTCTGCGGGTACATTTCCAAATATTCGCTGGGGGTAATCAACTTGATTTCATCCTGGTCGTAATAAATTTTCTTGAACAGGTATTCCAAGAAATCAATTCCTTCGTACCACCAGTGACCGTACAATTCCGCATCATACATAGAAACTACCAACGGTTTGCGGTCAATAATCGTGCTTAAATATTCAATCTGCTTTTGGCGGTTAAACATAAAGTTACCGGCGTGCTGGGCGGCCACTTCCCGTGCGGCATACGGGTCGTATGCCTGCTTTTGGTTCAAGGCCACTTTCCCGGTAATTTTATGGTATTTCATACCGATATTGCGGCGCACACCGTCGGAATGCAGATAGGGTTTAATATAATCGTAATCTAAATCATACCCCAAATCGCGGTAAAACTCCCGGTAGCGCGGATCGCCGGGATAACCCGTTTCGGCACTCCACACCTGTTGGGCAGATTCCATATCCCGCGCGAAAGCGGCCACACCCGTTTGCGGGCAATATACCGGCGCATAAATACCGTACTTCGGCCGCGGAGTACCGTGCAAAATACCATGGGCCTCGGTAAAGAAAAACCGGATACCTTCGGCGCGTAAAAATTTATCGTCGCCCGGATTATAGGCACATTCTGCTAGCCAAATTCCGCGCGGGCTTTTACCAAAACGGCTGCGGTAATCGTGTGCGGCAATTTTGATTTGGGCATTAACGCTTTCTTTATGCACCATGAGCGGCAAATACCCGTGGGTGGCACAACACGTAATAATTTCCAACTTACCCATGTCCTGGAATTTTTTGAAGCCCTCTAACACATGCCCGTGGTAGCGGCTTTCAAATAAATCCTGATAGCGGCGGAATTTATTAAAATACATCCGCGCGACGCCTTCAAATTCAGTTCCTTGTGTGCGGTTTAGCTCTTTCTGCGAGAGTTCCACCCGCCGATTTAAATACTGACGGAAACGCTCAATCAAAAGCGGATCCTCCATCATATTACACAACGGCGGCGTGAGCGTCATGGTCAGGCGGAAATCGGTTCCTTCTTCCGTTAAATTCTCAAACACATTGAGTAGCGGAATATACGTCTCCACCATGGCTTCATAGAACCAGTCTTCTTCCAAAAAGTCCGGGTATTCCGGATGCTTGATGAAAGGTAAATGCGCATGCAATACAAGCGCCAAATAGCCCTTTTCCTGTCCCATAATTACTTTCCTTGTTCGCGCAGCGCCTTGATGTTGATGTGGCGTGTTTTATCGCCTTTGGCATTACGGGCATGAATGGGCAAATCCACCACGCTACCGGCCGGTAAATGCTGGCGGATAGAGAATTTACCTTCTTTTAGTTCAATATCCTTACCGTTGATGGACACGATGGCATTCTTGGAAGCAGAACCGTAGATGATAATTTCGCAATCGGCTTTCAGCCAGATGTCTTCCTCTTCTTCCACTTTGTCCAAGTGCAAAGCAAACGAGGACCAAGAACTCGGCGCACCGGAAGAAGTCAATTCCGTCAGTTTCCACCGTTGGCCCAATACTTGCATCCGCTCGCTGGCTCCCATACCAATGTAGTCGGCACCGGAAAGCCGTAAGAGTTTTTGGAAATCCCCTTCTACAATCATCCATTTATCGTCAATGACGTCGGAAATCCGGCCGGGCGGCAAAGCCGTCATATTACTGCGCGAAACGAGAATAAACCGTCCGTCCGCGGTGATATATCCCAAATCGGCGATGTACGACCGCCCCGATTGCGGCGCATTGATGTACCAACTGCGGGCTTCAAAAATAACGGGCAAATCGTAATGGCAAACATCGTTGGTCCCGTCAAACAACGGTAAATCCGTTACATCGTGCAAACGGATGACCGTGCGGGCCGAACGTAAGGTATCTTCGCCATATTGGCTTCTGATGCAATCAAATGTTTCAACCGTAATTTCCCAAAATAAGAATAACCAAGCCGGATCTTTGGGCAACAGAAAACTTTCTGTTTTGCCATATCCCGCCGGGATATCCATTTCCGCTTGATCGTCTTTACGCAGGGGTGTTACCAATGCCCCCGAAGATAAATTTGTGTCCATATGTTCTCCCCTTGTTTAGTCTGTTGTTAGGATGACTTCGCTAATCTGTTTTATTATACCATTTTTAGAGTAAATGCAGGGGATTCTTGTATTGTGTCGTTGGACAAAAAATCCCCCGGGGAGCCCGGGGGAAGTACTGTGAAACCCGCCTTCCGTGTGTTAAGGCAGGGAGAACACAAATTTAATTGCCATGGCCGTCAAAATCGCGGTAGAAATTCTCCCACTTAGCCACTGTTTGTTCGGGAGTATCCTTAGCCGCGTATTCGGCGATGTCTTTTAACGAAACCAGTTTATCGGGATACGCGGGGAAATAATACATGTGGTCCACGATGTGCATACACTCGACCGGCAACGGCTCGGAGATTCCGCCCATCCAATCCAGCACATCATATAACCACGTCAATATCTGGCCCAATTCGGCTCCTTTGGGATCCTGCTCTAACAACATAACCAACCGTCCGTGAATTGCTTCCACATATCCTATGTCTGTAAAAAAACTGGGATACTTTTCTTTGAGTTGGGCCAATTCTTTCCCGGCCTGTTGTTGGGCTTCCCAACCGTTGCGTTGCACTTGCGAAACCGGACTAACGGATTCCGCAACAGAATCCAATCGCTCATGAGCCTGGGCCACATCTACTACAGAGGGGTTATTCGGAATAACACGCTGCGCTAGAGCCAACGTGGGCAGTAAGACAAATAAACTAAGTATGGTTGTTTTATTTAACATAAAATTCCTCGCTTTTTGAGAATCTTCACTAAAAGTATACCTGTTTGCTACACGTTTTACCAGAGTCTTTAGACCTAGACGCATCTAGGGCTTTAGACCTATGTTGGGTCTGCGGCTCCCTCTGAGAGCCCACCAAGAACGTTCTTCCTAAAAAACACGATGCACAAAATTAATTTATTTTGTGCATCGTGCGTAAGACGAAACTTAACAAGGCCGTTTATAAAACCAGCGTGTCTTCCATATCCGGCCCGGTGGAAATCAGGGCAATCTTCGGGTGCGGATAGACCTCGGCCGACAACGTCCGTAAATCTGCCAAAAACTGCTTGGCTTGGGGAGTAAAATCTTCCTCTTTTTTTACGCGGTCGTTGCCGGGGAACATATCAATATGCGTAATAGCAATTTTGGTGCAGTTGTTAATCATAATCGCACGCGAAGCGGAACGTTTTTCAAACTCTCCCACCCGGCGCAAGCGTTTACTGACGCTGCCGATTTCGTGCCCCTTGGTATGGTAAATCTCCAATTCTTTCTCATCGGAAATTTCTTTTTCCAACGGCCCGGGACCTACGCGCGTGATATAAGGCTTGAATACCACATACACATCCCGCACACTCTTGGGGCCGAGTCCGGCTTCGCCCAAAAACGTGCTGGCAGTTGTATCGCGCGACGTAACAAACGGATATTCCCCGTGCAGAAGAGATAATTTAATACCTTGCGTGCCTTCCAACAAAATATGGCCGCCTTTATCCAAGCACGCATTTAACAGTTCCGGAACCTCTTGAATAAAATCTTTCAATAGCGGCTCGTCTTTGGCGAATTTGATATCGCGCCGTTCAATGCGTTCTTTGACGGCTTGCCCGAGCCCCGTTCCCACACTGCCGATGTGGTTCATAAAGTGACCGGCCCCGCGTTCGGCGGCGGTTTGTTCGTCGCTAATCAACACGGCATAAGGGTCAATAATTAGGCGGTCCTGGGTATTGGTTTTTTTGACTTCGTCCAGCAGCCATTCCGTTTTGGTATAAGCCCCGGCCCCCAACACCAGTTTAGTTTTGGGGTTTAAAAATCCGGACGGAATATTTTTAAGTGTGTACGAAACTCCGTTTTGCACCACCGTATGTCCGGCATTGGGGCCTCCCACGCGCACGCAGTAATCGTAATTTCCCTTATAGGAGAGATAGGCCGCAATTTTACCTTTTCCTTCGTCTCCGGCTTGTCCGCCGCATACTAAATCAATCATGTTTACTTTCCCCTTGCTAGTTGTTCGGCTAGCCCGATATAATCTTCCGGTTTCAAAGCTTGCATCCGGCTTTTAAGTTCCCGGCTAATTTCCAGCTGGTCAATAAACTGCCGCCACGCTACCGCAGCAACGGTATGGCCCCGGGTAAAATCACGCAATTTTTCATACGGATTTTTAATCCCCGCCGCACGCAACATCGTTTGAAACGCTTCGGCCAATACTTCCGGGTGGGCCTTTACTTCTTGTAAAGCCGACGCCCGGTCAAAAGCCGTTTTATGGAGACCGCCTACAATAGACCCATACGCTACCGCCATATAGCCAAATACCACCGCCATATTACGTAACACAGTAGAATCCGTCAAATCCCGCTGCAGACGCGAAACGGGTAACTTGTTGGCCAAAAAATCACACAACGTATTGGCTAATTGCAAATTTCCCTCGGCATTTTCAAAATCAATGGGGTTTACTTTTTGCGGCATAGTGGAAGAACCCACTTCGCCCGCAATCACCCGCTGACGCACCAGTCCGGCGGAAATATATTGCCACATATCGCGGCAGAAATCTATCAAAATTACATTTGTTCGGCGCAAATTGTCAAACAGTTCGGCATAGGTATCGCGCGGATCCACCTGGGTAGAAACAACCGTACGAACAATTTTGATTTTACGACCTTTATTCAGCATACCCACCAAACGGTCCGCCGTGCGTGGCCAATTGACAGACGGAAAAGCCACTGCGTGTGCATTAAAATTTCCTACCGCCCCGCCGAACTTACATGAAATTTGCCGGGTACGCAGTTGTTCTATCTGCCGCGATAAACGGTCCGCAAACACGCGGATTTCTTTACCAAAGGTTGTGGGTACGGCCGGCTGGCCGTGCGTGCGCGCCAACAAAACGGAACGGGCTTCGCGGCGGGCTAACTGCAACAGAGATTGTTGGATTTGGAGCAGCAAAGGAAACAATTCTTTTTCCAATCCGTCCGAAAGCATTAAAGCGTAAGAAACGCTATTGACGTCTTCACTGGTCAAGGCAAAATGGAGCCAATTTTGCCGCTTTTTCAACGGCGTACGGTCAAAACGCAGGCGCAAGAAATATTCCACGGCCTTTACATCGTGTTTAGTAGCCGCAATATGTTTGTATCCGTTAAATTCCAAGGCATGTAACAAGGCTAAATCTTCCGCAGACAATTGACCGAGTGTGCCCAATAATTTTTTTTCGGCAGCGGTAAGCGGCGGGCAATGCGGCAATTTTAAGGAAGATAAAACTTCCAGCCACGCCAATTCCACCCGCACGCGGCAAGCAGCTAAAGCAGATTCTCCCATGCAAGCACGCAGGGTTCCCAACCGGCCGGCGTAGCGGCCGTCTAACGGACACAGGACCGTATTTTCCATACTAATATTTTAGCAAAAATAAGGCCCCCGGGGGCAGATGGAAAAATATTTTTCCCCGTTTTTTGCTACAATGTGCACAGGGGGATGTATGAAAAACCCCAAACAATGACCATTGAGGACATTATGAAAAAAATAATTCTTGTTATTATGGTAGCGGCTTTAGCAGTAGTTTCTGTTTCTTTATATAAATCCTACAAAGACTTGGTGGAAGAAAGCGTTCCCGTGCCGGAGGGAGAAGTTTCTATCCCCTACGCCGATTCTACTTTTCAAAACGTGCAAGAGGCCTCTTCTCTCTCGTTAGAAGTGTTACCCACTATGGCCAGCCCATCAACCGCTAAAAATCAAGTGTGGGCGGGTGCCTTTCAATTGGTATGGAATGATTTGACTAAAAACCTGAATAAGGCCCCTATTGAGTTTGCCGATTCCAAACCGCAAATCGTACAACTTTTAAACAAGAGTCCGTTTAGCGAGCAAGATTTATCTCCTCAGGCGTATTATGCAAAATGGGGCCTCGTTTCGCCGGCATTGAAACGGGAAATAGAAAAAGGAGTTTACGATAAATTCCACGAAAAAAGCCGCATTTTAAACGAATTTAAGTGGACCCGCCGGCCCGACACATACGTTTTGTATGCCATGCTGAAAAAAGACCTGGAATATAAAGCCAAATTTAACAAACTGGGGTCTGCTCCTTTCCAAGGCAGCCGCAAGCAAGTAGCCTATTTTGGGATAACCGATAAGGATAAAAATTCATCTTTACGAAAATCGGTACGGGTTCTGTTTTACAACGACCGGGAAGATTTTGCGGTTACGTTGCAATCCAAACAAGGCGACCTCATCCACTTGTACAGAACACCCGGCAACAAACCGCTGGACCAAGTCTATGCGGAAATGAAACAAAAGGCCACGCGACACCCCGATGGCTTAGGCAAAACGGATGAATTTAAAGCACCCAAGTTGGATTTCCGTGCCAAGCAGGAATTTAAAGAATTGTACGATAAACAGATTCTTCCTTCCGGTTTTACCATTACAAAAGCCCTGGAAGCCATTCAATTTAAAATGGATGAAACGGGTACCAAATTAGTGGCCGAAGCAGCGATGGGGAGGTCCAAGTCGGCTAGTATATGGGAACCCCCCCACTATTTCCACTTTACAGGTCCGTATGTGATTTTTATGGAAGAACCCGGTAAACGCCCGTACTTTGCCGCACGCATTACCGACCCGGCCGCCTTGTAATAACAGCGGAGCCCGGCCCCAGCAATTCCCCATTTTGGGTGTTCAATTGCGTTTAAATAAAAAATGCCTGTACTCTCCAATTATGCTAAATTTTGTAAATAATAATATTTAGTAAGAAGAAAGGTTAAAAATGGTTACGGCAATTGAAAGTATCTTATACCCCTTCGTTGTTAAGTTTAATGAATATTTGTCCAACTACATATTGGTTTTTTTGCTTGTTGGCGTAGGCCTTTGGTACACGATAAAAACCCGGTTTGTTCAAATCCGTTGTTTCAAGGAAGGGATCTATAACTCGTTTGGGCATCCCCGTTGGTTCGGCGAGAAAGACGAAAACAGCGTAAGCCCCTTCCAAGCATTAACTACCGCCATAGCCGCCCAAGTCGGCACAGGGAATATCGTCGGAGCATCCGCAGCCATTCTGGTGGGCGGCCCGGGAGCCGTATTTTGGATGTGGGTGATTGCTTTCTTCGGCATGGCTACCATCTATGCGGAAGCCGTGCTTGCCGTAAAAACAAGAATCGTTGAAAAAGACGGAACTATAAAAGGCGGCCCCGTGTATTATATCACAACGGCCTTCCGAGATAAATTAGGGAAATACTTGGCGGCCTTCTTTGCCATAGCCATCATCCTCGCGCTTGGTTTTATGGGATGCATGGTTCAATCCAACTCCATCAGTTACACCATGCAAACGGCGTTTGGCATTTCGCCTTGGATCGTCGGGGTGATATTGGTTATTTTATCCGGAATTGTTTTTATAGGCGGCGTTCGCCGGCTTGCTTCTGTGACGGAAAAACTGGTCCCTGTCATGGCAGCCACATTTCTAATTGGTGCCTTTTTCGTTTTAACTATAAGATACAACTACCTCTTTGAAACTTTTAAAATGATTTTCCAATACGCCTTTGAACCGCAAGCCATCATAGGCGGCGGATTTTGGTATGCTATCAAAACCGCCGTCAGCCAAGGGGCTAAAAGAGGCCTGTTCTCCAACGAAGCCGGCATGGGTTCAACCCCTCATATTCACGCCCTTTCCCGCGCAAAAACTCCGCACGAACAAGGCACTATTGCCATGATGGGTGTCTTCGTAGATACGTTTGTGGTGTTAACCTTAAATGCGTTGGTGATTATTTCCACGTTATACACTTCGGACGGACTACTGTCCAATGGTTATACGGGCGCAGTAACGGAAATATTAAACAAAACCAACTTGGTTCAAACGGCTTTTGGAAGCATTATGGGTTCCCATTTAGGAGCAATTTTTGTGGCTGTTTGTCTGTGTTTTTTTGCCTTTTCTTCCATCCTTTGTTGGAATTTTTTCGGTAAAATAAATACAGTCTATTTGTTTAGACGGGGAAACGATAAAAAGGCTGTTTTCACTTATACGTTAGTATCTCTCTGTTTTATTATGATGGGATCACTTGTATCCAGCGATTTGGTTTGGGAACTGACAGATATGTTTAATAATCTATTGGTTATCCCCAACGTACTGGCTTTATTCGCTTTGACCAACATCGTAGTTAATAAGTGCAAATAAATTCTCCATCAACCGGATTTAAACTTTCGTAAAGTTGCACTCCCACCAAGCGTGGTTTGTAGGGTGAGGGAGCGACCAAAATAGTGCCCTATTTCTTTATACTCCTCTATCGCTAACTTTGCTAAAATTGGCGGATGTTTTTTACAGTTGCCTTGGTTCAACTTTTACGAGACTGGGTGAAATATTAACTGTAACGAATTTTTAGATTGAGGAACAACTCAGCTTGTTTTATCGTATTTATGTCTGGATTTGCTTCCAATTTGTTGTAAGCTACGGTTTTTGATTACAATTTATTTGATTATTTTGTAATCTAGGAATTTGTCATCATTTCATTGTAAACTATTGATTTTGTTTACAATTTATACTATTATTTTGTAAGCTAATATTATAATTAGGACAGGAGCATAAGAACCATGAAACCGTTTGTCCCTGAAAATTTACCAATACAGAATTTAGATTGGAAACGTTTAACACAATTGGCTGATGATGCAGCTACCGCGGTGTATCATTATAGTGGGCTATTAGAAAATATGATAAGCCCAGAAATCTTATTGGCTCCATTGGTACGCAAAGAAGCCGAATTGTCTTCGCGTATAGAAGGAACACAATCCACAATGAGTGATGTGTTGGAATTTGAATCAGGGAAAAGATTTAGTGGCTCTCAAGAAAAAGAAATACGAGGATTGCAAAATTATCGCGAAGCTCTTAAAATCGCAGAAGCATATTTGAGAGATGGGAGACCTTTTTCATTAACATTAATCAAAGAATTACATGCCATTTTGATGACTGATGCCATTTGGGATGCTCCACATAGCCAACCCGGAGAATTTCGTACCGGAGCGGTCTTTATTGGACCCAAAGGTTGTGGAATTGAAAATGCTACATATGTTCCGCCAGAGCATTTCCTCATACAAGGATGTTTGGACAACTGGGAACATTATGCTCAGCAATCATCAGATGGCAAGCTCATTACAACGGGTATTTTACATGCTCAATTTGAAATTATTCACCCTTTTATGGATGGTAATGGCAGAATTGGACGTATGCTGATTCCATTGTATTTATACTTAAATCATGCTCTCAACCGTCCAATGTTTTATATTAGTGAATACTTTGAACAAAATCGGAAAGAGTATTACTCTAGCCTTAATAACATTACTCAGCAAGGTAATTGGCAAGGTTGGGTAGAATTCTTTTTGACAGCTTTACAATCACAAGCCAAAACGAATACGATCAAAGTACACCAAATTATATCTTTGTATGACGAAATGAAGAAAAAATTTCGGGCCGCCATCAATTCCCGGTATTACATAGATGCTTTGGACTGTTTATTTAAACGTCCAATTATCAGCTCTAATCTGTTTATTGAAAAAACAGCTCCAGGACATGGGAATACTGCTCGCAACATTTTAAAAAAATTAGAACAATCCAACCTGATTATTAAAACAGAGCAGGGCACGGGACGAGCGCCTTCGCGGTATGCGTTCCCCAGTTTGCTCAATATAGCCAACGGAAAAACAACAACTCCCTAAAGGAAGGGCCGTTTGTGAGCCGATTTTGGGGCTTGTTTAACGAGTTTTCTTTTTTGCGACTCTACTTCATGTACCAACATCAAAGAAGGACCTTCATACTAACAAAGATAGAACTAAGAAATATATGAAATTAGCTGATCTTCTTGTAGCGCATGGAACTAAGAAATAATTCCAATTATTTTGATAGCAACCTTTAGCGTAACCAAAATCCGTTGATTAAAAATATGTTTTCCTTGGCTCTTGTTAATGCCGTATATAGCCACCGATACCCTTCTTCTGTCGTGTGATAAGCAAGTTTCTGAGGAATATTTAAATACACATTACTCCATTCGCCCCCTTGAGCTTTGTGACATGTAATTGCGTAACCAAAAGCTGCGTGCAAGGCATTTAGATAGTCATCCTTAAAAAGGCCATCTTTAAATTCTTTACTTGTTTGATAGATTCCTTTCGCCTTCATTCGTTTGTAATAATCTATATATAGCGTTCTTTGTTGAGCTTTGGTAAGTCTTGGCAGGTTTTGATATAGAAGCTCTTCTATCAGATACTGAGAAACTCTTTTTCTAGTCCCAATCTCCTCAACTTCCACTTTTCTAAATGTTAGGTTAGCATGTTGAACACGTTCTCCAACGGAAATAATTCTAACAAAATCTCCATTCATTAGACCAGACAATAAATTATTCTGTGTTATAAGCAGTAAATCATTTTTTTTGAGTGTTTCAGGACCTCTTCCCAACTTTTGGCGAATAAGTGAATTTATTCTAGAAGCTGTTTTATTACTTCTACAGATACAAGTTGCGTGTTCGTATCCGTGCGCTTTAATATCCTCAATATAGCTATTTATCCAAATATCTTCGCTAGGAACAATATGAATGTTTTGATAATTTTTCAAGGGGAATTGATTCCATTTCTTGTCATTACTATGCGAAATTAATTTTCGAATTTCTTGAGATGCCGTGAGAACATCGCTTGTAGAAGCATGACGTACAATTTCTGTAAGAGTACATTTGTCCGATGGTAGCCGAAAATGCTCCATAAGATATTCTTGATTTAAAGCAGGAGAAAAGGCTCCTTTAACTGGTGGTAATTGGCACTCATCTCCTACGAAAATAAATTTAGCACGAGGAGCAAAAGAAATTAAATCGGATAACACCTTGCCACTACCAAAAAATGCTATTTCTGGTTCTTTATCCTCCTCATCCGAAATCATTGAGGCCTCATCAATAATAAAAGTAGTGTTAGAGTCTGTATGACACACCTTAAATTCCGGAAACAACCATGTTCCTTCTTTATCTTCATTTTCAACAAGGGTTGCGACTGTCCCTATGTTTTCATTTAAATCATCAAACTTATAGATTTGGCTATGTATAGTAACAGCCTTCTGTCCAGAGAACCTATTTAAAATTTTTGCAGCTCTTCCTGTTGAAGCCAATAAAACAAATGGGAGATTCCTTTTTTTAAATTCTGCAACAAAATCTTTGACAAGGGTAGTTTTTCCTGTACCTGCGTAACCATTTAAAATTAAAATACGCTTATGGGAATGTAGAAATCCCACCAGTTTCTGCAAGGCCTTGCTTTGAGATTTGGTATATGTAATTGTCTTTTTATTCATTTCCACACCACTTGGACCACGTATAACACACAAATATTCTACAAATTTTAAGTTTCCCAAAGATTAGAATTTTCTCTTTTTTGCCTAAAGTCTGCCCAAAAGTTATACTTTTAGGCACACTATTTTATAGAATCCAGCTCCCTTTTGTAGCGGGGAAATGGTGCCCATTATAGTGACCGGCAACCTGCCCAGCGGTTTCATAGTTTTCTTGCGTAACGGCCCACCAGATACGGACTTGGTCACAAGTCGGCTCGTTGACCCTCGCCGCTCGCGACCCCGCCTCCCCATGCTCGCCTTTCGCGGCTGTTTGCCGCCCAAACTCGGATATGGCTCCGGCTTTCAAGTCCTGACGTGCATAAAGCAGTTTATGCACTGTGGGCATAAAAATTTGGGCTATCCACAAGGGATAACCCAAATTTTACTGCGCCCACCAGGACTTGAACCTGGAACCCATCGATTATGAGTCGATTGCTCTAACCAATTGAGCTATAGGCGCGATACCTCTTTATTATAACAAATTCTTGCGTACTGAAATTGTACTTTCTTCTCAAATGTGCTAGAATATAGGTGTTACTCCGGGATGGTGTAATGGTAACACAGGTGCCTCTGGAGCACTAATTCTAGGTTCGAATCCTAGTCCCGGAAAAATTTAAGGCCTCGCGTAGCGGGGCCTGAATTTTTGTGGGAAGAAGGCCAACTGCTTGGCCTTCGGCTAGGATTCGAAGCCCGCAGCGATGTTTTTGTTTGAGCGTGCATAAGCCGCGAAAGGCAAAAACCGCGAGGGCGGGCCCGGGTGAAATTTCCGTCAGGAAATTTACACAGGGCGAATCTACCCCCGGAAAAATTTAAGGCCTCGCATAGCGGGGCCTCAGGTTTATGAAAAGAAAGTACTGTTACTTCCGTTCGGCCAGTTTGCCGGCTACCTGACCCACAAAAGAACGCGGATCGGTTTGAGCGATATCCGCCCATTGTTTGCGGGCCGCTTTTACCTTTCCTTGACGTTGCCAATTCAACGCTTGTACCAACCGGGCTAAAGAATTTTCCGGCTCTTGGCGCAAAATCTCCCGGGTTGTCTGCAATGATTTTTTATATTCTCCGGCCTTATACAACCACAACGCTTTTTGTGCCAACAAATCTTTCCGTTCCGGCGCCAAACGAATAGCCGTTTCCAAATCTTCCAACGCTTCGCGCAATTGGATTAAACCGTAGCGTGCCTCCGCGCTAATCCGCCAGAAATCCGCATTGGATGATTCCTGCCCCAAAGCGACGGAAATATGAATAAATGCCTGGGCATAATTGCGCTGGCGCAAGAATGTATCGGCATACCGGGCCCGGTAAACAGGTGCCGCCTGGGGGCGAAGTACAAAAAACTGGTCATACAAGGAACGCGCTTTGGAATAAAATCCGCGGTGGGTGTAATTGAGTGCTTGCCCGGCCAGCGCGTCGGCATTATGTGGCTCCTCCTCCAAAGCCCGCGCATACAATTCCATAGAACGTTCCGTCAGGCCGTTTTCCTGATACAGCCGCCCCGCCTCTATAAGAAGTGGTACATTGTCCGGGTGGAATTCCAACGCTTCCAAATATACTTCCAACGCCCGCACCGAATCGCCCAACTGCTCATAACTGCGCCCCAACAACCGGTACGCACGTGCCTCACGACGGGCAATATTTTTGGTTTTATAGATGTACGCGGTCAATTGGGTAACGGCCGCTTGATATTCCCCGGCCTCGTAGGCGGTACGCGCGGACACATACTCGTGCCGGTCCCCGGCCGGGGATAACCCCAAAAAACCGGACGAACATCCCGCCGCCCATAATAAGCCGATACAAATTCCTATCTTACGGTTGAACCACATCATATAATGCAAACAGCAAAATAGATTGCTGCAAGGCCTCCAATTTTTGATGGGCTTCCGCAATGCCCACTTCGCCGGCTTTGTGTAATTGGTCCAGTTCCAAGGTTCCCACATCCACCACGCGGTTAGTCAGCACAAAATTGGCTTTCTGGGCCGCTTCTTCAATCATGGCTGCTCCGCGTACATCCCCCACGCGCAGCAAGTAGGCGGCTACGGTTTTAGGAGTAGTGGAGAAAAAATCGGGCGGAGTAATGGACGCAATAATATAATCTGCCCCCATTTTACGTACCGATTCCACCGGTAAATAATCCACCACAGCTCCGTCAACCAAAAACCGGTGACGATATTCCACCGGGGCAAAAATACCGGGCAAATTCATGCTCGCTCGCACGGCAATGGCCAACGGACCGCTGTTAAACACTACCCGTTCGCCGGTTTTGACATCCATCGCAGCACAGGAAAACGGAACTTTTAATTCTTCAAATTGAATATCCCCTAATTGTTGGTGAAAGAAATTGGCCAGGTTAGCCGAAGAAGGAAGTTTTTTAACAAATAAAAACCGGAACAAACCCATCACATTAAAATCCGGCGTGATGCTCTGCATGGTTAAATGGGCGCTGATCTCCCACAGTTTCTCAACCGGCAATCCCCCGGCATACAAGCCCCCCACGACCGCCCCCATGGAAGTACCGGAAATCATATCTATAGGAACACCGGCATTATTCAACGTTTCCAACGTGCCCACATGGGCGAAACCGCGCACGCCCCCCGCCGATAGAGCCAACCCGATTTTAGGGCGTTTGGCAGCGGGGAGTTCGGTAAATTCCTGCCACAAAAAATGACTTAAAATTTCATCATCGGACCGGGCCGGCAACCCCCACGCGCCAAACGGAACGCACAGGACCGCCGCTAGCAGCGCAACGGTACCCACAAGAGAAATTTTTAGAGATCTTGTCCTACTGCCCATTCCAATTCCGCCTTGGCCACTAAATTTTGGCGCAACGCATCCCAATAATCATAGGCCGCCCGGGCATAGGATTGGGCTGCCTCCAACGGGGCTACGCCCTGATGCGAGCCGTATTGCCGCCCCCGTTGCCAAATTTCCGTGAGCCCGTTAAATTGTTCCTGACGAATAGATACTTCTTCTTGCCAGAAACGCATTTCGTTAAAACTGTGGGTGACTTCCGTGCGGATTTTATCTTCAATCTGCGCGCGACGCAAAGCACTCTTTTTTTGTTCGGCTTTTTTCTGGGTAATCTGCGAGGACACGTTATACGGCAGCGGCAACCGTACGGACAAAGAAACTTGCTTATTGGTATCACTTAACGTATCCGCTCCTAATTGCTCGTACGAAGCATTTAACAGAATATCCGGATAGCGTTTGGAAAGAGCCAAGTCCATAGAAATGCTATCCAATTCTAACGCGTACAAAGCCGATTTCAATTCCGGACGGTATTCCATAGCGCGCAAATAAAGTTGGGAGAGTTCCCACTCGGTCCGCACCGGCGTAAAAGATCCCACAATGGAAAAATCGGCATTAGTTTCTTTATTCAAACTCACCCGCATTGTTTGACGGGCCTGCACCAATTGTCGCGCCGCCATACGCCGGCGGGCCTGTAATTCGGCCCAAGCACTTTGGGCGCGCAGCTGGGCCCACACATCCCCGGACGAATGCGCTTGCCACCGGGCGACCTGGTCTAACAATTCTTGCATAAACTGGTCGTACTGTTGGGCAAATAATAAATTAAAAAATGATTTTTTGATATCCAATACAGCCGTATTTTTGACCGTTTCGTATCGGCTTTGAACTTGCTTTAAATTGGCACGGGCAATCTTGAGTGTATTGCGGATGCGACCACCGGAATAAAGATACTGGGTAGCCGTAACGCCCACGCCGAAAAACTGGTCGCTTTTATCCGCAAGAGCCTGGCCGGGCAGAAACCGGTTTGCTACCGTGCCGGGCAACACCATGGGGTAATCCAAATCGTACAAGGTGGCCGTACCCTGCAACGAAAACTGCGGCAAAAAGAGGAATTTGGCCTCATTGACTTTTTGTTCCGCCACGGCAATTTCTTGACGGGCGGTCAAGAAATCGGAATTATTCTCAAGCCCCAAACGGATGGCGTTTTCCAATGTTAAATTATCACTAATTAAACTGGAAAAACTTAGCCCGTACTCCTTTTGGGCTTGGGCCGGGAATACCCCACATCCCAACACCAGCAATGCATACACTATTTTTTTCATTGGTTCTTCTTTTGTTGATTAATTTCCGCTTCTATGCGGTCCATCATGGCATTAAAATCATCCTGCAATTCCATAAATTGGTCGCCTTTGCGCAGGTGAACCCGCTGGGAGAAATCTCCCTTGGCAATGGCTTTGCATGTTTGCTCAAAACGGTAAACCGGCCCCGCCATTTTGTGGGATAGAAAAGCCGAAATGACTACTACAAACAACAAATAAATAGCTATTTTGTAGAAAAACCCCGCCGCAATGGAACCAAACTCGTCGTAAATCGGCTGGATAAGCACCGGATAGGTATCAAACAAATCGCTCAGCGTAGCGGTTAATTCAAAGGTCATAATGGCCAACCCGCACAACACACTCATTACAATGAGCAACATATAGCGCAGTTGCAAATTTTTCTTAATAAAAATCGTGTTGCGCCGCGGAGCGGTTACCGGTTTATCTGTCGTAGTTGGATTCATATATATTCCTTAAAAATTGGTTACGTAACGCAATTGCAACACGCGTTCGCTTTCGTTGCCACGGCCAATGCGACGCACGGCTGCATCCAACGCTAGCGACGGGTGCAAATAAAACCGAACGCCCGCGTTTAACCGCGAGTCCCGCACATTATGTATGCCATCCCACTCAGCCAACAGGGCTAGCGGATTAGCCACATGGTATAACATCCCCACAAAACCGTATACTTTTTTCCATTCAAAATCGGCCATATTTACCCCGGCACTGGCCGTTAATCCCGGCACGATAATCTCGCGCGAAAAAGAGATATACCCACCTTTCCGGTCGTCCAAGTAATGTTTGGTCCGTGTATAGCGGTGGTTTTTATCGTATCCGTATCCGTAACGGCGTCCGTCGTAACCGATGGCAATTGCCGGCAAATACAAATCCCCGTCATACACTTTCCATTTGGCTTGGAAATCCGGGTCTAGCACCCGCACCGAATCGGACGATCCTACCAACTCGTGCACGGCTAACGATAAGCCGATATTGACCCGCGGGTACACCCCGAAATCTACCGTTTCCATGAGGGTTCCGTGGTCGTATACACGGGTTAATGAAGAAGCCTGATAACGGTCCCACACTTCTGCGGTAGGGATGTCCACCAATTGCGTTTCCAACCCAATCGGATCAGCCGTAGCCGCCCGCAACAAAACCGGCACCAACAAAATCCCTGCAAGGAGCCCCCAACGATTAACTTTCATACGATTCCTCAATGTAAGAACGTGCGGATATCCTGTGCTTTGGGTTTGAGGATATACCGTACGTTATGCAAATAAATGCCTTCGCGCGCGGGATTAAAATCATTGCGATCGCGCGGGAATTCCAAATCTACAATTCCTTGGTCCACACGGGCGTTACTGGTTACTACGCCGATATTCCAACGGTCTGTTTTTTCCTGGTCAAATTTTTCGGTTGGGTTCCAGTAATTGCGCAAGAGCACCGTACCGCGCGGCAACTCTCCTGTTCCCACAGGAGCCGTACGTAAAATCACTTTGGTAGTCCACACCGTGCGGCCTTTGCAGGCCCCGTTAATAAATTTAACTTTGTAGCGGGGATCGTCGTTGGCCGGTTTTTTAAGCAACGTTGCCAGCGAATATGTGGCAAACGGATGTTGTGCATTCATACAAGCGGCAAAAATATGCTCACTTAAAAAACGTTCGTACGAGATTTGATCGTTCCCCCGGTTATATGGAGATTCTTTTTTATGGTGGCATCCGGCAATAAATAATAACGGTAACATGACACACCAAGCAACTATTTTTTTGAACATAACAGGCTCCTTTGCCAACTATCAAGTATCACTCTACAAATTATACCCATTTTGAGGAAGAAAATAAACCCTTTTTCTCCATAAAAAAGCGGACCCTGCTTCAAGCAAGAGCCCGCTACATTTACCTGCATATAATCCTTATTTTTGCAAAGCGTTGCGTAAGGCCTGCTCGGCGGCTGCTCCCCGGATGATTCCCCGTTGTTCGTGCGCGTGCTTAAAAGCGTCAATCGCGGCCTGATTAACGGCTTCCACATTTTCGCCCAGGGAGTATTTTTCCACATCAAACGGTTTATCGGGATCGCCGAGCAAAACGAGCGGTTTAAGAGGATGCGTTTTTACATAATTTCCAAATGTTTCGGCCGACCCTAACAGAATCGCTTTTTCCCGGGAAAGGTCCTCTTCCGTCACGACCACGTAAGGAACGGAAGTTATATATTCCATCACTTTTTGACGTTCTTCCGTCGGCAAATCGGCATATTGTTGAGCCACAAACTGTTGGGCCAACCGGGCCCGTTTGGCGGCTACATTGCCGGAAATCTCCGTTCCCGAACCCTTGATGATATCATCTAACGTGGGAATACCGCTTTCATTTTCGTAACCGGCTCCGTGTGGGACAGCCGCCCAATACTTTTCTCCTTGTGCTTTCCCGGCAGTAAGCATATATTGGTAAAACTTACGGCGGTAATAATCTTCCGGGTCTATTTTGCGAGATTTTTCGGACGGTTCCAATTTGGCAGAAGTAGCCGGATCGGCGATGCTCAAAACCGGTATCATTTTGGAGGGCATTTCCCTGCCGGTAGCCTCTTTAAACTTGGCCTGGTTTTGCCGCCGTATGGCCGCCAAATCATATTCTTCCGGGGGAAAACACTGGCTGCTTTCTTGAACAGTTCCTTTAGAGGAGTCACAACTGAATGTTTTTTCAATACGGTCCACAGGATGACGACCAGCGGCTAACCCGTTCACCCACGCCAATTGCGCGGCCCCCCACAACCGCACAAATTCATCCCGGCGGGCTTGTTGGAAAGATTCTTGTTCATCCGGCTCTAATCCGCGCTTAAACTGTGTGACCATACCGGCAGCGTCCTCAATGAGTTTTTCCGAATCAAACCATTCGCTATCTTTGTCCAATCCTAATTTGTGCAAATCCAAACGAATCCGCTTCAGTTCGTTACCGGTAATCTCGGCTTTCTCCCCTTTAATAAACTGCCGGGCCTGCTTGGCCTTATTGCGGTCCATACCCTCCGTTTCTCCCATCCGGTGGCCACTCCGCATGTGCTCCGGTCGGCCCGCCAAAGCCCCCTGTTGTGCAGCCGTTCCCCCTCCCAACCCCAAAAAACGTTGAAGAGGAGAAATCAAACGTTCCCATTCCGAATCTTCCTCCGTGCGCGGACGACGCAAACGCCGGGGCGGTAAAAACCGCGCCAATTGTTCTTGTTTTAAGTAACGCTCGTAGGCATCCTCGTCCGCATTGATTTCGTGCATACCGGACCGGGCCCCTTCCGGCTGACGCTGCCGAATCAGCACCCAGGAGGAAGCCTTTACTTCATTACGTGCGGTTAAAAATCCGTCTTCGGTATACTCGTCATCTTCCCAATCTTCTTCATATTCCGCTTCATCCGGTTCCTCTTCCGTGTCTGCCCAATTTCCTATCGCCATTGGTCCGGCAGCACGCGCCCATAAACTATTTCGCCTGTTAGACGCCCGGCCCGCCGCCAGAACAGCCGGCTCGGTAGTCCACAAGGAAGCCAACTTTTTAGCCAATGCCGTCAGCGGATTAATGGTAAAAATTTGCGGTATGACCCGGAAACGGGCGGAAGTATCTCCCGCAGCCGGGGGTTCTAAAAACGGTAAAAGAAGAAATAAAAACAAAGCGATTCCGATAGCGATAAGCAAATATTTAATCCATTTTTTCATAAACGACCCCTTATACGAATAGTCTAACCGTTTAAAAGTAACTTTGCAAGGGCCTTTAGACCTATATGGGGCCTAGGTCCCGCTACGCATCCGGTGTATAATGCGCAGGAGTATCTCCCACGATTTTTGGCAGTGGCGCCAAAAAGCTTGCCAGAAAGACACCGGAGCGGATGGCTCTTTTTCCGCTGGGGACTTTACTGTTTGGGAAGTGGACGGTTTGCGCGGAACCGGCAAACGATAGCCGGCTTGGCGAACTAACTCAAGCAGATAATCGGAAGGAACGGCAAAGTTAAGATTTTGGTTTTCTGCCCCCGGGTAACTGGCAAACGCCACGGAAATCACATTTCCGTCCGTATCAAATACCGGGCTGCCGCTGGAACTGGGCGAAATCGGCGCGCTGATTTGGTGCCAGATAATTCCGTCTGATTTTTGGCGTACTTGACTGATTAATCCGGATGATACCGTATTCTGTAGCCGGCGCGGGTTGCCAATTACCGTAATATCTTGCCCCGGCATTACCCGGGCAGAACTGGCCACAGTAACCGTGGGCAGATTACGGGCAGCAATCTTGAGTAAACATAAATCTACCGTGCTGGTACAGACGACGATTTTGGCTTCGGAAGAAACACGGCCGTTACTGAAGGTAATATTCATATAACGGGCACCTTCCGTTACGTGGCGGCTGGTAGCAATTAAGCCCTCCGGGGTTAGTACAAACCCCGTCCCCGTAAAGCTGGTGCCGTCCTTACGGGCTACATTGACGGCTACCACCGCGGGCGAATTTTGATGAACCACTTGCACGCGCGGAAGGGCTGCCCGGGCTTCCCCGCCCAAGCACCCCAAGACCGCGATTGCCACCCAATAGTTCCTCATAAGTTGATTATAATAAATAAAGAGCCCAATTGAAATAAATGCCCAGAAATTGTACACTAATAAAAGTGAAGAAAGGAGTTATGAGTTATGGAACAGTTTTATGTCAGCCGGAAAAAATACGAGGCACTCGTCAACGAACTTAACGATTTAAAAGAACTAAAAGCCCAATTGTCCAACGAAATCGGCGAAGCGGCAGCCCAAGGCGATTTGAAAGAAAATGCCGAATACCACGCCGCTAAGGAAAAACAGGCCGAAACTTTGATACGTATCCAGGAATTGGAAACCCGCTTGCGTAACGCCCAAATTACGGATGATTTGGAAGTGGACCGCAGCAAAGCGCGTATCGGCGCCACGGTTACTATCAAAGATTTGGAAGCGGATATTGAGTTTACTTACACCCTGGTTGGGTCCATGGAATCCAACCCGGACAAAGGACTCTTATCTGTTAAGTCGCCGCTAGCCAACGGAGTGTTAGGGCACGCAGCCGGAGAAGTTTTTGAGGCCCAATTGCCGCGCGGTCCCAAAAAATACAAGTTGGTTAAATTGGAATACCGGTAATAAAATATTTACTTCGCAACCGTTTTACGGAAAAACCCCGGGTTCTCCCGGGGTTTTTGTGGCATAAAAAAGGCCCCGCCATAAGCGGAGCCTTTTTTCAATCTAAGATTATTTGGTAAAACCCCACAAGTTTTTACCGTAAATCCAACCTTTGCAAGTACCGTCTTTTGGATTTTCCGGTTCATCTACAACTTGGATCCAATCGCCTTTACGGGCCAAGTATTTAAAGGGATATCCTTTTTCCACCGTGCAAACGATATCCGTTCCGGCTGACGCACCTTGGCGGACGTTCACATCCACTTTAGCAGAATATCCACCCACGGACGTGCTTAATAAATCCATAGAAATCCACCCGTTGAAACCTTCAAAATCTTTAATTTGTGCCCACGTTTTATCTTCGTTGGTCTGCATGATAATCACAGGCGTATAGCGCCAAGCATGCCACTTGATAGAACATTTGGTACCGGCACACGAACGAATATTCGCTCTTTTGGCCGTCACCGTGGCGTACTGTTGGGCGGCCACCGGCAGGACAGCAAAACTTACAAAAGCGATTAACGCAATCAATTTCTTCATGATGTAGTTCTCCTATTGTAAACAAATCTTTCTACTAGTATAAGTATAGCAAATATCACGCGGGGCGCGTCAAGGGGTATTTGCGGATTAGACGTCCCCCCGGCAAAAAAGTTATAATAAGTAAAATCCCACTTAAAGAGGCTCTTATGAAAAAACAAGTAGAAGAAGTAATCAATCAAATCCGCCCCATTCTGCAAGCAGACGGCGGGGACATACAATTGGTGGACGTAGATGAAAAAACCGGTATTGTAACCGTTGGGCTCAAAGGCCGTTGTGGCGGTTGCCCGCATGCACAACTGACATTGCAAGCCGTGGTGGAACGCAAACTCAAAGAAGCCGTACCCGGCGTGACGGCCGTTGAACGCGTGTAACCATGGCCAAATTGGACCTGCATACCCATTCCCATTTTTCAGACGGAACCTGCTCCCCCGAAGAGGTTGTGCACAGCGCACTCAAAGCGGGGAGCACCCTTTTTGCGTTGACCGATCATGATACTACAGATGGAATTTTACAGGCCCAAGCTCTTTGCGAGCAACACCACCTGCCTTGTATAACCGGGGTAGAAATTAGCACGCGCGACCAAGACCACCTGCATTTTCTTGGATACAACATAGATTTACAAAATGCTCCTTTTCAAACTTTCCTGGCTGAAAACCGCCGTCAGCGGCGGGAGCGGATTTGTAAAATTATCCGCCAACTCCAGCAAGCCGGACTGGACATCACCGAAGAAGAGGTTTTTGAGCGCGCTCCCCATACCGTATCGCGCGCACATGTAGCGGACGTTTTGAAAGCCAAACACCTCGTTCCCTCCCGGCAGATGGGATTTCGGAAATATTTACTCCCCGGCTGCGCGGGATATGTGCCTTCGGCCGGAGCAACGGCTATTGAGGCCATCCGCCGCATTAAACAGGCCGGCGGCTTGGCCGTCATTGCGCACCCGGGCATCGTGGCCGAGCATTGGGATTTTCCCGCGTGGGTAGAGGCCGGGTTAGACGGCATTGAAGTATTTTATCCGGCTCATTCTTATGCCATGAAAACAGAACTGTTAAAACTGGCCCGTAAATATGACCTGTTTTGCACGGCCGGCTCCGATTACCACGGTCCGCACGGCGGACGCATTACAACCCCGGGGATGAACCTGTCCGAACCTTATTACAGCCGGTTGCGCAACAAACTGTTACACGCATAGATAAAAAACCTAAAACGATTATAGTGATAGCAAAAGGCCCCTTGGACAGGGGCCTTTTAAAGTTAATCCAAAAGGTTGCTTTTACTAGTGTGCCGGAGCCGTGTGATCCCAATCAGTGGACGGCCCAGATGACTTGTTCTTTTTATGAGGAGCAATCTTCTGCCATACTTTATTACGTACTTGGTGCCATTTGTTTTGCACCTTTTTGACATGTTGCTTGGTCCATTGGCCAAAGGGGGTTGCCTCTAACGCTTGTACAATACTGGACGATTTGAACATATTGCGCGTGGCCCATAAACTCCACAACAGAAGTCCACCGGCGAATACCATATCATAAACAGGATCTGTCGTGAGACCTAATTTACCGGGGGCCAGGGTCGCTCCTAGACCTCCAAAAGCCATCGTCAAGGACAACAACCCCACCAGTTCCCGGTTATATTTTCTATGCTTTTCCGTAATGTAATTATACATCTGCGTGTAAAAATTACCGATTCCGAAACTGGCCACAATCGCTCCGATAATCATTCCCCATACGTTTCCGCTAAAGGCCCCTATGCCCACCGTTCCTAAGAGGGACAAAGAGGAGAAGAACAGATAAGTAGACCCTTGGCTAATTTTTAGTGAACTCATTATGTTTCCCAGGATACGGCCCACAATCAGCGAGCCATAAAGCGTACAAGCTACAATAAAGTTAGCATAGTCACTTGCGGGAATAGCTATATTCATAGCTCCTGCAAAGGAACTGGATACCACGAATTCGTGTATGGTTGCCAAAGTCATCCCCCAGGCCAACGGCAACACTCCATCTACTTTGAGCATGCCAAACATGTTCCGAATCGTCTGTTCCAAAGCTCTCAACGAGTCAGCTGTTTGGTTTACTGAACTTTCTTGCCCTAAAATCGACCTCAGTTCTTCCAAGGCCTTTTGTTTGGCTTCCGCATAAACTTCTTTACGTTTAAGAGAAGTATCTACTTTCACCCGGGCCAAACTATATGCAAGTAACGCTTCATACAACTCGCGGGTCTTGATATCTATGTCACTTTCTTTGCGTGTCGGGTTGGCCCATTCCTTGGCCAAATTTTCCACGGCCTTGTGAATAGCTTCTTGGCTTTCAGTTACGTTTTTGGCTGAATAAGCATCGCGCAATTTTGTGTGCAATAAACGCCAGGTTAACACGGCACTGTATAGAGCATATAACGGGAAACTGACCGAGAAGTCCAATCCCGGATGGTGCCCAAACCAACTGGCCACCCAATTGATTAGGAACGGCGCCGCCAAAAAGGCCAATGTCCCGACATTTTTAAAGATGAATCCTCGATTATAACGAATGATATGAGAAAAATTTCCTTTTTCGTATTCCGATTGTTCATGTTTGTTTTCCTTGGAATTAAATACTCCCTGCCAAACTTCTTGCACACGCCGGTGCATAAATTGGCCGGGGGTCTCGGAACGAACTTGCTGGTCTTGGGATTTATTGGATTGCGGATCCGTTGTATACTCTACTTCTCCTCCGTTGGCCCGAATTAACAGATTCATGGTCAACTGCTTGAGAATGGAACTTACCCCCATCAGTACCAAGGAAGTGACAAACATCCCTTGTTGAAAATCCGACATTTGAATTCCCAACACATGCCCATAAAAACCGCTGACTGTAGCCAACGAGCCGGAGAGCGTAGAAAGTATGAGCGAAAGGGTCAACAGGCGTTTTTCGCCGTATTTTTTCAGAGCAGGGGTAATTAAAGAAGCAAAACCGGGCAGTATGTATCCAATACCAAACATAATGATATCCGCCATACCGGAAGGAATCCCTAATACGCTTCCCAACGGAGCCCCGAACGTCTTGCTAAGGCTTACGTTGTTAGCAGAAATTTCCGTACTGATAAACTTGGCCCCGTTATAAGTGGAACTGAGACTTAAATTTAATTCTGGTGCCGCAGCTCTTTCGTAGGGAGATAGAGCCTTCACCAACTCCGTAATTTGGTGTTTAGGCAAACGCACGTACATTTTGTCTTCCCGCTTAGCCTTTGTCTCGCCAGGTAAAATCCATCCCAATGCACCGTCATCCATTAACACCAGTTGGCTACCGGGAGTAAAATATCCCAAAGGAACCGTAACGGTGAGTGGCAATTTTTCCAACGTGTTTTCTCGAACAACCTGGAAAGGCAACCGCTGGTAATTTTCTTTTGGTTTAGGCTCTAATTTAAGAATAAATTTCTCTATATTCTGTGCCTGCAAATAGGATACCAACAACCCCACTTGGTCTTGCTGTAAACGGAAGTAGAAGTGATCCATTTTACGGGGTTTACGAGTTTGATTACGCATTTCTAATACATATTTGCCCTTTTTCAAAAGAGGGTCCGGTTTAATAGCCACACGGTTATACGGAGTGTTGCTGTGATTGGCCCAGAAAGAGGCCCATCCACGATTGAGAAAACGGTTACTGATACTTAAATTTACCGGCAAAATATGTTCCAGTCCTTGATCATCCACCAAAGTAAACAAGAACCCTTCCTCCGCAAAATCAACCACCGGTCTATCGGCAATCCCTGCCACATCGTCTGGAGAAGCTACATTGCCTTGATAGTCCAACAAATTCCCCGATACCGTATGAATCTGTTTCGTTTGGTGAAGTTCCGGAGCATCATTTGTAGACTTAGCAAGATGGCGCTTACCCTTAAAAGGATTGGGGCTACCGAACAAACTGCTTGCTACCAATGTGACACCGGTCACGGTTCCCGTTACTCCTGTGGCTCCCGGTACTAATCCTAACGCATCCGATACTACCAAACCCAGCCCAACGGCACCCGTCACCATGGCCGCCGCTTTACCAAATTGTCTTGGCGTTACACCCAATATCGTCCGTCCGGGCTGCACTCCAAATGCTGGAGCCGCTTGCGTTTCTTCCTCTTTCGCTTCGTTCACCGCACCCTGATATTGATGCCGGTTATACCGCGCATACTGATCCAACGGGCTTGCCGTTCCTTCCGTTATCAAC
>CACWYV010000007.1 GCA_902765225.1 Candidatus Avelusimicrobium intestinale
GTTGATAACGGAAGGAACGGCAAGCCCGTTGGATCAGTATGCGCGGTATAACCGGCATCAATATCAGGGTGCGGTGAACGAAGCGAAAGAGGAAGAAACACAAGCGGCCCCAGCATTTGGAGTGCAGCCCGGACGGATGATATTGGGTGTAACGCCGAGACAATTTGGTAAAGCGGCGGCAATGATGGCGGGTGCCGTTGGGCTGGGTTTGGTAGTATCGGATGCGTTAGGATTGGTACCGGGAGCCACAGGAGTAACGGGAACCGTGACCGGTGCCACGTTAGCTGCTGCGGGTTTATTTAGCCATAAGATTGGGCAACAGCCGACTGCCGAAACCAAGACGAACGAAGCCGAAGGGGTGTCTGCTGGTGAGACTTCTCAAACATTCTCTATCCGTATTCCCGGGTTAGGGATTGACGCACCGGTTACTTTTAATTTAGAAGATAGCCGTACGGCGGAGAAATTTGCGAAGGTGGCTAGTTTTAAAGGGAATGAGCATTTTGCTTTTGATCCGACGACTCGGAACATCATTGTTACCGAAGAATTGACGGAAGAACAACGTGCGACGGGAGCCAAGCCGCTGGAGCGCGGATTCTCGGGTGGGTTATTCTTTGAAGGGCAGAACGCAGCTGTTAACCTATTTAAAGTGATATTTGCCCGGACGTTGGCGCCGGTATTTGCAGGGGTGAAGAGTGATGCTGACGCGCTAGCGTTGTTGGCGCAACACCGGACGGATTTACAATTGGTTCTTTCCTCGCAGTTAAAAGAAAGCAACCCGGCTTTTAGTAAGTTCTTAAAAGCTAAGAAAGAAAACGTGGCTGCGGCACAAGAAGAATTGACGAAGAGCGGATCCGCTAAAGAACTGGCGGCGGCAGTAGCCAACGAGTTGCAAGCCATCGTGGATAAGAACGTAGACACTCCGTTAGAAATCAATGTTTATACGGATATGAACGGTTGGTGGGCGCATAAACTTTCCGGATTTGTGGAAGGGACGTTAGGAACGATGGGCCAAGCCATTACCTCTGCCTTGAGTATTTTAGGCATAGCCAAGGGATGGTTGAGTAACCTTCCCACTTCAGCGGGACAATTTGGGCCGGCGTGGGCACCGTTTATCGGGGCCTGGCAGAGCAAACACGGTGGCCGGAAGATGTTAGGTATCGGGCAACGCTTGGGTATGGCCGGACACGCTACGGCTGCTACCAGTTTGGCGTTGGGAGCGCTCGGTGTCCTTCCTCCGCTAGCCGCTTTTGCCGGCATGGTGGGAGGTATTGTTGTCAATGGGGTAGCCGGGGCCACGTTAAAGCAGGTAAACCCGTACGTTATTAAACAACGTGCTCCTGAGCATATTACAGCCAGTGCGCTGGTAGCCGATGCGAACAGTTGGGCTTCCGCCGGCGGAATCTATTGTTACTTATTCTTGCCGGTAGTTGGTGCCTTAACCAGTTTGTTGTTTGGATTAGATGTTGGATTGGGTACATTAGCGGCCCTATTTGGAGTGGCGGCGGTATTGCCGACGGCAGCCAGTATTTTACTGAGCAAATCCAGAATTGAGAATATCAAGGAAGCGGGAGCCGAACAACGCAGTGTGTTCAAAGAGATTGGGCACAACTTGAAATTCGGGTGGCAGTCTCCTTTCCTGAAAAAGATGTTTGTTGCCACGGCCGGAGCCCACTTTATGGGTCTGGGTTTCAACAGCGGTCCGGGTTCGTTCTTTAAAGAAATGTTTGCCGATAACCCGACGGTAGCGATGTTGGCCTCGTTCTTTGCCATCTACGCGACGGTATTTGCCGGACGGAAATTAGGGGCCAAGATGTTAAAGAACGTCATCTCCGAACGTGCATTAGCTGGGTTGTCCGGTGTGATTGGGTTGACGGCAGGTGCTATCTCCATGATGCCGGGGTTGGATGTTTGGGGCCGCGGTATAGCGTGGGCGGTAGCCGGGTTAGGTTTTGCGAACTGGGCGAACATGTTGCAGACCATTGAGTTGAACCGTCCGGAAAATGCCAGCAATAAATCGGCGGTTTCCACGGTGTACATTTTAGCACGGACGTCGGGTATGTTGACGTTGTTGATGGGTGCGTTGAAAGACTGGATAGAGCCGACGTTTGGAGTTTCATCTTCTATGTCGACGGTGTTTGCGTTAGGATTACCATGGGCGTTTGGTTTATTATCTGCGGCGTTGAACTACAAGTTTGTCACGCAGGACTTGTTCCAGACCATCAAACGTTGGGTAACCCCTAATAAAGGCAAAATAGCGGCGGCGGCGATCGGCACAGTTGGATTAGGCTTGATGTTGTCTGATGCGTTGGGTTTAATGCCCGGTGGAACGAGCACAGCGGGTGCTGCGTTAGCTATGGCTGGCTTATTTAGCCATAAGATTGGGCAACAACCGACTGCCGAAACTAAAGCGTCGAAGGAGACACTCCGCGGTCAAGAGTTGTTAGAAAAGGCCCAAGCGTATGTGCAAACAAATGGTCATTGGTATCCTGTCGACAGCAAGGAATATAAGGAGATTTCAAGTTTTATACATCGTTATGCTCCCCTCGAGGTGCGGTCTCGTTTGCGCGATGTTTTTCCGGTTGGTGACGAGTTGCTTACATTGTGGCACAGTGTACCTAGTGCAGCGGAAATAAAGACAAAAGAGAAATGGACACTCCGCGGTCAAGAGTTGTTAGAAAAAGCCCAAGCGTATGTGCAAACACATGGTCATTGGTATCTTAGCGACAGCCAGGACTATCGCGATGTTGCAGCGTTTATAAGTTCTGCCTCTCACCGGTATTTGGCCATTACTGCAGAGTTGAAAAACTTCTGGGAAAATACACCTAAATCCCATCAGGAAAAAGGAGCTGGGGTCTTGGGGAAAGCGGAAGCAAAGACAATAGAGAAACGGACGCTCCGTGGTCAAGAGTTGTTGGAAAAGGCCAAGGAGTATGTGCAAACAAACGGCCATTGGTATCCTGGCGGCAGCAAGGAATATGGTGCGGTTGCTAATTTTGTGGCTTCTACCCCTCGTGATTTTCGCTCTGGTGAGCCCACGTTGCCCATTGCTCGCGAGTTGAAAAACTTCTGGAAAAATACACCTAAATCCTATCAGAAAAAAGGAGCTGGGGTCTTGGTGAAAGCAGAAGCACATTAGTAAACAAATAATTTAAAAGTATCCCTCCGGCTGTGCAAACCGGGGGGATATTTTTATGTGATTTCGGGAGTTTTTACCGACGGGGAAAAATTTGTAATTTAAACTGAAAAAAATGACGAGAAATGTGTTATAATAAAAAGGTAGGACGTTGTACAAATTATTTTAGTTAGGAGAAATAATATGTTGCAAAAATTTTTGGATTGGTTTAAACCGTTGCCTCCCGCAGCGCAAAAAATAACCGATCCTGCCGAAATTGATAAGCAGTACAAACGTTGGAGATGGAAATTATTTATTAGTGCGTACATCGGTTATGCTATGTACTACGTAACGCGGCAAAACCTCAACCCGATCGCGCACGTGTTCAAGGCCGAAACCGGCATTACCAACGAACAATTCGGGTTGATGGTTTCCGTTTCTCTTATCGCGTACGGTATCGGTAAGTTTGTCAGCGGTATGTTGGCCGATAAGAGTAACATCCGAGTGTTTTTAGCGTTTGGTTTGATGGCCTCGTCCGTGATCAACCTGTTCTTTGGTTATTTAACTTCTTTCTATCTGCTCGTCTTTTTCTGGACGCTTAACCAAGCGTTCCAATCTATGGGATTCCCGCCGATTGCGCGTATTTTTGCGTATTGGTTCTCTCCGAAAGAAAGAGCCAGCAAATGGACGTTGTGGGCTTCTGCTCACACGGTGGGTATTTCTATCGCCGCTATATTAGCGGGTCTGATTTTGAAATACATGGATATCTTCCCCTGGATTCAATGGCAGTTTGTATTCGTCATATCCGGTATTATGGGGATTGCCACTTCTTTCTTCATCTTGGCCAATGTAACCGATACGCCCGAAAGTGTCGGCTTGCCGCCGGTGGAAGAATATATGCATGTGGAGCAGTTGGTTGTTAAAGAAAAAGCGGACGGCGATAGCTACATGACGTTACTGCGCAAGTATGTGCTGACCAATAAGTATATTTGGATTTTGTCTGTTGCGTTCTTGTGTGTGTACTTTGTGCGCTATGTGACGCTTTCGTGGGCAGCTATTTTCTTGGAATCGCGTCATCTGGCCAAGGCTCAGATCCCGCTGATCTTTACCATCAACCCCTTAGTTGGTGCGTTGGGGGGTATTACAGCCGGATTCTTGACGGATAAAGTGTTCCGCGGACGTTGTTCCCCGGCGAACATTATTTATTTTGTTTTGCTCGCTTTATCGGCTTATGGTTTTTACATCTTTGCCGGGCCGGATCGGGTTTTCTTAACCTGTTTCTTTATCGGAGCGATTGGTTTCTTTGTGGACGGCCCGCAGAACTTGCTTAACGTACAAATCTCGTTCTTGACTACTAAAGAGTCTGTAGCAGCCGCGTGTGGTTTTTGTGGGTTGTTTGCCTATATCGGCGGTTTTATGGCCGGTAGCGGGGCCTCATTTATTCTCAATCACTGGGGATGGGCGGGCGTGTTCAACTCTTGTATTGTGGCTAGTATCATCGGTGTGCTGTTAGTACTGACAGTGGTTCCGAAAGAAAACCGCGATGCAAAGAAATAGCCGTTCTTAATTAGATTCTTGGTAGTTACACCCCGGCAGTTGCAAAAACTCCTGCCGGGGTGTTTTTGGGGGTGGAAACGCCCTCTGAATTGGTCCGGTTTTTCCCTTATGCACAACGGCGTATAAATTGGTAGAATGTACTATATGGATTTTTTGTTTTTTATACCGATTTTGTTTTTCTCTATCATTTTGCACGAATTCGCCCACGGCTATGTGGCTTACCGCCTGGGTGATCAAACGGCTTACTATGCCGGCCGCTTGACGCTCAATCCGCTGCACCATATTGACCCTGTCGGTTCTATCGGAGTGCCGTTGTTTTGTTTGTTGATGCACTTGCCCATGTTCGGTTGGGCCAAACCGGTTCCCGTCAATCCGTTGCGTCTTCCGTCTCCTCGCAAAGATATGGGCAAAGTGGCTCTGGCCGGGCCGGTAACCAATTTACTTCTGGCCGTCGGTTTTACCGTTCTTTTGAAGGTTCTTCTTATCTGCCAGCATTCTGTTTCGGCCGACGTCGCCCAGCGTATATTTCTGTTTTTACAATATGGAATTTTAGTCAATGTAATGTTAGCCGTGTTTAATTTGCTTCCTATACCGCCGTTAGACGGGGGACGCATTGTAACGGCTTTATTACCGGTGAAAACGGCGGTGGGGTTTGATCACTTTTTTGCCCGCTATGGGATGTGGATTATTTTACTGCTGATCCTAACGAACGCTGTACGGTATTTGATTTTGTGGCCGGCTACTTTGATACTGAGGTTAATTAGCCAAATTTTGTAGAAGAAAGAGGGAATTTTATGACGGATAAAAAGATTGTGCTTTCCGGTATGCGACCGACGGGAAAGTTGCATTTGGGGAATTTTCACGGAGCGTTAAAAAATTGGGTTAAACTGCAAGATTTATACAATTGTTTTTTCTTCGTGGCGGATCTGCACTCGCTCACTACGGCCTACCGGCAAACCGAAAATTTGGCTGCCAACTCCCAGGATATGTTGATAGATTGGTTGACGGCCGGACTGGATCCGCAAAAATGTACTATTTTCATTCAGTCGGACGTGCCGGAAATCAGCGAACTCAATACACTGCTGGGTATGATTACGCCGCTGGGGTGGTTGTTACGTAATCCTACCTACAAAGAGCAATTGCAAGAACTGTTTAAACAAAAATACGCCGGGCAGTTGGACGAAAAAACCCTGGGTGAAAAATTGGCCAGCGTTGCGGGGGATGAAGAAATTTCCTGCTTCGGCTTTTTGGGGTATCCCGTGCTGATGGCTACGGATATTCTTATCCAACAGGCAGCCTACGTGCCGGTGGGAAAAGACCAAACCGCCCATCTGGAAATCGCGCGCGATTTAATGCGGCGTTTTGAACAAATTTACGGCCAACAGGTATTTACCGAGCCTCAGCCCCTCTATACCCGTGTAGCCCGGGTACCGGGGATTGACGGAAGAAAAATGTCCAAATCCTATAATAATGCCATTGCACTGGGGGAAAATTTGGATGACGTGCGCAAAAAAGTAATGGCGATGTTCACCGATCCGAATAAGAAAAAAGCCACCGACCCGGCCGATCCGGAAGGGTGTGTGGTGTATGCGTTTCACAAAATTTATAATCCGGCTTGCGCCAAACGCTGTGAAGAGTGCAAGGCGGGGGCGCTTGGATGTGTGGCATGTAAAAAGGAACTGTTCGGCCTTATGGAGCCCGAACTAACTCAATTTTCCGCCCGTCGTAAAGAAATTGAAAATGACCGTGCCCAATTGGAACAGATTGTATCGGCCGGTAAAGAACGCGCCCGGGCTAATGCCGCAACGACGTTGGCGAAAGTTAAAAAAGTAATGCGGGTGACGAAATGATAAACGCTCCGGCTTCCATTAATGTACGCATCAACGTGTTTGAAGGGCCAATGGACCTGCTCCTTCACTTGATTAAGAAAGATAACTTGGATGTGTGCGATATTAACATTGCCGAGATTACTAAACAATATTTGGATTATCTCAATGTGATGAAGGAACTGAATTTGGAGGTGGCAGGTGAATTTTTAGTGATGGCCAGTACACTGATGCAAATCAAGGCCAAGACGTTACTGCCCAGCCAGGCTCCTACCTCGGAAAATGAAGGCCCGGACCCGGCCAAAGAGTTAATTGCAAAATTGATGGAATATCAAAAATACAAAGAGGCCAGTCAGTATTTAAATCAAAAATTAGAAGAAAATAAAGACAAATTTTACCGCACGGCTCCGGTTTTTGACAGCGGGGAAAAGATTATCAACGTGCAGATGTTTGATTTACTGGCCGCTGTGAAGCGGGCATTTGAACGGTTGGACGAACGGAAGCGGATTGAATTACTAAAGATAGAAGAATTTCCTATAGAAGTTAAAATGCAAAAAGTAGTGGATATGCTAGCGCAGCGTACGTGGGTGTTACTAGATGATATTTTTGTGGGAGAAACGAAAAAACGGGGTATTATTACCTGTTTTATGGCGCTCTTGGAATTAATTAAAATTAAAAAGTTACTGGCGCGGCAAGATGAGCAAGAAGGGCAGATTCGTATTTATTTAAATCCGGAAAATAAGGATAAAGATTTCAAAACTTTAATGCACGGTCAGGCAACTGCCTGACCCGGAGAATGATTATGAACGCAGAAGACCAAAATTCCGTTCCGTCTGTACAGGAGCCCTCGGACACGGCTACCCCGGCCGCCGTAGAGCAACCGCAACCGTCAAAGGAGGGTTTGCTACAAACGGATGACATCAAAAAGATTGTAGAGACTCTTTTGTTTATTACCGACCGTCCTGTCAAGCCCACTCGTCTGGCCGACGTGATAGACGGAGCGGATGTTTCGCAAATACGTGAGGCAATTGGGGCTCTTCAAAATGAATATGCCGAGCAAGGCCGTGCGATGCAAATTGTGGAAATCGGCGGTGGCTTTCAAATGGCCACGAAACCCGAATACGGTCGCTGGGTGCGCCGGTTATACAACGAAAAAATGACCACTAAACTTTCCCCGGCGGCTCTAGAAACTTTAGCTATAGTGGCCTATAAGCAGCCGATTACCCGTGCCGAAATGGAAGCCATCCGCGGTGTGGATGTGGCCGGTCCGTTGGAGCGGTTGTTGGAGCGCTCGCTCGTGCGGGTAGTGGGCAAAAAAGACACCGTGGGGCGGCCTATGGTATATGGTACCACCGATGAATTCTTACGCATGTTTGGACTGAACAAATTATCCGAACTACCGGATTTACAGGTTTTTGCGGCCAAAAATATACACGAAAAACAAGCCGATTTGCCGTTTGGCGAGCCGCTGGCCCCGCTCAATGATCCGGCTATTATCCCGCTGGAGGACTTGGAGCCGGAGGAGCGGTTACAGGCCTTGGATACGGAAGTGGATCCCTTTTTTAAACGTACAAGTTACAACCGCAGTGATTTTTTTGAAACATCTGCTGCGCAGTTACCGCAGGAACCGCAGCCGGAGACTCCGGCAGCTATAGCAGGTTCTGTGCCTGCTACTGATTCGGCCTCTTTGGTCAAGGCCGACGAAAAGGAAGAAACTACCCGGGAGGAGTAACGTATGAATATTGTTTTAGCCGCTAGTGAAGCATTTCCATTTTGTAAAACAGGAGGGTTGGCGGATGTGGTGGGGGCTTTGTGTCAGCAATTTGCTGCCCGCAAAGGCAATAAGGTGTTGCTTTTCTTACCCCATTACCGCAATATTGTGCGGGTTTCTTCACTCAAAATTGTGCCCGGTGTTTATTTAATTCCCATCGGAGATCGCATTGAACAAGTATCGCTTTCCTACATCAACTGGGGGAGTGTGTTGGTGTTTTTCGTCGGAAACCGCAAGTATTTTGACCGCCCGGATTTGTATCGCACGCCCAGTGGGGAATTTAGCGATAACGATGAGCGGTTTATTTTGTTTAGCCGCGCTGTGCTGGAAGGGTGTAAATTTATCGGGTTCCGACCGGACCTGATTCACTGCCACGACTGGCAAACCGGCTTGATTCCCGCGTATTTAAAAACTGTTTACAAGTTAGATGCTTTCTTCACCCGTACGCGTAGTTTATACACAATACATAACATTGCTTACCAAGGTCATTTTCCATATTCCGCTTTCCGCAAAGCCGGGTTTCACCCGGTAGATTATACGTCGGAAAAATTTGAATATTACGGCGGTATCAGTTTCTTAAAAAGCGGTATTGTCTTTGCCGATAAAATCAACACCGTTAGTCCCAATTACGCGCGCGAAGTGCAACTGGACCCGGCTATTGGGTTTGGCCTGGGAGGGCTGTTACAAAGCCGCAGTCATCATTTTTACGGGATTGTCAACGGAATCGATACGGATGTGTGGGATCCGGAATTGGACCCGGTGTTACCTGTAGGATATGATATCAGTGAGGTGACTAGCGGAAAAGCTGCCGCCAAACAAGCGTTGTGTCAACAATGCAAACTGACCCCGCAACCGGATAAACCGCTGATAGGGATTGTATCGCGATTGGATTATCAAAAAGGGTTGGATATGGCAGTGGGATTGATTGAAAAACTGCAAGATAAGGTCCAATTCGTCATTTTAGGGAAGGGCGATCCGCTATTGGAAAAGGCCTTCCAAAGTTTGGCACGCAATCATGCGGGCAGCGTTAGTTTTAACGAAGGATTGAATGAGGAATTGGCTCACCGCATTTATGCCGGGGCCGATATGTTGTTGATGCCGTCCCGTTTTGAACCGTGCGGCTTATCGCAACTGATTGCCATGAAGTATGGCACGATACCGGTGGTTTCTCATGTGGGTGGGTTGGTGGATACCGTCAAGGGCTATCAACCCGGCAAAGAAGAGACTGCTACGGGATTTTTTATTGAGCCGTTTACCGAAACCGGCATCTTACGTACGGTGGAACGGGCTATCAGCATTTTTGAAGATAAAACTATATGGATGCGTTTGGTACGTAACGCCATGCGGCAAGATTTGTCTTGGGATAGATCTGCAGAGATGTATTTGGCGTTGTATCGCAAAACTTTATCGTAAAAATATGCGCAAGATTTGGGTTGGAATTGGGTTACTGGTTTGGGTTACGGGATTGCTGGGGGCAGTGCCTGCTGCTCCGGTTGTCCAGCAATCTCCCCGCAACCTTATTTGGGTAATCGGGGACGGAATGGGACCGGAACTGATGGGATTTTGGATGCAAGGGGTGCGCCAAGGGGCTATCAGCGGATACCCGCAGCGAACCAGTGCGTTGGAACAGCTGTTGGTAAGCGGTAGCCAAGGAATTTTCTTTACAGATACGGCTTCTACCGTAGTAACCGATTCTGCCGCCGCTGCTACGCAAATGGCTTCGGGAGAACGTTCTGTGCCGGGGTATATCGGTTTGGATGCCCAGGGCCATTCCGTGCCGACGTTGTTGGAAATCGCTAAACAGCACGGCAAGGCCGTGGGTATTATTTCCGATACGTATGTGACGGATGCCACCCCTGCCGGTTTTACTGCCCACACCGCCAGTCGCCGTCATAAAATGGAGATTGCCCGCCAACAGTTGGCTTTGGAGCCGGAAGTGATATTGGGCGGGGGATTGAAGTATTTTTCTACGGGAGAAAATAAAGATTTATTAAAGCAGGCACGGCAACAGGGGTATCAAACCGTATTTGATAAAAAAGCGTTACAAAAAGTCCGCGGCGGGAAAGTGCTGGGATTATTTGACAAAAAAGCGATGCCCATGTCGGTAGAAATGCCGCTTCATCCCAACTTGCCCTCTCTGGCGCTGCAAACACAGAAGGCCTTGGAAATACTGGAGGATTCGGCTCATGGATTTGTCCTGTTGGTGGAGGCCGGAAAAATTGATTGGGCCGCCCACGAAAACGATGCGGGGGCTACTTTGGCCGAAATGCGCGTGTTGGACCAAGTATTGGACGTAGTACGAACGTATGCCGATACGCACCCCGATACTTTGCTCTATCTCAATGCTGACCACGATACCGGGTTGGGGTCCTTTACCTACCGCGTTTTTTCGCGGGAAGAAGCCCTACACCGCAGTGAGCAGGGGGAAGTCCTGTACGATGGAGATACGTCGTACGCTTCGTTTGATACGTATGCTTTGTTGGAAAAACAACGCAGCAGTTTGTATTCGTTACGCAAAGAAATTACCCAATGGCCGGCTGAAAAGCGTACCCGTCAACGATTGGAAAAAGCATTTAGCCGGGTACTTGGATATCCGTTGGATATGTCCTCTTTTCAAAATTTACAGGACGTTTCCGGTTTGTTTGTGCAGTTGAATCAAAAATATGGGATTGTATGGGCCACCCAAACGCACTCTTCGTCCTTGTTGTTGGGAGTGGCGTATGGCCCGCAGCAGCAGTTGTTCGGCGGGGTGTATCATAATACGGACATCCTGCCCAAAATCAAAAGGGCCTTTGGCTGGGGAGAGAACTAACATGACGGACGATTTTTTGCATGAAGAATCTACCAAATTTCCACGTGTAAAACGTACCGTGCGGATACACGGGCGGCTGTTTGTATTGGTGTTTGCCATAGCCCTGTTGTGGCAGGGATTGCTGCTAGTGGATAAACGGCTGTCTGCGTACCATGCGGATTTGTATAATTCTTTCAAAGTCATATTAACGGTGGAAAATGTGCCGGACAACGAAACACTGGAACAAATGGGAGAAACGTTAAACCAAAAAAAGGATATTACATCCGTTAAACTCTTTTCTTCCCAAGATGCTTTGGAAGTCGTTCGGCGGCAACACCCGCAATTGGTGCGGGATATGATGCTGGGCCGCAACCCCATGCCGGCTTATTTTGAACTGCACCTGACTCCTGCGGCCGTGCGAAATGTGGAATCGTTGATGGCCAATATCGCCGCGGAATACTCCGGGATTATCCCCCATTATCAAACAGCGCATGCCCAGTTGGTATTCACCACGGGAATTTGGGTCAAATTATTACGCGTGATGATGTTACTGGCCGGGGTGCTGTTCTTCTCTTTTATGTTTTTGGTGGAGGCGTATCCGTCCTCCCGTAGGCAGACGCATTACATAGAGGCTGCCGTCGTCGGAGTAGTAGCGGGGGTATGTTCCTGTTTATGTTTTTGCGGATTACTGTATCCCTTGGGATTGTTAAGTGAGCCGGTACGGGCATTTACCAGTATTTTCCGCCAGTTGTTGGTGTTAAGTTTTTGTGGTTTATTAGGATGGACGTTATCCAAATGGCAAAAATTTTAATAGGGCTAGTCGCGTTTTTGTGGACGGTAATGCCGGCATATAGTCAAAATGCCGAGGCCGTCGCACGCAAACGCGAAATGGAACGTTTACAAAAACAAGCCGCCCAGAAAGAAAACGAATTGCAAAAGTACCGCCAACAAGAAAAACGTATTTCGCGGGAAATTTCGGATTTGGAAACGAAAAAAATCCGGACGCAGCGGTTGAAAAGTAAACTGGAATCGGATTTGTCTTCATTGGAACAGAATATGCTCTCCGTGGGTGAAAAGCGCACGGCCTTAAAGCGCAGTATGCAACTGTGGCAGGATAAAATGAATCACGAAATCACTTCTCATTATTTAACGCCTACTTGCGAGCTATGTGTGGGGGGATACAGTTTGGAACAGAATGTATTCAGGACCCGTGCCTTAGCCCACCAGGCGGCTTTTACGGCCCAATTGCAACAGGAAAACCAGGACGCCCAGGCCTTGCTGCAAAGTATTGAAGAACGAAACCGCCATCTACAAGAACAAAGTTCCCGTATCCAGCAGGAACAGCAAGTGATCTCGCAATCTTTCCGCAAAAAGAAACAAGATTTAGCCCAAACGAAGCGAAAAGTAAAAGCGGTGCGCAAAGAAATTAATGAATTAAACAAATCGGCAACTGCGTTAAACAATTGGTTGGCTGCATTTGAGCGCCGTCGTAAATCGGCGTTGGCCAAAGCGCAAAAAACGGGAGAAGATGCGGCAGAAAACCGTCCGCAAATAGATGTTCCCATGCACAGTTTGCCGTGGCCGGTTAAGGGAAAAGTAATCAGTAAATTTGGTAAAGAGTACCGGGCAGACTTAAATACGTGGATTTTCCGGGAAGGAATTAAAATTGCCGCCCGCCCGGGAGAGGTTGTCCGGACGGTGGCTGAAGGAAGTATCATTTATGCCGGGCCGTTCCGTTCCTACGGGAATGTGGCAATTTTAGACCATGGGAAGGGATTTTTCTCCATTTACGGATTCTTGCGTGAAATCCATGTTTCTGTGGGGGATCGTATTGCCCGGCAAGGTGTAGTCGGTACGGCCGGACAGGACACGCAGTCGTCGTCAGGCACCGGACAAAGTGCCGTATATTTTGAAATTCGTCAAGGGGCGGCCGCGGCCGACCCGCAACAATGGTTGAAAGAACAACAATAAGGAGTGTTATGAAAGACCAAAAATTAAATCGTTATGCCGTATTAGCAGCGGTGTTATTTTTTCTGGGAACGTTATTCCCTTACGCCTATGGCGCGGTGGACCGTACGCTCAAACAATTACGTCGGTTGGTGGATGTGATTGAATTTGTCAAAGAGAATTATGTGGAAAAAACCGATACCGATAAATTGGTAGAGGGAGCCATCCGCGGAGTGGTGGGGGAACTGGATGATTTTTCCCAATATTTAGATGCCAAAGATTACAAGAACTTAAAAAATGATACCCGCGGAGAATTTGGCGGGTTAGGAATTCGTCTTCAGAAATTGGATGGTTTTATTACCGTCATGAGCCCTATGCCGGGTACGCCGGCGTTTGCCGCCGGGGTGATGCCGGGAGACCGTATCTTGTTTGTAGATGACAAAGATTTGAAGGGAATGGAGTTGGATGAAGCCGTGGAACTCATGCGCGGCCCGGTAGGCAGTAAAGTAAAAATCACCATGAGCCGCAAGGATGATAAAACCGGCCAGTACAAAAATTTGCCGGATTTCCATTTCAAACGCGAAAAGATTGTTCCGGAAGTCGTGCATTCGCGTATGTTATCTAAACAAGTGGGGTATTTGTATATGGTGGATTTTTCCGGCCACAGTTTAGAGGAAGTCAAAAAGGCTTTGCGGGATTTACAACAAAAAGGCATGAAGTCGTTGGTATTGGATTTGCGATTTAATCCCGGGGGGCTGTTGACCGGGGCGGTGGATATTTCCAAACTTTTTTTGCCGGCCGGCCAAATGATTGTTTACACGCAAGGTCGTAAACCGGAATACTACCAAGAATTTAAGACGGTACAAGATGGACCTTATCTGGACTTGCCGATGGCGGTATTGGTCAACCAGGGGTCGGCCAGTGCCAGCGAAATTGTTTCCGGTGCGTTACAGGATAACAAACGGGCTTTTATAGTGGGTCAGCGTACCTTTGGTAAGGCCAGTGTACAACAGGTGTTGCCCCTTTCCGGCGGAGCCGGGTTGCGGTTGACGATTGCACGGTATTATACGCCGTCCGGAAGGCTCATCCAGCGGGATTACCGTGACAAATCCAAGGCGGAAGAGGGGGGCATTTTCCCGGATGTGGAACTGCTGGTGGACCCGAACGATGAAATCAAAGTATTTAAGCCGTATGCCGAAGTTGTTTATACGCCGGGTAAAAAAGCACCGGTATTGGAATTTAAAGAAAAAGATGCGGTGTTAGACAAAGCCGTTGAAATTTTAACGGGGAAAATTTCGTTGGAACAGGCGATTGCCGACAGCCAAAAAGAAGCCGCGGCCCGCAAATCCAAGGAAAAAGAAGACTCTAAAACAAACCCAGAACCGTCTAAACAAAACAAAATGGGAAAAACCAAATAATTTATGTCGCCAACGGTAACGATTTTGGGAATTGAATCTACGTGTGATGAAACTTCCGCTGCGTTGTTAGTAGGCGGGCGGGAGTTGGTCACTAATGTGATTTATTCCCAGATTGAAGAACATAAAAAGTATCACGGGGTTGTGCCGGAACTGGCCAGCCGGGCTCACGCAGCCAAAATCGCCGCAGTAGTTAAAGAGGCCTTGGGGGAGCGGCCGCTCGATTATGTGGCGTTCGCCAGCGGGCCGGGATTGCCCGGTGGGCTCATGGTAGGCCGGGTGGCGGCGGAGACGTTGGCCCGGTTTAAGCAGGTGCCTCTTATTGGGGTTAATCATTTGGAAGGACATTTGTTTGCTTGTGATTTTGAAGGAAACCAAGCCCAAGAACGTTTGCAATTTCCGCTGGTGGCGTTAGTGGTGTCCGGTGGGCACACAGAATTGTGGTACGTCAAGGGGTACGGTCAATACAAGGTATTAGGCCGCACGCGGGATGATGCAGCCGGCGAGGCCTTTGATAAAGTGGCCAAATTATTGGGGCTTGCTTATCCCGGCGGTCCGCAGGTTTCTAAACAGGCATTGACCGGAAGACGCGACGCGATTGCCTTTCCGCGACCGTTACTGCCGGGGACTTGGGAATTTTCGTTCAGCGGAATTAAAACGGCGGTGAGTTATTATTTGCGGGATCATCAGTCTATCAGTATCCCGGATGTTTGTGCCAGTTTTGAACAGGCCATGGTAGATACCCTGGTTACCAAGACGTTGTTAGCGGCTCGCGCATATAAAGTGAAACATATTGCGGTGGGAGGAGGCGTGGCCGCCAATGCACTTTTGCGCCAACACATGCAGGAGCGTGGAGCAAAAGAGGGGATCCGTGTGCGGTTTGTGGAACGGAAATTATCCTCGGACAATGCAGCCATGATTGCATTATGTGCATATAAAAAGTTACAATACGCAGAACAGACCGGAAAGCCGCTACCGGCCAACATAAATATTGACCCTAATATGAAAGTACGCAATTGGGGCGGTAAGGAGTAAATATGATTTTGTGGGCTATGCCCGACTCGGGCGCGCGAACGATGGAAGATTACGCTGCATTGGTGGCGTTGTTTAGGAAAGAAAATCCATCTATAGATTTATCGGTGCGGGTGTTGACGCGCAATGTGTTGTGGCGGCGTATTTTTACGTTAAAGGATCCTTTCCATGAAGAAATGCCGGACTTAATTCAAATTCCACATTACTGGACGGCGCTCATTGTAAAAGCCGGCATTGCCGAAAACCTTTCCCAACTAGACCCGGGGCTTACGCTTACGGACAGTTTACCGCAACTCAAAGAAAATTGTTACCAACCCGGTACCAAAGATATTTATTCATACCCGTGGTGGTTTGATTTGAGTGCGCTGCACTACCGGGTGGACCATTTGAAAATGGTGTCTTCCTCGCCGGATGAAGAATTAAAAACCTGGTCGGGGCTTTTATCTGTCTGTGCTAAACTGCGGGAGAAGTTTAAAAATGTTCCCGGTTACTATCCTATGCAAAACAGCGATTGGCGCGGTTCGCTTTCCATGCGCAGTGCCTTGCCGTGTATGTGGAGCCGGGAGTTAAATTTCTTTACGGAGGACCGGGCAGCCACGTTGGTAGGTTCTAAAGAATTTAAAGAAGCCCTGCACGATTATATTACGTTGGCGCTTAAAGAATATATGCCCATTTTACGCGAGCGCGGCTCGCTAGGGACGATTGTATCCGGCAAGGCCAGCATGATGTTGGCACGCAAACAAGGAATCAGCACGTTTAGTGCGCACCGCGGCATGCGTGTGCGTACCGTGCCGGTACCGATGGCGGGTGATAAACCGGCTGCGTATTTGTCCGGGATGAATTTATTTATCAATACGTTTTCCCAACACAAAAAAGATGCACTTCAGTTTATCAAATTCTGTGCGCGCAAAGATATTCAAATGCGTTACGCGACGATGATAGAGGCTTTCCCGGCGTTTGAATATGCGTTTGAACCGTTCTTGGCACAGTCTCCGCGGTTACAGACATACAAACACATTTTACCTTCCGCTCAAATTTTGCCCAATATGGTCATCATGGGGACGGTGATGGAAATTTTGAAGCGTGTGTTAGCGATGTGTGCGGCCCAAATTGTAGAACACCGTTTCACGCAGGCCTTGTTAGATAAAGAACTGGACATGACGGCCAAAGAAATTGAATTTTTACTGTCCATTTATAAGGGGTGAGGTATGTTTGATAAAAGATCCTACACACTTTACAAATTTCACAAACAATTAAACCAATCGTTTCAAAACAAACGCGAGCTGTTGGAATGTGCTTTACAGGCGTTGCGGGATTTGTTCCGGTTGGACCGGGTGTATTTTTTTGATTGGCAACAGGAACGGGCGATTTTGTCGCTCAAAATGATGTGCAAGAAAGAATATTGCATGGATATGCAGGAAGATATTTCCGTCGCCAACGAACCGGTTTTCTTGCGTCAGTTGTTGCAAAAAGGCGTGGCGGAAACGACGGACTTAAGTTATCCGGCCTTGTATGTGCTCATTCGTTGGCAACGCCCCAGCGTGGAACTTAAATCGGGCGAAGTTCGCTCCATCACGCGCGAGAAAGTGGGCGTACTGCGTTTGGAGCGTTTCCGCAAACGGCGGGTATTTACTCCGGGCGAAATTGACCTGATTCAGGATTTGGGGCGGGAAATTTCGCACAATTTGTACAATACGGAAGTGGACCAAGCCAAGAACCAGCGGTTAAATATGTCCACCGCGCTCAATGATTTATCCACAATTTTTGCTTCTTCCTTACGGCTTAATGACGGGTTGGAACTTATTTTAAAAGGGGTGCAGCGGTACTTCCATTTTGACCGTGTCCACTTGTATTTGACTAATTCCGAAGGCACGCGTATTAAATCGGTGCTGGGGGTGGATATTTCCGGTACCGTCACGCACGAATCGGGTGCGTCGTTGCGGGATGAAGAAAAACAGATTTTAAAAGAAGTTTTTGATTCCTCGGCCACGTACCGGGCGATACGTAGCGTAATTTATCTGCCGCTTAAGTTACAGCGCACGAAGGTCGGGTTTTTGACATTTGATAATATCCTTTCCCGGCGGAAAATCGGGTATTTGGATTTTATTTCGCTGCAGCAGTTTGCCTCCCAAATGGCATTGACGATTGATAACGCCCGGCTGTTTGAGCGTGTGCAGGAACTTTCCAATTATGACGAGCTGACCAAACTGCCGGTGCGCCGTTATTTTAACGAAAAATTCGCCGAAGAATTATACCGGGCCAAACGGTTTGGTTTGTCGTTATCGCTTGTGATTATGGATATTGATTTCTTTAAGCAGATTAACGATAAGCACGGCCACCAGATTGGAGATTGGGCGCTAAAAGCCGTCAGTAAAATTATCCGTTCCTCTTTGCGCCAAACGGACGTACCGTGCCGCTTTGGCGGAGATGAAATGATCATCATGCTCCCGCGCACCAACGCGGAAGAAGCCAAAGTGATTGCCCGGCGCTTGCAAGAGCGCATTCACGATATTACTCTGCCGGACCGGGCCTCCGTGGAGCCGGAACACCTCAGTATCAGTCAAGGGGTTTCTACGTATCCGGCGGACGGTGCAACGGCAGATGAACTATTGGAAAAGGCAGATCAAGCCCTTTATGTGGTCAAGCAAAACGGACGTGGCAGTTTTGCCGTGTACCGGGAAGTAGCAGACCAAGTACCGCAAGAGGTCAAGAAAAGTAAAACAGTAGCGGCGGCCGAAAAACCGGCGGCCACACAGTCTGCGCACCCCGCTGAACTTTCCCCGGAGTCTTCTGACAAGCCGGTCTCACTACCTTAAATTGTCAGACAGAACTAAGTTAAGGTAGCAAGAGCCCGGAATAAATTCCGCTCGGGCATTTTTACGGCCCGAAGTGACCTCCCTTTTCAAGACAACACCCATTTTACGCGCCCGCCTGTACAGAAAGCAGTTGACAGACACCCCCGAAAGTTGCGACAATATAAACGTATGAGTGTGTCGGCGTGTTTGTTTGGCAAACGTGTCGCGCGGTGTGCTATTCGTACCCGTGAAGTAATTATCAAATATTTGAGGATATTTATGCATAAAAATTTACACAAATTTGTTTTACAAGGAATCGGAATTATTGGGCTGGTAATTGCGGCCGCCGTGTCGGCCTTGGCCCAGTCGGCGGACGTACGCTATGCCGGGGTGTTTTATGGTAGTGATACGACGACAGGTTTCACAAATAAAAAGTATTGTGATTTTACTCCCAGTAATGTTGGTTCTGGGGCGGGTGACAATCGCAGTTTTGTGTCATCACTGAACGGTTCTTCCGATCCGTGGAAAAATTCAGCCCTTATTGAATACGACCAACCTTATCCGTCTGTTTCGGCTGCCAACAATTATCCCAACCACTGTTTAGGGCTGTGTATGAACGTGTACTGCACCAATTTTGAAACGCCCGCTATCCGTACGATAGACTTATACCCGGACCAAACCTCCGCCCGGTGTGGTTCGTATCACTGTTCTGGAGCCGATGCTGGCCATCCGTGTTCGGGGGCCGGATGGGTATGTACTCAAAATCCTTGTAGAAATTGGAACGATAGTGGAGAGTGTACAGAATGGGATGCTAATGCAGGAGATTTCTGTACAGGTGTGAGGTGGGGTGAGCATTTTGATTCGTCGCATGGGGCTGATTGGTATTGCCATGCAAATGGTAGCAATTGTGTAGTTTTTAATAATGACGGTACGCAATCGAACCAGGCCATTCCGTTCTGTGCGGCGTGGGACGGGTCGTACGAGATAGCTGGGGAATACGGCAAATCAAACGGGCAGTTTGGTTTCCGTGCCACGGTGCAGACAGATTCTCCGGGGGATGGTATCATTACCGACAAAATCCAATTTAGTTCCACGATAGCATACCCCGGGATGAATCAAATTCCGATGCAGGTGGATGTAACGAACATTCACACGGTGCGCAGTACGCCCAGCGTAGTGGGGAGTATAACCTCTGTTTCCGCGCAGCCGTACACATACGCCTACCGGTTAAGTAAAGATGCGGACGTTCGTATTGCCGTGTTGGATGCAAGCACTCAAGATAGCGTAAATTACGGTAGTGGAAACAGTGGCACACTGGGTACCCCGATTGTTCGCACATTAGTAGATTGGCAACCGCGTTTA